>NZ_JOAX01000023.1 GCF_000720485.1 Streptomyces ochraceiscleroticus | reverse complement strand
GCGTTGTGCGTATCGAAGCAGTACTGCGGACGCCCCCGCAGACACGCCCGGCACTGCCCGCACACCGCACGCCAATTCAGAATGACGAAGTCGCCGGGCACCACATCCGTCACGCCCTCGCCCACCGACTCCACGACACCAGCGGCCTCATGCCCCAGCAGGAACGGGAACTCATCGTTGATCCCGCCCTGCTTGTAGTGCAGGTCCGTATGACACACACCGCACGCCTGGACCTGGACCACGGCCTCGCCGGGGCCCGGGTCCGGCACGACGATCGTCTCGACGCGCACCGGCTGGTCCTTGCCGGGTGCGATGACTCCGCGTACTTGCTGTGCCATGGGGGCGGCCCCTCTCGATGATCACGCACGGGACGGACCCATACCGTACGCGTTCCCCGCATTCCCGCCCAGAGGGCGACACCCCGGCGCCGACCGGTGAGAGCGGCCGGGGAGTTACCAGCGCGGCACGGCCGGCGCCGTCCACTCCGGGTGCGCGACGCGCATCGCCGCCGCGTCGTCCCGGTCGCGCTGGCTGCCGTCGTCGTCCAGCCAGCGCCGGTGCAGCGCGGCGAGGCGGTCGCGGTCCAGCTCGACGCCCAGTCCCGGGGTGTCGGTGACCGCGACGGCGCCGCCGTCGAAGGCGAGCCGCTCGGTGAGGACGTCCTCGGTCTGCCAGGGGTAGTGGCTGTCGCAGGCGTGGTGGAGATTGGGCACGGTGGCCGCGACGTGTGTCATCGCGGCGAGGCTGATGCCGAGGTGGGTGTTGGAGTGCATGGAGACCCCGACGCCGAACGTGCGGCAGATCGCGGCCAGTTCGCGGGTGTTGCGCAGGCCGCCCCAGTAGTGGTGGTCGGAGAGGACGACCTGGACGGCGCCGCGGGTGAACGCCTCGGCGATCTCGTCGAAGGTCGTCACGCACATGTTGGTGGCGAGCGGAATCTCCGTACGGGCCGCCACCTGGGCCATCCGGTCCGTGCCGCTCGCCGGGTCCTCGAGGTACTCCAGTACGTCCTCGAGCTCGTCGGCGACCTTCAGGGAGGTCTCCACCGACCAGGCGCCGTTGGGGTCCAGCCGGAGCGGCTGTCCGGGGAACTCCTCGGCCAGCGCGCGGACCGCGGCGATCTCCTCGGCCGGCTCATAGACCCCGCCCTTGAGCTTGAACGAGCGGAAACCGTAGGTGTCGGCGAGGCGGCGGGCCTGCGCGACCACGCCCGCCGGGTCGGTGGCCGCCGCCCAGTCGTCGGGCTCGCCGCGGCCGCCCGGGTGCTCGGCCCAGCGGTAGAAGAGGTACGCGCTGTAGTCGACGCGGTCGCGGACCTTGCCGCCGAGCAGGGCGTGCACGGGGAGTCCGGTGGCGCGGCCCCAGGCGTCCAGGCAGGCGACCTCGAAGCCGGAGAGGACGGAGAGGCGCAGCTTGTCGGCGGTCTGGACGCCGCGCAGCCCGCCGACGTCGACCGCGCCCGCCGCGGTGGCGGCCGGCGAGTCGCCGCACACCTCGGCGGCGAGTCCGGGGAGCGCGTTCAGATCCGTGACCGAGCGACCGCGCATCATCTCGGCCAGTGGCCCGGCGATGTCGAGGTACTTGGTGTCGCCGTAGGTCTCGCCGAGGCCGGTCGCACCGCCCTCGGTCACCACCTCGATGATCAGCCGCGGGGTGTAGGGCTGGTGCACGCCCTGGGTGTTGAGCAGCGGCGGGTCGGCGACCAGGATCGGGGTGAGCCGGACTTCGGCGATCGTCAGTTCCGCGCGGGTCATCGAGCGGCTCCTACCAGGTCGAGGCCGCGCTCCAGGAGCGCCGTGAGGTCGGTGAGGTCGGCGGGGGACGGGTCGGTGAGCGGGGCGCGTACGGGGCCGACGGGCAGCCCGCGCAGCCGGGCCGCCGCCTTGACCAGCGACACCGCGTATCCGGGCACCCGGTCGCGCAGCTCGACGAAGGGGATGTAGAAGCCGGTCAGCAGCTTTTCGACGGTGGTGTCGTCGTGTTCGGCGAGCGCCGTGAAGAAGGCGCCGGCGATCTCGGGCGCGAAGGCGTGCACGGCGGAGGAGTACGCGGTGATGCCCAGGCTCGCGTAGGCGCGGGCCTGCAGTTCGGCGGTGGCGGCGCCGTTGAAGAACAGGAAGCCGTCGGGCGCGGCGAGTTTGGCGCGCTGCAGCCGGTCCAGGTCGCTGTGGCCGTCCTTGAGGCCGATGACACCGGGGATCTCCGCGATCCGGCGGACGCTGTCGGCGGTGAAGGTGACGTGGTCGCGCTGGTAGGCGATCAGCGGCAGGCTCGTGCGGGCCGCGACCTCGCACACCTGGGCGACCAGGCCGTCCTGCGGGGCCCTGACGAGATAGTGCGGCATCAGCAGGGCCGCGTCGGCCCCGGCGTCCTCGGCGACCCTGGCGAACCGCGCGGCCTGCGCCCAGCCGTAGCCCACTCCGGCGACGACCGGCAGCCGCCCGTCCGCCGCCTCGACGGCGGCCCGGATCACCCGGCCGTACTCGTCCTCGTCCAGCGAGAAGAACTCGCCCGTGCCGCAGGCCGGGAAGAGCGCGCCGGGCCCGGCGGCGATCCGGCTCGCGAGGTAGTCGCGGTACGCGGGCAGGTCCAGCGCGCCGTCGCCGCCGAAGGAGGTGAGGGGGAAGGACAGCACGCCGCGAGCCATGCCCGCGCGCAGCCGTTCGATGACCGTCATGGGCCTGTCTCCATATGTAGATGGCGTCCACGGATGAGAATGGAGGCTAGAGACAGGCATATCGGCCGTCAAGAGCTCAGACAGCCCGTACGGGTACCGACAGTCACTCCGTACGGGCACCCACAGCCATTCCGTACGGGCGCGCGCAGTCGCCCCGTACGCCCCGCGACCGCCCGGCAATGCTTTGCCAACGATTTAATCTCCGCGCGTAGATACGCAGAAGCAACGCCTGCTAGATCTACCGGAGTCCCCTTTTCCGCCCCCAACTCCACAGGAGAACCACATGCGCTTCCGCGCGCGCCTGGGCGCCGTAGCCGCCGCGGCTGCCGTCGCCGCCACCACCGCCTTCGGTGTCGGCCAGGCCACCGCCGACCACTCCGTCCCGCGCTCGGACAAGGAGATACCGAACCTCACCCAGGTCCAGGACAAGATCAAGGCGTACTACGGCGACACTGTCACCGCCGACGGGGAGCACTACGCCTCGCCGAAGAGCAACTACGCCCGCCAGGTCCACGGCATCGAGGCGAAGGCGCAGCAGTACCTGGACGGCGCCGCACGGAACCACCACGGCTCGGGCAAGCCCGCCATCGTCCTCGACATGGACGACACCACCCTGCTGACCTACAACTTCGAGCTGCAGGTGGGCTTCGCCTTCAGCGACAAGGCCCAGGACGCGTACCTGAAGAGCCACGACATGGAGCCGGTCTTCGGCATGGACGCGCTGGTGAACCACGCCCGCGCCAAGGGCTACGAGGTCTTCTTCGTGACCGGCCGCAAGGAGGCCCAGCGCGACTGGAGCGTCCGCAACCTGAAGAACGTCGGCTACGACGTCCCGCTCGACCGCGGGCACGTCTACCTCAAGAACAAGGAAAACCCGCCGTCCTACCTGTCCTGCGGCACCGGCTGCTCGACCATCGAGTACAAGTCCGGCACCCGCAAGCACATCGAGTCCCAGGGGTACGACATCGTCGCCAACTTCGGTGACCAGCACTCCGACCTGCGGGGCGGCTACGCGGACCGCACCTTCAAGCTGCCGAACCCGATGTACTACCTGCCGTAACGGGCACCCCCGCACTCCGCGCACCCCGGAAGCGCTCAGCGCCGCTTCGGCAGCGGTACCCGCAACAGGTCCCGGGCCACCGTCAGTTCGCCGTCGTAACCCGTCTCCCGGGCCTCCCGCTCGAACTCGGACGGGTCGGTGTACCGCTGCGAGAAGTGCGTGAGAACCAGGTGCCGGACGCCGGCATTGCGCGCGACCATGGCCGCCTGGCCCGCCGTCAGGTGGCCGTGCTCGGCAGCCAACTGACGGTCGCCGTCCAGGAACGTGGACTCGATGACGAGCATGTCGCAACCCGCCGCGAGCTCGTGCGCGCCGGCGCACAGCCGGGTGTCCATCACGAACGCGAACGACTGGCCAGGGCGTACCTCGCTGACCTCCTCCAGGGTGACCGTCCGGCCGTCCTCGCGGACGAGGGCGCCCTCCCGGCTCAGCCGGCCCACCTCGGGGCCGGAAATGCCGTGTTCGGCCAGCCGCTCGGGCAGCATCCGCCGCCCGTCCGGCTCCTGGAGGCGGTAGCCGTAGGACTCGACGGGGTGCGAGAGACGGCGGGCGGTGAGCGTCCAGCCGGGCGTGTCGGCGATCGTGCCGCCGTCGCCGGACACCGGCTCCTGCCGCAGCTTCACGGTCTCCCGGTACGCCGTCGAATAGCGCAGCCGCTCGAAGAAGTGCGCCCCGCTCGCGGGGTAGTGGGCGGTGACGGCATGCGGCACCCGGTCGAGGTTGATCCGCTGGATCACCCCGGCCAGGCCGAGGCTGTGGTCGCCGTGGAAGTGCGTGACGCACAGCCGGTTGATGTCATGCGCGGCCACCCCGGCACGCAGCATCTGCCGCTGCGTCCCCTCACCGGGATCAAAGAGCAGCCCCTCACCGTCCCAGCGCAGCAGATAACCGTTGTGATTGCGGTGCCGGGTGGGCACCTGGCTGGCGGTACCGAGGACGACCAGTTCGCGTACGGACAAGGTGCTGATCCGTTCCCGTGACCTTCCGGCGCCTTATCCGGGGGGCCAGTTGAGGCCGCGGCCGCCGAGTACGTGGGCGTGGGCGTGGAAGACGGTCTGGCCCGCGCCGGTGCCGGTGTTGAAGACGATGCGGAAGCCGGTGCCGTCGACCTTGTCCTCCTCCGCGACCTTGCGCGCCTCGCACAGCACGTCGGCGGCGATCTGCGGCTCGGCGGTGGCCAGGGACGCGGCGTCCGGGTGGTGGACCTTGGGGATCACCAGGACGTGGGTGGGCGCCTGGGGGTTGATGTCGCGGAAGGCGACGGTCGTGTCGGTCTCTCGGACGATCGTCGCGGGCACCTCGCCCGCCACGATCTTGCAGAACAGGCAGTCGGCCTGCGGTTCTCCCGCCACCGGGTGCGCTCCTCACGGGTCGTCGGCTCGTACGAACCTGATCGTACCGATCGGGGCGCTGCGGCGGTTACTGGCGTGCCGCGCGGTCGTCGTGGGCGTCGTCGTGGGCGTCCTTGCCGTCGTGCCACTGGCCGTCGTCCTGCCACTTGCCGTCGTCACCGTGACCGTCGTCGCCGTGGTCACCGTTGTGGTCGCCGTCCGGGCAGTCGTCGTGGTTCCCCTCGTCGTGTTTCCCGTCGTCCTGCCACTTGCCGTCGTCCTGCCATTTGCCGTCGCCGTTCTGGCCGTCGCCGTTCTGCCCGTCGTCGTTCTGGCCGTCGCCCCCGCCGTTCTCGTTGTCGTTCCCACCCTCGTCGCTCCCGCCCCCGCCCTGGTCGTCGCGGCCGGGGCCAGACTCCGGGTTATCGGAGTTACCAGAGTTTCCAGGGTTGTCGGCGTTATCGGGGTTACCGGAGTCGTCAGAGTTTCCGGGGTTACCAGAATCATCGGAGTTACCGGGATTCTCAGAGTTACCGGGGTCATCAGAGTTGCCCGGGCTATCGGAGTTCGGTGTGGCGCTAGACGCCGGGGCGTTGCAGTTGCCGATGGTGTTCGTACGGAAGACCACCCGTTCCCCGACCACCGCGGTCAGCCCGCTGCCCTCCACGCACCGGCCGCGGACCTCGCGGGTCACCGGTCCCCGGATGGTAATCCGCTCACCGCTGGCGGTCTGGCCCTGGCAGTCGACCCGGGCGCGGTCACCCGCCGCGACCGGGGTGGCACCGGCCGCCCCCGTCGGCGCCGGCTGGCCGCCGTTCGGCGCGGTCGCCGTGCAGCTCAGCCACCGCACGTCGACCTTCTCCCACTCCAGTGCCCGGGTCCCCTGCTCATCCGTGGTCACCGCTATCGCCGAGGTATTGGAGTAGCCCGATGGCTCGCACGCCGCTGTTCCGGCGGCCACCGCACCCACGGCACCCGCCGCTGCCAACGCCCGTAACCAACGGCCCCGCACGCGTCCCGTCATGCCCCGCAGCGTGCCATCGCCGCCCTACGGCCCGACAGGCCCGCTCCGGCCAACTCCGCGCGGCGCTCCCCCGCCCGCCCCGATCGTCACTAGCCTGGGCCCCGAAGAACCAGGTTCCGCCACATACGGGAGCGACCCACATGGCAACGACGCGCACGGCCAAAACCCACTGGGAAGGCAACCTGATGGAGGGCAAGGGCCAGGTGGCCCTGGACTCCTCCAAGATCGGTACGTACGACGTGAGCTGGCCGGCCCGCACCGAGGAGCCCGGCGGGAAGACCAGCCCCGAAGAGCTGATCGCGGCGGCCCACTCCTCCTGCTACTCCATGGCGTTCTCGCACGGCCTGGCAGGTCAGGGCTACACCGTGGAGACGGTCGACACCCAGGCCGACGTCACGTTCCAGCCGGGCGAGGGCATCACCGGCATCGTGCTGACCGTCAAGGCCCGCGTCCCCGGCCTTTCGGAGGCGGACTTCCAGGCTGCCGCCGAGGACGCCAAGAAGAACTGCCCGGTCAGCCAGGCCCTGGCGGCCGTCAAGAACATCGCGCTCAACGCGACCCTGATCTGACGCCACGCCGGAACCGGCCGGACGCCGGAACCGGCCGAGCGCCGGGACCAGCCGGGCGCTCAGTCCCAGCGGCCGGTACGCCCCAGCAGCAGCGCGGTCGCGGCCGTACCGGCGGTGGAGGTGCGCAGCACGCTCGCCCCCAGCCGGTACGGCTTCGCGCCGGCCGCCGCGAACAGCTCCAGTTCCTCCGGCGAGACGCCGCCCTCGGGCCCGACGACGAGCACGATGCCGCCGTCGGCGGGGAGTTCGGCGCGGGCCAGCGGCTCGCTGCCCTCCTCGTGCAGCACGGCGGCGAAGGCGGCGCCGGACAGCAGCGCGGCCACGTCCTTCGTGGTGGCCGCATCCGCGACCTCCGGGAACGTCAGCCGGCGGGCCTGCTTCCCGGCCTCGCGCGCCGTATTGCGCCATTTCGTCAGCGACTTGGCGCCCCGCTCGCCCTTCCACTGCGTCACACAGCGCGACGCCTGCCACGGCACGATCGCGTCCACGCCGGTCTCGGTCATGGTCTCCACGGCCAGTTCACCGCGGTCGCCCTTGGGCAGCGCCTGTACGACGGTGATGCGCGGCCGCGGCGCCTCCTCGGTCCGTACCTCCGTCACCGCGACGTCGAGGCGGTCCTTGCCCTCGACCGCGGCGACCGTCCCGTACGCGCCGGTGCCCGCGCCGTCCGTCAGCACGATCTCCTCGCCGGCGCGCAACCGTCGTACGGACACCGCGTGCCGCCCCTCGGGGCCGTCCAGGGTGAGGGCCGCGCCCGGCGCGGCGCCGGCCAGCGAGTCGACGAGGAAGACCGGGGCGGTCACGAGGCACTCCCGAGGGGTCCGGTTCCGGCGGCGCCGGAGGGGTTCAACTGATCGCGTGCGGCGGCCAGTTCGGCCACCAGTGTCTCCATCAGCCCGCTCGCGGGGAGCTGCCGGGCCAGCCGGTGGCCCTGGCCCGCCCACAGACTCATGGCCTGCGGGTCGCCGGCCTTGGCCGCGGCCTTGCGTACCGGGGAGGTGAGGTAGTGGACGGCCGGGTAGGCGGCCGGTGCGTACGGGCCGTGCTCGCGCAGGAAACGGTTCACCAGGCCGCGGGCCGGGCGCCCGGAGAACGCCCGGGTCAGCTCCGTACGGGTGAACAGCGGGTCGGTCAGCGCCTGCTTGTGCAGCGGGTGGGCGCCGGACTCGGGACAGGCCAGGAAGGCCGTGCCGAGCTGGGCGGCGGCCGCGCCCGCGGCCAGTACGGCGGCGATCTGCGCGCCGCGCATCAGCCCGCCCGCGGCGATCACCGGCAGCCGGACGTCCTCGCGGACCTCGGCGATCAGCGTGAGCAGGCCGACGCCCGCGCCGGTGCCGTCGCTGTGCGGGTCGTCGCGGTGCGTGCCCTGGTGACCGCCCGCCTCTATGCCCTGGACGCACACGGCGTCGGCGCCCGCCTCCTGCGCGGCCCGCGCCTCCGCGGCCGTGGTGACCGTGACGACGGTGTACGTGCCGACCCTGTCGAGGGCCTGCAGGGTCTTGCGGTCGGGGCAGCCGAAGGTGAAGGAGACCACCGGCACGGGGTCCTCGCGCAGGACGGCGAGCTTGGCGTCGTACCCGTCGTCGGCGGAGCCCGCGGTGTCGCCGAGCTCGGTCTCGTACCAGGTGGCCTCGCCCGCGAGCTGTTCGCGGTAGACCTCGACGGCGGCGGCGTCGGCGAGCTCCGGCTGCGGCATGAAGAGGTTCACGCCGAAGGGGCGGTCGGTCAGCCCGCGCACCTGGGTGATCTCCTGGTACATGCCGTCGGCCGTCTTGTATCCGGCCGCGAGGAAGCCCAGGCCGCCGGCCGTGCTGACGGCGGCGGCCAGCTCGGGACTCGAGGCGCCGCCCGCCATGGGGGCCTGCACGATCGGGTGGCGGCACAGATCGGTCAGCGCGGTGGGCATGCCCACATCGTGTCACGCGTCACGGCCGCCCCCTGAATCGGGGCGACCGTGCCACGTACACATATTCCGGAGCGGTTCACCGTCCGCGAGGACGGCCCCACTCCCCTGCCTCATCGTCCGTTGAAGGCATCTTTGAGGCGCGAGAACAGTCCCTGCTGGCCCGGCTGGAACTGCCCCGTCGGGCGCTCCTCGCCGCGGAGCTTGGCGAGCCGGCGCAGCAGCTCCTCCTGCTCCGGGTCGAGCTTGCCCGGGGTCTGGACCTCGACGTGGACGACCAGGTCACCGCGGCCGCCGCCGCGCAGGTGCGTGATGCCGCAGCCGTGCAGCGGGATGGACTGGCCGGACTGGGTGCCGGGCCGGATGTCGACGTCGCGTACCCCGTCCAGCGTCTCCAGCGGGCACTTCGTGCCCAGCGCCGCCGCGGTCATCGGGATCGTGACCGTGCAGTGCAGGTCGTCGCCGCGCCGCTGGAAGACCGGGTGCGCGACCTCGTGGATCTCGACGTAGAGGTCACCGGCGGGGCCGCCGCCGGGACCGACCTCGCCCTCGCCCGCGAGCTGGATGCGGGTGCCGTTGTCGACACCGGCCGGGATCTTGACCGTGAGCGTGCGGCGGGACCGGATGCGGCCGTCGCCCGCGCACTCGGGGCACGGGGTCGGCACGACCGTGCCGAAGCCCTGGCACTGCGGGCACGGCCGCGAGGTCATGACCTGACCCAGGAAGGACCGGGTGACCTGCGAGACCTCACCGCGGCCGCGGCACATGTCACAGGTCTGCGCGGAGGTGCCGGGCGCGGCGCCCTCACCCGTACAGGTCGTGCACACGATGGCGGTGTCGACCTGGATGTCCTTGGTCGTACCGAACGCGGCCTCGTTCAGCTCCACGTCCAGCCGGATCATCGCGTCCTGGCCGCGGCGGGTGCGCGAGCGCGGCCCGCGCTGCGACGCCGTGCCGAAGAACGCGTCCATGATGTCGGAGAAGTTCCCGAAGCCCGCGCCGAAGCCGGCCCCGCCGGCGCCGCCGCCCTGGGACATCGGGTCGCCGCCGAGGTCGTAGACCTGCTTCTTCTGCGGGTCCGACAGCACCTCGTAAGCGGCGTTGATCTCCTTGAACCGCTCCTGGGTCTTGGGATCCGGGTTCACGTCCGGGTGCAGCTCGCGCGCCAGCCGCCGGAAAGCCTTCTTGATCTGGTCCTGCGAGGCGTCGCGGCTGACACCGAGGACCGCGTAATAGTCCGTGGCCACTTACGACTCCGCCAGGATCTGTCCGACGTAACGTGCCACTGCGCGTACCGCTCCCATCGTTCCGGGGTAGTCCATGCGGGTCGGTCCGACCACGCCGAGTTTGGCGACTGCCTCGTCGCCCGAACCGTAGCCGACGGCGACGACCGATGTGGAAGTGAGGCCCTCGTGAGCGTTCTCGTGCCCGATGCGCACGGTCATGCTCGAATCCTTGGCCTCTCCCAGCAGCTTGAGGAGCACGACCTGCTCCTCGAGTGCCTCCAGCACCGGCCGGATCGTCAGCGGGAAATCATGTCCGAAGCGCGTGAGATTGGCGGTACCGCCGATCATCAGCCGCTCTTCGGTCTCCTCCACCAGAGTCTCCAGCAACACCGACAGCACTGTCGAGACCGTGCCGCGGTCGTCCGCCTCGAAGGACTCGGGGAGGTCCTGCACCAGCTGGGGCACGTCGGTGAACCGGCGCCCCACCACCCGGCTGTTGAGCCGGGCCCGCAGGTCCGCCAGGGACGTTTCGCCGAACGGCGCCGGGCAGTCGATCATGCGCTGCTCGACCCGTCCGGTGTCCGTGATCAGGACGAGCATCAGCCGGGCCGGGGCCAGCGACAGCAGCTCCACGTGCCGGACGGTGGACCGGGTCAGCGAGGGGTACTGGACCACCGCGACCTGCCGGGTGAGCTGCGCGAGCAGCCGTACCGTACGGGCCACCACGTCGTCGAGGTCCACCGCGCTGTCGAGGAAGCTGTGGATCGCCCGGCGCTCGGGGCCGGAGAGCGGCTTCACGGCCGCCAGCTTGTCGACGAAGAGGCGGTAGCCCTTGTCGGTGGGGATGCGTCCGGCGCTCGTGTGAGGCTGGGCGATGAAGCCCTCCTCCTCCAGCACCGCCATGTCGTTGCGGACCGTGGCCGGCGAGACGCCGAGCCGGTGGCGTTCCGTGAGGGCCTTGGAGCCGACCGGCTCCTCGGTGCCCACGTAGTCCTGGACGATGGCACGCAGCACTTCGAGTCTGCGTTCGCTGAGCATCGCGCACACCTCCAGTCCCGCGCTCTCCCCTGGGCCTCCGCGGCCGCCTGTCCGGCCGGGGTCCGGCCGGCTGTCCCTGGCACTCGACCGGTCCGAGTGCCAAACCCTGAACCAGTGTACGGCCGGGTAGCACGGCCAGGGCAAGGCCGGGCACCGTGGCGCGCGGCCCGGCGGGCCACCGTATCGCGCCACGGCGGCTCCGTGTCCCCGGGATACGCCCAGGTCAGCCGGTCGGCCGCGCGCGATTTCGCGCTATACGGGCTAGCGTCGCGGTATGCGCACGAGTTGGGAAGAGGCAGGGTGGGAGCGGCTCGCCGACGGGGTCGCCCGGCGCCGGCTGCCCCAGTGGGACGCCACGGTCGGCGTCGTGGCCGGTACCACCGGCGTCCTCCTGGTCGACACCGGGTCCGGACTGGCGGAGGGCGCCGAGCTGCGCCGCCAGGTGCGCGGCGTACTGGGCCGTGAGGTGTCCCACATCGCCCTCACCCACCCGCACTTCGATCATGTACTGGGCACGGCGGCGTTCGCGGGTGTGACGGTCTTCGGCGCGACCGGCATGGGCGAGCTGCTGCGCCGCGAGCCGGAGGCGCTGCTCACCGACGCGGTACGGAACGGGGCCGACCCGGGGGCCGCGGCCGAGGCGGTGGACACCCTGGTGGTCCCGCAGCACGCGGTCTGCGGCGAACGCACCCTGGACCTGGGCGACCGGCACGTCCTGCTGGCGAACGTCGGTCCCGGGCACAGCGCGCACGACCTGGCGGTGTGTGTGCAGGGCAGCGCGGGCGGGCCCGAGGTGGTGTTCTGCGGCGACCTCGTCGAGGAGTCGGGCGAGCCGCAGGCCGGCCCCGACGCGCTCCCCGCCTGCTGGCCGGCCGCGCTGGACCGGCTCCTCTCCCTCGGCGGCGAGGAGGCCCGCTACGTCCCCGGCCACGGCGCCGTCGTGGATGCCCGCTTCGTCCGCACCCAGCGCGAAGAGCTGGCCCGCCGCTTCGGCGTGTCGCCCGTATAGCCCCCACGGGCGCCCCGCTCCCCGCATATCGTCTGTCGAATGCGCAGCAGACAGTACGGGCCTGACCTCACTCCCCCTTGGAAGAAGCAGAAGCCCGCCCCCGAGGTCCCCGCCGAGCCCGACCTGGTCGTCGAGGAGATCACCACCGGGTACTGCGGTGCCGTCGTCCGCTGCGAGAAGACCGCCGAGGGGCCGACCGTCACCCTGGAGGACCGCTTCGGCAAACACCGGGTCTTCCCGATGACGCCCCGCGGCTTCCTTCTCGAGGGCAAGGTCGTCACTCTCGTGCGTCCCTCCGCCACATCCGCACGCCCCCAGGGCCCGCGCCGTACCGCCTCCGGCTCGCTCGCCGTCCCCGGCGCCCGCGCCCGGGTCGCCCGCGCCGGGCGCATCTACGTGGAGGGCCGCCACGACGCGGAGCTGGTCGAACGCGTCTGGGGCGACGACCTGCGCATCGAAGGCGTCGTCGTCGAGTACCTCGAGGGCATCGACGACCTCCCGGCCATCGTCCGCTCCTTCTCCCCCGGCCCGGACGCCCGCCTCGGCGTCCTCGTCGACCACCTGGTGCCCGGCTCCAAGGAGTCCCGCATCGCGGCGTCGGTCACGGACGCGAACGTCCTGATCGTCGGCCACCCCTACATCGACGTCTGGGAGGCCGTGAAGCCCGCCTCGGTCGGCATCCCCGCCTGGCCCTCCGTCCCCCACGGCCAGGACTGGAAGACGGGCGTCTGCCGCGCCCTGCGCTGGCCGGAGAACACGGGCGCGGCGTGGCAGCGCATCCTCGGCTCGGTCCGCTCGTACAAGGACCTGGAGCCGGCGCTGCTGGGACGGGTGGAGGAGCTGATCGATTTCGTGACGGCGCCGCCCGCCTAGGGCGCGTCTTTCGGATCATCCCGGGGTCGCGACGCCTGGCACGGCACCTCGCGGCGTTGTCGCATTACCCACGTACAACCCGGTACGAGGGCAACGCTCCGCCTTACGATGCACCGCACCAGACGCCGCGACCTGATCCGGCCTGATCCAAAAGACACGCCCTAGTCGACCAGGTCGCGCACCACGGCATCCGCCAGCAGGCGGCCGCGCAGCGTCAGTACCGCCCGCCCGGCCTCGTACGGGCCGGGGTCCAGCAGGCCGTCCGCGAGCGCCTTCTCGGCCGCCGCCAGCCCGGTCGGCCGCAGCAGGTCCAGCGGACACCCCGCCGCCAGCCGCAGCTCCAGGAGGATCCGCTCCACGCGGCGGTCCTCGGCCGTCAGGACCTCGCGGCCCGCACCCGGGGAGCGGCCGTCGTTCAGGGCCTGGGCGTAGGCGCCGGGGTGCTTCGCGTTCCACCAGCGGACGCCGCCCACGTGGCTGTGCGCGCCGGGGCCCGCGCCCCACCAGTCGGCGCCGGTCCAGTACAGCTCGTTGTGGCGGCAGCGGGCCGCTTCCGTGGTGGCCCAGTTGGAGACCTCGTACCAGGTGAAGCCCGCGGCGGTGAGCGCTTCCTCGGCGATGAGGTAGCGGTCGGCGTGCTCGTCGTCGTCGGTCATCGGGACCTCGCCGCGGCGGATGCGGCGGGCGAGCTGGGTGCCCTCCTCGACGATCAGCGCGTACGCGGAGACGTGGTCGGGGCCCGCGCCGATGGCCGCGTCCAGGGAGGCGCGCCAGTCGTCGTCGGTCTCGCCGGGCGTGCCGTAGATCAGGTCGAGGTTGACGTGGTCGAAGCCGGCGGCGCGTGCCTCGGCGACGCAGGCTTCGGGGCGGCCGGGGGTGTGCGTACGGTCCAGGATCTTCAGGACGTGCTGCCGGGCGCTCTGCATGCCGAAGGAGACGCGGTTGAAGCCGCCGGAGCGCAGCTCGGAGAGGTAGCGCGGGTCGACGGACTCCGGGTTCGCCTCCGTGGTGATCTCCGCGTCCGATGTGAAGCCGAATTCGTCGCGGATGGCGGCGAGCATGCGGCTCAGGTCGGCGGCGGGGAGCAGCGTCGGCGTGCCGCCGCCCACGAAGACCGTCTCGACGCGGCGCGGGTCGTCGCCCATGACCTTGCGGGCGAGCCGGATCTCCTCGATGAGGGTGTCGGCGTAGTTCTCGCGGGAGGCGAGCGCACCGCCGGAGCCGCGCAGCTCGCTCGCGGTGTAGGTGTTGAAGTCGCAGTATCCGCAGCGGGTCGCGCAGTACGGCACGTGCAGATAGAACCCGAGCGGCCGCTCGCCCGCCCCCTCCAGGGCAGGGGCGGGCAGCGCCCCGTCCTCGGGCATGGGCTCACCGTCGGGGAGTGCAGAAGGCATGCCCCCATTGTCCGGCACGCGGGGAGTGATCCCCTCCGCCGGCCGTCGACGTGGCCGCGTCCGGCCACGGGACCGTGCCCGTAACCGCCGCCCCGCCCGGCCACGGGCCCGCCGCCCGGCCACGGTCCCGGTACCGCCTGCAGCACCAGCAGCGCCAGGTCGTCGTCCGGCGGGGTCGCGGCGAAGGCGTGCACGCGGCTCCGGAGGTGCTCGGCGACGCCGTCGGCGCCCAGCCCCGCGCACTCGGCGAGGGCCTGCGCGAGGCCGTCCTCGTCGTCGAAGAGCCGGGAGCCCGAGCGGCGCTCGGTCACGCCGTCGGTCACGCACAGCAGCGTCTCCCCGGGCGCGAGGTCGAAGGACTCGCTCTCGTACTCGGTCTCCTCCATGACGCCGAGCAGCATCTGGGGCGCGGCGACCGCCCGCACCGTGCCGTCCGTGCCGAGCACCAGCGGCAGCGGGTGCCCGGCGCTGGCCAGCGTGCAGCGGGCGCCGCCGGTGCCGTCCGCGTGCGGGACGATCTCGCCGTACAGGAGGGAGAGGAACCGGGCCTGCTCGCTCTCCTCGCGGTAGCCGGGCTGGAGCTCCGCCTCGGAGCCGGCCGCCACCACCGCGGCGGCCACCGCGGCGACGGAGTCGGCCGCCTCCCGCGCGACCGTACGGTTCAGCCGGTCCAGTACGTCACCGACGCCGTACCCCTCGCGGGCCAGCAGCCGCAGTACCGGGCGGGCCAGCCCCGTGACGGCCGCCGCCTCCGGGCCGCTGCCGCAGACGTCGCCGAGCATGAAGCACCAGCGGCCCTCGCCCGCCTGGAAGAGGTCCCAGAAGTCGCCGCCCGCCCAGGCGCCCTCGCGCGGCTCGTACACCACGGCCGAGGCCACGCCCGGCACGTCCGGGCGGCGGCCGGGCAGCAGCCGGCGCTGCAGTACCCGGCTGATGCGCTCCTGGCGGCTGTAGGCGTCCGCGGAGGCGATGGCCCGGGCCACCCGCCCCGCCAGGTCCTCGATGAGCGAGACGACCTCGTCGGGGAAGCGGAGCAGTCCCGCCCGGCCTATCAGCAGCGTGCCGTGCCGGCGCACGCCGGAGATCAGCGGGCAGGCCAGGGCCGCGCCGCCGGGCCCGAACCCGCTGGGCTCGCCGGGCCACGGCCAGGGGCCCGCGCCGGCGGGGTGGCCGTCGCCGCGCCCGGTCAGTACCGGCGGGTCCTTCTCCAGCAGCTCGCGCAGCCCGTCGATGCGGCTCTCCGTGGCGTGCCAGACGCGGGCCAGCCGGGGCGCGCCGGATTCCCCGCCGTTCTCCAGCCACACCGCGCACCAGTCCGCCATCCGCGGCACGATGAGCTGCGCGACCAGCGCGGCCACCTGATCCGCGTCGAGCTGCCCGCTGAGCAGGTCGGACGCCTCGGCGAGGAACGACAGCGCGCCGTGGTGGAGCCGCTCGACCTCGCAGCGGCGCAGCGCTGCCCGCTGCGGCCCGGGCGGCATCAGCTCGGTGGCCGGCGGCCCGCCCGGCGCCCTGCGGTCCGCGTGGAAGATCTCCATCGGCGGGCCGTACACCGCCTCCGGCGCGTCCGCCGTCACCCGGAACCACACGGTCTTCAGGGTGCGCCGGTAGGTGATGCCCCAGGCGTCGGCGATCGCGCCGACGAGCTGCAGGCCGCGGCCCGCGCCCTCGGCCGTCACGGCGTCGTGGCGGCCGCGCACCGGGCGGGCGGGGTGGTGGTCGGAGACCTCCACGGTCACGGCGGTGTGCGGGCCGTCCTCGTCCAGCCGGCACAGCAGCTCGACGGCGGTGCCGGCGTGCACGACGGCGTTGGTGACCAGCTCGCTGACGAGCAGTTCGGCCTCGTCGGTGAGGCGCGCGGTGAGGTACTCGGCGCCGGGCAGCCCGCGGGTGACCCAGTCGGCGAGCGTCGTGCGGACGAACTGCCGGGCGGCGGTGGCGGCGATGGGCGAGCCGGGCAGTCCGACGGCGCGGAAACCTTCGGTTCCGTATGCACCGTCGGCGGGTTGTGCTCCCTCGGCCGGGCGGCCGTCGGCGGGCGGACCGCTGTCCTGTGCGGGGACGGCGTCGGGCCGGGCCGTGGTCGGCCTGCGCACCACGTCGGTTTCCGACGGAGTTGTCGTCCTCATTGAGCACTCCCGAGCAGTTCTGCCATCGCGCCGAATGCGCCATCGCCAGAGTGACAGACTGAGCCCACCCATTCGCGCCGAGTTACTGAAGTGGGTCACTATGTCGGTGGATTCCGCAGTGCCCCGTGATATGCGGGAGACGGGGACCGACTGGGTGCGGGCGGCTGATCTCAAGCCGCTGCTCACCGCACTCGCGTCGATGTCCTCCGGCGACTTCCGCACACGGCTCCCCGTGGCGTACGACGGCGTCCTCGCCGATCTGCACCGGGCCTTCAACGACATCGTCGTGCGCACGCGACACCACTCCGACGAGCTGGTGCGGCTGCGCTCCGAGCTGATCCGGCAGGGCCGGCTGGACGAGCGGATGACGGCCAGCCCCGGTCAGGGGACCTGGGCCTCCTCGGTGCTCGCGGCCAACGACATCATCGAGGCGCTGGTGGTCCCGGCGGCCCAGGCGACGCAGGTGCTGAACGCGGTGGCGGGCGGCGATCTGACCCAGCGCGTGGAGCTGCACGACGGGCACCGCAGGCTGCGCGGCGACCGCTGCGGGCTGGGCCGCGCGGTGAACTCCATGGTCGACCAGCTCTCGCTGTTCACCGGTGAGGTCACCCGGGTGGCCCGCGAGTCGGGCAATGAGGGACGGCTGGGCGGCCGGGCCAAGGTGGCGGGGCTGTCCGGGAGTTGGCGGGATGTGACGGAGGCGGTCAATACGATGGCCGCCCGGCTGACCGCGCAGGTGCGGGACATCGCGGCGGTGACGACGGCGGTGGCGCGCGGCGACCTGACGCGTCAGGTGACGGTCGAGGCCACCGGCGAGCTGCTGGAGCTGAAGCTGACGGTCAACACGATGGTCGACCAGCTCTCGGCGTTCGCCGACGAGGTGACCCGGGTCGCCCGCGAGGTCGGTACGGAGGGGCGGCTCGGCGGCCGGGCGCAGGTGCCGGGCGTCTCGGGGGTGTGGAAGGACCTCACCGACAACGTCAACTTCATGGCCTCCAACCTCACCTCACAGGTACGCAACATCGCCCAGGTCACCACCGCGGTGGCCAACGGCGACCTCAGCCAGAAGATCACGGTCGACGCGCGCGGCGAGATCCTGGAGCTGAAGGAGACCGTGAACACGATGGTCGATCAGCTCTCCGCGTTCGCCGACGAGGTGACCCGGGTCGCCCGCGAGGTCGGTACGGACGGGCGGCTGGGCGGCCGGGCGCAGGTGCGCGGCGTGTCGGGGATGTGGAAGGACCTCACCGACAGCGTCAACTTCATGGCGGACAACCTCACCACGCAGGTGCGCAACATCGCCCTCGTGGCGACCGCGGTGAAGGAGGGCGACCTCGGCAGGAAGATCACGGTCGAGGCCAAGGGCGAGGTCCTGGAGCTGAAGACGACGATCAACACGATGGTCGATCAGCTCTCCGCGTTCGCCGACGAGGTCACCCGGGTCGCCCGCGAGGTCGGTACGGAGGGCAACCTCGGCGGCCAGGCCCAGGTCCGCGGCGTCTCCGGGGTTTGGAAGGACCTCACCGACAACGTCAACTTCATGGCCTCCAATCTCACCTCACAGGTACGCAACATCGCCCAGGTCACCACCGCGGTCGCCGACGGCGACCTGTCGAAGAAGATCTCGGTGAACGCGCAGGGCGAGATCCTGGAGGTCAAGGAGACCGTCAACGGCATGGTCGACCAGTTGCGGGCGTTCGCCGACGAGGTGACCCGGGTCGCCCGTGAGGTCGGTACGGAGGGCGACCTCGGCGGCCGGGCGCAGGTGCGCGGCGCGTCGGGCGTCTGGAAGGACCTCACCGACAACGTCAACTTCATGGCGTCGAACCTCACGACGCAGGTGCGCAACATCGCCCTCGTCGCGACCGCCGTCGCCCAGGGCGACCTGTCGAAGAAGATCGACGTGGACGCGCGCGGCGAGATCCTGGAGCTGAAGACCACCCTCAACACCATGGTGGACACGCTGTCCTCGTTCGCCTCCGAGGTGACCCGGGTGGCCCGCGAGGTCGGCAGCGAGGGCCAGCTCGGCGGCCAGGCCCGCGTCGAGGGCGTCTACGGCACCTGGAAGTCCCTGACGACCAGCGTGAACGAGCTCGCGTCGAACCTCACCACGCAGGTCCGGGCGATCGCCGAGGTGACCAGCGCGGTGGCCTCCGGCGACATGACGCGCAACGTCACGGTCGAGGCCCGCGGCGAGGTCGACGAGCTGAAGAACAACATCAACATGATGGTCTCCAACCTCCGCGAGACCACCCGCGCCAAGGACTGGCTGGACGCCAACCTCGCCCGGCTGGCGGGCCTGATGCAGGGCCACCGCGATCTGGTCGAGGTCGCCGACCTGATCCTGCGCGAGCTGACGCCGCTGGTGAACGCGCAGTACGGCGCGTTCTTCCTGGCCAGCGCCGAGACCGACGAGCTGCGCCTGGACTTCATCGCGGGGTACGGCTCCGCGCACGACGCCAGCATCGCCACCCCCGGCTCGCACGGCCACGGCCTGGTCCGCCAGTCGGCCATCGAGAAGAAGCGCATCCTCGTGGAGGAGGTGCCGCCCGACTACATCAAGGTCGACTCCGGGCTCGGCGAGGCGGCCCCGAACACCGTCGTGATCATCCCCGTGCTCTTCGAGGACCGGATCCTCGGCGTGATCGAGCTGGCGTCCTTCTCCCGCTTCTCCGATGTCCACCTCGCCTTCTTCGACCAGTTCGTGAACACCATCGGCGTCGCCATCAACACCATCGTCGCCAACTCCCGCACGGAATCGCTGCTGAGCGAGTCCCAGCGGCTGGCCGGCCAGCTCCAGGAGCGCACGGGCGAGCTGCAGCGCCGCCAGGCCGAGCTGCAGCGCTCCAACGCCGCGCTCGAGGAGAAGGCCGCGCTGCTGGCCAGCTCCTCGCGGTACAAGACGGAGTTCCTGGCGAACATGTCGCACGAGCTGCGCAATCCGCTGAACTCCCTGCTGATCCTCGCCCAGATGCTCATCGACAACGAGCACGGCCACCTCAGCCGGCACGAGGTGGAGAGCGCGGCGATGATCCACCGCTCCGGCTCCGAACTGCTCCAGCTCATCAACGACATCCTCGACCTCTCCAAGATCGAGGCCGGCCGGATGGACGTCTTTCCGGCCCGGCTACCGCTGATCAAGCTGCTCAACTACGTCCACGACACCTTCCGCCCGCTGACCCTGGACCGCGGCCTGGCCTTCGAGGTCTCGGTGACCGACGCGGTGCCCAGGGAGCTGTACAGCGACGAGAAGCGGATCAAGCAGGTGCTGCGGAATCTGCTCTCCAACGCCCTGAAGTTCACCTCCAAGGGCAAGATCGACCTGCGGGTGGACCGGGGGGACGAGGAGACCGTCACCTTCACCGTCACCGACACCGGCATCGGCATCGCGGCCGAGAAACTGCCGGTCATCTTCGAGGCGTTCCAGCAGGCGGACGGCACGACCAACCGGAAGTACGGCGGTACGGGCCTCGGCCTGTCCATCAGCCGGGAGATCGCGGGCCTGCTCGGCGGCGAGCTCACGGCACAGAGCGAGCCCGGCGCCGGCTCCACCTTCGCCTTCCGTATCCCCGTCAAGTGCCACGGCACGACGGAGCCCGCCGAGCAGGCACCCGACGACGACGGCGCGGACACCGACGAGGACGAGGCCGCCACCGCTCCGGAGCTCACCCGGCCGAATGTCCCCGCGCCCGCCTCCCCGGAGGAGACCGCCTGGCCCGCCGTGTCCAATGTGGAGCAGTGGGCCAAGGGCGCCACCGGCGAGCTGCTCTCGGGCGCCCAGGCCCTGGTCGTCGACGACGACATCCGCAACGCCTTCGCACTGACGAACGTCCTCAGCCGGGTCGGCATGCGGGTGATCTATGCCGAGCACGGCCGGGAGGCCATCGAGATGCTCGGCAAGAATCCCGGCATCGACTTCGTCCTGATGGACATCATGATGCCGGAGATGGACGGGTACGAAACGATCCGCACGATCCGCCGTACCCCCCGGTACGCCGATCTGCCGGTCGTCGTCCTGACGGCCAAGGCCATGCCGGGCGACCGTGAGAAATCCCTGGAGACCGGTGCCAACGACTATCTTCCCAAACCACTGGACGTGGACCGGCTGCTGAACGTCGCCGTCGATCTGCTCTCCAAGTACCGCGCCCCCGCCTCCGCCCCTGACGGCGGCGCCCCGACCAGCCATGGACACGCAGACGAAGCAGAGCACGACGAGACCGGCCGGGCCGGCAATTCGTAGGGGCACACGAGTTCAGAGGCCACTCATGACCCACGTCACCAGCACCGACCGCGACGACCGGGCAGGAATCCTCCTCGTCGACGACATGGAGGAAAATCTCGCCGCGCTGGAAGCCGTCCTGCGCTCACTCGGTGAACCGCTCGTCCGCGCGCGGTCGGGTGAGGAAGCGATGAAGGCGCTGCTCCGCCAGGATTTCGCGGTGGTCCTGCTGGACATCTTGATGCCCGGCATGGACGGCTTCGAGACCGCGAGCAACATCAAGCGGCTCGACCAGGCGAAACACATCCCGATCATCTTCCTGACCGGCACGGACGCCGACTCCGGCTACGCCTTCCGCGGCTACTCCACGGGCGCCGCGGACTATCTCACCAAACCCTTCGACCCCTGGGTGCTGCGCGCCAAGGTCAAGGTCTTCCTGGAACTGCACCAGAAGAACCGGCAGTTGCGCCGGCTGCGGCAGCAGGACCGGAACCGCCTCGACGAGCTGGCGGACCGCATCGCCCTCATGGAGCAGGCCCTGGCCACCGGCGACCACGTCGAGGCAGGCGAACTGCGCGCCAGAATGGCCGCGCTGGAGGAGACGGTACGGGCGCTGCGCCACGGCCGGGCCTGACGCCCGCCGTGGCCGGGTCCGTACGTGCTCCGTACGGACCCGGCGGCCGGCGTCAGGACTCGCGGGTCCCCGCGTACATGTCGTCCAGCAGGTCCTTGAAGGTGCGCTCGACGACCGGGCGCTTGACCTTCAGGCTGGGCGTGACCTCGCCGTGCTCGATGTCCAGGTCACGGGGCAGGATGCGGAACTTGCGGATCTGCTGCCAGCGCTGCAGGCCCTCGTTGACCCGCTCGACGTATCCGTCGATCAGCGCGCGGACCTGCTCGGTGGCGACCACGGCGGCATAGTCCTTGCCCGCGAGGCCGTGCTCCTTGGCCCAGGTCAGGATGGTCGGCTCGTCCAGCGCGATCAGCGCCGTGCAGAAGTTCCGGTTGGCGCCGTGCACGAGGACGTTGGAGACGAACGGGCAGACCGCCTTGAACTGGCCCTCGACCTCGGCGGGCGCGATGTACTTGCCGCCCGAGGTCTTGATCAAGTCCTTCTTGCGGTCGGTGATCCGCAGATAGCCGTCCGCGGACAGCTCGCCGATGTCGCCGGTGTGGAACCAGCCGTCGGACTCCAGCACCTCGGCCGTCTTCTCCGGCAGCCCGTGGTAGCCCTGCATGATGCCGGGGCCGCGCAGCAGGATCTCGCCGTCCTCGGCGATCCGGACCTCCGTGCCGGGCAGCGGCTTGCCGACCGTGCCGGTGCGGTATGCCTCGCCGGGGTTCACGAAGCTGGCCGCGCTGGACTCCGTCAGGCCGTAGCCCTCCAGGATGTGGATGCCGGCGCCGGCGAAGAAGTACCCGATGTCGGGTGCGAGCGCCGCCGAGCCGGAGACCGCGGCGCGCAGCCGCCCGCCGAACGCCTCGCGCAGCTTGGCGTAGACGAGCGCGTCGGCGACCTTGTGCTTGGCGGCCAGCCCGAACGGCACCGAGGCCGTCCCGGTCCGTCGGAAGTTGTCCTGGGAGACCTTGGCGTACTCCCGCGCCACCCCGGCCGCCCACTGGAAGATCTTGTACTTCGCCGCGCCGCCCTCGCGGGCCTTGGCGGCGACGCCGTTGTAGACCTTCTCGAAGATCCGCGGCACGGCGGCCATGTACGTCGGCCGCACGACCGGCAGATTCTCGATGATCTTGTCGACCCGGCCGTCCACGGCGATGACGTGGCCCTGGGCGATCTGGCCGGCGGTGAGCACCTTGCCGAAGACATGCGCCAGCGGCAGCCAGAGGTACTGCACGTCCTCCTCGTTCACCAGCCCGGTGGCCTGGATCGCGCGGGCCATGTACGCCCAGCAGTCGTGCGGCAGCCGCACGCCCTTGGGCCGGCCCGTCGTGCCGGAGGTGTAGATCAGCGTGGCGAGCTGGTCGGCGCGGAGGGCCGCGACCCGCTCCTTCACGCAGCTCGGGTTCTTCTCCAGATACGCGGCGCCGCGCTTCTCCAGCTCGGCGAGGGAGAGCACCCAGCCCTCCGGGTCGCCCTCGGCGGACACGGCGGCGGCCTCGTCGATGACGATGACGTGCGCGAGGTCCGGCAGGTCGGCGCGGCACTCGCGGGCCTTGGCGAGCTGCGCCGCGTCCTCGGCGATCATGATGCGGCTGCCGGAGTCGGCGAGGATGTACGCCGTCTCGTCCGCGTTCGTGCTGGGGTACACGGTCGTGGTCGCCGCGCCCGAGCACAGCACGCCGAGGTCGGCGAGGATCCACTCCACCCGCGTACTGGAGGCCAGCGCCACCCGCTCCTCGGGGGCCACGCCCAGCTCGATCAGGCCTGCGGCGGTCGCGTATACCCGCTGGGCGGCCTCTGCCCAGGTCAGCGACTTCCAGTCGTCCGGACCCCGGCCCGAGGCAGGCGGTACGGGATACCGGTACGCCTCGCCCTCAGGGGTTGCGGCAACCCGCTCCAGGAAGAGCGTCGCCACGGAAGGTGGCCGGTTCTCGATCAACGACTGGCTGTCCGTCACGTCTTCCTCCGGGGCCCGCTTCATTGCTGGTGACTCGCGAGTAACCTTCGAGCAGGGATCACACTAGAACGCGCCGCGCTTCCACGTAAGGGCCTACAACACACTCGTTCACCTTGTGACCGATCGGTGTGCGCGGGACTCCGCCGCGTGTCCGCGCGTGGTCCTCAGAACCCCGTCTTCCCCTGCGCGGGGCGCCCGAACCGCGGTACGGCGGCGACCGCGCCGGTACGCGAAGGGCGCCCGTCCCCGGCTGGGAACGGGCGCCCGCGTCGCCCGACGGCGCGCCGCCGCCTCGCGACGGTCACCGTGCGGCGTTACTTCTTGCCCTTGGAGTCACCGTCGGAGTCGGAGGACAGGACCGCGATGAAGGCTTCTTGCGGAACCTCCACACTTCCCACCATCTTCATCCGCTTCTTGCCTTCCTTCTGCTTCTCCAGCAGCTTCCGCTTACGGGAGATGTCACCGCCGTAGCACTTGGCGAGGACGTCCTTGCGGATGGCGCGGATGGTCTCGCGGGCGATCACCCGGCTGCCGATGGCCGCCTGGACCGGCACCTCGAACGCCTGCCGCGGGATCAGCTCGCGCAGCTTGGCGACGAGCCGGACGCCGTACGCGTACGCCTTGTCCTTGTGGCAGATCGCGGAGAACGCGTCGACCTGGTCGCCGTGCAGCAGGATGTCGACCTTGACCAGGTCGGCGATCTGCTCGCCGGTGGGCTCGTAGTCCAGCGAGGCGTAACCGCGGGTCTTGGACTTGAGCTGGTCGAAGAAGTCGAAGACGACCTCGGCGAGCGGCAGCGTGTACCGGATCTCCACCCGGTCCTCGGAGAGGTAGTCCATGCCGAGCAGGTTGCCGCGGCGGTTCTGGCACAGCTCCATGACCGCGCCGATGAAGTCGCTCGGCGTGAGGATCGTGGCCCGCACGACCGGCTCGCGCACCTCGGCGATCTTGCCGGTGGGGAACTCGCTGGGGTTGGTCACCTCGTGCTCGGTGCCGTCCTCCATGGTCACGCCGTAGATCACGTTCGGCGCGGTGGCGATCAGGTCCAGCCCGAATTCGCGCTCCAGCCGCTCCCGGATGACCTCCAGGTGCAGCAGGCCGAGGAAGCCCACGCGGAAACCGAAGCCCAGCGCGGCCGAGGTCTCCGGCTCGTACACCAGCGCCGCATCGTTGAGCTGCAGCTTGTCCAGCGCCTCGCGCAGCTCCGGGTAGTCCGAGCCGTCCAGCGGGTACAGGCCCGAGAAGACCATGGGCTTCGGGTCCTTGTAGCCGCCGAGCGGGTTCTCGGCACCCTTGTTGAGCTGGGTGATCGTGTCACCCACCTTGGACTGCCGGACGTCCTTCACACCGGTGATGAGGTAACCCACCTCACCGACGGACAGCCCGTCGGCCGGGGTCATCTCCGGCGAGTTCGTCCCGATCTCCAGCAGCTCGTGCGCGGCGCCGGTGGACATCATCCGGATGCGCTCGCGCTTGCCGAGCGTGCCGTCGACGACCTTCACATACGTGACGACACCGCGGTACGCGTCGTACACCGAGTCGAAGATCATCGCGCGGGCCGGCGCGTCCTTCACGCCGACCGGCGGCGGCACGTCCCGCACGACCTTGTCCAGCAGCTCGTCCACGCCCACGCCGGTCTTCGCGGAGACCTTCAGCACGTCCTCGGGCTCGCAGCCGACGAGGTTCGCCAGCTCGGCGGCGAACTTCTCGGGCTGCGCGGCCGGCAGGTCGATCTTGTTGAGCACGGGGATGATCGTGAGGTCGTGCTCCATCGCCAGGTACAGATTGGCGAGGGTCTGCGCCTCGATGCCCTGAGCTGCGTCGACGAGCAGGATGCAGCCTTCGCACGCGGCGAGCGACCGCGAAACCTCGTACGTGAAGTCGACGTGCCCGGGGGTGTCGATCATGTTGAGGATGTGGGTCGCCCCACCCTCCTCGTCCGTACGGGCCCACGGCAGGCGGACCGCCTGCGACTTGATGGTGATGCCCCGCTCGCGCTCGATGTCCATGCGGTCGAGGTACTGCGCGCGCATCTGCCTCTGCTCCACGACTCCCGTCAGCTGGAGCATCCGGTCGGCAAGCGTCGACTTGCCGTGGTCGATGTGCGCGATGATGCAAAAGTTACGGAGGAGAGCCGGGTCGGTACGGCTCGGCTCCGGCACGTTCGTAGGGGTCGCGGGCACGCAGAGGTCCATTCAGAGAACGCGGGTCAGGAGACGCAGTAGGCGGGACTCGGGTATTTAGTCCTCCCTATCGTCCCATGAGCTGCGGCCTCAAACTGTTCGGGAGGCGGGGGCGGGCGGCCCAGGCGGTTCCAAGGGTGCGGCCGTGGTGGCTCCGGGGGGCCGGCCGGGACGGTTCCGGTGGCTCGGCCGTGGGGGCGCCGCGGCCCGGTCGTGGCGGTGCTGCGGTCCGGTTTTGGGTGGCCGTTCCCCCTGCTGGTAGCCTGGTCCACTGTGTTTCGTGCGCTCTGGTGTACGCGACACGCAGAAAGCCCGGGACGGACGAGCTGCGGCTCGGCCCCCCGGAATCCAACGAACCTGAAAAGGCTCTTTCGTGGCGAACATCAAGTCCCAGATGAAGCGGATCAAGACCAACGAGAAGGCTCGTCAGCGCAACAAGGCTGTCAAGTCGACTCTGAAG
The DNA here is from genome assembly GCF_000720485.1 of Streptomyces ochraceiscleroticus. GTDB lineage: Bacteria > Actinomycetota > Actinomycetes > Streptomycetales > Streptomycetaceae > Streptomyces > Streptomyces ochraceiscleroticus. The sequence continues at coordinate 159,868 of NZ_JOAX01000023.1, read as the reverse complement.
ACCGCGATCCGTCGCACCCGCGAGGCCGTGGAGGCCGGTGACCTGCAGAAGGCCACCACCGCCCAGGCCGAGGCGGCCAAGAAGCTCGACAAGGCCGTCAGCAAGGGCGTCATCCACAAGAACGCCGCCGCCAACAAGAAGTCGGCGCTGGCGAAGAAGGTCGCGTCCCTCAAGGGCTGACCTTCTGACGCTTCGCGGAGACCTCGCGACCGAGACCTCCGTGAAAGTCTCGCGGCCGCCGTCACGGGTCATGACCTGTACGGCAGTCATCACGCTTCACCGCCGGTGAGGACCCAGCGGCCCCTCTCTCCGCTCCTCCCCGGCCCCCGCGCCGCACGCGGCCTGCGTTCGCCACGCGGGTGCGGCGCACCCAGCTTGATCCCGAGGACCCCGTTCCCGCCCTTCCCCAGGGCGGGGGCGGGGTTCTTGGCTTGTGGGGGTGGGGGCCTCGGCTTGTGTGTGGGTGAGGGGCGGGGTGCTCGGCTTGTACGGGGCGGGGCTTCGGTTGGGAGGGTGGTCCTGGGCTAGTGCGGGGCGGGGTGCTCGGCTTGTGAGTCCCGCTCCGGCCCCGCGCAAGGGCGGCCTTCCGGCTCTCTCTGGACAGGGCAGCGATGGCTGATTCCCGTCGGCTACGCTGCCGCTCATGTCCAACTCGGGGGAACAGCCCAATCCGTACGCCCAGCAGCCGCACCAGCCTCCCCAGGGGCCACCGCCACCGCCGCCGTCCCCGGCGGGGCCGCAGCCGGGGAGCCCGTACGGTCAGGTGCCCCAGCAGCAGAACCCGTACGCCCAGCCCCAGCCACCGGCCGGCTACGGCTACCCGGCGGCCGCGCCGCACGGCGCACCGACAGCGCCCATGCCGGGTGCCGGCCCCGCCGGCTACGGCGGCGGGCCGGGCGGCTCCGGTAATACCGGCAAGGGCATGCCCTCCTGGCTGTGGGCGCTCGGCGGCGCCGTGATCGCCTCGGCCGTCTGGGCCGGCGTGCTCGCCGCGACCGGCGGCCTCGGCGGCGAGCCCAGCCCCGACCTGCGCGGCTACCGCTACCAGTCCGACCTCTGCCGATCGACCTCCTGGACGCCGTTCGAGGACGCGCGCTTCAAGATGGAGGACAGCAGCACCTCGGACAGCTCCGGCGAGAACCCCGAGTCCAGCGGCCACGAGGACCCCGCACTGGACTCCATGTGGTGCAACGCCGACCTCGTATCGGAGGACGCGGGCGACAACGACTACTCCTCCACCCTCCTCTACTCCAAGGCGTTCCTGCACAAGAAGACCGACCCGGCACCGGAGTTCGCGGCGCAGTACCGCTCGTACGCACAGGAACGGTCCTCGACCCACTACAAGGTCGAGCCCGTACGGGGCCTCGGTGACGAGGCATACCTGGTGACCCGCGAGGAAACCGCCGACAGCAAGGGCTCGTACGTGGTCCTCGGCGTCCGCGACGGCTGGCTGACGTACGAGACCACCTGGTCCAGCTACTCCAGCAGCAACAACAGCGGCCGCCCCGACTCCACCGAGGTCGCCGACATGCTCCGCACCAGCGCCAAGGAAACACTGGCGAAGATGAAGGGCTGAGGGGCTGGGCGGCTGGCGGCTGGGCGGCTCGTGGCTGAGCGGCTCCCGGCTCCCGGCTCCCGGCCGAGCGGCTGACGGGCGCGCCGGTGTACCGACGGTCCGGTGTATCGGGGCGCTCCGGGTGGCCGGGCCGGCGCCCGGCGGGACCGGGCCGATGTTTCCATGGCCCGGCCGACGCTACGGGGCGCCCGGCCTTCGACCGGCCCGGCCGGCACTTCGAATGGCCCGGCCCGAAGGGTCAGCGGCGGGAGCGCGCCGCCCTGGCGATCGTGACGACCGCCTTCTCCAGCGCGTACTCCGGGTCGTCGCCCCCGCCCTTCACTCCCGCGTCCGCCTCGGCGACCGCGCGCAGGGCCACCGCCACGCCGTCCGCCGACCAGCCCCGCATCTGCTGCCGTACCCGGTCGATCTTCCACGGCGGCATCCCCAGCTCCCGCGCGAGATCGCCCGGCCGGGCCCCCCGCGGCGCGGAGGCGAGCTTGCCGATCGCGCGCACGCCCTGGGCCAGCGCACTCGTGATCATGACGGGCGCGACCCCGGTCGAGACCGCCCACCGCAGCGCCTCGAGCGCCTCGGCCGCGCGCCCCTCGACCGCCCGGTCGGCCACCGTGAAGCTGGAAGCCTCGGCGCGGCCGGTGTAGTACCGCGCGACCACCGCGTCATCGATCGTGCCCTCGACATCCGCCGCGAGCTGCGCACACGCCGAGGCCAGCTCCCGCAGGTCGCTGCCGATGGCGTCCACCAGCGCCTGGCACGCCTCGGGCGTCGCGGACCGCCCCGCCGTACGGAACTCCCCCCGCACGAATGACAGCCGGTCGGCCGGCTTGGTCATCTTCGGGCAGGCCACCTCGCGCGCCCCGACTTTGCGCGCGGCGTCCAGCAGTCCCTTGCCCTTCGCACCGCCCGCGTGCAGCAGCACCAGCGTGATCTCCTCGGCCGGCGCGCCGAGGTACGCCTTGACGTCCTTGACCGTGTCGGCGGACAGGTCCTGGGCATTGCGCACGACCACGACCTTCCGCTCCGCGAACAGCGAGGGACTGGTCAGCTCGGCCAACGTGCCCGGCTGGAGCTGATCGGGGGTGAGGTCACGCACGTCGGTGTCCGCGTCGGCGGCCCGCGCCGCCGCCACCACCTGCTGCACCGCACGGTCGAGCAGCAGCTCTTCCTGCCCCACGGCGAGCGTGAGGGGAGCGAGCAGGTCGTCGTTTGCTGTCTTCCTGGCCATCGCGCACAGCATCCCACGCCCCACTGACACACCGGCCGCCGACCGCGGCACCGGCCGCTGCCGGTGGACGACCGCTGTCGGAGAATGGCCGGGTGAGCGATGTTCGACATGTACTGGTACTGCCCGACCGGGACGCCGCTGAGGAAGTGGCCGAGGTGCTGACCGACGAGTACGGCGTGACCCAGCAGCCGCAGCTCGTACGGGACGCCCTGGCCGGCGAGGACGACGCCGAGGACGCGCAGTGGCTCGTCGTCGTGGAAGACCCCCGATCCACCTGCGACCCGGCCGCCCTGGACACCCTGGCCGCCGCATACGAGGGCTGGCTGGAACCAGCCCGCCCCTGACCCCTACCGGGTCCCTCTCACCCAGTCCGCAGCGGGGCGCGGTCGAGGGTTATGCCGAAGTGCGTGCGGTAGGCCGCGAGTACCTCCGCCTCGGGGATCTCGCGCTCCGTCCGGCTCCCGTCGGGTTCGGTGGTCACGAGCGTCCGGCCGGAGAGCGTGATCCGGCCGCCGTCATCGGTGAGCCGCGAACAGACCAGCGACTGGGTGAAGTGCGACTTCGGCGACGTGGTCTGCCACCAGCAGCCCGCCTCGAAGTCGGCGAGCGCCCGTGGCCGCAGCTTGAGGCGGTACTGCGGCGCCCCGTCCCGCAGTACGTCGAGGTCACCCTCGGCCGTCTCCACGACCCGGAAGACCCCGCCCGGCTCGGCCTGCTCCTCCGCCGTGTCCAGCCGCAGCGGATGGTGACTGTGCCGCCCGAACCCGACATCGGCCAGCAGCGGCCCGCCCGGCGTACGGACACGCACGGCCGCGTGGTCGTACGGGATGCCCAGCCGCCCGTCCTCTCCGTAGACCCGGCCGGACAGCAGCTCGGCGTCGTACCCGAGCGCGGTCAGCAGGAACGCGAACGCCCCGTTGAGTTCGTAGCAGAACCCACCCCGGCGGTCCCGTACGACCTTGTCCAGCAGCGCCTGCTCGGTGAGGACGATCTCCTCGCCGAGGTGGATGGAGAGGTTCTCGAACGGCACCGTCCGCAGATGCTGGAGGTGCAGCGTCCGCAGCGCGTCGGCATCAGGCACAGCGGGCCGCGCGGCACCGATCCGCCGAAGGTACGCGTCGACGGCGGCCATCAGCTCCCCGTCCTCTCCATCGCGAACCATCGCCGCGTACGGTCCGCCGCTGTCGCCGGGGCCGCGGCGAGCACATCGGCGAGGGTCTGCGCGGCCAGCTCGCGGCGCCAGGCCAGCTCGGCGCGGCGCATGGCCGTGGCGATGCCGCACGGCGCCCGGAAGTCGCGCCCCGGCCCCTCGGCCCCCGCGCCCTGCTGCCGGATCTCCGTACAGCGGAACGCCTCCTCCGGCCCCTCGATCGCGGTGACCACGTCCATGAGCGTGATCGCCTCCGGTGGCCGGGCGAGCCGGAAACCACCGCGGGCGCCCGGCGTCGAGCTGAGGATGCCGGCCCGTACGAGCGCCTGGAGGCGCTTGTTGAGGTACGCGGCCGGCAGGTCGAAGAACGCGGCCAGCCTCGCCGTGGACACCGGCCGCTCGTCCCCGAGCCAGGCCAGCGTCACACAGCAGTGCAGCCCCCACTCGACGCCTTCACTCATCCTCATAATCTGGAGTTTACAGATCCGGGTTCTCCCGGCTCCGACGGCTGTCGGCTGAACCTCTGGTGAAGGCTTGCCGAAGCGTGCTCGGCCATGGCGAGGGCTCCCTAGATTGCGGGCATCACCGTACTTGCCCTCAGCTCCACCCTCAGTCCCACAGAGCGCAGTCGTCCCCTCTCCGATCTCCCGTGCGAGGTTGCCGTGGCCATGCCGGACACCGAGACCATCCTGGCCCTGGCCGGACTCGCGGCCACCGCCGTGCTCTGGGCCGTGGAGCGCTTCCTGCCCGGCCGCAAGCGCATCGGCTACCGGGTCCAGATGGACACCCCGATCGGCATGAACCCTCAGGACGCCCACAGTCTCGTGCAGTTGCGGCTCCTGAGACAGGAACAGGAGATCTCCGACGCCACGCTGGCCCTGCTGCGGATCGAGAACGACGGCAGCAAGGACATCGTCCGGCAGGACTACCAGGAACCCCTGACGGTGGAGTTCACCGGCCGCACGGTCATCGGCGTCGAGGTACCGGACGCCAACCCGACCGACCTGATCGGCATGCTGACCCGGCCCGGCGCCGGCCTGCGCCACAGCGGCAACCGCCTGCACATACCGAAGGTCCCGCTCAACACCCGCAACCACTTCAAGCTGCTGGTGCTGCTCTCCGGAACGGACGAGGACGCCGCAGGCCGCGGCCGGGCGCGGACCGGCGGCGAGGTGGTCGTCGGCGGCTTCCTCAGCGGCGGCCGGATCCGCCGGAACACCCAGCGCTGGGGCCCACGCAAGCCGAGCCTCGCCCTCGGCGGCCTCTTCATCGTGCTGGTCGGGCTGCTGGGCGGACTGCTGCTCAGCACCCCGACACCGCCCGCCCGCGCCGAGTGCGCCACGGGGCGGCTGACCATCGACGGGTCCACCGCGTTCGCTCCCCCGATGCAGGAGATCGCCCGCCAGTATCAGGCGCGCTGCCCTGGTGCCGCGATCGACGTCGCCCGGAGCGGCAGCCTCTCCGGCCTCGCCAACCTGAACCGGTCCGGGCGCGCCACCCGCTCCGGCAGCCCGTCCTTCCTCGCCATGTCCGACGTCCCCGCCCCCTCGATCTACGGGCGGCTGCAGGGCGAGCGGGTGGGCGTCATCCTGCTCAGCCTGGTCGTCAACGAACGCACCGGCGTCGACAACCTCACCCTCGACCAGGTGCGGAAGATCTACGACGGCACGTACACCAACTGGCAGGACGTCGGCGGCAACGACCTCCCGATCCACGTCGTCGGCCGCGACGCCGGCTCCGGGACCCGGCGGGCCTTCGAGACGACCGTGCTGCACCGTTCGGAGCCGGGCGTGGTGTCGTCGTACGACTGCACCGGCAAGGACCGGGACGAGCGGGCCCGCGTCACCCGCTGCGAGGTGAACAGCACCACCGGACTGCTGGACGCGGTCGACCGCGTGGCGGGAGCGGTCGGTTACGCCGAGACCTACGCGGCGGCCAAGCGGCCGCACGTCATCGCCATCCGGCTGGACGGGCACGAGCCCGACATCGAGTGGGGACAGCAACATGAGTACCCCTTCTGGACCGTTGAGTTCTTGTACTCCTACGGGCATCCGGCGGACGGCTCCCTCGCCGCGAAGTTCCTGACCTACCTGAACTCCGACACCGCGAAGAACGTCATGCGGATGTACAAACACGTGCCCTGCGCCGACGACCGGAGCCTGTCGGCCTCCGTATGCCGTCCCTGACCGCCACCCGGCGGCGGGCCGGCCGCTGCCCTCCGCGGACCGGGCGCCGACGCCGGCCGTTGCTGGTGGCGGCCGCGAGGCCGGTGGTGACGCTGCCCGTCACGGCGATCGCGCCGTCGGTGTCCGTACGCAGCACCCTCGCCCCCTGTACGCGCAGCGCGGCGACCGTGCTGGGAGCCGGGTGGCCGTACGGGTTCCCGGCACCCACGCTGATCAGGGCGAGCCGCGGCGCCAGCGCGCGCAGGAGCGCCGGGTCCTGATAGGCGGAGCCGTGGTGGGCGACCTTGAGCACGTCGATCGCCCGCAGCCCGGGGTGGGCGGCCAACAGTTCCTGCTGAGCGGGCGGTTCGAGGTCACCGAGGAGAAGGACGGTCAGTCCTGCCGTATGCACGAGGAGGGTGACGCTGGCGTTGTTGGGCCCTTCGGGCATGGGCCCGGTGGAGGGAACAGGGGGCGGCGAACCGGTCGCCGTACGCATGGCCGGGCGCGCGGCCGGGGCCGAGGCCAGGGCCGGGAGCTGGGGCGGCACCGGTGACGGTTGCGGGGGCCAGAGGACTTCCCAGGACACCGCGCCCGCTCGGCGCCGCTCCCCCGGTACGGCCCTGATCTCCGGTACGTCATGGTCGGCCGCCACCTTGCGGACGAACGCCGCCTGGTCCGGCGGGTCCTCGCGCGTCGTGGTCTCCAGCGTGCCGACGCTGCGGCCCCGGAGCGCGCCTGGGAGGCCGTCCACATGATCGGCGTGGAAGTGGGTGAGGACGAGGAGCGGGATGCGGCGTACGCCCAGTTCCTGCAGACAGCGGTCCATGGCACGCGGGTCGGGGCCGGTGTCCACGACCAGCGCGCTGCCGGGGCCGGTGGCTACGACGAGGCCGTCTCCCTGGCCGACGTCGCACACGGCCAGCCGCCAGCCGGGCGGCGGCCAGCCGGTGATGATCCGCGTCAGGGGCACGGGCCGGACGACGAGAACGACCAGGAGCAGGGCGCAGACGACGCACAACCAGCGGTACCGCAGCAGGACCCGGGCGACCGGTACCAGGGCGGTGATGACCGCGGCCAGCAGGAAGCCCCCTGCCCAGCCACCGGGCCAGCCGAACTCGGCGCCGGGCAGCGCCGCTCCCGTCCGCGCGATCGCCGCGATCCACTCGGCCGGCCATCCCCCGCACCAGGCGAACGCGATGGCGAGCGGCGGGAGAAGAGGCGCGGTGGCCAGGGCCGCGAACCCGAGCACCGTCGCGGGCGCCACGGCCAGCTCCGCGAGCAGGTTGCAGGGGATGGCCATCAGGCCGACGCGGGCGGCGAGCACCGCGATGACCGGTGCGCACACGGCCTGCGCGGCGGCGGCCGCGGCGATCACCTCGGCGAGCCGCGGCGGAACGCGCCGCCGCTGCAGGGCGGCGCTCCAGCGCGGTGCGAGAGTGAGCAGCGCGCCGGTGGCCAGGACGGAGAGCAGAAAGCCGTAACTCCGGGCCAGCCAGGGGTCGTAGAGGACCAGCAGCAGCACGGCGGCGGCGAGCGCGGGAAGCAGCGTACGGCGGCGCCCCGAACCGATGGCCAGCAGCGTGATCAGGCCGCAGGCGGCGGCGCGCAGCACGCTGGGGTCGGGGCGGCACACGACGACGAAGGCGAGCGCCACCGCGCCGCCGATCAGCGCCGTGGTCCGCAGCGACAGGCCCAGGCGGGGCGCGATGCCCCGGCGTTCGGCACGTATGGCGAGCTGCGGCGGGCCGATGAGCAGGGCCAGCACGATGGTGAGGTTGCTGCCGGAGACGGCGAGCAGGTGGGTCAGGTCGGTGGCCCGGAAGGCGTCGTCGAGCTCCGGCGTCAGCCGGGAGGTGTCGCCGACGACGAGCCCGGGCAGCAAGGCGCGCGCGTCGGGCCGCAGGCCATCGGACGCCTCGCGCAGCCCTCCCCGGAGGAAGCCCGCCAGCCGCTGGAGAGACGTGGGGCCACCGATGCGCCGCGGTGGTGAGTCGGCCGCATCGGCCGCTACGCGCAGTACGGCGGCCACCCGGTCGGTGGGCGGCAGCGGGGGTGCGAGCCGTGCCCCGACCCGGATGCGTGTGGACGGGAGCAGCGCCCGCCAGGGACCGGTGGCGGCGCTGTCGGGGGCTTGCGCGGTCGAGTGGGTGTGCTCTCGCCCGTCCTGCCCGTCTCCTGTGCGTGGCGTGCGGTCCGGCTGAGGCCGGTGCTGGGGGACGATGACCAGGACGGGGGTGCGGAGGGCGGTCACCGTACCGTCCGGTGCGGTGATGCGGCGTACGTCGGCGGCGAACACGACGGCGGCCGGCATACGTTGCGCGCCGCGCACTCGCTGCCGGGCGAGGTGCGGGTCCTCGGTCACCTCCAACTCGACGGTGGCTTGCGCGTACTGATGCGCCAGCCGGGGCACCGGGCCGCGCCGCAGATCCGCTCCCTGCAGCGCGGCCGCGGCCGCACCACCCACCGCGCAGAGCAGCACCGCGGCCGCCGCGACGAGTGTCCCCGCGTCCCATGCCGTACGCCGTCGGCGCCACCCGCTGCGAAGAAGACCGGTGCGGGGACGCGGGCCAGGCTCCGGGGAGGCGGCCGGTCCGGCCGCGCGGCGGCGTACGGCCCGGAGGACTGCGAGGCCGGCCAGCACGAGGGCAGCGGCACAGAACAGGAGCAGCGGGCGGACGGGGGCGTCCAGAGCCAGTGCCGCGGCTCCCCAGGCCGCGAGCGCCGGTGCAACCAACCGCAGGTCGGCCGGTCCCTCCCCCTGCGGACTCTGCACCTGCGGGGCACCAGGCCCTGCCGACGGCTGCGGGGCGGCCGGGGTCGGCCGTGAGTCGGCCCGTTCCCCCTCGGGGTCGTTCGTCGACTGCCCGGCAGTCGAGCCGTACGAGGAGGCCGGAGCCCACGGGGTGGTCATGGCTGCACCAGGGGACGCAGGTCGGCGAAGCGGCGGTCACCGATTCCGTTCACTTGCTGCAGTTGGTCGACCGAGGTGAAGCCGCCGTGCTGGGTGCGGAAGTCGATGATGTGCTGGGCAAGGACGGGGCCGACGCCTGGGAGGGTGTCGAGCTGGTCGGCAGTGGCGGAGTTCAGGCTGACCGGACTGGCCGGGGCGCCACCGGCTGCAGCGGAGCCTCCCGGGGCGCCCCCACTGCCCGTGGTACCAGGAGCGGCGGCGGCAGCGCCGCCCGATGCCGCAGGGGCCGCGGCCGGAGCGCCGACGACGACCTGCTCGCCGTCCGCCAGGAGTCGGGCGCGGTTCAGCGTGCGGGTGTTCGTCCCGGGCAGCACCCCGCCCGCGGCACGCAGCGCATCGGCGACGCGGGCCCCCGGAGGGAGGCGGTGGATGCCGGGGCGGCGCACCTTGCCCGCGACGTCCACGACGATGCGGCGGTCCGAGGCGCCGGATACCGCACCGGCCGTCGCGCCTGCCGTGGTCCCGCCGGCTGCGGCACCGCTCGGACCGGCGAGCCCGGCCGGCCCCGCCCGCTCGGCCGTGGTCGGGTCGCCGCCCGGTGCGGCTGCCGAGGCGTGCTGTGCCGTCGGCGCCCGTACCGTCTGGGGCCGCGCGGTCCAGAAATGGTGGACCGCGAAGGCCACGGCGATCAGCAGCACGACGGCGAGCGCGCCGAGCGCCTTCGGGTCCGTGCCGCACCGCAGTTGGATCCACAACGGCAGTCGCTCTTGCAGCGCCACCCGCCATCGAGCCATCGGCAACGGGCCAGGCCCCCATGAATCAGGTGGATCAAGTGGATCAGGTGGAGCAGGCGGAACAGGTGGGTCAGGGGGATCAGGGGAATGTGCGGAGATGCGAGTTCGCGGAGTCATGTCGACGACGCTAGAGCGATTTCGCGAATCCCGTCGATCACCACCAAATTCCGTGGATAACCGTCGAGTTGTGGATAACCCGGCCACCCGGACGAGGGAATCAGAGCGGCAAGAACGCCGTCACGGCGACCTCAGCACCATCACTCCACCGCTCCCACCTCCCCGGCACCCCACCGCCCTACCGCGGCGACAGCACAACCCCCAGCAGCCCTGGCCCCGTATGCGCGCCGATCACCGCGCCCACCTCGCTGACGTGCAGGTCCATCAGGCCCGGCACCCGGGCACGGAGGCGATCGGCCAGGGCGTCGGCGCGCTCGGTCGCCGCCAGGTGATGCACCGCGACATCGACCGGAGCCGTGCCCGCCCGGTCCGCCACGATCTCTTCCAGGCGCGCGATGGCCTTGGAAGCCGTACGGACCTTTTCCCGCAGTTCGATGCGTCCGTCGGCGAGTTGGAGCAGGGGCTTGACCGCGAGCGCGGAGCCCAGCAGGGCCTGTGCCGCGCCGATGCGGCCGCCGCGGCGCAGGTACTCCAGGGTGTCGACGTAGAAGTACGCGGAGGTGCCCTCGGCGCGTTTTTCGGCCGCGGCCACCGCCTCGTCGACGTCCCCGCCGGACTGTGCGACCTCCGCGGCCGCGAGGGCGCAGAAGCCCAGTGCCATCGCGACCATGCCGGTGTCCACCACCCGCACGGGGACCGGCGCCTCCTTGGCCGCCAGTACGGCCGCGTCGTACGTCCCGGAGAACTCCGAGGAGAGGTGGAGCGAGACGATGCCGTCGGCGCCCGCGGCCGCGACCTCGCGGTAGGTCTCGGCGAACGTCTCGGGAGCGGGCCGGGAGGTGGTGACGTACTTGCGTTTCTGCAGGGCTTGGGCGACCGACCTGGCCGAGATCTCCGTTCCCTCTTCCAGGGCCTCGTCGCCGAGGACCACGGTCAGCGGCACCGCCGTGATGCCGTGGCGCTCCAGCGCCGCCCGCGGCAGGTAGGCCGTTGAATCGGTGACGATCGCGACATGGCGGGACATGACTGGGAGGTTATCCAGAGAACCCGGAGCCCGACAGTGCGGGCCCTGCCTCAAGATCTTCTCCGATTACCCGGCGCTGCGCCACAGCCGATTTCGCGCCAACTGCGAGACCGTCTGTCGGCGATCCGGCAGCTCCCCGGCCCGCAGCCGGCGGCATCGAGCACCGCTCTCCGGCCATGTCAGCCCGCGCTCTCCGGACGGGCCGTCTTCTGCCACGAGTAGGGCGTCCGTATGCGCGGGTCCGGGGCGTCGATGGCCTGCGGGCCCTCGGGGGCAGCGGCGGTACCGGGCTGCTCCGACGGCGGCGGCCATGCGGCGAGCGGGTCCGGCACGGCCCCCGTACCCGGACCGGAGGTGGTCTCGCGCGCGCCCGGCGCCGACGTCCAGTGCCGCAGCGCGCCCGCCTCCACGTCGATCTGTCCGGCCAGCGCCGACAGGTCGTCGTCGGCGAACTTCTGGGCGCGGTCCTGGGCCGCCCAGCGCAGCGAGTCGGAGGAATGCGTGATCCGCTCCAGGCGGTCGCGCAGCTCGGGGAGGCGGTCGGCGATCCGCGTCCGGTCCGGCTCGCGTTCCAGGCGCTTCAGGTCGGCGTCCAGCTCGTGGCCGTGCGCGCTGAGCCGTGCGAACAGGTTCAGCGCTTCGCTCAGCGACTGGTCCTCGGGGGCGGCCGCACGCAGCGCTTCCTGGGTGGCGCGCATCGAGGTGCGCAGGGAGAGCCGCATCTGGGCCAGCTGTCCGGCCGGGCCGGTCTGGGTGTACTGCCGGGCGCGGAGGGTGGTGTCCTCGACCGTGCGGCGCGCCTGGGCGACCGTACGGTCCACGCCGCGCTTGGTCGCCGAGACGGCCTTGACCGTCACGAACACGCCGGCTGCGACGAACAGCACGAAGAGCAGGGCGAGGATCGCGAGCACAGCGGTCATGGGCTTACCTCATGTGGGCTCGGTCGGGCCGACGGACGGACTGCTTCCTTCTCCCACCGTAAACGCCTGGGGCAGGCCGCGGGTTCCCCGAGAACCCCCAACCTGCCCTTAATGGTCATCCCCCACGTGCGCCTGCCGGGCAGGCGCACGTGGGAACCGGATCACGCCGGAACGATGTTGACCAGCTTCGGCGCCCGCACGATCACCTTGCGGATGCCCGCGCCGCCCAGCGCGCTCACGACCGCGGGCTCGGCCAGCGCCGTCGCCTCCAGGTCCGCGTCCGAGATGTCCGGCGAGACCTCCAGGCGGGCCTTGACCTTGCCCTTGATCTGCACGACGCAGGTCACGGTCTCGTCGACGACGTACTGCGGGTCGGCCACCGGGAAGTCCGCGTGCACCACGGAGTCGGTGTGGCCCAGCTTGCGCCACAGCTCCTCACCGATGTGCGGGGCCAGCGGCGCGACCAGCAGGACCAGCTTCTCGGCGACCGCGCGCGGCACGCTGCCGCCGGCCTTCGTCAGGTGGTTGTTCAGCTCCGTGACCTTGGCGATCGCGGTGTTGAAGCGCAGCCCGGCCATGTCCTGGCCGACGCCGTCGATGGCCTTGTGCAGGGCGCGCAGGGTGTCCTCGTCCGGCTCCGCGTCCGTGACGGTGACCTCGCCGGTGGCCTCGTCCACGATGTTGCGCCACAGGCGCTGCAGCAGGCGGTACTGGCCGACGACGGCGCGGGTGTCCCAGGGGCGCGAGACGTCCAGGGGGCCCATCGCCATCTCGTACAGCCGCAGCGTGTCCGCGCCGTACTCCTGGCAGATCTCGTCCGGGGTGACGGCGTTCTTCAGGGACTTGCCCATCTTGCCCAGGACGCGGCTGACCTTCTCGCCCTGGTAGTAGTACCCGCCGTCGCGCTCCTCGACCTCGGCCGCCGGGACGGCGATACCGCGCTTGTCCCGGTAGACGAACGCCTGGATCATGCCCTGGTTGTACAGCTTGTGGAACGGCTCGGCCGAGGCGATGTGCCCCAGGTCGTGCAGCACCTTGGACCAGAAGCGGGCGTACAGCAGGTGCAGCACGGCGTGCTCGGCGCCGCCCACGTACAGGTCGACACCGCCGTGCGGCTGTCCCTCGCGCGGGCCCATCCAGTACTGCTCGACGGTCGGGTCGACCAGCTTCTCGTCGTTGTTCGGGTCCAGGTAGCGCAGCTCGTACCAGCAGGAGCCGGCCCAGTTGGGCATGGTGTTGGTCTCGCGGCGGTAGCGCCGCACGCCCCGGCCGTCGCCCAGGTCCAGCTCGACGTTGACCCAGTCCTCGTTGCGGGACAGCGGGGTCTCCGGGGAGGTGTCCGCGTCGTCCGCGTCGAAGGTGCGCGGCGAGTAGTCCTCGACCTCGGGCAGCTCCAGCGGCAGCATCGACTCGGGCAGCGCGTGCGCCACGCCGTCCTCGTCGTACACGATCGGGAAGGGCTCGCCCCAGTAGCGCTGCCGGCTGAACAGCCAGTCGCGCAGCCGGAAGTTCACGGTGCCCTCGCCGATGCCCTGCGCGGCCAGCCACTCGGTGATCTTCGCCTTGGCCTCGGTGACACCCAGGCCGTCCAGCGAGATGGTGTCGTCCGAGGAGTTGACGATCTTCGCGTCGTACGAGGAGAACGCGTCGTCCCAGGTGGACGGGTCGGTGCCGCGGTCGTCCGAGGGCTCGACCACGCAGCGCATGGGCAGCTCGAAGGCGCGCGCGAAGGCGAAGTCACGGGAGTCGTGCGCCGGGACCGCCATGATCGCGCCGGTGCCGTAGCCCATCAGGACGTAGTCGGCGATGAAGACCGGGACGCGGTCGCCGCTGACCGGGTTGATCGCGTACGCGCCGGTGAAGACGCCGGTCTTGTCCTTGGCCTCGGCCTGGCGCTCGACGTCCGACTTCGAGGCGGCCTGCTTGCGGTACGCGGCGACGGCCTCGGCCGGAGTGTCGTAGCCACCGGTCCACACGTCGTGCGTGCCCTCGGGCCAGGCGTCCGGGACGATCGAGTCCTCGCCGGAGACCAGCTCGTGCTCCGGGGCCAGCACCATGTAGGTCGCGCCGAACAGGGTGTCCTGGCGGGTGGTGAAGACGGTGATGCGCCGGTCGCCCACGGGGAAGTCGACCCGCGCGCCCTCGGAGCGGCCGATCCAGTTGCGCTGCTGCAGCTTGATCGCCTCGGGCCAGTCCAGCCCGTCCAGGTCCTCCAGCAGGCGGTCCGCGTAGGCCGTGATGCGCATGTTCCACTGGCGCAGCTTGGCCTTGAAGACGGGGAAGTTCCCGCGCTCGGAGCGGCCGTCGGCGGTGACCTCCTCGTTGGCCAGTACGGTGCCCAGGCCCGGGCACCAGTTGACGGGCGCGTCCGAGGCGTACGCCAGGCGGTACTCGCCCAGGATGTTGGCGCGCTCCAGGGGGCTCAGGTCGGCCCACGCGCGGCCGTCGGGCGTCTCGCGCTCCCCCGCCTCGAACTGGGCAACCAGCTCGTCGATCGGGCGGGCCTTCTTGGCGTCGGTGTCGTACCAGGAGTTGAAGATCTGCAGGAAGATCCACTGGGTCCACTTGTAGTACGCCGGGTCGATCGTCTCGATCGAACGGCGCTGGTCGTGGCCCAGGCCCAGGCGGCGCAGCTGCGCCTTCATGTTGACGATGTTGGCCTCGGTGGAGGCCCGCGGGTGGGTGCCCGTCTGGACGGCGTACTGCTCGGCGGGCAGGCCGAAGGCGTCGAAGCCCAGGGTGTGCAGGACGTTGTGGCCCGTCATGCGCTGGAAGCGGGCGTAGACGTCGGTGGCGATGTAGCCCAGGGGGTGGCCGACGTGCAGACCCGCGCCCGAGGGGTACGGGAACATGTCCATGATGAACTTCTTGGGCCTGTCCACCTGCTCCGGGGCGCCGGCCAGGTCACCGCTGGGATTCGGCGCCTCGTAGGTGCCGTTCTGCTCCCAGAAGTCCTGCCAGCGTGCCTCGATGTCCGCGGCCAGCGCGGCCGTATAGCGGTGCGGGGCCGCCGCCTCGGCGGCCGTGGTCGTCTCGCTCATCGTCCTCAAAGCTCCATCGATCGTCTCTGCCTGCGGAAACGCACCCCTTGCGGGCACCTTCTTGCCGGCTGGCGCCTGAAACAAAAAGGCCCCTCGCACAGGAGGGGACGCCGCGCCGATGCCGACCTGGACCCGCAGTCCGTGATCCGGTCGGTACTGATCAGCGCGGCCCGCTAAGCAGAAGGCGTACGGCACGCATGGCGTCAGGGTACCGCAGGGCACCAGGGACCCGCGCCGAGGATTCCCCCGCGCGGGCCCCGTCCCACATACCGGGACGAGCGAGCACTCCGGTATGCGCGGCGCTCAGCGCCGGTAGGAGTCCACGTAGCCCCGGCCCGGTGTGCCCACGCCCGTGACGTCGTCGTAGCCGACGACCGCGTGCAGCGAGCTGTCCTTGCCGAGGCTGCGCAGCGAGGTGGTCGTGCCCTCACTGGCGTCGATGCCGTTCACGTAGTCCACCCGGACCACCCCGAGGTCCCGCCCGGCCCCCAGGGGGTGGTCGGTGACGTCGTGGTACGCGGCGGTGCCGTACCGCTGGTAGATCCCGGGGTTGGCGAAGCCGATCGGGACGCCGTGCCGGGCCTGCTGGGCCAGCGCCTGCACGCCCGCGATCACCGGCGCCGCCAGGGAGGTGCCGCCGATGCGGTACTCGTCGTACGTGAGCGAGCCGTCCGGGAGGGACTGGGTCTGGCCTACGAGGAAGCCCGTGTTCGGGTCGGCGACCGCGGCGATGTCGGGGACGGTGCGCATCGCGGCGCCACCGTTCGCCTTCGAAAGCGCGTTCGGTACGACGCCACTCTGATAGAAGGGCTGCGCGACGGTCCTACTGGTGCCGCCGCCGGCCCCGGAGGTGAAGGCGCCGGGGAAGTCCTGCCAGCTGTCGCCGTCGGCCGCCAGACTGGCCCTCAAGGTGCCCCAGCCGGTCTCCCACAGATACGTGTCGCCCTTGCCGACGGCCAGCGCGGTGCCGCCGACGGCGGTCACCCAGGCGGAGTTCGCCGGGGTGTCGACCTGCTTGGTACCGGTGCGGGCGACCTCGTCGCCGTTGTCGCCCGAGGAGAAGTAGAAGCCGATGCCCTCGACGGCGCCCATCTGGAAGACCTGGTCGTACGCCGCGGCCACGTCCGGGGTCTCGTTGGCCTCGATGTCGCCCCAGCTGTTCGAGACGATGTCGGCGAGCCGGCCGTCGACGATCCTGCCCAGGGAGTCCAGGAGGTCGTCGTCCATGCAGGAGGCGCCGCCCACGTAGACGATGTCGGCCTCCGGGGCGACGGCGTGCACGGCCTCGACGTCGAGGGTCTCCTCCCCGTACCAACCGGCCGCGTCGCACTCCTTGATGTGCGAGTACTTCTTGGGCAGCACCTGGGAGAGCTGCCCCTTCGTGTACCCGGCGTCCCCGTTGCGGTCGGCGTACCTACGGGCGTCGGCGGCGATGGTCGGCGAGGCGTACGCGTCGGTGATCGCCACCGTGACGCCCTTGCCGGTGCGCTTGCCCGCTCCGTAGGCGGCGCGGAGCTGCTTGCCCGTGTAGCCCTTCACGGCGTACGGCTGCTTGGCCCCGTAGGCGGAGGGCAGGTCCTTGTTCGTCTTCGAGCCGTAGTAGCTGGAGAACGGGCCGGAATTGCGGAAGATCTGGCTGGGCGGCGGCAGCTGGGCGTGGTGCCGCGCCATGTGCGGCGCGTTGTCCAGGCCGGTGACCGTGAGGACCGCGCCGTGCAGGGACTCCGGGGCGGAGGCGGTGCGCGCCGGGGCGTGGTAAGTGTGTCCGCCCTTGCGGTAGTTGTGCAGGTCCGTGGCGAACGCGCGCTCCGCTGCCGAGGCGGTGCCGGACACCGTGAGGGAACGGCGGTCGGTGGCGGTGACCTTCAGACCGGCCCCCGTCAGCCAGTGGGTGACCGCGGATATCTGTGCACGGGTGGCGCCGAAACGTGCCTGCGCGCGGTCGGCGCTCAGGTACTTCCCGTACGAGGCGGAGGACGGGTCGGAGACGGCCCTGGCGTAGGCCGCGAGGCCCTCGGCGTCCCGTCCGGCCAGGAACACCCGGGCGGTGACCCGGTCGGTGTCCTGGGTGCTGCCGCGGTCGGCCCGGCGCGTCCCCGACGCGCTCTGGAGCGGGTTGATCTCATGAAACCCCCTGCGATGCGATGCGTCGCGTGCGGTGCACGCGGTCTCCGCGGCGGCGCACGGTGTACGCGGTGGCGGCCACACGCACGCGCTGCGTCACTCTTTCGATGATCTGTTCACGTCAGGGGCATGGGACGACCAAGAAGCACCCAAGGACGGACAAGAAATAGCCATGAAAAGGCCGCCAAATGACCTGCGCGGACACGGGAGTTCACGTGACAAGAAGGGCGACCGAGCGGGTGTACGGGGCGCGAACGGACCGACGTTAGCAGCGGGTCACGCCGTGCGGGCGGGATACCGCCAAGGCCGCCGCAGGCCCCCGTGACGGCCCCTAGCTTGCCGGGCATGCAACCCCTCACGGGCCCGACGGCGCGCCGAGCGGCCCGCGCCCGCCGCCCCCGCCGCTTACCCCTCCCCCACCGCCTCCGGAGGCCACGCCCCGCGCTCACGACCGGCGCCGGCGCCGTACTGGTCCTCCCCCTCCTCGCCGCGGCCCCCGCCTTCCGCGCGTTCTTCGACTACACCGCCGGGGTGCTCACGCTCGTCTCGCTCACCGCCGCCGTGGTCTGGGGCCTGCTCGCGGCCGGCCGCACCGTACTGGCGCCGCGCAGCAGGCTCCTGGCACAGGGCGTCCACCGGGCGCTCGCCACCGCCTCGCTCGGCTTCCTGGTGCTGCACATCGCGGTCAAGGTGGCCGAGTCGCACGCCCTGTTCTCGGACGCGTTCCTGCCCTTCGCCTCCGTAGTGCTCAGCGGGCCCGTCGCGCCGGGCACCGCACCGCTCATCGGGTTCGGCACGCTGGCCGGGCTGCTGATGGTGCTGGCCGCCGCGACCGGCGCACTGCGCAGCGCGTTCGCCGGGCGCGGGCGCGTCTCCGGGCGCTGGCGCGCCCTGCACACCAGCGCGTACGCCGCGTGGTGCCTGGCCCTCCTGCACGGCCTCAAGTCCGGCCGCGCGCCTTCGGGATGGGTGACCACCGGGTACGTGCTCTCCCTGGCGGCGGTCATGGGCGCGCTGCTGGCCCGCCTGTTGTTCACCCCGTGTGCGGAGTTCCCGTACTTCGCGCTGCGGCGGGAACTGCCGTTCTCCCTGCCCTTCCCGGCACGGAAGCGGGACCGGAAGCAGGCGCTGCATGGGGCAGCACGCTCCACTTCCGAGCCACCCGGAGCAGCCGTCTCCGACGGTGCTCCTGCGGGCGACAGCCGACCTACGGGGGCGCTGCCCGTCCCCGACGTTCCTACGGGGGCGGCGACCGGCTTCCCCCCAAGGGACGCGCGGGACACGCCACCTTCTTGGGCTCTGGCCGACGCCCCTACAGAGACGCTCCCGTACGTCACCGACGCGCCGTCCCTCGCCCTCGGAGCGGACGGGGCGCCCACGGAACGCATCCCCTTCGCCGGCTTCGGCGCCGCCCCCGAGTGGGGCGGTCCGCCCACTCTGGTGCAGCCCCGGCCCTCCGGCGCTCACCCCGAGGGCGCGCCTGCTCCCCACGCCCCGAACGGCCGGACCCCATGACCGGTGCCGCGCTGGTCCCGTATACGGGCGGTGGCCCGCTGCCCGATGTGCCCGGCGTACGCGTACTCGGGCTGCCACGGCTGTGCGCCGGATTCGACGAGGCGGAACGGCTGGACCGCAAGCGGCATCTGCTCCTCCACGGCTCGCTGCCCGCGCTCTCCGGGGAGCAGTTGTCCGCCGTCGCCGAGGCCGTGGCGCTGCGGGGCCGGGGCGGCGCCGGATTCCCCCTCGCGCGCAAACTGACGGCCGTCGCGGAAGCCGCGGCCCGCCGCGGGGTGCGCCCCGTCGTCGTGGTCAACGGCTGCGAGGGCGAACCCGCCTGCCGCAAGGACACCGTGCTGCTGTGCCGTGCGCCACACCTCGTCCTGGACGGCGCGCTGCTGGCCGCCGCGGCGCTCGGCGCCCGCCTCCTGGTCGTCGGCGTGACGAAGGCCACGACGGAGAACTCCGTACGGGAAGCCCTCGCCGAACGCGGGCTGGGGCGCAGACGGCGCGGGCGGGCGCTGCGCGCACAGGTCGTGCGCTCGCCCGAGCGCCTGGTGTCCGGGGAGGCGTCCGCGCTGATCCGGGCCGCCGAGGGCGGGCCCCCGGTACCGCCGGGCCGCCGGGCACGGGCCGCCGAGTCCGGCCTGGGCGGCGCGCCCACGCTGCTCTCCAACTCGGAGACCTTCGCCCAACTCGCCGTCGCCGCCCGGCTCGGCCCCGACCGCTACGCCTCCACGGGCCTCCCCGGCGAACCGGGCACGCTCCTGCTGACGGTCTCCGGCGCGGTCCCCGCGCCCACGGTCGTCGAGGCGCCCTCCGGAGTGCCGCTGCCGTACGTACTGCAGGCGTGCGGCGCGGAACCGGCACCGTCCGGCGTACTGGTCGGCGGCTACCACGGCGCCTGGCTGGACCCGGCCACCGCCTACGGGACGCCGCTGTCGCGCGAGGCGCTGGCGGCCCGCGGCGGGGCGCTGGGCGCCGGGGCGGTGCTGCCGCTGTCCACGCGGACGTGTCCGCTGGGCGAGGCGCTGCGGATCGCGCGGTGGCTGGCGGCGGAGTCGGCGGGGCAGTGCGGCCCCTGCCGGCTGGGGCTGCCGTCGCTCGCGGAGATGTTCGCGGAGGCGCTGGGCGGCGGCGGGCAGCCGGCCCTGGAGGCGGTACGGGAGAGCGCGCGCGGCGTAAGGGGGCGGGGCGCGTGCAAACACCCCGACGGTGCGGCGCGATTCGTGCTGTCGGCGCTCGCCGCGTTCCCCGACGACCTGGCCGCGCACGTCCTCGGCGCCGGCTGTGGGCGGCCCACGGTCGAGCTGCTGCCCCTGCCGCCCGAGGAAGGCGCTGCGGCGGCGAACGGAGCCGGAGAGGGTGCCGGGGCCGTCGGCGCCGCCGGGGAGCGGCTGGCGGTGGACTGGACGCTGTGCGAGGGGCACGGGCTGTGCGCGGGGCTGCTGCCCGAGGCCGTACGACTCGACCGGGACGGTTTCCCCGTACTCTCCGACGACGTGCTGCCGGGGGCCCTGCGCGCTCGCGCACAGCGCGCCGTACGCCGCTGCCCAGCCCTCGCGCTCCGCCTCGAAAAGCCGTGACGGCCGACGGCTCCCCTGCCCTTGTCCGCGGCTCCGGCAGCGCGGACTCCGACAGCACACAACAGAGCGGCCCGTCCTCTTCGGACGGGCCGCTCTGATCACTGTGGAGCTAAGGAGAATTGAACTCCTGACCTCCTGCATGCCATGCAGGCGCTCTACCAACTGAGCTATAGCCCCGTGTTCTGTTGTCGTCTCCGGAAGTTTTCCTCGGGGGTTTCCCTCGCGGCGACATCGACTACATTACACGGCCGCCCCGGGCTTCTGCCAAATCGCTTTCCCGGTGCCCACCGGCGGCAGCCCGCCGGAGACCTCCGAGGGGCCGGAGAGGCAGCCGCGACGCACCCGGCAAGGCACCCGGCGACACCTCCGGCGAGGCACCCGGCAGAGGTACTGTCGACAATCCGTGCTCGAAGGAAACCGGGGGCCTGGACGTGACCGCGCTGAAGCTCGACCAGCCCGTCGGACGCCGCGGCCCGTTCTCCCGCGAGGGCGTCCACCGCCGCGTCCTGGCGGCCGCACTGGCCTGCGCGCTGTCCTTCACAGCCTTCTGGATCGTCCAGCGACTGGCCGGCGTGACCATGCTCGACCTCATGGTCTACCGCGCCGAGGGCTGGACCGCCCGCACCGGCGGCGACCTCTACGACATGCTGGCCACCTCCGCGCGGCTGCCCAACACCTACCCGCCCTTCGCCTCCCTGCTGTTCCTGCCACTGACCTTCCTCGGCGTACCGGAGATGCGCACGCTGGCCACGCTCGGCAACCTGCTGCTCCTGGTCTCCGTGGTGCACCTCACCCTGCGCCTGACCGGCCTGCCCTCGCTCGCCCGCGGGACGCGCGCCCCGCGGGCACGGCAAGCCACCGCGACCCTCGCCCTCTCCGCGCTGCTGGTCTGGTGCGAGCCCGTGTGGACCACGCTGCGCTACGGGCAGATCAACCTCCTCCTCGCCGTCCTCGTGCTCTGGGACGTCACCCGCCGGGACACCAACCGCTGGGCCGGCATTGGTATCGGCATCGCCGCCGGAATCAAGCTCACGCCCGCCCTCTTCGCCGTGTGGCTCGCGCTGGCCGGGCTGCTGCACGCCCGCCGCCTGTACGAGCCCGGGCAGGGGCTGCGCGGTACCTGGAACCCCTGGCTGCGCCAGGCGTGCGTGGCGGTCCTGTCCTTCCTCGGCACCGTCCTCCTCTCCGTCCTCGTCCTGCCTCGCGACTCGGCCCGCTTCTGGACCGAGATCGTCTTCGCCTCCGACCGGCCGGGCGATGTGGAGATCACCGCCAACCAGTCGCTGCGCGGCGTCCTCGCCCGGCTGCTGCACACCCCCGACACCGGACTGTGGTGGCCCGCCGCCGCGGCCGTGGCGGCGATCGCGGGCCTGGCCCTCGCCACCACCGCACTGCTGCGCGGGGAGCGCGCCTGGGCAGCCGTGGCCTGCGCCACCACCGCACTGCTGATCAGCCCGGTCTCCTGGTCGCACCACTGGGTGTGGGCCGTACCGATGCTGATCCTGCTCGGCACCGAGGCGGTGCGCAGCGGCGGCCGGACCACTCGGTCGGGCCGCCGGCTGCGAGCCGCCACCGGAGCCCTCGGGCTGCTCTTCGCCTCCTTCGCTCTGTGGTGGGTCCCGCACCGCCCGCACAGCCACGCGGAACTGCACCAGAACGGCGGCCAGATGCTGCTCTCGGGCGTCTACCCGATCGCCGGTGTCGCGCTCCTGCTGCTGGCCGCCGCCCACCTGCGCCGGACCGCTGCGCCCGGCGCAGGTGAGTCCGGTGCCGATGAGTCCGGTGTCAGTGCGCCCCGTGGTCGTGACCGCCGCCGGGCTGATGGTGATGGAACGCCAGCACCTCCGGAGGCATCACCACGAACGGACGCATCATCCCCATGTCCTCGTGTTCCAGCAGATGGCAGTGGTACATGAAGCGGCCCTTGGCGCCGTGAAACCGGCCGATCACGTTCACCATCTGCCCCGGCGGCACCTGTATGACGTCCTTCCAGCCCTGATCGCCGGGGGCTATCGGCGCCTGGCCGCCGTACTCCAGCGGGCTGCGGGTGCCCCCGAGCGCGTTGTCGTACGGGCTGTCCGGCACCGCCGGATACCGGTCGCGGCTGAGCACCTGGAAGTCGATCAGGTGGATGTGCATCGGATGCGTGCCGGCGCCACCGAGGTTCAGGAAGCTCCACTGCTCCCATGCGTCGTGCCGGACCATGAAGCCGAGGGCGTCGTCGAACATCCGGGCGCCGCGCTGGTACGTACGCGTCGTGCCGTCGGCCCTCTTGACCTGGATGATCCCCTCGGACGGGATGGTGACGTCCGCCGGGTCGACCTCGTGCAGCTCCCACATCTCCGGGTGGCCGTTGCCGATCGGGCCCGGCGGGGTGAGCGCTATCAGGCGGTGCTCGTGCTTCGGTGCGGTGTCGTGGGTGATCCGCTCGAACGTCGACGAGATCACCGCGGGCAGCACGAAGGAATCGGCCACCTTCTTCGAACCGACCCGGAACTGCATCACCTGCGGATACGCCACGCCCGCCGCGGCGTTCACCAGCCGCAGCCGCCGCCCGCGCAGCCCGCCGAAGTCGATCAGCAGGTCCATCCGCTCGGCCGGGGCCACCGACAGGGTCCCGTCGACGGGCAGCGGCCGGGGCAGCAGGCCGCCGTCCGACCCGATCTGGTGCACCGCGCCGGTGACGGGGCGGCCCGTCTCCTCATCCACCAGCTGCAGGGCGTACGTCCGGGCGTTGGAGGCGTTGAGCAGGCGGAAGCGGTACCACCTGGCATCGACGTCCAAGTGGGGCCAGATCGTGCCGTTCACGAGCGTGTAGGGGCCCGAGAACGGGATGGTGATGTTCTTCCCGTCGTTGTCCTTGCCGACGATCAGGGTCTTGTGGAGCAGCCGGCCGGTCAGCCGGCCTTCGGCGTCCGTGTCGAGGTTGCGGTCCTGGATGATGAGCGGGATCTCCCGCCCGCCCGAGGGGAGCCGGAGCGCGTCCTCCTCGTCGTCCCGCACCAGATACATGCCGGCCAGGCCCGAGAAGACGTTCCACCGGGTGATGTCCATGGCGTGGTCGTGGTACCACCACGTCGTCGCGCGGTGGTCGTTGGGATACTCCGAGAGCTGCGCGTCACCGGGCGAGACCGCGTTCTCCGACCAGCCGTCGTTGCCGCCGCCGGTCACCGCGCCGTGCAGGTGGGTGACCAGCCAGGGCGGGAGCGCTGCCACACCGGCGAGGGGCTCGGCCCCGCCGCGTCCCGGTTCGTTCAGCGGCGCGGGCACCTCGGGCGTCGCCGACACTTCCACTGCGGTCACCGGGAAGGTGCCCGTGATGCGGTTCGTCCAGGACACCCGGAGGCGCCGGCCGCGGCGCACCTCGACGGTCGGGCCCGGGAAGTGTCCTTCGTACGCCCACACTTTGGTGGGCGGCAGCTCGGAGTGCAGCCGCACCCAGCTGGTCTTCTGCTCGATGGTGATGCCGCGCAGGGCTTCCGCCCGGCCCGGCTTGATGACCGGCGGCACGCACAACGCGTCGACGAACGGCGTGAGTCCGGCCGCCGTGGCCTGTCCGTCCCGCTCCGCGATGGTCTCGATCCGCGGTGCGGCCCCCACAACTGTGTCTGTCACTGCGACCCCCGTCGCTCCCCCGTGCCGCCGACCGTTCCGCGGCGGCGACTCTGTGTCTTACAACGCCTCACGGTACGGCCGGAGTTCCACCATCAACGTGAATTTTCCGGCCAATCGTCCGCAGCATGCACATAGATGAACGGACCGGTCCGGTCCGGGGCGTCAGAACTGAAAGTAGCTCAGGGAGCGGAAAACGCGCCGAGGTTGTGGAGAAACGGTCATTCAGGGAGTGATGGACACCTTCGGGCGCGGTTGTGCGCCCATACGGCGCGGGAATGACGGTCCTTCAGCGGCCCGGAGAACAGGGCCGGTTCTCAGGCGGTGGCGAAGGAGTAGAAACGCTTCAGCGTGCAGTGTTCGTCGAGCAGGCGGCCGTAGATGGGCTCGCCGTCCAGCTCACGGTAGGTCTCGATGGGGTCGCCTTTTATGATCAGCGCCCGGGCGCATTCCTCGCACCAGTACTGGAATTCGGGGTTCAGCGGCTCCATGTCGCGAACGACGGGCGTACCACTGCCGCACCAGTCGCACTTCCGGCTGTGTGCCCCCATCAGTCAGCTCCAGCTGTGGCCGCAGGCCGTGCAGACGAAAGAAACGCCGCCGTTGTCACCCAGCATCTGCGCCACATGAGGCGAGCCGCAGGAGGGGCATTGCAGTGCGGAGGTGGCCACGCCGAGCAGGTCGCGGACCTCCTCGATGATGCTCGTGGGCATCGCGTTCTCTCCTCCCCTGCCGGCGCCGTCCGATTCTGCCACGGACCACCGACCAGGTCAGGCCCGCAGCCCCACGTGCACGGACGGGCTGCCCGCTACCGCCGCGCAGCCGAGCGCGAGGCGTTGCGCGGGCGCTCACCCCGGCGCGCACAGCGACGCACGCGCCCCGAAAGCCCCGAAACAGCAGTGATCCCGCCTCCTGGTGAGGCGGAGAACAATCTCTCCGTCTCCGCCAGAGGGCGGGATCATCCGGGTTGTGGAGCTAAGGAGAATTGAACTCCTGACCTCCTGCATGCCATGCAGGCGCTCTACCAACTGAGCTATAGCCCCGGGTCTTGTTCCGCCCCTCCGGGTTTCCCCCGGCGGCGCCGCGAACAAGAAGAACTTTAGCCTGCGACCTGCCCAGATGTGAAATCCGGGTCCGGCCGGCCGTCGGGCGGCCCCCGGAGAGCCGCCGCTGACCGGCTCGCGGCGTCAGTCGTCGTCGCCCAGCACCGGCTCGGGAAGCGTGCCGGCGTTGTGCTCCAGCAGGCGCCAGCCACGGGCGCCCTCGCCCAGGACGGACCAGCAGCAGTTCGACAGGCCGCCCAGGCCCTCCCAGTGGTGCGGCTCCAGGCCCAGCAGCCGCCCGATCGTCGTACGGATCGTGCCGCCGTGGCTGACCACGACCAGGGTGCCGCCGTCGGGCAGCTTGTCGGCGGCCAGCCGCACGACCGGCGCCGCGCGGTCCGCGACCTCGGTCTCCAGCTCACCACCGCCGCGGCGCACCGGCTCGCCGCGCTTCCAGGCGGCGTACTGCTCGGCGTACTGCGCCACGATCTCCTCGTGGGTCAGCCCCTGCCAGGCACCCGCGTACGTCTCGCGCAGCGCCTCGTAGTGCGTCACGTCCAGGCGTGTGACGGACGACAGCTCGGCGGCCGTCCGCACCGCCCGCTGGAGGTCCGAAGCGATGATCGTGTCCGGCTGCAGGGCGGCGAGCAGCCGTGCGGCGCGGCGGGCCTGCTCGACGCCCTCCTCGGTCAGCTCGATGTCCGTGGAGCCCTGGAAGCGGCGCTCCAGATTCCAGGCGGTCTGGCCGTGCCGCCACAGGACGATCCTGCGGCCACGGCCCCCCTTCGTGCCGTTCAGTGCAGCTCTCCGTCCTGCTCGGCGGCCGTTTCCTCGGCGTGCGCTGCCGCCTTGCCGCGGGTCGCCTTGGCGTCCTCGGGCAGCTCCATCTCGGGGCAGTCCTTCCAGAGGCGCTCCAGAGCGTAGAAGACGCGCTCCTCGCTGTGCTGGACGTGGACGACGATGTCGACGTAGTCCAGGAGCACCCAGCGGGCCTCGCGGTCGCCTTCGCGGCGCACCGGCTTGGCGCCCAGTTCCTTGCTCAGCCGCTCTTCGATCTCGTCGACGATCGACTTGACCTGGCGGTCGTTGGGCGCCGACGCCAGCAGGAAGGCGTCGGTGATCGAGAGGACGTCGCTGACGTCGTACGCGATGATGTCGTGCGCGAGCTTGTCGGCGGCCGCCTGCGCGGCGGCGTTGATGAGCTCGGTGGAGCGGTCCGTGGCGGTCACAAGCCAAACTTCCGGGTCGGTGGCGGCGCTGCCCGGCCCGCCCGCGGGAAACCCCGCCGGCCGCGGCCGAGTCAGCGGTCAAGTACCCCTCAAGGGTCTCACGGACCGCTGACACCCCGGCGGGCTTGTGGACAAGGGGGCATCCGGGCTGGTCAGAGAGGGTGACGGGCCGACGGCGGAGGCGACGGGAAGCGGGCGACTGGCAGAGCCTTGGCCAAAGCTCTGCCCGCCGCCCGCGCCCCAAGGGCCGATCACCCCTTGTAGTCGTGCCCCAGCACCACGGTGATGTCCGCGTTCGAGGCGACCTTGCCCTTCCGCACGGCGTTCGACGGCAGGCCCAGCGTCTTCGCGACCTCCTCGGCCCGCGGCTGATGGGCCTCGTCCCCGTACGTGACCTGCGACGCCGACAGCGAGCCCGAGGCGGTGCCGCCGTCCACGAACGAGTACCCGCCGTTGACCAGCGCGGCCTGCGCCTGTCCGACCGCCTTCTGGCTGCCCGAGGCGTTCCGGACGCTGACCCGCGCGGTCGCGCTCGGGTCGGTCTTCTTGACCTTGCCGCCCAGGACGTCCTTGACCACCTCAGAGGCGGTCTGCGCGCTGAGCGTGCCGTCCTGCTGCACGGGCAGCACCGTCGTACGGTACGCACCGGTCTTGGCGAGCTCGGCGCGCTGCGCGAGCGAGCTGCCGAGCTGGCCCTCGGTGAGCGGCGGGTCCAGGACCTGGAACAGGGACTTCACCGTCGCGGTCGCGCCGCCCGCATCGCTGGACACCCGCTTCAGAGTCGCCTGCATCACCTGTCCGAAGCGCGCGAGCTGCTTGGTCTGCAGCTCGCCCGGGCCACGGTAGGTGGCGTACGCGACGGCCGCCTGGCCGTTCAGTACGCGCCCCTTGCCCGCCTTGACCAGCGGGCCGTCGCCCTTCTTCGCGCCCGGCACGGTGGTGTCGGCGTCGACGGTGACGCCGCCGACCGTCTCGACGAGGTTCTCCAGGTACGGCGTGTCCAGCCGCCAGCTCGCCTTGATGTCGGCACCGAGGAGCGTGTTGAGGGAGTCGCGGGTCGGCTCCGCGCCGGCGTCCTTCACGGACTTGCCCAAGGTGGTGGCCTGACCGTCGTCCCCGGTGATGGCGAGGTTGTTGGGCAGGAGGACGGTGGTGCCCTTGTGGGTGGTCTCGTTGTCCACAAGCAGCGCCGTCGAGCTCTCGTCCGTACCAGTCCTGCGGAGGTGGACCAGCAGCACGTCGCGCTTCTGGCCCGCGACGGCCGTCGCGTCCCCCGAGGCCGCCCCGCCCAGCCCCGGCAGCTTGCCGGCCCACCACAGGTAGCCGACACCGCCCACGACCAGGAGGACGAGCACCACGATCAGCGCGATGATGCGGCTGCGGCCGCGGCGCTTGGCCTCCTCGCGCCGCTCGGTACGGCTCTCGGTGAACTTCAGCCAGTCGATGACGTCTTCGGAGTCCTCGTCCTGCTCCTCGATGAACGAGAACTGCTCGGTGCGGTACTCCTCGCCCGAGGGGCGGTCGGCCCCGCCGGTCCGCTCGCCCCCGGCGGCCCTGCCGTCCGCGGCGGGCGCCTCGTACGAGGGCGCAGCGGGCGCCGGCTCGTACGGAGGCGCGGCCGCCCCGTAAGACGGCGCGGATCCGTACGGGGGCTGCGGCTCCTCGTACGGAGGCTGCGGCGGCGGCGCGTACTCCTGCTGCCCGTACTGCGCCTGCTGCGGGATCCATCCCTGCTGCTGGGTCTGCTGCGCGGCCTGGTGCTGCGACGGCCGGCCGTACGGGCCGTGGCCCGGGGCATAGCCCTGCCCGTACTCCTGGCCGTACTCCTGGCCGTAGCCCTGTTCGGGTGTCTGTCCGCTGTA
This sequence comes from Streptomyces ochraceiscleroticus, assembly GCF_000720485.1. Taxonomy (GTDB): domain Bacteria; phylum Actinomycetota; class Actinomycetes; order Streptomycetales; family Streptomycetaceae; genus Streptomyces; species Streptomyces ochraceiscleroticus. The sequence goes on along the minus strand of NZ_JOAX01000023.1, from coordinate 131,989 downwards.
GCCCTGGCCGTACCCCTGGGGGTGCTGCGTGCCGTACGGGTCGTACTGCCGGCGCGGCGCTTCCTGGTACACCGGCTGCCCGTAGGCGTCGTAGACGTACCCCGGTCCACCGTGCTGCCCCTGGCCCTCTTCATAGGGCCGCCGGCCCCCCTCGTAGGGGTCCTGGGCATACGGGTCCCGTGGCGGGTACGGATCCTGTCGGTCGTTCACCGGTGCCCTCTTTCCGTCGGCCCCGTCGGCGGTCGTCGTCAGCGGTCGTCGTCGTGGTCGTGGCGGTGGCGGGAGCGGTCGTCCCGGTAGAGGCGGCGCTTGTCGATGTAGCGCACCACACCGTCGGGCACCAGGTACCAGACCGGTTCCCCCTGGGCGACGCGCGACCGGCAGTCGGTCGAGGAGATGGCCAGCGCCGGCACCTCCACCAGGGAGACCCCGCCCTCGGGGAGACCGGGATCGGCCAGTACATGACCGGGCCTGGTTACCCCGATGAAGTGGGCGAGCGAGAACAGCTCCTCAGCGTCCCGCCAGGTCAGGATCTGGCCCAGCGCGTCGGCGCCGGTGATGAAGAAGAGATCCGCATCCGTGTGCTCGGCGCGCAGATCCCGAAGGGTGTCGATGGTGTACGTCTTGCCGCCACGGTCGATGTCGATGCGGCTGACGGAGAACTGGGGATTGGACGCGGTCGCGATGACCGTCATCAGATACCGGTCCTCGGCCGGGGACACCGCCTTGTGGCTCTTCTGCCACGGCTGTCCCGTCGGTACGAAGATGACCTCATCGAGGTGGAACTGGCTGGCCACCTCGCTGGCGGCGACCAGGTGACCATTGTGGATCGGGTCGAACGTCCCGCCCATCACTCCGAGCCGCCGCTTCACGGGCCCTGTCTGCTCTCCCATGCGTGCAGACCCTACTGGGCGCCGCGCATCGAGGGGATAGCGGTGCCCCGCCTCAGCGGTCCCGGTTGAAGCGGGTGGTGATCCACAGCAGGAGCAGCAGCACGATCAGGGCGCCGCCGCCCGTCACGAAGGGGCTGAGGCTGTTGTGGTTGCCGCCGTGCTCGCCGCCCTCGGCGAGGGCGACCAGGGACTGTGCGGTGGTGTGCAGGCTCATCGTCGGCAGAACCAATCCGGGCTGATGCGGGCAGGGACTTCGCCCACATCGTAAGCGCGGGCCTGTCCGGACCTCACGCCGACTCCGCCGGAACGGTCCGTCAGGGGATCTTTCCGGTGGTTTCCACCGCCGTCCGCGGGGCGGCCGGCGGGCCTCCGAGGTGCTGGCCGCGCGCGTGCCTCAGCGCCTCCGGGCGCCGCCCGTACGGTCGCCTCAGCGCCTTCGAGGTACCGCCCGTGCGGTCACCTCGGCGCCCCAGTACCGCCCTCAGTACGGACCGCGCACCCGCCTCAGTCCTGGTCGCCGCCGTAGCCGCGCAGCAGGAACCACGCCATGAAGATCGCGCCGAGCACACCGACAATGATCACGGCGCGCAGGATCCAGCCCGGGCCGTCGGCGTTGGAGGTCTGCAGGGCGAGCAGCGTGCTCGGGTCCACCATGAGGGGTCGGCTCCTTTGTGGGGGTCTGTGCGGCCCGTACGCACCACGCGCCACGGACCTCGGGCGCGCCCGGTCGTGGGCCGGCGCCCCTGCCGCGAGCGGCTGTCCTTGCGGGCATCTGCGGCGATTCGTTCCTTCGCCAGCGTACGCCGGGCATCCAAAGCGCTGTCAGTGGCGTCCTCTACTCTGAAATCACGCAGTCGAATCAGGGGGAGGCTCCAATGACGGATGGCCCGAGCGGCGGCAGCGAGCGCGTACCGAGCAGGGACCGCAGGCGGTTCCCGGGGATCTCCTCCCGGGCGTACGAACACCCCGCGGACCGGTCCGCCCTGGTGGCCCTGCGCAAGCTGAGCGGGTTCGACACCGTCTTCAAGGCGCTGAGCGGCCTGCTGCCCGAGCGCAGCCTGCGGCTGCTGTACCTCTCGGATTCGGTGCGCGTCAGCGACCAGCAGTTCTCGCACCTCAACGACATGCTGCGGGACGCCTGTTACATCCTGGACCTGGAGAAGGTCCCGCCGATGTACGTCAATCAGGACCCGCAGCCCAACGCCATGTGCATCGGCCTGGACGAGCCGGTGATCGTGCTGACCACGGGCCTCGTCGAGCTGCTCGACGAGGAGGAGATGCGCGCGGTCGTCGGCCACGAGGTCGGACACGCGCTCTCCGGGCACGCGGTGTACCGGACGATACTGCTGTTCCTGACGAGCCTCGCCATGAAGGTCGCGTGGATCCCGCTGGGCAATATGGCGATCATGGCCATAGTGACCGGGCTGCGCGAATGGTTCCGCAAGTCCGAGCTGTCGGCCGACCGTGCGGGGCTCCTGACCGGCCAGGACCTGCACGCTTCGATGCGCGGCCTCATGAAGCTCGCGGGCGGCAACCACCTCCACGAGATGAACGTCGACGCGTTTCTCGCCCAGGCCGACGAGTACGAGCGCGGCGGCGACCTGCGCGACTCCGTCCTGAAGATCCTCAACGTGCTGCCGCGCAGCCACCCGTTCACGACCGTGCGCGCCGCCGAACTCAAGAAGTGGGCCGCCTCCCGCGACTACCAGCGCATCATGGAAGGCCACTACCCGCGCCGCGACGAGGACAAGGACACCTCCGTGTCCGACTCCTTCAAGGAGTCCGCGACGCACTACGCCGACTCGGTGCGCAACAGCAAGGACCCGCTGATGGGCCTCGTGCGCGACATCGCGGGCGGCGCCGGCGACCTGGGCGGCAAGCTGCGCGACACGGTGTTCGGCAGCGGCCGCGCCGGCGGCGCGGGCCGGCCGGACCCGGGGCAGTCGGACGCCGACGGTCCGGAGTCGGCGGCGGGCCAGTGACCCGGTAGCGGGTCAGCGGCCCTGCAGCGGCGCAGGCCGTCCGGCCTAGCGCAGCGGGCTCGGTTCCGCCGACGGGGCCATGACGCCGCAGAGCGAGGCGTTCGTACTGCCGTGGGCGTACGGGTCGGTGCCCTGCGGGCGGCCGTTACCGGCCCGCTCGCCCGCCAGCAGCGGCCGCAGCGCACTCTCCGGCCCGGAGCTGCACGACATCGGACCCGCCTGGAGGTAGCTCGACTGCACCTCAAGGCGGCGGTCGCGCAGATCGTCCCGGTCGAAGCGGAAGTGCAGTTCACGGCGCACGGTGAACAGTGACGCACCGTCGGCACGCTGCTGCGCCGCCGACCGCACCTTGCCGCCGACCCCAGAGGCCGTACTGCCTGACGTACTACTTGCCGTACTCGCTACTGCCCCTGTACTGCCGGGCGCGCTCCCCGTCGGCCTCTCGGCGGCGGCCGGTGCGGTGTTCCCGGAGCCGCCCGCAGCGGGCCTGCCGTCGGGCGGCCGCACCGCGTACACGAAGGTGTAGTCCGCGGTGACCTCCAGGGCGTTGCCGGCCGCGGCCGGCTCCACCGCCAGGGTGCCGTCGACCCGTACACGCGGATCGGCGAGCCGGGACTGCGAGGGGTCGAAGCGGACGAGCCAGCCGGTCGCCGCGTGCCGCCCGTCGTCGGACGGCCGCCGCAGGCTCCGGTCGAACTGGTCGAGCTGCGAGGTGTCCAGCAGCAGCCGCACGCCCCGCGCGGGCCCGCCGGACAGCGTGTCCGGATCCAGCGAGGACCGCACGACGTACTCCTTCGCCGTGGTCAGCGCGGTCATGACCTGGCTCTCGGAGAACTCGCCGGTGCGCCGCACAACAGGGAGGTTGACGCCTGCCGCGCCGATCCGGAAACCGGCCGCCGGGCTGCGGTCGAAGAGGTCACCCGGGCGCCCGCCGGGCACCGTGCCCACCGGAGCGAGCGGGATGACCGTGCTGCGCAGCGGTGGCGCGGGGGCGGGCTCCGGCGCACGATACGGATGGCGCACACCCATGTAGATCGCGGTACCGAAGGCCAGCGCTATCAGGAGGACCAGGATCAGGGCCTGACGGGACCCGCCGAAACGGGACCAGGCATGCCGACTGCGCACGGCACGTGCGTGGTCCCCCATGCGCTCCTGGGCGGAGAACTCCTGCAAACGCGCAGCGCGTACAAACGATTCGTCGAACACGACGGATCGGTATTCGTCCTCCCCTCCACCCGGGGCGCCCTCGGGGGTCCCTTCGGGAGGGTCACCTGGCCCGGTCATACAACAAGAGTAGGTCGGCGACGGCCGAGGTAAACGCCCAGGTGTGCGCCAACTTCCCCGTGCAGGTCAGGTACGGCGTACAGATGGCTCAAGCAGGCGCGGACCGCTCCGGCGCGCGCGGGTGGATCAACTGAGGGATCACGGCGTGCGCGGGGGGGATCAGCCGGTGGATCACGGCGTGCGCCGCACGGCGGGCGCCGAGGGCGGGCCGGAGTCGGCGGACGCCGAGGGCGGTACGACCGGCGGGGTCGGGTTGCCGCGCTCGGCGCTGGAGGCGGGTGCCTGCCCGATGCGCGCGGTGGGCGGCCTGCCGTCGACGCCCGTGGTGGCGGGCGGCGGGGCCGGGCTCTGCGTACGGCCCGAAGCACCTCGGTAGACGGCCGTGAAGGCCAGTACGACCATGCCGATGCCCATGAGGACGGCGAGCACCCAGGCGATGGGGCGGTGCCAGCGGGCCGCGCCGCGGTACGGGCGCAGAGCGCCGCCGTACGGCCCGTACGGGCCGTAGGCCGAGATGTCCCGGACGTCGTCCAGGTAATGGCTGTTCGGCGCTCCTGCGGGCCCTCCAGGCCCTTCTCGGCCGTCTCCGTCCTGTCGGCCGCCGTCGAAGTCGCCGTCCCGGTCCGTGGCCGGCAGCGTGTGGCCGCGCCCGGCTTCGGACTCGGCGCGGGCCTGCGCGGCGGCGACCATCCGCTCGACGGCGGTCGGCTCGTGAACGAGCGCCGACCGGACGAATTCCTCGTCGAAGACCACGGCGGCGAACTCGTCACCCTCGCCCTCATAGGGCGAGCGCGCGTCCGCCTCTCCGTGGCTCCCGTTGTGGTGCTCGTCGGGCTCACCGCCGTCCGGGAACGGCCCGGCCCCCACGTCGTCCGGCACATGTCCAGATTAGCCGGAAGCGGCCAATCTGGGCAGTGTGAAAGGGAATTCGGCCACGGGGGCCGAGGATGGCTCATGAGTGGCACCGCTCGCCCCGGCTTCAAGGGCCGTGCCGCGAGACTGACTTCACCAGCCCCGTACACGCCCTCCGTCGGCCCCGTACTACGCGTCCGCCGCCAGCCCTGTACGCGCCCGTCGTCGGCCCCGTACTACGCGTCCGCCGTCAGTCCCGTACGTGGCCGTCGCCCGTGACGATGTACTTCGTCGAGGTCAGCTCCGGCAGGCCCATCGGGCCGCGGGCGTGCAGCTTCTGCGTGGAGATGCCGATCTCGGCACCGAAACCGAACTGGCTGCCGTCCGTGAAGCGGGTCGAGGCGTTGACCGCGACCGTGGTGGAGTCCACCAACTGGGTGAAGCGGCGGGCGGCGGCCTGCGAGGTGGTGACGATGGCCTCCGTGTGGCCGGAGGACCAACGCCGGATGTGCGCGACAGCGGCGTCCAGGTCGGGCACCACGGCGGCGGCGATGTCGTACGAGAGGTACTCCGTCGCCCAGTCCTCGTCCGTGGCGGGCGCGACCATCCCGGGCCCGGCCTTCTGCCAGGTCTCGTCGCCGTGCACCATCACGCCCGCCTCCGTGAGGGCGGCCAGCGCGCGCGGCAGGAAGGTGTCCGCGATGCCGGCGTGCACGAGGACGGTCTCGGCGGCGTTGCACACACTGGGGCGCTGCGCCTTGGAGTTGATGAGGATCTTGAGCGCCGTCTCGATGTCGGCGTCCTTGTCGACGTACACGTGGCAGTTGCCGGTGCCGGTCTCGATGACCGGGACGGTGGACTCCTCCACGACCGTACGGATGAGCGAGGCGCCGCCGCGCGGGATCAGTACGTCGACCAGGCCGCGGGCGCGCATCAGCTCCTTCACCGACTCCCGGCTCTGGCCCGGCACAAGCTGGACGGCGTCGGCGGGCAGCCCGGCCTCCGCCACCGCGTCGCGCAGGACGGCGACCAGCGCGGTGTTCGAGGCGTACGCGGAGGATGAACCGCGCAGCAGGACGGCGTTGCCCGACTTCAGGCAGAGCGCGGCGGCGTCGACCGTGACGTTCGGGCGGGCCTCGTAGATGATCCCGACGACGCCGAGCGGCACCCGGACCTGGCGCAGGTCCAGGCCGTTCGGGAGGGTCGAACCGCGGACGACCTCGCCGACCGGGTCGGGCAGCGCCACGACGTGCCGCACGTCGGCGGCGATGGCGGCGATCCGCTCGGGGGTGAGGGTGAGCCGGTCCACGATGGCGTCGCTCGTGCCGGCCTCGCGCGCCTTGGCGATGTCCTCGGCGTTGGCGGCGACGATCTCGTCGGTCCTGGCCACCAGCGCGTCGGCGACGGCCAGCAGCGCGCCGTCCCGGGCCGTGCGCGGCAGCGGGGCGAGCGCGGCGGCCGCCTCCCTGGCGCGACGGGCGGTGTCGAGGACGGGCGAGCTCTGGGCGGTCTGCGTGGCGTCGGATGCGCTGGTCATGGCCCGCAGCCTAGCCGGGACGGGCTGGGCGCCCGGCCCGCATTTCACACTGCGGGACGCGGCGGGCGCGGGGGTGGACACCCGGCCCGGTCGGCGGAGGGACACCCGCCAGCGCCGGGCCGGGTCGGTGGGAGCCCCACTGGCGCCGGGCCCCTCCGGCGGGAGCGCCACCGGCGCCCGGCCCCTCACCCCGGTCCCCTCGCCCCGGGCCGGCTTCCCTCATCCCGGGCCGGCCCCCTCGCTCCTGGCCCCTCGGGCCCGGTCCCCTCGGAGCCACAGATCTCCTCGGGCCGGGTCTCCTCGGCCCGGATCTCCTCGGGCCGGGTCCCTTCTCCCTGGCTCCCCTCACCTCGGAACCCCTCCGGTCACCCCGGGCCGCCTCCGGTCACCCCGGATCCCCTCGGACCGGATTCCCTAGAGCCGGGTCGCCGCCGCCTCCTTCTTCTTGTTTCGGCAACGATTACGGAGAGTGGTTCGTTTCTCGTTTTTGTCGCCTGATGTGATGAGTTTCGCAGGGGGAGGCGGGGCGAACAGGGGCGGTCAGTACGGGTGGACGCCTACGGGGGAGGCAGGGGGTGGGCCGTAGCCTTCGGCGATGCGTTGGTGGTAGGTCTCGCGGTCGATGACTTCCAGGCCGACGATCTCCCAGGGGGGCAGCTTCGCCGAGGAGCGGTGTTCGCCCCAGAGGCGCAGGGCCACCGCCGCCGCGTCGTGCAGGTCCCTGGCCTCCTCCCAGTAACGGATCTCCGCGTGATCGTTGGCATACCTGCTGGTCAGCAGAAAGGGATGGTCGTGGGCCAACTGCTCCAGGGCCCGCCGGACCTCCTTCAGCGGCGCCTCCTTGCCGGAGACGCTGAGGGTCACGTGCCAGAGCCGCGACACCTCCCGCTCGCGCGGGAGCGGTGCCTCTGTGAGCCGCCCGCCCGGCTGCGCATGGTCGCCCGGCTGAGCCCGTTCGTCGTGCTCCGTCCCGGCGGTCTCCTCACCGGGCTGGATGCTGGTCCCCACGCTGGTCAGCGTCCGCTCCGCCGTCCCTCGGGGCAGCGCCCCTCGGCGCCCTCGTCTCACCGGCGGCCTCCTGTTATGCGTATCGCTCCGCTCGCGCGTGGCGGAGCCGATCGGTGCTGTCTCACATCGGCGTAGCGCGCTCGTACTGCGCCTGGAGCGCCGCTCCCCTACAGCGCCCCTGCAACAAAGTTGACCAGCCCGCGGGGCTTCGCGGGGGCGTTTTCGAGAAGGTCTCCGTTGAAAGGCTGGTCTTTCGGCCGTGCTGCCGGATCCCGTACGGATCTTGCACGGACCTCATACGGATCTTGGACGGACCTCGTACGGGCCCGTATGGACCCAGTACGGGGGTTCCCTACCGGCCCTCGGCACGGGATGCGCAGCGGGTTCCCGTCGGCCGCCTCATCATGTGCGCGACAGGTGCTTTCGGCGATACCCCCTCACGTGCGCAACGGGTGCTTTCGCCGATACCCCATCACGTGCGCGACGGCTGCTTCCGGCGACGCCCGGCGACAACGCGCCTCAGCGACGCCCGTCAACGAACCCCGTCAACAACGCCCCTCGGCGACACCCCCAGCGCACCCGGACTCCTCCTCCCGGGCCCTCAGCGCCCCACGACCACCAAGTCGTCCCTGTGCACGACCTCGCGCTCGTACGCCGGGCCCAGTTCGCGGGCGAGGTCGTGGGTGGTGCGGCCGAGCAGGCGGGGGATTTCGCGGGCGTCGAAGTTGACGAGGCCGCGGGCGATGGGGTCGCCGGCGGTGTTGCGCAGCTCGACCGGTTCGCCGGCGCTGAAGGAGCCCTCGACCGCGGCGATGCCGGCCGGGAGCAGGGAGGAGTGCCGTTCGACGATCGCCTCCACGGCACCGTCGTCGAGGATGAGCGCGCCGCGCGGGGTGGAGGCGTGCGCGAGCCAGAGGAGCCGGTCGGCGGAGCGCCGTCCGGTGCGCAGGAAGTGGGTGCCGGTGGGGCCGCCGGCGAGGGCTTCGGAGGCGTGTACGGCGGAGGTGAGGACGACCGGGACGCCGGCGGCCGCGGCGATGCGGGCGGCCTCGACCTTGGTGACCATGCCGCCGGTGCCGACGCCGGCCTTGCCCGCGCTTCCGATGGAGATGCCCGCCAGGTCCTCCGGTCCCCTGACCTCCGCTATGCGGGAGGTGCCCGGGGTGGCGGGGTCGCCGTCGTACAGGCCGTCCACGTCGGACAGCAGTATCAGCAGGTCGGCGCGGACCAGGTGGGCGACGAGCGCCGCCAGCCGGTCGTTGTCGCCGAAGCGGATCTCGTCGGTGGCGACCGTGTCGTTCTCGTTGACGATCGGTACGGCGCCCATGGCGAGGAGCTGGTCGAGGGTGCGGTAGGCGTTGCGGTAGTGGGTGCGGCGGCTGGTGTCGTCGGAGGTGAGGAGGACCTGGCCGACGCGGCGGCCATAGCGCGCGAAGGAGGCGGTGTAGCGGGCGACGAGGAGGCCCTGGCCGACGCTGGCGGCGGCCTGCTGGCGGGCCAGGTCGCGGGGGCGCTTCTCCAGGCCGAGGGGGGCGAGGCCGGCGGCGATGGCGCCGGAGGAGACCAGCACGATCTCCTTGTCCTGGTGCTTGGCCAGGACGTCGACGAGGGCGTCCACCCGGTCGGCGTCCAGCCCGCCGGCCGCGGTGGTCAGCGACGAGGAGCCCACCTTGACCACGATTCGCCGCGCGTCCGTCACGTCCTTCCGGGCGTCCGTCGCGGCGTCCTGGCGCGCATCCGTCCCGTCCGGCCGCGGATCCGTCGCGTCCGTCACACCCTCACTCGGCTCCGTCACGTCCTGCCGCCCGGCCGCCCCGCCCTGTCGCCCGTCTGCCGCCTGACCTGCGCTTGTCACCATTACCCCTGTACTCGCTACTCGCCCGTGGAAGCCCATGGGCGCCCGTGCTCGCCGTGTCCGTTGCCGTATGGCCCAGTGGATGCTGCCGTACGGCCTACGGATATGGATGCCGTACGGCGTACCGACATGAACGCCCGTACGGGCGAAATCTACGGCAGACGGACCATTGCCCGCCTGTGCATATCGTCTGCCGGACAGGCTTCGCGTACGCCCGCGGCCCCTGTGATCATGCTTTTGGGCAACCTACGCAAGACGGAAAAGGGCAGCATTTGGTTCCGAGCGAATCGTCCTGATTCGCGGTGATCCGAGCCACAGCAGATTGTCACCGGGGCAGCCAAAGTCATACGGTCGGTTGTCGACCTGTCCCTTCCTGCCGCCCGGACGGCCCGCAGGGAGTGTTCAGGGAGTGTCGCCCGGGTCACACCTGCCCCGGGCCCCGGCCGCCCCACCGGCCCCCCACCTGACCGACTTGCCGCCAGGAGCCCCGCCCGTGCCTTCAGCCGGATTCGCCAACCGACGAGCTCTCAAGCTCGTGGCCCTGCTCGCGATGCTCATCGCGTTCGTGGCCCAGCTCGTCGGTGCCCTGCTGCCCGTGGTCCCGTTGTTCATCGCCGCGTCCGTGGTGAACCTCGGCCTCGACCTCTATCTGCAGCACAAGCAGCCCGGGCTGCTCTCCTTGCTGGGAAAGATCCGGCTGGACATCACGGTCCGCCAGCTCATCCGCGACATGCTGATCCTGGTCGGACTGCTGCACATCCCCGGCATCAACCCGCTCAAGGAGCAGGCCCCCCTCACGATCGGCCTGCTCGTCTTCTATGTGGCGCACTTCGCGTGCCAGGCGGCGGCGGTACTGGTCCGCCGCACCCGTACGCTGCCGTTCCTCACCCGGAACATCGACTCCTCCGCGCTGCACCTCACCAAGGCCCCGCCGCGGCTGCTGGCCCGCCAGACGGGCCGCCGCCTGCTGCGTTTCTCCGTGCCGACCACGCTCGGCATGATGGCCACCGCGATCACCCGGGACGCCCTGTGGGGCGGCATCGGCCTGGCCGTCTCCCTGGTTCTCGCCATCGCCGGCACGGTCTACCTCGCGACCTGGCTGCTCCCCAAGAAGCGCGCGGTCAACAGCGAGAAGGCGCTGGAGTGGCTGGACGAGTGGCTGCAGGAGTACCAGCCGACCGTCGGTATGTACTTCTCCGGCGGCACGACCTCCGCGTACCAGGCCAACATGTGGCTGAGCACGCTCGCCGAGCTGGACGGCAAGCCGATCATCGTGCTGCGTGAGCGCTTCATGGTGCAGAAGATCGACGCGACGGACATCCCGATCGTCTGCATCCCCAAGGTCGCGAACCTGATGCGGCTGGAGCACTCGGCGCTGAAGGTGCTGCTGCACCCCGCGAACTCCGGCAAGACCTCGCAGATCCTGCGCATCCCCTCCATCAAGCACGCGTTCATCAACCACGGCGAGAGCGACAAGCTCTCCTCCTGCAACCCGTACGCCAAGGCGTACGACGAGGTGTGGGTGGCCGGTCCGGCGGCGCGCGACCGCTACCAGCTCGCCGACATCGGCGTGGAGGACAAGGACGTCGTCGAGGTGGGCCGCCCGCAGCTCTCGCCCATCAAGGCGTACGAGGGCGCGCCCAAGGGCGAGTACACGACCGTGCTGTACGCCCCCACCTGGGAGGGCTGGGACGGCAACCCCGGCAACACCTCGGTGATCCTGGCCGGCGAGAACATCGTGCGCGAGCTGCTCGCCGACCCGAAGGTGCGCCTGCTGTACAAGCCGCACCCGATGACCGGTTCCGTCGACCCCGAGGCCGGCGCCGCGAACGCCCGTATCAAGGCGATGGTCCAGGAGGCGATCGCGCAGCGCGCCGCCGAGCGGGAGGGCCAGGGCGCAGGCCCGGAGGCCGTCGCCGAGCTGGAGGCCCGCACCGAGGAGCTGCGCGCCCTCACCACCTCCAGCTTCGGCAAGAGCGCGGACGAACTGGAGAAGATGCTGATCCAGAGCGCTCCCGAGGAGGGCCGCGCCGCCGCCGTGGCGGAGGCGACCGCCGCGTGGGAGGCCGCGTACTGGGCCTCGTTCCCCGAGTGGGAGCACCGGATCATCACCTCGGCCCGCCCCGCGATCTTCGCCTGCTTCAACCAGGCGGATGTGCTGATCAGTGACGTCTCCAGCGTCGTCTCGGACTACCTGAGCAGCGAGAAGCCGTACGCCGTCGCGAATACCTCCGGCATGTCCGAGGACGACTTCCGTGCGAACTTCCCGACCGTGCGCGCCGCGACGATCCTCACGCCGGAGGCGGACGGCGTCGCCGGGCTGCTGGAGACCGTGCGGAACCCGGAGCGGGACACGCTCGTTCAGGCCCGTAAGGAGCTGAAGGAGCACCTGCTCGGCCCGTCCGACCCGCCGTCGCTGGCCCGCTTCAACGCGGCCGCGCTGGCGCTGCACGCCGCGGCCGAGGAGCGGCAGGTCCGGATGGAGGCCCGGCTGGCGGGCGTCCCGGGCCAGCGTGACGAGGGCACGGAGGCGCACGAGGCGCAGGAGGCCGCCGAGGAAATGGAGCTGGACCCCTCGGAATCCCCAGAGGCCGGTGAGTCTGCGGACGGCTCGGAGGCGCGCGCGACCGTCTGACGCCGCGCGTCGCATCCATGCGCGTATGAGGGCCCGTGTTTACACGGGCCCTCAGTCGTTTTGGCGGCCCACGTAGCCGATGAACTCGGCGAAGGTCCCGTGCGCGACGGTGAGGACGGGCCCGTCGGGGTTCTTGGAGTCCCGGATGGCGATGAGGGCAGACACTTCGGCGATCTCCACGCAGTCGCCGCCCGTATCACCGCTGTAGCTCGACTTACGCCATCGGGCCTCGGCGAGGGTCAGGGACGTGCTCATAGCGCTCCTCCATCACTCGGGCGATCAGCTCTGCGGAGTCCGTCGGGGACAGCGCGGATGCCCTCAAGCGATCGTAACGACGTGAACGCTCCCTGACGTCCTTGAAGTTCGCAGTCGCCCAAGCCTCCTCGTAGCCCTCCATGTAGGCCACATCCGACTGGTCGTCGAACGAGTAGATGTTGAAGGACCCCAACACCCCGGCATGCGCTCCGGCCTTGAACGGCAGTACCTGGACGTCGACGTTGCGGGCGTCCTGGGCATCCAACAGGTGGGCCAGTTGGCCTGCCATGACCTGTGGGCCGCCGATTTCCCGGTAGAGGGCGGCCTCGTCCAGTACCACCCACAGCAGCGGGGGTTCGGTGCGCCGCAGGATGCGCTGTCGGTCCATACGGGCCTCGACAGCGGCATCGAGGTCGTCATGGGAGCTCACACGGAGTACAGCACGCGCATAGTCCGGCGTCTGCAGGAGACCGTGTACCAACTGGGCCTGGAAGACCCGGATTTCCGAGGCGGTCGCCTCCAGATGCGCGATGCGCTGGTACCAGGACGGCAGACGCTGGCGCTTGGCCATCTCCCACAGGCGTACCAACGCGCCGTCCGCGCCCAGCGCTGTGTCGAGGCGCGGAATGTGCTCGTCCTTCGGCGTCTTCGCGGCCGTTTCGATCTGGCCGATCATCGAGCCGGTCAGGTAGACGATGTCTCCCAACTGGGCCAGAGTCAGCCCGGCGCGCTCCCGCAGCCGTCTCAACTCCGATCCGAAGAAATGGAGCGGGGACGCTCCTGGATCAAGACACTTGACGTGGGCCATGGGAGCTCCTTCGCTCAACCTGTGCCACCCGGCGGAGAGTTGCATTCACGCAGTAGCTGAGCGTAATCGACGCAGCGCACGATGGACTCGTGAATGACACTTCCGATACCGATAGCTACGCCTTTCCGACGCGGGAGTACCGGATCTCCCTTCGCGTCGGCTCGCACAGCCCCCGGCACGTGCGGCGCGTCGTGCGTGCGCTCGTGCGGCTGTGGGGGCTGGCGCACCTCGCCGACGCCGCCGAGCTCGCCGTGACGGAGCTGCTGGTCAACGTGTACCGGCATGTACCGGACCGGCGGTGCACCGTCGCGGTGCGGCGGCACGAGGACGGCGGGGACGGGGTGGTGGTCGCCGTCCATGACGACCATCCCGTACTGCCCACGGCGCGGGACGCCGGCCCGTGGGAGGAACGCGGGCGCGGGCTCGCGCTCATCGCGGCGGCCGCGGACAAGTGGGGCGTGGCGCCGGACGACGAAGGCCCGCAGCGCACCACCGGGAAGACCGTGTGGTGCGAGCTGCGGGCCTGACGGTCGGGCTGCGGGCCTGAGAGCCGGGCGCGGGCCTGACGGAACAGCAGACGGCTAAGCCGTCTCAGCCGAGCGGGTTGAAGCCGTCGTACTCCGCTTCCGCCTCGTCCCGCTCCGCGTCGCGGTCCCGGCGGCGCTGCGCCGCCGGGCGGGGGGCCTCCAGGCGGTGGTCCTCGCCGCGGCGGCCGAGCATCTCCGCGCCGGCCATCATCGTCGGCTCCCAGTCGAAGACGACCGCGTTGTCCTCGGGGCCGATGGCGACGCCGTCACCCGCGCGCGCACCGGCCTTGAGGAGCGCGTCCTCGACGCCGAGGCGGTTGAGGCGGTCGGCGAGGTAGCCCACGGCCTCGTCGTTGTTGAAGTCGGTCTGGCGGACCCAGCGCTCCGGCTTGTCGCCGCGGACGCGGAAGAGGTTCTCGCCCTCGGGGGTGACGGTGAAGCCGGTGTCGTTGACCGCCTGGGGGCGGATGACGACGCGGGTCGCCTCCTGGACCGGCTTGGCGGCGCGGGCCTGTGCGACGATCTCGGCGAGGGCGTAGGAGAGCTCCTTGAGGCCCATGTGGGCGACTGCCGAGACCTCGAAGACGCGGTAGCCGCGGGCTTCCAGGTCGGGGCGGATCATGTCCGCGAGGTCCTTGCCGTCCGGGATGTCGATCTTGTTGAGGACGACCACGCGGGGCCGGTTCTCCAGGCCGCCGTACTGGGCGAGCTCCTCCTCGATGATGTCGAGGTCGGAGACCGGGTCGCGGTCGGACTCCAGGGTGGCGGTGTCCAGGACGTGGACCAGCACCTCGCAGCGCTCGACGTGCCGCAGGAACTCCAGCCCGAGGCCCTTGCCCTGGCTGGCGCCGGGGATGAGGCCGGGGACGTCCGCGATCGTGTAGACGGTCGAACCGGCCGTCACCACACCGAGGTTGGGGACCAGGGTGGTGAAGGGGTAGTCGGCGATCTTCGGCTTGGCGGCGGAGAGTACCGAGATGAGCGAGGACTTGCCGGCGCTCGGGTAACCGACGAGCGCGACGTCCGCGACGGTCTTGAGCTCCAGGACGATGTCCCGCTCCTCGCCGGGCTCGCCGAGCAGCGCGAAGCCGGGGGCCTTGCGGCGGGCGGAGGCCAGCGCCGCGTTGCCGAGGCCGCCGCGGCCGCCCTGGCCCGCGACGAAGGTGGTGCCCTGGCCGACCAGGTCCGCGAGGACGTTGCCCTTGCCGTCGAGGATGACCGTGCCGTCCGGGACCGGCAGGACGAGGTCCTGGCCGTTCTTTCCGGAGCGGTGGTCGCCCGCGCCGGGCGCGCCGTTGGTGGCCTTGCGGTGCGGGTGGTGGTGGTAGTCCAGGAGCGTGGTGACGTCCTGGTCGACGACCAGGATCACGTCGCCGCCACGGCCGCCGTTGCCGCCGTCGGGGCCGCCGAGCGGCTTGAACTTCTCCCGGAAGACGGAGGCACAGCCGTGGCCTCCGTTACCCGCGGCGACGTGCAGCTCGACGCGGTCCACGAAGGTGGTCATGAGGGGTGCCTCCAGTAACTACGGGGTCGTACGCAGGGGGGTGCGGGAACGCGTACGGGATTGTCTCTTCTGTAACACGCGAAGGGCGGACCCGCTTCCGCACGGGAATCCCGTACGAGAAGTCGAGGTCCGCCCTCGCGAAGAACCGTTTTCACGGCTACCGGATTCCCGGGGAGATCCCCGGGGAGCCGGCTCTGATCCCTACGGGACTCAGACTGCCGGAACGATGTTCACGACCTTGCGGCCGCGGTGGGTACCGAACTCCACCGCACCGGCCTGCAGCGCGAACAGCGTGTCGTCGCCGCCCCGGCCGACGCCGGTGCCCGGGTGGAAGTGGGTGCCGCGCTGGCGGACGATGATCTCACCGGCGAGGACGGCCTGGCCGCCGAAGCGCTTGACGCCGAGCCGCTGAGCGTTGGAATCGCGACCGTTCCGAGTGGACGATGCGCCCTTCTTGTGTGCCATGTCTCCTCAGTCCCTTACTTCGCCGGAGCGTCGATGCCGGTGATCTTCAGCGCGGTGTGCAGCTGACGGTGGCCGATCCGCTTCTTGTAACCGGTCTTGTTCTTGTACTTCTGGATGCGGATCTTGTCGCCCTTGTGGTGGTCCACGACCTCGGCCTGGACCTTCACGCCGGCGAGCACCCACGGGTCGCTCGTGACGGACTCGCCGTCGACGACCAGCAGCGTGGAGAGCTCGACGGTCTCGCCGACCTTGCTGGTGGAAATGCGGTCAACCTCGATGACGTCGCCGACAGCAACCTTCTGCTGGCGGCCGCCGGTGCGCACGATCGCGTACACGCGGAACTCTCTCTCGCTAGAAACGGGGACCACTGATGCCAGCCGCCCGGGAGCCCTTGCGGGCCCGGTCTTCCGACGCGCTTCGCGCATGACGCGATCCGCACTGGACGAGCGGCCTCCCCCGGCGAACCGGGAGGTGTTTGCTCAGGTGGTTGGCGTACACAGACGCCGACGGTCAAGGTTACGGGGCCTTGACCAGGGGGTCAAACCGGGCCCCGGGCCGTGACGTACGGCCCGGGGCGCCGGGTACTGCTAGTCCTCCGCGGGGGCGGAGACCGACGAGGGAGCGGACTGCTCGGCGGCCGCGGTCTTCTTGGCCGCCGCCTTCTTCGCAGTCGTCTTCTTCGCCGCGGTCTTCTTCGCGGTGGTCTTCTTGGCCGCCGCCTTCTTGGCGGTGGTCTTCTCGGCCGGGGCGTCGTCGGCGGTGGCCTTCTCGGCCTCCGCCTTCTCGGCCGCTGCCTTCTTCGCCGCCGTCTTCTTGGCCGGGGCCTTCTTGGCGGCGGCCTTCTTGGTCGTCGCCTTCTTGGCCGCGGTCTTCTTCGCGGCGGCCTTCTTGGCCGTCTTCTTGGCGGGAGCCGCTTCCTCGGCGGTCTCCGCCTCGGCCTCGGGGGCCTGCGGCTCCGCGGGGGCCTCGTGCGGGGCGCCGGTGGCCGCCTCGGGGGTCGCCTGGGCCGCCGCCTCGGCAGCGGCCTCGGGAGCCGCCTCGCCGCCGGCCTCGGTGGGCGCGGCGGGCTCGGCGCCGGCCGGGGCCGACACCGCGCGGGTCACCCGGCGGCGGGCACGGGCCGGACGGGCCGCGGGCTGCGGCTCGGGCTGCGGCTCCGGCTCGGCGGCAGGCTGCTCGGCGGCCACGGGCTCCTCGGCCTGCGCCGGCTCCGCGGCCGGTACCGGCTCCTGGTCCGCCGTGGCGGGCTCAGCGGCAGGCACCACGATCGCGGCGCTGTCGTCGGCGGCCTTCGGGGAGCCCGCCGGAGCGGACACCTTCCGGCTCGCACGGCGGCGGCCCCGGCCACGGCCGCGGTCGGCAGCCGCCTCGGCCTCGGCCGGGCTGGAGAACCACTCGTCGGCCTCGGCGACCGCGGGGGCCAGCTCCGCCTCGGTGACGGGCGCGGGCTCCAGCTCGGGCGCCGGGGCAGCCGCCTCCGCGGCCTTCTCGGGCTGGTGGTCGTGCTTCTCGCCGTTGCCGCCCTTGCCCTTCTTCTTGCGCTTGCCGCCACCGCCGGTGCTCGTGGCCTGGTCCATGTGGACGATCACGCCGCGGCCGTTGCAGTGCACGCACGGCTCGGAGAAGGACTCCAGGAGGCCCTGGCCGACCCGCTTACGGGTCATCTGGACCAGGCCCAGCGAGGTCACCTCGGCGACCTGGTGCTTCGTACGGTCCCGGCCCAGGCACTCCAGCATCCGCCGCAGCACGAGGTCCCGGTTGGACTCCAGCACCATGTCGATGAAGTCGATGACGACGATGCCGCCGAGGTCCCGCAGCCGGAGCTGGCGGACGATCTCCTCGGCCGCCTCCAGGTTGTTTCTGGTGACGGTCTCCTCGAGATTGCCGCCCTGGCCGGTGAACTTGCCGGTGTTGACATCGATCACGACCATGGCCTCGGTCTTGTCGATCACCAGCGAGCCGCCGGACGGCAGCCAGACCTTGCGGTCCAGCGCCTTCATCAGCTGCTCGTCGATCCGGTACGTCGCGAAGACGTCGACGTCCGAGGTCCACTTCTGGAGCCGGTCGCCGAGGTCCGGCGCGACGTGCGAGACGTAACCGGAGATGGTCTGCCAGGCGTCCTCGCCGCTGACGATGACCTTGGAGAAGTCCTCGTTGAAGATGTCGCGCACGACGCGGACGGTCATGTCCGGCTCGCCGTACAGCAGGGTCGGAGCGTTGCCGCTCTTCGCCTTCTGCTGGATCTCCTCCCACTGCGCCTGCAGGCGCTCCACGTCGCGGCGCAGCTCGTCCTCGCTCGCGCCCTCGGCGGCGGTGCGCACGATGACGCCCGCGTCCTCGGGGACGATCTTCTTGAGGATCTGCTTCAGGCGCGCCCGCTCGGTGTCGGGGAGCTTGCGGCTGATGCCGGTCATCGAGCCCTCGGGCACGTAGACCAGGTACCGGCCGGGGAGGGAGACCTGGCTGGTGAGGCGGGCGCCCTTGTGGCCGATCGGGTCCTTGGTCACCTGGACCAGGACCGACTGGCCGGACTTCAGGGCGGTCTCGATGCGGCGCGGGCCGTGGCCCATGCCGAGCGCCTCGAAGTTGACCTCACCGGCGTACAGGACGGCGTTGCGGCCCTTGCCGATGTCGACGAAGGCGGCCTCCATCGACGGCAGGACGTTCTGGACCTTGCCCAGGTAGACGTTGCCGACGTACGAGGTCGACTGCTCCTTGTTGACGTAGTGCTCGACGAGCACGTCGTCCTCGAGGACGCCGATCTGGGTGCGCTCGCCGCTCTGGCGGACGACCATCACGCGCTCGACGGCCTCGCGGCGCGCCAGGAACTCCGCCTCGGTGATGATCGGCACGCGGCGGCGGCCCTGCTCGCGGCCCTCGCGGCGGCGCTGCTTCTTGGCCTCCATACGGGTCGAGCCCTTGATGGACTGGACCTCGTCGAACCCGGTACCGGGCTCGCGCTCTTCCTTCTTGCGCGGCTCGCGGACCTTGACGACCGTACGCTCCGGGTCGTCGCCATTGGTGCCGGGCTCGGCACCGTCACCGCTGCGACGGCGACGGCGGCGGCGGCGACGGCTGCTGCTGGAGCCGCCGGACGGCTGCTCGTCGGCGTCCCCGGCCTCCTGCTCCTCCGCCTCGGCGGGCTCCTCGGCGGGCTGCTCCTCGGCGCTCTCGGAGCCGTCGGCGGACTCGCCGGCCTCGTCCGTGCCGTCGGCCTCCGCGGCGTCGCCACGGCGACGGCGGCGGCCACCGCGACGGCGGCGGCGCGAGGGGCGGTCGCCCTGCTCCTCGTCGCCCTGCGCGGCCTCGGCCTCGGGCTCTTCCTCGGCCTCGGCGGTCTCCTCCTCGGCGGGGGCGGCCTGCTGCGGCTCGGCCTCGGCGGCTCCACCGCGGCGACGGCGGCGGCGCGCCGGGCGCTCCTCGGCCTCCGCGGGCTCCTCCTCGGCGGGGGCGGCCGCAGCGGCGGCGGCAGCGGTCTCCGGGGTCTGGAACATCGGCTCGGTGAAGACCGGGGCCTGGAAGACGGCGCTCGGCGGCTGGGCGGAGCGGCGGCGGCCACGCGCCGGGGCCTCCTCGGCGGCGGGCTCCTCGGCGGCCTGCTCCTGCGCGGCCCGGCCCTGTGCGGGCTGGGCGAAGGCGGGCGCGGCGGGGCGCTCGGCGCGGCGGCGGCCGCGGCGGCGCGGGCCCTCGGACTCCTCGGCCTGCTCAGCGGCTGCGGCGGGTGCTTCCTGTACGGGCTGCTCGGCGGCCTCCGCCGCCTCGCCCTGCGGGCTCTCGGCCGGGCGCTCCGCACGGCGGCGGGTGCGGCGGCGCGGGGCCTGCTCGGCGACCGGGGCCGGCGGGGCCTGCTCGGCGGCGACCGCCTGCGCGGCGGCGGCGACCGGCTGCTCGTCCTCGTCCGCGGCGACCGGGGCCTGGGTGGCGGCGGTCGTCCCGGCGGGCGTGCCCTCCGGAGCCGTTGCCTTACGGGTGGCACGGCGGCGGGTACGGGCGGGCCTGGCGGGCTGCGGCTCGGCCTCGGCGGACACCGCGGCGGCCTCTTCGGTGCGCGCCTCCTCCGCCGCTGCCTCGGCGGCGGCCTCGAGCTGCTCCTCGTCCTCGGCGGCGACCGCCGCGACGGCGAGGGCCGGCTCCGGGGTGACCGGCTCGGGGGCCTCGGCGGGCTGCGGCGAGCCGGCGGGCGCGGACGCCCGGCGGGTGGCCCGGCGACGCGTACGGGCGGGCCTGGCCTCTTCGGCGGGGGCCTGCTCCTCGGCGGCCTCCTGCACGGGCTGCGCGGCCTGCGGCTGCTCAGCGGCGGCCTGCGGCTCTTCGGCGGTCTGCTCCTCCGCCGGGGCCGGCGTACCGGCCGGAGCGGTGACCTTGCGGGTCACGCGGCGGCGCGAACGGGCCGGGCGGGACTCGGCGGCGGCGGTGGCGGCCCGCGCGGGGGCCTCGGCGGCAGCGGCCTCGGCGGCGGCCGTCTCGGCAGCGGCGGCGGACTCGGCCTGCGCCTCGTCGTCGGCGGCCACGGCGACCGGCTCCGCGACGACGGCTCGCTCGGCCACCGGCGCGGCGGTCTCGTCGGCCTGCGGCGTGCCGGCCGGGGCCGAGACGCGGCGGGTGGCACGGCGGCGGGGGCGCGCGGGCGCGGCCTCGTCACCGGACACGACGGCCGGCTGCTCGGCAGCGGCGGCCTGCGGGGCGCTCTCGGCCGGCGCGGCGAGCGCGGCGGCGTCCTCGGCGGCCGGGGCCTCGGCGGCCTCGGCGGCGGTGGTGCGCGGTGACCCGGTCGGGGCCGACGTACGGCGGGTGGCGCGGCGGCGCGGGCGCGCCGGGGCGGCCTCGTCACCGGTCACGACGGTGCCGGCGGCGGGCTCCTGGGGAGCGGCGTCGCCGGGCGCGTCGGCCGGCTGTACGGCCGTCACCTCGGGGGCTGCGCCTCCCACCGGCGGCCCCGCGGGCCGGGACGCCGCACGGCGCCTGCGGCGCGGCGGCAGGGTGTCACTCGGTGTGCTGTTCTCGGAGCGGCTGTTCGCCGGCTCCGCGGATTCCGTGGGCTCAATGGGTTCGAGCATGCGGGCGGTTCTCCCGTCACGCTCCCGGGCGCCGCGTCCGGTTCCGGCCGCGGCCCGCGTCTAGAGCGGTGCCGCGGTCCGGGGCGCGGGCGCCACACGGGAGCTTTAGTCTCGCTCGCCGGGCCCTTGTGTCCGGGACCGGCGAAAGTCTCCTGGTCAGTTCGTTCGCCGGACCGGGGTGGCTCCCTGGCTGATCGGCGACGCGACGACGGCTCCTACGCTGCGCCGTCCGCCGCTCCACCGCCTGCGGGCGGTGCCTGCGTCGCGGCGGTCAGCCCGGCGGCCGTGGGTGGGGCGGCCGTGGCTGCTGCGTCGCGGTCGGGCGCGAGCGGGTCGGTCACCGCGCCGGTCTCCTCATCGAGCAGCCCCTGCGCCAGCCTGGTCACCGCTGCGGGGACCGGCGGCGCCAGGTCGGCCGTAGCTCGGAGGCCGGACAGGACGTCGTCGGGTCGTACGGCAGGTGTCAGATGCCGAACAACCAGCCGCAGTATCGCACAGGCACCAGCGCCGGGCCTATCGGCCTCGCACGCACCCGCCTGCAGATCCGCGACCGCCGCACGCGCGTCGAAGGTACGGATGCCCTTCTTGGTCGCCCGCTCGACCGGCACTTCTTCCGCCGCGAGGAACGCCGCGACGGCCCGCTCCGCGTCCGCGACGGCCACGCCGTCCAGCCGCAGCTCCCACACGGACGCCTGCAGCCGGTCGGCGAGCCCGGAGGTGTGCGCCTCCACGGCGTCGGTCACATCGAGACCGTCCGGCAGCGACTCGTCCAGCAGCGCGCGCAGCACCGCCGGGTCCCGTCGCTCGGTGAGGGCGATCTCCAGGTACTCGGCCTCGCTGCCGGTGCCCGTGGGCGCGGCATTGGCGTACGACACCTTGGGGTGCGGGGTGAATCCCGCGGAGTACGCCATGGGCACCTCGGCACGGCGCAGCGCCCGCTCGAAAGCGCGCTGGAAGTCACGGTGGCTGGTGAACCGGAGGCGGCCGCGCTTGGTGTAGCGCAGTCGGATGCGCTGCACCGCCGGTGCGGGCGGCGGGCCTTCGGGCTGTCGCTTGCCCAGTGTCGTCAGTCCTTCGTGAGTGCGGTCGTACTGCTACCTAGAGTACGTGCCTGCGAGGCCGCCGGTTCCCGCCGGGGTGTGCGCCGTCACCCGAAGAGCGCGAGCCGCACCTCCCGGGCGGCGGTGCGCGCGGCGGACAGCGCGGCCCGCACCGGCGGCCAGAGGACCGCCCGGATCGCGTGCCCCACCGGGGTGAGGATCCACCGGTACACCCAGCGCAGCGGCGCGACGACCAGCCACCGCCACAGGGCGGCGATGCCCCGGCCGACCGCCCGGGAAACGTACCCGGCGACCCGCCAGGCCCACACGACGGCCGCGCCGACCGCCCGCAGGACGGGCCACAGCACGAACTCCCACACCGCCACGGCCGGCACCACGATCAGGTAGTGACCCAGCCAGGCGAGCGCGTGACCGATGGGCGTGAGGATCCACCGATAGCACCACCGGACGGGCACCACCAGCAGGTAGTACGCCAGCCAGGCCAGCGCCCGCCCGACCGGCGTGAAAATCCAGCGGTAGATCCAGACCGCCGGCACCACGATCAGATACCGGATCAGGAAGACCAGCGGCACCACGATCAGGTACTGGACCAGCCAGGCGATCGCCCGCCCGATCGGGGCGAGGATCCACCGGTACACCCAGCGCCCGACCGGCGCCAGCACATGCCGCCCGATCCAGCACAGCGCGTCCCAGAGCAGCCGCAGCGGGACCACGACGAGCAACACGGGGATCTTGATGATCTGCGCGAGGCAGCATCCACCGCCCGGCTCCCGCTCCCGCGTGTCCCGTGCCTTGTGAATGCCGTCGTACGCCATGCCCTGCTTCCCCCGGTACCGCCATGTCCTGCTTATGGCCTGTCGCTCACGTGCTCCGCCCGCGTCGGCACCCAGTAGCGCAGCTTTCCGCCGCGCTCGTCCTCAAAGATCCCGCCACAGGTCTCGATGACCCTACGTGACGCGGTGTTGGTGGTGTCACACGTGACCAGCGCGGACCTGATGCCGAGCGCGTGGGCCAGCGGCAGGGCCGCGCGCAGCATCGCGGTGGCGTGCCCGCGGCGGCGGGCGGTGGGCCGCACGTCGTAGCCGATGTGGCCGCCGAGCTCCAGCAGGAAGTCGTTCAGCTCGTGGCGCAGGCCGAGGCGGCCGAGGTAGGTGTCGCCGTCGACGTACCAGAGGTTGGTGCACGGCACGTAGCCCAGCGGCCGCACGACCTCTTCGCGGGTCATCGAGCGCAGCCAGTCGGTGTACCGGGAGAAGACGACCGGGTCGTCCCACTCCGCGGCGAACTCGCGGATCTCCCGCCCGACGGCCGAGTCGTCCCCGGCCTCCCCCCGGCCCTCGGCCCGGAGCTCCTTCATCGCCTCCAGAAACGACGCCTGGACGCGCAGCGTGGGTGCGATCAGCTGTGGCATCGCAACAGTCTGCGGGGCTGCACCTCGGCCCGACCACCACTTTGCGGCGACCGGGCCGAACTGCCGGAGCCCTGCGGCCGCTTCACGACGGTGAGGACACACGCCCCACATCCGAGTGCGTGTTCTCGTCGTTGAGAAGACATGAGAGAACACGCGGAAGGCGGGCGGCGGAGCCTCATAGCGGGCTCGTCCTGGAGCGACACCGACCTGGCTCTTCTGGCGGAGCTGAGGCAGGAGGAGAGTGCGCTGCCGACGGACGCACCGCGCGCCCTCCTGTCCGTACGGCTCTCCACGCTCACGGCTGAGACCACCTCGCCCGTCCGACAGGAACTCGACCTCCGCCTCCTCGCGCGTGAGCGGGGCTACCGAGTCGTCGGGGTCGCCGGCGATCTGAACGTCTCCGCGACCAGGGTCCCGCCGTGGAAGCGCAGGGAACTGGGGCACTGGCTGAACGACAGAGTGCCGGAGTTCGACGTCCTTCTCTTCTGGAAGCTGGATCGCCTGGTCCGCCGTCTCACCGACCTGACCACCATGATCGAGTGGTGCCTCCGGCACGGGAAGAACCTCGTCTCCCGGCACGACACCATCGATCTCTCCACCCCAGCCGGGAAGGCGATGACCGAGGTCATCGCCGGCGTCGCCGAAATCGAGGCAGCCGGCACCAGTACCCGCGTGACGAGCCTGTGGAACTACGCCAGGACCCAGTCGGACTGGCTGGTCGGGAAGCCGCCCTACGGCTACACCACCGACGACCGCGGCAGGCTGGTCGTCGATCCGCACGCCTGCCGGGTCCTGCACTGGTGCCTGGGCGCCGCTGCGCGCGGCATACCAGCGCGCCGGATGGCAGCCGTACTCGTACGGGCCCGGGTCCCCACAGGGGGTGGCGGGGGATGGACCACCAGCACGCTGCTGCGGAGGCTGAGAAATCCGGCGCTCATGGGGCTGCGGGTCGAGCAGGACAAGGACTGCGGCACACGCCGGTCGAAGATCGTGCTCGGCCGGGACGGCAATCCGGTGAAAGTGGCCGACCACATCTTCACCGAAACGGAATGGCGGTCTCTCCAGGCAGCTCTGGACCGGCGGGCGAAATCGCAGCCGATCAGGCGGAGGGGCGGCGCGACCGCGTTCCTGGGCGTTCTGGTGTGCGCGGACTGCGGCACGAACATGACCGTGCACAGAACCGAAGTGAAGCGGCGCGCCTACGCTTATCTGCGCTGCCGGAGCTGTCCGAGCGGCGGTCTCGGTGCCCCGGATCCGGAAAGCGTCTATGTCCGGCTGATCGACGACGTCACGGTCGCGCTGGGCGGGGAGCCGGTCCGGGTGCGGGAGTACCTGCCCGGTGCAGCGGGCTCGAAGGTCGCGCAGGGCCGTTGGGTACAGGTCCACAACGGTGAGACCTTTCGCGACCGCTGGGGACGGGACGGCCGCGAGACGATGGCCGACGACCTGCGGCGAGCAGGCATCACCTGCCTGGTGCGCAGACAGAAAATCCCCAGGACCAGAGCACCCGAGATCCACTTGGAACTGACCGTCCCGAGGGATGCGAAGGACCGCCTGGTCATCAAAAAGGACGCTTTCGGGGCCCGGCCCTGATGACGCCACCGGCCCTGTCATCGGACAGGGCCGGTGTGCTGCGCGTGCCTACTTGTTGACGACCGACAGCGGAAGCAGCTTCTTCCCCGTCGGGCCGATCTGGATGTCCAAATCGAGCTGAGGACACACCCCGCAGTCGAAGCAGGGGGTCCAGCGGCAGTCGTCGACCTCGGTTTCGTCGAGGGCGTCCTGCCAGTCCTCCCAGAGCCAGTCCTTGTCGAGGCCGGAGTCCAGGTGGTCCCAGGGGAGGACTTCTTCGTAGGTGCGCTCGCGGGTGGTGTACCAGGCGACGTCGACGCCGAAGTCGGGGAGGGTCTTCTCGGCGGCCTGCATCCAGCGGTCGTAGGAGAAGTGCTCGCGCCAGCCGTCGAAGCGGCCGCCGTCCTCGTAGACCGCGCGGATCACGGCGCCGATGCGGCGGTCGCCGCGGGAGAGGAGGCCCTCGACGATGCCGGGCTTGCCGTCGTGGTAGCGGAAGCCGATGGAGCGGCCGTACTTCTTGTCGCCGCGGATCTTGTCGCGGAGCTTCTCCAGGCGGGCGTCGGTCTCCTCGGCGGAGAGCTGCGGGGCCCACTGGAAGGGGGTGTGCGGCTTGGGGACGAAGCCGCCGATGGAGACCGTGCAGCGGATGTCGTTCTGGCCGGAGACCCGGCGGCCCTCGGCGATGACGTTGACCGCCATGTCGCCGATCTGCAGCACGTCCTCGTCGGTCTCGGTCGGCAGGCCGCACATGAAGTACAGCTTCACCTGCCGCCAGCCGTTGCCGTAGGCCGTGGAGACCGTACGGATCAGGTCCTCCTCCGAGACCATCTTGTTGATGACCTTGCGGATGCGTTCCGAGCCGCCCTCGGGCGCGAACGTCAGGCCCGAGCGGCGGCCGTTGCGGGTCAGCTCGTTGGCCAGGTCGATGTTGAACGCGTCGACGCGGGTGGAGGGGAGGGAGAGGCCGATCTTGTCCTCTTCGTACCGGTCGGCGAGGCCCTTCGCGATGTCGCCGATCTCGGTGTGGTCCGCGGAGGACAGCGACAGCAGGCCGACCTCCTCGAATCCCGTGGCCTTCAGGCCCTTGTCCACCATGTCGCCGATGCCGGTGATGCTTCGCTCCCGTACGGGACGCGTGATCATGCCGGCCTGGCAGAAACGGCAGCCGCGGGTGCAGCCACGGAAGATCTCGACCGACATCCGTTCGTGGACGGTCTCGGCCAGGGGGACGAGCGGCTGCTTGGGGTAGGGCCACTCGTCGAGGTCCATGACGGTGTGCTTGGACACGCGCCACGGGACGCCGGAGCGGTTCGGCACGACGCGGCTGATGCGGCCGTCGGCGAGGTACTCCACGTCGTAGAACTTGGGGACGTAGACGCTGCCGGTCTTCGCGAGGCGGAAGAGCAGCTCGTCGCGGCCGCCGGGGCGGCCCTCGGCCTTCCACGTCCGGATGATCTCGGTGATCTCCAGGACGGCCTGCTCGCCGTCGCCGACCACCGCGCAGTCCAGGAAGTCCGCGATCGGCTCGGGGTTGAAGGCGGCGTGGCCGCCCGCGAGGATCAGCGGGTGGTCCTCCGTGCGGTCCTTGGCGTACATGGGGATGTTCGCCAGGTCCAGCGCGGTGAGCAGGTTGGTGTAGCCCAGCTCGGTGGAGAAGGAGACGCCGAGCACGTCGAACGCGTCGATGGGGCGGTGCGCGTCGACCGTGAACTGCGGCACACCGTGCTCGCGCATCAGCGCTTCGAGGTCGGGCCAGACGCTGTAGGTGCGCTCGGCGAGCACACCCTCGCGCTCGTTCAGGACCTCGTACAGGATCTGGACGCCCTGGTTGGGCAGCCCGACCTCGTAGGCGTCGGGGTACATGAGCGCCCAGCGCACGTCGCACGCGTCCCAGTCCTTGACGGTGGAATTGAGCTCTCCACCGACGTACTGGATGGGCTTCTGGACATGCGGGAGAAGCGCTTCCAGGCGCGGGAAGACCGTCTCGACAGGCATCGCGGCGTTCTCTCTTAGATCGGCACAGCACAGCATGAGCTGGGAAGGGTGACCCTCAAGCCTAACGCGCTCCCCCGGCGGTCCCCGAATCCGCGCCGACGCCGCTGGTCAGGGCCGCCCGGAGGTCCGGTGCGGAGATCGTCGCCCACAGGGCCGGCAGCTCGTGTTCGCGGGTGGTGGCGCGGGACTCCTCGCGGGCGTACAGGACGCCGTAGGCGAAGGCGTTCTCGCCCGCCGCGTGGGCCTGGGCGGCCAGGTCGCGCAGTGCCTCGCGGGCCACCACGCCGTCCTGGTGGTCGCCGAGCAGTTCCTGGAGCTCCGTCATGCGGGCGGCGAGCTCCTTCGCGGGGCGGCCCAGCTCGGGGCGTGCCGCCTCCGCCGCGTAGCGGGTGCGCTTGGCGGCCTTGCGGGCCTCGTGGAGGGCCAGGTCCCGGTCGTGGCCGGGCGGCGCGGCCAGCGCGGTCGCGATGTGTCCGGCCAGCCGCCGGAAGTCGCGTTCGACCGCCTTGGGCAGGACCCGGTCGGCCGGGCGGGTGGCGGCCCGGGCCCGGGGCGGGTCGGTGATCAGTGCGTCCAGGGAGTTCAGGAGGGTGAGGTAGCGCTCGCCGTCGAGGACGGCGATGAGGTGTTTCCGGGAGCCTTTGCGGTGGGCCTGGGTCCAGGTGCGCAGCCGGGTGCGTACGGGGCCGGGGCGCAGCTCCTTGGGGAGCGCGGCCAGGGCTTCATGGATGCGGGCGGTGAGGACCTCGGCGTCGCGGTCGATGCCCAGCTCGGCCGCGAGCCATTTCAGCTCGGCGCCGAGGGGGTCGGTGGCGGCCCGGTCCAGGACGGTGGCGTACGAGCGGAGGGCGCTGCGCAGGCGGCGGGTGGCGACGCGCATCTGGTGGACGGAGTCGGGGAGGTCGCGGCGGACGGCGGGGTCCAGCTCGGTGATCGCGCGGACCTGGCGGGTGAGGTAGCGGAGGATGATCTCCTCGGCGGTGGGCGGTTCTCCAGTGGGCGGCTCGCCGCCTTGGTCCGCTTCGGTGGCCTTGGCGGCTGCCTTTCGCTCGCTCTTGGGTGCCGTGTCGCGGAGCGCGCGGGCCGCCTTGGAGGCCGCGGAGGCGGGGCGCAGCCCGGCACCCAGGAGACGCTCCTCCACCGCGTCCAGGAGTGCCATGTCCCCGCCCGCCGTCAGCTCGACCTCGATCTCGGCCCACTCGGCGGTCCGCCCCGGGCCGGCCGGGCGGTCGGCGCGTACCTGGTCGGTGGCGATCTCCGCGAGGACCGTGCCGTCGGCGGCGAGAAGCTGCCGTACTTCGCGGTGGGTCTCGATCCGTACGAGGGGGGCCAGTGCGGCGTCGCGGACGCGGGAGCGGAGCAGGCCGCGCAGGGCGCGGGGGACGGTGTCGGAGAGCGGGGCGCGGATCTCGTCGCGTACGTGGGCGGCGACGGGCAGTTTCAGGTGCCAGCCGGCATCGTCGCCGCCGGTGCGGCGGCGCAGGGTGATGCCGTCGCGGGCCAGCCGCCGGTCGGCGGTGTCGTAGTAGGTGGCGTCGAGGGTGGCCGCGCCGCGGTCCGCGACGGACACGACCCGGTCCACGCCGGTGAGGTCGGGGAGGCCGTCGGGCGGCAGGCCCGCGCCGTTGGCTTCGTACTTCCGCTCGATCTCGCGCACGGTGTCCGCCATGGGGCGAACGTACTGTCCTGTCCCGCTTTTGGGGAGCCCTGCGGAGCCCCTATGACCCCCGCGACCGGAAGCGGCCCGGTGCGCGGCGGGCCGGGAAGCCTGCCGCGCACCGGGCGCCGTGCTCACTGCGCCAGGAGGCGCCGTGCTCACTCCACGACGATGAGCAGGTCGCCGCCCTCGACCTGGGCGATCGGGGAGATGGCGATGCGGGCGACCGTGCCGCCGGTGGGTGCGGTGATCGCCGCCTCCATCTTCATCGCCTCGATGGTGCCGATGGTGGCGCCCGCCTCGACCTGCTGTCCTTCCTCGACGGC
Organism: Streptomyces ochraceiscleroticus; assembly: GCF_000720485.1. Lineage (GTDB taxonomy): Bacteria > Actinomycetota > Actinomycetes > Streptomycetales > Streptomycetaceae > Streptomyces > Streptomyces ochraceiscleroticus. The sequence continues at coordinate 103,302 of NZ_JOAX01000023.1, read as the reverse complement.
GAGGGTGACCACGCCGGCGAACGGCGCGGGAAGGTGGCCGGGGTTGTTCTTGTCGGCCTTCTCGGCGGTCGGCACCTCGCTGGCGACCGACCGGTCGCGGACCTGGATGGGCCGGAGCTGGCCGTTGAGGATGCACATCACGGTGCGCATGCCGCGCTCGTCGGCCTCGGAGATCGCCTCCAGGCCGATGAGGAGCTGGACGCCGGGAGCGAGCCGGACGACGTGTTCCTCGCCGTGGTGCAGCCCGTAGAAGAACAGGTCGCTGGAGAGCGGGGAGGTGTCGCCGTAGCGCTCGCGGTGGGTCGTGAAGTCCTTGGCCGGGCCGGGGAAGAGCAGCTCGTTCAGTACGGCCTGGCGCTCGGCGGACGAGGCCGAGAGGCGCTTGGACTCGTCGGCGGACAGTTCGGTGATGCCGGGGGCCTCGGCGCGGCCTTCGAGGGCGCGGCTGCGCAGCGGCTCGGGCCAGCCGCCGGCCGGTTCGCCCAGCTCGCCGCGGAGGAAGCCGATGACCGAGCCGGGGATGTCGAAGCGGGCCGGGTCGGCGGCGAACTCCTCGGTGGAGACCCCGGCGCCGACCAGTGCGAGCGCGAGGTCGCCGACGACCTTGGAGCTGGGGGTGACCTTGACGAGGCGGCCGAGGAGGCGGTCGGCGCCCGCGTACGCGTTCTCGATCTGCTCGAAGCGGTCGCCGAGGCCGAGCGCGATGGCCTGCTGGCGGAGGTTGGAGAGCTGGCCGCCGGGGATCTCGTGCGCGTAGACGCGTCCGGTGGGGGCGGGGAGGCCGGCCTCGAAGGGCGCGTAGACCTTGCGTACGGCCTCCCAGTACGGCTCCAGGGCGCAGACCGCGTCGAGGTCGATGCCGGTGTCGCGGTCGGTGTGCGCGGCGGCGGCGACGATCGCGGAGAGGGCGGGCTGGCTGGTGGTACCGGCCAGGGCGGCGGAGGCGCCGTCGACCGCGTCGGCGCCGGCCTCCCAGCCCGCGAGGTAGGTGGCGAGCTGGCCGCCGGGGGTGTCGTGGGTGTGGATGTGGACGGGCAGATCGAAGTTCTCGCGCAGCGCCGTGACCAGCTTCTTCGCGGCGGGGGCGCGGAGCAGGCCCGCCATGTCCTTGATGGCGAGGACATGGGCGCCGGCGTCGACGATCTGCTCGGCGAGGCGGAGGTAGTAGTCGAGGGTGTAGAGCTTCTCGCCGGGGTTGGCGAGGTCGCCGGTGTAGCTCATGGCGACCTCGGCGATCGCGGTGCCGGTCTCGCGCACGGCGTCGATCGCGGGGCGCATCTGGTCGACGTTGTTGAGCGCGTCGAAGATGCGGAAGATGTCGATGCCGGTGTCGGCGGCCTCCTGCACGAAGGAGCGGGTGACCTGCTCCGGGTAGGGGGTGTAGCCGACGGTGTTGCGGCCGCGCAGCAGCATCTGCAGACAGATGTTGGGGACGGCTTCGCGCAGCGCGGCCAGCCGCTCCCACGGGTCCTCGTACAGGAAGCGCAGCGCCACGTCGTACGTCGCGCCGCCCCACGCTTCGAGGGAGAGCAGCTCGGGGGTGGTGCGCGCGACGTGGCCCGCGACCTCCAGCAGGTCCTTGGTGCGGACGCGGGTGGCCAGCAGGGACTGGTGGGCGTCGCGGAAGGTGGTGTCGGTGACGCCGAGCGCGGGCCGGGCGCGCAGGTCGGCGGCGAAGCCCTCGGGGCCGAGCTGCAGGAGCCGCTGCCGGGAGCCGTCGGGGATCGGCGCGGAGGTGTCGATCGCGGGCAGCTTCTCGTGCGGCGCGACGGTGGCGGGGCGATCGCCGTGCGGCTTGTTGACCGTGACGTCGGCGAGGTATTCGAGGATGCGGGTGCCGCGGTCGGCGGAGCCGCGCTGGGTGAGCAGTTCGGGGTGCTGCTCGATGAAGGAGGTGGTGACCTTCCCCTCGCGGAAGTCCGGGGTGTCCAGTACCGCCTGCAGGAACGGGATGTTGGTGGCGACGCCGCGGATGCGGAACTCGGTGACGGCGCGCCGGGCGCGCCCGACGGCGGTCGCGAAGTCCCGGCCCCGGCAGGTCAGCTTGACCAGCATCGAGTCGAAGTGGGCGCCGACCTCGGCGCCGAGGTTGGTGCCGCCGTCCAGGCGGACGCCCGCGCCGCCCGGGGAGCGGTAGGCGGTGATCCGGCCGGTGTCGGGGCGGAAGCCGTTGGCGGGGTCCTCGGTGGTGATGCGGCACTGCAGCGCGGAGCCGCGCAGCACGATCTTCTCCTGGCTGAGCCCGAGGTCGGCCAGCGATTCACCGGCGGCGATGCGCAGCTGCGACTGTACGAGGTCGACGTCCGTCACCTCTTCGGTGACGGTGTGCTCGACCTGGATGCGCGGGTTCATCTCGATGAAGACGTGGTTGCCGCGGGCGTCGACGAGGAATTCGACGGTGCCGGCGCAGGTGTAGCCGATCTGCCGGGCGAAGGCGACGGCGTCGGCGCAGATCTTCTCGCGCAGCTCGGGGGCGAGGTTCGGGGCCGGGGCCAGCTCGATGACCTTCTGGTGGCGGCGCTGGACGCTGCAGTCCCGCTCGTAGAGGTGGATCACGTTGCCGTGGGTGTCGGCGAGGATCTGCACCTCGATGTGGCGCGGGTCGACGACGGCCTGCTCCAGGAAGACGGTGGGGTCGCCGAAGGCCGACTCGGCCTCGCGGGCCGCCGCCTCGACGGCCTCGCGGAGCTGGGAGCGCTCGGCGACCCGGCGCATGCCGCGCCCGCCGCCGCCGGCCACGGCCTTCACGAAGACCGGGAACTCCATGTCCTCGGCCGCCGCCAGCAGCTCCTCGACGTCGGAGGAGGGCGCGGAGGAGGCGAGGACGGGCAGCCCGGCGGCCTTGGCGGCGGCGATGGCCCGCGCCTTGTTGCCGGTGAGCTCCAGTACTTCGGTGGAGGGGCCGACGAAGGTGATGCCGTGCTCGGCGCAGGCGGCGGCCAGGTCGGGGTTCTCGGAGAGAAAGCCGTACCCGGGGTAGACGGCGTCGGCGCCGGCCTGCCGTGCGGCGCTGACGACCTCGTCGACCGAGAGGTAGGCGCGCACGGGGTGGCCGGGCTCGCCGATCTGGTAAGCCTCGTCCGCCTTGAGGCGGTGGCCGGAGTTGCGATCCTCGTGGGGGAACACCGCTACGGTCTGCGCGCCCAGCTCATAGGCGGCGCGGAAGGCGCGGATGGCGATTTCGCCACGGTTGGCGACCAGGACCTTCGAGAACATGGGAGCTGACTTCTCCTGACGGGGCGGCTTGGGGGCGCCTGCGTACGGATACGGGGAACTCGCTGGCTCACTGCTGTTTCCGCGACAGCATGCCGCCCGGACGGCGTTACCGCCACGTAAGACCTGTCACAGTCCGTGTCCGTGTGAAGTGGGTACGTGTACCGGAACGGCTGTGGCCCGGCCCCCTTCGCGGGGATCCGGGCCACGGCACGGCGGTCGGGGTCAGGCGGAGACGGGCCGCTGGACTCTGATCGACTGCAGCAGTCCGATGGCGATCCAGACGGCGAACATCGAGGTGCCGCCGTAGGAGACGAACGGCAGCGGCAGGCCGGTGACCGGCATGATGCCAAGCGTCATCCCGATGTTCTCGAACGCCTGGAAGGCGAACCAGGCGATGATGCCGGAGGCGACGATCGTGCTGTACAGCTCGGAGGACTCGCGGGCGATCCGGCAGGCGCGCCAGAGCACCACGCCCAGCAGGAAGATGATCAGGCCCGCGCCGAGGAAGCCCAGCTCCTCGCCGGCGACCGTGAAGATGAAGTCGGTCTGCTGCTCGGGCACGAACTGGCCGGTGGTCTGGCTGCCCTGGAAGAGGCCCGAGCCGAAGAGCCCGCCGGACCCGATGGCGATGCGGGCCTGATTGGTGTTGTAGCCGACGCCCGCCGGGTCCAGGCTCGGGTTGGCGAAGGCCGCGAACCGGGCGATCTGGTAGTCGTCGAGCAGATGAAGCTGCCAGACGCTCAGGCAGCCCACGACGCCCAGGGTCACCAGGCCGATGACCCAGCGGTTGGACGCGCCGGAGGCGAGCAGCACGGCGAGCACGATCGTGCCGAGGACCATGACCGAGCCGAGGTCCGGCATCAGCATGATGACCGCTATCGGGACCAGGGCGATGCCGAGCGCCTGGAGGACGGAGCGGTGGCCGGGGTGTTCCCGGTCGCCCGCGTCGACCCGTGCGGCGAGGACCATCGCCATGCCCAGGGTGATGGTGATCTTCGCGAACTCGGCGGGCTGCAGGGAGAGCCCGCCGGGGATGGCGAGCCAGGACCGCGAGCCGTTGATGGTGGCGCCGAGCGGGGTGAGCACCAGCGCGGAGAGCACCAGCGAGAGGCCGTACAGGATGGGGACGGCGCCGCGCAGCGTGCGGTGGCCCAGCCACACCGTGCCGGTCGCGAGCGCGAGGCCGATGCCGGTGTTGAGCAGGTGCTTGAGGACGTAGGAGTACTGGTCGCCCTGGTTCAGCTCGATGCGGTTGCGGGTGGCCGAGAAGACCAGGACCGCGCCGATGAGCGAGAGGGCCAGGCAGGAGAAGAGCAGTATCCAGTCCAGCCGCCGGACGACGGAGTCCCGGGCGGTGAGCTTGGACCAGACGCCGCGGTCGGGGGCGTAGCGCCGGATGGCGTAGCTGCTGCTGGTCACTGGACCGCCCCTTCCGGCTTCTTCTCGTCGTTGATGATCGGCTTGGTCAGCTTGCCGGCCGTGATGTTGCCGTCCCGGTCGATCCTGGGCAGGCTCGCCTGCGGCTTCGGCAGCAGCGCCTTGCCCTTGTGGATCTTGCCCTTGGCGTCCACGCCGTACAGCGCGTCATAGATCTTGCGGACGGCCGGGCCCGAGGCGCCGGAGCCCGTACCACCCTGGGCGATCGTCATGACGATCGTGTATTCCTTGGTGTACGTGGCGAACCACGACGTCGTCTGCTTGCCGTAGACCTCGGCGGTACCGGTCTTGGCGTGCATCGGGATCTGCTTCTGCGGCCAGTTCTGGAACCGCCAGGCGGCGGTACCGCGGGTGGCCACGCCGGCCAGCGCCTTGTCGATCTGCTTCAGCGTCTTGGGCGTGTCGGGGAGCTTGCCGTGCGCCTGCGGCGCGATGTCCCGGACCTTCTTGCCGTTGGCGCTGATGATCGCCTTGCCGATGGTCGGGTCGTACATCGTCCCGCCGTTGGCGATGGCTCCGTAGATCGTCGCCATCTGGATCGGCGTCACGAGGGTGTCGCCCTGGCCGATGGAGTAGTTGACCGAGTCACCGGCGCGCATCTTCATGCCTTCGAGACAGCTCTCGTAGGCGAGGCGCTGGACGTAGCTGCCGCCCTTCTTGCCGGTCTTGCACCAGGAGTCCTTGTTGGCCTTCCAGAAGTCCTTCTTCCACTGGCGGTCCGGAACCCGGCCCTTGACCTCGTTGGGCAGGTCGATGCCGGTCTCCTTGCCGAGGCCGAACTGGTGCGCGGTCTTGTAGAACCAGTCCTTGGGGTCCTTGGGCTTGTTGCCGCCGTCCTTGAGCCACTGCTTGTAGGCCAGGTCGTAGAAGACGGTGTCGCAGGAGACCTCCAGCGCCCGGCCCAGGGTGATCGCACCGTGGCTCTCGGACTCGAAGTTCTTGAAGACCTGCCCGCCCACGTTGTACGAACTGGAGCAGTTGTACCGGCCGTTGAAGTCGTACCCGGCGTTGACCGCGGCCGAGGACGAGATGACCTTGAAGATCGAGCCGGGGGCCGCCTGGCCCTGGATCGCGCGGTTCAGCAGCGGGTAGTTGGACTTCTTGCCGGTGAGCTTCTCGTAGTCCTTCGCCGAGATGCCGCCGACCCAGGCGTTCGGGTCGTAGTCCGGCTGGGACGCCATCGCGACCACCCGGCCGGTCTTGGCCTCCATGACGACGACGGCGCCCGCGTCGGCCTTGTAGTTCGTGCCGGTGTTGCGGTCGTGCTGCTTGCGGGCCTCCACCATCGCCTGGTGGAGCTGCTGCTCCGCCACGCCCTGCACCCGGGCGTCTATCGACGTCACGACGTTGTCGCCGGGCCGGGCCGGGTCGCTCTTGGCCTTGCCCATGACCCGGCCGAGGTTGTCGACCTGGTAGCGGGTGACGCCGGCCTTGCCGCGCAGCGCGCTGTCGTACGTCCGCTCAAGACCCGAGCGGCCGACCATGTCCGAGCGCAGGAACGGCGAGTTCGTGTGCTCCGCCTTCTTGATCTCCTCGTCGGTGACCGGCGAGAGGTAGCCGAGCACCTGGGAGGTCGCGGCCTTGGCGGGGGCCGGGTAGCGGCGTACGGCGGTGGGCTCGGCGGAGATGCCGGGGAAGTCCTCGGAGCTCTCCCGGATCTTCAGGGCCTGCTGGGTGGTGGCCTCGTCGGTGATCGGGATGGGCTGGAAGGGCGAGCCGTTCCAGCAGGGCTGCGGCGTCTTGGCGTCGCAGAGCCGGACCTTGTTCTTGACGTCGGTGTACGACATGCCCAGCACGTGCGCCAGGCGGGTCAGTACGGCCTTGCCCTCGTCGTCCATCTTCATCAGCGCGGTACGGCTGGCGGAGACGACGAGACGGGTCTCGTTGTCGGCGAGCGGCACGCCGCGCGCGTCGAGGATGGAGCCGCGCACGGCCGGGTCGACGACCTGCTGGACGTGGTTGCCGCTGGCCTCGGCGGCGTACTCGTCGCCGTTGCGGATCTGGAGGTACCACAGCCGGCCGCCCAGGGTGAGCAGCAGCGAGAAGACCAGTATCTGGATGGCGACGAGGCGGACGGTGACGCGGGTCGTCCGGCCCGTCTCGGGAATGTTGCTCACCGGTCCCCCTCTCGCCCGGCGCGGAACGGTACGCAGGGGGCCGATGCCCCGGACGGTGTGTTGCTCACAGGCGCTTGACCCCCTTGATGCGTGCCGGCTTCGTGCGGTTCGCCTTGCCGCCGAGGAGGCCGCCGCGCTGGCTGCCGATCCGCGGCGTCCGGCCGCCGCGGCCGGGGCGGCTCATGCGCAGCCCGGAGCCGGTGGAGAGCCAGCCGTACGCGGCCTCCCCCGTCATCCCACCGGACTGCGTGCCGCCCGAACTCTCCCCGGCCAGCGGGTCGTTGTCCGAGCGGCGGGCCAGGGCCATCACGAGCGGGACGCTGAAGGGGGCGAGCACGAGGTCGTAGACGATGGCGGTGAACACCAGAAGGGGGATGCCGACGGTGTCGCCCGCATTGTCGCCGGCCAGCGAGCCGACGCCGGCGTAGAGCAGGGTCGAGCCGATGGCGGCGCAGACCACGACGATCAGCGGCAGCGAGGCGGAGCGGTGCCGGCTCTTGTCGGGCCTGGTGAGACCGGCGGCGTAGCCGATGACGCAGAGCACGAGGGCGTAGCGGCCGATCGCGTGGTCGGAGGGGGGCGCCAGGTCGGCGAGGAGCCCGGCGCCGAAGCCGATGAAGGCCCCGGCCACATGCCCGTACACCATCGACAGTCCGAGGACGACGAGGAGGACGAGGTCCGGTACGGCTCCGGGGAGGTGCAGTCTGGCGAGCACACCCACCTGGACGACGAGGGCCACGGCCACGAGGGCGGTGGAGAGGAGGATCCGGTTGATGCGCATCGGGCTCAGCTCCTGGCGCCGCTCGGAGAAGGCTTGGGCTTGGCGGTCACGGTGACCGTCGGGGTGGGCTTGGGCTTGGCGGGCTTGGGCGGCAGGACCGTGTCCCGGGGGTTGTCGCGCGGCGGCTGGACGACGACACCGACGACGTCCAGGCGGGAGAAGCCGGCGAAGGGCTTGACCTGGACCGTACGGGTGAGGTCGCCGTTGGCGCTGCCGACGTGGGTGATGGTGCCGACCGGCACGCCCGGCACGAAGGGCTTGCCCTCGCTGGATCCAAAGGTGACCATCCGGTCGCCCTTCTTCACGTTCGCCTTGCCGTTGAGGAGCTGGACGCGCAGCGGTCCGCCGCCCTGCCCGTTGGCGAAGCCGATCTCGTTGGTCTTCTCCATGCGGGTGCCGACGGTGAAGTCGGGGTCGATGGCGAGCAGGACGGTGGCGGTGTCCTTGCCGACGGTGGTGACCCGGCCGACCAGCCCGTCGCCGTTCAGTACGGTCATGTCGCGGGCGATGCCGTCCTTGGACCCGGCGTCGATGGTGACGGTCCAGGAGAAGCCCTGGGCGGCTCCTATGGCGATGACCTGGGCGCCCTTGATGGCGTACTGGCCGGCGCCCGCGGTCTTGAGCATCTTGTCCAGCTCCCCGGCGCGCACATGGTCGCGGTCGGAGGAGCCGAGCTTGGCCTTCAGGGCGGCGTTGTCGCGTTCCAGCTGGGCGATGCGGCTGTGCCGGCCGTCCGAGTCACGGACGGCGTCGACGGCGTTGCCGACGGGGTCCACGACCGAGGCGACACCGGTCTCGACCGGCCCGAAGGCGGCGGCCGCGGCCTGCCGGGCACCCTGCAGCGGGGACTGCTCGCCGCCGCGGATGTCCACCGTGATCAGTGCGAACGCGATCGCGACCAGCAGCACCAGCAGGAGCCGGCTCTCTCGTGTGTCCCTCACGTGCGGCGGCCGTGTCCTTCCTCGTAGGACCGGCCGGCTGCGGGCCCGCGCCGGTCTCGCTGGGGATCTGGGTTGTGCCTTGAGTTGAGTTGTGCGACTTCGGTGGTGCGCGGACCGCCGTGCGGCGGGCGGTACCGGAAGTGCCGGTACTGCGGGGCGTCGGGGTGGGGTGGGGGGTGAAGTGCTACGGGGGACGAAGCACTACGGGAGTGCGTGCTGTCTGTTGTATATCAACGAGCGGCTGTCTTTCAGCGATCTGCCGTACGGGCCGGCGGGCGGCCGTACGGCAGATCGCCGACAGGTCATCTGCGCGGCTGCGAGTCGAGGACCTGCTGCAGGGCCTCGAACTCCTCCACGCACTTGCCGGAACCGAGCGCGACGGAGTCGAGCGGGTCCTCGGCGATGTGGATCGGCATGCCGGTCTCGCGGCGGAGCCGCTCGTCCAGGCCACGGAGCAGGGCGCCGCCGCCGGTGAGGACGATGCCGCGGTCCATCACGTCGCCGGAGAGCTCCGGCGGGCACTTGTCGAGGGTCGTCTTCACGGCGTCGACGATGGAGTTGACCGGCTCCTCGATGGCCTTGCGGACCTCGGCCGCGGAGATGACCACGGTCTTGGGCAGGCCCGAGACCAGGTCGCGGCCGCGGATCTCGGTGTGCTCGTCCTGGTCGAGGTCGTACGCCGAACCGATCGTGATCTTGATGGACTCGGCCGTCCGCTCACCGAGGAGGAGGCTGTACTCCTTCTTGATGTGCTGGATGATCGCGTTGTCCAGCTCGTCGCCGGCCACCCGGATCGACTGCGCCGTGACGATTCCGCCGAGCGAGATGACCGCGACCTCGGTCGTACCGCCGCCGATGTCCACCACCATGTTGCCGGTGGCCTCGTGGACCGGCAGCCCGGAACCGATGGCCGCGGCCATGGGCTCCTCGATGATGTGCACCTGACGGGCGCCGGCCTGCGTCGACGCCTCGATGACCGCGCGGCGCTCGACGCCGGTGATGCCGGAGGGCACACAGACGACGACCCGCGGCCGGGCGAGGTACCGGCGCTTGTGGATCTTGAGGATGAAGTAGCGGAGCATCCGCTCGGTGATCTCGAAGTCGGCGATCACGCCGTCCTTGAGGGGGCGGACGGCCACGATGTTGCCAGGGGTGCGGCCGATCATCTTCTTGGCCTCGGCGCCCACGGCGAGGATGCCGCCGGTGTTGGTATTGATGGCCACGACCGACGGTTCGTTCAGAACGATCCCTCGACCCCTGACGTACACCAGCGTGTTGGCGGTGCCGAGGTCGACAGCCATGTCACGGCCGATGAACGACATGTTGTTCCCCATGAGGATACGTCTGGCCTTCCCAACTGGAGCGAATGCTTACTGGAGGTCGGCAGGAGGTGATGCGCTGACGCGCGGAAGCCTTCATGGTAGTCCGGGAAGGCCCGTCCGCTCGAACGCGGTGCGGGGTTCCTCCGCCATTGTCAGCGGAACACGTGCCCGCCCCCCTTAATGGTGACGTCGTGTCGGGGTGATGCGTTCCCCGGTTGGCTGTACGTATGCCGAAGGGCGACCGAATTTCTTCGGTCGCCCCAGGTCGCGCGCGGTTTGTGCCTGATGCCCCGTCAGGACAGGCCAGGGAAGAAAATCTTGATCTCGCGCTCGGCGGACTCCTCGGAGTCGGACGCGTGAATGAGGTTTTCCCGGGTGATTGTGCCGAAGTCCCCCCGAATGGACCCGCTCGGCGCCTTGATCGGGTCGGTAGGACCAGCCAACTGGCGTACGCCCTCGATCACCCGCTCGCCCTCGACGACGAGGGAGACGACCGGACCGGAGGACATGAACGTCACCAGCGGCTCGTAGAAGTCCCGGCCGACGTGCTCGGCGTAGTGCTGCTCCAGGACCGCGCGGTCGAGGGTGCGCAGCTCCAGCGCGCTGATCGTCCAGCCGGCCTTGCGCTCGATACGGCCGATGATCTCGCCGACCAGGCCGCGCTGCACGGCGTCGGGCTTGAGAAGGACGAGGGTGCGCTGGCTCATCGGTGGGGCTCCTTGCAATACAGACAGTTACGGGTGTGCCGAGGCTACATGGGGCACGCGGCGCGCCGGGGGCCCGGGCCTGCGACCTGCGAGGGGTGGCACCGGGGGCTGCGCGGCCGGAGGGTGCCGGGTCCGCGCGGCCGGACGGTGCGGGGGGCTGTGCGGCCGGGAGAGCGCCGGGGGCCGGGACTTGCGCGGCCGGACGGCGCGGGGGCCGCGCGGCCGGACGGTGCCGGGCCGGCGCGGTCCCCGTACGGGTCAGGCCGGGTCGGGGCCCGCGGCGTTGGCCTGGGCGGCCTGGGCCGCCCACCGCGCCTTCGCCTCGTCGATCTTGCGGCCGAAGTGGACCGACGCCCACCACAGCGCCGCGAAGACCGCGCCGAGGAAGTACATCGTCGGCACGATCACCCCGCTCGCGATCAGCGCGATCTGCAGCACCCAGCCGAGCGCCACCCCGCCGGGCCGCGACAGCATCCCGCACAGCAGCAGCGACAGCAGCATCGCGATACCGCTGACCGTCCAGACCGTGGCCGTGGACAGGTCAGAGGTCTGCATGGCGACCAGGCCGGCGAAGCCGATCACGAAGAACTCGCCGATCAGCGTGCTCGCACACAGGGTGCGCATGTCTCAGTTCCTTCCCATGAGCAGCCGGGCCTCGCCCACCGTGATCACGGAGCCGGTGACCAGCACGCCCGCGCCGCTGTACTCGCCCTCTTCCTCGGCCAGCGTGATCGCCGCCTCCAGGGCGTCGTCCAGTCGCGGCTCGACCTGCACCCGCTCGGCACCGAAGACCTCGACGGCCAGGGCGGCCAGCTCGTCCGGATCCATCGAACGGGGCGTGGAGTTCCGCGTCACCACGACCTCCGCGAAGATCGGCTCGAACGCCTCCAGCAGCCCGCGTACGTCCTTGTCCCCACTCGCACCGACCACGCCCACAAGTCGGCTGAAACCGAACGCCTCGGTCACCGCTTCGGCAGTCGCGCGGGCGCCCGCGGGGTTGTGCGCCGCGTCCAGCACCACCGTGGGGCTCCGGCGCACGACCTCCATCCGGCCCGGCGAGGACACCGAGGCGAACGCGGAGCGGATGGTGTCGATGTCCAGCGTGCGGGCGTGCTCCGTACCGACCCCGAAGAACGCCTCGACGGCGGCGAGCGCGACGGCCGCATTGTGCGCCTGGTGCGCGCCGTACAGCGGCAGGAAGACATCGGTGTACTCGCCGCCCAGGCCGCGCAGCGTCAGCAGCTGCCCGCCGACCGCCTGCTCGCGCGCGAGCACGCCGAACTCCATGCCCTCGCGGGCGACCGTGGCGTCCACGTCGACGGCGCGCTTGAGCATCACCGCGGCGGCCTCCACCGGCTGCTGCGCGAGCACGACCGTGGCGTCCTTCTTGATGATCCCGGACTTCTCGCCCGCGATCGCCTCAGGGGTGTCGCCGAGCCGGTCGGTGTGATCGAGCGAGATGGGCGTGACCACGGCGACGTCACCGTCGATCACGTTCGTGGCGTCCCACCTACCGCCCATGCCGACCTCGACGACGGCGATGTCGACGGGCGCGTCCGCGAAGGCCGCGTACGCCATCCCGGTCATCACCTCGAAGAAGGACAGCCGGTAGTCCTCCCGCTCGTCCACCATCTCCACGTACGGCTTGATGTCCTCGTACGTCTCGATGAACTTCTCGGCGGAGATCGGCGCGCCGTCCAGGCTGATCCGCTCGGTGATCGACTGGACGTGCGGGCTGGTGTAGCGCCCGGTACGCAGGTCGAAGGCGGCCAGCAGCGCCTCGATCATGCGGGCCGTGCTGGTCTTGCCGTTCGTGCCGGTGATGTGGATCGAACGGTACGAGCGCTGCGGCTCCCCGAGGATGTCCATCAGCGCCGCGATGCGCTGCACCGACGGGTCGAGCTTGGTCTCGCCCCAGCGGGTCGCCAGCTCGGCCTCCACGGCGCGCAGCGCGCGGTCCACCTCGGGGTCCTCGGGGCGCGCCGGCACGTCGCTCGTCGGCGGTCCGGCCTGGGCCCGCAGCGTGCGGCTGCCGGCCTCGATCACCGCGAGGTCGGGGTCTCGGTCGGTCTCGGCCTCGATCATCTCGTCGAAGGCGTCGACCTCCGGGCCGGGGATCAGATCGGGGTCGATCGGGTCGGGGTCGTCGTTCTCGGGGCGCTCGCTCACAGCACCAGTCTAGGAGAACGGCCGCATATCCCTCACAGGGCGTACAACTACAATATGTAATTGACCGAGGGCACCTTTTCACCCGCCGTAATCGTTGCCGGAATAAGAAGAAGGAGGAGGCGACGCACGGCGGACGCGAGTGCCTCCGGGGGTGCGCACGGCCCTCACTCCCGCACCTTCCTGTCGGACACCCCCCGGCCAGCCGCCGCACACGGTCTCTTTACTGTTCTTGGCTGTCGTTACTGTGATCCCGTGACCGCTGCCGACACGGGCCAAGGGCCCGACGCCCTGGACCGCCGGATCATCGCCGCCCTGCAGATCGACGGCCGCGCGTCCTGGCGCCGCATCGCCGCCGCGCTCGGCGAGCCGGAGCGCACCGTCGCACGCCGCGGCCTGCACCTGCTGGGCAGCGGCCAGGTGACGGTCACCGGGCTGGTCGCCCGCGGCGAGACGGCAATCGTGCGGCTGGGCTGCCCGCCCGGTACGGCGCGGGACGCGGCGCTGGCGATGGCGGACCGCGCCGGCACGGTCTTCAGTTACGTGCTGTCCGGGCCGCCGGACTGCGTAGCGGAGGTGCAGTGCCCGCCGGGCCGGCTGGCCGCGCTGATGCTCGACGAGGCGCCGGCCGTGCCGGGCCTGACCGCCCAGCACGTCTCCCCCGTCCTGCGGTACTTCCGTACGGTCCACGACTGGCGCCCCGGCATCCTGGACGAGGCCGAGGCGGCCGCGCTGTCCCGCTTCCCGGCCCGCCCCGAGCAGGCGAGCGCGCCGGCCGAGGAGCTGGGACCGGAGGAGCGGCGCATCGTGGAGGCGCTGGCCGAGGACGGGCGGCGCACGCACGAGGAGCTGGCCGCGCTGGCCGGGGTGTCCGAGGCGACGGCGCGGCGTCGGGTGGAGGCGCTGACCCGGTCGGGCGCGGTGTCGATACGGGCCGCGGTGGAGCCGGCGCTGCTGGGGCTGCCGGTCGAGGCGCTGCTGTGGATCAGGACCCGGCCGGACGCGGTGGAGGCCGTCGGGCGGCTGCTGACGGAGTCGCCGCTGGTGCGTTATGCGGCGGTGGTGATGGGCGAGCACCAGCTACTGGTGGATGTCACCCAGCCGTCGATGACGGCGCTGCACGCCTTCCTCACCGAGGGGCCGTGGGTGCGGCACGTGGAGGCGGTCAGCTCGCACCTGGTGGTGGCGGCCCTGAAGCGCAGCGCCACCCCGACACCGCTGATGCGGTCGCTCAGGGCGGCGGGCTGAATCGGCGGGGAGGCCGTACGCGCCCCCGGCCGGGAGTGCTGCGGGCGCTGCGGGCAGCGGGCTGGTCTCCCGGCTCGCGAACGGCAGGCGGCCCCCGGCTCGTGTTCCCTCCCCGGACCACCACCCGCCCCAGACCACCAGTCCAGCGCGGCTGTAAGCGTCAGTTGTTAATTCTTTGCGTCCAGAAGATTCATCTGTGCATGACTATTGACCACTTCCAGCACGTGGTCGCAGGATGAGCGCTCATCCAGCCCAGTCCAGGACGGATGGTCAATGACTGACGAGATCACGTACGCGCCCGCCGCCGAGCTCGCTGCCAGGATCAGGAAGCGGGAGTTGTCGGCCCGGGAGGTCGTACAGGCCCACCTCGACCGGCTCGATGACGTCAATCCGCAGATCAACGCGGTGGTCACGGTCGATCCCGAGGGGGCGCTGGCCGCCGCGCGCGACGCCGATGACCGTCTCGCGCGGGGCCAGGAAGCCGGCCCGCTGCACGGCCTGCCGATCGCCTTCAAGGACACCCACCTCACCCGCGGGATGCGCACCACCCACGGTTCGCCGCTCTTCGCCGACCATGTGCCCGACGAGGACGAGCTCCTCGTGGAGCGCATCCAGGCGGCCGGCGCGATCCGTATCGGCAAGACCAACGTCCCGGAGTTCGCGGCCGGTTCGCACACCTTCAACCCGGTCTTCGGGGCCACCCGCAACCCGTACGACCCGACGCGCTCGGCCGGCGGCAGCAGCGGCGGTGCGGCCGCCGCGCTCGCCGCCGGGCTGCACCCGATCGCCGACGGGAGCGACATGGGCGGGTCGCTGCGGAATCCCGCCTCGTTCTGCAACGTGGTCGGTCTGCGCCCGACGCCGGGCCGGGTGCCGAGCCATCCCGCGAGCGACCCGTGGGACACCCTGGCCGTCGCCGGGCCGATGGGCCGTACCGTCGCCGACGCCGCGCTGCTGCTGTCGGTCATGGCCGGGCCCGACCCGCGCTGCCCGCTCTCCCTGGACACCCCCGGCGCGCCCTTCCGCGCCCCGCTGGAGGCGGATCTGCGCGGGCTGCGGGTCGCGTGGACGGCGGACCTGGGCGGGCGGGTGCCGGTCGACCCGGAGGTCACGGCCGTACTGGAGCCGCAGCTCCGCGTCTTCGAGGAGCTGGGCTGCCGGGTCACCGAGGACTGCCCGGACCTGGACGGCGCCGAGGACGTCTTCCGTACCCGGCGGGCGCAGCTCTTCGCCCAGGGGCTCGGCGAGCTGCTCGACGCACACCCCGGCACCCTCAAGTCCAGCCTGGTGTGGAACATCGAGGAGGGCCGGAAGCTGACCGGCGCCGACCTCGCCCGCGCCACCGCCGCGCACGCCCGCGTCCACCTGGCGGCGACGGATTTCTTCTCCCGTTACGACGTGCTGCTCGCCCCCGTCAGCCAGGTCGTGCCCTTCGACGCGGACCTGGAGTACCCGGCCGTGGTCGGGGGCCAGGAGCAGCACTCGTACCTGGACTGGATGCGTTCGGCGTACTTCATCACGGTGCTGGGCACGCCCGCGCTGTCCGTGCCGGCCGGATTCACGCCCGGCGGGCTGCCGGTCGGCCTGCAGGTGGTCGCCGCGCCCCGCGCCGAGCTGACCGCCCTGCGCGCCGCGCACGCCTACGAGACCGCCACCGGCCACGGCCTGCGCCGCCCCACCCTCCCCCACAGCTGACCCCAACTCCCCCACACCGCTGTTCTGTTCCCCTCCCCTCCTCCCCCGGGATCCGACATGAGCCAGCGTCATCTGGCGTACCTCGCCGTGCCCACGGCCGGGTTCTTCGCCACTCCGTATCTGCCCTTCGTCAACACCGACCGGCTGTGGCTGGGCCTGCCGGCCGTCCTGGTGTGGGCCGTGCTGTGGACGGTGGGCACCACCGTCGCGCTCGCCCTCTACGAGGCGCGCGCCCCGCACCCCGAGGACGCCGAAGAGGAGGCCACGGCATGAGCACCACCATGGCGGTCACCCTGGCCGGCATTCTCGCGATCGCCGCCGTGGGCCTGTCCGGGCGCCGCAATACCGGGCACGACCTGGGCGAATGGGCCGTCGGCGGGCGTCGCTTCGGTGCCGTGACGATGTGGTTCCTGCAGGCCGGCGAGTCATTCACGACGTTCAGCTTCCTGGGGCTGGCCGGGCTGGCCTTCAGTGACGGGGTCGCCGCCACCTATGCGCTGGGGTATCTCTCCCTCTGTCTGATCGGGCAGTACCTGACCGGGCCGCGGCTGTGGCGGCTCGGCAAGGAGAACGGGTACCTCACGCAGGCGGACTTCTTCGCCGACCGGTTCAACAGTCCGCTGCTGGGCAAGGTCGTCGCGGTGGTGGGGGCCGTCTTCCTGCTGCCGTACCTGCAGTTGCAGATCACCGGACTCGGGCTGATCGTGCAGCTGGCCACCGGCAGCGAGTCGGGGGCGACCGGCTCGATGATCCTGGCGACGGTGCTCACCGTCGGCTTCGTCCTGTGGTCGGGGCTCCGGGGCATCGCGCGTGCCGCGTACTTCAAGGACGTCCTCATGGTGCTGGCGCTGCTGATCCTGCTGATCGCCGTGCCGATCGGGCTCGACGGCGGCCTCGGGGGCCTGTTCACCGCCGTACGGGAGAGCCGTCCGGACCTGCTGACACTGCACGGCGGCGCCACCGACGCGACGTGGTTCACCACGGCGATGCTGATCAGCGCGATCGGCGCGGGGCTGAACACGATGCCCCACCTGTGGTCGGCGATCCTGTCCGCGAGCAGTTCCCGGGCGCTGCGCCGCAATTACATCTGGCTGCCGCTGTACCAGGTCGCCATCGCCGTGCCGGTCGTGGTCGGCTTCGCCGGGGCGCTGACCCTGAAGCCCGGTACGGACAGCAAGGCCGCGCTGCTCACGGTGGCCGGGGGCGCGCTGCCGGGCTGGCTGGTGGGCGTGGTCGCGGTGGCCGCGGCGGCGACGGCGATGGTGCCGTCGGCCGCGCTGCTGCTCGGGATCTCCACGCTGGTGTCGCGCAATCTGCTTCCTGCGCGTAGCGCGCGCACGACGATGCGGGTCAATCACGTGTGCGTGCTGCTTGCGTCCGGTCTGGCGCTGGTACTGGGGCTGGCGCGGCCTGCGCTGTTGGCGAATCTGCTGCTGCTCACGTATGGCGGGCTGGCGCAGCTCGCCCCGGCGACGGTGGCCGCGTTGGCGCGGCGTAACCGGCTGGGGGCCGTGCCTGCGCTGCTCGGGATCGTCGCCGGGGTGGTGACGCTGGGGTGGCTGACGTTCGGCGGGGTGGACATCGGCACGGTCGATGCCGGGTTGCTGTCGCTGGTACCGAACGTTGTGGTCACCGTGGGGGTGCAGGTGCTGTGGCGCGGGGGTGCGGGTGGCGCAGGACGGCTCCCCGCCGATGGGGTGCCGCTGCGCCCACCCTCCCCCAAGCTCTCGGCTCCGCTCGAGCAGGGGGGACCCCCATCGCCCAGCGGCACGATTGCCCGCAGCTAAAGCGCCGCGTCCATCATCGCCTTCGCCACGGGCCCGGCCAGCCCTCCGCCTGAGATATCGCTGCGGGCCGCGTCGCTGTCCTCGACGACCGTCGCCACGGCGACCTGGTGGCCCTGGGCGTCCTCGGCGTAGGAGACGAACCAGGCGTAGGGCATGCCGCTGTTGTCCACGCCGTGCTGGGCGGTGCCGGTCTTGCCGCCGACCGTGAGTCCGCCGATCTTGGCGCCGGAGCCGGTGCCCTTCTCGACGACGGTCTGCATGGCGGACTGGAGCTGTTCGGCGTTCTGCTTCGACATCGCGGTCTTGTACGTCTTCGGCGAGTACTGCTGAACCGTATTGCCGCCGCCGTCGGTGATCTTGTCGACCTCGTACGGGGTCTTCAGCTCGCCGCCGCCCGCGATCGCCGAGACGACCATGGCCATCTGCAGCGGGGTGGCCTGGTCGTCGAACTGGCCGATGCCCGACAGCGCGGTCTGCGCGGAGTCCATGCCCGAGGGGTAGATGCTCTTGCCCGCGCGGACCGGGACGTCGATCTTCGCGTCGTTGAAGCCGAACTTCTCCGCCTGCTCCTTGACCTTCTTCTCGCCCAGGTCGGCGGCGAGCTTGCCGAAGACGTTGTTGCAGGAGTACTGGAGCGCGGTGCGGATCGTGGCATTCTCGCAGGGCGCGGCGGCGTTCTCGTTGGTCAGGTCGGTGCGGGTGTTCGGCAGCCGGTAGGGGTTGGGGCTGTCGGTGCGCTCGTCCACCGAGGAGTACAGGCCGTTCTCCAGCGCGGCGGCGGCGACCACCAGCTTGAAGGTGGAGCCGGGCGGATAGGTCTGGCGCAGGGCGCGGTTCAGGTGCGGCTGGTCCTTGTCCCCGGTCATCTCGGCCCATGCCTTCTGGCCGGCGCCGGACTGCCCGGCGAACTTCCCCGGGTCGTAGGACGGGGTGGAGACCATGCCGAGGATGCGGCCGGTGGCGGGGTCGAGGGCGACGGCGGCGCCGGTCTTGTTGCCGAGCGCTTCGTAGCCGGCCTTCTGGACCTTGGCGTCGAGGGTGGTCGATACGTCGCCGCCCTTGGCCCGCTCGCGGGAGACCAGGTTCACCGGGGACTGCAGGCGACTGTCGGAGCCGTCCAGTACGTCGCCGTAGAGGTTCTCGAGCTGGGTGGAGCCGTAGATCTGGGAGGAGTAGCCGGTGAGCGGGGCGTACAGCGGGCCGTCGGTGTAGGTCCGCTTGTAGGCGAGGGTGCCGTCGGTCGGCGCGGAGCCGGTCACCGGGTGGCCGTCGACGAGGATGTTGCCGAGCGGGCGGGAGTACTTCTCTATGTTGACCCGCGGATTGTGGTCGTCGTCCGCGAGGGAGTCCGCCTTCGCGCCCTGGATCCAGGTGGCCCAGCCCATCAGGGCGAGGACCAGGGCGATGCAGAAGACGGAGACGCGTCGCAGGGGTTTGTTCATGGCTTCGAGCGTCGCGCGGCTCGATGAGAGCGGGATGAGAATTCGGTACGCGTATGCCGACAATCGGCCCGCTTTGTGCCGACGACGCGGGGCCCCGACCGTGCGGGCAACGCGCGAGGCCCCCGTCCGCAGCGGACGGGGGCCTCGGCAGGTCCGGGCGTCAGCCCTTCGGCAGGCGCTCGAGCTGGGCGGTGATGCGGACGATGTCCGCCTCGGCGGTCTCCAGCCGGGTGCGGATCTTGTCCACGACCTTCTCGGGGGCCTTGGCGAGGAACGCTTCGTTGCCGAGCTTGCCGGTGGCCTGCGCCTTCTCCTTCTCGGCGGCGGCGAGGTCCTTGGCCAGGCGCTTGCGCTCGGCCTCGATGTCGATCGCGCCGGAGAGGTCCAGGGACACGGTCGCGCCGGCCACGGGCAGCGAAGCCGTGGCGGCGAAGTCGTCACCGGCGGGCTGCAGGCGGAGCAGCGAACGCATCGCGGCCTCGTGCGCCGCGAGTGCGGTGCCCGCGAGGTCGAGCTGGGCCGGGACCCGCTGGCCGGGCTGGAGGCCCTGGTCGGAGCGGAAGCGGCGGACCTCGGTGACGACCTGCTGGACCGTCTCGATCTCCTTCTCGGCGCCCTGGTCGCGGAAGCCGCTGTCGGCGGGCCAGTCGGCGACGACGACGGACTCCTTGCCGGTGAGCGTGGTCCACAGCGCTTCGGTGACGAAGGGCACGATCGGGTGGAGGAGGCGGAGGGTGACGTCGAGGACCTCGCCGAGGACGCGGGCCGAGACCTCGGCGGCACGCCCGCCGCCCATGAAGGTGGTCTTGGACAGCTCGACGTACCAGTCGAAGACCTCGTCCCACGCGAAGTGGTAGAGCGCGTCGGAGAGCTTCGCGAACTGGAAGTCGTCGTAGTACGCGTCGACCTCGACGACCGTGGCGTTCAGCCGGGAGAGGATCCAGCGGTCCGTCGCCGACATCTCGGCCGGGTCGGGGAGCGGGCCCTCGACGGTCGCGCCGTTCATCAGCGCGAAGCGGGTGGCGTTCCAGATCTTGTTGGCGAAGTTCCGGGACGCCTGGACCCAGTCCTCGCCGATCGGCACGTCCGTACCGGGGTTGGCACCGCGGGCGAGGGTGAAGCGGACGGCGTCGGAGCCGTACTCGTTCATCCAGTCCAGCGGGTCGACGACGTTGCCGAAGGACTTCGACATCTTCTTGCCGCGCTCGTCGCGGACCAGGCCGGTCAGCGCGATGGTCTTGAACGGCACCTCGCCGTCCATCGCGTACAGACCGAACATCATCATCCGGGCGACCCAGAAGAAGATGATGTCGTGGCCGGTGACCAGGACGTCGGTGGAGTAGAACTTCTCCAGGTCCGGGGTCTTCTCGGGCCAGCCGAGGGTCGAGAAGGGCCACAGGCCGGAGGAAAACCAGGTGTCCAGGACGTCGGTGTCCTGGGTCCAGCCCTCGCCGCTCGGCGGCTCCTCGTCGGGGCCGACGCAGACGACTTCGCCCTCGGGGCCGTACCAGACCGGGATGCGGTGGCCCCACCAGAGCTGGCGCGAGATGCACCAGTCGTGCATGTTGTCGACCCAGTCGAAGTAGCGCTTCGACATGTCCTCGGGGTGGATCTTCACCCGGCCGTCGCGGACCGCGTCACCGGCGGCCTGCGCGAGCGGGCCGACCTTGACCCACCACTGCATGGACAGCCGCGGCTCGACCGTGGTGCTGCAGCGCGAGCAGTGGCCCACGGAGTGGGTGTACGGGCGCTTCTCGGCGACGATGCGGCCCTGCTCGCGCAGTGCGGCGACGATCGTGGAGCGCGCCTCGAAGCGGTCCAGGCCCTCGAAGGGGCCGTGCACGGTGATCACGCCGCGCTCGTCCATGACGGTCATCGACTCCAGGCCGTGGCGCTGGCCGATGGCGAAGTCGTTGGGGTCGTGGGCGGGGGTCACCTTGACGGCGCCGGTGCCGAACTCCGGGTCGACGTGGGTGTCCGCGACGACGGGGATGGTGCGGTCGGTCAGCGGCAGCTTGATGCGCTTGCCGACGAGGTGGGCGTAGCGCTCGTCGTCCGGGTGCACCGCGACGGCGGTGTCACCGAGCATCGTCTCGGCGCGGGTGGTGGCGACGACGAGCGTCTCCTCGCCCTCGCCGTACTGGATGGAGACGAGCTCGCCGTCGTCCTCCTGGTACTCCACCTCGATGTCGGAGATGGCGGTCAGGCAGCGCGGGCACCAGTTGATGATGCGCTCGGCGCGGTAGATCAGCTCGTCCTCGTAGAGCCGCTTGAAGATGGTCTGGACGGCCTTGGAGAGGCCCTCGTCCATCGTGAAGCGCTCGCGGGACCAGTCGACGCCGTCGCCGAGGCGGCGCATCTGGCCGAGGATCTTGCCGCCGTACTCTTCCTTCCACTGCCACACGCGGTCGACGAACGCCTCGCGGCCGAGGTCGTGGCGGGACTTGCCCTCCTCGGCGAGCTGCTGCTCGACCTTGTTCTGGGTGGCGATGCCGGCGTGGTCCATGCCGGGCAGCCACAGCGCCTCGAAGCCCTGCATGCGCTTGCGGCGGGTGAGGGCGTCCATCAGCGTGTGCTGGAAGGCGTGGCCGAGGTGGAGTGAACCCGTGACGTTCGGCGGCGGGATCACGATCGTGTGAGCCGGCTTGTCGCTCTTCGCGTGGGCCTCGAAGTAGCCGCGCTCTACCCAGCGCTCGTACAGCGGCCCCTCTACGTCGGCCGGCGCGTACTGGGTCGGCAGTTCTGCGGGGGTGCTGTTCGGCCCGGAAGCAGGGCTCTTCTGAGGTGTCTCGGTCACGACGCTCAGTGTACGGGCGCGCATGTAGCAGTCTCGAATCGGTTTGGCCCCCGGGGCATCAGTGACGCCTGGTGTCGTACAGGATGTGAGCAACGCATAAAGCTGTCCGTTGTTCTGTTGTCACGAGGGGAAACCGCTCCATGAGCTACAACCAGCCGCCACCCGGCCCGTACGGGCAGCCTCAGCAGCCGGGACCGTACGGTCAGCCGCAGCCGCCGCAGGGCCCGCAGCCGGGTTACGGCTACCCGCAGCAGGGCGCCCCGGTGCCTCCGCAGCAGGGTTACGGCGGTCAGCCCCAGGCGCCGTACGGCCAGCCCCCGCAGGCCCCTCAGCAGCAGCCTTACGGACAGCAGGCGCCGTACGGTCAGCCGCAGGCCCCGTACGGCCAGCAGCAGGCGCCTTACGGCCAGCAGCAGCCCGGCCAGTTCCCGCAGCAGGCCGCCTACGGGCAGCAGCCGCAGTACGGCCAGGTCCCGCCCCAGCCCGACGGCGGCAGCGGCAGCGGCAAGGGCAAGAAGATCGCCCTGATCGTCGGCGCGGTCGTGGTCGTGGCCGCGATCGCGGGCGGCGCGATCGCCGTCTTCGGCGGTGGCGGCGGCCTGGAGAACGACGGCCCGCACAAGCTCACGACGCCGGGCACGGCGGCCGGGTACAAGCTGGTGCCGGGCTCGGGGCGGACCTCCGCCGGCGCGGACGGCATGTCGAAGAACCTGCCGATGACGGACCCGACCTCGGTGCAGGGCGTGTACGCGCCCGGTCTCGAGCCCAAGAACGGGCTGGTGCTGCAGGGCTCCTACGGCACGATGAAGGACCCGGGCACGGCCCTGGACGCCTTCTTCCTGTACATGCAGAAGCAGGCCACCAAGGACGGCAGCGACGCCGAACTGGTCGGCACGCCCGAGGAGTTCACGCCCGAGGGCGGCGAGGGTGCGCTGGTGAAGTGCCAGACGGCCAAGGCCAAGGAGCCGAAGCCGGGCGAGGTCTCGGAGGTGCCGATCTGCGCCTGGGCCGACTACAGCACCTTCGGCGTCGTCATGCCGGGCGAGAAGAACACGGCGCGCGACCTGGAGTCCGCCGCCGACCTGCTCGGCAAGGTACGCAAGGACATCCGCGTCAAGAAGTGACCTCGCGGCTCACACCCTCGGAGCGGTGACACGAGAGGGGGCTCCCGGCCGGTGCCGGGAGCCCCCTCTCGTCTGCCTGGTGCGGGCTAGGCGCTCTTCTCGTGGTGCTCGCCCGACTCGCCGCCGCGGTTGCGCGGGACCAGCGTCGGGTTCACGTTCGAGTGAACGGCCTCCTCGGTGATGACGACGCGGGCCACGTCCTTGCGGGACGGCACCTCGTACATCACCGACTGGAGCACCTCTTCCATGATCGCGCGCAGACCACGGGCGCCCGTGCCGCGCAGGATCGCCTGGTCGGCGATGGCCTCCAGCGCCGGGCGGTCGAAGTCGAGCTCGACCCCGTCCAGTTCGAAGAGCCGCTGGTACTGCTTGACCAGCGCGTTCTTCGGCTCCATCAGGATCTGCAGGAGCGCCTCGCGGTCGAGGTTGTGCACCGAGGTGATCACGGGGAGACGGCCGATGAACTCGGGGATCATCCCGAACTTCACCAGGTCCTCCGGCATGACCTCCTGGAACTGGTCCTTGGACTCGATCTCGCGCTTGGAGCGGATCGTCGCGCCGAAGCCGATGCCCTTGGCGCCGGCCCGGGACTCGATGATCTTCTCCAGGCCCGCGAACGCGCCGCCCACGATGAACAGCACGTTCGTCGTGTCGATCTGGATGAATTCCTGGTGCGGGTGCTTGCGGCCGCCCTGCGGGGGGACCGAGGCGGTGGTGCCCTCCAGGATCTTCAGCAGGGCCTGCTGGACGCCCTCGCCGGAGACATCGCGGGTGATCGACGGGTTCTCGCTCTTGCGGGCGACCTTGTCGATCTCGTCGATGTAGATGATGCCCGTCTCGGCCTTCTTGACGTCGTAGTCGGCGGCCTGGATGAGCTTGAGGAGGATGTTCTCCACGTCCTCGCCGACGTACCCCGCCTCCGTCAGCGCCGTCGCGTCGGCGATGGCGAACGGGACGTTCAGCATCCGGGCGAGCGTCTGCGCGAGCAGCGTCTTGCCGGAGCCGGTCGGGCCGAGCAGCAGGATGTTGGACTTGGACAGTTCGATGCCCTCGTCGTTGCCGCGCGCTCCGCCGTTCTCGCCCGCCTGCACCCGCTTGTAGTGGTTGTAGACGGCGACCGAGAGCGCCTTCTTCGCGGCCTCCTGGCCTACGACGTAGCCCTCCAGGAACTCGTAGATCTCCCGGGGCTTGGGCAGTTCCTCCCAACGCACCTCGGAGGTCTCGGCGAGCTCCTCCTCGATGATTTCGTTGCAGAGGTCGATGCACTCGTCGCAGATGTACACACCAGGACCCGCGATGAGCTTCTTCACCTGCTTCTGGCTCTTCCCGCAGAACGAGCACTTGAGCAGGTCGCCGCCGTCACCGATGCGTGCCACGAGGTGCTTCCCCTTCGCCTGGGATCCGCATTGCTCTCAACGGACCCGGGTGCTTGCCTAATCGACGGTACCTTGCCGGGCCCCCGCTGCGGGCCCCCCTTGAACCGACTCGGCCGACTCGGTACAAGGGGGAGCCACTCCGGCTCAAGTCGCGACCAGCGCGATCAATCGAACGGTCAAACCGAAACGGAACTCTTCCGGGTCGACACGATCTGGTCCACAAGACCGTACGCGAGGGACTCCTCGGCCGTAAGAATCTTGTCGCGCTCAATGTCGTCGCGGATCTTCTCGATCGGCGTGGTGGAGTGCTTGGCCAGCATCTCCTCGAGCTGCGTGCGCATGCGCAGAATCTCGTTGGCGGCGATCTCCAGGTCGGAGACCTGACCGCGACCGGTCTCGCTGTACGGCTGGTGGATCAGGATGCGGGCGTTGGGCAGCGCCATCCGCTTGCCGGGGGTGCCGGCCGCGAGCAGCACGGCGGCGGCGGAGGCCGCCTGGCCCATGCACACGGTCTGGATGTCCGGCTTCACGAACTGCATCGTGTCGTAGATCGCGGTGAGCGCCGTGAAGGAGCCGCCGGGCGAGTTGATGTAAATCGAGATGTCGCGGTCGGGGTCCATCGACTCCAGGCACAGGAGCTGCGCCATGACGTCGTTGGCGGACGCGTCGTCGATCTGCACGCCGAGGAAGATCACGCGCTCCTCGAAGAGCTTCGCGTACGGGTCGTACTCCCGGACGCCCTGCGAGGTGCGCTCCACGAAGCGCGGAACGATGTAGCGCGACTCGGCCTGAGGGCCCTCGTACAGGCCGCTGCCGGAGAAGTTGTTCATCTGGGTGTTCACCGTCCTGGTGGCGATCAAGTGGGCTGGGGTCGGCTGCGGGGTTGAGTGGTCCGGGCCGTCAGGCGCCGGTGCCGCCCCCGCCCGGGACGCCGGCGGCGGAGCCCATGACGTCGTCGATGAGGCCGTACGCCTTGGCCTCGTCGGCCGAGAACCAGCGGTCGCGGTCGGAGTCGCGGGTGATCTGCTCGACGGTCTGGCCGGTGTGGAAGGCGGTCAGCTCCGCCATCCGCTTCTTGGTGTGCAGCAGCCGCTCGGCGTGGATCTTGATGTCCGACGCGGAGCCCGCCAGGCCCGCGGAGGGCTGGTGGATGAGGATCTCGGCGTTCGGCAGCGCGAAGCGCTTGCCCGGGGTGCCGGCACTCAGCAGGAACTGGCCCATCGAGGCCGCGAGGCCCATGGCGATCGTGACCACGTCGTTCTTGATGTACTGCATGGTGTCGTAGATCGCCATGCCGGCCGAGATCGAGCCGCCCGGGGAGTTGATGTAGAGGAAGATGTCCTTCTCCGGCTCGGCGGCCAGGAGGAGCAGCTGCGCGGTGATCTTGTTGGCGATGTCGTCGTCGACCGGCTGGCCGAGGAAGATGATCCGCTCGCCGAGCAGCCGGTTGTAGACCTGGTCGCCGAGGCCACCGAAGGTCGGCTCAGCGGCGGCGGAAGGCATCGGGATCGTCACGTGTCCACCTGCTCGTTGTCGGACGGCTTTTCAGGACCGTCTCAGCGTCGTCGTCTGGGGCGCGGGACCCGGCGCCGTGTTGGTGCCCCGGCGCGGTGTCGGAAAGTCCCCTGCCCACGTATCTACGGACCCTAACGCGCTGGTCGGCGGGCGCCATCCCGCATCGAGAACTGTTCGCTCTGAGCGCAGGTGCCCGGGGGCTGCCGGGGCCCGGGGGACACGCCGGTACACGACGGGCCCGGACCACGCGCGTGTGCGTGGTCCGGGCCCGTACGCCGACGTGCTGCGGCGGCTGCGGGAGCCGCCCCGGCCGGTCGGAACCGGCCGCGGGACTTACTTGGTCTCGTCCTCGGCCTGCTCGTCCTTGGCCTCGGCGGCCTCGGCGGTGGCCTCCTCGACGGACTCGGCGGCCTCGACGGTCTCGGCGGTCTCGTCCTCGTCGTCCAGGTCGACGACCTCACCGTTGGTGTCCTTGACCGTGGCGGCCTCGACGACGACCGCGAGGGCCTTGCCGCGGGCGACCTCACCGACGAGCATCGGCACCTGGCCGCCCTCGACGACGGCCTGCGCGAACTGGTCGGGGGACATGCCGGAGGACTGCGCGCGGCGCATGAGGTGCTCGGTGAGCTCCTCCTGGCTGACGTTCAGCTTCTCCTTGTTGACCAGCTCGTCGAGGACGAACTGGGTCTTGATGCCCTTCTCGGCCTGCTCCTTGGTCTCGGCGTCGAACTCCTCCTCGCTCTTGCCCTGGATCTCCAGGTACTTGGCGAGGTCGAGGCCCATCTGGCCGAGCTGGTGGTTCACGAGGTTGTGCTTGCGGGTCTCGATCTCGTCCGCGAGCAGCTTCTCGGGGATCGGGACCTCGACGAGCTTGAGCAGCTCCTCCAGGACCTTCTCCTGGGCCTGGGTGGCCTGGTCGTACTTCTTCATCTGCGCGAGGCGCTTGCGGCTGTCGTCCTTGAGCTCGTCAAGGGTGTCGAACTCGCTCGCGAGCTGCGCGAAGTCGTCGTCCAGGGCGGGCAGTTCCTTGGCCTTGACCTCGGTCACCTTGACCGTGACCTCGGACTCCTTGCCCGCGGCGGAGCCGCCCTTGAGCTCGGAGGTGAAGGTGGCCTCGCCGCCGGCCTCGAGGCCGGTGACGGCGTCGTCGATGCCGTCCAGCAGCTCGCCGGAGCCGATGGTGTAGCTGACGCCCTCGGCGACGCCGTCCTCCAGGACCTCGCCGTCGACCTTGGCCTGCAGGTCGATCGTCACGACGTCGCCCTCGGCGGCGGCGCGCTCGACGGCGGAGGTGGAGGCGAAGCGCTCACGGAGCTGCTCGACCGACTTCTCGACGTCCTCGTCCGACACCTCGATGGCGTCGACCTCGACCTCGATGCCGGAGTAGTCCGGGATCTCCAGGGCCGGGCGGATGTCCACCTCGGCGGTGAAGGCCAGCAGCTCGCCGTCCTTCAGCTCGGTGATGTCCACCTCGGGCTGGCCGAGGACGTTGAGCTCACCCTCGTTGACCGCCTCGGTGTAGAACTTCGGGAGCGCGTCGTTGACGGCCTCCTCCAGCACCGCACCGCGGCCGAACCGCTGGTCGATCACGCGGGCCGGGATCTTGCCCTGGCGGAAGCCCTTCACCGTGACCTGCTGGTTGATCTTCTTGTACGCCGCGTCGAGGCTGGGCTTGAGCTCCTCGAAGGGCACCTCGACAGTGAGCCGAACCCGGGTCGGGTTCAGGGTCTCCACGGCGCTCTTCACGGTTCGGTCTCCTTGGGGCTGACTTCTGGGGTTCTGCTGGAAGATCCCCCGGCCTTCGAGACGCGCGTGGCGTATCGGGCCCGGCGGATCGCGCCCGGTAGACCTGAAAAAGAGGGCACACGGACGCGCAGCTTGCATAGTAACCGCAAGCACGACGCGCCCCACAATGCGATCTTGGGAACGCTCGTCCGGGCAGGCCGGGCAAGGCTGGTGATGCGATCATGAGGATGGCTGGAAAGCCGCATGATGGTCGGGGTGGCCGGATTCGAACCGACGACCTTCCGCTCCCAAAGCGGACGCGCTACCAAGCTGCGCCACACCCCGTCGGTGCGACACGTAGGGTACATGGCCGCAGGCCATACGGCTGCCAGTTATCCGAGGGACGAGTGGGGTGTGCGGCGGACCGCCCCGACCCGCTACGATGCTCACCGTGCCGGAGGCCGCTCGACGGTCCACGGCGCATGCGGGCGTAGCTCAATGGTAGAGCCCTAGTCTTCCAAACTAGCTACGCGGGTTCGATTCCCGTCGCCCGCTCCACGACCGAAGGCCCGGCCGCGCGCAGGACAGCGCGGCCGGGCCTTCGGCGTATCCGGGGGTACGCGGTGGCGGCCCGCTCGGGGGGCGTGCGCGGGCGGGCCGGCTGGCTAGGCTGCGCGCATGGAGATCTGGGTCAACCCCGCGTGTTCGAAGTGCCGGTCCGCCGTGGAGCTGCTGGACGAGGAGGGCGCGCAGTACACCGTGCGCCGCTACCTGGAGGACCCGCCGAGCGCGGCGGAGCTGCGGGCCGTACTGGAGCGGCTCGGGCTGGAGCCGTGGGACATCACGCGTACGCAGGAGGCCGCGGCCAAGGAGCTGGGCCTGAAGGAGTGGGAGCGGACCGCGGACGCGCGGGAGCGCTGGATCGAGGCGCTGGCCGCGCATCCGAAGCTGATCCAGCGGCCGATCATCACCGCGGACGACGGCAGTGCCGTGGTGGGCCGCAGCGAGGACGCCGTACGGGACGCGCTGGACCGCGGCGGGCGCTGAGCGCGCGCGTACGGAGCGAGCCCTACAGGGCGAGCGGCGCCGGGCCGCGGGGAGCCGGTCCGGTGCCGTGGTACGCGCAGGTCAGAAGGATATGTTGTTGATCGTGTCCGCCACGGAGACGAAGAACCGGTTCACGGACGGGGCGATACCGGTGGACGCGAGGAAGAAGCCGAAGAGGATCGCGACGATCGCCGGCCCCCACTTCAGCGTCTTGTTGCGCAGCAGCACAATGAGGATGATCGCAAGCAGTACCACTACAGACAGCGAAAGTTCCACAACTGATCAACCCCTTGGTCGGAATGCCACACCGGCCCTGGAAGCATGCAGCCGCGCACACCCCCGCCGGCACCCATCGTGCCACCAACTGTCTTCCCGGTGGAGACGAGTGACGAATCATCGGCCAAGGGTTTACGCACTTCCCGTGCCCCTATGCCTTCCGGTCAGCTCTCCGGCACCGGCCCGCGCAGGGCAATGAAGCAGTCCCGCGGCGACCCCCGATTCGGCCTGATCATTTCCGTGGGGCGGGATTCCGCTGCCGCGCGTATGCCCATCTCACGCCCGTGAATTCGAATTCCGGGAACAGGTTTTCGTGAGCCGTACCACCCGAACGGACCACCGCAGAGTAGGACATTCCCTCCGGGACGTTCGCGGCGCCTATGCCCCGATTAGTCGGGATGATTCCGTACAGAACGGGCACCCAGGAGCCTGCGGGCGGCCGGCCCGAGAACGGCCGGATCTTCTCGCCTACCCAACATCTCCGCGGGTAGCTGCAGAAATAGCCGAGAAATAAGAAGACGGTTTTACGCAATCTCCGGTTCACCACTAAGGTGCCTCAGATGTTCCACGGCGATCAGCGAACCCCGCTCCCCCCGGCCAAGGAATCGACCGCCACGGCCGCACCTCCGGCCGAGAAGACGGCCACCCCTGGCGCGCCGGCCGGGAAGCCGGCCGGTCCTGCCGCAGCGCAGAAGAAGGCCCGTGATCCTTTCTTCGACAACGCCAAGTACCTGGCGATCGTGCTGGTCGCGATGGGCCACGCCTGGGAGCCGCTGACCGACGGCAGCCGTGCCGCGGAAGCGCTCTACATGGTCGTCTACACGTTTCACATGCCGGCGTTCATCATCATCTCCGGCTACTTCTCGCGCAGTTTCGACATGCGCAAGGACCGGCTGCAGCGGCTGGTCACCGGCGTCGCGGTGCCGTACGTGCTCTTCGAGGTCGCGTACACGTTCTTCAAGCGCTGGGCCGACGACGATCCGGGGCAGCCGATCAGCCTGCTGGACCCGTGGTTCCTGACCTGGTTCCTGGTCGCGCTGTTCATCTGGCGGCTCACCACGCCGCTGTGGAAGGTCGTGCGCTGGCCCGTCCCGCTGGCCCTGGTCATCGCGATGCTGGCGTCGGTCTCGCCGGACATCGGCGACGACCTGGACCTCCAGCGCGTCCTGCAGTTCCTGCCGTTCTTCGTCATCGGGCTCTTCATGAAGCCCGAGCACTTCCAGTGGGCGCAGCGCCGCGCGGTGAAGTGGGCCTCGCTGCCGATCTTCGCGTCGGCGCTGGTGATGGCGTACTGGGCCGGGCCCCGGATGACCTCGGCGTGGTTCTACCACCGCGACAGCGCGCAGGAGCTGGGCGCGCCCTGGTGGTCGGGCCTGGTGATGACGCTGGCCCTCTTCGGCTGCTCGGCGGTGCTGGTGACCTGCTTCTTCGCGTGGGTGCCGAAGCGGCAGACGTGGTTCACGGTGCTGGGCGCCGGCACCCTGTACGGCTATCTGCTGCACGGCTTCCTGGCGAAGGGCTCGCGTTTCTGGGGCTGGTTCGACGACTACCAGTGGCTGCACACGCCGCTGGGTGAGATCGCGGTGACCCTCATCGCGGGGGCCGTGGTCACCGCGCTGTGCACACCGCCGGTGCAGCGGGCCTTCCGGTGGGCGATGGAGCCGAGGATGGCCTGGGCGTTCAAGAAGGACCCGGCCGAGACGGCGCGGGCGCGCGGTACGGCGAGTACGACGACGTAGGGCCTTCGGACGCAGGTCTTGGTGCGGGAGCGGCAGCGATGCCGCTCCCGCACCTTTTTCGTGCGCTCGCAGGGCTCCGGGCGCAGGCCGAGGACCTCCGAGGCGCAGCCCGATGGACTCCAGTAATCATTTGGTAAACTAACTACTGGTGCTTTCTTGACCAATCCTTGACTCTTTTTCCGCTCCCTTGCCCGTCACCTGCCCGTCATCGAGCCCTGGAGGAGCCATCGGACACACGGAGACCCTCATCGCCATGGGCGGTGCCTTCCTGGCCGCCGCCGTCCTCGCCCGCCTCGGCAACCGCATCGGCCTGCCGACCATCCCCCTCTTCATCCTGGCCGGAATCCTCCTCGGCCCGAACACCCCGGGGCTCGTCCTGGTCGCCGACCCGCACGACCTGGAGATGCTCTCCCTCCTCGGCCTGGTGCTGCTGCTCTTCTACCTGGGCCTCGAGTTCCACATGGACGACCTCAAGACCGGCGGCCGCAAGATGGCCCTGGCGGGCGGCGCGTATCTCGCGCTGAACGTCGGCGCGGGCCTCGGCTTCGGCTTCGCGCTCGGCTGGGGCACGGCGGAGGCGCTGGTACTGGCCGGAGTCCTCGGCATCTCGTCCTCCGCGATCGTCACCAAGGTCCTGGTCGACCTGGGCCGGCTCGGCAACCCCGAGACCCGCCCCATCCTCGGCATCATCGTGGTCGAGGACATCTTCCTCGCCCTGTACCTGGCCGCCCTGCAGCCGGTGATCTCCGGCGCCGACTCGATGGCCGCCGCCGTCGGGGACGCCGGCAAGGCGTTCGGCTTCCTGCTGCTGCTCGCGGCGGCGGCCCGCTGGGGCACGAAGCTGATCGGCCGCCTGATCGCCACCCGCGACAACGAACTCCTGGTGATCTCCTTTCTCGGCGCCGCCGTGCTGGTGGCCGGGGTCTCGGAGTGGTTCGGCGTGGCCGACGCGATCGGCGCGTTCATGGTCGGCCTGATGCTGGGCAGCACGAGCTCCGGCGCGCGCATACGGGAGCTGGTGCATCCGCTGCGGGACGCGTTCGGCGCGATCTTCTTCTTCGCCTTCGGGCTGTCCATCGCCCCGGGCGACCTGCCGACGGTGCTGTGGCCGGTCCTGGCGGCGGTCGCGGTGACGCTGCTGATGAACGTCCTCGCGGGGATCGTCGTCGCGCGGCTGTACCGGTTCGGGCCGCGGCCCGCCGCGAACATCGCCACGTCGCTGCTGGCCCGCGGCGAGTTCGCGCTGATCCTCGCGACGATGGCCGCGACGGCCGGGCTGGACGAGCGGCTGTCGCCGTTCATCGCGGGGTACGTGCTGATCCTGGCGGTACTGGGACCGCTCGCCGCGGGGCGCGCGAACTGGCTGGCGCGCGTCCTGCCGGGGCGTGCGGCGCGGCCCGCACGGGCCCCG
This sequence comes from Streptomyces ochraceiscleroticus, assembly GCF_000720485.1. Lineage (GTDB taxonomy): Bacteria > Actinomycetota > Actinomycetes > Streptomycetales > Streptomycetaceae > Streptomyces > Streptomyces ochraceiscleroticus. The sequence goes on along the minus strand of NZ_JOAX01000023.1, from coordinate 71,433 downwards.
GCGGAGGCGGAGCCGGTGGGGGTCGGGCAGGGCGCCTGACCACGGTGCGGGTGCGGGCCTGCGCATGCGGGCCCGCACCGGGCCACACCGGGCCACACCGGGCCACACCGGGTCGCACCGGGCCGCACCCGCGAGCCGTCAGTCCCGGCAGATCAGCAGCAGCGCGCGGTCGTCGTGCACGTCCTTGGCGACCGCCTCGATCAGATGCCAGGCGGCACCGGCGAAACCGGCGGTCACATAGCGGTCGGCCTCGCCGGTGAGCCGGTCGATGCCCTCGGCGATGTCCCGGTCGGACGCCTCGACCAGCCCGTCGGTGAAGAGCATCAGCACGTCGCCCGGGCGCAGCGTGCCCTTGATCGGGTCGAAGTGGGCGCCGTCCATGATGCCGAGCAGCGGGCCCTCGGCCGCCTTCTCCTCCCAGCGGCCGCTGCCCGCGCTGAGCTGCAGGGCCGGCGGATGTCCGGCGGAGAACAGCTCGTAGTCCCCGGACTCCAGGTCCAGTACGAGGTGGATGGCGGTCGCGAAGCCCTCGCTCCAGTCCTGGCGGAGCAGATAGCCGTTGGCCGCGGGGAGGAAGCCGTGCGGCGGCAGCGACCCGAGCAGGCCGCCGAACGCGCCCGAGAGCAGCAGCGCGCGGGACGCGGCGTCCATGCCCTTGCCGGAGACGTCCGTGAGGACGACCTCCAGGATGTGGCCGCCGTGGGTGCGCGAGGCGACGACGAAGTCGCCGGAGAAGGACTGGCCGCCGGCCGGGCGCAGCGACATCTCGCGGTGCCAGCCGGGCGGGAGCTGCGGCAGCGCGCTCTGTACGCGGATGCGTTCGCGCAGGTCGAAGAGCATGGTGCCGCCGCGCCGCCACGGGACGCCCACCCGGCTGCGGAACTGTGCGATCAGCAGTCCGAAGAGGCCCACGGCGGCGACCACCAGGACCGTGCCGGGTGTGATCCGGTCCGGGCCCTGCTCGTACGGGCCGAGGACCGCGGCCTCCACGATCAGGGCCACCGCCGCCGTGCCGTACAGGGCCAGCAGGCTGGCGGGGCGCAGCAGCAGGCCGCCCGCGACGATGGGCAGGACCAGGGCCGCCGGGGCGATCCAGTCGGGGTGCCAGACGGTGCCGCCGGTGATGGCCGGTACGGAGATCAGCAGGGCGGCCAGCGCGACCCAGTCGGAGCCGTCGCCGCGGAAGTAGTCGACCATGGCCTTGCGCACGCCGATGCGAGCCCGGTGCATCGCCTTGCGCACCCGGGCCGTCAGGGTCTCCGCTGCCGCGCCGCTCGCCATTGCCCCGAGACCATATCCACCCCTTTGGCGGCGCGTCGATTCGCGGCACCCCGCCGAGGGCAATTGCCAGGAAAATGTGTTCGAAATCCAGTCGCGTCCGCGAGTCGCCGCCTGCTACGCATGGCGTATGACGACACAGCTACGGACGCTGCGCGCGGCCGAATGGGACGGCTGGTACGGCAAGTTGGAGCGCGCCTTCGGGGGCACGCCCGAGGCTCCCGAGGAGCGCGCGCTGTACCGGGACCTCACCGAGGTGGACCGGTCGATCGGGGTGTGGGACGGGTCCGAAGTGGTGGGCACGGCGGGCGCGTTCTCCTTCCGGATGACCGTGCCGGGCGGTGCGCAGTTGCCCGCGGCCGGCGTCACGATGGTCAGCGTGCAGCCGACGCACCGGCGGCGGGGGCTGCTGACGGAGATGATGCGGCAGCAGCTCGCCGACGTACGCCGCCGGGAGGAGCCGCTCGCCGTACTGACCGCGTCCGAACCGGTGATCTACGGCCGGTTCGGATACGGCATGGCCACCCGCCAGGCCGCGCTGCGGGTGGAGACGAAACGGGTCGCACTGACGCTCCCGGACGGCACGGACGGCGTACGGCTGCGGCTCGTACCGCTCGCCGAGGCGGTGGCCGACTGCGAGCGGGTGTACGCGGCGGTGGCCGCCGAGCGCCCCGGGATGCTCGCCCGGCAGCCCGGCTGGGAGCGGCTGCCGCTGCTGGACCCGCCCGCCGACCGGGAGGGCACGGGGGAACTGCTGTGCGTGCTGGCGGAGGTGGCCGGCGAGGTGCGCGGGTACGCGCGGTACGCGGTCAAGGCGGAGTGGAGCCCGCGCGGCCCGGACGGCACGGTCAAGCTGCGCGACATCGAGGCGCTGGACCCGGTCGTGCGCGCGGCGCTGTGGCGCTATCTGCTCGACATCGACCTGACGTCCGCCCTGGTCAGCCACAACCGCCCGGTCGACGAGCCGTTGCTGCAGATGGTCTCCGACCTGCGGCGGTGCGAGGTGCGGGTGCGGGACGGGCTGTTCCTCCGCCCGGTGGAGGTGGGCGCCGCGCTCGCGGGGCGCACGTACGCGGCGCCGGTCGACGTCGTCCTGGACGTCGAGGACACGTTCTGCCCGTGGAACCAGGGGCGGTGGCGGCTGACCGGCGACGCGAAGGGGGCGTCCTGCGAGCGGACGACGGACGCGGCGGATCTGGCGCTGTCCGTACGGGAGTTGGGTGCGGCGTATCTGGGTGATACGCGGCTCAGCGCCCTGGCGGCGGCGGGCCGGGTCCGCGAGCTGCGCCCGGGGGCGCTGGCGGAGACGTCCGGAGCCTTCGGCTCCGATGTGGCGCCGTGGCTGCCGCACGGGTTCTGAGGAGCTCGCACCCGCCAAAATCAAGCCCGTCCGGCGATTGAGGACCGGGGTCCGGGGCAGAGCCCCGTGCACGACTCCCGCAGCCGGGAGCGGACGGACGGGCGCGTCAGCGCGTCTGGCAGCCGGGACACCAGAACAGGTTCCGGGCCGCCAGCTCCGCCGTGCGGACATCCGTGCCGCAGAGATGGCACGGCTGCGCGGCGCGGCGGTAGACGTACACCTCGCCGCCGTGGTCGTCGACGCGCGGCGGGCGGCCCATGGCCTCGGGCTCGTGTTCCGGCCGCACCGTGTCGATGCGGTTGTTGCGGACGCCCTCGCGCATGAGGACGACCAAGTCCGACCAGATCGCGTCCCATTCGGAGCGCGTCAGATCGCGGCCTAGGCGGTACGGGTCGATTCCGTGCCGGAAGAGGACCTCGGCGCGGTAGACGTTGCCGACGCCGGCGATGATCTTCTGGTCCATCAGCAGCGCGGCCACCGACGTACGGCTGCGGGAGATGCGCCGCCAGGCCCGCTCCCCGTCGTCGTCGGCGCGCAGCGGGTCGGGGCCGAGCCGGTCGTGTATCGCCTGCTTGTCGGCGTCGGTGACCAGCGCACAGGCCGTGGGTCCGCGCAGATCGGCGTAGTGCCGCTCGTTCAGCAGCCGCAGCCGCACCGTGTCGGTGGGCGGCGGCGCCGGCGTCGTACCGAAGCCGAGCTTGCCGAAGAGCCCGAGGTGGATGTGGACCCAGCCGGTCGCGGCGAAGCCGAGGAAGAGGTGCTTGCCGTGCGCCTCGGCGGCCTCCAGGACCTGCCCGTCGACCAGCGCGGCGCCGTCGGCGAACTTCCCCTGCGGGCTGGCCGCACGCACGGCCCGGCCGCCGAACCTCTCGAAGTGGTCGGCGGCCAGCCGGTGGATCGTGTGCCCCTCGGGCATCGTGCGATCAGTCCTGCTGCGGGTGGTGCGCCGGGATCGCGGGCAGCTCGCCGGTGGTCTCGTACGCGGAGAGCATGTCGATGCGGCGGGTGTGCCGCTCCTCGTTGCTGTACGGCGTGGCGAGGAACGCCTCGACGAACTTGGTGGCCTCGTCCTGGGTGTGCATCCGCCCGCCGACGGAGATCACGTTGGCGTTGTTGTGCTCACGCCCGAGCTTGGCGGTCTCCTCGCTCCAGGCCAGCACGGCCCGCACGCCCTTGACCTTGTTGGCGGCGATCTGCTCGCCGTTGCCAGAGCCGCCGATCACGACGCCGAGCGCTTCCGGGTCGGCGGCGGTCTTCTCCGCGGCCCGGAGGCAGAACGGCGGGTAGTCGTCCTGGGCGTCGTAGATGTGCGGACCACAGTCGACGGGCTCGTGGCCATGGGCCTTCAGCCACTCGACGAGGTGGTTCTTCAGTTCGAAACCGGCATGATCGGAGCCGAGGTACACGCGCATGCGACGAGTGTGACACGGCGGGGTCCGGGTAGCCGCCGTTGGGTCTCCCTATGAGTCCGCGTGACGAAACTCCGGCGTTACGTCTCGTACATGTGTACGTCGTACAAACACACGAAGACGTTAACGATCCGGATTCAGCTCTTCCCCTCGACGGGCTCCCGAAGATCTCATCCAGGGGCTCGACATATCCATGAACCATTACAAGGACGGTGCACATGGGCGCGCACCCGCCGACCACGACCGCCAAGCCGGCCACCGGTGACCCCGCCGACGGCCGGTCGTCGGAGGGCCTGCAGGCAGGGCTCAAGAACCGCCATCTGTCGATGATCGCCATCGGCGGGGTGATCGGCGCCGGCCTCTTCGTCGGCTCCGGCGCCGGCATCGCGGCCGCCGGGCCCGGCATCCTCCTCTCGTACGCGCTGACCGGCCTGCTGGTCGTCCTCGTGATGCGGATGCTCGGCGAGATGGCCGCCGCCTCCCCCACCTCCGGCTCCTTCTCCGCCTACGCCGACCAGGCGCTGGGCCGCTGGGCGGGCTTCACCATCGGCTGGCTGTACTGGTTCTTCTGGTCGGTCGTGCTGGCCGTCGAGGCGACCGCCGCGGCCGCGATCCTCACCGACTGGGTCCCGGCCGTCCCGCAGTGGGCCTGGGCCCTGCTGGTGATGATCGTGCTGACCGGTACGAACCTGATATCCGTCGGCTCCTTCGGCGAGTTCGAGTTCTGGTTCGCCGGCATCAAGGTCGCCGCGATCGTGATCTTCATCGTGGCGGGCGCGCTGGCCGTCTTCGGGCTGCCGCCGGGCGACGAGGCCGTGGGCATGGCCAACCTCACCGGACACGGCGGCTTCCTGCCGCACGGGCCGGGCGCGATCCTCTCCGGAATGCTGCTGGTCGTCTTCTCCTTCATGGGCAGCGAGATCGTCACCCTCGCGGCCAGCGAGTCGCCCAACCCGGTGCAGGCGGTCCGCAAGGCCACCAACAGCGTCATCTGGCGCATCGCGATCTTCTACCTCGGCTCGATCGCGGTGATCGTCACGCTGCTGCCGTGGAACGACAAGGCCGTTGAGAAGAGCCCGTACGTCGCCGTCCTGCAGTCGCTGGACATTCCGTACGCGGGCACGGTCATGGACGTGGTCGTGCTGACGGCCGTGCTGTCCTGCCTGAACTCCGGCCTCTACACGGCCTCCCGGATGGCCTTCTCGCTCGGCGAGCGGGGTGACGCGCCGAAGTCCTTCACGCGCGTCAACAAGGGCGGCGTCCCGTCGGTCGCCATCTGGGCGTCGGTCGCCTTCGGGTTCGTCGCGACGATCTTCAACTACGTCGCGCAGGACACCGTCTTCCAGTTCCTGCTGAACTCCTCCGGCGCGGTCGCCCTCTTCGTCTGGCTGGTCATCTGCTTCTCGCAGCTCCGGATGCGCCGGCGGATCGAGCGCGACATGCCGGAGCGGCTGACCGTACGGATGTGGGCGTACCCGTACCTCACGTACGCGACGATCGCCCTGATCGTCTTCGTCGTGGGCTACATGTTCTACAACCCCGAGGGCCGCCAGCAGATGATCATGTCCGTACTCGTCGGCGCACTGGTCCTGTTGGCAGGCGTCCTCCGCGACCGCCGCCGCGCCCGCGCCTGACGCCCCGGACACCACACGGGCCCCGCACCCCCAGAGGGGTGCGGGGCCCGTCGCGTACGCGAAAGCGCTCAGCCGCGCCGCCCGACCAGCTTCCAGGCCGTCGGAAGCGCACCCATGGCGAGCACCGCCTTCACCGCGTCCCCGATCAGGAACGGCACCAGCCCGGCCGCGACGGCCTCCCCCAGCGACATGCCGGTGGCCATCGCCAGGTACGGCACGCCGATCGCGTAGATCAGCGCCTCGCCGACCAGCATCGTGCCGGCGGTGCGCAGCACCCCGCGGTCCCCGCCGCGCCGGGCCAGCGCGCCCACCACGGTCGCGGCCAGCAGCATGCCGAGGACGTACCCGAAGGACGCACCGCCCGCACCGGCCTGGGCACCGGCGAACCACGGCACACCGGCCATGCCGACCAGCGCGTACAGCGCGAGCGAAAGGAAGCCGCGGCCGGCGCCGAGCGAGGCGCCGACAAGCAGCGCGGCGAAGGTCTGGGCGGTCACCGGCACCGGCGAGCCCGGCACCGGCACGGCGATCTGGGCGGCGACGCCGGTGAGCGCGGCACCGCCGAGCACCAGCGCGGCGTCACGGACGCGGGCGCGCGGAGCGGTGGCGGCGGGCAGCAGGTCGGCGAGGACCGCGCCCGGGCGGCTGGAGGCGGCGGCAAGGCTCATCGGGACTCCCCGGGGTGAGAGACAACAGGACCAGTGCGAAGCATGCTTCGAACAGCGCTTTGAATCTAGACCAGCGGCGGCCCACTGATCATCGTGCGACGGCGACAAACGCGTCACACCGCACTTGGCGGCTTCCGCACTTCTCCCACGTCCGCCCGGGGACCGGCCGATTGGCCGTTTCTCCAGGTCACGTGATGCTCGTCACGGCCGACCGGCCGACCGTGCGGGCATTTTGTGCTAGTGCTGCCCGGCCGGGGACACTGTGGAGTCCCCCCAACGTCTCCTGTGAGAGTACGAGCGAATGCACGACGCACCGACCACCTCCGGCACCGGCCCGACCGGTGGCGCGGACAGCGGCGAACCCCTGTCCGGCGGACTGAAACAGCGTCATCTGACGATGCTGGGCCTGGGCGGCGTGATCGGCGCGGGCCTGTTCGTGGGCTCCGGCGCCGGCATCAAGGTGGCGGGTCCCGGCATCGCGCTCTCGTATCTGATCGCGGGCGCGCTGGCGATGCTGATCATGCGGATGCTGGGCGAGATGTCCTCGGCGATGCCCGCCTCGGGCGCGTTCTCGGTGCACGCGGAGCGGGCGCTGGGCCGCTGGGCGGGGTTCAGCGTGGGCTGGCTGTACTGGTTCATGCTCGTGGTCGTGCTCGCCGTCGAGGCGACCGGCGCGGCACAGATCGCCAACGGCTGGGTGCCGGCGGTCCCGCAGTGGGGCTGGGTGCTGATCTTCATGCTCTTCTTCACGGGCGCCAACCTCGCCGCGGTCCGCAACTTCGGCGAGTTCGAGTTCTGGTTCGCCACGCTCAAGGTCGGCGCGATCGTGCTCTTCCTCGTCCTGGGACTGCTGGCGATCTTCGGGGTACTGCCGTCCTCCGGTACGTACGACGGTGACCCGGTGGGCCTGGCGCACCTCACCGGTGACGGCGGTTTCCTGCCCAACGGCTGGTCCGGGGTGGTCTCCGGGGTGCTGGCCGTGGTGTTCGCGTTCGGCGGCCTGGAGGTCGTGACGATCGCGGCGGCCGAGTCCGACGACCCGGCGCGCGCGGTGGGGCGCGCGGTGCGCAGCGCGGTCTGGCGGATCCTGTTCTTCTACGTCGGCTCGATGCTGGTCATCGTCACCCTGCTCCCCTGGTCCTCGATCGAGCCGGGCAAGAGCCCGTACGTGGCGGTGCTGGACCGGCTGGGGGTGCCGGGCGCGGGCCAGATCATGAACGTGGTGGTCTTCGTGGCGCTGCTGTCCGCGCTGAACGCCAACCTCTACGGCTCCTCGCGGATGGTGTTCTCGCTGGCCGAGCGGGGCGAGGCGCCGCGCGGGCTGCTGAAGGTGTCGGGCGGCGGAGTGCCGCGCCGGGCCGTGCTGGCCTCGGTCGCCTTCGGCTTCATCTCGGTCCTGCTCAATCTGAAGTGGCCGGATTCGGTCTTCCTGTACTTGCTCAACGCGGTCGGTGCGGTACTGCTCTTCGTCTGGGGCCTGATCGCCGTCTCGCAGCTTCGGCTGCGCCGTCGGCTGGAGCGCGAGGCGCCCGCGAAGCTCACGCTCCGTATGTGGGGTTTCCCGTGGCTGACCTGGGTGGCGCTGGCCGGCATGACGGCCGTGATCGTGCTGATGCTGACCGACGCGACGGCCCGCCCGCAGCTGCTGTGGTCGGCCGGGGCGACCGCGCTGGTACTGCTGATCGCGGGCGCGCGCGAGGTGCGGGACCGGCGCCGGGCAGCGGCGTGACCGACGCCCGCGGGTGAGACGCCGGTCACCCTCCGTCGCTGTCGATCACGCGTCGAGCGCGGTCGGTCACGATTCAGTCTGAATATCGAACAAGAAGCGCACGACTGTTGTCCTGAGCGGACACCCCGCTCACACTGAGCGGGCTCAAATGGATTTGCCTCAGCTCCGCTCTCACATTTTGGGACAGGTACGACCATGAATCGGACACCTTCGTCCACTGCGCCCGAGCGCGGGCCGGCCGACCAGGCCGCGGGCGCCGGACCGGACGGCGGCACCCCGCTGTCCAACGGGCTCAAGCAGCGTCACCTCTCGATGATCGCGCTGGGCGGCGTGATCGGCGCGGGGCTCTTCGTCGGCTCCGGCGCCGGTATCGCGGCCGCCGGCCCCTCCATCGTCATCGCGTACGCGGTGTCCGGCTGCCTGGTCATGCTGATCATGCGCATGCTGGGCGAGATGTCCGCGGCCAACCCCGCCTCCGGCTCCTTCTCCGTGCACGCCGAGCGGTCGATCGGCTCCTGGGCCGGCTTCACCGCGGGCTGGATGTTCACCGCCCTGCTGTGCGTGGCCGTCGCCGCCGAGGCGCTGGGCGCCGCCGGCATCATGGTGAGCTGGTTCCCCGGCACCGAGCCGTGGATGTGGGTCCTTCTCTTCATGGTGATCTTCTGCGGCACCAACCTCGCCGCGGTCGCCAACTTCGGCGAGTTCGAGTTCTGGTTCGCCGCCCTCAAGGTCGCCGCGATCGGCATCTTCCTGATCCTCGGCCTGCTCGCCATCTTCGGCCTGCTGCCCGGCACGGACGCGCCCGGCGCCGCGCACCTCACCGGCGACGGCGGCTTCCTGCCCAAGGGCACGGACGGGCTGATGGTCGGCCTGCTCGCCTCGGTGTTCGCGTACGGCGGCCTGGAGACGGTGACCATCGCGGCCGCCGAGTCCAAGGACCCGGTGCGCGGCGTGGCGAGCGCGGTGCGCACCGCGATGTGGCGCATCGCCCTCTTCTACGTCGGCTCGATGGCGATCATCGTGACGGTCATCCCGTGGAGCGCGCCGGAGATCGCCAAGGCCGGCCCGTACGTCGCGGTCCTGGACTACCTGAAGATCCCCGCGGCCGGCCAGATCATGAACGTGGTCATCCTGGTCGCGCTGCTCTCCGCGATGAACGCGAACATCTACGGCGGGTCCCGGATGGCGTACTCGCTCACCTCCCGCGGCCAGGGCCCGCGGTTCCTGAGCCGGGTCAGCGGCGGCGTGCCGCGCTTCGCCGTGCTGCTCTGCTCGGCCTTCGGCTTCCTCACCGTGGTGTTCAGCATCGTGTGGCCGGACACCGTCTTCCAGTGGCTGCTGAACATGGTCGGCGCGGCCATCCTGGTGGTCTGGGGCTTCATCTGCGTGGCGGTCCCGGTACCAACGACGGAGGCGGCCGGGGGAGCCTCCCGGATACGCCCCCCGCCCCCCACGGGCGGGCGGCGCCCGGACGGCGCGCGCGGCGCCCCGCCGCGGGGCCGCGGGGGGGGGGGCGCGCCCCGCCGGGCCCCCCCCCCCCGCCTCCGTCGTTGGTACCGGGACCCTCCCCTTGCCCGGCCTCCTCACCTTCCTGCTGTTAGCCTGCTCTTGCAACTTACTTGCAACTACTGCTTTTGAGCAGCTTGGAGGCTCGGCGCGCATGGCGACCTACACACTTCCGGAACTCCCCTATGACTACTCGGCGCTGGCACCCGTCATCAGCCCGGAGATCATCGAGCTGCACCACGACAAGCACCACGCGGCCTATGTGAAGGGCGCCAACGACACGCTGGAGCAGCTCGCCGAGGCCCGTGACAAGGACCAGTGGGGCGCGATCAACGGCCTGGAGAAAAACCTGGCCTTCCACCTCTCCGGCCACATCCTGCACAGCATCTACTGGCACAACATGACCGGTGACGGCGGCGGCGAGCCGCTGGAGAAGGACGGCGTGGGCGAGCTGGCCGACGCGATCGCGGAGAGCTTCGGCTCCTTCGAGAAGTTCAAGGCCCAGCTCACCAAGGCGTCCGCCACCACCCAGGGCAGCGGCTGGGGCGTCCTCGCCTACGAGCCGGTCACCGGCCGCCTCATCGTCGAGCAGATCTACGACCACCAGGGCAACGTCGGCCAGGGCTCGGTCCCGATCCTGGTCTTCGACGCCTGGGAGCACGCCTTCTACCTCCAGTACAAGAACCAGAAGGTCGACTTCATCGAGGCCATGTGGCGCGTCGTCAACTGGCAGGACGTCGCCAAGCGGTACGCGTCCGCGAGGGAGCGCGCGAACAACCTGCTCCTGGCGCCGTAGGCGCCGTTGGCGCCGGAGCGCCGGTGATCGTCCTGCCTCGTGATCGTCTTCTCACCCTTCACTTGGCAGGCGGAGAGAAGGAAGCCCCCCGCGAGGACGTGACTCGCGGGGGGCTTCCGGGCGCGCGGCGCCGTTGTGGCTGGTCGCGCAGTTCCCCGCGCCCCTGACGGGGCACGGATCAGTCGAAGCTCGGGGCCGCCGTGCGGGTGCGCTTGATTTCGTAGAAGCCCGGGATGGAGGCGACCATCAGGGTGCCGTCCCAGAGCTTGGCGGCCTCCTCGCCCTTGGGGGACGGGGTGACGACCGGGCCGAAGAAGGCGATCTGGTCGCCGTCGGCGCCGGGGACGGCGATGACCGGCGTGCCGACCTCCTGGCCGACCAGGTCGATGCCTTCCTTGTGCGAGGCGCGCAGCCGCTCGTCGTGCGCGTCGGTGTCGGCGGCGTCCGCCAGCTCGGCGGGCAGCCCCGCCTCCTCCAGCGCCGCGAGGATCGTCTCGCGGGTGCGCGGCAGGCCCTGGTTGTGGAAGCGGGTGCCGAGCGCGGTGTAGAGCGGGGCGAGCACCTCGCTGCCGTACTTCTCCTCCGCCGCGATGCAGACCCGGACCGGGGCCCACGCCTCGGTCCGCATCATTTCCTGGTACTGCTCGGGCAGGTCGTCGAGCTTGTCCTCGTTGAGCACGGCGAGGCTCATCACGTGCCAGCGGACCTCCACCGGCCGTACCTTCTCCACCTCGAGCATCCAGCGCGAGGTCAGCCAGGCCCAGGGGCACAGCGGGTCGAACCAGAAGTCTGCCGGGGTCTTGCCGGAGTCGGACATGGGTCTCTCCTAGGACGTTCGGAAGGGAAAGCCGGTAGCCGGTTCAACCGCCGCACGCCGTGCCATGATTCCCAGTGTTCGATATGCGAGACGAAGAGATCGCCACGAAGACGAACGCGAAGACGAAGGAGTCACGTCGTGCCCGGTGAGAATCTGTCCCGAGACGAGGCCCGCGAGCGGGCCCGGCTGCTGGCCGTCGACGGGTACGAGGTGGCGCTGGACCTGCGGTCAGCGGTGGCCGAGGGGGCGGCGGCCCGTACCTTCCGGTCCGTCACCACCATCCGTTTCCGCAGCTCGCAGCCGGGCGCGGACACCTTCGCCGACCTCATCGCGCCCGAGGTCACCCGGGTGACGCTGAACGGCCGCGAGCTGGACCCGGCGGCCGTCTTCGACGGCGCCCGGATCACCCTGCCGGACCTGGCGGCGGAGAACGTCCTCGTCGTGGACGCGCAGTGCGCCTACAGCCGCACCGGCGAGGGCCTGCACCGCTTCGTCGACCCCGAGGACGGCGAGGTCTACCTCTACACGCAGTACGAGCCGGCCGACGCCCGCCGGGTCTTCGCGAACTTCGAACAGCCCGATCTGAAGGCGCCGTTCGACTTCACGGTGACCACGCCCGAGGGGTGGGTGGTGCTCAGCAACGGCGCGGAGGAGGGCACCGGCGACGGCGGGGTGCACCGCTTCGCGCGTACCAAGCCCATCTCCACGTACATCACCGCCGTGGTCGCGGGCCCGTACCACTACGTCTCCGACACCTACCGGCGTACGTTCGCCGACGGCACCGAGCTGGAGGTGCCGCTCGGCGCGCTCTGCCGCAAGGGGCTGGCCCGGCACTTCGACGCCGACGACGTCTTCACCGTCACCAAGCAGGGCCTGGACTTCTTCCACGACCACTTCGACTACCCGTACCCCTTCGGGAAGTACGACCAGGCGTTCGTGCCGGAGTACAACATCGGCGCGATGGAGAACCCGGGCTGTGTCACCTTCCGCGAGGAGTTCATCTTCCGGGGGAAGGTGACACAGGCGTCGTACGAGCGCCGGGCCAACGTCATCCTGCACGAGATGGCCCACATGTGGTTCGGCGACCTGGTCACCATGGAGTGGTGGGACGACCTGTGGCTCAAGGAGTCCTTCGCGGACTTCATGGGCGCGCTGTCGCTGGTCGAGGCGACCCGCTTCACGGGCGGCTGGATCACCTTCGCCAACGGGCGCAAGGCGTGGGCGTACCGCGCCGACCAGCTCCCCTCCACGCACCCGATCACCGCCGACATCCGCGACCTGGAGGACGCCAAGCTCAACTTCGACGGGATCACGTACGCCAAGGGAGCGTCCGTGCTCAAGCAGCTCGTCGCGTACGTGGGCCGGGACGCCTTCCTGGACGGCGCGCGGCGGTACTTCAAGCGGCACGAGTACGGCAACACCACCCTGGCCGACCTGCTGACCGCGCTGGCGGAGACCTCGGGCCGCGACCTGGCCGCCTGGTCCCGCTCCTGGCTGCAGACGGCCGGTGTCAACGCGCTCACCCCGCAGGTCACCTACGACGCACAGGACCGCATCACCGAGCTGGCCGTCCTGCAGGAAGCCTCCCCCGCCCGGCCCGAGCTGCGGCCGCACCGGGTCGCGGTCGGCCTGTACCGCCGCGAGACCGTGTTCGGTAAGGGCGGTGACGGCTCGCTGGTCCGGTACGCCCGTGCCGAGCTGGACGTCTCCGGGCAGCGCACGGTCGTCGCGGAGCTGACCGGGGCCGAGCGGCCCGACCTGGTGCTGGTCAACGACGAGGACCTGACGTACTGCAAGGTCCGCTTCGACGAGCGGTCGCTGGCCACCCTGCGCGGCCACCTCGGCGAGATCGCCGACCCGATGGCGCGCGCCCTGTGCTGGTCCGCGCTGTGGGGCCTGACCCGCGACGGGCTGATGCCGGCCCGCGACTACCTCGACATCGTGCTGCGGTTCGCCGGGCGGGAATCCGACATCGGCGTGCTGCAGACCCTGCACGCCCAGGCCCGTACCGCGCTGCACCACTACGCGGCGCCCGACTGGCGCCGGCTCGGCGCGCAGCAGCTCGCCCAGGGCGCCCTGCACGAGCTGCGCGTCGCCGAGCCCGGCAGCGGCCACCAGCTCACCTGGGCCCGCTTCTTCGCCACCGTCGCCTCCACCGAGGCCGACCTGCAGTTGCTGGGCGGCCTGCTGGACGGCACCGCGAAGATCGACGGGCTGGCGGTGGACCAGGAGCTGCGCTGGGCGTTCCTGGAGCCGCTGGCCTCGCACGGCGCCGTCGACGCGCAGCGGATCGACGCCGAACTGGCCCGCGACGACACCGCGTCCGGCAAGCGCCACCACGTCCGCTGCCTGGCCGCCCGCCCCGCCGCCGAGGTCAAGGCGCGTGCCTGGGCGGACGTGGTGGAGTCCGACGCGCTCTCCAACGCCCTGGTGGAGGCCACGATTTCGGGCTTCGACCAGGCCGGGCAGCGCGATTTGCTGGCTCCGTACGCGCCGAAGTACTTCGACGCGATCGGGCGGGTGTGGAACGAGCGGTCGATCGAGATCGGGATGGCCGTGGTCCGCGGTCTCTTCCCGGCGCTGCAGAGCAGCCAGGAGACGCTGGACGCCGCCGACGCCTGGCTCATCGGGCACGCGGACGCGCCGCCCGCGCTGCGCCGGCTGGTGTCGGAGGCGCGGGACGATCTCGCGCGGGCACTGCGGGCACAGGCTTGTGACGCAAAGATCGGCGCGAAGCCGTAACCCTCGGTAGGACCAGCACTTATCGGCCGTCGAACGCCCGTACTTTAGGCCGTGGTTGTGCGGAAACGTCGACGGAACGGTAACAGCGGTTAGGGGGCGGCGCGGGCGCGGGAATGGCGGGGGCATGAACCACAACACCCCGCTCTCGCCCCGCCCGCTCCACCACCTCGCCGACGTACGGCACCGCGTCCTGACCGCCCGGCAGTTGCGCGAGCACGGCATCGCGCCGTCCGATCTCGCCGAGCGCTGCCGGCCCGGCGGCCCCTGGCAGCAGATCCTGCCGGGCGTCCACCTGCTCCATCCCGGCCCGCCCACCAGCGAGGAGCGGCTGCACGCCGTCCTGCTGTACGCGGCCCGGCGCACGCCGGCGGCCGCCACCGGCCCGGACGGCGAACCGGCCGTGCCGGCCCAGGGCGACGGCGCCGACCGCTACGAACCCGAGGCGATGATCACCGGGCTGGCGGCGCTCGCCCTGCACCGCTTCTCCTCCGCTCCCCCGCTGCTCTCCCTGGACCGCATCGAGGTGCTCGTGCCGCGCTCGCGGCGGCTGCGCTCGGCGGGCTTCGCGCAGGTCGTACGGGCCCAGACTCCGCCGCCCGCGGTCGAGGTCACCGGAGTGCCGGTCGCCCCGGTCCCCAGAGCGCTGGCCGACGCGGTGGCCCGGCTGACCGGCCCGCAGACCACCAGGGCCGGGCTGGGGGAAGCGGAGATGACGGCGCTGGAGGCGGTCGGCGGGCCGACGGCGATCCGGCGGCTGCTGTCCGAGGCGGTGCGCGGCGGGCACTGCGACCCGACGGCCGTGGTGCGCGAGCTGAGCCGGGCGCGGCTGCTGGGCAGGCCGCAGGTGATGGACGCGGTGGACGGCCTGCTGGCGGAGGGCCGGGCGCTGGCCGAGGGGCTGCTGTACGCGCTGGTGCGCGAGTACCGGCTGCCGGATCCGGTGTGGAACGTGGACCTGCGGCTGCCGGGCGGCCCGTACCTCGGCGGCGTGGACGCGTTCTGGCCGGTACAGGCGGTCGCGCTGACGATCGACGCGCGGTCCCCCAAGTACGCCGACCAGACGCTGTGGCCGGAGCACACCCGCACCCGGGAGCGGCTGGAGCGGCTGGGCATCACGGTCGTGCAGGTGACGCCGAAGAAGCTGCGCGAGGCGCCCGAGCAGCAGGCGGTGGTGGTGCGGACCGCGCTGATGGCGGCGGCGGACCGGGAGCCGAGCGCGTATGTGGCGGTGCTGCCGAAGTAAGCGCAACGCGAAAGGGGCGGGCCACCGGGGCCCGCCCCCGCGGGCGCGAGGTCAGCCGCAGAACTCCGCCTCGACGACCGGCTCGCTGTCGCCGGTCCAGTCCGCGTTGGAGTTGAACGCCGCGGTGTGCCGGCCGTCCCTCGTGCTGACGGCCTCCGAGGACGAGCCGTGGATGCCGCCGCCGTGGCCGTACAGCCGGACCCCGCAGGACAGCTTCTGGGTCATCAGGCCCAGCCCGTACCGGATGCCGGGCGCCTCCGCGCCGACCGGGACGGTGGTCAGCATCTCCTTCAACTGCCGCTGCGGGAACAGCTTTCCGCGCAGCACCGCCGCGTAGAAGCGGTTGAGGTCCCCGGCCGTGGAGATCATCTCGCCGGCCGGTCCGGCGAGCGAGGGATTGAGCTCGGTCGCGTCGTACACCTCGGTCCCCGGCTTCTCCACCAGCAGCTTGGAGTACGCGATGCCGTGCGGTCCGGGGATGCGGTGGTCGGTGCCGGGCACGACGGTGTGGCGCAGGCCGAGCGGATTCAGGACGCGCCGCCGGACCTCGGTGGCGTACGGCTTCCCGGTGGCCTTCTCGATGACCATGCCGGCGAGCAGGTAGTTGGTGTTGGAGTAGCTCCAGGACGTGCCCGGCTCGAAGGTGGGTTTGCCGTTCATGGCCAGGCGGACGAGCTGCCGGGGAGTCCAGGTGTCGTCACGGTGCTTCAGGAAGCCCGGCCCGGTCACCTTGTCGCGAAACTCCTTCTCCTCGAAGATCTCGCGGATGCCGCTGGTGTGGTTGAGCAGCTGCCGCAGCGTGATGCGGCTGCCGTCGTGGCCGTGGCCTTGCACGACTCCCGGCAGCCACTCCTCGACCGTGTCGTCCAGGTCGAGCCGGCCCTCCGCCTCCAGTTGGAGCAGGACCGTGGCCACGAAGGTCTTGGTGATGCTGCCGACGCGGAAGGCGTCACCGGCGCCGCGCGGTTCGCCGGTGTCGAGGTTGCCGACACCGGCGGTGGCCCGCCAGACCCGGCGTCCCTCCGTGACCTGGCCGATCATGCCGGGGACGCCCTTGGCGACCTGGGCCTCCATGGCCGCCTTGGTGCCCGCGTGGCCGTCGGGGCCCGGTCCGGCGGCGGTGGCCGCGGGCGCGGTGAGCAGTGCCGTTCCTGCGAGGGCGGCGGCCAGGGCCCCCGCCAGTGCGATCCGTGCTCTCATGTCGTTTCTCCCTCCTGCGGCGCCGGTGGCGCCGGCTGCCGACTGCGGTCGGGGAGGGGGACCCGGCGGCCGGGCCCGGGGTTGAGGCGCGGTCCGGGGTTGAGCGTCAATCAGCCACGTTTCACCAGGAGTTCGGTGTTGCGGTCGCCCGGCTCGCCTGCCAGATCCGTACGGCCCTGCGGCTGATTGGCGGACAGCTCGCGGTAGAGCGAGGCCAGGCCGGTCTGCGAGAGGTCGTGGAAGTCCGTCCGGTGCGGGGCAGCGGACTCCACGAGCGTGGTGAAGAGCGACAGCGTCCCGTCGTGGTTGTCCACCACCTCGATGATCCGCGCGAGCTGCGGGAAGTCGATGTGGGAGGCGGTGGAGACCTCCCAGAAGCCGTCGTGCGCGGTGATGTCGTTCTTGTGGCTGTGGCCGTTGATCCAGGCCAGCACGTTGCGGTGGCCGGACAGCAGCCGTACCAGCTCCTCGCCCCCGTGGCGGCCCTCGTCGGGCCGGGCCGGGTCCGGGCGGGTGTTGTCCATGGTCTTGCTGGTGTGGTGGCTGAAGACCAGGACGTAGGAGTCCTTGTGCTCCTTCAACTGCCGCTCCAGCCAGCGGAGCTGGGCGGTGCCGACCGAGCCGGTGTAGTGGCCGCCGGGGTCGGTGGTGTCCAGGCTGATGCCGATCACGTCGTCGGAGACCTGGAAGGTGTAGTACAGCCGGTCGTCGTGGACGTTGGCCTCGGTGAAGCCGTGGCCGTGCGGGCCCGCACCGGTGTAGGCGGGGTCGAGGTGGGCGCGGACGTACTCGGCGCGGGTGAAGGGCGCCCGCCGCGGGTCCGGCGTCACCTGCCGGGTGTGCCGGCGGTTGGCCCGCATCAGCGCCTTGAAGTCGGCGCCGGTGGGGTCCAGGCCCTTCTTCACTGCCGTCCAGACCTGCTTCGCCTGGTCCGCCGGGAGGGTCTCCAGCTTGCGGCCGCCGGTCGCGACCTCCGTCCAGTACGAGTCGCCGGGCGCGTAACAGCCGCCGGGGAGCTGGTCGTGGTTGCCGACCGTGGTGTACCAGGGGATGTCCAGCCCGGGGCTGTGCACGGTGCGGAGCGCGGCGTCGAGGAAGCCGGGCAGCCGCGGGAAGCCGAGCTGCTTGTCGGCGTCCCGCAGGTCGCTGTCCGGCTGCCAGTACAGCTTCAGGCCGCTGGCCTGCACGCCTTCGTAGTGCCGCGGGTCGCCGGTGTTGGGGATGATGCGGCCGCCGCTCATCGCACTGAGGAACCACTCCAGTTCGATCTTGGAGTTGTTGTCGGTGTTGTCGCCGGTCGTCATCACGAAGCCGAGCGGGGAGCCGGTGGCCGGGCCGCCCTTGAGCGCGTTGACCCGCTCGATGAGCGAGACCATGCCGGCCACCGACAGCGCCTCCTGCGGGCGCCAGGCACTCGCGGTCTGCGCACGCAGGTACTCGTACCGCAGCGGGCTCTGCACGTCGACCAGGTGCAGGTCGGTGAATTGTGCGAAGGACGCGAGGGTGGTGCGCCGCTCGTCCCGGCCGGAGCGGGCGGCGGCCAGCTCGGTACGGACGACGCGGGACCAGGCGGGGCCGTCGCCGAGGCGGCGGTAGCCGGTGGTGCCGCGCGGGGCGGCGACGGAGTCGAGGGTGGTGCCGCGGCGGAAGGGCACGGGCGGCACGGCGGGCGCGGCGACCGGGTCCGGCGCGAAGGGCGGGGGCCCGGCCTGGGCCGGCACGGCGGTGGCCGTCCGGCCGCTCAGCCCGAGGGTCAGCCCGGCCCCGGCGGCGGCGCCGGCCACTCCGGTGGCGGCGAGGAAGGTACGGCGGTCGAGGGCGGCGGCGGCGGACCGAGTGCGGGACATGCGCGAACTCCCCGAGTACGAACGCGGTGGTGGCGGGGCGGGCCGGCCGCCCCCTCACCAGGGATGTTTCGCACCGGGGGTGGACTGTGCGTGAACATGACCACAACGCGCGCCGCCGATCTCTGCACAGGGATCACCCGGGCGGCCGGCGTGAGGTGCCGGTCACCGGACGCTCGGGGAGCCGGCGCCCGCGCTTCATGTGACGTTCACGTCATGGGGTAGCGGGGAGACCTCGGGCGTACGCAGGAGGCGCGGGTCACCACCAGTACAGCGGATAGCGGCGGCCGGTCAGGCGGTGCAGGCACAGGCCCACCGTGGTCAGGATCACGGTGGCCGCCACCAGCAGGGGCAGGAACGGCAGCGGATCCGGCCCCTGGAAGCCGACGATCACGGACGTGGCGACGCCGGGCGAGTGCGGCGCGCGGGCCAGGGACGTCGCGCCGAAGGCCAGCGCGCCGGCCGCGGCCGCGCTCCAGACGCCGGGCCCCGCGACGGCCACCACGGCGAAGCCGGCCGCGGCCCCCAGCAGATGGCCGCCGATGACGCTGCGCGGCTGCGCGAGCGGCAGCGCCGGGGCGCCGGCGATCAGCGCGGCGCTGGCCGCGAGCGGCGGGATGAGCACGGGGTGCCGGATGAGCACCCCGGTCCCGGCCAGGAGCAGCAGCGCGAGCGCGATGGCCGTGGTGGCGGCCAGCAGGACGAGGGGGCGGGGGCGCGGCGGGGCGGCGGAGCGCAGGGCGCGTACGGGTCCGGTGGCGTCGGGGAGGGCGGGGGCGGCGATCTCCGGGGCGTCGGCGGTCGGGGCAGGGGCGGTCACAGGAGCGGGGCCTCTCTGGGGACGGATACGCCCCGTTCGGTACCGGAATGTACGGTCTTCGCGCCGGCACCTCGTTGTGGCCTTCGCACTGTCCTTCGCGTAGGAGATTATGGGAGGTCAGCAGCGACTCAGAAGTCACTTGTCCGCATGGCAAGATTCGTTTTCCGCTCCACTCCCTGAAACGGATTGGACAAGGCGACGGGTGTCACACGCATGATGGACGGACTTCTGAGCAGGGTTTCCAGTCGGAAATCGTCGCCAGTTCCCTAGAAGGAGTGCCATGAGGATCGGAATCGTCGGAGCCACCGGCCAGGTCGGCGGTGTGATGCGAGGGATTCTCGCCGAGCGGAACTTCCCCGTGGAGCAGCTTCGGCTGTTCGCCTCGGCGCGGTCCGCCGGACGCACGATCCCGTGGCAGGACACCGAGATCACGGTCGAGGACGCGGCGACGGCCGACTACTCGGGCCTGGACATCGTCCTCTTCTCCGCGGGCGGCGCGACCGCCAAGGAGCTGGCGCCCAAGGTCGCCGCGGCCGGCCCGGTCGTGATCGACAACTCCTCCGCCTTCCGCCGCGACCCCGAGGTCCCCCTCGTGGTCTCCGAGGTGAACCCGCACGCGGCCGCGGACCGCCCCAAGGGCATCATCGCCAACCCGAACTGCACGACGATGGCCGCGATGCCGGTGCTGCGCCCGCTGCACGACGAGGCGGGGCTGACCGCCCTCGTCGTCGCCACCTACCAGGCGGTCTCCGGCTCCGGCCTGGCCGGCGTGGCCGAGCTGGACCAGCAGGCCCGCAAGGCCATCGAGCAGGACGCGACGAAGCTCACGCACGACGGCTCGTCGGTGGAGTTCCCCGAGCCGGACAAGTACGTCCGCCCCATCGCCTTCAACGTGCTGCCGATGGCGGGCTCGATCGTGGACGACGGCCTCAACGAGACCGACGAGGAGCAGAAGCTCCGCAACGAGAGCCGCAAGATCCTGGAGATCCCCGAGCTGAAGGTCTCCGGCACCTGCGTGCGCGTCCCGGTCTTCTCCGGTCACTCCCTCCAGGTCAACGCGCGCTTCGAGCGCCCGATCAGCCCCGAGCGGGCGACCGAGCTGCTGGCGGGCGCGCCGGGCGTGGCCCTCTCCGACGTGCCCACCCCGCTGGAGGCCGCCGGCCAGGACCCGTCCTACGTCGGCCGCATCCGCAAGGACGAGACGGTCGAGCACGGCCTCGCGCTCTTCCTCTCCAACGACAACCTCCGCAAGGGCGCGGCGCTCAACGCCGTCCAGATCGCGGAGCTGGTCGCCGCCGAGCTCAAGGGCTGACGCCTCCCTGACGCCGGCGCGGGGCCCGTACGGACACGATCCGTACGGGCCCCGCGCCGTTCCGGCGTCTCCGGCTACGGCCTGCGCACCTCGAACTGGAAGCACCCGTACTCCACGGCCCGTACCTGCACCAGCGCGGTCTCCGGGTCGTCGAACGCCTCCGCCAGCGCCTGGTCAAAGGCCGCGTCGGCATCCTGCGGAAGCTCTAGCAGCTCGCCCCCGGCGATGTGCCCGGCCGCGGTGTACCGCCGCAGGACCCGCAGCGCTCCGGGCCGCGCGAACGGATAGCCCACGGCGTCGCGGTCCGGTCCCGCGCACTCCTCGGCGTGCACGAAGACCGGCCCCTGCTCGTCGTACGCACCGGGCTCCGCCCCCGTGGCGGCCGCCCACCGCCGCAGCGGCGCGTACGACACGAGCGCGACCCGCTCCCCGGCCCGCACGCCCCGCAGGCAGCACCGCAACGGACTCCCGACACACGCCACCGGCACCCCGTCCTCCGACGCGGTGAACGCCCGCATCACCTGCCCGGCGTCATCGGCAGCACGCAATTCCTCGAGCACGATCGCGTCAATGGGACGCGGCGAATACCTGGTCATACACCCAGCCTGGGCGCCCGGGGGACGAACTTCCGGCGGGAATCGGACCTGGCGTTACGCCGCTCCACGGCCCGCGCTCAGGCCACCTTGACCGAGGTGTCCCCACGCCGGACGATCACCGACACCTCGGCCCCCAGGGCCGCCGCGTATGCCCGCAGTACCTCCAGGCTGTCGACCTGGCCGTGCTCGATCTGAGAAATCCGCGCCTGGGTGACACCGAGCGCCTCCGCCACGCCGTTCTGTGTCATTCCCGCCTCGCGCCGGAGCTCCGCCAGCTCGTGGCCGCGAATACGGGCCTCGTTCTCGGCCCGGATCCGGGCACGCGCCTGCTCCGCCTCTTCGGAAGCCATGCGGGGGAACCGCTCAAACGCCTCAGCGCGCACCTCGCGCCACGAACGCGCCCTCATCCGTCGCCCTCCTGCTTCAAGCTGTCCACGTACTGTCCGTAACCGATCCGCCACTGGGTAGCCGGGCGCAGCTCCTTGAGGTCGTGCAGCACGCTGCCGTGGATCCGGTCGGCCATCGGGCGACCGAGCGTCGGTCCCTCGGCAGCAAGTTGGTCGAGTGCGTCCGTGACCCGGTCTGCCGAATCCGGATCATGGCGGCATAGCTGGAGAAACCAGTCTTCGACCTGCTCCAGCAAGACGATGTCCCACATGCCGCGAACATAAGAACAACCTTATCGCCCGCGGGGGCTTTCCGCCCCGTATCACCCGACAGTGCGACGCCCTCGCTGCGATCGTTGACGCGCCGCCACGGCGACTCCCGTAAATACCGGTCGCCGCGGGCCCCCGCCCCCGTGGAAGGATGGCGGGAACGTCGCATGCAACGCCGTATACCGGAGGAGATGACCGCGTGCCTGGCACGAATCTGACCCGCGAAGAGGCGCAGGAGCGGGCGCGCCTGCTGACCGTCGACGCGTACGAGATCGATCTGGATCTGAGCGGCGCGCAGGAGGGGGGCGTTTTCCGGTCCGTGACCACGGTGCGTTTTGACGTGGCCGAGGACGGTGCGGATTCGTTCATCGATCTGGTGGCGCCGGCCGTGCACGAAGTGGTGCTCAACGGCGCGCCGCTGAACGCCGCCGAGGTGTTCCAGGACTCGCGGATCGCGCTGACCGGACTGCGGTCCGGGCGCAATGAGCTGAAGGTCGTGGCGGACTGCGCCTACACCAATACGGGCGAGGGACTGCACCGCTTCGTCGACCCGGTGGACCAGCAGGCTTATCTGTACACGCAGTTCGAGGTGCCGGACGCACGGCGGGTATTCGCCTCCTTCGAGCAGCCGGACCTCAAGGGCACGTTCCAGTTCACGGTGAAGGCGCCCGAGGGCTGGACCGTGGTGTCCAATTCCCCGACGCCGGAGCCCAAGGACAATGTGTGGTCCTTCGAACCGACGCCGCGGATCTCCAGCTACATCACCGCGCTGATCGTGGGCCCGTACCACGCCGTGCACAGCAGCTACGAGAAGGACGGGAAGCGGGTGCCGCTGGGCATTTACTGCCGGCCCTCGCTCGCCGAATTCCTGGACGCGGAGGAGATTTTCGCGGTCACCCGGCAGGGATTCGACTGGTTCCAGGAGAAGTTCGACTACGAGTACCCGTTCGCCAAGTACGACCAGCTCTTCGTGCCGGAGTTCAACGCGGGCGCGATGGAGAACGCGGGCGCGGTCACCATTCGCGACCAGTACGTGTTCCGCTCGAAGGTGACGGACGCGGCGTACGAAGTGCGCGCGGAGACCATTCTCCACGAGCTCGCGCACATGTGGTTCGGCGACCTGGTCACCATGGAGTGGTGGAACGACCTGTGGCTGAACGAGTCGTTCGCGACGTACACCTCCATCGCCTGCCAGGCGTACGCGCCGGGGAGCAAGTGGCCGCATTCCTGGACCACGTTCGCGAATTCCATGAAGACGTGGGCGTACCGGCAGGACCAGCTTCCCAGCACCCACCCGATCATGGCCGAGATCCGCGATCTGGATGACGTGCTGGTCAATTTCGACGGCATTACGTACGCCAAGGGCGCGAGCGTGCTCAAGCAGCTCGTGGCCTATGTCGGGATGGACGAGTTCTTCCGCGGCGTGCAGCAGTACTTCAAGGCGCACGCCTACGGGAACACCCGGCTCTCCGACCTGCTCGGCGCGCTGGAGGAGACCTCGGGCCGGGACCTGAAGACCTGGTCGAAGAAGTGGCTGCAGACGGCCGGCATCAACATCCTCCGCCCGGAGGTCGAGACGGACGCGGCGGGCAACGTCACCTCCCTCGTCATCCGCCAGGAGGCCCCCGCGCTCCCCGAGGGCGCGACGGGCGAGCCGGTCCTGCGCCCGCACCGCATCGCGGTCGGCTGCTACGACCTGAAGGACGGCAAGCTCGTCCGCTCCGACCGCATCGAGCTGGACGTGGACGGCGAGCGCACCGAAGTGCCGTTCCCGGCGAACACCCCGCGCCCGGCGGTCATCCTGCTCAACGAGGACGACCTGTCGTACGCCAAGGTCCGCCTCGACGAGGAGTCCCTGAAGACCGTCACCACGCACCTCGGCGACTTCTCCGAGTCGCTGCCGCGCGCGCTGTGCTGGGCCTCGGCCTGGGACATGACCCGGGACGGCGAGCTGGCCACCCGCGACTACCTGGAGCTGGTGCTCTCCGGCATCGGCAAGGAGTCCGACATCGGCGTCGTGCAGTCGCTGCACCGCCAGGTGAAGCTGGCGCTGGAGCTGTACGCCGCGCCGGAGTGGCGCGAGACGGGCCTCGCCAAGTGGACCGACGCCTGCCTCAAGCAGCTCCGCGCCGCCGAGTCCGGCAGCGACCACCAGCTCGCGTGGGCCCGCGCGTTCGCCGCGACGGCCCGTACGACCGCGCAGCTCGACCTCCTGCAGAACCTCCTCGACGGCACGGAGGAGATCACCGGTCTCGCCGTCGACACCGAGCTGCGCTGGGCGCTGCTGCAGCGGCTGGCCGCCACCGGCCGCGCGGACGAGAAGGCGATCGAGGCGGAGCTGGAGCGGGACCGGACCTCGGCGGGCGAGCGGTACGCCGCGACCGCCCGCGCGGCCCGCCCGACGGCCGAGGCCAAGGCCGAGGCGTGGGCGTCGGTCGTGGCGTCGGACAAGCTCCCGAACGCGGTGCAGGAGGCCGTCATCGGCGGCTTCGTCCAGACCGACCAGCGCGAGCTGCTGGCGCCGTACACCGCGCAGTACTTCGACGCGCTGAAGAGCGTGTGGGACGCGCGCAGCCACGAGATGGCGCAGCAGATCGCCGTCGGGCTCTACCCGTCGCTGCAGGTCTCGCAGGAGACGCTGGACGCGACGGACGCCTGGCTGGCCTCGGCGGAGCCGAGCGCGGCGCTGCGCCGCCTGGTGACGGAGTCCCGCGCGGGCGTGGAACGGGCGCTGAAGGCGCAGGCGGCGGATGCCGCTGCCGCCTGACGGCGGCGCTGAGCCGACGTAGCGGGGTGCCCGGCCCCCTCCGTGCCCGGCTGCGGCGCCGTCTCGGTTGCTCGCGCAGTTCCCCGCGCCCCTGAAGGGGCGCGGGGAACTGCGCGCTCAGCCACAGCGCACGGGTGCGTCGGGCACGGAGGGGCAGTGAAACCGCCCGGCGCCGGCGCGGTCATCCGCAGCCGTCCGCCGGACGAGTCGGAATACCGCGGCCTTCGGCCGCAGCGCGTCAGCCGTTCACCTCGTCGAAGCGGCGGCGCAGTTCGGCGCGGCCGGCTTCGGTCAGCTCACCGTGCACGCGCATCCGCGCAAGGCCGCCGTCCGGGAAGACGTCCAGCCGGATGTGGGTGGCGGTGACCCGGTTCGGCAGCGCGAAGCGGTGAGGCGTATCCGGCTGCAGCTTCGTCTTCGGCAGGATCTCGAACCACGAGGACTCGTCCTCCGGCGTGCCGTCACAGCCGTACAGGGCCGCCCAGCCCGCGGAGTTGCCCTTGAGGTACGCCGTGTCGATCTCGATCGCGCGGATCTCGCCCTGCGCGGCGAGGCGGAAGCGGACCCAGTCGTTCGTGCCCTTGACGCGGCGGCGGCGGTTCTCCCAGCCGTCGTCCATCTTGCGGGAGAGGTCGGGCTGGATGATCTGGGTGGGCGAGGAGTAGAAGCGGTCCGAGGCATCCTCGACCGCGCCGCCGTTCAGTACGGACGCCAGGTCGATGGTGCCCAGGACGTCCAGCCACGCCGGGTCGGCCACGACCTCACCGTGCACGCGGAGGCGGGCTATGCCGCCGTCGGGGTGCTGCTTGAGGCGGAGGTGGGTGAAGCGGCGCTCGGCGGTGACCTCGAAGCCATTGGCGGCGTGGCCGCGCACCGGCGTGCGGGGGACGATCTCCTCCCACTTCACGTCGTCGGCGAGCAGCTCCTCCGGGCTCGGGCTGCCCGGTACGGAGGTGGCCTCGACGGTGACCTGCTGCGGGTAGTTGCCGCGGAAGTGGGCGGTGTCGACGATGATGCCGCGGATCACGCCGGGTACGGCGAGGCGGATCAGCGCCCAGTCGTGCTCGTCGTCGGTCGGGAAGGGGTGGTCACCGTCGGCGCCGCGGCGGCGCCGGGTCTCCCAGCCGTCCATGATCTTGCCCTTGTGCCCGAAGTGCTCCGGGTCGAACACGGCGCGCTCGCGCTTCAGCAGGTTCTCCCGCTCGGCGAAGAACTCGTCGTTCGCGGCGATCACGCCGGCGCCGAAGCGGCGGTCGGCGAGGTCGACGAGCGAGGTGAAGGCGTAGTCCCCGCCGCGGTAGTCGGCGTAGGGGTCGCCACCGCCGTACGGGGCGGCGTCGTTGGCGTGCGGATCAGTGGAGGAGGCGGCCGGGGTGGTGGTCATCTCTGCCCTTCGTCGTCCGGTGGTGGGAGCGCCCGGAAGCGCTCACTACTGACCTTCGCAGAGGCATTCGGGCAGGTCTATCGAAAGTTTCTGGAGTGGTTTTTAAGGAAAAGCGAAAGGTGGGATACGGGCGGCGGTCGGCTACTGGTCGGACAGTCCCGCCGCCACGTGCCGCAGCGCGGCCAGTACCTTGGCCATCCCCGGCGCGTCCTCAGCCCCCCGGCGCACCGCCGCGATGACATGGCGGCGCGGCTGGTCGGCGTGGAGCACCCGGACCGCCACCCCGGCGCCGCCGCGCTCCGGCCGCATCGCCATCCGCGGGACGAGCGCCACGCCCATGCCCGCCGCGACCATCGCCAGGATCGCCGCCCAGTCGGCCGCCGCGTGCGCCTGCTCCGGCACGAACCCGGCGTTCTCGCAGGCCGTGGTGGTGATCTGGGACCACGGCCCGCTGCGCCCGAAGATCCACGGTTCGCCCGCCAGATCGGCCAGCCGCAGCCCCGGCTCGGCGGCCAGCGGGTGCCCGGCCGGCAGCGCCACGTCCAGCGGGTCGGCGAGCAGCGACAGCCGGGCGAACTTGGGGTCGCGCGGGGTGGGGGCGTGCGCCGCGAGGGAGAGCGCGAGGTCCACGCTGCCCTCCGAGAGCAGCTCGTACGCCTCGGCCGCCTCGGCCTCCCGTACCCGGACGACCAGGCCCGGGTGGGTGCGCCGCAGCTGCTCGACGGCCGGTACGACCAGCGCCGGGATCGCCGTGGAGAACGCGCCGACCTGCACCTCGCCGGCCTCGCCCTGCAAGTACCCGAGCAGCTCGGCGTCCGCCCGCTCGAGCTGCGCGAAGACCGCGTCGGCGTGCCGCAGGACGAGGTGGGCCGCGTCGGTGAGGCGTACCCGGCGGCCGTGCGCCTGCAGGAGGGTCACCCCGAGCTGCTTGGCGAGCCCGGTGAGCTGCTGCGAGACCGCCGAGGGCGTCATGTGCAGCGCCTCGGCGGTCGCGGTCACCGTGCCCAGCTCGCCGAGCGTGCGCAGGATGCGCAGCTTCTTGATGTCCCAGTCGGCCATGCGGGCAGCGTATGCGGTCACCGTGCGGCTGTTCGCGGTACACCGGCGGCGAGCACCACGCCGCCCAGGATCAGCACCATGCACAGGATCTGCACCGGGCCGGTGTGTTCGTCGAGAAGGAGGAGGGAGAGCAGGGCGACGCAGACCGGCTGGAGGTAGTAGACGGCGCCCGCGCGGGCCGCGCCGACCAGCGCGATGGCCTTGTTCCAGGTGAAGAACGCCACCGCGGAGGAGAAGATCCCGACGTACAGCAGCGGTCCGACCGTGTCGACGCCGAGCGCGAAGCCGCCCTGCACGGTGAGGCTGACGGCGTACGCGGGCGCCAGCAGCAGCGTGCCGATGAGGAAGGTCACGCAGAGGAAGACCGGGCCGGTGAGCTCCGCGGGCTTGTGGCGCACCAGCGCGCTGTACCCGGCGAAGCAGGCCATGGCGGCGAGCATCCACAGCCCGCCACTGGCCAGGTCCAGCCGGAACAGGGCCGTCGGGTCGCCCTTGCCGAGCAGGGTGAGGACGCCGGCCGTCGCGACCAGCATGCCGGCGGCGCGCCGGGCGCCGATCCGCTCGCCGCCGCGTCCGAAGCGCCCGAACAGCACCATCAGCGTGGGCGACGCGGCCATGATCATGCCCATGGTGCCGGCCGTGGTGGTCAGCCCCGCCTGGTGGACCAGGGTGTTGTAGAGCGAGACCCCGAGCAGCGAGGCCACCAGCAGGAAGCGGAAGTGGCGGCGGACGAGCGCGCGTTGCCGCCAGACCTGCGGGAGCGTCATCGGCGCCACGGCGAGCAGCGCGATCACCCACCGCCAGAACACAGCCTGCACGGGCGGCACGCTGTCGTGCAGCGCCCGGGTCGCGACGAAGCTGCCGGACCAGACGACGGTGGCGGTCAGCGCGAGCGCGAGGCCGGTGAGGGTGGCGCGCCGGGCGGCGGTGGGGCGTACGGACCGGGGTGCGCTCCCGGTCCGTACGGCTGCTTCGTTCTCCAGGACTGTCACGGCTTCCCTTCGGTCGGTGCGGATCACACCTACCGTGACAGCCCGGAACTCATCAGGTCCATCGAATGTTCCTGACGATTCCTTTCAGGCAAACTGAAAGGAGGTTCAAGCCCGAAAGGGTGAGGCGTCAGCCCTGCCGGGCCGCCTTGCGGGCCTCGCGGGCCGCCAGCCGCTCGTCGAACTTGCGCGCCTGGTCGTCCAGGCCGCCCATGAAGAGCCCCAGCTCCTCCTGCGCCTTCAGGCCCTCCGGGCCCAGGCCGCCGATCTCCAGCACCTTCAGGAAGCGCAGCACCGGCTGGATCACGTCGTCGTGGTGGATCCGCAGGTTGTAGATCCCGCCGATCGCCATGCGGGCCGCGGACCGCTCGAAGCCGGGCATGCTGTGGCCGGGCATCCGGAAGTTGACCACCACGTCGCGCACGGCGGACATGGTCTGGTCGGGGGCCAGCTCGAACGCCGCGGCGAGGAGGTTGCGGTAGAAGAGCATGTGGAGGTTCTCGTCCGTGGCGATCCGGGCGAGCATCCGGTCGCAGACCGGGTCGCCGGAGTGCAGACCGGTGTTCCGGTGCGAGATGCGGGTCGCCAGCTCCTGGAAGGCCACGTACGCCACGGAGTGCAGCATGCTGTGGTTGTTGTCGGACTCGAACCCCTCCGACATGTGCGCCATGCGGAAGCGCTCGAGCTGGACCGGGTCGACGGCCCGGCTGGTCAGCAGGTAGTCCCGCATGACGATGCCGTGCCGGCCCTCCTCGGCCGTCCAGCGGTGCACCCAGGTGCCCCATGCGCCGTCCCGTCCGAAGAGGGTCGCGATCTCGTGGTGGTAGCTGGGGAGGTTGTCCTCGGTGAGCAGGTTCACGATCAGGGCGATGCGGCCGATGTCGCTGACCTTGGACTGCTCGGGCGCCCAGGGCTCACCGCCCATGACGCCGTCGAAGTTCCGCCCGTCGCTCCAGGGCACGTACTCGTGCGGCATCCACTCCTTGGCTATCGCCAGGTGGCGGTTGAGTTCCTTCTCGACGACCTCTTCGAGCGCATAGAGGAGCTGAGCGTCACTCCAGGCGGTCTGGCCGCGCTCTCCGTCATGGTGGGCGGGGGCGATGGTCATACGGGGGTCTCCTGGGGACGTGGAGAAAACCTTACGGTTCCGTAGGTTACGGCATCGTAGGTTAGTTCCCCGTCAAGACGCATCGCCAGAGCAATCGGGTGAATCGGCGGAAATTGGACCTGCCGAGCACGACAAAAGGCGCCGAACGGTTCGTACGAACCGTTCGGCGCCTTGCAGTCTGTGGTGCCCCGTGAGCCTGGAAGGCCGGGTGTCAGCTCTTCTCGGCCTTGCGGGACTTGTCGCCCACCATGACCAGGCCGGCAATGATCAGGAAGAGGACGATCGGCGTCGCCACGTAGAGACCGAGCGTCTGGACAACACTCAGGCCCGGACCCGGGTCGTCGCCGTCATCGCGGGTGAGCGCGAAAGCAGGGGACGACATCAGCAGCATCAGCGCGGTACCGGCGGTGATCGTTCCGGCGCGCAGGGCGTGGTTCTTGACCTTGTTGCTCACGTACCTCAATTTATCGGACGCGTGATCGGCCCGCGCGCTCGGGGTGCCCTAACGGCTGACCTCTTCCTCCGGCACAGGCTCGAACTCGCGCATGAGCGCCCGCAGCCGCGGGGACTCCATGATCTCCTCCAGCGTCATCGGCCGGCCGTCCGGCGCCGCGACCGGCAGCCGCCAGTTCGGGTACTCCTCCGAGGTGCCGGGGAGGTTCTGCGGCCGCCGGTCGCCCACCGCGTCCGGCAGCCACACGCCGACCATCCGGGCCGGGGCCCGCAGCAGGAAGCGGTGCAGTGCCGCGACCGCGGTCTCCTCGTCGGCCGCGGTGTCGCCGGTGGCCGCGCCCTCCGGCAGCAGCCCCAGCGCGACCAGCCACTCCAGCCAGGTGGCGACCTCGGCGGCCTCGGCGGCCCGCGCCTCCTCCAGGGAGCCGTCCAGCAGCCCGATGCGGTGCCGCAGCGCGGTGTGCTCGCCGGTCAGCCGCCCGGCCGTGCTGGGCAGGTCGTGCGTGGTGACGGTCGCCAGGCAGTCCGCGCGCCAGTCCTGCGGCGGCAGCGGCGGCTGCTCCTCCGCGGTCCAGTCGCGCTCGAACCACAGGACCGACGTCCCGAGGATGCCGCGCCCCGCCAGCGCCTCGCGCACCCCGTTCTCGACAGTCCCCAGGTCCTCGCCGATGACCGTGGTGCCGGCGCGCGCCGCCTCCAGAGCCAGTACGGAGAGCATCGCCTCGGCGTCGTACCGGACGTAGGCGCCCTCCGTGGGCGGCCGGCCCTCCGGGATCCACCACAGCCGGAACAGGCCCATCACGTGATCGATGCGGAGCGCGCCCGCGTGCCGCAGCAGGCCGCGCAGCAGCGCGCGGAAGGGCGCGTACCCGGTCCGCGCGAGCGTGTCGGGGCGCCACGGCGGCAGCCCCCAGTCCTGACCGCGCGAGTTGAAGGCGTCCGGCGGCGCGCCGACGGACATGCCGGCCGCGAAGGCGTCCTGCCGGGCCCAGGTGTCGGCCCCCGACGGATGGACGCCGACGGCCAGGTCGTGGACGAGCCCGACGCTCATGCCCGCGTCGCGCGCGGTGCGCTGCGCGACACCGAGCTGCTCGTCGGTGAGCCAGGCGGCCCTGCGGTGGAAGTCGACACGGTCGGCCAGGGCGCGCCGCATCCGCTCCGTGCGGGCCGAGCGCGGGTCGCGCAGCCCGTCGGGCCAGTCGCGCCAGTCCGGGCCGTGCACCTCCGCCAGCGCGTACCAGGTGGCGTGGTCCTCCAGGTCCCGGCCCTGGACGGCGCGGAAGGCGTCGTACGCGGCCTGCCGGGCCGTGCTCAGCGGCACGGTCCGCAGCAGCTCCAGCGCTTCCTTCTTCAGCTCCCAGACCGCGTCCCGGTCGATCAGCGCGCCGTTCTTCAGGACGGCGTCCCGCAGCGCGGCGGCCTTCCCGGCCAGCTCATCGGCCCGCTGCCGGTCCGCGTCGGAGAGCTGCCCGTATTCGGGCACGTCCGTGATCCGCAGATGGACGGGATCGGGGAAGCGGCGCGAGGAGGGGCGGTACGGGGAGGGGTCGGTCGGCGGTCCCGGTACGGCCGCGTGCAACGGGTTGAGCTGCACGAAGTCCGCGCCGAGCGTCCGCCCGGACCAGTCGGCCAGCCGGGCCAGGTCGCCGAGGTCGCCCATGCCCCAGGAGCGCTGGGAGAGCAGGGAGTAGAGCTGGACCATGAAGCCGTGGGCGCGGCCGGGCGCCGGGGGCATCCGGTCGGGCGCGACGATGAGGTGGGAGTGCGCGGCGCGGCCCTCGGGGGAGTAGGCGCGCAGGAGGTGCACGCCGGGCGGCAGCGGCGCCGCACGCCCGCCGGGCACCAGGCCCCAGTCCAGCGTCCGCCCGTCCTCGGTGTCGACGCACAGCGTCGTGCCGCCGGGCAGCCCCGCCAGGTCCGGCGGGCGGCCCTCACGAGTGACGAGGGTGGGCGGGAGGAGGGCACGGGCCGGTCCGTACTCGTACGCGTCCAGTGCGTCACGGACGGCCTGCGGCGTGGAGGCGTCGACCCCCAGCGCGGCGAGCACGGATACGACCGTGTCCTCGGGTACGTGGACGGTGCGGCCCGGCGCGGGCTCGTAGGACGTGGTGACGCCGTGCAGCCGGGCGAGCCGCGCTCGGCCCATCAGACCTCCATGGGCTCCGTGCCGTAGCCGGCGGCGGCGGGCTCACTGGTGAGCGGCAGCCCGGCGGCGATGGGGGTCTCGCTGGTGAGGGGGGTGGTGTCGGCGAGCGGGGGCTCGCTGGTCAAAGGGGGCTCGGAGAACATGAACGAGCCGGATCCGTCCAAGCCGCAGTCCGGGTCGGAGACCCCTGCCAGCAGATCCGGCTCGGTCGGTTTGGAGAGGGCGTCGAGAAGAAGCTGAGCGGACGGAGCCACGAGGGCCTCCCGTTCGTCGAGAGTAGGACACGAGGGCCTTACCCAATCCATGCCGTCGCAGACGTATCCGGTCGCTAAACGTGCGCCACCTCACACCTTCGCCCTGACGAACGATTTCGCGGTGCGGGCCGGTCCCCCACGCAGGAGATACCGACTAATCGGACATCATAGCGAAACTCCTGCGGCATTTCCTGCGGACTCGCACCCCCGCGTGTCTCGCCCGCCACACAGGGCAAAGGGGGGCACTTCGGTAACCGTCGTTGACACCTCGACCCCCGAGTGGTGGGCTCACAGCCAATGGCGGCCGCTCCGCCGACCGACCACATGGAGCGGGCCCGGCCAGTGAGGCCGCAGACCGACGGGGACGAGGAGAGGCCGTGCGATTCCGGGGCGCCGGCGCCAGGAAACGGAACGGCGCCGGGTCCGGCGCCAGGGTGGCAGGCACGACGGCACTGGCCGCCGCCGTCATAGGGGGACTCTTCGGCGGCGTACCGGCCGCCCAGGCGGCCCCCGACGAGTCGGCCGTCGGCGCGCCCGACCAGGCCGCCGACGCGGGAGAGACGCCCGCCGTCTGGCCGCGCCCGCAGTCGCTGCGGCCCCTCGGTACCGCCGTGCCGCTGGGCACCGCCGTCACCGTCGTCACCGACGGCGACACCGACCCGTACGCCATGGACGCGCTGCTCAAACTGTTGCGCGGCGCCGGGGTCCGTACGGTCCACGAGGCCGGACCCGGTGCCCCGCTGCCGTCCGACGGGCCGCTGATCCGCGTCGGCGGGCGGCAGGCGGCCGACGCGCTGCGCGCCCTGCACGCCCCGGCCCGCGGCACGGACCTGCCCTCCGGCGGCTACCGCCTCGCCACCGGCCAGGTCGCGGGGCGCGCCACGGTCGCCATGGAGGGCACGGGACCCGACGGGCTCTTCCACGCCGTGCAGACCCTGCGGCAGCTCATCGTGCGGGGCGAGGACGGCGCGCACCGGGTGGCCTCCGTCGCCGTGCGCGACTGGCCGGGCACCGCGGTCCGCGGCACGACCGAGGGCTTCTTCGGCGCCCCCTGGTCCCAGGCCGAGCGCCTCGCCCAGCTCGACTTCATGGGCCGCACGAAGCAGAACCGCTTCCTCTACGCGGCCGGCGACGACCCCTACCGCCAGGCCCGCTGGCGCGAGCCCTACCCGGCAGCCCAGCGCGCGCACTTCCGCGAGCTGGCCGAGCGGGCCCGTGCCAACCACGTCACGCTGGGCTGGGCCCTCTCCCCCGGCCAGTCCCTGTGCATGTCCTCCGAGGAGGACCTGCGGGCCCTCACGCGCAAGATCGACGCGATGTGGGCGCTGGGCGTGCGCAGCTTCCAGTTGCAGTTCCAGGACGTCAGCTACAGCGAGTGGCACTGCGACGCCGACCAGGACGCCTTCGGCAGCGGCCCGGAGGCGGCGGCGCGCGCCCAGGCGAAGGTCGCCGGCGCGCTCGCGGCCCACCTCGCCGACCGTCACCCCGGATCGGCGCCGCTGTCGCTGATGCCGACCGAGTACTACCAGGACGGCTCGACGGCGTACCGGGAGGCGCTGGCGGCCGCGCTCCCGGACCGGGTGGACGTGGCCTGGACCGGCGTCGGCGTCGTCCCGCGCACCATCACCGGCGGCGAACTGGCCAAGGCCCGCGAGGTGTTCGGGCACCGTCTGATCACGATGGACAACTATCCGGTCAACGACTACGCGCAGGACCGGATCTTCCTCGGCCCGTACACCGGGCGCGAGCCCGCCGTCGCCACCGGCTCCGCCGCCCTCCTGGCCAACGCCATGGAACAGCCCACGGCCTCCCGCATCCCCCTCTTCACCGCCGCCGACTACGCCTGGAACCCGCGCGACTACCGTCCCCAGGAGTCCTGGGAGGCGGCCCTCGACGACCTGGCGGCGGAGCAGGCGGGCCAGGCGGACGGCGGGGCCGGCGCGGCCGCCTCGGACGCGGACCGGGACCGGCTGGCCCGCACCCGCGCCGCGCTGCACGCCCTCGCCGGCAACGACGCCTCCTCCGTCCTGCACACCGGCGAATCGGGCTACCTCCGCCCCCTCATCGACCGCTTCTGGAAAACCCGCGCCGCCGCGATCGACAGCGGCGACCCGGCCCGCGACAAGGAGTACGCCAAGGCCGCGGCCGCCCTCCGCGCGGCGTTCACCACGATGAGCGAGACCCCGGAGCGGCTGACCGGCAGCCTCGCCACCGAGGTACGCTCCTGGTCCTCGCAGCTCGCGCGGTACGGGCGGGCCGGCGTGCAGGCGATCGACATGCTGCGCGCCCAGGCCCGCGGCGACGGCACGGCCGCGTGGCGGGCCCAGCGTGCGGCGGAGGACCTCCGCGAGGACATCGGCAAACGGTCGGCGACGGTCGGCAAGGGCGTGCTCGGCCCGTTCCTGGACCGGGCGCTGCGCGAGTCCGACGCCTGGACGGGCGCCGCCTCCGACGCCCCGGCGCCGCATGAGGCCGCCCACGCGACGTCCCTGACCGTGCCCTTCGCGCGCCCCCGCACGCTCACCGCGGTCACCGCGCTCACCGACCCCTCCCCGGACGCCGCGCGCGCCTCGGTGGAGGCCCGCGTCCCGGGCAAGGGCTGGCAGCGCCTCGGCCGCCTCTCCGCCTCCGGCTGGACCCAGACCGCGGCCCACGGCCTGCGCGCCGACGCGGTCCGGCTGCGCTGGGGCCACGACGACCCGGCGCCCTCGGTGACGTCCCTCACCCCCTGGTTCGACGACACGGCACCGGCCGGCCTGGAGCTCTCCCGCGAGGAGGCGGACGCCGAGCCGGGCGGCACGGTCGACGTCGACGTGCGCCTCTTCTCCCGCCGCCCCGCCGACGTCCACGGGCGGCTCCGCGTCCACGCCCCCAAGGGCTTCGCCGTGCACGCCCCCGACCGCCTCACCGCGCCGCGCGGCGGCACCGCGACCGCCCACGTCCGGCTCGCCGTCCCGAAGACCGCCGGCTCCGCCACGCACAAGGTTCCGGTCACCTTCGGTGACGAGAAGCAGACCCTGACCGTCCGCACCTTCCCGCCCACCGGCGGCAAGGACCTGGCCCGCGGTGCGGCTGCGGTTTCGTCGGGCGACGAGACCGCGGACTTTCCGGCCTCTGCGGCTACGGATGGTGACCCGAAGACCCGCTGGTCCTCGCCCGCCGAGGACGGCGCGTGGCTCCAGTTCGCGCTGGACCGGCCGGTCCGGCTCGGGCGAGTGGTGCTGCACTGGCAGGACGCGTATGCGGCGCGCTATCGCGTACAGGTTTCGGGGGACGGGCGTACGTGGCGGACCGCGGCCACCGTCCGGGACGGGAAGGGTGGCCGCGAGTCGGTCCGGATGGACGCGAAGGACGTCCGTTACGTCCGGGTGCAGGGCGAGAAACGGGCGACCCGGTACGGGTACTCGCTGTGGGGCGTGGAGGCGTACGCGGTCTCGCCGTAGGGCGGACTCCCGGTGGCACGGTGCCGCCACGTTGTGGCTGGTCGCGCAGTTCCCCGCGCCCCTTCAGGGCGCGCCCCGTAAGGGGCGCGGGGAACTGCGCGAGCGACCAGCGCGGCGGCGCACCCGGCCGACGGCCGTAGCCCCCACGGCGGGTGGCCGGGGCTCGCCCCGGAGACGCGAATGGCCCGGATTTACGCGGAAACCGCGTCAATACGGGCCATCGCATCATCCGCGCCGTACGGCTGCAGGTATGGCAGCCAGCGCGGATCCCTATGCCCTGTGCCGATGATCCGCCAGGCGAGGCCCGACGGCGGCGCCGGCTGATGCCGCAGCCGCCAGCCGATCTCGGCGACGTGCCGGTCAGCCTTCACGTGATTGCACCGGCGACACGCGGCAACCACGTTTTCCCAGGTGTGCTGCCCGCCACGGCTGCGCGGGATCACGTGGTCGACGCTGGTTGCGACGCCACCGCAGTACGCACACCGGCCGCCGTCGCGCGCGAAGAGCGCACGGCGGGTCAGGGGAACGGGGCCTCGAAAGGGCACCCGGACGAAACGCTTGAGACGGACCACACTGGGCGCGGGCATCGCGCGGGTCGCACTGTGCATCAGGGCGCCGGAATCCTCGAGGCTGACGGCCTTCTCATTGAGGACGAGGATGAGCGCGCGGCGGAGCGGTACGACGCCGAGCGGCTCGTACGACGCGTTGAGGACCAGGACATGCGGCACGGGTGCCTCCTTGTACGCCGGCGGCGCGTGGCTCGCGCCGGGACGATCTCCCCACAGTGTCCCCCGGTGCCTGGTCGGAGCGCCACCATGACCAGGTAACGGGTCGGAGGTGTTTTCGACCACACTTCTTTACTGCCCAGCATTTCGGCCCGCGCTACTCGAACAGCGGCGCGGACTGCCCGCGTTGCCCCGTTAGTGTGGTTGGTCTGCCCGATGTGCGGTGCGTGCCGCCCGGGTCTGCTGTCCCATACGGAAGGTCCTTGCTGTGTACTGGTCCGCTTCTCCGGTCGCCGCCGCGGCGCCGGATCCGTCCTCCATATCCGAGGCCACGGAGAAGGCCACCGACGCTGCCAGCTGGGTGCAGGCGAACTGGCAAGGCTGGCTCAACGCCGGTCTGCGCATCATTCTGATCATCGTCATCGCGCTCGTCCTGCGGTCGCTCGTGCGCCGCGCGATCACGAAGTTCGTCGAGCGGATGAACCGCAACGCGGGAGCCGCGCGCAACGGCGCACTGGGCGGTCTGCTGGTGAACGCCGAGCGCCGCCGCCAGCGCTCCGAGGCCATCGGTTCGGTCCTCCGCAGCGTCGCTTCTTTCGTGATTCTCGGCACAGCGGCCCTGACGGTCCTCTCCGTCCTCAACATCAACCTCGCCCCGCTGCTGGCCAGCGCGGGTGTGGCCGGCGTCGCGATCGGTTTCGGCGCCCGCAACCTCGTCACGGACTTCCTCTCCGGCGTCTTCATGATCCTGGAGGACCAGTACGGCGTCGGCGACACCATCGACGCGGGCGTCGCCTCCGGTGAGGTCATCGAGGTCGGGCTGCGGGTCACAAAGCTGCGCGGCGCCGACGGCGAGATCTGGTACGTACGCAACGGCGAGGTCAAGCGCATAGGAAACCTCAGCCAGGGCTGGGCCACGGCCAGCGTCGACGTCCAGCTCCGCGCGAGCGAGGACCTGGTCCGCGTCCGCGAGGTGATCACTCAGGCGGGCGAGGAGATGGCCAAGTCCGAGCCGTGGAACGAGCGCCTGTGGGAGCCGGTCGAGGTGCTCGGCCTCAGCGAGGTCTTCCTCGAATCGATGACGATCACGGTCTCCGCCAGGACGATGCCGGGCAAGTCCTTCGCCGTCGAACGCGAGCTCCGCTGGCGCATCAAGAAGGCCCTGGACGCGGCGGGCATCCGCATCGTCGGCAACCAGCCGGTCCCGGAGGACGCCGAGGACGCCGCCGACCCGTCGGCCGGAATGGCCGCCCCCTCGGCCTTCAACAACCCCCTCTCCGCCCAGTCGGTGGCCAGCAACCCGATCACTCCCCCTGCCCAGGGCTCGTCCACGAGCCTGAACAAGTAACGAGTAACCCCACGCGCGTACACCGTTGGCCCGCTCCCCTGTGACAGGGGAGCGGGCCAATTGCGTGCGACCCATTGACGGCCCACGCACGGGGACTTACCTTCCTGGAAGTTGATTGGAAAGTTTCCTAACAGATCAGCTTCTCCACAGATCGGCTTCCTCACAGAGGGTGGGTTCGGACATGGCGGGGACGCCTCGGGTGCTGCGGGCGATGAACGACCGGGCCGCGCTGGAACTGCTCGTGGCGCAGGGGCCATTGACCCGTACGCAGATCGGCGAGCTGACCGGGCTTTCCAAGCCCACCGCCTCCCAGCTGCTGGGGCGGCTGGAGGCGGCCGGACTGGTACGGACGACCGGCAACGTGACCGGACGGCCCGGGCCCAGCGCGCAGCTCTACGAGGTGAATCCGGCGGCGGCGTACGTGGCCGCGCTGTCGGTGGATCCGGGCGGGGTGACCGCCGTCGTCGCGGACATCACCGGGCGGGTGGTCGGCGAGCGGCGGGCCACCGCCGGGGACGGGGACCGGCAGGACACCGGGAGCGCGACCGCCCGGGTGGTCACCGCCGCCGTGGACGGGGCACTGGAGAAGGCCGGACTCGCCCGGGAGGACCTGCACGGGGTCGTCATCGGGACGCCGGGCGCGCTGGACCCGCGCACCGGCGAGCTGCGGTACGCGCCGCACCTGCCCGGCTGGCACTCGCGGTCGCTGCTGGGCGAGTTGGGGGACGCGCTGGGGGCGCCGGTCGTCATCGAGAACGACGTCAATCTGGCGGCGCTGGCCGAGCAGCACGACGGGTCGGCTCAGGACCACGACGACTTCGTGCTGGTGTGGGTCGACGAGGGGGTCGGCGCGGCGATCGTGCTCGGCGGGACGCTGCTGCGCGGGGCGACCGGCGGGGCCGGGGAGATCGGGTACATGCCGCTGCCCGGGGCGCCGCTCGCGCGGGGCGGACCGGACGCGACGGCCGCTCCGGACGCGGGCGGCGGCTTCCAGAGCCTGGTGGGGCAGCCCGCCGTACTCGGGATCGCCCGCGGCCTGGGGCTGGCGCCGGCCGATGTCACCGAGGCGCTCGCGGACCCGGGCGTCGTGGACGAGGTGGCGCGCCGGCTGGCGACGGGCCTGGCCGCCGTCGTCGCGGTGGTCGATCCCGAGCTGGTGGTGCTGTCGGGGACCGTCGCGCAGGCGGGCGGCGAGCGGCTGCGCGTGCGGGTCGAGGAGGAGCTGACCGGGCTCGCGCTCCCCCGCCCGCAGCTGCGGATCAGCGACATCGAGGGCGACCCGATCCTGACGGGCGCCCTGCGGACCGCCCTCGTCCAGGCCCGGGACGCCGTTTTCGACACGGCCTGAGGGGCCGTGGCCCCGCCCCCTGCCCCACCCTTGAGAAGGGTCATGTCATGTACTCACCAAGACGCGCCGTGCGCGGCACCGCGGCGGCCGTCGCCCTGCTGCTGGCCGCCGGCTGCGCCAATCCCGGCGTCGGCAGCGACCGGGACGATCCGACGAAGCCGGTCACGCTGAAGTTCTGGCACGGCTGGTCGGCACCGGGGGAAGTGAAGGCGATCGACGGCTCGCTCGCCCGGTTCGAGGAATTGCACCCCAACATCCACGTCGTGGCGACCGGGAACGTCTCGGACGAGACGACCAATCAGGCGCTGCGGGCCGGCGGCAACGACGCCCCCGACGTGGTGTCGTCGTTCACGACCAACAATGTGGGGCAGTACTGCGATTCGGGGATGTGGACGGACCTCGATCCGTTCATGGCGCGCAGCCACCTGGTGAAGGAGAAGGTCTTCCCCAAGACACTGCTGGAGTACAGCAGTTATGAGGGAAAGCAGTGCGCGCTGCCGCTGCTCGCCGACGTGTACGGCATGTACTACAACAAGGACGCGTTCGAGGAAGCGGGCATCGCGCGGCCGCCGCGGACCATGTCGGAGCTGGTGCGGGACGCCAGGAAGCTGACGAAGAAGGCCGAGGGCGGCGGGTACGAACGGGTCGGGTTCATGCCCAACTTCCGGATGTACCAGAACAGTCCGGACCGGCTGTTCGCGCAGTGGGGGCCGACGTACTTCGACGGCAAGGGCAATTCCCGGCTGGCGAAGGAGAAGACGGTACCGGAGTTCTTCCGGACGACCGGCGAGCTGATGAAGGCGCAGGGCGGGTATGCGGCGCTGGAGAAGTTCCGCACGACGTTCGGTGACGAGATGTCGTCGCAGAACGCCTTTCTCACCGGGAAGCTGGCCATGCACCTGGACGGTGAGTGGCGGGGGCTGATGCTGGACGAGGCGAAGGCGAAATTCCGGTGGGGGACGGCGCCGCTGCCGGTGCCGGACGACCGGCCGGAGACGTACGGCCGCGGCTTCCTGACCGGCACGGTCGCGGGCATCGCGCACAGCAGCAAGCATCAGAACGCGGCGTGGGAACTGGTGAAGTTCCTGACCGCGGACACAAAGCAAGTGGTGCGCTTCGCCAATGCCATTCACAACGTGCCGTCCACGAAAGCCGCGTTGAAGTCGCCTGCTTTGGACGGTGACCGCTCGTTCCGTACGTTCCTCGATATCGCGCGCAATCCGTACAGCACGGCGCTGCCGCCCTCCACGAACGGCGGCCAGTACGTCGTCTCGCTGCGCGACTTCGCCTACAAGGTGGAGGCGGGGAAAGTGCCCGATCTGCCGGCCGGGCTGCGCGGACTCGATGCACAGATAGACGCCGACACCCTCCAGTCCAAGAGCTGAGGTCGCATCCACCATGGCTCTCTCCCCCGCGCCCGCATTGCGGCGCAAGCACCGCCGCACCCGGCTCCGTACGCTCGGATTCCTCTCGCCGTGGCTGGTCGGCTTCTCGGTCTTCTTCGCGTATCCGCTCCTCGCAACCGTCTATTTCTCGTTCATGCACTACAACCAGATCAAGGAGCCGACTTTCGTCGGGCTGCGGAACTGGACGTACGTGCTCACGCAGATGCCACTCTTCGGGCCCGCGCTGTGGAACACGCTGTGGCTCGTCGTCGTCATGGTCGCGCTGCGGGTGGTCTTCGGCCTCGGCATCGGCATGCTGGTCACGAAGATCAAGACCGGCGTCGGGCTGTTCCGTACCGCCTTCTACGTGCCGTACCTGGCACCGCCGGTCGCCGCGACCGTGGCCTTCGTCTTCCTCCTCAGCCCGGGCGGCGGCCCCGTCAACGAGGTCCTGTCGGCGGTCGGCATCGACTCGCCGCCGACCTGGTTCAACGATCCCACGTGGGCCAAGCCGTCGCTGGTGATGCTGTCCCTGTGGGGCATCGGTGACCTGATGGTCATCTTCATGGCCGCGCTGCTGGACGTGCCGAAGGAGCAGTACGAGGCGGCGGAGCTGGACGGGGCCGGCGCGTGGGCCCGTTTCCGGTACGTCACCTGGCCGTCGATCACCCCGATCGTGATGTTCGCGGTGGTGACCGGGGTCGTACAGACGATGCAGTACTACACACAGGCCCTGGTCGCAGGGAAGCTCGCCTCGGGCGTCTCGATCGGGCCCGGCACGGTCATCCAGCCCGGCTATCCGGACCACGCCACGCTCACCGTGCCGCAGCTCGTCTACTCGCTCGGCTTCCAGAACTTCAACACCGGTGCCGCGTGCGTGCTCTCGCTCGTGCTCTTCGCGATCGCGATGGCCTTCACCACGTTGCTGATGCGCAAGCGCGCCGGCCTGCTCTCGGCGGAGGACTGATCCCACATGATCCGCAGAAAGCGCCTCCTCCACTGGATCGCGGTGCACTCCGTGGCCGTCGCCGCCGCGCTCTTCTTCCTCCTCCCCTTCGTCTTCGTCTTCCTGACCTCGGTGATGGGCGACGGGCAGGCGATGAGCGGCGATCTGTGGCCGCACGAGTGGCACTGGTCCAACTACGTGCAGGTGTTCACCACGCCGGGCTTCCTGGACTGGTGGCGGAACTCGCTGACGTACGCGGTGCTGGGCACGGTGTTCACGGTGTGCTCGTCCCTCCCGGTCGCGTACGCGCTGGCCAAGTTCCGCTTCCGCGGGCGGCGGACGGCGATGCTGCTGGTGATCTCGACGATGATGCTGCCGCCTCAGGTCATCGTGGTGCCGATGTACCTGGTGTGGGCCCAGCAGTTCCATCTCTCGGGGTCGCTGTGGCCGCTGATCATCCCCATGGCGTTCGGGGACGCGTACTCCATCTTCCTGCTGCGGCAGTTCCTGCTGACGATCCCGAAGGAGTACCTGGAGTCGGCGCGGGTGGACGGGTGCGGGGAGCTGCGGACGCTGCTGCGGATCGTCGTGCCGATGGCGAAGCCCGGCATCGCGGCCGTCGCGCTCTTCCAGTTCTTCTACTGCTGGAACGACTACTTCGGGCCGCAGATCTATGCCGCGCAGAATCCGGGCGCATGGACGCTCTCGTACGGACTGGAGACGTTCAAGAGCGCCCACATGGTCGACTGGAACCTCACCATGGCGGCGACGCTGCTGGTCATGGCTCCGGTGATCGTCGTTTTCTTCTTCGCGCAGCGCGCCTTCGTCGAAGGCGTCACTCTCACAGGGGTCAAGGGCTGAGGAACTGATGACAGGTATCAAGCTTGCGGTGGTCGGCGGCGGATCGACCTACACCCCCGAACTCATCGACGGTTTCGCGCGGTTGCGCGATGTGCTGCCGGTGGACGAACTCGTCCTGATCGATCCGGCCGCCGAGCGCCTGGAGCTGGTCGGCGGGCTGGCCAGGCGGATCTTCGCCCGGCAGGGCCACCCGGGCCGGATCCGCTGGACGGGCGACCTGGATGCCGGGGTGGACGGCGCGGACGCGGTACTGCTCCAGTTGCGGGTCGGCGGACAGGCGGCGCGCAACGAGGACGAGACCTGGCCGCTGGAGTGCGGGTGCGTGGGCCAGGAGACGACGGGCGCGGGCGGGCTCGCCAAGGCGCTGCGTACGGTGCCGGTGGTGCTGGACATCGCGGAGCGGGTACGGCGGCGGAATCCGGACGCCTGGATCGTGGACTTCACCAACCCGGTCGGGATCGTGACGCGGGCGCTGCTCACCGCCGGGCACAAGGCCGTCGGACTGTGCAACGTGGCGATCGGGTTCCAGCGGAAGTTCGCGCGGCTGCTGGACGTGGCGCCGCAGGACGTACAGCTCGAACACGTCGGGCTGAACCATCTGACCTGGGAGCGGGCCGTGCGCGTCGGCGGCGAGGACGTGCTGCCGAAGCTGATCGCCGAGCACGGCGACACGATCGCCGCCGACCTGCACATGCCGCGCACCCTGGTCGAGCGCCTCGGCGTGGTCCCCTCGTACTACCTGCGGTACTACTACCAGCACGACGCGGTCGTACGGGAGCTGCGCACCAAGCCGTCCCGCGCCGCCGAGGTCGCGGCGATGGAGTGGGAACTGCTGCGGATGTACGGCGATCCGGCGCTGGACGAGAAGCCGGAGCTGCTGGGCAAGCGGGGCGGCGCGTTCTACTCGGAGGCGGCCGTCGCGCTGACGTCCTCGCTGCTGCGGACGCGTCATTCCGAGGAGGGCGGGGACGTGCAGGTGGTGAACGTGCTGAACAACGGGACGCTGCCGTTCCTGCCGGACGACGCGGTGATCGAGGTACCGGCCACGGTGGACGCCCGGGGCGCGGTACCGGTGCCTGTACGCCCGCTGGAGCCGTTGTACGCCGGTTTGATCGCGAACGTCACGGCGTACGAACACCTGGCGCTGGAGGCGGCCCTGAAGGGCGGCCGGGACCGCGTCTTCGAGGCGCTGCTCGCCCATCCCCTCATCGGCCAGATCGACTACGCGGACCGACTGACCGACGAACTGCTCGCGCACAACCGGGAGCATCTGGCGTGGGCTTGAACGGGGGACCCAACGGGGCGGGCTCGGCGGACCGGGCGCGGGCCGGGGGCGAGGGGCGCGAGGGCCGGGCGGCGCGCCCAGGGCCGCGCGCTTACGGGGCGAATCGAACTACCTCGTCCCCCCAGCAGGGGGTTACCCAAGGGAGGCGGCGCGAGAACGTCTCGTGCGGGGCCGCGCTCCTCGCCGTGGACGCGGGGAACAGCAAGACGGACGTGGCCGTGCTCGGCGCCGACGGGGCGGTGCTCGGCGCGGCCCGCGGCGGCGGCTTCCGGCCGCCCGCGGTCGGCGCTGACCGGGCCGTGGCCGGGCTCGCCGAGCTCGTCGAGGCCGCCCTGGCGCAGGCGGGCCTGGCACAGAGGGGCCTGGCGCAGGCGGGCGCCGGCCGGGTACGCCATCTGTCGGCCTGCCTGGCCAACGCCGACCTGCCCGTGGAGGAAGAGCGGCTGGCCGCCCTGCTGTCGGCGCGTGGCTGGGCGGACACCGTGACCGTCGCCAACGACACCTTCGCGCTGCTGCGGGCCGGGCTGCCGGACGGCGGCCCGCACACCGGCGTCGCGGTGGTCTGCGGAGCCGGGATCAACTGCTCGGGGCTCGGCCCCGACGGCCGTACCGCGCGCTTCCCCGCCATCGGG
Organism: Streptomyces ochraceiscleroticus; assembly: GCF_000720485.1. Taxonomy (GTDB): domain Bacteria; phylum Actinomycetota; class Actinomycetes; order Streptomycetales; family Streptomycetaceae; genus Streptomyces; species Streptomyces ochraceiscleroticus. The sequence goes on along the minus strand of NZ_JOAX01000023.1, from coordinate 27,690 downwards.
CGCATCTCCGGCGACTGGGGCGGCGGCGGGCACCTCGCCGAGGAGGCGCTGTGGTGGGCGGCGCGGGCCGAGGACGGGCGGGGCGCGCCCAGCGCCCTCGCGGACCGGCTGCCGGCCCACTTCGGGCTGCCCGGGATGCCGGAGCTGATCGAGGCGCTGCACCTGGGGGACGTACCGGCCGAGCGCCGCCACGAACTGGTACCGGTGCTCTTCGCGGTGGCCGCCGAGGGGGACGAGGTGGCGAGGGCCCTCGTGGCGCGCCAGGCCGAGGAGATCGTCCTCATGGCCACGGTCGCGCTGCGCCGCCTGGACCTGCTGGACGAGCCGGTGCCGGTGGTCCTCGGCGGCGGCGTACTGGCGGCGCGCCACCCGGTGCTGCACGAGGCGGTGCTCGCGCTGCTCGCCGAGCGCGCCCCGAAGGCGGTGCCGGAGGTGGTCACCGCTCCCCCGGTACTCGGCGCCGGCCTGCTGGCACTGGACGAGACGGGCGCGCCGGACACTGCGTACGCCCGCCTGCGCGCCCATTACGCCTGACGCCGATCACGACTGACGCAGCTCACGACTGATGCTGATCACGCCGGACGCCGAGCGGCCCACACCGTGCGCTCGGTGCGGACGGTGAGGTCGTCGCGGTGCAGGACGCTGTGCGGTCCGTCGCTGTCGAGGAGGGCGTCGAGCGTGGCCAGGTCGTCGGCGTCGGCCCGGCCGTCGAGCGCGTTCCGCATGCGGCTCAGCGTCGCCCGGGCGTACCGGCCGGTGGCCTCGGGCAGCGGGGGTGCCGGCTCGACGGTGTACGGGCACTCGGCCTCGATGGCGAACCCGGCCCGGGACAGCAGCGGCCCCCAGTCGGCCCCCCGGTGCGGCATCGCCTCGGCGTGCCCGCCGGCCAGCGCGGCACGGCAGCGGGCTTCGAGCCCCGGGCGCCCGATGCCGAGATCGTGCGGCAGGAAGTACGGGACGCCGGCCATCTCGATCACGGCCAGCACCCCGCCCGGGGCGAGCGCCGCGAACACCTCGCGCAGCGTACGGTCGGGGTCGCTCATGTGATGCAGGGCCCCCGACGCCCACACCAGGTCCACGCCGCCGAAGTCCGGCCACGCCGCGTCCAGGTCGGCCTCGACGGTGCGCACCCGATCCGCCACGCCGAGCTCGCGGGCCCGGCCCTCGAGGTGGTGCAGGAGCCGCGGAGAGGCGTCGACGGCGACCGCCTCGGCGTCCTCGAAGCGCCGGAGCAGCGCGAAGGTACCGGTACCGGTCCCGCTGCCCAGGTCCAGAATCCGGCGCACGGGCCGGTCCGCGGTCAGGTCCGCCAGCCGGCCGGTCACCTCGGTGAGGTGCGCGTGCAGGACGTCGCCTTCCAGATCGAGCAGCTCGGCGACGAACGGCTCATGGTGTTCGGAAGGGTGGTGCTGATGGTGTCGCTGGGGCTGATGCGCGTGGGGTGCCATGTCTCGACTCTAAGAGCGCCTTGCGCTGTCGACATACCATATTGCGTATGACGCAAGAAGATGAGGATCTCGACGTCCTCGTGCGCAAGCGGATCAGGGGACTGAGGGTCGCGATGGGCTGGTCGCTCGACGATCTGGCCGCCCGTTGTTACCTGAGCCCCTCCACGCTGAGCCGCATCGAAACGGGCCACCGGCGGATCAGCCTGGACCAGCTGACCGCGATCGCCCGGGCCCTGGGCGCCACGCTGGACCAGCTCGTGGAGTCCGCCACCGACGACGTGATCATCAGGCCGCAGCACCACGCGGCACGCGGGCTGACCACCTGGATGCTGAAGCGGGACCCCGGCGTCACCGTCGCCAGGCTGCGCCTCACGGAGCCGGCCCCGACCGGCAGCGGCGCGCTCAAGGCCCACCCGGGGCAGGACTGGTTCACCGTGCTGTCCGGGACCGTCGTCCTGCTGCTCGGGGACCGCAGGATCGTCGTCGAGGAAGGGCAGGCGGCCGAGTTCTCCACCATGGTCCCGCACGCCTTCGGCGCCCAGGGCGGCCCGGCGGAGATCCTCGGCATCTTCGACCACGACGGACAGCGCACCCACCTGCGATCCGCCCACTGAACCGTCCGGCAGACGGTCAGTCGTCCAGCGGCAGCGCCAGATCCCGTACGTGACCGGCGAGCAGCTTCACCGCGGCGTCCACCGCGGCCGCCTGGTCCCGCTCCCGGATCGCCTCGACGAGGACGTGGTGCGGGTCGGTGGGCGCTGCCGTCGCGGTGTCCAGGCAGGCGGCGCGGCGCAGCTCCGCACGGAGGGCGGTGCTCAGCGAGCGGTAGATGTCGGCCAGTACGGGATTGGCGCTGGCCTCGGCGACCAGGACGTGGAAGTCGGCGTCGGCGGCGGTGAACGCCTCGTCCTCGTGGGCCGCGAGCGCCGCCCGGCGCCGGGCCAGCGCCGCCTCTATCGCGGCGAGCTGGGCGTCCGTGCGGTGCCGTGCCGCCTGCCGCGCCGCGATCACGTCCAGACCCTGCCTGACCTGCGTGACATGGGTCAGCTCGGCGCGCTCCAGGCGGCGGCGGAGCGCCACCGCGCTGTCGTCGTCGGAGAGGACGAACGTGCCGTCGCCCTGCCGGGTCTCCAGCAGTCCGGAGTGCACGAGGGCGCGGATGGCCTCCCGTACGGAGGCCCGGCTGACCTGCAGCGTCTCGGAGAGGGCGCTCTCGGGCGGGATGCGGCTGCCCACCGGCCAGACCCCCTTGAGGATCTGTTCCCGGATCTCGTCGGTCGCGGTCTCCACCAGCGACACCCTGCGTATCGTCCGCACCGTACCGCTCCATTTCCCAGGTCACCTGACGTCAGGCAACTCTAGTCAGCCCGGCCGGCCCCCGGCTGCCCCTTCGGTGAAGCCGCGGAACCGAACACCGTACGAATGCGTGAAGAGGGGCAACGGGGGCGCGAGGTGTGGGGCCTGGCCACGGGGCTCGAACGAGATCGCAATACGAACAAGATCCAGGCAATACCGGTGTGGTTGTCGGTCCCTGCAGCCATACTGCTGGCGGTGCACCCCTGCCCGCGGCGCGGGCCGCGGGGCACGGCCAGCGACCGAGGGGGAGGTTCCGTGTCATATCCGCCGACCGGCAGCGCGGCACCACCCGCGCCCGCAGCGGCCCCCGGACCGGACGCGGCCGCACCGGAACCGTCCGCTCCGCCGCCGCCGTCCGGCGAGCGCGCCGTATGGACCGAGGCGCTGCGACGGCTGCGCGCCGCCATGCTCACCGAGCCGGGCCGGCTGCGCTTCATCGGTGCCGTACTGGCCGCGCTGGTCGTGCTCTTCGGCGCCATGACGGCCTGGCAGGTGGCGGACCGGTCGGCCGCCGCCGACGACGTCCTGGGGAGCAGCCAGCCGCTGAGCCGGGACGCGGCCGACATCTACCGCTCGCTGGCGGACGCCGACACCACGGCGGCCGGCGGTTTCCTGGCCGGCGACCGGGAGAGCGCGGCCAGCCGTCGGCGCTACAAGGAGGACATCTCCACCGCCGCCAGGCTGCTGGTCCGCGCCTCCGCCAACTCCCGGGGCTCGCAGACGGCCCGGGACCGGATCGAGCGGCTGAACGACGGCCTGCCGCGGTACACGGGTCTGGTGGAGACGGCGCGGATGTACAACCGGCAGGGCCTGCCGGTGGGCGGCGCGTACCTCCAGTACGCCAACAATCAGATGCGTACCCAACTCCTGCCCGCAGCGCGGCAGCTCTACGACGCCGAGACCGCGCGGCTCGACGCCGACTACGAGGACGCCAGGGCCTGGCCCTGGGTCGCGCTGGCCGCCGGCGTGCTGGCGACCGGCGCGCTCGGCTGGGCGCAGCGCCGCAACTACCGGCGTACGAACCGGGTGTTCAACCAGGGACTGCTGATCGCCACCACCGCCTCCGTGGGCGTCCTCCTGTGGATGGCGGGCGGGCACGCCATCGCACGCGCGGGGCTCGACGACTCCATCGAGCACGGCGCGAAGTCCCTGCGGGTGCTCAACGAGGCGCGGATCGCGACGCTGCAGGCGCGCGGCGACGAGAACCTCACGCTGGTGGCGCGCGGCGGCAAGGTGACCGCGGACCAGCGGGACTTCTACGAGGTCGAGTACGCCGCCGGGATGAAGACGCTGGCGGGTGACGGGGAGGGCGCCGAGGACCGGGCGGGCGGCAAGCTGGCGGAGGCGCTGGCGCTGGCGGACGACGCGGAGGGCCGCGAGCCGGTGCAGGAGGCGCTGGCGAACGTACGGGAGTGGCGCGCGCGGCACACCGAAGCGCGCGCGGAGAACGACCAGGGCGACTACGAAGGCGCGCTGGCGAAGGTGATCGGGAAGGACCGGCCCACGAAGGAGTCCTTCGACAAGGTGGACGCGGCGCTGAAGCAGGCGCTCAAGCACGAGCAGACCGAGTTCCACGACGCGGCGCGGGGCGGCCGGCACGCGCTGGACGGGCTCGCCGTGGGGGCGGCGGTGCTGGTCGTACTGGCGGCGGCCGGCGCGGTGCTGGGCATCGGCCGCAGGCTGTCGGAGTACCGGTGACGAGGGCGGGGATGAGCATGCGCGCGCGAATGGCGGACCTCGGGTCAGCACTGGCTCCGGTGGCCGCCGGCATGGGCGTGATGGCCGCGGCCGCCGCGGTGCTGGTGCCGGTGCTCAGCAGCGGCCCCGCCGTGCCGCACGACCCGCCGCTGCCCTCGCCGCCGCGCGCCGCGTCGGCCGCGCCCGCCGCCGCGGGCTGCACGGAGGCGAACGCGGCGGAGAGCCTGCGGCCCTCCTCCGCCGACGGCGACGCGGTGAAGCGGATCAAGAAGGCGGGCCGGCTGGTCGTGGGCGTCGACCAGAACAGCTACCGCTGGGGCTACCGGGACCCGGACAACCCCAGGAACCTCATCGGCTTCGACATCGACCTGGCGAAGGCCATCGCCAAGGACATCCTCGGGCCGGACCCGGACATCGTGTACCGCGCCATCCCCACCAACCAGCGCATCGACGCCGTGAAGCAGCGCAAGGTGGACATGGTCGTGCGGACGATGACGATCAACTGCGAGCGCAAGGAGGACGTCGCCTTCTCCACGGCCTACTTCAAGGCCGGCCAGCAGGTGCTCGCGCCCAAGAGGTCGTCGATCGACGCGTTCGACGACTCGCTGCGGGGAAAGAAGATCTGCACGGCGAAGGGATCAACGGGCGAGCAGGAACTGGACGGTGAGAGTCACGGCGCGACGGTCATGACCGTGCCGAACCAGCTCGACTGCCTGGTGCGGCTCCAGTTGGGCGAGGCCGACGCCGTCGTGACGGACAGCGCGCTGGCCGCCGGCCAGGCCGCGCAGGACCCGGCCGTGGAGCTCAAGGGCGAGCCGTTCAGCACGGACCTGTACGGCGTCGCCATGAACAAGGAGGACGAGGACCTGGTGCGGCGGGTGAACAAGGTGCTGGAGGACTACCGCGCGGGCGGCGCCGACAGCCCCTGGACGACCGCGTACGACAAGTGGCTCAAGGCCGACCTGCCGGGCGTCTCCGGGCCGCCGGCGCCCCAGTACAGCGACTGAAAGGCCCGGCCGGACGCCCGGCCGCCCGCAGCGCACCGCACGCACTCTGGAGAGGTGATCGATGGGGGTCCCTGGACCCGCCCCGGCCATGAGCCGCGACGAGGTGGACCGCGCCCTCGCGAGGCTCGGCGCCGAGCACGAAGCGATCGAGACCTCGCTGCTCGCGCTGCAGGACCACGCAGGACGCCGCCTCCTGGAGGGCGCCGAGCTGACCGGCGTCACCAAGGACCGCTGGGCCACCGCCGAGCAGCGGATCACGGTGCTCTGGGCGCACTTCGAGGCGTACAGCGCGGCGCTGGAGGCCGCCCGTGAGCTGCGCGCCCGCCGCCGCTGGCTCTCCCAGGAGGACCTGGCCACCCTCACCGACATGCTGCGCGGCAACGGCGTCACGGTCTCCGGCGGCGCGGCCGTCGGCAGCCTCACCAAGCTCAGCGAACAGCTCAGCCTGGAGGCGCTGGTCGACCGGATGAACGGGCTGTACGCGCACGCCCTGGACGTCATCGTCAGCGCCGACTCCGTATGGACCGCGCTGCCCGCCCGGATCGACCTGCTCGCCGCCGAGCTGCGGCGCACCCGCTCCCTCGCGCACTCCGTCGGCGTCCGCCCCGGCGAGCACCCCTCCGGTGACGACCTAGAGCAGATCACCGACGAGCTGACCCGGCTGCGCGCCGAGGTGCTCACCGACCCGCTCGCCTTCTGGGTGCCCGCCGCCGACGCCAGCGCCGCGCCCGGCGGCGGCCGCCCGGACACCGAGCGGTACGACCGCGCGGCCCGCGCCCTGGAGGACGTCCGGCGCGAGATCGAGGCGGTCCTCGCGGTGCGGCAGGACGCCGAGCGGCGGCTGATGCTCGTGCGCGACCTGCTCTCGCGCGCTGACCGCACGCTCACCGAGGCGCGGGAGGCGCGCGGCGAGGTGCTGGCGAAGATCGCCGCGTCCGAAGTACCGGCCGTCTCGGGCCCGTCGGCCGCCCTGCACGAGCAGCTCGCCACCGCCGCCGAGTACCGCAGACGCGCCCAGTGGCATCTGCTGTCGCCGCTGCTGGAGAGCCTGGAGGAGCGCGCCGAGGACGAGCTGCTGCGCGCCCGCGAGTCGCTGACCGCGGTGACCGCGCCGCTGGCCGTCCGCGCCGAGCTGCGCGGTCGGCTCGACGCGTACAAGGCGAAGACGGCGCGGCACGGCCTGGCCGAGGACCCGCTGCTGATCGAGCGGTACGACATCGCCCGCCGGATGCTGTGGAGCGCGCCCTGCGACCTGCGCGCCGCCGAACACGCCGTCCTGCGCTACCAGCAGGCGGCGGCCGAGGCCCTGGCGGCCGGGCAGCCGGACCGCGAGGGGGAGTCATGACGGGTGAGAAGGACGCCGCCTGCCAGCGGCCTGAGTGCGGCGGCCGCTATGAGGACGTCGGTGGCGGCGAACTGTACTGCGACACCTGCGGCATGGCGCCGGTCGTCTCGGAGACCGGCATGGTGGCCTCGCCGCCGACCGGCGTCGCGGGCGCCGGCCGCGCCGCCTCCGGGTCCGGCGGCTCGCAGAACTCCGGCAGCGCGCGTACGTCGTCCTCCTCCCGCTCCGCCGGCTCCCGGCGCTCGGTCTCCGGGCGTCTCTCGCGCTCCCTGTCCGGCCCGTCGACCCGCTCGGTGTCCGTGCGCAGCGGCAGTTCGGGGCAGGGCTCCGGGTCGAGCTCGGGTCCGGGGCGCGGGCGGCTGGGGGCCGGGCTGGTGGCGGTCCCGGACGTGCCGCGGCCCGATCCGCGCTCGGTCGTGCTGGAGAACCCGGAGGTCCCCGAGCGCAAGCGGTTCTGCAGCCGCAGCGACTGCGGGGCGCCGGTGGGCCGGGCGCGCAGCGGGCGGCCGGGGCGTACGGAAGGTTTCTGCACCAAGTGCGGCCACCCGTACAGCTTTGTGCCGAAGCTGCGGGCCGGTGACGTCGTGCACGGCCAGTACGAGGTCGCGGGGTGTCTCGCGCACGGCGGGCTGGGCTGGATCTACCTCGCGGTGGACCGCGCGGTCTCCGACCGGTGGGTGGTGCTCAAGGGCCTGCTGGACACCGGCGACGAGGAGGCGCTCGCGGTCGCGGTCTCCGAGCGCCGCTTCCTCGCCGAGATCGAGCACTCCAACATCGTCCGCATCTACAACTTCGTCGAGCACCTCGACCAGGCGACCGGCAGCCTCGACGGCTACATCGTCATGGAGTACGTCGGCGGCAAGTCCCTCAAGGAGATCGCCAACGAGCGGCGCACGCCGCAAGGACGGCGCGACCCGCTCCCGGTCGAGCAGGCGTGCGCGTACGGCATCGAGGCGCTGGAGGCCCTCGGCCATCTGCACAGCCGCAACCTGCTCTACTGCGACTTCAAGGTCGACAACGCCATCCAGCAGAACGACCAGCTCAAGCTGATCGACATGGGCGCGGTCCGCAGGATGGACGACCACGAGAGCGCGATCTACGGCACGGTCGGGTACCAGGCGCCGGAGGTCGCCGAGGTCGGCCCGTCCGTCGCCTCCGACCTGTACACGGTCGCGCGCACCCTCGCCGTCCTCACCTTCGACTTCCAGGGCTACACGAACGTTTTCGCGGACTCGCTGCCGGACCCCGAGCACATCGAGGTGTTCCGCCGGTACGAGTCCTTCTACCGGCTGCTCGTCCGGGCCACCGACCCCGACCCGGCACGCCGGTTCTCCTCCGCCGAGGAGATGGCCGAGCAGCTCACCGGCGTGCTGCGCGAGGTCGTGGCGCTGCAGACCGGCGAGCAGCGGCCCGCCCTGTCGCAGCTTTTCGGGCCCGAACTTCGAGTGGTCGACACCGAATTGATGCCGGCGGTGGACGGGGACACCTCGCTGCTGGGCGGACGGGTGGACCTGCCGCGCGGCCGCCGCGGCAGGAAGGCGGCCCCGCCCGCGCTGCCGGGCACGGCGCCGGCAGCGGGCCTGGTGGGCGCCGCACCGGCCACGCCGTCGGTCCCGGCGCAGGTGTCGTACGAGATCTCCCCGCTTCCCGGATACGGCAGCCCGGGCCCCGTGCTGCGCCCCGTGGACACCGCGGCCGCCGTGCTCGCGCTGCCCGTGCCGCGGGTGGACCCGGGCGACCCGAACGCGGGTTTCCTGGCCGGTCTGCTGGCCGCGGCCCCCGTCGAACTGGTCGTCGCGCTGCGCTCGGCGCCCGCCGACTCCCTGGAGCTGCGCCTGCGCGACCTGCGGGCCCGGCTGGAGATGGCCGACGGGTCACTGGCACAGCGGGTGCTGCGGGAGGTCGAGACCGATCCGCTGGCCGACTGGGCGACGGACTGGCGGGTGGTCTGGTACCGCGGCCTGGTGGCCCTGGCCACCGGCGACAAGGAGACCGCCGCGCTGTCCTTCGACGCGGTGTACGACGCGTTCCCCGGGGAACCCGCGCCCAAGCTGGCGCTGGGCGTCTGCGCCGAGGTACTGGGGCAGCTCGACAACGCCGCCGAGTACTACCACCTGGTGTGGACCACCGACCACAGCTATGTGAGCGCGGCGTTCGGGCTGGCCCGGGTGCGGCTCGCGGCCGGTGACCGCAGCGGCGCGGTGCGTGCCCTGGAGGCCGTACCGGAGTCCTCGATCCACTTCACCGCGGCCCGCATCGCCGCGGTACGGGCCCGGCTCCGGCAGCGCCCGGCGAGCGACCCGCTGCTGCCCGACCTGCAGGCCGCGGCCCGGCAGATCGAGCGGCTGGCGGACTTCGGGCTGGACGCGCAGCGCCGCGAGACACTGACGACGGAGGTACTGGGCTGCGCGCTGGACTGGGTACTGTCCGGGCGCGCCGGGGAACGGCCGACGCCCGGGGCCGTCCCCGTGCTGCTCGGCTGCGAGGTGGACGAGCGCGGGCTGCGCTTCGGCCTGGAGCGGTCCTGCCGGCTGCTCGCCAGGCTGGCTCAGCGCGGTGATGAGAGGATCGAACTGGTGGAGCGGGCCAACCGCTTCCGCCCCAGGACGTGGGTGTGAGATGGCAGTGACAGGTCCTTCCCGGTGCCCGGGATGCACCGAGCCGCTGGAGCCGGGGGACAACTTCTGCGGTGTGTGCGGCGCGGATGTCTCCGCGGCGGTGCCGGACGGCACGGCGGCCGGAGCGTACGGAGCGGCCGGGGCCTTCGGGGCGGCCCCGCCGCCCGCTCCCGAGAGCCGGCTCCCGGACGGCTCGGACAGCTCTCGCGGCTCTGGCGGCGAAGCCGGCGCCGACAGCCCGGCGCCGGTGGCTGACGGCTCGGACGGCGCGGCGCCGGTCGCGGACGGTCCGGACGGCGCGACAGCGAGGGCGGACGGCCCGGCCGACCCCCGTGAGTCCTTCGCCGCCAAGACGTGCGTGGCCTGCCGGACCGGCACCGTCGACCAGGACGGCTACTGCGAGCACTGCGGCCACGCCCAGCCCCGCGAGCGCGACCACTTCGAGCGCGAGCTGGAGCGGGTCGCCGCCGTCAGCGACCGCGGCCACCGCCACCACCGCAACGAGGACTTCTTCACCGTCGCCCACACCGCGCTCTCCGACGGCTCCCCCGCGGTGCTCGCCGTGGTCTGCGACGGCGTCTCCTCCGCGACCCGGCCCGACGAGGCGTCGCAGGCCGCCGCCGAGACGGCCGCCGAGTCGCTGCTGGCGGCCCTGCCCCGGGAGGCGCACCCGCAGCAGGCCATGCACGACGCGATCCTGGCCGCCGCCAAGTCCGTCGACGCGCTCGCCGAGGAGCCCGAGCACCCGCGCGACCCGTACCGCCAGCAGAACGCCCCGGCCTGCACGCTCGTCGCGGCCGTCGCGGCCGCCGGGGTGCTGACCGTCGGCTGGGTCGGCGACAGCCGCGCGTACTGGATCCCCGACGACCGCACCGCGCCCGGTGCCCGGCTCACCGAGGACGACTCCTGGGCCGCACAGATGGTGGCGAACAACCTGATGTCGGAGGCCGAGGCGTACTCCGACGAACGGGCCCACGCCATCACCGGCTGGCTGGGCGCCGACGCCTACGAACTGCAGCCGCACACCGCCGCGTTCCGGCCGGACCGCCCGGGTGTGGTCGTGGTGTGCACCGACGGTCTGTGGAACTACACCGAGGCGGCGGCCGAACTGGCGGCGCTGCTGCCCCCGGACGCGGGTGAACGCCCGCTGCACAGCGCCCGTACCCTCGTTCGCCACGCTCTGGACAGCGGGGGCCACGACAACGTAACAGTGGCCGTGGTGCCGTTCCCGGTCCCCGTGGCCGGGGCAGTATCGGCGTGAGTCACCACAGCAACGCGTAACGCAGTCTGCGCAATCGGCGCAGGAGAACGGTCCGGCACCTGGGGAGGTGCCGACGGGGGGACGGCCTGGGGTACTTCCGCCCGCCCGCATGCCGACGAGCACGACGGAGCGTCAAGGAGCGGAAGAGATGGCCAACTTCTCGAAGTCCACGGTCCCGCAGTTCTCCGTGGAGGTGTACCAGAACGAGTACCTCCCCGAGGGCGGGCGCGAGGTGAACGCCATCGCCACGGTCACCGCCACCGGCGGCGGCACCTCCGGCGGCCGGCCGCTCGCCGACGCCGCCGGGCAGCCCGCGCCGGGCGGCGCCCCGGACGCCGCCGTGGTCATCATGGTCGACTCCTCCGGCTCGATGGAGTACCCGCCGACCAAGATGCGCAACGCCCGCGACGCCACCGCGGCGGCGATCGACACGCTGCGCGACGGGGTGGCCTTCGCGGTGATCGCCGGGACCCATCAGGCCGCCGAGGTCTACCCGGGCGGCGGCCGCCTCGCGCAGGCGTCACCCACCACCCGCGGCCAGGCCAAAGAGGCGCTGCGGCGGCTGAAGTCGGGCGGCGGCACGGCGATCGGCACGTGGCTGCGGCTGGCCGACCGGCTGCTGTACTCCGCCGACGTGGCCATCCGGCACGGCATCCTGCTCACCGACGGCCGCAACGAACACGAGTCGCCCGAGGACCTGCGGGCCACCCTGGACGCCTGTGCCGGGCGGTTCACCTGCGACGCGCGCGGGGTGGGCACGGACTGGGAGGTCAAGGAGGTCACCGGCATCGCCTCGGCCCTGCTGGGCAGCGCCGACATCGTCGCCGATCCGGCCGGGCTGACCGCGGACTTCACGCGGATGATGGAGACCGCGATGGGCAAGGAGGTCGCGGACGTGGCCCTGCGGGTGTGGACGCCACAGGGCGCCGAGATCCAGTTCGTGAAGCAGGTCGCGCCGACGGTCGAGGACCTCACCGGCCGCCGCACCGAGGCCGGGCCGCGGGCCGGTGACTACCCGACCGGCTCGTGGGGCGACGAGTCCCGCGACTACCACGTGTGCGTACGGGTCCCGGACGCCGGCGTCGGCCAGGAGATGCTGGCCGCGCGGGTGGCACTGGTGCTCCCTGCGCCCGGTGGCGGCGCGCCCCGGACGCTCGCGCAGGGCCTGGTACGGGCCGTGTGGACGACCGACATGGCCGCATCGACGCAGATCAACCCACAGGTGGCGCACTACACGGGACAGGCGGAACTGGCCCGGGCCATCCAGTCGGGACTGGATGCCCGTAAGTCCGGAGATGTCGACGGCGCGACCGCCCGGCTGGGCCGGGCCGTGCAACTGGCGAGCGCCTCCGGGAACGAGGACACTGCGAAACTGCTTGCGAAGGTGGTGGACGTCGTGGACGCGGTGACCGGTACTGTGCGGCTGAAGGCGAAGGTCGCGGAAGCGGACGAGATGACGCTCGAAACGCGCTCTACCAAGACAGTTCGCGTCAAAAAGTGACAAACGAGTGACGAGCTAGACGTAAAACCGTTGGAAGACGGTACGGAGGGGGACATACCGACATGCCGACCTGCCCGAACGGCCACCAGTCAGTGGCCGAAGACTGGTGCGAGGTGTGCGGCCACCGCATGGCGGGCACTGTCGCTCCTCCGCCTCCCCCGCCCCCCGGCTTCCCCGGCGCCCCGGCCGAGCAGCCCCCGCAGCAGGGCGGCTACGGCTTCCCGCCGCCGTCCCCGCCGCCCGGCGCGGGGCATGCCCCCGGGCCCGACACCGGCCAGTCCGAGCTGTGCCCGCAGTGCGGCACGCCGCGCGAGGCCATGGCGCCGTTCTGCGAGGGGTGCCGGTACAACTTCCTGACGCACTCCTCGACCTCCGCGTCGTACGGGGCGCCCGCGCCGCAGTCCGCGCAGCCGCCCGGCTTCCCGCCCCAGTCCGGCCCGCCGGACCAGTACGAGTACCAGAGCTCGCGGCCCTCGCAGATGAACCGCCCCGCCGAGCCGCTGGGCCCCGGGCAGCAGCCGTTCGGCGACCCCGGCGGCCCGCCCCCGCCCTACGGCCACCCGGGTCCGCCGCAGCAGCAGCCCCCGCAGCAGCCGGCACCCTCCCAGGGCGGCGACGACTGGCTGCTGCCGCCGCCCGGCGGCCAGCAGGCACCCCCGCAGCCAGCCCCTCCCGGTCAGCAGTTCCCGCCCGGCCAGCCGGTCCCGCCCGGTCAGCAGGGGCAGGGCCCGTACGCGCCGCCCGGACCGCAGGGCCCCGGACCGCAGGGCCCCGGACCGCAGGGCCCCGGGCCGCAGGGTCCCTTCGAGCAGCCCGGACCGCCCCCGCCGTACGAGCAGTCCGCTCCCCCGGCGCCGCCCGGCCAGTACGAGCAGCAGTCCGGCCAGTACGAGCAGCAGCCGCAGCCCCCGTTCCCGCAGCAGGGGCAGCAGCCGCAGCACGGGCAGACCGGCGAGCAGCCGTGGGCCCCGGGCGGCGAGGCTCCGGGTCACGCGCCGGCCGGTGCCGGCTGGGTCGCGGTGATCGCTCCGGACCGTGAGTACTTCATGGCGATGATGGGCCGCAGCGGCCCCGAGGCGGCCGGCCTGAACCTCCCCGCCTACTCCCCCGAGCAGCAGCTCCCGCTCGACGGGCAGCAGGTCACGATCGGCCGCCGCCGGCACAGCACGGGCGAGTCGCCGGACATCGACCTGGCGCGCCCGCCGGAGGACCCTGGCGTCTCGCACCAGCACGCGATGCTGGTGCAGCAGCCGGGCGGCGGCTGGGCGGTGGTGGACCAGAACTCCACCAACGGCACGACCGTCAACGGCGGCGAGGACCCGATCCAGCCGTACGTCCCGGTCCCGCTCCAGGAAGGCGACCGCGTCCACGTCGGCGCCTGGACGACGATCACGGTCCGCCGGGGCTGAGCGTTGCGGCCCCGGGGTCAGTCCCGGGCCGGCAGCGGCCACCTGTGGGGGCCGTCGGGGGCGTCCAGCCACGCCCACTGGCGGTCCCCGTCCACCGTCACGCCGAACCGCGAGCGGTGCGGCCGGCGCTTGGCACGCCACAGCTCGTAGGCGCCGCGCGGGTCCAGCGTCCCGGCGCTCAGCGTGCGCAGGAAGTGGAACCGCTCGTCGCGCAGCGCCTCGCGCGGCAGCTCCGCGGTGGCGGCCCACACTTCGGCGCGCTCCTCAGACGCGGGACCGGCTTCGGTATCGGATTCGCCCTCGGGGGCCGCGCTGCGCAGCCGTACGAAGTACGCCGGGGTGGACAGGAACCGTCCCTCCGCGCGCCCCTCACCCGTCACCCGCAGCAGCACCAGCCCCGTGGCCAGCGGCGTGAGGATCAGCCCGCCGGTCCTGCACTGCGCCACCCACGCCGGGGGTACGGACGGCAACTGGCAGGTCGCCATGATCCGGTCGAACGGCGCCCGCTCCGGGCAGCCCAGCGCGCCGTCCCCGGTGACCACCAGGGGCCGGTACCCGGCCGCCGCCAGGTGCTCCCGCGCCGGCCCGGTGATCTCCTCGTCCAGATCGACCGTGGTGACCCGCTCGTCCCCGAGCCGGTGCGCGAGCAGCGCCGCGTTGTAGCCCGTGCCCGCGCCGATCTCCAGTACCTCGTCGCCGTCCTCGACGCGCAGCGCGGCCAGCATCTCCGCCATCAGCGACGGCTGGCTGCTGGAGGAGACCAGCTCCCCGTGGCGCACGTACGTGGCCAGTGCGCTGTCGGCGTACGCCCCGCGCAGCCACTCATCCCGGCGCTCCGGATCGGGGTGGTCCGCCGCACGCCGCTCGTACCCGCCGGCCACGCCCACGTAGTACACCGGCACGAAGAGATGCCGGGGGACCTCGGCGAACGCCGCCCGCCAGCGCGTATCCGTCAGCCCGCCGCCCATGGTGATCAGCCGCACCAGCCCGGCCCGGGCCGCCGCGGCCTCGACGGCGTACGGATCGCTCCTTGGCTCCGTACCGCTCCCGCTCATACCTCCACTGTGCTACGCACCCGCCCGTGCTGCCGTTACCGGCTTTCCGGTCCTACGTCTCCCGTACTCGGCCGGTACGTCTGAGACCATGGAAGGGTGAACGAGATTCCGCGCGGCACGCTTCAGGAGCAGACCTTCTACGAGCAGGTCGGTGGCGAGGAGACCTTCCGGCGTCTGGTGCACCGCTTCTACCAGGGCGTCGCGGAGGACCCGCTGCTGCGGCCCATGTACCCGGAGGAGGACCTCGGCCCGGCCGAGGAGCGCCTCGCGCTGTTCCTCATGCAGTACTGGGGCGGTCCCCGGACGTACAGCGACAGCCGCGGCCACCCCCGGCTCCGGATGCGGCACATGCCCTTCACGGTCGACCGCGCGGCGCACGACGCCTGGCTGCGGCACATGCGGGACGCCGTGGACTCCCTGGAGCTGGCGCCCGAACACGAGACGCAGCTGTGGAACTACCTGACGTATGCGGCCGCTTCGATGGTCAACAGCGAGGGCTGAGCACGCACGATGTGACAGAGGCCGGGCCGCCCCCAGGGGGCGGCCCGGCCTCTTTTCATGCCATGCAGGTGCTCGTCAGGCGGGCGTGACCGACAGGCCCTGGAGCCCGCCCGTACGGACGGCGACCGAGCCGAGCGGCGTACGCAGCCGGAGCCAGCCGCCCGCCTCGAGCAAGGTGTACGGCTCGGGGAGCGGGCCGGTGCCCGCGGCACCGACCGGTGTGCGTACCGGGCGCAGGAAGCCCAGGGACTGCGCGGCGTGCACGGCGCGCAGCGGGAGGTGCGTGTCGCCGACCGTACGCGACCAGATCTCGCGGCCGATCCGGTCCCGCTCCGCCCGGGTCCGCTGCTCGGGCGGCAGCGCCCCGTCACGGGCCCGGAACTCGGCGACCGAGACCGCGAGCATCCGGCCCAGCGCGTCGGGCGCGGGCAGCCCCGGCACCCGCCGCCAGCCGCCCTGCGGCGGCAGCACCCCGGCCCAGGGCGGGCCGGTGACCTCGGCGGGGACGGTGAGCGTGCCGGCCGCCTCGTCGATGCCGTCGAGCAGTTCGCCTGCCGAGACGGTCGCGTCCAGCCGTACCGGCTCGGCGAGGCGCGCCGTACGGATGGCCAGTACCTCGAAGGACGGCGGCCGGCCGAAGACGGCGAGCACGCCGCCGTCCCCGGCACCGCCGGCGGGGGCCGCCTGGAGGCGCACCGCCGCCGCACGGTCGTAATGCAGCAGCCGGGACAGGAAGGCGGCGAGGTCCGCCGCCTCCCCGTCGTCGGCGAGGCGCAGGACCGTCATGCGGCGACGGCCTCCGACTGCTTGCCCGCGCTGCCGGCGTCGTCAGCTTCGTCCATGTACTCCTGCAGGAACGCCTTCTCCTCGGCGGAGATCCGCCGAGGACGGCCCGCTTCGAGGTCGTAGGGCACCACGACGGTCGAGGCGCGCACGTACAGGGTGTCCTCGTCCTTGATCTCGTACGCGATCGTCAGGGACGCCGCGGTGATGCGGGTCACCCAGGACTCGATGGTCACCGGCGCGTGCCGGTGGACCAGCGGGCGGACGTAGTCGATCTCGTGGCGGGCCACGACGGACCCGCCGGAGAACGACGGGCTGCCGTCCCCCGGCGCCAGCCGGAACATGAAGTCGATCCGCGCCTCTTCGAGGTAGCGCAGGAAGACCACGTTGTTGACGTGGCCGAACGCATCCATGTCCGCCCAGCGCAGCGGGCAGGAGTAGACGTGTCGCACGCGATCAGCCTCAGCCTCGGGTCAGCTTCTTGTAGGTGGCGCGGTGCGGACGGGCGGCGTCCGGACCGAGCCGCTCGATCTTGTTCTTCTCGTACGACTCGAAGTTGCCCTCGAACCAGAACCACTTGGACTCGCCCTCGTACGCCAGGATGTGCGTGGCGACGCGGTCCAGGAACCAGCGGTCGTGGGAGACGACCACGGCGCAGCCCGGGAACTCCAGCAGCGCGTTCTCCAGCGAGGACAGGGTCTCGACGTCGAGGTCGTTGGTCGGCTCGTCGAGGAGGAGCAGGTTGCCGCCCTGCTTGAGCGTGAGCGCCAGGTTGAGGCGGTTCCGCTCACCACCGGACAGCACGCCGGCCGGCTTCTGCTGGTCCGGGCCCTTGAAGCCGAACGCGGAGACGTACGCGCGGGACGGCATCTCGACCTGGCCCACGTTGATGTAGTCCAGCTCGTCCGACACCACGGCCCACAGGGTCTTCTTGGGGTCGATGTTGGCGCGGTTCTGGTCCACGTACGAGATCTTGACCGTGTCGCCGACCTTGATCGAACCGGAGTCCGCGGACTCCAGGCCCTGGATCATCTTGAACAGCGTGGTCTTACCGGCGCCGTTCGGGCCGATGACACCCACGATGCCGTTACGGGGCAGGCTGAACGAGAGGTCGTCGATGAGGACCTTGTCGCCGAACGCCTTGCTGAGGTTCTCGACCTCCACGACGACGTTGCCCAGGCGCGGGCCCGGCGGGATCTGGATCTCCTCGAAGTCCAGCTTCCGGGTCTTCTCGGCCTCGGCCGCCATCTCCTCGTACCGGGTCAGACGCGCCTTGGACTTGGCCTGCCGGCCCTTGGCGTTGGACCGCACCCAGTCCAGCTCTTCCTTCAGACGCTTCGCACGCTTGGCGTCCTTCTGCCCCTCGACCTTCAGGCGCGTGGCCTTCTTGTCCAGGTAGGTGGAGTAGTTGCCCTCGTACGGGTGCGCACGGCCGCGGTCCAGCTCCAGGATCCACTCGGCCACGTTGTCGAGGAAGTACCGGTCGTGGGTGACGGCGACGACGGTGCCGGCGTACTTGGCGAGGTGCTGCTCCAGCCACTGCACGGACTCGGCGTCCAGGTGGTTGGTGGGCTCGTCGAGGAGCAGCAGGTCGGGGGCCTCGAGGAGGAGCTTGCAGAGCGCGACGCGGCGCTTCTCACCACCGGAGAGCTTGGTGACGCCCCAGTCGCCGGGCGGGCAGCCCAGCGCGTCCATGGCCTGCTCGAGCTGCGTGTCCAGGTCCCACGCGTTGGCGTGGTCGAGGTCCTCCTGGAGCTTGCCCATCTCCTCCATCAGCGCGTCGGAGTAGTCGGTCGCCATGAGCTCGGCGACCTCGTTGAAGCGCTTGAGCTTGTCGATGATCTCGCGGGCGCCGTCCTGGACGTTCTCCAGGACCGTCTTGGACTCGTCCAGCGGCGGCTCCTGCAGCAGCATGCCGACGCTGTAACCGGGCGACAGGAACGCGTCGCCGTTCGACGGCTGCTCCAGGCCCGCCATGATCTTCAGCACCGTGGACTTACCGGCACCGTTGGGGCCCACGACACCGATCTTCGCCCCCGGCAGGAAGTTCAGGGTGACGTCGTCGAGGATCACCTTGTCGCCGTGCGCCTTGCGCGCCTTGCGCATGGTGTAAATGAACTCAGCCAAGAGAAACCGTCCGGCAGTCTGGATCTGGAAGTGGGCAGTACTACCCATCTTGCCGTACGCCCGTCCCCAGAAGGAAACGGGTAGCTCGCGAGAGCGACTCGGAGTGAGGCCGGGTGCACGGGGAGTGGACACCTGGCGCGGGCTGAAATGGCGGGACGCGGGGCCGCCGGGGCGGCCGGAGCGCGGGGCCGCTGAGGCCGCCGGGGTGGCCGGGGTGGCGGACGTCGACGGCCCCGGGGCGCTGAGCGCGCTCCGGGGCCGCCGGTCTGCTGCTTACTGCTTCTTACTGCTTCTTACTGTTCGTACCGCGGGTACTGCTCGCTCCCGCCGTACCTACTGGGTCACACCGGCATTGCTTACCGGCACTCACCGGCTCACTGACGCACTGCGTCACACCGTCTTCTTCTTGCGGACGAAGAACACCGCCGCACCGCCGATCACGACCAGCACGACCGCGACGCCCGCGATCATCGGCGTGGCGCTGCTGGAACCGGTCTCGGCCAGGTCACCCGCCGAGTCGCCGCCCGTACCACCGGCCGAGGCCGGGCTCGGGTGCGCGGACGGAGCCGGGGACGGGCTGCTGTCGCCACCGCTGCCGGCGGTCTTGCAGTCCAGGACGCCGGAGAACGTCTTCGAGAAGCCGCCCGCGCCCTTCACCGTGATCTCGTACGACTGGTCCTCGCCGACCGGCACGGTCACCGTCTCGGACTTGCCCGGCGCGACCTCGTGGTCCTTGCCTGACAGCTGGAAGCCGAACACCTCGTCACCCTTGTTGCTGACGGTGATGTCGACGCCACCCTTGGCGCAGTTCTTCTCGGCGGTGACCGCCGGAACCGCGCCCTGCTTCGCCCAGGAAGCGCCGGCCACCGCGGAGACCGTGGACTCGCTGGAGCCCGCGAGGATCTGCGTCTGGCTCTTGGCGTGATCACCGACACCGGTGAAGGCCCGGCCGACCGGCACCTTCGTCGCGGCCTGGACGGTCATCGAGGTGGCACCGTCCTCCGCACCGGCCGGCACGTCGAAGAAGAGCTGCGAGCCGTTGGACACCGTGCCGAGCGGCTTGCCGTCCTTGGCGACCGCCTTGCCGTCCTTGTCGACGATCGAGACGCCGGACGGGGCGTCCGCCGCCGGGGTGACCGTCGCGCTCTGGGCGTTGGTGTGCACCGTGACCGGGCCGATGCGGCTGCCGGACTTGCCGGAGACCGCGGGCGGGTCGAGCGTCAGGGACGCCGTCGGCTCCGCGAGGTCCTGCGCGCTCTTCTGGAGGTAGTCCGCCAGCTTCTCCGCCGCGGGGTCGGCCGCGTCGACGTCGGCGTGGTCGGAGAAGCGCCAGATCGCGACCTGCGTACCGGCCGCCGCGGTCTTCTCCGTGAGCGTCCCGGAGCCGGCCTTGCCCGCGAGCGCGGCCAGGTCGTTCACCTGCGGGTAGGAGTTCTGCAGGATCCAGCGGATCTTGCCGGCGTCCGTGTTGTCGTGCAGCGAGGACTGGCTCCAGGGCACTTCCTGGTACTTGGCCTGGTCCTGCGTCGGGTTGTGGATGTCGATGCAGTACGTCTGGAGCGAGCCGCCCCCGTCGACAGCCATCTCGAAGAGCCCGGCACCGAGCTTCTGGTCCCGGCCGTGGTCGTGGATGACGGCCTGGTCGTACGTCGTCAGACCACCGAGCGTGGCGGTCACTCCGCTGTGCCCGGGGGGCGCGTCGTCCGCGGCGGCAGGCCCCGCGGTGGCTATCGCACCCGCCGCGACCAGGCCGGAGGCCAGGACCGCGGCGGCAAGGCGGGCCGCACCGCGCCTCTTCACAGAAATCATGAAATTCCCCTCTGGGCGGGGCAGGTCATTGGGAGGTGGCCCCGCCGGAAAGAACGCAAGAACTCAACAGCCGAACGGAACGGTCGCCGAACGGAACGATCAGTCCCCGTGAGTACTCGTGATGATCGGCCCCCGTGAGTACTCGTGGATCCTAGAGAGCGAGCGCAACAGCGTCCCCGGTCTCAACCGTCGGACAAGCGATCCGAATCGCAATCGTTACCGAAGGAAGCCCCGCTGACCTGGGATTATCGACAAATCCCCGGGGGCAATTCAGGACACTGGCACCTTCTCCGGCGAATCACTTCCGGTCCTGGAATCACCAATTCCGTTCGTGTGGACGGCAATCGCGGATGCCGAATCGCCACCTTCGGCGCCGGAGTGCCGAGTTCCACTCGTGAAATCGCCATTTTCCGCGTCGGCTTTGCTAGTTGCGTTGGTTCCGTTGGAAGTGTCAGCCCGTTCGGCTGCGAGCGGACCGGCATCGTCGCGTGTCTCAACACCCTTATCCGGCGGAGCAGTCGTCCACAGGGACGCGGTGGCTGCCACGTCGTCCGAGGCCGACTGCACCGAGCCGGACTGTGCCGCGCCGAACGGCGGCGGGCCGGACTGCGACTGATCGGACTGCGACTGGCCGGGCTGCGACAGCGCCTCCGTACGGGCCCGTGCGGCGCGGCGGAAGGCGGCGGTCCCGCGGGTCAGGTCGTGCCCGATCGTCACGGCGTCGACCTCGGCCGCGAACCACCGGCCGCCGCCCCGCTCCGGCGGGTGCTCCCCCTCGCGCACGGTCAACCGGCCCCGTACGACCAGTGGTTCGCCCACCGCCACCGAGGCGGCGAGATTGTCCGCGAGCGTGCGCCACGCCCGCACGGTGTAGAAACTCGTGACGCCGTCCGTCCAGCGGCCCTGCTCCCTGTCGAAGCGGCGTGGCGTGCAGGCCATCCGGAACCTCGCCGCTGCCGCGCCGTCCTTGGTATAGCGGTGCTCCACCGCCGTCGCCGCGTTCCCCGTCAGCGTCACCATCGTGTCGGTCATCGTCATCTCCCCCGTTTCTGCTCTTCCTGGTCTCCGCCGGCTCGGTCGTCGATCCCACCCTCGACCGCGCCTGGAACTCATGCTGCACGAGTTCGCAAAAGCTCGTCGGGGGCTGTGGACAACCGCCGGGACAACCGCCGGAGAAGGAAGGAACGGGGAAAAGTCGGCCACCCGTACGAGTGATCCGCTCGCGGCCCGCGCTCTCGTGACCCGCGATTTCGTGTTCCCGCGCGCTCTCGCGGCCCCCGCTCACACCCCCGCTGCCACCGCGTACTGCTCACGCACCTCCCGGTACCGCAGCAGCTCCGCCGCGACCGGCTCCAGCACCCGGGCCCGGCCGCAGCCGGCCGCCGCGGCCCGCAACTCCCGTTCGGCGTCCTGCCCGTACCGTCGCGCCGGGCCGCGCGCCGCCACGCCGCACAGCCAGGACAGCGCGGGCCCGCCGACCGTACCGGCCGTGATCAGCACGAGCGCCGGAAGCCAGCCCGGCCCCCTGGCTGCCCACGCCACCCCGCAGAACAGGCCCACCATCCACAGCACACCCAGCGCCTGCAGCCCGACCAGCAGGCCCTGACCCGCCGCTGCCACGGTCCACCACCGCGGTTTCGCCGGCGGCCCGGCCCGCAGCGCCCTGTCGGCCGTGTCCGCCGCCCGGTCCAGTGCCTCCGGCAGCCCCTGCGCCCCTTTGTCCGCCGCCTCGCGCACGGCCTGCGCCCACGGCACGGGCAGTCCTCGCGCCGCCTCGCCGGCCACGGCCCGCACCGCCTGCTCGGTCACGGCGCGCGATGCCTGCCCGGGCAAGGTCCGTCCGGGCAGGGTCTGCGAGGTCTGCCCGGGCGACGCGCCCTGCCTCGAACTCCGCAGCCGTACCCACGGGGTGGCGCAGGCACGTTCCGCATGGCGCAGCCAGTCGCGTTCGGCCGCGCGCCCGGCAGCCGTGGCGCCCACGGCCTCGGCGAGCCGCTCCTCGAAGTCCTCCCGCGCCCCTTCGGTCAGCCCGGCGTGCCCCTCCGCCACGTATACGGGCTGCAGGCGCTCCGCCGCGGCATCCACGTCCGCGGCCAGGCGGCGCCCCGCCGCCCCCTGCTCCGCGACGAACTGCCGGAGGGCGTCCCGCAGTTCACCCACGCCCTCCCCGGTGGCCGCGGACAGCGCGAGTACCGTGGCGCCCGGCTCGTCGTGTTCGCTGAGCGCCAGCCCGTCCTCGTCGAGCAGCCGTCGCAGATCGTCGACCACCTGGTCAGCGGCGTCACCGGGCAGCCGGTCCACCTGATTGAGCACCACGAAGGTCACCTCGGCGTAGCCCGCCAAGGGGCGCAGATACCGCTCGTGCAGCACCGCGTCCGCGTACTTCTCCGGGTCCACGACCCAGATGACGGCGTCGACCGCCTTCAGTACCCGGTCCACCTGGGCGCGGTGGCCGGCCGCTGCCGAGTCGTGGTCCGGCAGGTCGAGCAGGACGAGTCCGCGCAGGTCCTCGTCGCCCGCAGGCTCCGGGGCGGGTACGAAGCGCTGCGCTACGGGGATGTCCAGCCGGTGCAGCAGCCCCTCGGCGCCGGCCCGGTCGCCCGGCCACACGCACGCCACGGGCTGCGAGGTGGTCGGGCGGCGCGCCGCCACCTCGGAGCACGGTGCGCCGGCGAGCGCGTTGAAGAGCGACGACTTGCCGCTGCCGGTCGCTCCGGCGACCGCCACGACCGTGTGCTCGCCCGACAGCCGGTACCGCTCGTCCGCCGCCTCCAGTACCTGCCCGGCCTCGTCCAGCGTCCGCCCGTCCAGCCGCGTCCGGGACAGCCCGATGAGTTCCCGCAGCGCGTCGATCCGTGGCTGCAGTTCGTCCTCCACGGTGCGCCGCCCTCGTGGTACGCCTCCATAGCCGGCCGCGTCCTCGCCCTCACCGCTCACCATGAAGCCCTCTCCGCAGGTGCCACTCATCTCGCCATCGCCCCCTCCGGGGCCGGCCCCGATGCCGGCCCCGGTACGGGCACCCTGCGCAGCGCCGACAGGGCGGCGATCAGCCCCGCCTGCTGCTCAGGGGGCACGGTCAGCTCGTCCAGGGGGGCGAGTCTGCGTTCCCGCTCGCCCGCCAGTGCCCGGTCCAGGTACGTGTCCAGCAGCGCACCGCCCCGGTCCCGCAGCCGCAGCGCTCCGTGCGCGCCGAGCAGCTCGGCGAGGTTCTCGCCCGCCGTACGGGCCCGGCGACCGCCCAGCAACATGGTGGCGAGCAGCGCTGCCGCTTCCTCGGGTACGGCGGCCCCCGTCCGTTCCGGCCCACGCGCGTCCCCCGGTACGCCGCGCGCCTCGCGCGTCAGCGCCCGTACGCCGCCGAACACGCCTCGTACGTCCGCGGCCGCCTCCCGTGCCTCCCGCACCTCGCGTACCTCGTCCTCCGCGAGCTCCTCCAGGCAGCGCCGCCAGCGCCGCACAAGAATGCCGAGCCGTCCGGCGGCGGTACCAGCACCAGCGACAGCACTGGTACCGGGCGCTCCCACGCCCCCCGGTGGGCCGAGCCCGCCCGCCGCCGGTTCCCGCCGCCACGCCTCCGCCGTCCGCTCGTCCGCCTCCTCCACCGCGCAGCACAAGAGGGAGGTGAGCCCGCACGTGAGGGCGTCCAGCAGTTCGTCGGGGCGGCCCCCGAGTGCGTGGTCGCGCCAGTGGGCGCGCGCGTCCCCCGAGAGGACCTCGCCGGCGGCCACGGCGCTCCGTACCCGTACGGACGCCTTCTCGTACGCGTCGTCGACCCGGTCGGCCAGCCGGACCGCGGCGGCGTGCTGGGCGGCGGACGCCCCGGCCAGCGCCGGCAGCCGGCTGCGCAAGGAGGCGATCGCCCCGGTCACGGAACGGGCCGCTGCCGCCTCGCGCGCTACGGGCTCCTCGGCGTGGCGCTCCAGCCAGGCGCGGAGCGCGGCGACCGCGGTGGCGGGCAGCAGACCGCTGCCGCCACCCGCCGATTCCGGCAGCTCGGGGATGGTGAAGCGCGGTACGTCCCCGAGGCCGGCGCGGTTGAGCAGGGCCGCGTACCGGCCCGCGATGTCGGGCGCGATCTGGTGCGGCACCCGGTCGAGCACGGTGACGAGCGTGACGTCGTACTCCTTGGCGGTGCGCAGCAGATGCCAGGGCACGGCGTCGGCGTACCGAGAGGCCGTGGTGACCAGCACCCACACATCCGCCGCGCAGATCAGCTCCGCGGCGAGTTCCCGGTTGCGCGCCACGAGGGAGTCGATGTCCGGAGCGTCCAGGAGGGCGAGTCCCCTCGTGACGCCGCGGTCCGTCTCGATACGCAGCGGCGCCGGCCCGTCGCCCCCGTCACCGCCGTCTTCTTCGTCCTCGTAGACCTCCGCCCCCTCGTCGCCTTCACCCACGCCTCCATCCCCGTAAAGGGCACTCCCGTACGTCCCCGCGTGACTCCCGCCGCTCCCCTGCTCGGGCATCCACACGCGCACGAGGTCGGGGAGGACGCGGGGCCCGGTGAACCAGTGCCGGTCGTCCGGGTGGCACACCAGGACGGGCGTACGGGTTGTGGGCCGCAACACACCCGCCTCCGTGACATGCCGTCCCACGAGGGAATTGACCAGCGTGGACTTGCCGGCGCCGGTGGACCCGCCGACGACGGCGAGCAACGGTGCCTGAGGAGCGCGCAAACGGGGCATCACATAGTCGTCGAGGTGAGCGAGCAACTCGGCGCGGTCGCGGCGGGCGCGCGCGACCCCTGGGAGCGGGAGCGGGAAGCGTGCGGCGGCGACGCGGTCACGCAGCACGGAGAGCGCGTCGATGATCCGGGGTCCTACGTCCAAGGTCACCACATGTGAAGAATGCCCAATTTCGACAGCTTTTTGAAGCGTATAGCCCTATGTGCGCGCCGTACGAACCAGCACAAAATGGGATGTGTGGCGCGTGAGGCGCCCGCGACAGGAGGGGCTCAGGCATAACGAGTGCACAACACCCGTCCCACGAGGCGCCAAAACCGATGCAGAATTCGTACCTGCCTGCGATTATCGGGACCGCTTCACCGAACCTCCACAACGTGCCACGGAGGTGAAGCAACCGGGACGAGGCACGCGGCCCCCTATCCTGGTCCGCGGTCCGTGATCCACGTCCACACCCGGCCCCCGTAGCTCAGTGGATAGAGCAGGTGCCTTCTAAGCACTTGGCCGCAGGTTCGAGTCCTGCCGGGGGCGCTCTCCGAGGTCCTCCCCATGGGAGGACCTTTTCGCTGGTCAGCGTACCTGCGATCACCCGCGGGGAGACGCCGGCCACTCGGGCTTTCATCTCTCCGAACACCGGGTGACGGAGCGGGCGACACAAGAACGGACATGACGAACACCACCAACGGTCACCCCCCGGCCCCCGCTCGCACGTCCCCCTTCCGGGCTGCTCCTCTACCGGCGTCCCCCGGCGCACCGGACAGCTGGCCGGACCGTGCGTCCCGGCTGCGGGACCAGGCGGACGCCCTCGGAACGCTGATCCGCGAGGATCTGTCGCGCGGCCGGGCGCTCGTCTTCCTGCTGTGTGCGGGCCTGGTGACGCTCACCGCCGGCCTGGTCCCCGCCATGGTGATCGATGCCGCCGGATCCGAGACGGGCGACTCCACGGATGTCGCGGTGGCGACGGCGCTGGGTGTGGTGTTGCTCGCCGTACCGGCCCTCCTCGGGCTGCTGCCGTGCCTGATCGTCGCGGGGCTCTTCGCCTGGGTCCCGGTCAAGAAGTACGCGGTGCGCTACCGCTGGTCCTCGCGGGAACGAGTCATCCGGGATCGGGCGCACAGGCGGGAGTCGCACCACGCGCAGCTCGACTCCGCCGCAAGCTCCCCCACCCCGCCTTCACGGGACCGACAGGGCTGTCCTTGATCTGTCGAACGGGCGGCCAGGTGCCGCCTGTTCGGCTGTCCGCTGTCACCGGGTTCCTGCGGGTGGCCACGGAGAATACGCGGTGGTGCTCTACGCGGGCGGTCCCCCCTCGGGAGTCAGCTCCAGGAGGTCGCCTCCGGCCTCGGTGCGGCCCCCGCGAGCCACGCCCCCGTCCTCGCTTCCCGTGCAGCAGGGCAATCCGAGAGCAAGAGAAGATCACTACTCTGCTCGGGTGTTCTCATACGACGAGTTGACGCCGCCGGAACGTGAGCTGTGGGATGCGTTCCCCGTGGGGTACCGCGTGGACCTGCGCGCGGGTACGCCCGAGGGCGACCGCGTTGCCGACGGCGGGCAGTGGGGGCCCGAGCGCACCGTCCGGGCCTCGGTGATCGCGGCGCTGCTGCTCGGCGCCAACGCCGCGCAGCCCGGCGCGGTCGCCTCTCTGACGCTCGTCGGCGCAAGGATCTCCGGACGCCTCAACCTGGCCGGCGCGCAGATCAGCCACCCCTTCTGGTTCGAGGACTGCTGGTTCGAGGAGGGTGTGAACCTCTTCGGGGCGCAGACTCAGACGATCGCGATCCTGGGGAGCCGCGTGCCGGGCCTGGAAGCCGGTTCGATCCGCATCGAGGGACGCCTCGCCCTGCGCCGTTCGACCGTGGAAGCCGGGCCCATCTCCCCTTTCGACCATGAGAACACCGCCTTGTCCCTCACCAAGGCGCACGTGACCGGCGGCGTGCTCCTCAACGGGGCCGAGCTGATCGCACCCGGCGGGTGGGCCATGGCGGCCGGTGGCCTGGTCTCCGAGGGAGGCATCTTCTGCCGGGACGGATTCGTCGCACACGGCGAAGTCCGCTTGCTGGGTGCGCAGTTGCCGGGCGGGCTGTTCATGAAGGGCGCGCGGCTGGAACGCCCCGGCCCGCGCGGAGTGGCGCTCGCCCTGGACAATGCCGTGGCCGCGGTGCTCGACCTTTCCCGAGGGTTCACCGCGAACGGCACTGTACGGCTGCGCGGTGCCCAGGTCTCGGACAGCCTGACCTTCGAGGGGGCTTTCCTGAACGGGGCACCCAACGGTGACGCCCCGGCCCTGGTCGCCACGCTGATGCAGGCCGTCGATTTCGACCTCACCCTCGCGCGGTCGCCGTCCGGCACGGTGGACCTGCGCGGCGCGCAGGTTTCCCACCTCCACGACAGCGGCCAGAGCTGGCCGGACGTAGTGGAGCTGGACGGCTTTGTCTACGGCTCCATCAAGGTGGCGGAGGCGGGCGAGCGACGGGAGGCGGTGCGGCAGCCGGACTCCGTGACGCGTCGCGTGGCGTGGATACGGCGCAGCCCCGGCTACAGCCCACAGCCGTACGAGCAGTTGGCGAGCTGGTACCGCAAGGCCGGCCACGACGACGATGCCCGCCGGGTCCTCCTGGCCAAGCAGCGCCACCGCCGCTGCACGCTGCACCCGGCTGCGCGTGCGTGGGGACACCTGCTCGATGCGACCGTCGGCTACGGCTACCGCCCATGGCTGGCCGGCGTCTGGCTCCTCGTGCTGACCCTGCTGGGCACGCTGGCCTTCGGCGCGCACTCCCCCACGCCCGTGAAAAGGGGCGAGGGCGCCCCGTTCCAGCCCCTCGTCTACACCCTCGACCTCCTGATCCCCATCGGGGGCCTGGGGCAGCGCACGGCCTGGTACTGGACGGACGGCGGCCTCCAATGGATGGCTTACGCCCTGGTGGCCCTTGGCTGGGAGCTGACGACGGCCGTCATCGCGGGCGTGACCCGTGCCCTGCAAAAGAATTAGGGCTTCGCTTTCCGACCATCGAATCGAAAGAGACTGGTCGGGGCGGGACTACAGGCTGATCTTCCATGGAACTTCGGGGTGCGGGGCTGTAGGGGGATCCAGGG
>NZ_JOAX01000022.1 GCF_000720485.1 Streptomyces ochraceiscleroticus | reverse complement strand
CCCCTCCCCTCCCCTCCCCTTCCCTTCCCTTCCCTCTCGTCCCCTGCCCTTGGAAGGACCTGGAACTGTCATGACGGGCCCCGTCAGACCCAGCCTCAAGACTCAAGTCACCACGGCCACGCGCACCTTCTTCATCTCCGGGTTCGGCACAGCGCTGGAGTTCTATGACTTCATCATTTACGGCCTCGCCGCCGCGCTCGTCTTCCCGACCCTCTTCTTCCCCAGCTTCGACCCCACCGTGGGCACCCTCGTGGCCTTCGCCGCCTTCGGCAGTGGCTTCATCGCCCGCCCCCTCGGTGGCATCGTGATCGGCCACTTCGGCGACCGCATCGGACGCAAGGCCATGCTGGTGCTCACGCTCCTGATCATGGGAACCAGTACCTTCCTCATCGGCTGCCTGCCCGACTACCGCACCGTGGGCGTCGCCGCGCCGGTCATGCTCGTCGTCCTGCGCCTCATCCAGGGCTTCGCGGCCGGCGGCGAGTGGGGTGGTGCCTCCCTCTTCGGCATCGAGAACGCTCCGGAGAACCGCCGCGGTCTGTGGGGCAGCTTCACGAGCGCCGGCATTGGCATCGGCAGCCTCTTCGGTACCGGCGTGTTCACCTTGATCACCCTGCTGCCGCAGGAGCAGCTACAGGACTGGGCATGGCGCGTGCCGTTCTGGCTGGGTGGCCTGCTGGTCCTGGCGGGCGTCGTGGCCCGTAGTCGTATGCCCCGGGAGGAGCGCCGCACCGAGCACGCTCCCCGGGTGCCGATCCTGGAGTCCATCAAGCGGCACCCGCGCCAGATGCTGCTGGCCATCGGCGTGGCCTTCGGCTACAACACCCTGGCCTACATCGGCACGATCTTCACCGTGACCTACGCCGAGGAACTCGGCTACAGCCACACCGAGTCGTTGCTGCTGCAGGTGGCGGGCTCGGTTGCCTTCACCCTCGCCGTTCCGGTCATGGCCCTCCTCTCCGACAGGATCGGTCGCAAGCCCGTGGTGATCGTCGGCACCCTTGTCTACGGGGCGTTCTTCTTCGCCTACTTCCCCATGGTGGACGGGCACATCCTGGCGCTGGCGACCGTCGCCTACGTGCTGGTGAACGTACTCATGGCCGCTCCCCAGGGCTGCATTCCGGCTTTCCTGGGCGAACAGTTCGCGAGCGCCACCCGTTACTCCTCCATCTCCGCCACGTACCAGACCGGTGCGGCACTGGGCGGCGGCACAGCGGCCACCACCGCGACGGCCCTCTTCATCGCCTTCGACGGCAATCCGATCGGCGTCGGTCTCTACTCGGGCGCAGCGGCACTCATCCTGGCACTCTGCGCCTGGGGCCTGCGGGAGACATTCAGGGTCCCGACGGCAGAGCTCGGCACGCGCCCGCCGGCGAACGGCGACGCCGGGGCGGGCGTGGACAAGACGACGGTCGCCTGAAGGTACCCGCCGTGCCGCGAGCACGCGGTCGAGTCTTCGCCCATTGCCCTCCTCGCCCTTTCCTTCTCTCTTCCTCCTTCTCAGGTCCTTGGCCGACGTCAGATGACGGTCGAGGGCTTCGGGGCGGATCGGTGCGGGAGTACGGGAGTTGGCGGGCTGGGTGGGGTGTCGGCGCGGCCCTTTTCGTAGATGGTCAGGCCCGAAGAGCATCCGAGGGGGACCAGGAGTAGTTCTACGAAGAGGGCCTTCCAGGCGTAGAGGAGATTGACGATCTTGGTGGCGTAGACGCAGGGGAGGTTGATGAGGACAGTGGCGAGGCGGAGGCGGCGCCTGCGGGCGGCGTAGAGCAAGGGTGGGGTGGTCAGGAGGAGTTCGGCGCCGGTCCACCATGCGAGGGACGTGCCCAGCGATTGATCGGTCGTCGCGGCCGCCACGAAGGGCGTGGCCCACCACAGCGGAGCGGTGAGGATCTCCAGGAGGGCGAGCAGGACCCAGACGGCGAGCAGTGGCTTGCGGGTGATGAGGGCGCCGAGGTGGAGGCGGACGTTCTGGCAGAAGCCGGCCATCCAGCGCCAGACCTGTTTTCGGAGGTAGGTGAGGGTTTCCGGGTCGGCGGCCCAGGCCGTGGCGTCGGGGACGTAGAGCGCCCGTCTGCCCTGGATCTGCTGGGACCAGGTGAAGTCCATGTCCTCGACGATGGTGCGTTCGGGAAAGCCGCCGAAGGCCATCAGGTCGGCGCGGCGGAAGACCGAGCAGCATCCGGAACAGACCATGGGGCTTCCCGCGAGCGCCTGGATGGGTCGGTGGAAGTGGAAGCCGAAGAGATATTCCGTGGAGCGGCCGCGCTCCCAGAGGGTGCGGGTGTGGCGGGTCTGGACGTTGCCGGCGGCCACGGCGACCGTGGGGTCGGCGAAGGCCGGGATGACGCGCTCGATGTAGTCCGGCGCGAGGACGGTGTCGGCGTCGACCGCGAGGATCAGGTCCGTGTCGCAGTGCGGCAATGCGTGATTCTGGGCTCTGGCCTTGCTGCCGAGTTGGCGGGGTGGGCGCAGGACAGTTACGTCGTGTGATGCGGCGACGTCTGCCGTGCGGTCCGTCGATCCGTCGTCGATGACGATGATGCGGTCGGGTGGGACGGTCTGGCTCCGCAGCGCCGCGAGGGTCGCGGGCAGACCGGCTTCTTCGTTATGAGCTGGGACGATGGCTGTGACGCTGTACATGTCCTACTCCCCCGAGTTTGCGGAATCCGGCGGCGGCGAGGGCGGTGAGGCCGATCGCGCCGTAGACGATGATGCTGATGCCGATGAACGGCAGTCCTCCGTGCATGTCACCGACGGTAGTGGGAGGGTGGGTTGGACGTTTTCCGGAGGCAGCCTCCTGTGGATAACTCTCAGCCGCCGGGCCGCCGTGGCCACTGCCCCGGCCTCGCCCAACCCGGCAGACCGCCCCCGGCACACCGCACCCGGCACCGGCACCGGCACCCCACACGCCCCACCCCGGCTCATCCGTCCCCTTGCCGCCTGATCTCCTGGACGTCAAGATGCGGGTTGCGGCGGGCCGTTGGCCCACGCGCCGACCGTCCCCACCGGAGGCCATATGCGTCTGAGCCGCGCCGTCCTCGCCCTGCTGTCCTTGTCCCTCGCCTTCGGCACGGCCCTCCTACCGGAGGCTTCGGCGACGGCCTTACCGGAGACTTCGACATCGGCTCTGCCGAAGGCCCCGGCGTCGACCGATGCCGATGTTGCCGCAGCCAGCACGATCGCCCCGCCTTCCCGCACGGTGACCACCCCGGACGGCCGCACCCGCCTCGCCGACCGGCAAGGACGGGTCCTCACTCTCCACGGCCTCAACCTCGGCAAGACCGACACCGTCACGCAGGACCGCGTCGCACGCCTGGCCTCCGAGGGCTTCACACTCATGCGGCTCAACATCCAGTGGGAAAAGGTGGAGCCGAAGCGCGGCCGCTACGACACCGACTACCTGCGCTACCTCGACCGAGTACTGGACTGGGCCGACCGGTACGGAGTGCTGGTACTCGTCGACTGGCACCAGGACGTGTTCGGCCCGGCCTTCGGGCACAACGGCATACCCGCCTGGGCCACCCGCACCGACGGCCTGCCCTTCGAGCCGAACCCTGATGACTGGTTCTCCGACTACTTCCAGCCGGCCGCCCAGGCGGCCTTCACGCACCTGTATGACGACCCGGACCTGCGCGCCGCACAGGCCGCCGCCTACGCCCGGGTCGCCTCAACGCTGCGCGGGCACCGCTCGCTGCTGGGCTACGACCTGTTCAACGAGCCCTTCGGCCCGGTCCCCGGCGACCCGACCGACCCGGCCAACCAGTTGGCTGCATCGGTAGCACTCGAACAGGGCCGGCTGCCGGCGATGTACCGGCGCCTCATCGACGCCGTGCGAGCCGCCGACCGCAACGCGTGGCTGTTCGTGGAACCGACCGTCCTGGTCGGCCAGGGAGTCCCGACCAGCCTGCCCGGCTTCCGCGATCCGCGCCCTGGCGCCGACCGCATCGGTTACGCCCCGCACTACTACGACACGGCAGTGGAATCCGGGCAGGACTGGGACCCGACCGGAGGGTTCATCGAGCAGTACGAGGCGGCCATCGGCGCCTACCCGACCGCGCACCGGATGCCCGTCCTGGTCGGCGAGTGGGGACCGCCCCGGGCCACCACGCCCGGGAACGCAGAACTGATTTACCGTCAGCTGAGGTCGATGCCGGGCTTCGCTTCGGGGTGGGCCATGTGGTACGACTGCGACGCGCCCGAAGGGGGCGGCTACTGCGTACGAGACGCCGACGGCCGCCCGGCGCCGGGCAAGGAACCGGTGTTCGGTCCCTACGCGCGAGCCGTCGCAGGCACCCCCGAGCGCGAGTCGTACACCCCGACGACCGGCGAGTACCGCCTCACTCTCAACGCCAACAGGACAACGCGCCGGGCATGGACGGAGATCACCTTGCCTGCCACGGTGTATCCACACGGCGCCCGTGTGACAGTCGACGGGATACCGGATGCTGTGGTCCGGGTCAGGAACGGCATCGCCCGGCTGCGACTGCCCTCAACGCCTTCTGGCACCACGGTCACGGTGACCGTAACCGCCCGTCGTCACCCGGCACATGCAGACGACGCCGGCCGAACCAGCCCGGAGAAGCACGAACAAGGGAGTACTCACTGATGCAGCGTTCCGTCACCTCGTCGTCGCCCTCCCCGTCTCCCGCCCCCGTTCATCTGGTGGCGGGGGCCAGCAGTGGGATCGGGGCCGCTGTGGCTGCGCAGGCGGTGGCTTCCGGTGCGCGGGTTGCCGTTTGCGGGCGGCGGGGTGACGTGCTGCGCAAGGTCGCGGAGGGTTGCGGGGCCACGGCGTACGTTGCGGACGTCACCGACCGGGCGCAGGTCGAGGAGCTGGTGGCCGCCGTCGTACGGGATCACGGCCGGCTCGACGGCGTCGTCGCCAACGCAGGCGTCATGCGACCCGGCGGGGTGCTCGACCTGACCGACGAGGACTGGGACGCAACCCTGCGTACCAACCTCACCTCCGTCTTCTTTCTCGCTCGCGCCGCACTCCCCCATCTCATTAACTCCAAGGGGTCGTTCGTGACCGTTGGCTCGATAGCCGGGCTGCGCGCCTCGGGAGGGATGTCCGCGTACGCCGCCTCGAAGGCCGGTGCCGCCATGCTGACCGCCACCCTCGCGGCCGAGTTCGGGCCGCGAGGGGTACGCGCCAACACCGTGTGCCCCGGCTGGACCCGCACCGAAATGGCGGATGAGGAAATGCGGGAATTCGGCGGGCCGTTGGGGCTCGGCGTGGACGAGTCGTATGCCGAGGTGACCACCCTCGTACCGCAACGCCGTCCCGCCGAGCCCCACGAAATCGCCGACGCCGTCCTGTGGCTCCTCGGCCCGCACTCCTCCTATGTCAATGGCACCACGCTCACGGCGGACGGCGGCACGACGATGGTCGACCCGGGCGCAGTGCCATTCGATTTCCGGTTGTCGGAGCGCTGACGACGGTCGACGTGACGGCAGTCGACAATCAACGCCGCATCAGTCGACAGTCGGCATGTCAGACGCTCCTGAACACCTCGTCATACGTCAGGCGCGGTGCGCGGGGGCGGAAGGCTTCCGGGCCCGGGCGGCCGACGTTCGCGACGACGAGGGCGCGGTGCTGGCCGTCGGGGAAGAATTCCTCGGTGACGGCCTTGGCGTCGAAGCCCGCCATGGGGCCCACGGCGAGCCCGGCAGCCCGTACTCCCACGATGAAATAGGCGATCTGCAGGGAGGCGTTGACCACCGCTGTGTCGTGCCGCATGGTCTCGTCGGCGAACAGATCGCGGGCGTTCGGTACGTGCGGTGCGACCTTGGACAGCGTCTCGTGGAAATCGAGGTCGGCGGCGAGGACGACGACGAGCGGCGCCTGGCGCACCTTGGGCTGGTTGCCGGGTGCCATTCGCTCGACGAGGCGTGCGCGTGCCTCGTCGCTGCGGACCAGAACAGCGCGCAGCGGCTGGCTGTTGAGCGAGGTCGGGGCGTTCTTGATGAGCTCGTGGATGGCGGTGACCTGCTCATCGGTCACCGGCTCGTCGGTGAATGCGTGGGCGGTGTGCGCCTCTTTGAAGAGGAGGTTCTGCGCGTCAGCGGCGAGGGGGGTAAGCAAGGAATTCACAGTGTTTCACCTCGTGGAGTAAGAGAACCAGTAAGAGAATTGGTAAGAGGACTGTTGGGGGCGGGTGCGGGTGTGAGTGTGGGTGTAGCGCGGGGATAGCTGCCGAGGAAAACGGTCCGGGCGTTGCGTCGGCGCAGGGACGCGACGACCGAACCGACGGGCGGCTCGTCTATATGGCCCTCGCATTCGAGGAGGAAGGAGTAGCCGCCGAAACCGGTACCGCTGGGCCGGGACAGCACCGACGTCAGCGGCACGGAAGTGCGAACGAACTCGTGCAGTACGTCGTGGAGATCGCTTACTCTGCCCGCCAGCGGTACGACCATGGTGCTGCGGTCCGCACCCGTCGGCGGCGCGAGCCGCTTATTGGGTCGGGCCACCTTCACGAAGCGGGTCACCGCGTCCGGACGTGCCCCTATGTTCTCTGCGATGACTTCGAGTCCGTATCTCCGGAGTGTGTTCGGCGAGGCGATGGCCGCGGTGTCAACCCGTGAATTCCCCGGATTTGCCACGTCACGGGCGGCCTGGGCGGTCGAGGAGGAGGTAAGGAAATCGGCATGCGGGAGATGGGTGTCGATCCAGGTGCGGCACTGAGCGTGGGCGTGAGGGTGCGTCAGTATCCGGTGTACCGAGGAGAGTGAACCGCCCGGTGGTACGGCGAGCGCGAATTGGACGGGCAGCAGAGTCTCGCCGGTGATGCACAGGTCCCCGCTGTGCGCGAGGGCATCGACGGAGGCGGTGACGGCCCCTTCGACGGAGTTCTCCCAGGGCACGACCGCGGCGTCCGCCGCCCCGCTGCGGACGGCGTCGAGTGCCTGGCGGACGCCCGGGTACGGTACGGCCTCGCCGGGCCGGACCTGCAGGCCGGCGAGCGCGGCTTCGGTGAACGAACCGGACGGGCCCAGATAGGCGGTGGGCATCGGGACGGAGCCTCCTTGGTGCGTGCACCGTGAATCGACGCGGCTCACGCGCCGGCGTCGGGCCGTGGGGTGCGGATCGAGTCCGGGTCGATCAGGCGGAGCATTTCGACGGTGTCGAAGCAGTCCTCGAAGTGCACGGCCAGGCCGTCAGCGCCGAGCGTCCAGGAGTGGACGAAGCGCAGGGTCGCCTTCCGGCCGTCGCGGGAGGTGACCTCCCGGTCCCCGAGCACGATGACCCGGTCGCCGTCGGCCAGGAACTCGTGCGGGTCGAGGACCATCCCGCCCAGCACGCCGGGTACTCGGGCGAGGAACTCCCGCATGCCGTCGTGCCCGTACTTGGGTCCGCCCAGGCCCACCTCCCGCATGCCGTCGGGGTGCACCCAGACGATGTCGGGAGCGAAGTACGACAGGATGGCCTCGATGTCCCGGCGGTGGAATGCGTCGTAGGCGGCCCGGATGCGCTTCTCCACATCACTCGCCGACCGATTTTCCGCATCGCTCGCCGCGTGTGTCTGGTTCTCCGCATCGCTTGCCGCGTGCATCCGCTTCTCCGCGGCGGTGGCGTTCACTCGGCAACCTTCTTCGCGTCGGTGGCAGTCACACGGAAACCCTCTTCGCGTCAGTGGTGTCCTTCAGGGCGATGTCCGGGAAGTGTGCTTCCAGCGTGCGACGGATGCCGTCGTGCCATTCGACGGTGCAGTCGCCGATCAGCGAGCGCCGTTTCGTGCTGTCGAAGGCGTACGTCTCGCGGGTGACGGCGGTCCTTTCGAACTTCGCCTCTACACCCGTGAGTTCGGACATGTACGCGGCGCAGTCGGTCATCCCGACCGGCTCGTCACCGCCCCAGTTGACGATGGTCGCGGGCGTGCTCGCGATGGACCACAGCAGGGGGACCTGGTGCACGAGGTCGTCGGTGTGGATCAGGGATGCCCAGTTCTGGCCTTCGAGCGGGATGGGGATCGGCTCGCCGGCCAGCATCTTCTTGAAGTACATGACGGGCACGCCGCCGTAGGAGGCCGGTCCGTACGAGATGTTGAGGCGCGCGATGGTCGTGGGGACGCCGAGCGTGCGGGCGTACGCGCGCGCTGTGCCCTCCGCCGCGATCTTGCAGATGGGGTACGTCGGCAGCCAGTCGGCCACGCCGTCCAGCGGGTCGGTCTCCTTGTACTGGTGATCCAGCGTCTGGCGCTTGTAGAAGGCGCCGGTCGACACGTGCAGGAATGCTTCCGCCTTGCGGCAGTGGGTCATGAGCCGGCCGACGGCGACCGAGTTGACCTCGATGGCGGTGTCGAAGTCACCGTCGTAGCCGCGGTGCACCGCGGAGTGCATGACGTGGGTGAAGTCGTCGGGCAGTGCGTCGAGTGTGTCCTCGCCGCCCATGTCCCAGTGGTACGTCGTGATGCCGCGGGCGCGCAGCTCGTCCTCGGCGCCGGGGGTGGTGAAGCGGCCGAGGCACCAGACCTCGTTGTCGGCGGCGAGGGCCTCGGCGACGGGACGGGCCGCCTGGCCAGTACCGCCGGTGATCAGAATCTTCTTTCCGTCAGTCACAGCAGTCTCCTCTCTTCCCTGCTCACTTGCCGTCGAGGGACCGGTCGAGCTCGGACCGGAGGATGGTCTGGAAGGCGGCGACGTGCTTGGGGCCCATGAGTGTGTAGTGCTCGCCGGGCACGTCGAGGTAGCGGTTCTCCTCGCGGGTGTGCTCGTCCCAGCGGCGCAGCTCGTTGTTGAGCCAGTCTTCCTTGGTGCCGCGCAGTGGGATCGCGTAGAAGACGCTCATCCGCCGTACGTTCCCGCTGGGCTGATACGTCCGCCCGAGCCCGGTCAGTCCGTCGGCGAGGTCCGCCCAGGCCGTGAACCGTGCCAGGTCCAGGTCCAGTTCGGCCAGCCGCTCCGGCGGGGCGATGTCGATCAGGTGCTTGAGCTGTTCGTCCTTGCCGAGCGGCCGGAGCTGCGCGGGCAGCTCGGCGGCCTGCTGTTTGGAGACCAGCTCCAGGAACATCGCCAGGTTGACCGCGGTCTCGATGTAGTCGAGCTCGTCCATGCGGTACTTGATGTGGGGCGGGAGGTTGAAGCTGCCGAGGAAGTCGACCCGCTCGCCCTCCGCCTCCAGGATCTTGGCGATCTCGAAGGCCACCGCCGAGCCGAAGGAGTAGCCGGCCAGCGCGTACGGGCCGTGCGGCTGCTTTTCGCGAATGGCGGCCGCGTAGGTACGGGCCATCTCGTCGAAGGACTCGAAGGGCTTCTCGCCGGGGTTGAAGCCGCGCGCCCGCAGCGCGTAGAAGGGGCGCTCCTGTACGAAGTACTTGGCCAGGTTGACGAAGACGAGCACCTCGCCGACGCCCGGGTGGACGCAGAACAGCGGCGTCTTCTCGCCACTGGTCTGCAGGGGGACGATCGGGTCGTACGCGGCCGGGTCGGCCTTCTCGCGCACCGTGAGCCGTTTGGCCAGCTCGCGGACGCTCGGCGCGGTGAGGATGGCGAGGACCGGCAGATCCACGGCGCCGAGCCGGCTGCCGACCAGCCGCTTCATGCGCAGGATGTCCAGCGAGGTGCCGCCCAGGTCGAAGAAGCTCGCCGTGGCGCTGACCGTGCCGGGCGCCATGTCGAACAGCTCCGCGTAGATCTCCGCCAGGGCCTGCTCGGTCTCGCCCTCGGGGGCGGTGTATCCGCCGAGGTGGCGGGTGACCACGTCGTCGACGGTCGACCGTTGTGCGGCGTAGTCGCCGGCCTCCAGGCGCTTGCGCATGAGGGAACGCTGGATCTTGCCGAGGCTGGTCTTGGGGAAGGCGTCGGCGGGCAGTGGCAGCAGCAGTGCCGGGCGGAAGCCCCAGGCCATGACGACGCTGTTGCGCACGGCGATCAGCAGGCGGT
The DNA here is from genome assembly GCF_000720485.1 of Streptomyces ochraceiscleroticus. Taxonomy (GTDB): domain Bacteria; phylum Actinomycetota; class Actinomycetes; order Streptomycetales; family Streptomycetaceae; genus Streptomyces; species Streptomyces ochraceiscleroticus. Next base: position 132,782 of record NZ_JOAX01000022.1, on the reverse strand, counting down.
GCAGACCGGCCTCGTCGGCCGGGTCGAGGGTGGTCGCGAAGGCCACCACGAGCTGCTCGGTGTCACTGCCCTCTGGGCGGGTCGGGAAGGCCGCGACGTACGACTTCCGTATTCCGTCGAGGTCCTCCAGGAGCGCTTCCAGCTCGTGGCTGAAGTAGTTCACGCCGTTGACGATGATGCTGTCCTTGCTGCGCCCGACGAGGGTGAGCCTGCCGTCGACGAGGCGTCCCAGGTCGCCGGTGCGGAACCAGCCGTCGGCGGTGAACGCGTCCTTGGTGGCCTGGGCGTTGTTGAAGTACCCACCGGTGATCATCGGGCCGTTGAGCTGGACCTCGCCGATCTCGCCCTCGTCCAGAACGCGGTCCGGGGCGTCCGCCGCTCCGCCCTCCGCGCCGTCCTCGGCGGCGATCCGGATGGTCAGCCCGGTCACCGGGCGGCCGACCGCGGCGAACTCCGCACCCAGGTCGCCCTCGGGGAACTCGCGGTTGTAGATGCTGCCGGCGCAGGTCTCGGTCATGCCGAAGGCCGGCCACAGCACGTCGCGGGCCAGGCCGTACTCGGCGAGCCTGTCCAGGAACGCCACTCCGGTGGTGACGAGGTTGGCCTCGCCGCCGGAGACGATGTGCCGCAGGCTGGACAGGTCCAGCGACAGGTCGTCGGGCAGCGGCTCCAGCGCCTGGTTGATCAGGCCGAGCAGGAAGTTGGGCGTGAAGGTCATCGTCACGCGGTGCGCGTCGATGAGCCGGAGGAAGCGCACCGGATCACCGAGGATCGTGTCCGGGGTGGTCTGCAGTTGGTTCGCGCCGACCGACAGTGGCAGCAGATGCGCTTCCAGCAGGGCGGCGACGTGGTCGTACGAGATCCAGTTGAGCGTGATGTCCGCCGAGGTGAGGCCCTGTGTGCCGGCCTTGGCCGCCATCGAGGCCAGCAGGTTGGCGTGGGTGAGCATCACGGCTTTGGAGTTGCCGGTGGATCCCGAGGTGAGGACCATCAGGGCGACGTCCGTGGGCTTGGCCTCGGAGATCTCCATGAGGTCGCTGCCCAGGGGGGCGTCGGCGGTGAGGTCCGTGAGGACCGCTACCTCCAGGTCCGGGATTTCCGGGAGTTCGTCGCACAGCCGCGCCGTGGTGACCAGCAGCGGGCCGTCGAGCAGGGCGTTGACGTGGGCGAGCTGGGCGCTCCACCGCTCCTGGTCGTTGCGGAGGGGAACAAGGGGGCAGGCGGTCATACCGCCGAGCAGACAGGCCCAGAAGGCGGGCAGGAAGTCGTCCGGCCGTTCCAGCAGCAGCGCGACCTTACGGCCGGCCTCCGCGCCACGTGCGCGCAGTCCCGCCAGGATCAGGCGGGCCTCGTCCAGCAGCTCGGGGTACGGCTGGAGCCGGCTCTCCGCCGGGTCATCCGTCAGGCAGTACTGCAGCCCGTGTCCCGGGTACTGTTCGGCCGCCCGGAGCAGCAGGTCAGCGAGGTGCGCGGGCTCCGGCTGGGGCCGAGAGGCCGTCGGCAGGGCGGTGGGTGCGGGTCCAGGTGCGGATTCTTGAACGGATTCCTGAATTGTCGTCATCGTCCCTCTCCTGAGAGCAGGCATGGACGGTCGCACAACCGTGAGCTGCGCGTATTCGCCGGTGCGTGTCAAGCAGGGCTGGTGGCGACGGAATTGCGGTCGCCGGTACCGGAATCAGACGCTCCCCCGATTGCTCGCTCATGTCCCATGAGTCACTCGCCGGTTAAATCAGCCTGATTCTGTAGGCATTTTGACGGTGAGTCATCGTTCTTTGTCCGGCAACGGGAGGGAAACCACGCCGGGTTGGTGTCGTGTTGAACTTCTTCTCGTAACCCAAGGGGCGTCGGGCCACCAGGCCGATTGTCGCCGCGCTGCGAAGAAGGGGTAATTCATGAGTGTTTACCGCCGCAAGAACCGCGTGAGCCAGGACTCTGCCGCCATATCGGGTGCGGCCGGCCGTCGGCGGTGGGTGGGCTACGCCGGGACGCTGGTGGCCGCGGTGGCGGTCATGGGCATCGGTGGGGCCGGTACGGCTTCGGCGGCCACGATGACGACCGCGCACGCCGGTCACGCGACGGCGCCCGCGTCGTCCCTCACCAGCCCCGTGGGCGAGTCCGTCGACTCGCTGTGGCACCACGTCGAGATGTACCACCTGAGCGACCCGTCGTGGGAGCTGACCAGCATGCTCACCGACCCGGCCGGAAATCTGAAGGTCCACGGGCAGATGCTGGACGACACGCTCTCCCCGCTCGTCGGGACGGCCACCGGGGCCCTTGGCGGCTAGGAATTCTCCGGACGCGGCCGGGAAATCGGCTGCGATATCGGCCTCGGCTGAGGTATCGGCGGGGCCCGGGAATGCGCGAGCGATCGCCCGGGCCCGCCGAAACCGGGGGAAGTCCTTGCGAGTGCGTTATTGCGAGTACGTTATTGCGAATGCGTTGAGGAAATAGCCGCCTAACAGGACGCCTGTATCCATGCAAGGCGTCGGCGGAGCCTGCTCGCCCGGCGAGCGCGAGGTCGTACGAGCCGGCCGTACCAGCCCGTGGACCGTCCGGCCGACCGACTGGCCCAAGTCGCCTCCGCAGCGCTAAGCTGATCATTGGCCCGGATGCCGCATCCCCCGTCGGTATCCGGGCTCTTTACGTGCGTCGGCCCGTACGAGGCCGGCGGCAGCACAGAGGGCCCCAGGTGGAAGCACCTGGGGCCCTCTGTCGTACGGGCTCGTCCTGCCCCACCCCCGTGGAGGCGGGACGAGCCCGGGTCAGTGGGGCTCGCTCACGCGGTGAACGCGGGCGGGCGGACCGGCTCGGGAAGCAGCCGGGCGAGGTGCTTGGCCACGTCGAGGACCGTGCGGTCGGCCAGGTAGGGGCCGATGATCTGGATGGCCAGCGGCAGGCCGTCGGCGGTCTTCCCGGCGGGTATGACGGCGGCGGGCAGCTTGACGTGACCGGCCATGTTCAGCCAGGCCGTCTGGTCGAAGTACGGCCGCTTCTCACCGTCGACGGTGATGGACCGGCCGGGAACCGGGGTGGCGGTCTGGTCGTCGACAGCCGCGGTCGGGGCGGCGGGCGTGATCAGTACGTCGTGGTCGGCGAAGTAATCGGCCCAGCGGCCGCGCAGCTTCTCGCGCTCCTCGTTGGCGAGCAGCCAGTCCCGGTGCCGCATGGTCCGCGACTGCAGGAAGAGGCCGCCCGGCGCGTCGGCGGTCGTCTTGTCGGCGGCCTCGATGTCGTCGGCGAACCCCTCGTCGGTGGCGGTCGCGCTCGCCGTGGCGTACATGAGGCGCTGGAACAGCTTGTCGCTGTCGGCGAGGTCCACGGGGCGCGCCGAGTCGTCGACCGTGGCGCCGGCGGATCGTACGAGCTCGGCGACCGCTGCCAGGAGTTCGCGGGTGTCCTTGTCGACGTGGCAGTACGGGTCGTCCTGCCAGAGGCCGACCCGGTAGTCGGCGAGGCGCTTGTGCTTCGGCGCCGGGAGGTCGATCTTCCAGGCCGCGGCGTCGGCCGGGGCCGGTGCGGCGAGCACGTCCAGGAGGACGTCGAGGTCCTCGGGCGTGCGGGCGATCGGGCCGACGGTGAGCATGTCGGAGCTGGTGAGCCAGCCGGGCGGGCGCGGGATGTGGCCGCGGGTCGGCACGATGCCGAAGCTGGGGCGCAGGGCGTACACGCCGCAGTACGCGGCCGGGAGCCGGAGGGAGCCGGCGAGGTCCGAGCCGACTTCGAGGCTGGTGAGCCCGGCGGCGACGGCGGCGGCCGGGCCGCCGGAGGAGCCGCCGGCGGTCTTGGTGTCGTCGTGGGGGTTCTTCGTCGCGCCGAAGATCGGGTTGGACGTCTGGATGTCCTGGCACATCGTCGGGACGTTGGTCTTGCCGACGATGAGGGCGCCGGCCGCGCGGAGGCGGGCGACGGCGTCGGCGTCCTGGCCGGGCACGTGGTCGGTGAGGTCCGGGGAGCCGCTGGTGGTGCGCAGTCCCCGCGTCTCCAGGGCGTCCTTCACGGTGAGGGGCAGGCCGTGCAGCGGGCCGAGCGGCTTGCCGGTCTCGGCCAGGTGCCGGTCCGCCTCGTCGGCGGCCGCGCGGGCGGCGTCGGCGTCGAGGGTGACGACCACGTTGAGGTCGTCGGTCTCGGCGATGTGCTGGAGGTACTGCTCCAGCAGGGCACGGCTGGTGATCCTGCGCTCGCGCAGCGCGGCGAGCTGTTCGCGTGCGGGGGCCAGGTGCAGCGCCTTGCCGGAGGCATGGGGGGACTTGGGGGCCTTCACGGTGCCGGCGCGTGAGCGGGCGGCGGCGGGTGCGGCCATGGAGGCCGCCGCGGCGACGGCCGTGGCAGCGACGAGGAGGGTGCGTCGGAGAATCACGAACGGGCTCCAGATGTGGTGCTGTGAGAGGTGGGGGGCGTAGGGCTCTCGGAGGGAGGGGTGAAGTACGAGGCGACGCGCTGAAGGTGCGTCAGCTCGTCTTCGGTGGTGGCAAGAGGCAGCTCCGCGTCGGCGTACTCGGCGGGAGTCCCGACGGGGTCGTTCGCGCGGTGCCGGAGGAGGGCGTCGCGGATCTGGTCGGCGGTGACGGCCGCGGCGAGGTCGGCGCCGGTACGCCCTTCGGCCCGGTGCCGGGTCTCGGACGCGTCCCGCGCGGCCGGGTCGAGGTATCGCCGCAGCAGCTTCTGGCCCTGGCGGATTTCGACGCGACGGCGCAGCAGGGGGAAGTGGGCGCTGCGGCCGCGGAGCAGGTCGTCACGGTGCGGGGCCGGGCGGCGCAGGGTGATGCCGGGGTCGGCCTGGTCCAGCGCGGCCCACAGGTGGCGCAGTTGCCGGTAGCGGAGGTGCGCGGCCGTCCAGTCGCGGGCCGCGGCGGTCCGGCGGGCCAGCGTGGGGAGGAAGTAGCCGATCTGGGTGGCGGTGGCGCCGATGTCGCCGCACGCCCAGGCGAACGGGTCGAGCTGCTCGACGCCGAAGCCGGCCTCGGCCCCGACGACCGCGCCGATCCGGATGGTGCTGTAGCCGAGGGTGATGATCGCGCCGACCGTGATGAGCCGCAGTCCCCAGGTGATCGAGGGGTTGCTCGCGGTGCGCGCGTACTTCCAGCAGGAGCGTGCGAGGTAGAGCTCGGCGACGGTGTACATGCCGAAGTAGAGCAGCACGTACGCCTGGTAGTACGGGTCGTGCGCGTAGTACGTCGCGAAGTCGGCGGGGCGCGTCGTCGCCGGGGTGAGCAGGACGAACAGTACGGCCATACCGGCGATGACCGCGGCGGCCGCGATGAGGAGGAGACGGCTGCGGCGGCGGGCTTCGGCCGCCGGCTTCGACCAGTACGCGAGGACGGTGGCCTGGAGCGCGAAGACGAGGATCACGCAGCTCTGGGCGAGCGGTACGGAGATGTTGGTGACGCCGAAGACGGCGTCGATGCGCACCCACACCCAGGTGAGGGAGACGGCGTAACTGATCGCGGAGAAGCCGTACGTGAAGGCCAGCGCGACCAGGGCACGGTCGCGACGGCTCTTGGCGAGGTCGCGCAGCAGGAAGAGGAATCCGCTGCCGGCGATCGCCAGACACAGGGGGTGGAGTATGTCTTTCACGGGGCCAATTCGGTCAGCGCAGCAGGGTACGGGCGATGGGGTCGGAGTCCCGGGCGGTACGGGAGGTGCGGGAGGACGTAGTGCGGGGGTTGCTCACGTGTTCCTGCAGGAGGGAACCGAGCATTTCGGCTTCGAACTCCTCGGGTTCGTTGTAGCGGGTCCGGCCCAGGACGAGCTGTACCGTGCTGGGGTCGATGCCGTTGATCAGGCCGCCGAGGCTGTCCTGGGGGATCGGTGCCTTGCCGCGGTGCCGCCTGAGCATGTGCGCGAATTCGTGGCCGACGATGATCTCGGCGTGTGCGCGGCTGATGCCGGTGTCGTAGAAGACGTAGTCCGTGGTCTCCGTGGCGAGCCACATGCCGCAGGGCGCCGAGGCGTCCAGGGAGTCCGCGTCGGCCGGGTCCGGGGTGAAGGGCATGAGGCGGATCGACCGGCCGAATCGATTCTCCATGAACGGCACCAGATCGAGGACGCTGTCCACCGGCGGCAGGTGCAGCTCTGCCACGAATTCCCGGCTGCGACGCTCGACTTCGTCGGCCTCGCGATCACGCCGGCTGCGCCACATGCGGCTTCCTCTCCGGATCGACGCCCTGGGGCCCGTCATGGCGAGCCCCTCTCGGGGTCGGCGGGCAGCCCTTCCATCTCCCGCACCGCGTCGATCGCCTCCAGGACCTTGCGCTGGCTCGTGTCGGACAGGCCCATCGCACGGAGGGCGATCTCCCGCACGCCGGCCTCGCTGAGCTTCCGCAGCAGCTCGAACTGGTCCGCGACCTTCCGCGTGATCTCGTCCTCGACGAAGTAGCCGGCCTCCACGCCGAAGAACCGCGCGAGGAGCGGCAGGAGGGTGATGGTCGGCGTCCGTTCGCCCTTGCGCAGCATGCCGATGTAGGCGCCGGTGCAGCTGTCGTCACCGTACGACGAGATCGTCCGTGCCACGTGCGCGTTACTGAACTCCTTGGTCCCCGGCGCGCGCACCCGGTCGAAGAGGAAGTTCAGCCGCTCGGCGAACGAAGCGCCCGGACCCGGGACGGGAACGGAAGCGGGCACGGACGCGGGAACCGCGGGGTGCTCCCCCGGCGTCCCTGCGTCGGTACTGTCGTCCCTCACGGCCACGGCTGTTTCCTCTCGATCCGCCTAAACTATAGTTGACGCCAGTGTGTGACCGGAAGCCCGGGTTCTGTGAGGAGTGCGACTCGCCGCGAGGGGCCACAACGCGTGACAGCGGGCCCCGGCGAATGCCTTCGCCGGGGCCCGCTGTCCAGGTGCCTATGTACAACCGGTGTACCTATGTACAACCGGTGACCGGTGTCAGTCCGTGCCGGACTCCATCGCGGCGCGGTCCAGCGCCTCGTCCTCGGCGGAGACCTCGCCGCGCGAGGCGATCGCCTGAGCGCCGCCCTGGTCCATCGCGCCGATCAGACCGGTCGAGGCCGCCTGCGCGGCGCCGATCGGCGTCGGATGGACGCTACTGCCGACCAGGCCCAGGCCCGCGTACTGCTCGAGGCGCGCACGGGAGTCGGCGATGTCCAGGTTCCGCATGGTGAGCTGGCCGATCCGGTCCACCGGGCCGAACGCCGAGTCCTCGGTGCGCTCCATGGAGAGCTTGTCCGGGTGGTAGCTGAACGCCGGGCCCGTGGTGTCGAGGATCGAGTAGTCCTCGCCGCGCCGCAGCCGCAGCGTCACCTCGCCGGTGACGGCCGCGCCGACCCAGCGCTGCAGCGACTCGCGGATCATCAGCGCCTGCGGGTCCAGCCACCGGCCCTCGTACATCAGCCGGCCGAGCCGCCGGCCCTCGTTGTGGTACGCGGCCAGGGTGTCCTCGTTGTGGATCGCGTTGACCAGGCGCTCGTAGACGATGTGCAGCAGGGCCATGCCCGGCGCCTCGTAGATGCCGCGGCTCTTGGCCTCGATGATCCGGTTCTCGATCTGGTCGGACATGCCCAGACCGTGCCGGCCGCCGATCGCATTGGCCTCCATGACCAGGTCGACCGGGGAGGCGAACTCCTTGCCGTTGATCGTGACCGGGCGCCCCTGGTCGAAGCCGACCGTGACGTCCTCGGTGTCGATCTCCACCGACGGGTCCCAGAACCGCACGCCCATGATCGGGTCGACCGTCTCGATGCCGGTGTCGAGGTGCTCCAGGGTCTTGGCCTCGTGCGTGGCGCCCCAGATGTTGGCGTCCGTGGAGTACGCCTTCTCCGTCGAGTCCCGGTACGGCAGCCCGTGCGCGAGCAGCCACTCCGACATCTCCTTGCGGCCGCCGAGCTCCGTGACGAAGTCCGCGTCCAGCCAGGGCTTGTAGATCCGCAGGTGCGGGTTGGCGAGCAGCCCGTAGCGGTAGAACCGCTCGATGTCGTTGCCCTTGAACGTGGAGCCGTCGCCCCAGATCTGCACGCCGTCCTCGAGCATGGCCCGCACCAGGAGCGTGCCGGTCACGGCGCGGCCCAGCGGCGTGGTGTTGAAGTACGGGCGCCCGCCCGACCGGATGTGGAACGCGCCGCACGAGAGCGCGGCCAGCCCTTCCTCGACCAGCGCGGCACGGCAGTCGACGAGCCGGGTGATCTCGGCGCCGTACGCGGAGGCACGGCCGGGCACGGACGCGATGTCGGGCTCGTCGTACTGACCGATGTCGGCGGTGTACGTGCACGGGACGGCGCCCTTGTCGCGCATCCAGGCGACGGCGACCGAGGTGTCGAGTCCGCCGGAGAAGGCAATGCCGACGCGCTCGCCGGTGGGCAGGGAGGTGAGGACCTTGGACATGGCAAGATTATGCAACATCCCGTATGACCATGCAAGGGGGACCCCGCCCGCCGGGTCGGGGCCCCTCTGCCACTTCCTCAGCGACTCCGTCCGCTCACTTCTTCCGGGCCACTGTGAACCCCCGATCCAGGGAGATACGGCTGGTCACGACCGTCGTCACCCCGCCTTCGCGTCGCAGGACCACCGGTCCACCGCGCCGCCCGCCAGGGAAACCCGGCTCGGGGTCGCGTCCGCTGTGTCGCCGACGCGCCGCCCGCGAATTGGCGGGTCCCGCCCTCGCCCTCGTGCAGCGTCGAAGTCGCATGTCGACGGAGCGGCGATAGTCCTACGACGTATCCGCAGGTCGTCGGGCGATACCCCGAACGGGCCTGTCCTCTGCGTGGCTGACGGCTCATCAGCCGCAAAAGTGGTGCGCTCTGTGCGGGGGGACACACCACGACAGGAGAGTCATGCGTACCGCACTGCAGAGACACGGGGCGAGGGCTGTGACCGCCGCCCTCGCCTTCGTCCTCGCCTTCGCTTTCACCCCGCTCGGCGGCGTGGCCACCGCCGATGCCACGCGCCACGGCGACGATGCCCGCAAGCCCATCGAGGTGTCCATCGGCGCCTCCGGCATCCACGCACCGGACCACGCGCGAGCCGGTCTGGTCGACTTCCACGTCACGACCGACGACTCGGAGGGCCGCTTCCTCCAGGCGTTCCGGCCGCGCCACGGCGCCTCGGTGCACAAGGTGCTCGCCCACCTGGCCATGGCCGTCGGCGACAACCCCGCTGCCGCCGCCAAGGGTGTCTCATCGGTGCGCGACGAGGCGGAGCTGTACGGCGGGGCCCAGGTGACCCCGTCCGTGCCTGCAACCTTCACCACTCCGATCACCGCGGGCACCGTCGTCCTGCTGGACTTCTCCGCCTTCCTCAAGGACCCGACCCATCCGGTCATCCGCACCCTGGAACTGCACGGCGAATCGTCCAAGGGGCGCGCGGACTTCCCCGACAGCATCGTGACCACGAAGGAGACCGAAGACGGTCCTCGCTTCGAGGTGCACGGCCTGCGCAAGGCCGAGGACAACATCCTGGTCCACAACGCCTCGGACGAGATCCACGAGATGGCGCTCCAGCCCGTGGCACCGGGCACCACGGACGAACAGATCCAGAAGGCGTTCAGCAGCACCTCGGCCGGCGCGCCGCCCTTCACCGGTCCGTCCCTCGGCCTGGGCGCCATCTCCCCCGGCCGCACCGCCCTCCTGAGTAACCATCACCTCCCCCCGGGCACCTACGCGCTGCTCTGCTTCGTCCCGGACGACGAGACCGGGCACCCGCACGTTGCCGAGGGAATGCACAAGGTCGTGGTGCTGAAGTGAGGCATGCCGGCCGGCCCCGTGGCTGATACGGCCGACGTAGCCGTCATGGCTGACATGTTTTTCACGGACAGCGCCCTATGAGAACCCGGGCTCCCCTCCGCAGGAGCCCGGGTCCTTCGCGGCCAGGGCGAGCCCCTCGGTCCGGCTGTACGCGGCGTCCTCGTGCTCGATGTTGACGGCCATGTCCAGGTCGACCTCGGCGAGCAGCCCCACCGGCTCCCCGCGCCCGGCCACATCCTGACGCGCGCAACGCATCACACGTCGTACTCGGCCGTTCCGGAGGTTCTGGCCCCGGCCCTGGCCCCGGTACCGGCCGTGTCCCGTGCGCACACCCTGGCGGATGAGGTGTCACCACGGTGGACGAGGACGACTGCCGCAAGGCTGACGGCCAGGCCGAGGGCGGTCTGAAGGCCGAACGCCTCACCGAACATGATGGCTCCCCAGACTGCCGTGACAGGGGCCATCAGGAACATGAGCGTGTTGACCTTGGTGACTCCGGAGCGCTTCAGGATGAGCCAGTACAGTCCGTACCCGCCGAAGGTGGACAGGGCCACGAGCCAGGCGATCGCGACCCAGAACGAGGGCTCGGCGGGAGGCTCCGCGGCTCCGGTGCTCACGGCAAGTGCCGTGAAGATGACGGTACTGGTGACGCAGTGGACGGTCATCGACACCGTCGGCGCGACCGGCGTGCGGGAGCGGCTTTCGAGGAACGTGGCCGCGACCAGCGAAAACATCCCGAGGAACGGGATGAGATAGGCCCACCAGGCCACACCGGCGCCAGTCGAGGCATCGGCCGTGGTGACGATGGCGACGCCGCTCACCCCCAGGCACAGACCGAGCCACTGCTTGCGGGAGACGTACTGGCGCAGCAACGGTCCGGCGAGCGCTCCGGCGACCAGGGGCTGGACGCCGTCGATCAGGGCCGTGGTGCCGCTGGAGACCCCGAGCTGGATCGCGTAGTAGACGGTGAGCAGATAGCCGCTCTGCGACAGCACACCGATCACGGCCTGCCTGGCCACGTCCCGTACCGCGAGACCCCGCCATGACGTTCTGGCGGCGGTCGCGGCGACGGCGATCAGAAGGACGGCCAGCGGCAGGAACCGCCACATCAGGATCGTGACCGCGGAAGCACTGCCCGCACCGAGCTTGGCCCCGATGAACCCGGAGCTCCAGCACAGCACGAAGGCGATCGAGAGCAGGAAGTTCACAGCCCACCACTCCACTAAACAGATCGGTATAGTCGTCTCCCACTCACTATACAGATCGGTATACTTTTGGGCATGGGTGCTACGGAGAAGCCACGACGGATCACGATGACGCCTGCCGCGCTGCGTGTGCTGGAGGCCGCTGCGAGGCTGTTCTACGAGCGGGGCATCCATGCCGTCGGCGTGGATCTGATCGCCGCCGAGGCCGGGGTGACCAAGAAGACCCTCTACGACCGTTTCGGCTCCAAGGAGCAGATCGTCGTGGAGTACCTCGCGGACCGCGACGAGCGCTGGCAGGCGTTCCTCACCCAGCACTTGGCGACCGCGGACCCGGCGCCGTCGGCGCGCGTCCTGGCCGTCTTCGACGCCTCGCACGCATGGGCGCTGGACCACAACTCCAAGGGGTGCAGCATGGTCAACGCCCATGCCGAGATCAGCGATCCGTCCCACCCGGCCTATCCGATCATCACCGGACAGAAGCGGTGGATGCTCGACCTGTTCACTCGCCTCGCCGAGGACATCGCCCCCGATCAGGCCGGCATTCTGGCCCGGACACTCATGCTGCTTCACGAAGGAGCACTCGTCGCCCACGGCCTGAACATCTTCCCCGACCCCATCCCCCACGCCCGCGAACAGGCGCAGGCCCTCCTTGCCGACTGGGTTCACCCGGACATGGGCTGAAGAACTCTGGGCGTGACTGCCGGGCCTCTTTACACTGAGCGCGCGGAATATTCCGCGTATGCGTCCGACCGGGCAGCCGTCATTCCGCAACGGGGCGACTGGAGGGCACCGTGTCCGTCTCGATCGAGGAACTCTGCGAGACCGCAGGCGAAATCCTTCGCACGACTCGTTATATGACACTGGGCACCGCTTCCGCCGCGGGAGTCCCGATGGTGACTCCACTGGCGCACGCCTGGGACGACCAGGACGCTTTCTACTGGTATTCCGGAATGGACGCCGTGCATTCGCTGAACATCGAGCACAATCCGGTGGTTTCGATCGTCGTATTCGACTCCAATCCGACCGACGGGGGCGGCCAGGGCCTCTATGCAAGCGGTCGGGCCGAGGTGCTGCACGGCGACGCCCTGGCCGAGGGCTGCGAGGTGTACTACTCGCGCCGTTACCCGGACCCGGCGGCCCGTGCGAAGCGGTACCAGCCGCCCGCGCAGTTCCGGGACACCGCCCCCAACCGGCTGTACCGGGCGCGGATCGAGTCGTACTCGGTACTGCACCCCGACGGCCACCCCGTGCACGGGGACGAGGTCAGCCACCGCGTCACCATTCCCTTCCGCACCGGACGCCTCAGCGGGACCGCGTGAGCCGCCCCTCGGGCGAAGGCGCCGTGCTCGGGCTCGACATCGGCGGTACGGCGATCAAGTCGGCCCTCGTCGCCCCGGACGGCAGAGCGCTGAGCGCCGTTGCCCACCACCCCGTACAGGCTGCCGGGCGTGCCCCGGAAGCGATCGTCGGCACGGTGCTCGACCGTGCCGCGGACCTCGTCGACGCGGCGGTGGCGCAGGGTGTGGCGGTCCGCGCCCTCGGCGTCGCGGCCTGCGGTGTGATCGACGAGTCGGCGGGCGTCGCCGTCTTCTCGGCTTCCTTCGGCTGGCGGGACGTGCCGCTGCGGAGGCTGCTGGCCGAGCGCACCGGCCTGCCAGTCGTGCTGGGCCACGATGTACGGGCCGGCGGCGTTGCCGAGGCGCGGCTCGGCGCCGGCCGCGGCCGCGAGGTGTTCCTCTTCGTGCCCGTCGGTACCGGTGTCGGGGCGGCGGTCATGCTCGGCGGGCGGCCGTTCACCGGTGGGCACTGGCGGGCCGGTGAACTCGGGCATGTGGTGGTGCGGCCCGGGGGCGACCGGTGCGGCTGCGGCCAGCGCGGCTGTGTGAGCACGCTGGCGGGCGGACCCGCTGTCGTGAAGCGGTACCGGCGGCTGGCCGGACTGGACGGCGGAGCCCCGGCGGACGCCGCCACCGTGGTCCGGCTGGCCACCGAAGGAGACCGGATCGCGGCCAAGGTATGGGCGGAGGCCGTGGAGGCGCTTACCGATGCGCTCGCTCTCGGCGTCACCCTCTTCGATCCTTCGGCCGTCATCGTGGGCGGTGGCCTCGGCCGGTCCGGCGACCTGCTGTTCCACCCTCTGCGCGAACAGCTCGCCGAGCGGCTGACGTTCCAGGTCATGCCGGAAGTACTGCCCGCCGCTCTCGGCGACGAGGCCGGCTGCCTGGGGGCCGGTCTGCTCGCCTGGGATTCGCTCGGCGACCGCACCGGCGCCGGCACGCCGACGATCTGAGCGGACCTCGACGGCGAGGCCATCGCGAAGGACGGGGTCCACATCCCCGTCATCGCATCATGGGAGCCCCGCCATTGACGATTGGAGCCCGCCCATGACGCCCCCCACGTCCTCCACAACACCCACGACCACATACCGGCACAACGGCATGGTCTGCACCGACCACACCCTCGACGTACCGCTCGACCACACCCGCCCCGACGGCGGCCCAACGATCACCCTTTTCGCCCGCGAGGTCGTCGCCGCGGAACACGAACACCGCGATCCGCCCCTTCTGCTGTGGCTGCAGGGCGGCCCCGGATGCCACGCCGAGCGGCCCAACGCGGCCGGCGCCTGGCTGCGCCGCGCCCTCAAGGACTACCGCGTGGTGCTCATGGACCAACGCGGCACGGGCCGCTCCACCCCGGCGGACCGCCGCACCCTCGCCGTCCACGCGGACGCCGCCGCGGCCGCCGAGTATCTCGGACACTTCCGTGCCGACGCGATCGTGCGCGATGCCGAACTGCTGCGCCGCCGACTGCGCGGCGACCGGCCCTGGACGGTCCTCGGACAGAGCTTCGGCGGCTTCAGCGCGCTGACGTACCTGAGCCTCGCGCCGGAAGGTCTGGAGCGGGTGCTCATCACCGGCGGCCTGCCGCCGCTCACCGGCCATGCGGACGACGTGTACCGCGCCGCGTACCGCCGCACGCTCGCCCACAACGACCGCTACTTCGACCGCTACCCGGGCGACCAGCGGCTCGTCGACGCGGTCGCCGCCCACCTGGCCTCGCACGACGTACGGATGCCGTCCGGCGAGCGCCTCAGCGTCCGCCGCTTCCAGACCATGGGCATCACCTTCGGCACGTCATCCGGGTTCGACACCCTGCACTACCTCCTGGAATCCGCCTTCGTCGACGGCGCCAGCGGCCCCGAGCTGTCGGACTCCTTCCTGCGCGGCGTCGACGCGGTCGTCTCCTACGCCCCGCGCCCCCTCTACGCCGTCCTCCACGAACCGATCTACGCCCAGGGCGACCGCCCCACCGACTGGTCGGCCCATCGAATCCGCGAGGAATTCCCGGAGTTCGACGCGGACGGCCAGGATCGGGACGGCCCGCACCGCCCGCTCCGGTTCACCGGCGAGATGATCTACCCCTGGCAGTTCGAGGAAGACCCCGCCCTCGTACCGCTGCGCGAGACCGCGGACATCCTCGCCCAACGCACCGACTGGCCGGCGCTGTACGACCTGGACCGGCTCGCCGACAACAACGTCCCGGTCACCGCCGCCGTCTACTACGACGACATGTTCGTCGACCGCGAGCAGTCCCTGGCCACCGCCGGCCTGGTACGCGGCCTCCGCCCCTGGATCACCAACACCCACGCCCACGACGGCGTACGAGCAGACCCCGCGGTCCTCGACCGCCTCCTGGGCATGGCCTGCGGCCGGATCTGACGCACCTTGTCGAGTTCGTGACCGGGTGTGCCCCGCCTCCGTCCGGGAGGCGGGGCCGCGTGCGTTCGCGGCAGCTTCCGGGGCAGCTCTCGGGTCAGCTGTGGAAGCGGATGTAGCCGTTGCGGTCGGAGTCGGATCCGCTCTTGGTGTAGGAGTGGACGTCCGAGCGGCTGCCGGAGGGCTTGTACAGGTAGATCGTGTCGCGGTCGTTGTTCCACATGAAGTTGCAGTTGTCGCGGTAGACCACGTTGCGCGAGTCGGAGTCGGTGCCGTAGCCGCCGCGCAGCTTCACGTAGTCGCCGGGCTGAAGGTAATGGCTGGCACTGAACTTGAAGCGGTTGCCGGCCGCGTCCTTGACGACATAGCCCTTGAGGTTGATGGTCGCCGAGGCCGAGTAGTTCTTGATCGTCAGATACTCCTCGTCGGTGTTGCCGTAGGAGCAGCTGTTGGAGTCCCGTCCGGGGGCGTCGTACTGGACTCCACGGATCTTCAGTGCCGAGTGGTACTCGGCGGCCTGGGCCGGGGCGGCGGCGAGCACGGCCAGCGCGCCGGCGGCGAGGGCAGTGGCCGTGGCGGTGGCTATGACAGGGCTCTTGCGCAAGGGATTCCCCCATGTTCACGGTCTGACGGAGCGACAGGAGCTTATACGCAATGTGAAGGATGAGTGAAGAGTTGGTAATGGTCTCGGAGAGTGTTCGCCGTCACTCGGAAGTAGTTGCCGGCGACGCCGGGTCCCGGGTGCCCGTCCCCCCCTGCCACCGGCTCCGTGCGCGGAGGAAGCTCGACCAGTCCTGGTAGCCGAGGAGCTGGGCGATCTCGTACCGCGGGACAGAGGGGTCGCGCAGCAGGCTCTCGGCGACGCCACGCCGTACCTCGTCGAGGATCGCCCGGAAGGTCGTCCCCTCGTTGGCCAGGCGTCGTCGCAGGGTCCGCGGGGCGTAGTGCAACCGCTCGGCGACGTCCTCGAGGCTGATGTCGAGCGAGCCCCGGTCGAGCAGGTGGGCGCGGACCTGGGCCGAGACGCCGGTGCAGTGCAGCCGCTCGGTCCGGATCCGCTCACACTGCTCGATCATGACCAACGCGGTGTGGGTGTTCGCCATCGGCGGCACTTGATCGAGGTACCGGGCATCGAAGACAAGCTCGGCACGGGGGTGCCCGAAGCGCACCGGCACCTGGAAATGGTCGCGATAAACCGGTGGCCGCCGGGTCTCGTCGATCTCGAACGGCAGCCTGACCTCGCGCAGGGGGACCCCGTTCGGCCCCGGGAAGACTTCGCGTTGGATCTGGACGGTGGCGGCGACGTCCCGCTCGACGACGAAGCGCCGGATGTCCTCGGGTACGTCGTCGGACTCCATCCCGAGGACGTACTGTCCCGGCTCCCTGATCTGGGCCGTCATCGTCGAAAAGGCGAAGGTGAGCAGCGTGTACCGCAGGCCGTACCGGATCGTCTCCCGCACCGACGAGCACGCCGCGAGCAGATAGCCGAAGTAGCCGTACGCGGTGAGGTGGTAGAGCCGTCCGAGCTCGATGCCCAGTCCCGGTCGGTTGTCGAAGGCGTCGAGGAGGTTGCGGATCACCGCGATCTCCTGCTGTGCCTCCAGTAGTTCGTCGGGGTCGGCCAGGCTCCGCGGGGTGATGCGGGACCCCCGCAGCAGGGCGCCGACGTCGACTCCTTGCCGAGCGGCCCACTCACACAGGATCGCGACGCCGACCATGGTCCGCGGGTGATCCCACGGGTCCCTCATGGTCGCGATGACCCGGGACGTCGCCTGGGATGACGCGTGAGCCGCGGATCTCTCGGTCATTTTGGTCAGTCTCGCCAACGGGGGATCCGGCGTCAATCGGCCCGTACCGGTTCGGTGGCCGGAACGGCCGAGTTGTGGCCTCCCGTGCTCTGCCGCCGAGCGGAACCCGTCCTTACCGTGGACCACCAGGACCGTAACCGGCATCACACAGGACCGTAACCGGCATCACAGGAGAGAAGGCGGCATGCCCCTAGACCCCGCATCCCAGGCTCTGCTCGCCCAGTTGGCCGAGGCCGAGGGCCCGGCGATCCACGAGTCGACACCGGCCATCGCCCGGATGAGCGGGCCGATCCTCGCCGGCCTGAGCGGCCCGGGCCCGGAGGTCGGATCGGTCCGTAACCTCAAACTCGACGGCGAGGGAGGGCAGTTCAGGGCCCGGATACTCAAGCCCGCGGGCAAGGACGCGCCGAAGGCCATCATCGTGTACTTCCACGGCGGGGGCTGGGTGCTCGGTGACATCGACCTGCAGTACGACCACCTGGGCCGGGAGCTGGCGAACACAACGCAGTCGACCGTCGTGCTGGTCAATTACCGCAAGGCCCCCGAGCACCCCTTCCCGACCGCGATCGAAGACAGCTACGCCGGTCTGTGCTGGGTGGCCGAGCATGCCGCAGAGCTGGCGCCCGAAGGTGTCCCGCTGATCGTCGCGGGCGACAGCGCCGGCGGCAACATCAGCGCAGTCATGGCGCTGTGGGCACGCGACAAGGCGGGCCCGAGGATCGACTACCAGGTCCTGATCTACCCCGTCACCGACTGCGATCTCCACACCCCCTCCTGCCTCGCGCCCGAGAACCAACTGCTGCTCAGCCGGGACACCATGATCTGGTTCTGGGGCCACTACCTCGCGGACGAGGAGGCGCGCAAGCACCCTGACGCGTCCCCGCTACGCGCCGACAGTCACGCGGGACTGCCCCCGGCCCTGGTCTACGTGGCCGAGTACGACCCGTTGCACGACGAAGGCGTCGCCTACGCGAAGGCCCTGGAGGCCGCCGGGGTGACGGTCACGCTGGCAGAGGCCAAGGGCCAGATGCACGCGTACTTCCAGATGGCGAAGCTCCTGCCCGGCCAGGAGGCGGGGATGAGACTCGTCGCGGACCACATCAACGACTTCGTCGCCTCGTACGAGTCGTGCGAGGTGTACGAAGCGGACGCCAAGGGAGCTGAGGGGGCCAGGGGAGGCGCACTCCATGTCTGACCACGACGTGATCATCATCGGTGCCGGGTTCGCGGGCATGTACCAGTTGCACCGGCTGCGCCGGCTCGGCTTCGACGCACGCGTCATCGAGGCCGGCGACGATGTCGGCGGCACGTGGTACTGGAACCGCTACCCCGGGGCGCGCTGCGACATCGAGTCGGTCGAGTACTCGTACTCCTTCGATCCGGAGCTGGAGCAGGAGTGGGACTGGAGCGAGCGGTACGCCGCGCAACCGGAACTGCTCTCCTACGCGCAGCACGTCGCGCAGCGGTACGACCTGCGCAAGGACATCGCCTTCAACACCCGTGTTGAAACACTGACTTGGGACGGTGACGGCCGCCAGTGGACGGTGACGTCCGACGACGGCACGTCTCGCACAGCGCAGTACGTGATCGCGGCGACCGGATGCCTCTCTGTGCCGTCCCGGCCGCAGTTCGAGGGGCTGGAGGATTTCGCGGGAGAGGTGTACTGGACGTCCCGCTGGCCGCACGAGGGCGTTGACCTGGCCGGCAAGCGCGTCGCCGTCATCGGCACCGGTTCCTCCGGACTGCAGACGATCACCGCGATCGCGCCGGTCGTCGCCGAGCTCACGGTATTCCAACGCACGCCGAGCTTCGCCGTACCGGCACACAACGGCCCCAACGACGAGCGTCTGGCCGATGCCAGAACGCGCTACCGCGAGATCCGGGAGTACAGCCGGATGTCGCGTACCGGGTTCCAGTGCCACAGCGGTACGCGATCCCTGGTCGAAACCGAAATCGACGAGGTGCAGCGCGAGTTCGGCAAGCGCTGGGCCGACGGCGGCCTGTGCTTCTCCAGCGCCTTCAAGGACATCCTCAAGGACATGAAGGCCAATGAGGTCGCCGCCGAGTACGTACGCGGCCGGATCCGGGAAAAGGTCAAGGACCCGCAGCTCGCGGAGAAGCTGTCGCCGCGTACGTACCCGATCGCCAGCAAGCGGATGTGCGTCGACACCGGCTACTTCGAGGTCTACAACCAGGACAACGTGTCGCTGGTCGACATCAACGAGCAGCCGATCCACCGCATCACCCGGCGCGGGATCGTCGCGGGCGAGACCCGGCACGAGTTCGACGTGATCATCTTCGCCACGGGCTTCGACGCGATGACCGGCGCGTTGAACGCCATGGACATCCGGAGCGGTGACGGCCGGTCCCTGCGGGAGAAGTGGGCCCACGGCCCTCGTACGTACCTCGGTCTGATGTCGGCCGGCTTCCCGAACCTCTTCATGATCACCGGGCCGCAGAGCCCATCAGTGCTGTCCAACATGATGACCTCGATCGAGTACCACGTCGACTGGATCACCCGTGCGCTGGAGTACCTCCGCGAGCACGGTCTGAACCGCATGGAGCCGGCGCCCGACGCCGAGGACAACTGGGTGAACACCACCAACGACGTCGCGGCCCTCACGGTGATGCCGCAGGCCGCGTCGTGGTACATGGGCGCCAACATCCCTGGTAAACAGCGGGTGTTCATGCCGTTCGCCGGCGGTGTCGGCACCTACAAACAGATCGGCGACGGGGTGGCGGTGGCGCACTACCACGGGTTCGAGCTGAGCTGAGCTGAGCTGCCCGGCCCTGTGAGGGGTAAACCACTCCCGGCCACGGTCTCCTGGCTCTGTAAACTCCAGGTATGGCATTCATGAGCACTCCGCACTGCTGCTTCCTGTGACCGGGAGGCCGTGAGGGCGATGCCGGACGGCGTCGCCCTCCTTGGCGTGCCTGTTCCGTGAACCACGTTCGTGCAGGCACGATCCCTCCCCTTCGCCCTTGCCAGGAGTGCCTTGTGCCTGTGTCGCTTCCCCCTGCCCTCATACCGTTCCTCACCCTGCTGCGCTGCCCGACGTGCCGCGCCGGTCTCCGCCTCGACCGTGGCGCACTGCGCTGCCCGGCAGGCCACACCTTCAACGTCGCCCGCCACGGCTACGTCAGTCTCCTGACGGGCACCCGCGCCACCAGCGGCGACGACGCTGCCATGATCCGGGCTCGGGACCGGTTCCTGGCTACCGGCAAGTACGCGCCCATCCGCCAAGCCCTGGTCCGCCTCACGGCCGGCACCGTGCCCGAGCAGGGCACGATCGTGGACGTCGGGTGCGGCACGGGCTACTACCTGGCCGGCGTCCTCGACCGGTTCCCCGGCACCCGCGGTCTGGGACTGGACACCTCGGTGCGCGCACTGCGCTCGGCGGCCCGGGTCCATGCGCGAGCCGCCGCGGCGGCCTGGGACGTCTTCCGTCCCTTCCCGCTGGCCGACGGGGCGGCCGATGTCGTGCTGAATGTCTTCGCCCCGCGCAACCCGTCCGAGTTCCACCGAGTGCTGCGCCCGACCGGCCGGTTGATCGTGGTGCGTCCTACGGGCAGCCACCTGGCCGAACTGCGCGGCCAAGTACCCACTACGGTCGCGATCGACCCGGACAAGGAACAGCGCCTGCACCGGGCGCTGACACCCTTCTTCAAGGCCACCGGTACTGAACAGGTCGCGTACGCCATGCCCTTGACCAGGAGGGAAGCCCTCGACCTGGTGGGAATGACGCCGAGCGCACGCCATGTGAACCTCGCGGGCCTGGACAACGACGGCCTCCTGCCCGGCCAGGTCACCGTCTCCCTGCTTGCCACCGTCTACCGGCCTCGGTGATCCCGAACGGCCGCACACGACAGAGCAAAGGCGTGATGCGCGTCACATTCACCCATGTCACATCTCGCCGGGTCGAGCCGTCCAAGGGGTAACCAGTAACAACGACGCAGGACACAGGAGTGCACCATGAATGCTCGGTTGAACCTCATGGCCAGCCCGGTCGCGGTCAAGGCCATGAAGCACCTCATCGCCGCGGGCAAGGCGCTCGCCGAATCGTCGCTGCCGGCGGCGACGCAGCAACTGGTGATGCTGCGTGCCAGCCAGATCAACGGCTGCGCCGGCTGCATCGACATGCACACCAAGGACGCCGCTGCCGCCGGGGAGACCGCGGTGCGCCTCAACCTGGTCGCGGCCTGGCGCGAGGCCACGGTGTTCACCGATGCGGAGCGCGCCGCGCTGGAACTGACCGAGGAGGGTACCCGCATCGCCGACGCGGCCGGCGGGGTCCCGGACGAGGTGTGGGCGAATGCCGCCAAGTACTACGACGAGGACCAGCTCGCCGCCCTCGTGTGCGTCATCGCCATCATCAACGCCTTCAACCGCGGGAACGTCATCACCCAGCAGCCCGCCGGTGACTACCAGGTCGGCCAGTTCGACTGACGAGGAGTTGAGGAGGCCACGTCCCGGGCGCCGCTCGCCGGTGCCCGGGACGTCGTTCACGCCACGGGCGGCATGTTGTACGGCGTGACCACCTGGATCGCCGAGGGCAGCGCGGGCCCTTCGTCGGGCAGTGCCTTGTGGGCGCGCATGATGGTCTGGCAGGCGCGGCGCATGTCCTGGCGCAGGTCGTGGTGGAGGACGGCGGACAGCCGTCGTGCGCGCAGCAACCGGGTGTTGTCGTGGTCCAGGTCGTGGGCGATGAACACGGCGCACTGGCGCCCGAGGGCGTCAAACGCCGCCACGGTTGCCGCGTTGCCACCACCCATGGAGTAGACCGCGTTGATGGACGGGTCCCGTTGGAGCGCGTCGAGTACGAGGTCGTACTGGGTGGCGTCCAGGCCGTCACTGTCGGTGACCTCGACGAGGGTGCGGTGCGGCTGGGTGTTGCGGATGGCGCTGCGGAAGCCCATCTCGCGTTCCTCCTCGCCGCGGAAGAAGCCGCGGCTGATGGTGGTGAGCACATTGCCCGGGCGCTCGCCGAGCCACTGACCGATGAGGTACGCGGCGGTGGTACCGGCGGCGCGGTTGTCGATGCCGACGTAGGCCAGGCGCGCACTGCTGGGCAGGTCGCTCACCAAGGTGACGACCGGAATGCCGGCTGCGACCAGGCGGCCGACAGCTGCCCCGACCTCGGGCAGATCCGGGGCCTTGAGAATCACTCCCTGTGAACCGCGCTTGGCAATCCTGTCCAGCGTCGCGATCAGTTCGGAGGCCGGGCCGGTCTCTCGGAAGTGGAAGCGCGAACGCATCACGGCGGGTTGCAGCGACGGCAGTTCGGCCTCGAGCGCGTTGCGTACGGCCGTGGAGAACCGCTCCGGTGCCTGCATCACGATGTCCATCATGAAGGTGCGTCCGCCAATGCGTACCTGGGTCCGCTGACGGTCCAGATCCTTGATCGCCTGGTGCACCTCCATCACGGTGCTCTCCCGCACGCCGCCCCGGCTGTTGAGGACCCGGTCGACGGTGGCCTCGCTCAGCCCGGCCTGACGGGCGATCTCCTTGATCGGATAAGGGTGTCGCATGACTCTTCCAGGGTTGGACGACAGGAATCGATGACAGGAGTTGTTGAAGGGATCAATGAGGGGAGCGATGAGGGGTTTTTGATGGCTTGCTGCGGATTGAATGACGGTCCTGAGCTGATCAGACTGACAGGAGAGCGCGAGCGGCGACAAGAACGGCGACACATACGGCGACGAGTACGGCGAAAGGATCCGGGGTGTCCTTCACCGATGCGGAATCACGGACGTGGCTGAGGGCGGACGACTGCTCCCTCGATGAGTTCCGGTCGCTGGTCGGGCAGCGCACCGACCCCCGCGAGCACCCCTCTGCCGAGCGGGTCGAGCAGAACGTCCCCGTCTACGACAGTGAGCGGCTGCGCGAGCTGGCCGGCACCCCGGAGGGGCGCCGGAGTACGCAGAGCGAGCTGGTACGGGCCCTGCTGGACGGTCCCGGCATCGTCGTCCTCAAGCGGGCGTTCACCGACCTGGCCGTCGTGGACCGGGCGTCCGACGCCTTCACCGCACTGATCGAGGAGGAGCGTGTGACGGGCGCGTCCCGCGGTGACCACTTCGCCAAGCCCGGTGCCAACGACCGGGTCTGGAACGCGCTGGAGAAGATGGCAGTGCGGCAGCCGGAGGCGTTCGCCGACTACTACGCCAACGACATGCCGGCCCTGATCGCCGAAGCCTGGCTCGGCCCCGCGTACCAGGTCACCTCCCAGATCAACGTGGTCAACCCGGGCGGCACGGCCCAGCAGGCGCACCGCGACTACCACCTCGGCTTCCTCTCCCAAGAGCAGGCCGCGGCATACCCGGCCCACGTCCACCGCCTCTCCCCCGTCCTGACCCTGCAGGGCGCGGTGGCCCACTGCGACATGCCGGTGGAGTCCGGGCCGACGCTCTACCTGCCGCACTCGCAGAAGTACGAGCCCGGGTACCTGGCCTGGCGCCGCCCCGAGTTCATCGCGTACTTCAACGAACACCACATTCAGCTCCCGCTGGCCAAGGGCGACGCGGTGTTCTTCAACCCCGCTCTCTTCCACGCCGCCGGACACAACCGCTCCACTGACATCACACGCATGGCCAACCTGCTGCAGATCTCCTCCGCCTTCGGCCGCGCGATGGAGACCGTCGACCGGGATGCGATAGTCAACGCCGTCTACCCCGTACTGCTGCGCCGCAAGGCCGAGGGGGTCGGCGAAGACTGGCTGCGCAATGTGGTCGCCGCGAGCGCCGAGGGATACCCCTTCCCCACCAACCTGGACCTCGACCCGCCGGTCGACGGTCTCGCCCCGCCCTCCCAGGCGGACACCTTGTGGCAGGCCGTCACCGAGGGGTGGGCCCCGGACCGGCTGCGCCAGGAACTGCGGGCCGGCGCGAAGCGCCGCCAGAGCTGATCACACGCCCGCGATCCACCACGTCTCCCGCGCGCGGGTGCCTTCGCCAGTACGGGCAAGGCACCCGCGCGCGAGGAGTGCCAGTACGTCAGTCCAGTGCTGCCCCGCTCGTCTCCGGGGCCCACAAGGCGGAGACGGCCGCGCCGATCACCAGGATGACGGTGAGGGCCACCATGGTCGGGGCGAAGCCGAGGGAGCCGAGGCTGACCGGCAGCAGGAAGGTGCCGACGGCGGAGCCGATGCGGCTCACCCCGTTCAGCAGGCCGACCCCGGAGCTGCGCAGTTCAGTGGGGAACAGCTCGGGCGGGTAGACCTGATCGAGGTTGGTCGCTGCCGACATGGTGAAGGTGAAGACGAGGAACAGCGGGAACAGCACCATGGCCGGGGCGTCCGGCCAGAGGCCCATCGGCGCCAGGGACAGTGCGAGTACGACGAACGAGCCGATGGTGAGCCGCCGCCGGGTCAGCTTGGCCACGAACCACAGTCCGGCGATCCCGCCCAGCAGCAGGAACGCATTGAGCAGGGCCTCGCTCAGAAAGTCCCCGCCGCCGAGCTGGATCTTGACCAGTACCAGCGGGAGGAAGGTGTAGATCGCGAAGTACGGGATGACCTGGCAGTTGTAGAAGATCATCCCGAACGCGGTGTTACGCCAGTGCTCGGCGCCGAACAGCTCTCGGTAGGACGCCGCGCGCCGGGTCGCGTGCTGCTGTGCCGCGAAGGTGTCGAAGTCGACGTGGCTGCCGATGAAGCGGGCGACCACCTGCCGGGCCTCGGCGGTCCGCCCCTTGCTGAGCAGCCAGCGCGGCGATTCGGGCGTACCGATCCGCAGCAGCAGGACCGCGATCGCCGGCAGTGCGCTGCTGGCGAGCAGCCAGCGCCAGGAGTCGCCGCCGAGACCGATCAGGTAGGTGCCGAAGAAGAACGCGGCGATGTAGCCGACGGTCCACAGGCAGGTCAGCGAGGCCAGCAAGCCGCCGCGGTAACGGCGGGGCACGAATTCGGCGACGAGGGTGGGGCCGAGCGCGTAGTCGGCACCGATGCCGAACCCGATCAGGAGCCGCAGGACGAGCAGTTCGACCGGGCCGTTGACGAAGAACTGCAGGACGGACGCAACGGCGATCAGCAAGAAGTCGAGCATGTAGAGCCGCTGCCGGCCGATCCGGTCGGCGGCCCAGCCGATCACAATGCTGCCGGCGAAGACCCCGATGAGCGCCGAGGCGCCCATCAGCCCCTGCCACCAGGAGTCGAGATGCATCTGCGGGGCTATCGCGGTGAGCGCGATGCCGATGATGCCCAGTTGGTAACCGTCGGAGAAGTTCGCCCCGAAGGTCAGTGCGGTGATCTTGAGGTGGAAGCGGTTGAGCGGTACGTCGTCGAAGGTGTCCGAGCGGGCGTCGCCGGGCGGGCGTACGGCCGTCGCGGTATCGGCGGGAGGGGAAGCGGGAGGAGGAGGGGTCCGGTCTTCTGGCATAGCTCGACAAGCTCTCCGATCAGAGGGGAATGCCGCGCCTGTCGACGGTGTCAGGCGGGGAGGAGGGCGCAGGCTACTAGGCGCCACCTGCATCAACTGCTCTTGCCAAGTTGAAGAATGGAAGGTTTCATGCAGCCTGTGAGATGAATAGTTCTCTGTCAAGAGGGAGATTCATGACTGACAGCACTCCGATCCGCATCACCGGCACGAACCTGCGCTGTGCCGACGTCGTCCGTGCCGCCCGCCGCGGCGCGACGGTGGACCTGGACGACGAGGCACTCAAGCGCGCCGGGCGGGCGTACGAAATCGCCCGGGACAGCGGTGCGAAACGCGCGGTGTACGGGCGCACCACCGGCGTCGGCGCCAACCGTCACGCCGTCGTCGCTCCGGACGCCGTCGACCAGCACGGACTGCGGCTGCTGCGCAGTCACGCGGGCGGCAGCGGCGATCCACTCCCCGACGACGTCGTCCGCGGTGCCCTGGTGATCCGCCTCAACCAACTGGCCGCGGCGGGCAGCGGTGTGCACCCGCGGCTGCTGCGCGCCCTGGAGTCCGCACTGCGCGAGGATGCCCTGCCCTCGGTGCACGCCCGCGGCGCCATCGGCACCGGCGATCTCACCGCACTCGCCGAGATCGCCCTGACGCTCGCCGGCGAGCGGCCCTGGACCGGCAAGGGCCTGGCCCCGGTGCCGGTCAGCCCGGGCGACGCCCTCGCGTTCATCTCCAGCAACGCCGTCACGCTCGCGGAGTCGGTGCTGGCCTGGCACGAGCTGCGGCGGCTGCTGCGGGCGAGCCATGTGATCACCGCGCTGTCCTACTGCGCGCTGCGCGGCTCGCCGGAGGCGTTCTCCGAAGCGGTACATACCGCGCGGCCGCACCACGGGTCGCTGCACTGCGCCGCCGAGATGCGACGCCTGCTCCGCCTCGATGACGATCCGCCTGCCGGGCGGCGGCTGCAGGATCCCTTCGGGCTGCGGGCCTTTCCGCAGGTGCACGGGCCCGCACTGGACGCGGGCGACGCGCTGGAACGCATCCTCGCCATCGACATCAACGCCGCGGCCGAGAACCCGCTGATCGACATCGACGGCGAGCAGGTGTACCACCACGGCCAGTTCTCCACCGCCTACCTCGCCCTCGCCCTGGACGGCCTGCGCGCGGCGCTGCACCACGCCGCGGAACTGTCGGCGGCACGCCTGAGCGACCTGGTCGAGCCGGACCTCACCGGCCTGCCGCCGTTCCTTGCGGCCGGCCCGGCGGGCAGCTCCGGCATCATGATCCTGGAGTACGTGGCACACGACGCGCTCGGCCAGCTCCGGCACGCCGCGGCGCCGGTCACCCTCGGCACCGCGGTGATCTCGCGCGGCCTGGAGGACCACGCCAGCTTCTCCACTCAGGCCGCCCGCAGCACCGCCTCGGCGGTATCGGCCTATCGGACCGTCCTGGCCTGCGAACTCATCGGCGCGGTAAGGGCGTTGCGGATGTCCGGTGCCGACCTTCCACCGGCCCCGGTGACCGATGCCTTCGCCGTGGCCGCCGAACGGCTGCCGTACGTGGCGGAGGACCACCCGCTGAGCGACGAGATCGAACGGGCCGAGGCGGTGATCGAGGAGTTCGCGGACCGCTCGCATACGAGTTGACCACAGGGCAGAGGGTGTCGGCGGCAATGGAACAGCCAACACGCGGGCGCCCAGCCGTACTCAGAGGTCGCGGGCGTGACGGTCAGGCCGCGATGCGCTCGCCATCGTCACCTGTCGCGCTGCCCGTCGACTGTGGCTGTGACTGTGGCGTGGGCCGCCGGTCGTTACGGGGTCGGCGTGCCCTGGCCAGCAGGCGGAGGCAGGTCAGTGGATTGTCCCGGGCCGGCCGTCGGGTGACGGCGGCTCCCATGGTGACCACCGTCTCCAGGCGCTGGTGGTGCAGGTTCAGTACGAAGCGCATCAACGGGCCGTACTCATCGGGGAGTTCGTCCAGCAGTCGGGTCGCCTCGCGGAGCGTGCCGTGGGCCTTGCCGGCGGCGTCGGAGAGCAGCGCTCGGACGCCGGGGGCGTCTCGCCCCGCAACGAGGTCGGCACGGTCGACGCCGTGGTGCTCGAGTGCGTCGAGAGGCAGGTAGAGGCGCCCGTCCCGCAGGTCCTCGGCCAGGTCCGTCAGGATGTCGGTGCGCTGGCCCGCGTCGGCGACCAGCCGGCAGCTCTGCGCGAATTCCGGGCTGCCGCCGCCCTGCTGCGCCAGCCCCGTCGTGATCATGAGGAAGGGCCAGGTGAGCTGGTCCACGTACGCCTGGTAGTCGGCCTCCGTGGCGAAACCCGGGAAGTCCAGGTCGATCCGCGCTCCCTCCAAGTAGGACTCGATCCAGTGGCGGGGCAGGTCACGCAGTGAGGATGTGTAGAGAAACGCGCGCAGGAGTGGGTGCCGAGCGGTACCGGAATCCAGCGCTGCCCGGATCTGGCCTGCCCAGGCGTCGAAGCGCCGTATGCGCTCCGGCACCGTGCCCTGGTCGCAGAGGTCGTCGGTGAACGAGGCGAACGCGTAACCGGCCAGCACATGGGGCTGGAAGTGCGGAGGCGTCAGCAGCCGCACCGCCGCGTAGCCGGCCGGCTCCCTGCGTTGCATGAACTGCGCGACCTTCACATAGTCGGCGCGCGCTTCACTCCCTCGCACCTCGGCCGCGTCCATACAACGTCGCCACACTCGCACGCATACCCTCCGGATCAAGAACACCATGAGTCACAGACAAGACGCCGAGACTACCGGTGTCGGGGAGAAAGGGCGCAGCGGCGTTGCGGTGCAGGGGCTCCAGCGGTGCGGGGGCTACGCCGGCGCGGGGGTCGTCGGGCGCAGTTGGCTCTGGATACGGGTGAGGAGCCGTTCGAGGGGCGGCATGACGCGCGGCCCTGCGATGCTGGTCGCGATGGCGGCGGCCACGCCCGCCAGAGCCACGGGCCCCAGTGGGGTGCAGCCGAAGAAGTGGCTGAGACCGGGTGTCTGCACAATGGCCAGCAGGGCGGCGGCGGAGCCCAGGGTGGTCGCCCACAGCAGCGGGCTGCGATGGCGGCCGGTCAGGGTTTGGGTGAGCTGGGCGCCGACGACACCGCACAGGGCCATGGTGCTGGTACGGCGCGCGGTACCGGGGGTGAAGCGGCCGATCAGCCAGGCAACAGTGGCACCCAGTGCGGTCACCACGCCCCGCTGACGGATCTGGCGCAACAGCGGAGCTCCCAGCGCGCTGGTACCGACCGGTGCGCTGCCCCCAGTGGCGGACTCCGAAGCCTCGGTGTTCTGGACGTCCGAGGGCGTGACGGCCACCGCCATCGCGGGGAACATGTCCGTCAGCAGGTTGACGAGCAGCAGTTGCCGGGTGGACAGCGGTGACACTCCGGAGAACAGGGTGCCGAGCACGGTGAAACCGACCTCACCGGCGTTGCCTCCGATCAGGATGCTGATGGCGTCCGCGACGCTGCGCCACAGTGCCCGTCCCTCCGTGATGGCGTCGACCAGCACGGAGAGGTCCGGTTCGGTGAGGACGAGGTCGGCGGCGTTACGGGCGGCAGCCGAGCCACGCGCGGCGAGACCGACACCGACATGGGCGGCCCGGATGGCCGCGGCGTCGTTGGCGCCGTCCCCGACCATCGCCACTACCTTGCCCGCGGCCCGCAACGCCTCGACCACCTGGAGCTTCTGCTCGGGAGCAACGCGGGCGACGACCCCTGCGTCGCGCAGGAGACGGGCACTGCCCGCCCGGTCCGAGGCCGCGAGCTCTTCGCCGGTGACCACCTTGGTGTCCTCCGGCCAGCCCAGCGCCACGGCGACCGCGCGAGCCGTATGGGGATGGTCACCGGTCAGCATGACCGGCTTCGCCCCGGCCTCCCCCAGCCCTTGAATCATGGGAGCCGAACCCGGACGCGGAGCGTCGGCGAGTGCCACGAATCCCGCGAACTCCAGCTTTTCCAGGGGTGCGTTGACGAGTGCGTCGGCGTCGTGGGCAGTGGCGAGGGAGCGAGCGGCGACAGCGAGTACGCGCAGTCCTTCACTGGCGAGGGACTGGGCCCATTCCGCCGCCTCCACCGGGAGGCTCTCGCAGGCATCCAGTACGGTTTCGGGCGCTCCCTTGACCACGAGCCAACTCCCGCTGCTGGTCTCGCCGATGGCGGCCGTGTAGCCGCGGCTGGCTTCGAAGGGCAGGCCGGCCGTGGCGGTCCACTCGGGGTCGGCAGGGGCGGCGGCCAGGACCGCTTCGTCGGTGGCGTGCGCCTGCTTCCCCGCGGTGTCCTCGGTTTCCTGCGGGCAGGCGCGCCCCGCCAGCCGCAGGACGTCAACCGCTTCCTCGTCGTGCGGCCGGCAGACGTTTCCGTCGGCGGTGGCGACACGGACCGCGCGCAGCCGGTTCTCGGTCAGTGTGCCGGTCTTGTCGAAACACACCGTGTCCACCCGGCCGAGGGCCTCCAGGGCGCGGGGAGTACGTACCAGAATGCCGCGGCGGGAGAGCCGGCGGGCGGCCGCCAACTGCGCCACCGTGGCCACGAGGGGAAGCCCCTCGGGGACGGCCGCGACCGCGACGGCCACGCCTCCCCCGATGGCCTGGCGGATCGGCCGGCCCCTGAGCAGGGAGAGCCCGGCGACCGCGGCCCCGCCCGCGAAGGTGAGTGGGAGTGCCTTGCGGGTGAGTTCCTGCAGGCGGCCCTGGACGCCGGCGGCCGGCGGGGTGCGGGAGGCGAGCGTGACGGCCCGGCCGGCTTCGGTGTGCTCCCCCGTGTCCACCACTACGGCGGTGGCCTGCCCTGCGACCACGGTGGTGCCCTCGAAGACCATGCACCGGCGGTCGGGAATGGCTGCCTGCGGGGTCGCGCTGAGCTGTTTGGTGGTGGGGAGGGACTCGCCCGTCAGCGAGGACTCGTCGACCTCCAGACCGTTCAGCGCCAGCAGGCGCGCATCAGCGGGGACGACGTCGCCCACGTCCAGTTTGATCACATCGCCCGGGACCAGCCGTGCCGCATCCACCGTGGTCGACACCACGTCAGTCGTGGCCGACGCATCGTCAGCGCGGCTCTCGGCGCGGCGGGCCTTCTGCTTCTGGCCCCTGGCCAGCGCGGTCAGGGCCTGTTCGGCGCGTTGCCGCTGTACGCCGCCGACGAGTGCGTTCATGCCCATCGCCCCGACGACGAGGGTCGCGTCGACGGCCGATCCCACGATGGCGGAGGCCGCCGCGCCGACGGCGAGAACGGGGGTGAGGGGGTCGTCCAGTTCGGCGCGTACCGCGTTGGCGAGCCGTACCGACCAGCGGGCGGGCGCGAGGACGGGATGGCCCGTCACCCGTGCGGCCACGGCCCGGGTCGACGTCACCGCACCGGCCAGGGGCGTGGGCGGGCCGGGGCGGCTGTTCTCCAGCCGGGCCACCGCCTCGTCGGGTTCCAGGGCGTGCCACGATACGCGGGGCCGGGGCTGCGGGGCCGATGCGGCGGCCACGCCGACGGCCGACCGCCACCCCGCCAGGAGTGCTCCCATCGCCGCGGCGTTGACCGGGGCGTGCTGCGAGCCGGTGAGGAAGGCCAGTCCGCGCCGTTGGGCGCCGGTGGCGACCAGCAGACCGGACAGTGCCGCGCCCGCCCGGGCGAGGACCATCGACTGCCGGCCCACGGACCGTGCCGCGGGGACGGCCACCAGCAGCCGCCACACATCCTTCAGACCGCCAAAAGCCAGCACGTCCGCGTCCCACACGACTGCGCTGTCATCGTCGGTGAGGGCCACCGCCACATCGCTGCCCAGCAGCCCGGACAGCAGTTCTTCGTCCTCCGGGTGCTCCGCCGCGTGCGTCTGCGCGTCGGTCGCGTCGTGTGGGGCCGGTACTCGCGCGACGGTCAGGACCGCGTGCCCGTCGGCCTGGCGGCCCCGTACGTGGTCCGCCAGCGGGCGTTCGGCGGAGACGACCTCGTCGGCCAGGGCCGCGAAGTCGGCCAGCGCCGGGTCGTCCACCACGATGGTGTACTGGTCCGCCTGCCGGGCCGCGTCCAGTACGGCTTCGGTCAGCGGGTCGAGTTCCCAGCCGATCGTGACCGTACCGACGTCCCGCCCGCCGGCCGAGGCGATCATCATGCCCGTCTCGGCCGAGGGCTGGCCCGGTACGGGACGCAACTCCACTCCAGGGGCGTCGCCGCTCTCATTCGGGCTCAGGGCCTCGGCCGCGGCCCGCCACAGCCGGTCGCGGTCCCAGTCCTCCGCACTGGGATGCACCTCGCAGAGCGTCCGCCTGTTGCCGCGCAGCGCGCTGGGGTGCAGCACCACCGTGTCCACCAGTTGCAGTTGTTTCAGCCGCTCGGGGTCGCGGACCAGGACTCCCGAGCGCGCGAGGGCGCTGCCCAGGGCCGTGGAGAAGGCCACCGGGCCGTACCGGGCGGCCTTCGGGGAGCCCGACAGCACCGCCTCCGCCGCCTCGTTGAGATTCCGCCTGAGCAGCAGCGTCGCGGCGGCGCCCAGCATGCTGCCGGTGGCGGCATGGGCCGCGTACTCCTGCGCCGGAGTCGGACGCAACGGCGGCCGGGCGACCTCCCGCTTCGTCATGCTGCACCGTTCCGGCGTGCACACCCTGTCGTGGGTGGCGTCGAAGACGGCCGCCCGTGCCACGCTCTCCACGAGCTGCCCCGCGCGCAGCAGTCCGTCCAGTACCAACGAGGTGGGGGACTGTCCCGCGCCATGCACCGCGGCGTTCGCCGCGGCGAGCGCCAGGTCCGCTCCCGCCGCACCGAGCCGGTTCTTCAGCAGCGCCCGGAAGCGCGGGTTCTCCCGCAGCAGCGTCACACCCGCCGTCACCACCCTGGACGAGCGCGGCACGCGCCACGCGCGCGCTGCCGTCGCCGCCGCCACGCCGACGGCGTCCAGCGCCAGCGCCGTCGCGGCGACCCGCACCGCCGTGGTGCCCTCCGGGTGCGCGAACTCGTGCAGGGGCGCATGCGTCAGCCCGTACCGTTCGGCCAGGTCATTGGCCTTCTTCACCACACGGTCGGTGGCCGCCTCCTGTGAGGCGGTGACCACCAGCCGCGCCAGGCCGCCGTCCCAGTAGGCGAGCAGTACGTCCGGGCGCTCCGCGAGAGCGGTGGCCACTTTCTGGGCCACCGCTTCCACCCCGCCCGCACGCCGTACCCGGGCGTCGTCGGTGTCGGAGGACGGTTGCAACGCGAGGTGCACCCGGGTGCCGGCCCGCCATTCCTCCATTCCGCCCGGCATCGCGTTGCGCGCCACATGAGCCACGTGGACCGTGGTGTCGGCCACCGCCGCCGCGCCGTCCGACGCGGCACGCCAGCCGATGTCAATGGCCTCTCCGGCCACCGTGGCGCACGCCTCCAGCCCACGGGCGACGTGGCGCGGCGCGGCCTCCAGCCCACGGGCGACGTAGCCGGGCGCGGACAGGGCTGCGCCCCATCCGGCCGCGGGCAAGCGGGTCAGCAGCCCCAGAACCATGTCCCACCCTCATCAAACGTCCAACGCGCACGGGCACCCGTCTCCCGAGGGGCGGACGCCGTGCCGCCGACCGCCCCCTGGAAAAGATCCACTGTCAGGAAGCCGTTGCCCGCGCCGGCTGCCGCTTCGTCGCCTTCGTACCCGATGCGGTACGCGAGCGTCCTCCGCTCGTCGTCGCCTTCCCCGTGTCCTTGGCCGTGGACTTGGTCGTGGGCTTGGCCTTGGCCTTGCTCGGAGACTGGCTCGGGGACTGGCTCTGCGTCTTCGTCCGGCTCTTTGTCTGGCTCTGGCTCTTGGCCGCCGTTTTGGCCGGGGCCTTTGCGGGGCTCTTCGGCGAGCTCTTTGCCGGGCTCTTCGCCTGTGCCTTGGTAGCCGGCGTGTGCTGCCCAGAGCTGCCGTCGCGGTGTCCGTCCTCTTCGGGGCGGGGCTGTGTCAGCCACACGGCAGCCGCACCGGCCACCGCGATCGGCCATTCGACGAGTCCGGCCACGCCGAGCAACCCCGCACCGGTATACGCCGCGATGCGTCGCCCGTGCGGGGACACAATGCCCACCGCGTTCAGCGCGCTGTCGGCCGCCTTCGACACCTCTTTCACACCGGGCACCTGCCGCAGGTCCGGCGTGATCGCCCGCAGTGGTCCCGGAAGCCTGCTTGCAAACGACGAATGCTCCTCGTTCATACCGCCTCCGTACGTGCATGACGTATCTGCATGACTGCCGATGTCGGCCTTTGCCTGCCTCCTGGTTCCCCAAAGACCACCGGCTAATCACACATCTCCCCCATGAGGGTGGAAATCAGCGGCATACGCACTCGCCGGCTTGCCGATTCCCACCGGCGGACCACTGAGGCGGCGACCCGCGATGCCGGGCATCGCAGGCCGTTGTCGTCAGCAGTGGGAGGCCGTCCCGTGGCGGCGGGCGGCACGGGCGAGGCGTCGCGGCCGGCCGCTTCCGTAGTCGCCCGGAGGTGGCCTCTAGTCGGCCAAATGGGCGATGAGGGCCTTGGTGACCTCTTCGGTGGTAGCGGTGCCACCGACATCGCGGGTGAGGACGCCGGCGGCGGTGGTGGCCTGGATTGCCTTGTGCAGCCGCGCGGCCTGCTCGGGCAGGCCGAAGTGGTCGAGCATGAGGGCGGCGCTGCCCACGGCTCCGATGGGGTTGGCGAGACCCTGGCCTGCGATATCGGGGGCGGAGCCGTGTACGGGCTCGAACATGCTGGGGAAGCGGCGCTCCGGGTTCAGGTTCGCGCTGGCCGCGAGACCGAGGCTGCCGGCGAGTGCGCTGCCGAGGTCGGAGAGGATGTCGGCGTTGAGGTTGGAGGCGACGACGACGGAGAGGTCTTCGGGCTTCAGGACGAACTTCGCCGACATCGCATCGACGAGTACGCTCTCGGTTTCCACGTCCGGGTAGTCCTGCGCGACGCGCTTGAACACATCGTCCCAGAGGACCATGCCGTACTGCTGGGCGTTGCTCTTGGTGACGCTGGAGACCTTGCACCGGGCGCGGGTACGGGCGAGGTCGAAGGCGAAGCGCATGATGCGCTCGCAGCCGACTTCGGTGAACAGGGCGGACTGGAGGGCGACTTCGCCTCCGGGGCCACGCCCTGAGAGGTTCCGGCCGCCGAGTCCCGCGTACTCGCCCTCGCTGTTCTCGCGTACGACGACCCAGTCGAGTTCGGTGTCGTCGGCCTTGCGCAGGGGGCTCTGGACACCGGGCAGGAAGTGCACCGGGCGGATGTTGGCCCACTGGTCGAAGGACTGGCAGATCTTCAGGCGCAGGCCCCACAGGCTGATGTGGTCGGGCACGTTGGGCCAGCCGACCGCGCCGAAGTAGATCGCGTCGAAGTCCTTGAGCCGGTCGAGACCGTCGTCGTCGATCATCTTGCCGGTCTTGGCGTAGTAGTCGCAGCCCCAGGGGAACTCCTCCCAGTCGAAGGAGAAGGCGCCGCGGGAGTCCTCGGCCAGGGCGTCCAGAACGGTACGGCCCGCGGCCACGACCTCGGCGCCCACACCGTCGGCGGGAATGGCGGCGATACGGAAAGTGCGGGGCTGGGTCACGGGGGCCTCCTGCGCAAGCTGGACGGGTCCTTGGAGGTTCCTGGACCGGTCCTTGGACGGTTGCTTTCTGGTTGTTGAGTCAACACAGAGGGGCGGGGACCCGTCCAAGACCTGCTTCCGATATGACCGATAGGAGCTGACGATGAGTTAGGTAGAAGGGGCCTCAGGTCGTGGTGGTGGCGGTTCGCGTTTGCCGACGAGCGAAGGAGTGCGCCAGTTTCAGGAACGACCGTGCTCCGGGGGTGAGGTGGGCCGGCAGGCTGATCATGGCGACGTGGAGGTAGGCGGTGTTCTCGATCGGTGCGACGACCGCTCCGCAGCGTCGCGCCAGCCGCGTCCACGACGAAGGCAGCACGGCGACGCCGACCCCGGTCAGTACGAGGGGAAGGATGGAGGTCCGGTGGTCGACGACCGTGACGATTTCGGTGCCGGTGCCACCGGCGGTGATGTCGTCGACGATGCTGCGCATCAGGCTGCCGGGACGGGAGGCGATGAGTTTGTGCCCGGCCAGGTCGCCCGGGCGGATCGCCACATCGTCCCGTACCGTGCCGCCCGGTGCGGCAACGACGACGAACGGCTGTTCCTCGACGGGCAGGACTTCCACGCCGGCCGCTGTGACGGGTTCGGCCGACCCCAGGAGGCCGAGCTCGCAGGCACCGCTGCGTACCAGGGACACGACCTCCTCGGGGGTGAAAGCGGCCTGCGTACTCACCGTCACGCCCGGGTGCAGTTCGGCGAAACGGTGGATGAGGGTGCTCAGCGGTTCGATGCCCGGAGAGGGCATGGACGCCACTTCCACCGTGCCCCGGTGCAGTCCGGACAGCGAGGCGGCCGTGTCCCGCACGGCCGTCATGTCACGCAGTACTCGACGGCTGGGCGCGAGCAGTTCGGCACCCGCCTCGCTGAGGACGACGCCACGGCCCACCCGGTGGAAGAGCGCGACTCCGAGGTCCGCCTCCAGATTGGCCATCGCCTGGGAGAGGGACGGCTGGGCCACATGCAACGCCGCGGCGGCCTTGCTGAAGCCGCCGTGCTCGACGATGGCGAGGAAGTATTCGAGCTGCCTGGCGTCCATGACCCCTCCGCCACCGTCATCACGTTCGATTCGACAGGCGCAGCCTATCGATCCGTACCGCCGATCCACCGGTCTGCGATCATCTGCCCGCAACTGCTGAGCAACCGGGCGGAGAGGGCACTGTCGTGTGCGGAATCCTCGTCGGTCAGGTCGGCCAGGGCCTGGACGGAGCGGAAGTAGGGGTGCGTCCGGGAGTCCGGCAGGGTGCAGCGGCCGGCCACGGCATGGACGGGGACGCCGCGCCGCTGGGCTCGCCGGGCGAGGGCGACCGGCAGTTTGCCCGACAGCGACTGCTCGTCGAGGCTGCCCTCGCCGGTGATGACGAAGTCGCTGCGGTCCAGCAGCCGGTCCGCGCCGAGCAGGGTCAGGAAGTAGTCGGCTCCGGAGCGGACACGGCCGCCGAGGAGCCGAGCGGCGTAGCCCAGGCCGCCGGCGGCGCCGGAGCCGGGTGCGGCGGCGGCCTCCCGGGAGTGCGGGGTGCCGCACTGCTCCAGTACTCGTACGAACCGGTCGAGGCAGTCGTCCAGCAGGCGTACGTCGGCATCGTTCGCGCCCTTTTGCGGACCGTAGACAGCTGCGGCTCCGCGAGGGCCGAGCAGTCGGTTGTCCACATCGGTGGTGATCACCAGCTCCGTACCGGTGAGGGCCCGCACTGCGGGCGCGAGGTCGGCAGTGGCGAGTTCGCCCAGGCCGGCACCGCCGCGGCCGACGGGCTCCCCGCCGGCTCGGTGCAGGTACGCACCGAGCGCCTGCAGCATTCCGGCGCCTCCGTCGGTGGTGGCCACGCCACCGAGGGCGAGCACGATGGTGTCCGGGGTCGTACCCGTGCCCGTGCCCGCATTCAGTTTCCCGGCTATTGCATACCGTATGGCCTCGCCCAGCCCGTAGCTGGTGGCGGTCAACGGTGCCTTACGTTCCTCCGGCAGTACACCCAGGCCGCAGATCTGCGCGGCTTCGATCACCACGGTGCCGCCGCGGAATCCCAGGGCAGCGGTGACGGGCTGCCCCGTAGGGCCGGTGACCGTTACGTGGCGAGTGATGAACCCGGCAGCGCGGGCAGCCGCCACACTTCCCTCGCCACCATCCGCGAGCGGCAGCCGGCGGACATGCGTGCCAGGGGCCTGGGAGAGCAGGCCCGCTTCCAGCGCAGTGGCGACCTCGTCGGCGGTGAGAGAGCCCTTGAACTTGTCCGGGGCGATCAGCACAGAAGTCATCGCGGCGCCACCTTCGCCCCCGGACGGCCGCCCGCGGCGACAGAATCCACGGAATCGACAGAGTCGGCGGGGTCGACAGGGTCGGTAGATGGGAGTACCTCATGCCCGGCCAGCACCGCGCGCGCCCGCGCCAAGTCGAGACCGTTCTCCCATGTGGCAATGAACAACGTGGCAACCGCGTTGCCATAGAAATTCACCAACGCCCGGCATTCCGACATGAACTTGTCGATGCCGAAGATGAGCATGATGCCGGCGGCCGGGACATGACCCACCGTCGACAGCGTCGCGGTCAGCGCGATGAAACCACCGCCTGCCACGCCCGCGGCCCCCTTCGACGTCAGCAGCATCACCGCGAGCAGGCCCAACTGCTGCCCGATCGACAACGGTGTGTCCGTGGCCTGCGCGATGTAGAGCGTCGCCAGGGACAGGTAAATGGCCGCGCCGTCCAGGTTGAAGCTGTAGCCGGTCGGCACGACGAGCCCGACCGTGGACTTCTCCACGCCCATGAACTGCAGCTTGCGC
This sequence comes from Streptomyces ochraceiscleroticus, assembly GCF_000720485.1. Classification (GTDB taxonomy): domain Bacteria; phylum Actinomycetota; class Actinomycetes; order Streptomycetales; family Streptomycetaceae; genus Streptomyces; species Streptomyces ochraceiscleroticus. The sequence continues at coordinate 95,669 of NZ_JOAX01000022.1, read as the reverse complement.
ATCAGGCCCGGCAACGCGGGCTCGGCCGTCGAGGTGCCCAGTACGAGAAAGAACTCTTCCTTGAAGTAACGGAAGAGCTGGAAGATGTTCAGCTTCACGAAGGCGGCCAGGACCGTTCCCAGCACGACGACGACAAACAGGATCGAGGTGACGTAGAACAGCGCGATCAGCGAACCGAGGCTGGTCAGGGTCGATATCCCGAACTTACCGATGGCGTAGGACATCGCGCCGAACGCACCCAGCGGGGCGGCCTTCATGATGAAGGCCAGCACCTTGAAGACCACTTCGGTCAGGCGGTTCACGCTCGCGATGACCGGCTCACCGATCTTGCCCACGCTCTTGAGCGCGATACCGAAGATCACGGCAAGGAAGATGACCTGCAGGATGTCGCCCTCGACGAACGCGCCGAAGAAACTGTGCGGCACCAGATTGGTCAGGAACTCCCACCAGTGCTGATGCTCGCCGCTCTTGATGTACTGGTCGGCCTCGCCCGATGTGCTGATCGTGGACGGGTCGGCGTGCACCCCGTCGCCGAGGCGGAAGACGTTGATGGCGACCAGGCCGGTCAGCAGCGCGACGATCGTGCCCACCTGGAAGTAGGTGAGGGCCTTGATGCCGGTCAGGCCGACCTTCTTCAGATCCGCGACGCCGGCGATGCCGCCGATGATGGTCAGGAACACAATGGGTCCGATCAGCATCTTCATCGCCGCGATGAATGTGGTCCCGATCGGCTCCATCGAGGTGGCGAGATCCGGCCATCGCCAGCCCAGGAAGATCCCGATGACGATCGCCAGGAGCACCTGTACGTAGAGCTGTCGCCACCACGGTTTCGACGGCTTACCGCCGCCCACCGCGACAGGTGCTGGGGTCTGCGTCATTGCAACCTCCTCCAGGCGCGAAGAGGGTCCGGCCTGGCGTGTTGCACAGACTCGCCGCGCGGCGGCTCCGCGTAAGGCGCGCCCGTCACGTGAGGCCGTAACCCACGTGACGCCGAGCCCGATCAGCGCCACGCATATTGGCAGCCACAGTGAACCGGGTCACACGAAGCGGGTCCACGACCAAAAATCGATGCCCTGTATAAGCGCCGCCTATGGGATGCAGCTCGGGCGTCAACCGCATCTTCCCGGCCCAGGCGCATTCGACATATGTACCAATCCCATCGGGAGATTTGTGACAGGCGGAGGAGTCGGCTGCCCGTGGGGGCGTGTTACAAAAGGAACGCTTCAGCTCAGCACCTCGGCCGTGCCGCACCCTCTGGCACGTGATCGCGAGGCAGCGCGCCGGACGAGCTGACCGTGCCACATCCCGCACCCCGCCTCGACCAGGCAATGCCGGGCCCGCCAAGTCAAGGGGCAGCTCGGGCCCCGACGTTGCAGAAAGGCCGACGGGTTGAGCTCACAGATATCCCAAGCATCCCCTACTGACGCGCGCCTGCATGCCCCCACGGCGGGGCAGCGCGTTGTGATCATTGAGGACGACGAGGCCCTGGGCCGTTCGGCCGCCGCATGCGTCGAGCGCTGGGGCGGCACCGCGTACCGGCTGCCCCGCCCCGGCGACGACGCCCTGCGCCGGCGACTGCAGCACCCCGTCGACGCGATCGCCATCGTCTCCCGCGATGACATCGTGGCCCTGCGCTATGCCCTGCTGGCCGAGCACCTCAAGCCCGGCGTCCGGCTGGTGGTGACCCTCTTCGACCGCACCGTCGCCGACGAGGTCAGCCGGACCATTCCCAACTGCACCGTGCTGAGCATGACCGATGCCATCGTGCCCAGCCTGCTGGCCAGTTGCCTCGCGCCCCAATACGCCATCCTCCAGCCCCTCGGCAACGAGGTCGTCGGCGTCCGCCGCGAAGGCGGCACCACCACCATCGAGCACCTGCCCAGGCGGACCCTCACCACCCACGCGAACCACCGGCCACGTTCCACCCTGGCGTCCTGGTTCCGCTCCCTCGGTACGTCCGCCAAGGTGCTCGTCGCGAGTTTCACCGCGCTGCTGCTGGCGCTGGCGGTGGACGTCACACTCGGCGTCCTCGTACTCCACGAGCCCTGGCCCGATGCCACGTGGAATGCCGCCCGCACGCTCACCACGGTCGGCTCCTCACCGCACGCGGAGCACGGCCCGGGCTGGTACAAGATCTTCTCCGCCGTCTCCATGCTCGGCGTCCTGGTCCTGGCAGCCGTCTTCACCGCGAGCGTGGTCGACCGGTTCACCGGACACCGGATGACCAGCATCCTCGGAGCCCGCTCCATACCGCGCCGTGACCACGTCATCGTCGTCGGCCTGGGCCAGGTGGGCCTGCGCCTGTCCGCCCAGTTGCGTGACCTCGGCATCAAGGTCGTCGCCGTGGAACGCAACCCCCACGCCGCCTGCCTGCCGCTGGCCCGCGCGCGCGACATCCCCGTCATCCTCGGCCGCGGCGGCGACCGCTTCCTGCTGGAGCGCCTCTCCGTACGGCGGGCACGAGCACTTGCCGCGGTCGCCTCGGACGGGCTGGAGAACATCGCCGTCGCCGTCACCACCCGCGCCATCGCCGCCGATCAGCGCATCGTCCTGCGCGCCGGGGGCGACGAGGTCACCACCGAATCCCGGTCGCTGTTCCGCATCGGCGCGGTCTGCGACTTCACCCATATCGTCGGTACGTTCGTCGCCGCGTCCGTGCTGGACACCGCGCCGCGCAGTGTGTTCGTGGCCGATGGCCGTACCTGCGCCCTCTTCCCGGACGACCAGGTCGTCGACCTCGCCACGTGGGACGCGCGTCGTGACACGAGTCAGAACACACGTCAGGACACGCGTGACCATGAGCAGCCGGCCGAGGCGACCGAGGACAGCGCCGACCGGGCCCGACCGAGGCCGCCGAAGTCGACAGTGGCGTAGGTCGATGGTGACGACGGTGGCGTAGGTCGACGGTCTCGACGGGCTGACCGGCTACGCGGCGGCGGTCGACCGCGCGTACACCTCGATCTCGATCTTCATACGGGGGTCGGCCAGGCCGCACACGAGCATCGTGGCGGCCGGCCGTACCTCGCCGAAGGCGCGGCGCAGAACCGGCCAGCAGGGCTCGAAGTCCGCCCGGTCGGGCAGCAGGTACCGCACCCGTACCACGTCGGCGAGGGTGCACTTCGCCTCGGCCAGCGCGGCCTCGATGTTGCGCACGCACTGCTCCGCCTGCTCCACCACGTCCTCGGAGATCGTCATGGTGGTGTAGTCGAACCCGGTCGTCCCGGACACATGCACCCAGTCACCGTCGACCACGGCCCGGGCATAGCCGATCTGCTCCTCAAACGTCGAGCCGCTGAGGATCGCACGTCGCTCTGTCATGCGCCGAACGCTAAGTGACCGGCATCGATACGTCTAATACAGCTACCGGGATGGACTGATATCTCTAGGCGTATGGACCGGCCCGAACTTCCCCTTCCGCAGCTGCACGCTTTCGTTGTGCTCGCCGAGGAGCTCCACTTCGGTCGCGCGGCCGCCCGCCTGGGCATCGCCCAGCCCCCGCTGAGCCAACAGATCCGCCGCCTGGAGGACAAGGTCGGCCATGCGCTGTTCCACCGCGCGCCGGGAGCCATCGCCCTCACCCCGGCAGGCGAAGAACTCCTGCCCGCCGCCCAACGAGCCATCGCCGCCCTCTCGGACGGCCTGGCCGCGGCCCGGGCCGTCGGCAGTGGCCGGGCCGGACGCCTGCGGATCGGCTTCGCCGCCTCCCTTGCTCTGACCGTCCTCCCCGGCCTGCTGCGCACCTTCCGGGGGCGGTTCCCCGACGTACATCTGGACATCCACGAGATGACCACGGCGCCACAGCTCGCCGCTCTGCATGACAACACCATCGACATCGGTCTGCTGCGCGAGCCACCCGCCGACACAACGGAACTCGACTTCAGAACCGTGCTGACCGAACCCTTCGTGGCCGTGTTGCCGTCCACGCACCCTCTCGCCGCCCAACGCAGCGTCCACGTCCGTCAGTTGGCGGACTCCCCCTTCGTGCTCCTCCCCCGCGCGGTCGGCCCGCAGTTGTACGACCGGATCACCGGACTGTGCACCGCGGCAGGCTTCACGCCGCGGGTCGCCCAACACGCGGTGGAATGGCAGACCGTCTGCGCCCTGGTGGAGGCCGAACTGGGGGTCTCGCTGGCGCCGGCAAGCATCCGCCGCGTCCGCCTCAAAGGGGTCGCCTTCCGCAGGATCGAGCCCGGCAGCGCCCGCACACGAGTCGCCGTCGCCTGGCGCACGTACGACTCGAATCCCCTGGTCACACAGCTCCTGGCGACGGTGAGCCGTTAGTCGGTGTCTCCCCCGGCGGGAGCCTGCAGGTTGGCAATGGCGGAGCTCATGTGCTCGTGCAGGATGGCCACCGCGGCGTCCGTGTCCCCGCGCTCGATGGCATCGACGATGGGGGCGTGATGGGCCGCGGACATGGTGAGCATGCGTTGCTCGCCGGCGGCGCTCATCACCACAATGCGCGTCGGTCCCTCAAGGTGACGCCACGTCGTCACCAGCATCGAGTTCCCCGACAGCTCGCACAGCAGGAGATGGAAGGCGAGGTCGGCCTCCACCTGGCCTTCGAGGTCACCCGGCACCTCAAGAGCCTTGTCCAGACGATGCAACGCTTCCCGGAGCGCCGCCACCGCGGCCGTACGGTCCGGGGCGGCGATGACCTGCGCCACGGCCAGCCCTTCGAGGGCTTCGCGCACCTGGAACAGCTCGCGCACTTCCTGCGGTGACAGGACGCGCACCCGCAGCATGCCGCGGGCACCGGCCACGACCAGCCCTTCCTGCTGCAGATGCCGCAGGGCCTCGCGCACGGTGCCACGGCTGACCGACATGCTGGAGGCGATCTCGACCTCGCCCAGGTGGTCGCCGGGACGGTACTGACCTGTGGTGATCGCGGTGCGCAGCGCCACCAGAGCGCGCTCGCGCAACGTCGATCGATCAAGGTTCGGCAATGCCGGAACGGTCACGGCCGTTTCCCCCTTCAGTGATGTACAGCAGCGCGTAGCTCTCAAATCCTACTGTCAACTGTTGACCGCCAACGATCCACCGACGATCTCCGTCGGAAGCGTTGACATCCGCCATCCCGGCGCTCAATATCGACGACATCTGTTGACTGTTAACAGTCAACACCGCAGGCGGACGCATTGCGATCAAGGAGGATCCGCATGGTCAGCTCCATGTCACCACCCCCACCGTCGTCGGCGCGGCCACGGGCGGAAGGTTCACCGGAACGCCGCAGAGTTGCCGTCGGCTGCGGCGTCGGCGCGGTCATCGAGACGTACGACTTCATCGGGTTCGGCACGGCGGCCGCCCTGTACTTCGGGGACGTCTTCTTCCCCGGCTCCGATCCGACAGCCGCGCTGCTGCTGTCGTTCGCCACCCTGGGCATCGGCTTCGCCGCCCGCCCCCTGGGCGGCATCATCGCCGGTCACCTGGGCGATCGCATCGGCCGCAAGCCGGTACTCGTCGGCTCCCTGCTGATCATGGGCGTCGCCACCGTGCTCATCGGCTGTCTGCCCACTTACCAGGCAGTCGGTCTGTGGGCGCCGATTCTGCTCGTCATCGTGCGCGTCGTGCAGGGGCTCGCCTTCGGTGCCGAGTGGGGCGGCGCCATCCTGATGACCTTCGAACACGCCCCGTGGCGCAAACGCGGCCTGTACACCGGCATCACGCAGGCCGGTTTCCCCGTCGGGCTGCTCCTGTCCAACCTGGCGTTCCTGGTGAGCACCCGCACGCTGGACGGCTCCTGGGCCTGGCGCGTCCCCTTCCTGCTGAGCGCCGTACTGATCGTCGTGGGCATCCTCATCCGGCTGAAGATCGATGAGTCACCGGAGTTCGAGGAGCTCAAAGAGTCCGGCCAGGTGGCCAGGAACCCCCTGCTCGAGGTGGTCCGTGACGACTGGCGCAACGTGGTGCGCGCCTTCTGCCTCCGATCGGCGGAGACCGCCGGCTACGCGGTGTCCATCACCTTCGTACTGTCCTACCTGGACGACGACGCCGCGCCGGACGTGTCGGGGACCGTCTCCCTCACCGCGCTCGTGACGGCCGCCGCGCTCGGCATCGTCGCGACCGTTGCGTGGGGCGCCCTCTCCGACCGGATCGGGCGGCGGCCGGTCTATCTCCTGGGCTCGGCGGTCACACTGCTGTGGGGCGTCCCGATGTTCCTGCTCATCGGTACCGAAAGCGCGGTGCTGGTGCTGGTGACGTTCGTCGTCAGCTACTGCGTCTGCCAGAACGCTCTGGCCGGTGTGCAGGGCGCCTGGTTCTCGGAGCTGTTCGCCACCAAGACGCGTACGGCCGGCACCTCCCTCGCCTACCAGCTCTCCGCGGTCGTCTCCGGCTTCACGCCCATGATCGCCACCGCGCTGTACTCCGCCATCGGCTGGACCGGGCCCGCGGTGCTGTTCAGTCTCTACGGCCTCCTGGGACTCCTGGCGACGCTGCTGACCCGCGAGACCTGGCACGCACGGGACCAGGCATCGTCCGCGACCATCCCGCACACCGACCGAAGCCGACGCACGCTCGCCCCGAGCCCGTCATCCGCTACCCACAAGGAGCACTGAAGAGTGAGCAGCTCCATCGATTCCACTCTCACCCCCGCTGTCGAAAACAGCACCGACCGCGCCCAACGCATCAACGCACTGCGCGAATCGGCCTACCGCATCCGGCGGCACGCCCTGGACATGGGCGAGGTACAGGGCCAGGGATACATCGGGCAGGCCCTCGGCGTGGCGGACATCCTCGCCGTCGCCTACAAGGATGTACTGAACTACCGCGCTGATGAGCCGGGTTGGGCGGAACGTGACCGGTTCCTGCTCTCGATCGGTCACTACGCCATCGCCCTGTACGCCGCGCTCGCCGAGGCCGGGATCCTGAACGTCGAGGAGCTGGCTACGTACGGCAGCGACGACTCGCGGCTGCCCATGTCGGGCATGGCCTCGTACACACCCGGTATGGAGATCTCCGGCGGTTCGCTCGGGCACGGCCTCGGCGTCGCGGCGGGCATGGCGCTCGGACTGCGCCATCAGGGCAGCTCGGCACGGGTGTACAACCTGCTCTCCGACGGTGAGCTCGATGAGGGGTCCACCTGGGAAGCCGCGCTCGCCTGCGCCCACCACGGCCTGGACAACGTCACCACCATCGTCGATGTCAACGCCCTCCAGGCGGACGGCCCCACCGCCGGCGTCCTGCGCACCGAGCCCGTCACCGACAAGTGGGAGGCGTTCGGCTGGCACGCCATCAGGGTGGACGGCAACGACATCGGTGCGCTCCTCACCGCCTTTGACGCCGCACGCGTGCACCGGGGCTCGCCCTCCGTGCTGGTCTGCGACACCCAGATTGGACGCGGTGTGCCACTGCTGGAGACGCGGGAAAAGGCGCACTTCATGCGGGTCGAGGAGCACGAATGGCAGGTCGCACGCGACCAGTTGGCGCACCACCACCGCAACCGGAAGGGATCCGACGCATGAACGCCCCCGTTACGAGCACGAACGCACCGCGCAAGCTCACCACCTCGGCCATGATCGCCTCGATCGCGGAGGAGGGACAGCGCACCACCAAGGCGCCCTTCGGGCACGCGCTGGCCCGGCTCGCCGAGGAGCGGCCCGAGATCGTCGGGCTCTCCGCCGACCTGGCCAAGTACACCGACATGCACATCTTCCGAGACGCCCATCCGGACCGGTTCTTCCAGATGGGCATGGCGGAACAGTCCATGCTGGGCGCGGCCGCCGGCCTGGCCGAGGTCGGCCTCGTACCGTTCGCCTCGACCTACTCCGTCTTCGCCACCCGCCGCGCATACGACTTCCTGTGCCTGGACATCGCCGAGCCCGGACTCAACGTCAATGTCGTCGGCGCGCTGCCCGGCCTCACCACCGGTTACGGTCCCAGCCACCAGGCCACCGAAGACCTGGCCATCCTGCGTGGCATGCCCGGCCTGACCATCGTCGACCCGGCCGACTCCGTGGACATCGAACAGGCCGTCCCGGCCCTGGCCGCCGCTCCGGGGCCCACCTATCTACGGCTGCTGCGCGGCGCCGTGCCGACCGTACTCGACGAGTACGACTACCGCTTCGAACTGGGACGGGCCGCTGAACTGCGCACCGGCCGCGACGTGTTGTTCATTTCCACGGGCCTGATGACCACGCGGGCGCTGACCGCGGCGAAGGAGCTGGCGGCCGACCACATCGACGCCGCCGTGCTGCACGTCCCGACCATCAAGCCCCTCGACACCGAGGCCATCCTGCGCGAGACGGCGAAGGGGCGGCTCGTGGTGACCCTGGAGAACCACACCGTCATCGGCGGCCTGGCCGAGTCCGTGGCCTCGTGCCTGGCATACGCCGGGGCGGGAGTACGCATCGTGCCGATCGGCCTGCCCGATGCGTTCCTGGCCGCGGGCGCGCTGCCCACGCTGCACGACCGCTATGGGCTCTCCGTGTCCGCCATCAAGACACGCGTCCGGGAAGAGCTGTGACGGTCAGCCCCTGCTCCTCTGTTCGTGCGATTCCACTCGTATGACTCCGCCTCAACTGCCGCTTAAGGAAGAACACATGACGACGACCACCGACTCCACCCCCCGCACCGCCATCGTCACCGGCGCCGGATCCCCTCGGGGTATCGGCCGTGCCACTGCTCTGGCCCTGGCCGCCGACGGTTACCACATCGCCGTACTGGATGTGGACAAGGAAGCCGCCGAAGACACCGCGCGGGAGGTGGCCGAGGCCCATGGCGTGCAGGGGCTGGGCCTCGCCGCGGATGTGACCGACCCCGACGCGGTGAACGCCGCCGTCGAAGCCGTCGAGGCCGCCCTCCCCCCGGTCGGAGCGCTGGTCAACAACGCCGGCATCACTTCACCGACCCGTTTCCTCGATGTCTCGGCCGAGGAGTGGGACCGCATCTTCGATGTCAACGTCCGCGGCAGCTTCCTCGTCACCCGCCGAGTGGCCCCCGGCATGGCACAGCGCGGCTTCGGCCGCATCATCCACCTGTCGTCCGTCTCGGCCGAACGCGGCGGCGGGGTCTTCGGCGGCGTTGCGTACTCGGCCGCCAAGGCGGCCCTGCTCGGCTTCTCCCGCGCCCTGGCCCGTGAACTCGGTCCCTCCGGCGTCACCGTCAACTCGGTTGCTCCCGGACTGATCGACACCGACATCACCGCCGGCAAGCTCGATCCGGCGCGTAAGGCCGCCATGATCGAAGATATCCCGATGCGCCGCGCCGGCAGCGTCACCGATGTCGCCGATGTCATCGCCTTCCTGGCCCGCCCCGCATCCGGTTACCTCACGGGCGTCACGTACGACATCAACGGCGGGTCGCACATCCACTGAACGCTCCCGGGCTGCCCCCGGCCGGTCGCGGGCTGAGGCACTCCCCTGCTCCGGGCGCTCAATGGAGGTCGGAGACGAGCATGGCGGCGAGTTCCGCGGGCCGGGCGGCGAACGGCGAGTGACTGCCGGGCAGTTCGTGGACCGTGAAGGGGTTCTCGGACGCGAACGCATCAGCCTCCGTAATCATCAGGTTCTGCATGGCCGACGTGGCGGCGCGGTCGTCGGCCAGCCGGATGAAGGTGCGCGGGATGCGCCCCCAGCGGTCGGCCGTCAGGTGGACGGGCGTCGTCGGGATGGCCGACGGCAGGTCGGGGCTGAGGGTGAGGTGCCAGCGGGCGAACTCCTCGGCGGGCACGTCGTCGTAGTACGTCCGCCGCAGCTCCTCGACGTATGCGGGGTCCGTGGAGACGGGATTGATACGGAACGCACCGAGGCTCTCGGGGTCGCCGATGCCGAGCCCCTGTCCCCGTACGGTCGCGGTCTGTTCCGGGGAGCTCAGGTAGTCGGTGAAGCAGGGGCGCCCGGCCGGGACGAACGCGGAGAGGTAGACGATCCGGTCGACGAGGTCCGGAGCGGTCTGTGCGGCGAGGGACGCCGGTCCGCCGCCGGCGCTGTGGGACACGAGGACGACCGTACGGTGGTGCCGGCGGACCTCCCTCAGTGTGGACAGGATGCTCTCGGCGCACTCCTCCGTGGTCAGCCCGGCGAGCCGGGACTTCTCCGTGGCGAGCCCCGGCTGCCCGGGGAGCAGGTATCCGGAGGGCAGCGGCGCGTCGAAGCCGTGACCCGGCAGGTCCAGCGCGACGCTCGCAGCGCCGAGGTGAGCCAGCGAACGCTGGGTGAGTGCCCAGTGCCAGGAGGAGTGCCAGGCTCCGTGGACGAGTACGAACACAACGTCCGAGGTCGGGGAGATCACGAGTGGCTTCACTTTCGACAGTGCGGGATTGAGCAGGGCGGAGGAGGACCGAGTGGGTGAGTGAATGGGTGGGTCCGTCGTTCTGCTCAAGTTCAACCGTGCCGGTGAGGTGCGGACAACGCCGATGCCGGACGACGCGGCCCGCGATACCTCACAGGTATGAGCGACCGTGACCATTTACGCTGGGCGTATGGAAGCGCGTCATCTCCGCTACGCCCTCGCCGTCGCCGAGCATCAGCACTTCGGGCGGGCGGCGGCGGCCCTCGGGATCGCCCAGCCGCCGCTCTCCCGCCAGATCGCGGACCTCGAACGGGAGGTGGGCGAGCGCCTCTTCGACCGCACTCCCGGGGGTGTGTTCCCTACTGCGGCGGGTGCGGCGTTCCTGGCACCGGCGCGACGGGCCCTGTGCGAGATGTCGGCTGCGGCGGTCGAGGCGGGGCGCGCGGCGCGGGGCGAGACAGGACGGCTCCGGGTGGGCTTCATCGGCTCGGCCCTGCTGCGGTTTCTGCCGTCGGTACTGGCCCCGTTCCGGCGGGACCACCCGGACGTACGGCTCGAACTGCGCGAGATGTCGACCGCGCGCAGCGCCGCGGCCCTGACCCGCGGTGAACTGGACCTGGCGGTCGGGCGGGGCGCCCCGCGCGGAGCGGGTGCGGAGGAACTCGTCACCGTCACCGTCGGCCGCGATCACCTGGTCACCGTGGTGGGTACGGGCCACCCCTACGCCGGCCTGAAGACGGTGAGCCTCGCACAGCTCGGCCGACAGCACCTGATCGTGACGCCGGCGGACGACGAACCGGCCGTCCGCGCGGGCCTGCGGGCGCTCCTGGAAGACAACACACTGGCTCTCGACACGGCCACCGAGGCGAGGGACGTGCACACGATCATCGGTCTGGCCGCGTGCGGCGTCGGCGCGGGCCTCGGCCCATCCTGCATGCGCGCGGCCGGGCGGCCCGACACCTGGTTCTGCGATGTGACTCCGCGGACACCGCTGCCCGACCTGGTCCTGTCCCACCGCCGGGACGACCGCTCTCCGGTGCTCGCGGCGTTCCTCGAGGAGACCCGGCGCAGTGCCACGACACGTGCTCGCCCGGGCCGTGCGAGAGGGGCTGCTGTCAGTCGTTCAGACGCCGCTCGCTGAGCCAGCGGACCATCTCCGGGTCGCGGTGGTCGAAGAACAGCGAGGCGCCGGTGTCCAGGGTGGCGATGGACGCCATCTGGTCATCGGTGAGTTCGAAGTCGAAGACGTCGAAGTTCTGCGCCATCCGCTCGGCGCGGACCGACTTGGGGATGGTGACGACGCCGCGCTGGATCAGCCAGCGGAGTACGACCTGCGCCACGGACTTGCCGTGCTTCTCACCGATCTCGCTCAGGAGTGGGTCGGTGAACAGGTTGTTCCTGCCTTCGGCGAAGCCGCCCCAGGACTGGATCTGGACGCCGTGCTCGCGCATGAGCGCCTGGTAGTCGGTGCGCTGGAAGAACGGGTGGGTCTCGACCTGGTTGACCGCGGGCGTGACCTCGTTGTTGATGATGAGGTCGACCAGCCGGTCGGGGTAGAAGTTGGAGACGCCGATCGCCTTGGCGCGGCCCTCGCGGTACAGGTGCTCCATGGCGCGCCACTGCCCGTATACATCGCCGTACGGCTGGTGCATCAGGTACAGGTCGAGGTAGTCCAGACCGAGCTTGGCCAGCGACGCCTCACACGCACGCTTGGTGTTCTCCTCCGCGGGCGCGTCCTGGATCCAGAGCTTGGTGGTGACGAACAGCTCCTCGCGCGGAATGCCACTGTTCTTGATGGCGCGGCCGACGGCCTCCTCGTTGGCGTACGCGGCGGCAGTGTCGAGCAGGCGGTAGCCGGCGGCGAGGGCGTCGGTGACGGCCTGCTCGGTCTCCTCGGGCGGAATCTGGTAGACGCCGAAGCCGAGGATCGGCATCTCGACGCCGTTGTTGAGGGTGACGTGCTGCACGGGATTTCCTTCCGAGTGGGACACGGTGGGGGGGTGGTCGGGTCAGCGTTCGAGCATCTGCCGGCCGGCTTCCGTGTGGGTTTCGCCGGCGGCCGGGGGCAGGCTGCTGAGCTTGTCGAGCTGCTCGGCTGTCAGCTCGATGCCGTCTGCGGCAGTGTTTTCCTCGACGCGGTGTACGCGCTTGGTGCCGGGGATGGGGGCGATGTCATCGCCCTGGGCCAGGAGCCAGGCCAGGGCGACCTGGGCCGGGGTGGCGCCGGCTTCGGCCGCGATGGCCTGGACCTCGTCGGCGAGGCGCAGGTTGCGCTGGAAGTTCTCGCCAGTGAAGCGCGGGTTTCCGTACCGGAAGTCGCCTTCCTTGAAGTCGTCGGTCGAGCGGATCTTCCCGGTGAGGAAGCCGTGCCCGAGCGGCGCGAACGGCACCAGGCCGATGTTCAGCTCGCGCAGCACCGGCCGCACGCGCTCTTCCAGACCTCGCGTCCACAGGGAGTACTCCGACTGGACGGCCGTGACCGGGTGGACGGCGTGCGCGCGGCGGATGGTGTCAGGGCCGGCTTCGGACAGGCCGAACGCGCGGACCTTGCCCTCGGCGACCAGCTCGGCCACGGCGCCGGCCGTCTCCTCGATGGGCGTGTTCGGGTCGACCCGGTGTTGGTAATAGAGGTCGATGTGGTCGGTACCGAGGCGCTTGAGTGAGCCTTCGACGGCCGTGCGGATGTTGGCGGGGCTGCTGTCGAGGTTCCAGGGGCCCGCCCCGGCGTGCGAGATCATGCCGAACTTTGACGCCAGTACGACCTGGTCGCGGCGGCCTTTCAGCGCCCGGCCGAGCAGTTCCTCGTTGGTGTACGGGCCGTAGATCTCGGCGGTGTCGATGAAGGTGACACCCAGCTCCAGGGCGCGGTGGAGGGTACGGATGGACTCCGCCTCATCGGTCCCGGAGTCGGTGTAGCCATGGGACATCCCCATCGCGCCGAGTCCGATGCGGGACACCTCCAGCTCACGCAGCTTGATGTACTTCATTACGTTTTCGCCCTTCTCCAGGTATTTTGTCGAGCCAGTCCGCCTTGGGGAGAACCGGCGACGTCATCCACCGTGCCGTCCCGTGCGCCCGAGAGGCAGGCCGGATCGTTCCGGGGAGCGGCGAGCGGGGGTGTGACAGGGCCCCCCTCGCGGATGCCGGCCCGGTGGCGACGGAGCGACACTGGTTATATGGCACCCGAGCAGCACACCAGCGGTGACGCACTGGGACGCTTCCTGCGCGCCCGCCGCACTCAGACCAGCCCCGAGAGCGCCGGCCTCACCCCCGGGGCCGGCGTACGGCGCACCCCCGGCCTGCGTCGCGAGGAGCTGGCCACGCTCGCCGGGGTCAGCATCGACTACTACACCCGCCTCGAACGCGGTAAGGAAACGCGGCCCAGCCCCGGCGTCGTCGACGCCCTCGCCCGTGCCCTGCAGCTCGACGACGACGAACACCACCACCTGCGCGAGCTCGCCGCCCGCGCCGCCCGGTACGCCCCCGAGCCGCCTCCCCCGCCGAGCCGGACGGTGCGCCCGCACCTGAAACTACTGCTGGAGACGATGCGGCCATGCCCCGCCTACGTCGTCAGCCGCAGCATGGACCTGCTCGCCTGGAACCCCGGCGGCCTCGCCCTGTACGCGGGCCTCGCCGACTGGCCCGCAACACAACGCAACCTCGCCCGCTACCTCTTCCTCCACCCCACCGCACGCGAGCTCTTCCCCGACTGGGAAAACCAGGTCCGCACCTGCGTCGCCGGGCTGCGCGCCCGGGCGGGCATCAACCCCGACGCGCCCGACCTCACCCACCTCGTCGGCGAACTCCTCCTGAAGAGCCCCGACTTCGCCAAGCTGTGGGAACGCTATGACGTCGTCGGGCGCAAGAAGATCCAGAAGACCTTCCACCACCCACAGGTCGGCGTCCTCACCCTCAGCGCCCAGAGCATGCACCTCGACGGCACCCCCGGCCAGCGCCTCGGTGCCTACACCGCCGAACCCGGCACCCCCGACCACGACGCCATGCTCCTGCTCGACATGACGGCCCCTCGGTCGTCCTCCAGCAGAGGCAGCGCCCCGTCGAGCGCGGACGGCCGCTGAGCCGTCCTGATACCTACTTGGCGCGCCGTACCGAGCCGAGCTGGGCCCGGTCGAGTCGTTGACCGGTGAACCGCGTTGCCGCGGAGTGCAGGGTGCGGGTCATGGCCTGCACGGCAGGGGTCGCCGCGCGGTCTTGCGGGTGGGCGAGGAGAATCCGGCGGACGGGCGCGGCGACATCGGAGCCGCCCAGCGGCAGCAGGCGTACGTCGTCGCGTCGATTGGTGAGCGCGAGCCGCGGAGCCATCGCAATGCCGAGTCCGGCCCGGCAGTGGACCACCCACCGAGCCCGCCCGGGCGCCCTAGCCGCCAATAGGCAGCCCCGCCAGCAGTGCGCGTCGGCTGGCCCTGACGTGTTCGCGCATGATGTGTTCGGCGCTGTCGCCGTCCTTCTCCAGGATCAGCTCCAGGACGAGGTGGTGCTCGCGGTCCGACTGGAGGGGACGTCCCGGTTGGCTCAAGGACGTGTTGACCAGCCGGGAGTAGGCGAGCTGGTTCATCAGCATCCGGTAGTGGGCTTCCAGCTTGCTGTTGTCGGCGCCGGCGATGAGGACGTCATGGAACTCCTGGACCAGCTCGGCGTAACGCTCCCGGTCGTCCCGCGCCACCGCTTCATCGGCCTCGCGCAGGTTCCGCTCCAGCTTGTCGATCTCCGGGACCCGGCCGCGCTGGGCGAGGAGGCGGGCGGCCGCCCCCTCCAGGAGCTCCTTCATCTCGAAGAGCTCGGTGATCTCGCGGCGGGACGGAGTGGTGACAAAGGTGCCGACGCGGGGCCGGATCTCGACCAGCCCCTCGGTCTGGAGCTGCTTGAGTGCCTCGCGGACCGGTGTACGGCTGACGCCGAACTCGTCCGCGAGCGCGAGCTCCGAGAGCGGAGCGCCGGGCTTGATGTCACCTTTGATGATGCGCCGCCGCATTTCATCGATGACCCTGGCCTGCATCGACCCCTTCGTAGCTCCGCTTGTGCCGCGATTCACCGAGCCCTCCTCCGTCTCTCGAGCCGCCCGCCGATCATCCCAGAGGCGCGAGCGCGCCACCGTCGAAGAACTTACCCGCGCTGTAGACCATCGGGTTGTTCTCGGTCACCGCGGCATGCACCACACGGCAGATGAAGACGGTGTGAGTACTGGCCTGGAGCCGCTCGCGGATCTCGACCTCCATCTGCGCGCTGCTCCGCGCGATCAGTGGGCTCCCGAACGGGCCGCTCTGCCAGTCCAGATCCTTGAACTTATCATCGGACTTCCCCGCGAACGTGCTGACGACGTCGAGTTGGTCCGTGGAGAGGATGTTGATCGCGAGGTGATCGGCCCGGAACAGACAGTCGTGCGTGGACGAGGTGCGCTGGACGCACACCATCACGGTCGCGGGATCGAGCGAGATGCTCGAGAACGCATTGACGGCCAGCCCCCTGGGGGTGTCCCCGTCCATCGCGGTCACGACCGTGACGCCGGTGACGAACTGCCGGTTGACCTGCTTCATCAGGTCGATGTCGGGCTGCGTGGACAGTGGTGTCATGGAAGTGCTCCTTGTCATGTTGATCGTCAGTCCTGGCCCACTCGGATGATGCCCAGGGCCGAGAGCAGCGCCCTCGGGTCCCAGGTCACGTACTCCTCGACGATGCGATCCCCCTCGAATCGGGCGAAGGTGGCGCCGCTCACCTCGACACGCCGCTCGGTGGCGGGGACGCCGAGAAACGAGTTCACGTGGGTGCCGCTGCTGTGCCAGCGGATCGCCGCTCTGTCGCCGTCGACCACGATGTCGTCGATGGCCGTGGCCAAGTCCGGGAACGCCGCTCTGGTGGAGACGATCGATGCCTTGAAGGTGCTCAGGTCCTGCGGCTGCGCGTCCGTGCCATGGCGGCGGTAGTCCGGGCTCAGCAACTGGTCGAGGGCGTCGACATCGCCCTGCTCCCAGGCCGCGGCCCACACCTTCTCGATGAGTCCGCGACGCGTTTCAGTGTGCGACATCAGTCTTCTCCTTTCGGTCCGCGCCCAGTTCCTTCCAGAAGGACACCGCCAGTCCGGCGATGATGACGAGGAAGGGCAACGACGTGACGATTACGGTGTTCTGAAGGGCGGTCAGGCCGCCGGCGAGCATGAGCACCACGGCGGTGACACCGGTGAGGACTCCCCAGAGGATGAGCACCGGACGACGCGGGGTGAGCGATCCGTCCGAGGTCATCATGGACAGCACATAGGTGTTGGCATCCGCACCGGAGACGAAGAACAGCACGACCAGGATGATCGCGATCACCGAGGTGATGCCGGCGAGGGGGAAGTGTTCGAGCGTCGCGAAGAACGCGCTGTTGACGTCGGCCGCGGTCCGCTTGGCGATGTTGCCGCCCTGGAACAGGTCGAGATGGATCGCCGTGCCGCCGAAGACCGTGAACCATGTGAAGAACACAACGCTGGGGACGACCAGGACGCCCATGATGAACCCGCGGATGGTGCGGCCACGGGAGATGCGGGCGAGGAAGACACCGACGAAGGCGCCCCAGGAGACCCACCAGGCCATCATGAAGTAGGTCCACATCTGCATCCACTCCAGCCCGCCGAACGCGGTGCCCTGGAGGCTCATCCGGAAGAAGTCGGTGGCCCACCGGCCCATGGACTCGATGTACAGGTTCGCGACGAAGACGGTGGGGCCGACGACCAGCATGAAGACGAACAACGCGACCGCGAGCAGTGAGCTGCCCTGGCTCAGGAACTTGATCCCCTTGCTGACACCGGTCACGGCCGAGAGTGTGAAGACGGCCGTGACGGCGGCGATGATGAGCACCTGTGTCACCGAGTTGACCGGGATGCCGAACAGGGTACCGAGACCGTTGTTGACCTGGAGCGCGCCCAGGCCGAGGGACGTCGTGGTGCCGAAGAGCGTGGCGAACACGGCGAGCACGTCGATCGCCTTGCCGATCGGCCCGTTCACCCGGTCGCCCAGCAGCGGCACGAACAACTGGCTGACCAGCGTGCGGCGGCCCTTGCGGTGGGTCGAGTACGCGATGGCGAGACCGAAGACGGCGAAGATCGCCCAGGCGTGCAGGCCCCAGTCGAAGTAGGAGTACTGCAGGGCCCGTACGGCCGCCGCCGGCGTGTTGGGCTCCGCGAGGCCGTGCGGCGGTGTCGCGAGGTGGGAGATCGGTTCGGCGACGCCGTAGGAGACCAGCCCGATGCCCATGACCGCGCTGAGGATCATCGCGAACCAGGTCGGCGTCGAGAACTCGGGGCGGTCGGTGTCCTTGCCGAGCCGGATCTCACCGGTGGGGCTGAAGGCCAGGAACACCAGGAAGACCAGGATGGCGAGGGTGACCACCAGATAGGTCCAACCGAACGTGGCTGTCACCCAGTTCAGCGAGGCGGTGGTGACCTCGTTCAGGTTCTCCCTGAAGAGCACCGCCCAGCCGACGAAGAGGGCGGAGATGCCGAGCGAGGACCAGAAGACGGAGCCGAGCTTGCCCACGCGGTGGTGGCCGTCGCCTTCACGGTCTTCGCCAGTGTCATGAGTGGTGCTTTCGTCGACGCTCCCGGACGGCGTCACGGGGGTCATTTCTGCACCCGATCGAGGGGGACTGGACATGAAACTCCTTGAGTCCGGGGTTCGACGGCTGCCTGATCTGGCATACAAGAAGCAGTAAGGCATGTCACAGGTTGAGCGTCAAGAGTCTGTCGCGGCGGAATCGCAACCCGATCGGCCACTCCTCGGAATGCCCAGTTCAAAGGCCATATAGAGGCGGCATTGGCGGGGCCGGACAGAGAAGTGGAGGATCATCGCCGCCCACCCCCTTGACCGATGCAAGGGGCGTACTTATCGTCCTGTGGCATGCAAGAGCGCATCACGGATCGTCCTGACGACAGCATCGGCCTCCGCAAGCTCGTGCTCTACCGCGACGTCGTCTTCACCGAGGCGGGCGAGGCCCCCGCGCAGCCCGCGCGGCGAGCCAGCGTCGCGGCCGTCATCCGGAACCCCTGGGCGGGCGCCGGCCCTACTACCGATCTGCACGCGGAGCAGAGCCGGGTCGCCCCGGTGCTCGCGCGGCTGCTCACCGACCGGCTCATCGACGCCCTGGGCGGCGTGGCGGAGATCGAAGCCTTCGGCAAGGCCGCGATCGTTGGTACGGCGGGCGAGATCGAGCACGCCGGAGCCCTCATCCACACGCCGTACTTCGGCAACCTGGTACGGGAATTCCTCCAGGGTGAGTCGATCATCTGCTTCGCCGACACCCGCGCCGAAGCCGGCGAGACGCTGGTCGTCCCGCTCTGGCACAAGACGCACGCCGCAACGCGCAGTCACTACCAGACCATCAGCGCCCGTGTTGCCGACGCCCCGCGTGCGGACGAGATCGTCGTCATCGCCGCCGCGTCGACGGGGCCCCGCCCGCACCCCCGTATCGGGGACCGCAAGACCGACCCTGTCGTCACCACCGAAACCCTGGAGAAGGTCCCGTCATGAACGTCCGCAAGATCGTGACCACCGTTGAGGAAATCCGTACGGAAGGCGGCCGCGAGGTCACCCCGGCCGCCCGCATCGCCGTCGTCGCGGCGGTGATCGAGAACCCGTGGGCCGGTCAGGGCTTCGTCGAGGACCTCGCTCCCGGCATCGACGCGACCGCCTCCGACCTCGGCGCGCTGCTGGCCCCCGCAGTACTCGATGCCCTCGGGGCCCCCGCCGAGGCGTACGGCAAGGCGGCCATCGTCGGCCTGGACGGCGAGATCGAGCACGGCTCGGCCCTGATCCACACGCTCCAGTTCGGCGACCACTTCCGCAAGGCCGCCAATGCCACTACTCTGCTGCCGGCCGTCGAGAAGCGCGGTGCTGCCGGCGTAGTGTTCGACATCCCCCTGAAGCACATCACCGACGCAACGATCCGCTCGCACCACCAGACCACCGAGGTCCGGATCACCGACGCTCCCCACCCCGACGAGATCGTCGTCGCGCTCGCCGCCGCCGCCCAGGGACGCCCCCAGCAGCGCCTGGCTCCGCTCTCGACCGAGCAGTAGGCACTCATGAGCAAGCCGACCATTGTGTTGTTGCACGGTGTCGGGCTCGACCACACCATGTGGGAGCCCGCCGCCGCACTGCTGGCCGACCGATTCACCGTGCTCACCCCCGACCTGCCGGGCCACGGCTCCCGTCCGCCGGCGAGTAACGGAGTGACACTCGCAGACCTGGCCGACGGGGTGGCCGGTGAGATCCCGGCGGGCTCGCACCTGGTCGGTTTCTCACTGGGTGCGCTCGTCGCCCAGCACCTGGCACTGCACCGGCCGGAGCTGGTGGCCACGCTGACCTCGGTCAGCTCGGTGTGCCGGCGGACGTCCGAGGAGCGGGCGTCCGTCCTCGCCCGGCTGCACACCGCGGAGGCCGACTTCGCGGCCAGTGCCACCGCGTCCCTGGAGCGTTGGTACGCCGGCACCGACGTCGCCCCCGCCCTGATCGGCCGGACCGAATCCACCCTGCGGGCCAACGACGTCAGCTCCTTCCTCAACTGCTACCGCGTGTTCGCCACCGCAGACGCCGAGCTCGGGCCGGACCTGGGCGCGATCACCGTACGCGCACTGGCGGTGACGGGGGAGAACGATCCGGGTTCCACCCCCGCGATGACCCATCGGCTCGCCTCGGCGCTTCCCGACTGCCGCGCGGCGGTCGTCCCCGAGGCACGTCACATGCTGCCCGTCGAGCGCCCCGAGGCGTTCGTCAACACCCTCACCACCTTCATCGGAGAGTGCGCACATGCCTGAGCTCAACACGTCGCAGCACTTCATCGGCGGGAGGTGGGTCGAGCCCGCCTCGGGCGAGTACTTCGAGAGCACCAACCCGGCCACGCGCCAGGTTCTCTACCGGGCGGCGCGCGGGAATGCCGCCGACATCGACCGGGCGGTGGCCGCCGCGAAGGAGGCGTTCGAGGACCCGCGCTGGCGTGACCTCAGCCAGACGCGACGCGGGCACCTGCTGCGCCGGCTCGGCGACCTGATCGCCGAGAACGCCGAAGAGCTCGCCCGCATGGAGACGCAGGACAACGGCAAGCTGCTGCGCGAGATGCGCGGGCAGCTCGCCACCCTGCCGGAGTACTACCACTACTACGCCGGCCTGGCGGACAAGATCCACGGTGCTGTCGTCCCCACCTCCGACCGCCAGGTGCTGAATTACACGGCACGGGAGCCGTTGGGTGTCGTCGGTGCGATCACGCCCTGGAATTCTCCGCTGACGCTGACCAGCAGCAAGCTGGCGCCCGCGCTCTGCGCCGGCAACACCGTTGTGATCAAGCCCTCGGAGTACACCTCGGCAACGGTGCTCAAGCTCGCCGAGCTGGCGCTGGAGGCGGGGTTCCCGCCGGGTGCGGTGAACGTCGTCACCGGGCTCGGCGCCGAGGCCGGGCAGGCCCTGGTCGACCACCGCGACCTCGCGAAGATCTCGTTCACCGGCAGTACCGCCACCGGGTCGCGGATCGCCGCGGCGACCGCCGGCCGTTTCATCGGCTCGACCCTCGAACTCGGTGGCAAGTCTCCCAACATCGTCTTCGAGGACGCGAACATCCCGAACGCCGCGATGGGAGTGGTCGCCGGCATCTTCGCCGCCGCCGGCCAGACCTGCATCGCCGGCAGCCGTGTGTTCGCGCACCGGTCGGTCTACGACGAGCTGCTCGAGCGGGTCTCCGAACGCGCGAAGACCATCCGTATCGGCGACCCCATGGACGAGGAGACCGAGCTCGGTCCGCTGGCTTTCGAAGGCCAGCGGGACAAGGTGGCCGGGTATGTCGACCTCGGCCGCGGCGAAGGCGCCCGGGTGCTGACCGGCGGAAACGCCACCGATGGCGGTCTCGGCGGCTACTTCTACGAGCCCACCATCCTCGTGGACGTCGACAACGGCATGCGCGTCGTACGCGAGGAGATCTTCGGCCCCGTCCTGGCGATCATGCCGTTCGACACCGAGGACGAGGTCGTCCGCCTGGCGAACGACACCGAGTACGGTCTCGCGGCCGGCGTCTGGACGCAGAACCTCTCGCGGGCGCACCGGATGGCGGCGCGGCTGGACGCCGGGACCGTCTGGGTGAACACCTACCGGGCGATGTCGCCGATGTCGCCGCGGCAGGGCTTCAAGACCAGCGGCGCCGGCGTCGAGCACGGCACCGAGACGATCAAGGAGTACACCCGGCTCAAGAGCGTCTGGATCAACACGAGCGAGGAGCCCGTGGCCGACCCGTTCACGATGCGGAGCTGAGGGGAGCTGCCATGCCACAGGTCGCCATCACCCTCGCGGAGGGCCGCACCCCGGCGCAGCTCCGGAACCTGATGCACGAGGTGCACGCCGCGGTCCTCCGCACCACGGACACCCGGCCCGAGTACATCCGTGTGGTCGTCCACGAGGTCCCCCGGACGCACTGGGCGACCGGTGACGTCACGCTGACCGAGCTGGACGCGGCCAATGCGGTACGGACCGGCGTGACCGACGACGAACACAGCGATCAGGGCGGCGCCCGGCACCTGGTCATCACAGCAGACGAGGAGCAGTCATGAGGTTTTCGTTGTTCGTGCACATGGAGCGCTGGGACGAGGAGGTCGGCCACCGGCAGCTCTTCGAGAACCTCTCCGAGCTGGCCCTGATGGCCGAGGACGGCGGGTTCGGCACCGTGTGGATCGGTGAGCACCACGCGATGGAGTACACGATCTCCCCCAGCCCGATACCGCTGCTCGCGCACCTGGCCGCGAAGACCTCGACCATCCGGCTGGGCGCGGGAACCATCGTCGCCCCGTTCTGGAACCCGCTCCGGGTCGCCGGTGAGTGCGCGCTGCTCGACGTCATCAGCAACGGTCGCATGGAGGTCGGACTCGCCCGGGGTGCCCACCAGTTCGAGTTCGACCGCATGGCGGGCGGACTGTCGGCCCGCGAAGGCGGCAAGCACCTGCGGGAGCT
The DNA here is from genome assembly GCF_000720485.1 of Streptomyces ochraceiscleroticus. Taxonomy (GTDB): domain Bacteria; phylum Actinomycetota; class Actinomycetes; order Streptomycetales; family Streptomycetaceae; genus Streptomyces; species Streptomyces ochraceiscleroticus. Next base: position 73,461 of record NZ_JOAX01000022.1, on the reverse strand, counting down.
GGTGCCCGCTGTCCGGGCGCTCTGGCAGGGCGATTACGCACACGACGGCGAGATCTGGCAGTTCCCGACCTCGACCAGTGTGCCCAAGCCGGTGCAGCAGCCCACCCCGCCGATGTGGATCGCGGCGCGCGACCCCGACTCCCACGACTTCGCGGTGGCCCAGGGCTGCAACGTCATGGTCACCCCGCTGATGAAGGGGGACGAAGAAGTCGTCGACCTCAAGCGGAAGTTCGAGACCGCGGTGGCGAACCACCCCGAGGTGCCGCGCCCCGACCTGATGGTGCTGCGGCACACCCATGTCCACTCCCCCGACGAGCCCGACGCCTGGCGCCCGGCAGCGGAAGCGATCAACCGTTACTACCGGACCTTCGACGCCTGGTTCGGCAACAAGACCACCCCGGTGAACGGATTCCTCGAGCCCAGCCCGGAGTCGAAGTTCGAGGACCGGCCGGAGTTCGATCCGGAGTCGCTGCACAGGACCGCGGTGATCGGCACCCCCGCCGAGGTCATCGAGCGGCTGCGCTCCTACGAGGAGCTCGGCATCGACGAGTACAGCTTCTGGATCGACAACAGCCTGTCGCACGAGGAGAAGCGCGCGTCCCTGGAGCTGTTCATCAAGGAGGTCGTACCGGCTTTCCAGTGAGCCGGCCTGCCAGGAATTCGGCCCTCGCTCGCAAAGCCAAGGCCCATAGGCGGATGTCCGTATCTGTGGGACAGGTGGCGCTACAGACCTGGCAGCCCGGGTGTCAGGTCGGCGAGACTCGGTCCTGTCGAACCGGGCAGGACCGAGACGTAAGGACAGGTGAGTGGCCATGGCGAAGGACGAAGCCGGAGTGCGTGTACCGGGCACCAAGCTGGCGCGCGAGGCGACCGAACTGGTCCGCGACAGCACCAGCGAACTGATCTACCACCACTCGCGGCGGGTGTACTTCTTCGGCGGCCTCCAGGGCCGCAACCGCGACCTCGGCTTCGACCCCGAGCTGCTCTACATCGGCGCGATGTTCCACGACCTCGGGCTGAACGAGCAGTTCCACACCAGCGGCCGCCGCTTCGAGGTCGACGGTGCCGATGAGGCGCGCCGCTTCCTGCAGGCCCGCGGAGTGCCGGAGGACAGTGTGCGGCGGGTGTGGACGGCCATCGCCCTGCACACCACACCCGGCATCCCCGAGTTCATGGAGCCGGAGGTCGCGCTGGTGACCGCGGGCGTGGAGTACGACGTGCTGGGCATCGGCTACGCGGACATCTCCGCCGCGGAGCGCGAGGAGATCGTGGCACTGCATCCGCGCCCCGACTTCAAGAAGCGCATCCTCGGTGCGTTCACCGACGGTATCCGCCACAAGCCGGAGACGACCTTCGGCAACGTCAAGGCCGATGTGCTCCAGCACTACGTGCCCGGTTTCGAGCGCGGCGACTTCGTGCGCACGATCCTGGATTCTCCGTGGGCGGAGTAGGAGCCGCCACGCCAGGTGCGGGCGGCCGGGTCGTTGTGATCGTGGCCTTCGACCAGGTGCAGTTGTTGGACGTGAGCGGGCCGTTGGAGGTCTTCACGACGGCCAATCGTTATGGCGCCTGTTACGACGTGCGCGTCGTGTCCCCCACGGGTACCGACGTGCTCACCTCCTGCGGTCTGCGGATCGGTGCGAGCGCCCGCCCCGAGCGGCTGCCCCGAGGCGTGGACACACTGCTCGTACCCGGCCGCAGGGACTGGCGGTGTGCCACCGCTGACGACGCACTGATGTCACTCGTCAGCGGTCTCGCCGAGCGGGCGCGGCGGGTGACCTCGGTCTGCGCAGGCGCGTTCGTACTGGCCCAGGCCGGCATCCTGGACGGGCGGCGTGCCACCACCCACTGGGAGCTGGCACCGCAACTCGCGACCGCCTTCCCCCAGGTACGAGTGGAGCCGGACCCGGTCTTCGTACGCGACGGCCATGTGGTCACCTCCGCCGGCGTCACCGCGGGCATCGACCTGGCCCTCGCCCTGGTCGAGGAGGATCACGGAGCAGATCTCGCGCGCGAGGTGGCTCGTCAACTGGTCGTCTTCATGGCACGCCCCGGCGGGCAGTCGCAGTTCAGCGTCCGGATGAGCGCGCAGCACTCCCAGCATCCGCTGGTACGCCGGGCAATGGACGAGATCACCGCGGATCCGTCACTGCCACGCGGTATCGATGCACTCGCCGCGGGGCTCGGCATCAGTGGCAGGCACCTGGCCCGTCTCTTCCGCCAGGAGACGGGCATGACGCCCGGGCAGTACATCGACGCCGTCCGGGTGGAGGCAGCCCAGGCCCTGCTGTCCTCCGGCACCACCTCCGTGGAGGAGGTCGCGCAGCAGGCCGGATTCGGGTCGTCGGAGACCATGCGGCGCGCGTTCCAGCACGTCTTCGGCGTGTCCCCCACCGTTTACCGGGCCCGCTTCCGCACCACGGCTGGTCCTGCTACCTCCCCTGTTGCTTCACTCCCCGCCTGAGGTCTGGGCGGCGGTGTACTGCTCGTCGGTGACGGGCTCCAGCCAGGTGGTGCCGTCACCATTGCCGTCGCCGACCACCATGGCGACGTGGGCCATGAACGTGGTGTCGGTGGCGCCGTGCCAGTGCTCCTCGCCGGGCGGGCACTTGACGGCCTGGCCGGCACTCACCCGCGCGACGCTGCCGTCCCGCTTGCCGACCAGGCCGACGCCCTCGGTGATGTAGAGGACCTGGCCCAGGGCGTGGGAGTGCCAGTTGGTGCGGGCTCCGGGCGTGAAGCGCACCAGCCCGGCGGCCAGACGGGCCGGCTCCGTGGGGCTCTCGATCAGGTTGAGGTAGACGTCGCCGGTGAACCGCTCGGCCGGTGTCTTGACGGTGGGGATCTCGGTGATGTGTTCCATGGCTCTTTCCCTCGGCCTTACTTGGCCTTCCTTGGCCTTCCTTGGCCTTCGTTGGCTTTCGTCTCAGGCGTTGCGCTGGTCGGCGATGCTCTTGAGCTGGTTGATCGCGGTCATGGCGTTGGGCCAGCCCGCGTAGAACGCCAGATGCGTGATGGCTTCCGACAGCTCCTCGACGCTCAGCCCGTTGTCGAGGGCAACACCGAGGTGGTAACCGAGCTGCTCACTGCGGTACAGCGCGGCCAGCACACTCACCGTGACCAGGCTGCGGTCGCGCGGGGAAAGCCCGAGGCGCTCCCACACATCACCGAACAGCACGTTGTCGGTGAGCTCGACGAGCTTCGGCGCGATCTCGGCCAGCTCCTTCGGCGCGGACTGCTTCCCCATGGAACGACTCCTTGCTTCACAAAAGCGTAAATGCCGGTCGCTCCTCAGCGACCACAATCGATGAAACCGCAGGTCACGCGCGCGTGGAAGGCACTGCTCTTCCAGGTACTGACAGAACCCCCCAGCCCCGCGCCGACCGCCTTAGCCTGACCAGGTGGCCACCAAGAGCAAACAGCGCAACCGGACAACGGAGGTTTGATCATGCACACGCGCACTCTCGGGCAGGGACTTCCCGGACAGGGGCTCGAGGTTTCTGCGGTCGGGCTGGGGTGCATGGGCATGTCGCAGAGTTACGGACCCAACCCGGGCACCCGTGACGACATGATCGCCGTATTGCGGTCGGCCGCCGATCGCGGTGTGACGTTCTTCGACACCGCGGAGGTGTACGGGCCGTACGTCAACGAAGAACTCGTCGGCGAGGCCCTCCAGCCGGTCCGCGATCAGGTGGTGATCGCCACGAAGTTCGGCTGGCGCATCGAGGACGGCAGGAGCGTGGGGCTCGACAGCCGCCCGGAGCAGATCCGCCGCGTTGCCGAAGCGTCCCTCAAGCGGCTGCGCACCGATGTCATCGACCTGTTCTACCAGCATCGCGTCGACCCCGACGTGCCCATCGAAGAGGTCGCCGGCACCGTCGGCGAGCTGATCCAGGAGGGCAAGGTCCGGCATTTCGGGCTCTCCGAGGCATCCGCCGCGACGATCCGTCGCGCGCACGCAGTGCAGCCGGTCACCGCGGTGCAGAGTGAGTACTCGCTGTGGACCCGTGATCCTGAGACCGAAGTGCTGCCCACGCTCGCGGAGCTCGGCATCGGCTTCGTGCCGTTCAGCCCGCTCGGCAAGGGCTTCCTCACCGGTACCGTCGACACCTCCACCGCGTTCGCCGACGGCGACATCCGCGCCACGATCCCGAGGTTCACCGAGGAGAACCGGGCCGCCAACGCCGCACTGGTCGACCACGTCGCCGACCTCGCGCGGCGCAAGGGTGTCACTCCCGGACAGGTCGCACTGGCGTGGCTGCTCGCACAGCAGCCGTGGATCGTGCCCATCCCCGGGACCCGCCGCACCTCCCGCATCGAGGAGAACGCCGACGCCACCCAGGTACCGCTGTCGGCGGACGAGCTCTCCGACCTCGACACGCTCGCGCAGCGGGTCGGCGTGCACGGCGCCCGCTACAACGACACGCACATGAGCTACGTCAACCGCTGACCGGAACGAGCGACGGGCGCGGACACCCTTGATGTTTTTCGGGGTGCCGCGCTCCTCGTCGTGGACACCGCCCGGGAGGTGTCGCGGACGCCCCGGGAGGTACTGACAGGGCCCCCTACCTGCGGGCCGTCCGGTCTAGCCTGGAATGCGTGAGTACCGAGAGCGACATCCGCGAGTTTCTGGCCTCCCGCCGCGCCAAGATCACCCCGCAACAGGCCGGGCTGCCCGCCTACGGCGGTAACCGGCGCGTGCCGGGCCTGCGCCGCGAAGAGGTTGCCCTGCTCGCCGGTGTCAGCGTCGACTACTACGTGCGTCTGGAGCGCGGTCACCTGGCCGGGGCCTCGGAAGAGGTACTGGACGCCGTCGCGAACGCCCTCCAGCTCGACGAAGCCGAACGCGCCCACCTCTACGACCTGGCCCGCGCCGCCGCCAAGCGTCCCGCCCGCCGCACCAAGCGCGCCCGCGGCCCGCTCCCGGACAGCGTCCTGCGCGTCCTGCACTCCATGACCGACTCCCCGGCCTTCATCCGCAACGGCCGCCTGGACATCCTCGCCACCAACCGCCTCGGGCGCGCGCTGTACTCTCCGCTGTTCCCCGACGGGTTTCCCGACAGCACCACCCGGACGGTCAACATCGCCCGCTTCCAGTTCCTGAACCCACGCGGGTACGACTTCTTTCCCGACTGGGAGGAGTCCGTGAACACCACGGTCTCCCTGCTGCGCACCGAGGCCGGCCGCGCCCCGCACGACAGCGATCTGACCGGGCTGATCGGCGAGCTCGTCACCCGCAGCGAGGAGTTCCGCACCGCCTGGGCCAAACACAACGTGCGGCTGCACTACACCGGCCGCAAGTCCTTCCGCCACCCCGCCGTCGGCACCCTGACCCTCGACTTCGACGCCATGGCACTGTCAGCGCAGCCCGGGCTCACCCTCACCGCGTACAGCGCCCCACCCCACACTCCCGACCACGACGCGCTCCAACTGCTCGCCGCCTGGGCCGCCACGCAAGATCCCCGACCCATCGATCAGGCCGACCGCACCGCCACCTCGGAGAGCTGAAGCCCGAGGGAGTTCCTGCGGCGACAGCGGCATTGCTCTGAGGACTCAGCCTGCGGCAGGCTCCTCCTCCAGGACGTACGCCTGGATGGCGGTGGCCGCGGCGCCGCGGGCCCAGTACGCGAAGTCGCTGTGCTGGACGTCGAGTTCGAGCGGGGCGGTACTGGGGTCGCGGTCGGCCCGTACGGCCTCGTCGACGGTGGTACGGGCCACCTCGGCCAGGCGCACCCCTTCCCCCGTGAGCACGATTTTCTGCACCAGCGTGAAGTTGGCGACCGCGGCAAGGAGCCTGCCGAGGGCGCGGCCGGCCGCGGTGATGACCGGTGCGGCGACCGGGTCACCGCTCGCGGCGAGATCGAGGCACTCGTCGTAGGTCACCGAACGGCGCAGCCCGACGGAGACTGCGGCGCAGATGGAGGGCCGCGACAGCATGGCCGTGGCGCAGCCCCGGTGCCCGCTCGGGCAGAGTGGGCCCATCGGGTCCAGGGGGCAGTGCCCCAGCAGTCCGACGCCCACGTCCGGGGTGTCGACGATGGTGTCGTGCATGACCAGGCCGTATCCCACACCGGCGCCGATGGTGAGGACCGCGAAGCGGTCGTGGCCGCGGGCGGTGCCGAACCAGTGCTCGGCCCGGGTCAGTGCCAGCAGGTCGTTGTCGACGGTGACGGGAAGACCGAGCGCGTCGGCGAGGAGGCTGCCCAGGGGGACGTCCTCGGACCATTCCAGGAACGGCGCGGCCGTGACGGTCGTGTGGTGTGCGACGCGCCCGCCGAGGCTGACCCCCACTCTGCTGATCGGCGGGCCCCCGGCGGTGAGTTCGCCGGTCACGTCGCGGACGGTCGCCACGACGGAGGCCGGGTCCCGGCCGGACAGCGGCTTGCGCACGGAGGCGACCACCTCGGCACGCAGGGTCGTGAGGACCGCGTGGACGTCATCGCCGGTCACCTTCGCGCCGATGAAGTGGTGGGCGGTGGGATTGATGTCCAGCGGCCGGGTCCGGCGTCCCGCCCGGGCCTCTTGACCAGGAGGGCCGTGCTCGGCGTCCACCTCCACGAGCAGACCGCTGTCGACCAGGGGATTGGCGAGCCGGGTGAGACTGCCGGCCGACAGTGACAGCCGCCGAGCTATCTCACTCCGGGAGACCGGCCCGCGCAGCAGTACTTCCAACGCGACGGCGCGGCTGGCGCCGGTGAGCGGGGTGGGCTGGGTGGGCGGCGCTGACGTGGTATCCACCGGGTGGCCCTCCGCGGAGTGGTGAGAGGCGACGAGTGCAGGGGCATCGTCCCACGCACCCGCCATTATTTCCACTATGGAACCTAGGTGCGACGACCCTGAGTGTTTCACGGGAGAGAAAAGGGCGTTTCCCAGGGGTTGACGAAGCCAGACTTCCGCGATGAAAGTAACTGCCGAGTCGACGGCTCCCCTCGCCCTCTCACAGATGTCGGGCGTTCTCACTCCTCATCAAGGGATCTCGTATGGCCGAGCGTCTTCACGACGACCAACTCGACGACTACCTCGACGACCAACTCGACGACTACCTCCACTTCCGCGCCGCAGGCATGAGCCTCGTCCTCGACTGCACCAGTGGCCTGCTCCCCCGGGTCGTCCACTGGGGCGCGGATCTCGGTGAACTCACCGGCGACGCGCTCGCCACACTGGCCCGCACCGAAGCGGCGCAGGTCATGTCCTGCTCGCTCGACGATCCGGTGCCGGTCAGCGTGCTGCCGCAGCAGTCCGCCGGCTGGCTCGGTACGCCCGGCCTCACGGGGCACCGGGACGGGGAGGACTTCTCCAGCGCCTTCACCGTCCGGTCCGTACGGTCCGACGCCGACACCGACGCCGGCGCCGGTGACGGCCCGGTACGGCACCGCCTCATCGTGGACGCCGTCGACAGCCACGCGGAACTCGCGTTGACCCTGGAGATCGAGGTCACCGGCTCGGGACTCGTACGGCAGCGGGCCACGCTCACCAACGAGAGCGACCGTCCGTACACCGTGGACGGCCTGCTCCTGACCCTGCCCGCGCCCGGCCAGGCCACCGAACTGCTCGATCTCACCGGCCGCCATCTGCGCGAACGCGCCCCGCAACGCCACGAGTTCACGCTCGGCACACATCTGCGGGAGAACCGGCGCGGCCGCACGGGAATCGACGCAACGCTCGTGCATGTCGCGGGCGAGAGCGGCTTCGGTTTCCGCACCGGCGAAGTATGGGGGCTGCACGTCGCCTGGAGCGGAAACCACCGCTCGCTGGCCGAGCGCACCCCGGCGGGTGTACGCCTGCTCGGCGGCGGCGAAACCCTGCTGCCCGGTGAAGTCCGGCTCCCGGCAGGCGGGTTCTATGCCTCACCATGGGTCTACGGTTCGTACGGACACGGGCTCGACGAGCTGGCCGGGCGCTTCCACGGCTACCTGCGGGACCGCGCCCACCACCCCAGCACACCACGACCGGTCACCCTCAACACCTGGGAAGCCGTCTACTTCCAGCAGGATCTGACCAAGCTGAAGGCGCTCGCCGACGCGGCCGCCGAGGTCGGCACGGAGCGCTTCGTGCTCGACGACGGCTGGTTCCTCGGCCGGCGCGACGACACCGCCGGGCTCGGTGACTGGTACGTCGACAAGGGCGTCTGGCCCGACGGGCTGCACCCGCTGGTGGACCATGTGCGCGCGCTGGACATGCAGTTCGGCCTCTGGTTCGAGCCGGAGATGGTCAACCCCGACTCCGACCTCGCCCGCACCCACCCCGAGTGGATCATGGCCACCGGCGGACGCACCCCGCCGGCCGCCCGCCATCAGCAGGTGCTCGACCTCGGCCACCCGGAGGCGTACGCCTACCTCCTGGAGCGCCTGGACGCCCTGGTCACCGAGTACCGCATCGACTACATCAAGTGGGACCACAACCGGGACCTGGTCGACGCCGGGCACAGCCCGCGCGGGACGGCGGGCGTCCACGCCCAGACCACCGCCGTGTACCGGCTCATCGACGAGCTCCGCGCACGCCACCCCGGCCTGGAGATCGAGTCCTGCTCCTCCGGTGGCGGACGCGTCGACCTGGGCATTCTGGAACGTACCGACCGGGTGTGGGCCAGCGACTGCATCGACGCCCTGGAACGCCAGCAGATCCAGCGCTGGACCGGCCTTCTACTGCCGCCCGAACTGCTCGGCGCTCATGTCGGGTCCCCCGTCGCCCACACCACCGGCCGTACCCACACCCTCGACTTCCGTGCCGGTACTGCCCTGTTCGGCCACTTCGGCATCGAGTGGGACCTCACTCTCGCCTCCGCCGAGGAACGCGCCCGGCTGGCCGAGTGGGTCTCGGCGTACAAGGAGCTGCGCTCCCTGCTGCACACGGGCACCGTCGTCCACGCCGACCACCCCGATCCGGCCCTGTGGCTGCACGGCGTCGTCGCGCCCGACCGGTCCCGTGCCGTCTATGCCGTGGTGCAGACGGCCACCGGCGTGCAGTCCCCGCCCGGACGCGTCCGCCTGCCCGGCCTCGACCCCGACGCGGTCTACCGCCTCTCCCCGCTGCCGCCCGGCAACCGCCCCGAGGGCCCCACCGACTCACAACTCCCCTGGTGGCGCGGCGACAAGGTGGAGCTGGCCGGACGAGTACTGGCCACCGCGGGCGTCCAGGCCCCCGCGCTGTACCCGGAGCGACTGGTCCTCATCGAAGCCCGCCGGGCCTGACGCCATCCGGTACCCCTCCGCCATCAGGAGAGAACCATGACTCGTGCAAGAGGCAGTGCCGCCATCGCCGCCTGCCTGGCCACCGTGCTACTGAGCGCCTGCGGCAGCTCCCCTTCCCAACGCAACGACGCCCCACCCCGCAACGCACCAGTCACCTTGGACTTCTTCCAGTTCAAGTCCGAAGCCGTCGGTACGTTCGACAAGCTCATCGCCGGCTTCGAGGCCCGGCATCCGGGCATCAAGGTGAACCAGCACCACGTCCCCGAGCCGGACACCGCCATCCGCGCCCGGCTGGTGAAGGACAACGTTCCCGACGTCATCACCCTCAACGGCAACAGCACGTTCGGCGAGCTGGCCTCGGCCGGGGTGTTCTACGACTTCGCCCGGGAGAAGGCCCTGGACAACGTCACCCCCGGCGTGCGGAAGGTGCTGAGTGACCTCGGCACCGCCTCCGAAGGAGAGATCAACGGCCTGCCGCTCGCCTCCAACGCCAGCGTCGTCATCTACAACAAGGAGCTGTTCGCGAAGTACGGCGTCGAGGTCCCCAGAACCTGGAACGAGCTGGTCAGCGCCGCGAAGACCTTCAAGAAGGCCGGCGTCACCCCCTTCTACGGCTCGCTGAAAGACGCCTGGACCTCCCTTCCCGCGCTCAATCAACTCGCCGCCAACATCCCGCCGCGGGACTTCTGGCAGGACCGCCGAGCGGGCCGTACCAGCTTCGGCAAGGAGTACCCCGAGGTCGCGCATAAGCTCGCGGACATCTACCGCTACACCCAGAAAGACACCTTCTCCCGTGACTACAACGCGGGGAACCGGGACTTCGCCAAGGGCGCGGCGGCCATGTACGTACAGGGCAGCGCGGCGCTGCCGCCCATCAAGTCGTTCAAGCCGAAGTTCGGACTCGGGACGTTCCCCCTGCCCGCCGGGAACGACCCCGGGGCGACCCGCCTGGTATCGGGGGTGGACGTGGCGCTCACCATGGGCCGCCACCCCGAACACCCCAAAGAATCACTGGAGTTCATCAACTATCTGATGCGGCCCGAGGTAGTGAGCGCGTACGCCGAGGAGCAGAGCGCCATTCCCCCGCTGAAGGGCACGGCGCCCTCCGACCCGGCCCTCAAGCCGCTGCTGCCGTACGTCACCCGCGGCCGGATCACCGGCTTCCCCGATCATCAGATACCGCTGGCCGTCAAGCTGGAAGCGGTCACCCAGCAATTCCTCATCGACGGCAGACGAACCGCGTACCTGCGGACCCTCGACAGCGAGTACACGAAGGTCCTCGGGCGCCGGTCGTGACGGCCGGAGAAGGAGGAAAGACAATGACGTCGGGCCGGACCTACTACCTGATGGTGCTTCCCGCACTCGCCCTGTTCCTGCTCTTCCACACCTTCCCGGTGTTGCAGGGCGTGTACTACAGCCTCACCAACTACGCGGGCTACGGCCGCTACGACTTCGTGGGGCTGGACAACTACCTCAACCTCTTCCAGGACAGCAGGATCTGGGACAGTTACGTCTTCACGTTCCAGTTCGCGGTCGTCTCCACCGTGCTGACCAATGTCATCGCGCTGGCCGTCGCCCTGGGCCTGCACGGCAGGATCCGCTTCCGCAACACCCTGCGTGGCGTGTTCTTCATCCCCAACGTGCTGGCGATCCTGATCGTCGGCTACATCTTCAACTACCTCTTCTCCAACTCCCTCCCCTACATCGCCGAAAAGCTGGGCATCGGGGCGCTGAGCACCAGCATCCTCGCCGACCCCGACCTGGCCTGGGTGGGAGTGGTGATCCTCGCCGTCTGGCAGGCCGTGGCGTTCAACGTCATCATCTTCCTGGCCGGGCTGCAGACCGTTCCGGAGGACCTCTACGAGGCCGCCACCCTGGACGGGGCCGGCGCCTGGCAGCGGTTCCGGTCCGTCACCCTCCCGCTCATCGGCCCGTTCGTGACCATCAACATGGTCCTGGCGCTGCGCAACTTCCTGCAGGTCTTCGACCACATCGCGGCCCTGACCAGCGGCGGCCCGGGAACGTCCACCACCTCCGTCGCCTACCTCATCTACAACGGCGGTCTCAACGGCGGCGAGTACGCCTACCAGACGGCCAACGCCGTGGTGTTCTTCATCTGCATCGTCGTGATCTCCATCTGCCAACTGCGCGTACTCCAGCGCCGCGAGGGGAACATCTGATGTCCACCAGCGTCCTCCGGAAGGCGGCACCCCCGCGGAACGCCCCACTCCTCCGACCGAGCAGTCCACGCGTGAACTGGTGGCTGACGGCCCTGATGGCCGTACTGTCCCTGACGGTGCTCGTACCTCTCTACTTCACCGTCGTCACTGCTCTGAAGACCCCCGACCAGCTCGGCGGCTCCGGGTTCGGCCTGCCGACACACATCCGCTGGAGCAACTTCTCCGACGCCTGGAACCTGACACACTTCCCCTCGGCGCTGCTGAACAGCGCCCTGGTCACCGTGGGCGCGGTGGTACTGACGCTGCTGACCAACTCCCTGGTCGCCTACGCCATCGCCCGCAACATGCACCGCAGATTCTTCAAGGGGCTGTACTACTACTTCGTCTCGGCCCTGTTCGTCCCGTTCCCGATCATCATGCTGCCGGTCGTCAAGCAGACCGCCCGGCTGGGCATGGACAACCAGGCCGGCCTGATCCTGCTGTACGTCGTCTACGGGCTGGCCTTCAACATCTTCCTGTACGTCGGCTTCCTGCGGTCGGTGCCCAAGGAACTCGAAGAGGCGGCCCGCACCGACGGCGCCGGCACCTGGACGATCTTCTGGCGGATCATCTTCCCGCTGCTCGCCCCGATGAACGCCACCGTCGGCATCCTCACCTGCCTGTGGGCCTGGAACGACTTCCTGCTGCCGCTGGTCGTCCTCTCCGATCCCAACGCCCAGACACTGCCCCTGGTCCAATACATCTTCCAGGGACAGTTCAACACCAACTACACCGTCGCCTTCGCCTCCTACCTCATGGCACTGGCACCGGTTCTCCTCGTGTACGTCTTCGCGCAGCGCTGGGTGATCTCCGGGGTGATGCGGGGTTCCCTCAAGTGAACCGGTGCCGGTCGGCTCCCGAGCCGGCACCCGTAACGAAGGCGACCTGGCCGCTGCACCGCATTAGTCGTCCGTTAGTGGAACGCCAGCGCGGTCCCCGAAGCTGATCTTCGTCCGGGAGCGAGACGAGAGAACAGAGCAACGGGAGACCCTGTGAACACCGCCACCACTGCCACCGCCACCAACCGCTTCCGCGGCCGCGGCCGCGCCGGCCGCCGCATCACCGCCACCATCGTCGTCGCCGCGGCGCTGGGGCTGGGGGTCACGGCCTGCGGGCAGGGCTCCGGGGCGGCGGGCGCCGCCGGCGCCGGCTCCTCGGGGTCTTCGACCGCGTCGGACTCGCCGCACGCCTCGGCCTCGGCCCAGCCCACGAAGGACTCCTCCTCGGACAGCTCCGCCTCGCAGGGCCAGAGCGGTGGCAAGTCCGCCCCGGCGCCGTCCACCGGCAGCGAGTCCGCCCCCGCCGGTGGCGGCGTCGCCAACGCGGGCAACCACCGCACGATCGTCGGCAAGCTGGAGTACCTCGCGCCCGGCAAGCTGATCGTCAAGCCCGAGGCCGGCGGCATGGACCAGGCATTCTTCGTCGCCAACGCCACGAAGATCCTCGGTGCGGCCGCGATCTGCTCCGACGACCCCGACGACGGTGTGTCTCTCGGCGGCGATGGCTACGGCACCGCGAAGTGCACCGTGGAGCAGTTGGAGAAGGCCGCGAAGACCAGCAGCGTGACCGTCCGCGTCACCATGAGCACCAAGTCCGGGGCTGCCGAGACGGTCGAGGAGAAGTACCACCCGTAAGCCCCGCACCCGCGTCACGTGCGCCCGGTGGGCCCTCCGCCCCGCCGGGCGCGGCGATAGACCGAGGTAAGAAGCTGATTCTTGGCGGGGCCGCTGACCGCCCAGCGCAGGTGCCACTCGTCCGGCGAGAGCACGGTGAACGTGCCTTCGTAGCGGTCGGCGGCGCACTGGTGCACGGCCGTCCAGCGGCCGCGGCGCAGGTCCAGCAGATGGAAGGGGCGGCCGTCCGCGAAGGACACCTCCGCGGTGCCGTCCGGGAGCGGCAGCATCCGCAGGGTCCGTACGGCGTCGCGCGTCACCCCGCCCCACTCCACGACGCCTTCCTCCTCATGCAGCCACCCGTCGTCCGCGTCCCCGACGCGGAACTCCGCCCGCCCGGTAAAGCGGCCGGTGTGCCCGCCGTCGCGGAGCTCACGCTCCACGCTCCAGCCGCCTGCGAGGTAGGCGAGCGCATCGGGTACGGAGTGGACGGCAGTGCGGGACAACGACATGACCACAGTTTCTCACTGACACTCGCACGGGGTGTCGCTCTTGAGTACTGGTACTCATGCCGCGGCCGACGAGGTTGCGGATACTCGCGCCATGCACATGGAATCGCCGGGTTGTCCAGACTGCGGAATGCCGCTGGGGTCGCCTCCGCCTGCTTGGTGCAGCCGTTGCCGGCTGCCTCTGAGCGGGCCGGATGCCCAGGCGTTGTGGCAGGTCACGCAGGAGTTGCACGCGCTGGACGCGCGCAGGCGGTGGCTGGTGCAGCGGCACGGCGAGCTGCTGGCCGCGCTGCGGGGACGGCGGGACTCACCTGCGGAGGTGCAGGGGATGCCTGTGGTCGTTCCCGCAGGCGACGGCGCGACGAGTGGTTCGGCGCGTGAGGTCTCCGCGCCGTCCGCGCGGACCGCGCTGCTGATCGTCGGTGGCGTGCTGGTGGTCGTGGCCGCGTTGGTATTCACCGTGGTGAGCTGGGGACGGCTGGGCATCGGCGGGCGGGCCGCCGTACTGCTCGCGGTGACCGCGTGCGCGCTCGCACTGCCCCGTCCGCTGCGGAGGCGGCAGCTCACGGCCACCGCCGAGGCTTCGGCCGCGGTGGGACTCGCGCTGGTACTCCTGGATGCCTACGCCGCCCGGGAGGCCGGACTCGGCGGCCTGGACCGCGTCGGTACGGCGGGCTACTGGGCGGTGCTCACCGCGCTGATGGCAGTGGCGGCGCCGGTCTACGGCTGGTGGCAGCGGCTCCGGCTCCCATTGCCCATCGGGATCCTGATGGCACGGCTGCCGGGCCTCCTGGGCACTACGGCCTTGGGCGGAGGGGCCGAGGACTACGCGACCGCGATGATTGCCACGGCCGCGGTGGACTTCGCAGCCCTGTACGCGCTCACTGCACGCAACGCCACCGGGCCTGCCGGGGTCCGCGACCGGCTGGGTGGTGAGCGGGCCGCCACCGCCCTGGTCACCGGAGTCCGGGCGGTCGGCGGCGCATGGGCGCTGCTGGGTGGGGCCATCGCGGTGGCGCACGCGGTGAGCGTCTCGTCACCGACCGAGGTGGTACCGGCCTGGGCACCGCTGGGTCTGGTGGCACTGCTGGGTATGGCGCTGTGCCGCGGCTTCCGGACCTTGCCATTCGTACTGCGCTCCGGCAGCGAAGGTGTGGCCGTCGTGGCGTTGGTCGTGGCTGTCGGAGCCGGATTGCGGTGCGTCGCGCCCTCGGGGTGGGCCGTGGCCGGATACGCGGCACCGGCTGCGCTCATCGCGGTGTGGGCAGCGGTGTGCTGTGCGCGGCGCGGCCGATGGGAGAAGCCTGCGAAGGGTGGCTCCTTCACACCGCCGCCCGAAGCCGCGGCTGCGGTGGGAGAGCTGATCGCCGCCTCAACCATGCTGCTGCTGACCGGTGTTGTAGTGCTGCCGGAACTTGTGCACGCCCTCGCCCAGCCTGTCGTCCCCGGCATGGCGCTCTGGCTCGACGGTCATCCGCCGCAGTGGAGCTGGCAGCTCGCGGCCGCGCCGCTGGCAGTGCTCTGGCTGGCCGTCTCCGTCCTGGCCACCACGGCCGTACTGCGTGCCCGTACCGTCGGCGTCGGCGTCGGCGTCGGCGACCGGCACTCGGACCAACTGGCGAACGCGCTGCGCAACGCAGCGGCACTGGCTGCTGTCCCCGCGCTGCTTCTGCTGCCGGTGGCACTGGGACTGCCGTACGGGTGGGTGCTGGCGGCCGCGGCAGTGGCATCCGTCGCCCTGACGATCGCCCTGACGACGGTCGTCGTGCGCCGGTCGCCGGGGGCCGCACTCGTACCAAGGCTTGCGGTACTGGCTGCCACCGACGCGCTCGCCCTGTTGTGGTCGTCGGCCGACCGGGTCGCCGTGCTCGTGGCATGGGGAGCCTTCGCCGCGTCCGCCGCTGTACTCGCCCACGTCCTTTCGGCGTCGGCCGCCCGGCCCGCCGAGCGCGCGACGGCGCGTGTCGCGGGTGCCCTGGCCGTCCTCGCCCTGGGCGTCGAGGCGGTCGCGTCCGGCATCACCGCCGGTCTGACCTGGCACGTCATCGCATTCGTGGTCCTCGCGGTCGCTGCCGTCGCCGCCTGCGCCGCAGCGGTGTGGCAACGGATCCCGGGGCGCGAACAGGTCTCCACGGCCGTCGAAGGCGCCGGGTATGTCCTTGCCGTCATTGCCATCGCCCTCACGGCCGCTCGCCCCGGTGCGCTGAGCCTCGCCCTCGCCGTGGCCGGGGTCGCGGGCCTGGCCATCGCACTGCGCCCGGACCGCCGCCGCGCCGCGCTCGTCGGAACCGCCCTGCTCATCGCCTCCTCCTGGGTGCGCCTCGCCCTGGCGGATGTCACCTCCCCCGAGGCGTACACACTCCCGGTCACGGCAGTCGCACTGATCATCGGCCACCGCCGCCGTGCGAGTACCCCGGGTACGGGTTCCTGGGCCGCCTACGGAGCGGGGCTGAGCGCGACCATGCTCCCCAGCCTGGTCGCCATGTGGAGCGACGGGAACTGGGTGCGCCCGCTGCTTTTGGGTACGGCGGCCCTGCTCGCCACCGTTGTCGGGGTCCGCACGCGCCTGCAGGCACCGCTGGTCGTCGGCAGCGGTGTACTCGTACTGGTCGGGGCGCACGAACTCGCCCCGACCGTGGTCCAGGTGCTCGGCCTCCTCCCCCGCTGGGTGCCGCTGGCCGCGGCCGGCCTGCTCCTGCTGCTGCTCGGCGCCACCTACGAGAAGCGGATCGACGAGGCCCGCCGCCTGCGCGACACGGTCCGCACCATGGGGTGAGCCCCTGCCCTTCTCCCGAAGCCAGCAGCTTGAAGAAGCTATTCCGCGTCGACCGCGATGGCTTCGCCGTCGACATCGCGGACCGGGGTGGCACGGTCCGCGATGGCCGTGTACAGCCCGGCGGCGAGGATGGCCCCGATGAACCAGGAGAACCCGGCGGCAGCGTGGAACGCCGGCACCAGGGCGACGACCACGGCGATCGCGGCACTGGGGAGGAAGGCGGCGACGGCACGCGGGTTGTAGCCGCGACGGTAGTGGTACTCGCCCTGCGCGTCCTCGGTGTACAGGTCGGGCACGTTCACCCGGGACTTACGCAGCAGCCAGTAGTCCGCCATGATCACGCCGAACAGCGGTCCGAGCAGGGCACCGAGGCCGCCGAGGAAGTAGTTGACCACGATCGGGTTGTTGTAGAGGTTCCAGGGTGTGATCACCAGGCCCAGGACGGCGCTCACCACGGCGGCACGCCGGAAGTTCAGCCGGCGCGGGAAGAGGTTCACCAGCGCGTAGATCGGCGCGACGAAGTTGGCCAGCAGGTTCACCGCCACCGTCAGGGCGATGAGCGCGAGGGACGCCGTCGCCAGCAGGAACATGTTCGGGATGGTCCGGACGATGTCGGTGGGGCTGGTGATGACGTGCCCGTCGAGCTTGAACTGAGCCCCGCTGAGGACGGCCACGATGGCGGCGAAGAAGAGCATGTTCACCGGGATGCCGATCACGTTTCCACGGACGATCGAGGTACGGCTCCTGGCGGACCGGGTGAAGTCACAGAAATTCAGGACGAACGTCCCGTAGATCACCACCCACAGGGCGGCGGCCTGCAGAACCTGCAGCCACATCGCGCCGCCGGTGAGCGGTGCGTCGATCGACAGGGAGATCGAGCCGTCCGCGCGGACGAACATCCACACTGCGAGGGCACACATGGTGATCAGCGTCGTGGGCGCGGCGAACGCCATGTACCGGCGGATCATCTGCATCCCGTAACTCGCGATCACCACCTGCAGGGCCCACAGCACGAGGAAGGTGATCCAGCCGAGCGTCGACTGGCCGAGTACGGAGTTGTGGTCCACTCCGCGCAGGTCGGGGAGCATCGCCACCAGCAGGGCGCTCAGCACCACGGCGGCGAGGTAGGTCTGGATGCCGAACCAGGCGATGGCGACGGCACCGCGCACCGCGGCCGGGATTTTGGCCCCGTTGATGCCGAACGCGATGCGGCTCATGACCGGGAAGGGGACGCCCGTCTTGTGCCCCATGAACCCGGACAGGGTCAGCAGGAGAAAGAGCAGGACGGAGGCGATGGCGAAGGCCGCGAGGATGCCCCACACGCTCAGCCCGAGGGCGAAGAGTCCGAGGGCGAACGCATAGTTGCCGAGGCTGTGCACGTCGTTGGCCCAGAGCGTGAAGACGTTGTAGGCGCCCCAGCGGCGCCCTTCCCGCTTGGTCGGGGCGAGGTCGTACGTGTAGAGACCGGGGCTGACGGCGGTGCCGGTCTCCACGGACGACCGGTCATCCAGGGCAGTCATCGAGGCTCCTGGGATCAGGGGATGGGAAGCAACGGATTCCACAAAGTGAAAGGCATTTTTCGTTTCGCAGAACGTAGATTCCACCGATAGACGGAGTCAAGGGTTCTGCCAGGTCGCTCGCGACGAACAGTCGTGGATGCCTTCACTGGCCCCGACCACCCGCATTCACTACGCTCCGTAGTCGCCCAGCCGGATCACCTCCCCCATTCGGCTCGCCCGCCTCCTCACCACACGCCAGACTGGAGAGATCTGCCGGGCGACGTGAGGAGCGGACCGCATGAGGGTGGCGCTGGCCCAGACGGACTGCGTGCTGGGCGATGTGGACGCGAACCTCGCCGTGGCACGCGAGCAGGCCCAACTGTCCGCCGAACAGGGAGCAGACCTCGTCGTCTTTCCCGAACTAAGCCTCAACGGCTATCACTTGGGCGCGCTGCAGCGGGACACCTCCATAGAGGTGCGTGATCCACGGTTGCTGGAGTTGAGCACGTTCGGCCCGGACGTCCTCGTCGGCTTCCACGAGCACACGAGCCTGCGCGCGTACAACACCGCCGCGCACTTCGCCGACGGCGCCCTCACACACAGGCACCGCAAGCTGTATCTCCCCAACTACCTTGCCTGGGAGGAGCGCAAGCACGTCAGCCCCGGCCAGTCACTGCGCGCGTACGACCTCACCAAGTCGCCCACCGGAGGCCGGGGCGCGACGCTGGTCTGCAATGACGCCTGGCAGCCCGCGCTTCCCTGGCTCGCCGTCCAGGACGGCGCCGAGGTCCTCTTCGTGCCGACCAACAGCGCGGCGAGCCTGGACCCTGAGGCCATGGACACCACGCTCTACTGGGACACACTGCTCTCCTATACGGCGCGGATGCTCCAGTGCTGGGTGGTCTTCGTCAACCGCGTCGGCAACGAGAACGGTGCCTCGTTCTGGGGCGGCTCCCGCGTCGTGGACCCGCGCGGCACCGTCGTGGCGCAGGCCCCGAAGTGGGAGCCGTCCCTGGTCACGGTCGACATCGACCTCTCCGAGGCCCGCCGTCAGCGCCGTGCCGTGCCCCTGGTCGCCGAGGCCCGCCTCGGCCTCATCGCCCGCGAGGTCCATCGCCTCATCGACGAGGGAGGCGACAGCTGACCTGGTGGCGCCACGATACGCCGTCAACTGCCGCCCCAGAGACGTCTGTTACTCTCGGCGGGTCTGCAGCACCCCGGCGAGCGCGAGGACGAGAAGTCCGGCGAAGGGCACCACGAGAAGGCCCGCCCGCAAGCTCGTCGCATCGGCGACCTGCCCCACCACCGGCGGGGAGAGCAGGAAACCCAGGCGCATGAGCCAGGAGACAATGGTCAGCCCCGACCCGGGCTTGAGGCCGGGCAGCTCATCGGCTTCGTGCATCGCTGCCGGAACCAGGGTGGCCACCCCGAGTCCGGCCGCGGCGAAACCGAGGATCGTCCCGGGCACCGTGGGCACGGCCAGCGCCAGGGCCATGCCTGCCCCGGCGATGAGGCCACCGCCACGGGCCACGGCACGCTGGCCGAACCGGTCGACGAGCTTGTCACCGATGAGACGGCCGATGAACTGGGCTCCCACCAGGGCGATATAGCCGGAGGCCGCCAGGGCCGCCGGTGCGTGCAGCCAGTTGGAGAGGTAGAGGGCCGCCCAGGAGTTGCCCGCGTCCTCGACGAGCGCACCGGCTGTGGCAATGAGGACCAGGGCAGCCAGTACGTAACCGGTGCGCAGACCTGTTGCCGCGCGTGGTGCCGGCTGAGGTGCGCGGCGGTCGGTCTCCGGTTCCGCGGCCGACTCGGTGTCGGGGCCGGGCAGACAGAACCGCAGGGCGACGCACGCGGCAACGGCGAACACCACTGCCGAGATCAACAGGTGCTGCCCCAGCGGGAGGCCGAGTGCGATCGCGCCGGCGGCCATGGCGCCGCCGGTGACGGCTCCGATGGACCAAATGGCGTGGAAGGAGTTGATGATGGAACGCCCGTAGCGGCGTTGTACGCGAAGGCCGTGGGCGTTCTGCCCGACATCCGTGATCGCGTCCATCGCTCCGGCCAGGAACAAGGCTCCCGCGAACAGCACCGCCGAGTTCGCCAGGCCCGCGGCCAGGATGCCCACGCCGGTGAGCAGGGTGCCGGCGACCGCCACCCGCGCCGAGCCCAGCCGGCGGATGAGTAACCCTGCCGCCAGGCCGGCCGCGATGGCGCCTGTCGGGAACGCCGCGACGGCCAGCCCGTAGGCGGAATTGCCCATGCCGAGGTCCGCCTTGATCTGCGGATACCTCGGAAGGAGATTGGCGAACAAGGCACCGTTGGTGAAGAACAGCACGGCCACCGCCGCGCGAGCCCGCCGTTCGGCCCGCGCAGGGCGGCACAGTACGTCAACGCTCATGCGCGGGACCTCACGGACGGGACGCGCGTTGAGCCGGTGGAACCGCGCAGCCACGCCGTGGCATTCCCGGGAAGCAGCTCCCCTTCCATGGGCGCACTGCTGATCAGCAGCTCGCCCTCCGGCAGGGGAACGGGCTCGCTGCCGAAGTTGGTGATGCAGTGCCACTGCTCGGCCCGTCGGAAGTGGAGGACGTCTGCCGAGCCGGTCTCGATCCAGGTGAAGTCCGCGCCGGTGTTCAGCGTGGCCCGGAGCTGGACGGCCCGTCGGTAGAGACTCAGGGTGGACTCCGGGTCGGCGGCCTGGAGCGCGGCGGCGTACCGTGCGAACCACGCGGGCTGCGGCGGGCGCGCCGGCCCGGGCCCGAAGCCGAAGGAGGGCCCGTCGGCCGACCACGGCAGTGGTACCCGGCACCCGTCGCGGCCCTTCTCGCGCCCGCCGGACCGGGTGGCGAGCGGGTCCTCCAGTACCTCCGGGGGCAGGTCCCCGACCTCGTGCAGCCCCAGCTCGTCGCCCTGGTAAAGGTACGTCGAGCCGGGCAGCGCCAGGGTGATCAGCGCCCCGGCCCTGGCGCGGCGCTCGCCGAGGGCGCGGTCGAGGGCGGGCTCGGTACCGTCCGTCAGCAGCCACTGGTGGGCGACCTGCACGGCCGTCCGCTGCGGGTCGGCGGGCAGCCCGTACCGCGTGGCCACCCGCGGCGAGTCGTGGCAGCCCAGGAGCCAGGTCGTGGTCGAACCGCTCTCCCGGGTCTGGTCCAGCCCCGAGTCGATGGCCTTGCGGAAGTCCGCTGACCGCCAACTCGCGTCCTGCATCTCGAAGTTGAACGCCTGGCCGAGGCCCTTCGCCGAGGCGTAACGGGCCCGCCGGGAGGGGTGGACACACGCCTCGGCGACGGCGAAGCGCGGCGGGTCGTACTCGTCGAAGACCCGGCGCCACTCGGCGTAGATCTCGTGCACGGCGTCACGGTCCCACAGGGGGTGCGAGCCGTCCGTATGCTGGTCCACCACCGCGACCTCCGCCCAGGGGGCGAAGGGCTCGGACAGGTCCTTGACCAGGCCGTGGGCGACATCGACGCGGAAGCCGTCGACGCCCCGGTCGGACCAGAAGCGCAGGGTCTTCAGGAAGTCCTCGCGCACCTCGTCATTGTCCCAGTTGAGGTCCGGCTGCTCCTTGGCGAAGTGGTGGAAGTACCACTGTCCGTCGCCGGCCGGCTCCCAGGCGGGTCCGCCGAAGCCGGACTCCCAGTCGTTCGGGGGCCGTTCGCCGTCGGGCCCGAGGCCGTCGCGAAAAATGTAGCGCTCTCGTTCGGGCGAGCCGGGCCCGGCCTCGAGGGCAGCGCGGAACCACTCGTGCCGGTCGGAGGTGTGGTTGGGCACGATGTCGACGATGACCTTGATGCCCGCGCCGTGCAGGTCCTCGACCATGGCGTCGAAGTCGTCGAGCGTGCCCAGGCGCGGGTCGACGTCGCGGTAGTCGTCGACGTCGTACCCGCCGTCGGCCAGCGCGGACGGATAGAACGGGCTCAGCCAGACCGCGTTCACACCCAACTGCGCGAGGTACGGCACCCGGGAGGTGATGCCGGAGATGTTCCCGATGCCGTCCCCGTCGGTGTCGGCGAAGCTGCGGGGATAGATCTGGTAGACGACGGCGTTCTTCCACCAGTCGCGGGCGGCGGCATCGGTGGTCGTATCGGGCATGCCGGGCTCCTGAGAGACGAGGGGCGAGAAGGCGAGAGGAAAACCGGAGCGCTACTTGATGGCGCCGCGGGTGACACCCGACATGACCCAGCGCTGCGCGAAGAGGTACGCGAGGAGCGTCGGCGCCATGGCCATCAGGTAGGACGCGAAGGCCACGTTGTAATTCGAGGAGAACTTGAGCTGGAAGATCTTCTGCACCACCGGGAGGGTCTGCAGCGAGGGGTCACCGATGATCAGCGACGGCATCATGAAGTCGTTCCACGACATCAGGAAGGCGAAGATGCCCACGGTGGCGTTCATCGGGGCCAGCAGCGGAAAAATGATCTTCCAGAAGGTCTGCCAGGTGGTGCATCCGTCGATGCGGGCGCTCTCCTCCAGTTCGTACGGGACCGAGCGCAGAAACGCCGTGTAGAGAAGGAGGTTGAACGAGATTCCGAACAGGATGTGCAGGACGGCGACGCCCAGCGGGTTGTCCAGGCCCACCATGGACGTCAGCTTCACCTGCGGCAGCGCCACGACCGGGAACGGGATGAACATCGCGGCCAGCAGGTAGAAGTACGACCACCTGAACAGCCGGCGGTGCCAGTTGCGTGCGATCGCGTACGCCGCGAGCGAGGAGACGATGAGCTGGCCGGCCACCGCCAGGACGCTGATCGACAGGGAGACGGCGAAGGCTCTGGGGAAGTGGGTGAGTTCCCAGGCGGCCCGGAAGTTGCCGAATTCGAAGGGCGAGGGCCAGTCGAGCCCGGTCCCCGACGCCGCCTGCCGGCCGGTCTTCAGCGACATGGTGATCGCGAAGTAGATCGGGACCAGCACCGCCAGGGTGCCCAGGACCAGCAGACCGGTCTGCAGCCAGTTGATCCGGTGCTCTTCCTTGGGGGCCTTGATGTGCTCGCTCGCGCCCGGGGTGACCGTGGGGTCGATCGTCGTCATTACAGGTTCACCTCACGGTTGCGCACGAACAGCAACTGGAGCAGGGAAACGGCGACGGTGAAGACGAAGAAGACCACGGCGTTGGCCATCTGGAAGGCGTACTCGCCGCCGTCGAAACCGCTGAAGATCGTCATGGCGACGCTCATCGTGGCGGTGCCGGGGCCGCCGTTGGTGAGGCCGACGATGATGTCGTAGGCGTTGAGGAAGCCCTTGAATCCCAGGATGGTGTTGATCACGACGTAGCCGATGAGCAGCGGGAAGGTGATGCTGCGGAATCGGCGCCAGCCGCCCGCGCCATCGAGCTCGGCCGCCTCGTACACCTCCTTCGGGATGGCCATGAGGCCGGCCAGGTAAATGATCAGGGCGCTCGGTGTGGCCTGCCAGGCCGTCACGATGACCACGGCGACCCACGCCCAGTTCTCGTTGGCGAGGATGCTGCTCTGCCCCGCGGTCCAGCCCAGTTGGGTCGCGAGTGCCGGGGCCGCGGTGGAGAAGAGGTAGTTGAAGACGTAGGCGATGACGATGCCGGAGATGACCATCGGGATGAAGTAGATCCCGCGCAGGCCCGTCTTCCATTTGATACGGCCGTTGAGGCCGATGGCCAGCAGCAGGGCGACGGCGTTGACCACTACCGTCGTGACCACCGCGAACCAGATGGTGAATCCGTACGACTCCAGGATGCGCGGGTCACCCAGCATCGAGGTGTAGTTGCGCAGGCCGATGAATTTCCAGTCACCGAAGCCCGCGTAGTTGGTCAGGCTGTAGAACATGCCCACCAGGCCGGTCAGCGAGATGAACACGGTGAACAGCAGGACGGCGGGGACGAGCATCAGGTAGTAGGTCCGGTCGGCCCTGCGGCGCCGCGCGGTGGCCGGGCTCGGTGGTGCGGTGGATCTGGCAGGGCGGGTTCTTATCGCTGCCGGTGCGCTCATCGTCTGTTTCCTTCCGGGTCACCACGTCACAGGCTGCGCTGGGCGTACCGGGCCCAGTCGTCGTCGAGCTTGCGCAGGAACGCGTCGGCGTTGCCGCCGATCAGCAGTTCCTGCAGGTAGTTGCCCAAGGGGATGGCGCCCGGGAAGTAGGTCCCGGCGCCCTGGTAGAAGCGGCTCGCGTCGACATAGGGCTGGATGCCGGCCACGCGTTCGTCTCGTATCGCGGGTGCGTTCCTGGTCGGGGACCAGGCGAGGTGCTTCGCGTTGTAGGCGTCCATCACCTCGGGCCGCATCAGGTACCGCAGGAACGCGGTGGCCGCGTTGGGTTTCGACGAGGCGTGGGGAATCCACAGTGCCAGGTCGAGGTTGACCCTGACCTTGACGTCCTTGGGGTCCTCGGTGGCCGGCAGGGCGAAGGTCCCCAGCCGCGCCTTCGGGTTGATCTTCTCGATCTCCCCGATGGCCCACGGTCCTTGGAGGTACATCGCCGCCTTGCCGTGGGCGAAGGCGACATTGCCGTCGTAGTACGTACGGCTCGGCGCATCGGCGTTGGTGTACGAGGCGAGGACGAGCATCTTCTCGACGGCGTCCTTGAAGTTTTTGCCGAAGGACACCTCGGCCCCGGGGCCGGCCTTCGGCCCGAGTTCCTTGAGCCGGGTGAAGAATCCGGCGACATCGAGGGC
The DNA here is from genome assembly GCF_000720485.1 of Streptomyces ochraceiscleroticus. Classification (GTDB taxonomy): domain Bacteria; phylum Actinomycetota; class Actinomycetes; order Streptomycetales; family Streptomycetaceae; genus Streptomyces; species Streptomyces ochraceiscleroticus. Next base: position 49,011 of record NZ_JOAX01000022.1, on the reverse strand, counting down.
GCTGCCCGAGACGTAGTCGAAGAGACCCTGGGAGAGCGTCCAGGGCTCCTTGTACGTCTGCAGGACCGGGACGATGCCCCGGGCCTTGAACGTCTTGCATGCCTTCAGCAGTTCGGTCCAGGTGCGCGGGATCGCCACACCGGCCTTCTCGAAGAGATCCTTGTTGTAGATGACGCCCGCCGCGGTGATGGAGTACGGCAGCACGCTGGTCTCGGACTTGTACTGGGCGTACTGCCCTACGAGGTCCTGGACCTCGGCGTCGATGCGCCGGGCCTCCGGGAGCCTCCCTAGGTCCGACAGCTCGCCGCGGGCCAGGAAGTTCGAGGTCTCCAGGTTGTAGTTGTAGCAGCCCAGGTCCGGCGGGGCGCCCCGGGCGAACTGCGGGGTCAGCGCCGCGGGCGTGGAGTCGTGCACGACGTAGACCTCGGACTGCGCGCGGTGGAAGTCCTCGATCAGCTCGTCGAAGTACGGGATGGCCTCGGGCTTGTTCTGGAGGAAGCGGATGGTCGTGCGGCGGTCGTCGGACGAGGCGTATCCGGCGAGCAGTGCGCCGCCCGCGGCGGCACCCGCGAGGGCGCCGCCGAGCCGCAGGAGTCCGCGGCGGGAAAGGGAGTGCTGCGACACCGTTCTGGAGCGCATGGCTGTTCTGGAGCGCATGGCTGTTCTCCTCAGTCGGTGAGGTCCGAGTGGGTTTCCGCCGCGGCGGACGGCACCAGCCAGGCAGTCGTGTCCGGCGGGAGCAGTGCCCCGTCGAGCGGTCCGCTGGCGAGGACGGTGCGGCCCGGCGGGAGGGGGACCGGCGAGGTGCCGAAGTTGGTGACGCAGGACCATCCGCCGGGGCGCCGGAAGTGGACGACATCTGGCTTGTCATCGACCCAGGTCAGCGACTCGGCGGTCTGCAGTCGCCGGCGCTCTGCGAGGGCGCGCCGGTAAAAGGCGAGCGTCGAGTCGGGGTCGGCCTGCTGGGCCTCGACGGAGAGCTCGGCGAAGGCGTCCGGCTGGGGCAGATGCGCGCCGCCGGCCCCGAATCCGTACGACGGTCCGTCCGCCGTCCACGGCAGCGGGACCCGGCAGCCGTCCCGGCCCTTCTCGGTGCCCTGCGAGCGCTTCCAGGTGGGGTCCTGCAGGGCCTCGGCGGGCAGGTCGGCGACCTCGAAGAGTCCCAGTTCCTCGCCCTGGTAGAGGTAGGTCGAGCCGGGCAGTGCGAGGGCGAGCAGGGTGACGGCGCGGGCGCGCCGCAGCCCCTGTGCCAGGTCCGGCAGCGGGTCCGTGCCCCCGCTGAGCAGCCAGGCGTGCAGGTCGGTGCCGTTCGGCAGGGCGTAGCGGGTGGCGTGGCGTACGACGTCGTGGTTGGAGAAGACCCAGGTGGACGAGGAGCCGGACGTCCGGACGAGGTCGAGGTTCTGCTCGATGATCCGGCGGAACGCGGCCGGGTCCCATTCCGAGCGCAGCAGGTCGAAGTTGAAGGACTGGCCGAGCCCGTCCGGTGAGGCGTACCGGGGGCGGCGGTGGGTGGGCACCCATGCCTCGGCGACGGCGGTGCGCGGCGGGTCGTACTCGTTGAACACCGCGCGCCATGCGCGGTAGATCTCGTGCACCTCGTCGCGGTCCCGCAGGCGGTGGGCGCCGTCGGGGATGCCGTCTGCGTCGAGCTGGTCCTGGCCGGGCAGTGGCTCGGAGAGGTCCTTGACGAGCATATGGGCCACATCGACCCGGAAGCCGTCGACGCCGCGGTCCGCCCAGAAGCGCAGGGTCGTCAGGAAGTCCTCGCGTACCTCGTCGTTGTCCCAGTTGAGGTCCGGCTGCTCGGGCGCGAACAGGTGCAGGTACCAGTCGCCGTCGCCCACCGGCTCCCAGGCGGATCCGCCGAAGGCGGCGGTCCAGTCGGTCGGTGGCTCCGCGCCGTCGGGGCCGTTGCCGCGGCGGAAGATGTAGCGGTCGCGGGCCGGGGACCCGGGCCCGGCGGCGAGCGCCTCGCGGAACCACCGGTGCCGGTTGGAGGTGTGATTGGGGACGATGTCGACGATGACCCGGATGTCCGCGTCGTGCAGGGCGGTGACGAGCTCGTCGAACTGGTCGAGGGTGCCGATCCGCGGGTCGACGTCCCGGTAGTCGTCGACGTCGTACCCGCCGTCGGCGAGCGCCGAGGGATAGAACGGGCTGAGCCAGACCGCGTCGACGCCGAGGTCACGCAGGTGGTCCACGCGGGAGGCGATCCCGGGGAGGTCGCCGATGCCGTCGCCGTTGGCGTCGGCGAAGCTGCGCGGATAGATCTGGTAGACGACCGCCTGCCGCCACCACTGCTCCGCGTCCGTCGTGGGCCGATCCACAGCCGTGTCCACCATCGCTAATCCCTTTCGGTGGGTATTAAATCTAGGTTCTAGATTTATTAACTGGCTGTAAGCTAGGCGGGTATCCAGAGGGGGTCAAGGGGTTGGTTGACACAAAATCGTCGGCGTCGGCAGGGACGTCGACACGGCAGCTCCGGGAGGCGAACCTCCGCGCCGTACTGCACCGCATGTGGGACTCGGAACCGGTCACGGGCTCCGATCTGATCGCCTCCACGGGCCTGACCAGGGCCACGGTCCACGACGTGTGCGAGGACCTGACCCACCGCGGCTGGATCCATGAGGTGGAGAACCAGCGAGAGCACGGCGGCTACCGCCTGGGCCGCCCCGCGCGGCGCTATTCCTTTCAGCCGATGGCCGGTGTGATCGTGGGCGTCGACTGCGGCCAGCGCATGGCCAGGGCCACGGTCGCGGATCTGCGCGGCCACCCGCTCGCCCGGCACGACCGTGCCTTCTCCAGCCCCGAGCACACCACCGAGGAACGCCTTGACGTACTCGGCCGGACGATCCACGAGGCGCTGACGGCGGCCTCGCTCACGCCCGATCGGGTACTGGCCGTGGCCGTGGGCGTCCCCGCTCCTGTCGACGCCGAAGGACGTACGGTCGGCACGGTCAACGAGTTCTGGGAGCGGATGAACCCGGACATCGCCCAGCACCTGACGCAACGTCATGGCTGGACCGTGCTCGTCGACAACGATGCAAACCTCGCGGCGCTGGCCGAGGGCTGGCAGGGTGCCGGTCACGACCTCAAGAACTACGTCGCCGTGCTCACCGGTGAGCGCATCGGCGCCGGCATCGTGGAGGGGGGCCACCTCCTGCGCGGCGCTCGCGGCGGCGCCGGCGAGATGCGCTTCCTCGACCTGCTGGAAGGCGTCGGCAACGCGGACGGCCTCGCCAAACTGGCCCGGCAGTGGGCCAGGGAAGCGGTCCGCGATCCCGAGGCGCACCCCTCCTCGTTCCTCCGCCAACTCGCCCCCGAGGACATCGACGCCGAGGCCGTCTTCGCGGCCGCGGCCGCCGCCGACCCCCTCGCCACCGAAGTGGTCGAACGCCTCGGCACCCGCTTCGCCCGCATCACCAGCGCCCTCGCCGCCCTCCTCGACACCGAGCGGATCATCCTCGCCGGCGCCCCCGCCCCCTCCTACGCCCCGGTCCTACGAGTCATCGAACGCGAGCTGTCCCAGTACGCCCACCCGCCCTTCCCCGAGGTCGTCGCCTCCCAGTTCGGCGACGACATCGTCTCCGTGGGCGCCCTCGGACGGGCCTTGGACCACGTCCGCGAACACGCACTGGACATAGCGCTGCCAGGCGCCACGAGCGCGGAGCCTCTGCCCCGTTAGGCGTGTGACCGTGTCCCACGTGCCCCCAAGCCGCGGGAGATCGCCATGGCGGTGGCCCTGACCACCTGCTCGTAAGCCCGCGCCTTGCGGGCACCTGCGGGGACGACGATGGACACCGCGGCGACGACCTGCTCGCCGCGGCCGCGGATCGGTACCGCGACGGAGCACACGGGCGCGGGGCGCTGCCGCTCGAACACGGCCAGGCCCGCGTTGCGTACCTCGGCCAGCCGCCGGCGGAGCCGGAGCGCGGCCGACGACGGCTCCAGCCGGTCGATCCACTCGGCGCGGTAACCAGGATCGGCGGCGGCCAGCAGGACCAGGCCGACGCCGGTCTCGTGCAGCGGCAGCCGCCCTCCCACCCGGTAGGCGATCTCCACCGCACCGTGGGCCGAGAGCCGCTCCACGAGCAGCGCCTCGTCGCCGTCCCGCACCGCGAGCAGTACGTGCTGGCGGGTGATCTCGTGCAGATCCTCCAGGTACGGGAGGGCGGCTTCGCGCAGACCGTGGCTGCGCGGTGCCAGTGAGGCCACCTCGAACAGCCGCAGTCCGATGACGTAACGCCCGTGGTCATCGCGCTCCAGCGCGCCCCATCGGAGCAGTCGGGCGGTGAGCCGGGAGGCGGTGCTGGGCGGCAGACCGGCCCGGCGGCTCAGTTCGTTGAGCCCCAACGCCCGGTGTTCGGAACCGAACGCCGCGAGCAGGGACAGCGCGCGGTCGACGACCGGCTCTCCGCTCTTGGGACGTTTGCCGCGTCGGGAGGCGCCGTTGCCTTGTTCCATCGGACGAGTGTGACCGACCGCCCCAACCAATGGAACACCCGCAGACGCGGCGGATCGGCCTTCGCATGATGAGGGACACCACCACGCCCTTACTCCCAAGGAGTGAGCATGGTTCTGCCATCTCTGTCATCTGCCTCGTCCGCAGAGGAAGCCGAGCTCGACCGCCTGCGTACGGAAGTACTGGACCGGATCAAGGCCGCCGACCCGCGGCTGGCCGAAGTCGTCCGTGCGGCCGTGACCCATCTGCACGCGTTTGTACGGGAGGTCCGCCCCACCGAGGAGGAATGGCTGGCCGGCCTGGACTTTCTCGTCCGTACCGGCCATGCCTGCACGGACACCCGCAACGAATTCATTCTGCTCTCCGACATGCTCGGTCTGACCTCCGCGGTGGACGAGGTGAACCACGCCGGACCACCGGAGGCCACCCCGTCATCGGTCGAAGGCCCCTTCCACTCCCCCGCGCCGCCCCGCCCGCTCGGTGCATGGCTCGCCGAGGGGCCCGAGCGCGAGCGGGGCCGACCGATGGTCGTACACGGGCGGGTGACGGACTGCGCGGGCACACCGCTCGCAGAGGCCACCGTGGACGTGTGGCAGGCCGACGACGCGGGGCACTACGACACCCAGGACCAAGCACAACCGCCAGGAAATCTACGGGCGTTGCTCACTACCGGCGAGGACGGCTCGTACTGGTTCCGCAGCGTGTTGCCGAGCAGTTACCCCGTGCCCACCGACGGGCCCGTCGGGGAACTGCTCACGGCGCTGGGCCGGCATCCGATGCGTCCGGCCCACATCCACCTGCGAGTCGAGGCAGCGGGGCACCGGCCGGTCACCACGCATGTGTTCGTGGCCGGTGACCCTTACCTCGACTCCGACGCTGCCTTCGCGGTGAAGGACGCCCTGGTGGTCGATCCCGTGGAGTGTGACGATTCCGATGCGGCCGAGCGGTGGTCGATGAAGGAGCCCTTCCTCGACTTCGCCTTCGACGTCCGGCTGGTGCCGCTGCCGGAGGTGGCGCGGTGAAGCTCATCGGACTGCGGGAGGGGCGGGACACGGTCGTCGGGGTTCTCGTCGGGGATCGAGTCACGCCGCTGACTGAAGTACGGGACTTTTACGGGGACTTGTCCAAGTGGATCGCCCGGGCGGGCGAGGTGGCGTCGGGTGAGAAGCCACTCGCCGACGTGACGCAGGCTCCGCCGGTCCCCCCGTCGGCCCGCGTGCTGTGTCTGGGCCTCAACTACCGTGCGCACGCCGAAGAGGGCGTCTACGGCGTACCGGGCCACCCGACCCTCTTCGGCCGCTGGACGGCCTCGCTGTCGGTGGGTGACGTGCCCGTACCGGTACCCGCCAACGAGCCAGGGCTGGACTGGGAGGGCGAGATCGCCGCCGTGGTCGGCGCGCCACTCGCGAACGCCGACCCGAGCACCGCGGAGGCATCCGTACTCGGGTACGCCGTCTTCAACGACCTCACCGCGCGCACGGCGCAGAAGCTCACCGCGCAGTGGACGCTCGGCAAGAACGCCGACCGCAGCGGTCCGATGGGGCCGCTCATCACCGCCGACGAGGTCGGTCGCCTGTCCGACGGGCTGCGGCTCACCACCCGGGTGAACGGCGAGCTCGTCCAGGAGGGCAACACCCGCGACCTGATTTTTCCCGTCGGTGAGGTGTTGTCGCTGGCCAGCCGCACGTTCACACTCCAACCGGGGGACGTACTGGTCACCGGTACACCTTCGGGCGTCGGCTACACCCGCACGCCGCCGCGCTTCCTGACACCAGGCGACGTGGTCGAGGTGACGGTCGACCGGCTGGGCACCCTGCGCACCCCCGTCGTCGGAGCGGAGCAGCGATGACCGTCCACCGTACAGAGGGGCGGCCCGACCACTACCCCGTCCTCATCGCCGGTGGCGGGCCGAGCGGGCTGGCGGTCGCGATTGAATTGGGGCGAGCGGGCGTCCGGTGCTGCGTCCTGGAGCCGCGGCAGTCCGTGGTCACGGACCGTCCCCGGGCCAAGACCACCAGCGCGCGGACGATGGAGCTGTTCCGCCGCTGGGGCCTGGCGGACCGGGTGCGGGCGGCCGCGCCGCTGCCGGTGTCGTACGCCCAGGACGTGGTGTTCTGCACCGGGCTCACCGGTCGGGAGATCACCCGGTTCCGCAACGCCTTCGCACTGCATACGGAGCGGCGGGACGAGTTCGCCGAGTGCGGTCAGCAGATCCCACAGCCTGTGATCGAAGCGGTGCTGCGCGAGGCGGTGGCCGAGCTATCGTCGGTCGAATTCCTGGCTGGTTACCGCCTGTTGGCCGCCGAAGACGGGGCACGCGGCGTACGGGCACAGGTCGCCGGGCCCGACGGCCGGACCCGCACCCTCACGGCCGATTACCTGGTCGGCTGCGACGGCGCGAGCGGGGTGTCCCGTGCCGCCATAGGAGCGCGGTACGCGGGCAGCAGCGGCCAACTGCCCAATCTCAACATCACGTTCACCGCTCCGGGCCTGAGCGAGCGGGACCTGTGTGCCCGCGCGGTGCATTACTGGGTGCTGGGCAAGGAGGCCGGCGGGATCGTCGGCCGGATGGACCTCGACGGCACCTGGTGGGCCATCGCCCAGGGCGTGGACGCGACGACCGGTACGGTCGATCCGGCCGCCCTGGTACGCCAGTTGATCGGTGCCGACCTGGAGGCACACGTCCAGGCCACCGACCCCTGGTCGGCCCGCATGCTGCTGGTCGACCACTACCGCGGCGAGCGCGTCTTCCTGGTCGGTGACGCGGCCCATCTCAACCCGCCCTGGGGCGGCCACGGTTACAACACCTGCGTCGGCGACGCGGTGAATCTCGCGTGGAAGCTGGTCGCGGTCGTGCAGGGCTGGGCCGGACCTGCACTGCTGGACAGTTACGAGCCGGAGCGCCGGCCGGTCGCCGAGCGCACCATCGCCGACGCGGCGGCGCAGGAATCCCGGCTGGCCCACGCCTTCGCCCATGCCGACCTCGGCGCCGACACCCCGACCGGAGCCGCCCGCCGAACCGCCGTGACACGCGAACTGGAGGCCAAGCGCGGCGAGTTCCACAGCCTCGGCCTGGTACTCGGCTATCACTATGCAGACTCTCCCATCGTCGTGGACGACGGTTCCGCCGTGCCCGCGCACGAGCCGCTGACGTACCACGGCTCGGCCCGCCCGGGCACCCGGCTGCCACACCGCTGGCTGCCCGACGGCACCTCGCTCTACGACCACCTCGGCCCCGGTTTCACCCTGCTGCGCCTGGACGGCACCGCCGATACCACGCCGTTCCTGACAGCGGCGGCCGAGCGCGGCATCCCACTCACCGTGCTGGACCTCCCCCACCTCCCCGACGCCGCCTCGTACGGAGCACCGCTGCTCCTGGTACGGCCGGAACAGCACATCGCCTGGCGCGGACCGGACGCCACCGACGGCGGCGCGGTAATCGACGCGGCGCGTGGTGCGGTTGTCGACACTGTGCGTGGTGCGGCGCACGTCCTCAGCGCGGAGGCCACATGAGTTGTGCCGATCCCACCACTGGACGCCCCGACTCGCGATTACCGCGGGTTTCTGATGAGCGCCATGAACGCTTCGAGGTGCGCGGCCATGTCGATCGAGTCGTCGTAGAGCCAGGCGACCTGGATGCCCTCGATGAGGGAGACGATCTGGCGGGCGAGCACGCCCAGGTCGAGCCCCGGCTTGAGGCGGCCGGCGCCGAGCTCGCGCTCCAGCTCGGAGCGGATCGAGCGGACGAAGTCCGCGTCCCGGCGGCGGATGAACGCACGGGCCGGATGGTCCGGCCGGTCGGCCTCCGCGCGCAGGGTCACGTCGAGCTGGATGACACCGCGGATCTCCGCGTTGTGGCGCATGACCTCGGGCACGGCCGCCAGGAGGCCACGGTCGTCGATGAGTCCCTGACGCCACGGTCCTTCGAGCTCTTCGCGGCGTACGAGCACGGCCTCCAGGAGTGCGTCCTTGGAACCGAAGTGGTGCAGGAGCAGGGTGTGGCTCGTCCCGATGAGTTCCGCGAGCTGGCGGATCGAGAGGCTCTGGTAGCCCTTCTCCGCGAACGCCCGGAAGGCGGCGTCGACGAGCTCGGCACGCTTGCGCTCCCCGTTGGCGTACGGGGCCCGCTTGCGGCTGCGCGCTGAGGTGCGCGTCGCCTCTGCCATCCCAGCCTTCTCCCCTCGGTTCCTGCTCTCGGGCCCGCTCTCGGGCCCGCTCTCGCCCGAGAGGCTATCCCACCGTTTCCTTTTCCACCATGGTCAATAATTCGAGCGCAACCTATTCCAGTTTGGTTCAGGTTCGCCTACGGTCCTCACTGTCCTCACCCAAGGCCGGACGCCAGGCGTCATGTCTCAGCGGTCACACAGAGCCAACGGCGGCTCTGATCCGAAAGAGGAATCCATGAGTGACTCCACACCTGCACCGCACATTGCCGGTCCGGCGAGACCGGAGTCGGAGCCAGGGCTCGAGGGTGCGGAACACCCCGCAGCCGCCCCTGCACCCTCATCCGGCCCTGCGCCCGCAGGACCGACCCGCCGCACGATCGTCCTCGTCCTCGTGGCGGCGGCAGGCATGTACATCATGGTGCTCACCCTGAGCACCGCCCTGTCGCTGCGCCTGGCGAGCATCGACCCGGACGCGAAGGAGACGAGCTACAGCCTTACTGTGTCGGTCAGTTCGATCGCGCTCCTCGTCGCCGTGCCCCTCGCCGGCGCCCTCTCGGACCGTACGACCAGCCGGTTCGGCCGGCGGCGCCCCTGGATCCTCGGCTGTCTCGTCGCGGCACTGCTGGGCACCGCCGTCATCGGCGCCGTCTCGTCGATCCCCGTGATCGTCGTGGCCTACGTGGTCGCGATCATCGCCGCACAGGCCGCCTTCAACGCGTACAGCACGATCCCCGTCGAGGCACTCCCGGACGTGAAACGCGGACGGGTGATGGGGGTCATGGGCATGTTCGGCGCCTTCGCCATGTCGGGCGGCTCCTACCTGGCCGCCGCCTTCGTCGACGTACCACTGGTCATGATGGTGGCGCCCATCCTGCTCGCGCTCGCCCTCGCCCTCCCGCTGTTGTTCTTCTACAAGGACCCCGTGCGCGACCGCAGCGAGCTTCCCCCGCTCGACCTCAAGGGGATCGCGAGGACGTTCGTCGTCAATCCACGCAAGCACCCGGACTTCGGCTGGGCCTGGTTGTCACGGTTCCTCGCGGGCATCGCGATGAGTGCGATGTTCTCGTACTTCGTCTTCTTCCTGATGGACGGCCTGCACATGCCGATCGGGGAGGCCGGGCAGCAGGCGGGCACCCTCTCGCTCATCTCGGCCCCGGTCAGCGTGCTGTTCTTCACCGCCTCCGGGTGGGTCTCGGACAAGATCGGTCGCCGCAAGCCGTTCGTCGTCGTCGCCGCGCTGCTCATGGCGGCCGGACTCGTCATCGGCGGTACCGCGTCGACCTTCGCGCAGTTCATCGCCGCATGGATCGTCTTCTCCATGGGCCAGGCCATGTACCTGACCGTCGACATGGCACTGTGCGCCGCTGTCCTGCCCGACGCCCGCGACACGGGCAAGGACGTGGCGGTCATCGCACTCGCACTCAGCATCCCGAACATCATCGTTCCCGCCGCCGCGCCCACGATCCTCGCGACCGGCGACGGCCACAACTACCAACTGCTGTGGTTCGGCGCCGCCGCGATCTGCGCGCTGGGCAGCTTCACCGTCACCTTCATCAAGTCCGTCCGCTGACGCGGAGTCAGCGGACTCAGAGAGGAACCCATGACCGCCTCCCCCCATCCGTCCCCCTTCCCCGACGGCTTCCTGTGGGGCGCCGCCACCGCCGCGCACCAGGTCGAGGGGAACAACACCAACAGCGACGCATGGCTGCTGGAGCACCTCCCCCACACCCTCTTCACCGAGCCCTCGGGTGATGCGATCGACCACTACCACCGGTACCGGGAGGACATCGCACTCCTCGCGTCCCTCGGCCTCACGAGCTACCGCTTCTCCCTCGAATGGGCACGCATCGAACCCGAGGAGGGACACTTCTCACCGGCGGCGCTGGCCCACTACCGCCGCGTCCTGGAAGCGTGCCGGGAGCACGGCCTCAAGACGGTCGTCACCTACCACCACTTCACCTCGCCCCGCTGGCTCCTCGCCACCGGAGGCTGGGAAGACCCGGGGACGCCCGAGCGTTTCGCGCGCTACTGCGACGCGGTCACCGCGCATCTCGGCGACCTCATCGACATCGCCTGCACACTCAACGAACCGAACCTCCCGCCGCTCCTGGCCACCATGGGCATCGGCGGCGAGGTCCCCGAACAGCGGGCGGACGTACCCGTCTGGGCGGCCGCCGCCGAGTGCCTCGGCATCGCACCGCAACGCGTGGCCCCCTTCCAGTTCACCGCTACCGAGGCCGGTTACGAGGTGAAGCTCGCGGCGCACCGCCGGGGAACGGCAGCCATCAAGGCACACCGTCCGGACCTGATGGCCGGCTGGACCCTCGCGAACTCGGACATCCAGGCGGCCCCCGGTGGCGAGGACCGCGCCGAAGCGGTGCGGCGCGAGGTCAACGAGCGCTTCCTGCTGGCCTCCCGCGAGGACGACTTCGTAGGCATCCAGACGTACGGCCGCACGGTCTTCGGACCCGACGGCGTCGCCCCGCCCCCGGCGGACGCCCAGACGAACCAAATGGGAGAGGAAATCCACCCACAGGGCCTCGAGGCAACGATCCGGGAGGCGGCGGCCATCGCCGGCGTCCCGGTCATCGTCACCGAGAACGGACTCGCCACCGAGGACGACACCGAACGCCTTGCCTACCTCCGCACCGCGCTCACCGGAGTCGCCTCGTGCCTCGCCGACGGAATCGACGTACGCGGCTATCACGCATGGTCAGCGTTTGACAACTATGAGTGGGTCTTCGGCTACCGCCCCAAGTTCGGCCTCATCGCCATCGACCGCACCACCCAGACCCGCACACCGAAACCCAGCGCCCACTGGCTCGGCGAGGTCTCCCGCACAAACGGCGCCTCGCTCGCGTCCGACCGCCGGGCCGTCGGCGCACGAACCTGACAACAATGGCTGGAGTATCAACTGCGACCTGCTCAAGTGAGGGATGACAATGCAGCTCGATCTCAACCCGCCCACCAGTGCCGGTCCGTTGCGCTTCGGCATGCCGATCGCCAGGCCAGGGTGCCGGCGGGGGAGACGATGCCTGCGAGGAGCAGGGTGGCGCCCACGCATCAGGAGTCCAGGGCGATTGGGGTGAGGAAGGTGCCGGCGGCCGCGGCGATCCGGCTGAAGCCGGTGCCGATGCCGACGGCCGTGGCCCGGCCCGCCGAGGGCATGGTCCGCGGCGCCCTCCAGGTCCCGCCGAACGGCCTTCCGGTCCTCTTCCTCGCCGACCACCCGGTCACCGGCGGCTACCCGGTGATCGGCGTGGTCCACGAGGACGACCTGCCACTGGCGGGCCGGATCCCAGCGGGCGCTCCCATACGGTTCAGGCCCGTCGGTTGTTCGCCGGGCGAACCTGGTGCGGCGTCAACGACCGGAGACGGCGGGTGACGGCACGTCAGGATCGCGGATGTTGCGCGCGGCCAGGCACCTTGATGCCGTACTGCGCCATCTTGCGGTAGATGGTCGCGCGGCTCATGCCGAGTTGCTCAGCGGCCTGCGCCACGGTGGTGCCCGGCTCGGTCAGCGAGCGCACGATTTCATCGCGCTCGAATGCCTGGACACGGCCCAGGTTGCGGCCGTCGCCGGTGAACACCTCGGCCGGGAGGTGGTGGGTGTCGATCACGTCGGTCCGCGATGCCGCATCACGGATGACGCGGTGGAGCTGCTTGATGTTCCCGGGCCAGTCATAGGCGGCCAGGGCGCGCTCCGCGGCAGGCGTGAAGGCCACTGCGCGTCCGCGGTGGCGGCGTGCGAAGTGATCGGCGAGCGGCAGGATGTCATCGGGCCGGGAGCGCAGGGCGGGCACCTCGACCACGGTGTCGATCAGTGGGCTGAGCGCCTCGGGAATGGCGGAGTACTGTTCTGCCGTCATGGCGAACGGCTGCAGACAGCGAGCCCCTCCGCCGTCCTTGCGGTGCACCTCGCTGAACCGCCGCGCCAGCTCGGCGGCGGCCCAGGCCGGCAGGGTATCCACTCCGGAGACGATGACGCAGGTACTGTCCTTGTCCAGCTCCGGGGACCACAGCATGAGCCAGGCGTGCACGTCGTCGGGGGCCGGTGGGCGGGCGCTGAGGACACGTTCGCGTGGCTCCGTCTGCCGGCGGGCCAGAGAGATGAGGGCGGTTTTGCCCGCGCCCGGCTCACCGACGACCGCGACGACCCGCCCCTGGGCCAAGGCCGTGCGTGCCGTCGCGACCGCGTCCCTCCAGCCGGGTGAGAGCAGATGGGGAGCGTCGTCGTGCTGCTGGGAACGGTCGGCATACACGCGGAACACCTCACCGCGCGGGGTCGGCCTGACCTTCCGGCCGGTCCCCCGGGCCAGCATGAGCGCGGTGGTGTTCCCGGCCGTGGCCTGGGCCAGGGCCAGTAGCAGTTCCGAGGAGGAGTCGGACCAGGTGGTGAGGTTGACGCTGCCGGCGAGCCCGCCGGTGACCGGGTCGAGGATCGGGACCGCGGCGCAGGTGTATCCCCGCAGGTCAGTGCAGTAGTGCTCGTCGGCCCGTACCAGCGACGGAGCGCGATCGGCCAGGGCGAGGCCGAGGCCGTTGGTGCCCGCGTTGCGTTCGGCGAAGTAGAAACCGGGCGCCAGATGGACCCGGTCGAGGGAACGGTTGATCGATGCGTCGTTGCACAGCCGGTACAGCACCAATCCGTCGCTATCGGTGATCATCATGCTGACCGGCTCGTTGGCGAGCGTCCTGTGGAGCCCCTGGAGCACTTCGTAGCCGCATTCGTAAAGCAGGGAGGCGGTGTCGACCGAGCCCGTGAACACGGGCCGCATCTCCTCCGGTGACAGCCCGTAGTGCTCGCTGCGCTGCCATGACGCGAGCAGTCGCGGGGCCGCGTCACCGCCGGTTGTACAGGGCGAGACGTCCGGGTGTGGCGTGTGTCGACGGTTGTCCACTTCGACCTCCAGAGGACGCGTCACTGCGTCGGCCTCGGTCACGCTAACGCCGGCGAGCGGGGCCACCGCCGCTACGGGTGTCTCACATTGAGACGCCCAGCACCTCGCTGACATGCGTCGGCGCTTCCTAGCGTGCTTCTCGTCACCAAGCCGTACGAATAATGGAGGGACGCCATGTACAGCAAGGACGGCGAAGACTATTTCATCGTGGATGCGCATGTCGCGCTGTGGGACGCGCGCCCCGAGAACCAGCTCAACGTGCACGGGAAGCAGTTCATCGACTGCTTCTACGACTACCACCGCAATCTGGGCCCGGAATCCGAGCACTGGTCGTACGAGGAGTTCCTCTACTACGGCGGCGAGCGTCTGATGAAGGACCTGTTCACCGACGGACATGTCGACCACGCCATTTTCCAGCCGGCGCGGCTCGGGGCCTTCTACCGCAACGGCTTCGGGCAGACCGAAGAATCCTTCGCGCTCGCCCAACGGCACCCCGACAAGCTGACCTACAACCACTGCTGGGACCCCCGTTTCGAGCAGTCGGGCCTCGATCAGCTGCGACGGGACGCCGAGCGCTTCCACCTGAAGGGCGTGAAGCTGTACACCGCCGAGTGGCAGGGCGACTCCCGCGGCTACAAGCTGGACGACCCGTGGACGTATCGCTATCTGGAAACCTGCCAGGAGCTGGGCATCAAGAACGTCCACATCCACAAGGGGCCGACGATCCGGCCGCTGGACCGCGACGCGTTCGACGTCGCCGACGTGGACCGTGCGGCCACGGACTTCCCGGAGCTGAACTTCGTCGTCGAGCACTGCGGGCTGCCTCGGCTGGAGGACTTCTGCTGGATCGCCACCCAGGAGCCGAATGTGCACGCGGGGCTCGCCGTCGCGATGCCCTTCATCCACACCCGGCCGCGGTACTTCGCCCAGATCATCGGGGAGCTGCTGTACTGGCTCGACGAGGACCGCATCCAGTTCTCCAGCGACTACGCGCTGTGGACACCGCGCTGGCTCGTCGAGCGGTTCGTCGACTTCCAGATCCCCGCGGACATGACGGAGTACCCGCCGCTCACGGTGGCGCAGAAGAAGAAGATCCTCGGACTCAACGCGGCGGCCATGTACGGGATCGACGTACCGACCCGGTGCGCCGTCACGGAACCGGCGGTGGTCTGACATGGCCGCCGAGGCGCTGGAACAACTGGAGCGTGCGGCACGCAGGGCGCTGCTCGGCGTTTTCGACCCCGAGCTGGACGAGCCGATCACCGACCTCGGATTCGTCCGGTCCATCCAGGCATCGAACGATGGACGGCTGACCGTGCACCTGCGGCTGCCGACCTCCTTCTGCTCCCCGAACTTCGCCTACCTGATGGCCTCGGACGCCAAGGACGCCCTGACCGCCCTCCCGGGCGCCGAGGAGGTCACCGTCCTGCTCGACGACCACCACGACTCCGACATGATCAACCGCGGTCTGGCCGCCGACGCGGGCTACCGGGGGACATTCGGCGAGGAGGCCGAGTCCGATCTCGAGGAGCTGCGGGTGACCTTCCGCCGCAAGGCACACACCGCGGCGATGGAGCGGGCGCTGACCTCGTTGCTGCGGGAGCGTCCGGAGCTCGACGAGGGGCGGCTCCATGACGTAGTGCTCGGCGACCTGCCCGACGCGCCGGCGACCCGTGCGCTGCTGCGGCGCCGAACCGCGCTGGGCCTGGGCACGGCGCCCGCGGATCCCGTCCTGGTGGACGAGCACGGACACCGCTACCCGCCCGGTGAGACCCCGCTCCGCCTGCGCCTGGCCCGCGCGGTCCGGATCTCGATCGACGGCAACGCGCACTTCTGCCGGGGGCTGCTGCGGACCCGCTATCCGGAGTCCGCGGCCGACCAGTCCCCCCGCGCGTGGGAACCCGCACGCGCCACCTCCCCGAAGGAGAACGTTTCATGAAGGCCATGAAGGCCGTTCAGGTCGTGGGCTACCACCAGAACCTCGAAATGACCGATGTTCCGACGCCCGAGGTCACCGGTCCGTACGACGTGATCGTCAAGATCGGCGGGGCGGGCGTGTGCCGTACCGACCTCCACATCCTGGAAGGTCAGTGGGCGGAGAAGTCCGGTGTCACCCTGCCCTACACGATCGGGCATGAGAACGCAGGCTGGGTGCATGCGGTCGGCAGCGCCGTCACCAACGTCGCCGAGGGCGACAAGGTCATCGTCCATCCGCTGATCACCTGCGGACTGTGCCGGGCGTGCCGGTCCGGCGACGACGTGCACTGCGAGCAGAGCCGCTTCCCCGGCATCGACACGGCCGGCGGCTACGCCGAGTACCTCAAGACATCCGCGCGCAGCGTCGTGCGCCTCGACGACTCACTGGAACCGGCCGACGTCGCGGCCCTCGCCGACGCGGGTCTGACCGCCTACCACGCCGCGGCCAAGGCCGCCCGTCGGCTGCGGCCCGGGGACCGGTGCGTGGTCATCGGCGCGGGCGGACTCGGGCACATCGGCGTACAGGTGCTGAAGGCCCTCACTGCCGCCGAACTGATCGTGGTCGACCGCAACCCCGAGGCGGTGAAGCTGGCCGCGGCCATCGGCGCCGACCACGGCGTCGTCGCCGACGGGCAGCACGTCGAGGAGGTGCTGGAGCTGACCGGCGGGCAGGGCGCCGAGACGGTCATCGACTTCGTCGGCGAGGGCGGAGCGACCAGGGACGGCGTACGGATGCTGCGCCGCGCGGGCGACTATCACGTGGTCGGATACGGCGAGAACATCGACGTCCCGACGATCGACATCATCTCCACCGAGATCAACTTCATCGGCAACCTCGTCGGCTCCTACACCGACCTGTGCGAGCTGATGGTCCTCGCAGCACAGGGCCGGGTCCGGCTGCACACCACCACGTACCGGCTCGACCGGTACCAGGACGCCCTGGACGACCTTGCGGCCGGCCGGGTGCGCGGGCGAGCGATCCTCGTCCCGTGATCACAGCCCCCGCCGCCGACAGCAGATCATCGGCGGCGGGGCGTGGCCCTCGGCCGTCCGCCACCGGATACGACCGCGATGTCTTCTAGGACCGCAACGTCTCCGAAGGTGACTCGCCGAACTGTTGGCGGTAGGCGAGTGAGAAGCGGCCCGGGTGGAAGAAGCCCCAGCGGGAGGCGACGGTGGTGACGGTTGTGGTGCCCGGGTCGGAGGCCAGGAGTTCCTTGCGTACGCGGTCCAGGCGAACCTCGCGCAGGTATGCGATCGGTGTCGTGTCGAGGTGCCGGCGGAAGCCTTCCTGGAGGGCCCGTACGCCAACGCCGACGCATTCCGCGATCTCCGCGACCGTGAGCGGTTCGGCGGCGTGCCCCTCGATGATCTCCATGGCGCGGCGGACCGCGGGCGGTGCGACGCGTGGCTGCTCGCCGTGCAGCGCCGGCGAGTAGTTGTTGGGCTGGGCCATCAACAGCTGGGTCATGAGGAGTGATTCGAGCTGTTTTGTCACGATGGGCTGGCTCGTCATGCCGCCAGGTCCTTCCGCCTCCCGGCGCATGAGGTCGACGATGTTGAGCCAGGAGCGGGAGTCCGGTGTGGTGAGGTTCATGCCGAGCGAGAAGAGGATCGGGCGGCGCACGGTGCGGCCGAGCAGACTGCCCAGGTGCGATTCCAGGGACGATCGGTCGAACCACACGATGAGCTGCGGATTGCCACCACCCCAGCGCATATCCAGCTTTCCGGTCGGAGAGGGGACAGAAGCGAGTTCGGGGGAGGAAATGATCTCCTCGCGGCCGCAGGTGATTTCGGCGTAACCGGCGAGCGGGATCTGGACGAGGAAAAAGCTCTCCAGGTCGCCCGGTGTGATCCGGACTTCCGTTCCGTAATCGAGGTAATACAGGCCCGTCCGGTCGAAGGGCGCGCCGTGCAGCCGGGCGTCGAGCATCGCCGAGCGCTGCGTGATGCGCAGCTCATGCGGACAGAAGGCGCGGCCGACCTCGGCTCGCGCCTCCCAAATGTCCGCTGTATGGAACTGCTGGTGGTTTGCGAGGGGGAGCTCTTTAGAGGGCATGGAAACCTCCACCTACATCTCCACTGCCGAGGCGCGCGATCGGGACAGCAACCCGCGTCATCCGGATAGCGGAGACGATCTTGCCATACCAAGGTTGATCCCCGACCGCCGCGGATCCGAGAAGAAACCAGGGAATCAACGATGCAGGGAGTGCCGGGCCGCACTGCGCTCGTCACGGGCGGAGTCACGCCCAGCGGACAGCTCGTCGCATACGTGCTGCGCGTGCTGCGCGCGACCGGCGCGGCGAGAGCCGCCGAGGTCGCGCCCCCGCACGTCGTGGCCCCCTTGCCGCTGCTGCCCCGGCCCGCCCAGTCGGCCGGGTCCCTTTAGCCCGCCGGGTGCCCCAGGACCCCTCCCCCGGTCGTACGGGACACCCGGCTTCCCGCGGCTGCCCGCCGGATCCCCCCTCCGGCGGGCAGCCGCATTCCGTCTCACCGAACCCCCACTCGCTGACGCCGCCACGTCACCGGAACACTGAACCAGCGCACGGCACTGACCGACCCCGCACCGCACTGCACAGCTCAGCACCGCGCGGCACCGCTCACCACCGCACACCCCGAACCCCCGGAGGTCCCCCTCATGCGCAAGATCACCATCGTCGGAGCCGGTCAGGCCGGCCTCCAGCTCGGTATCGGCCTGCTCGACCGCGGTTACGACGTCACCCTCGTGTCAAACCGCACCGGAGACCAGATCCGCGAGGGCCGGGTCATGTCCAGCCAGGCCATGTTCGGCACCGCGCTGGCCCATGAGCGCAACCTCGGCCTCGACTTCTGGGGCGGCGCCTGCCCGCCGATCGCCGGGCTCGGCGTGAACATCGCCGACGGCCAGGGCGGCCGGGCGCTCGCCTTCGACGCGCGCCTCGACGCCACCGCCCGCTCGGTCGACCAGCGCGTCAAAATGCCGATCTGGATGGGTGAGTTCGCGCGCCGCGGCGGCCGGCTGGACATCCGCGAGGCCGGCATCGAGGACCTGGAGCGCTACGCCGCCGAGTCCGACCTGGTGATCGTCGCGGCCGGCAAGGGCGAGATCGCCGGGCTGTTCGAGCGGGACGCCGAGCGTTCCCCGTACGACGCTCCGCAGCGCGCGCTGGCCCTGGCGTACGTCACCGGCATGGCGCCGCTGCCCGACCGCCCCGGCGTCAGCTTCAACGTCATCCCCGGTGTGGGCGAGTACTTCACCATGCCCAGCCTCACCACCAGCGGCCCCTGCGACATCATGTTCTTCGAGGGCATCCCGGGCGGCCCGCTCGACTGCTTCGACGGGCTCACCCCCGACCAGCAGCTCGCGAAGTTCCAGGAGCTGCTGCGGACGTACGTCCCGTGGGAGGCCGAGCGCTGCACCGACGTCGCGCTCACCGACCAGAACGGCACCCTCACCGGCCGCTTCGCGCCGACCGTCCGCAAGCCCGTCGCCACGCTGCCCTCGGGTGCGCAGGTGCTCGGCCTCGCCGACGTCGTCGTCCTCAACGACCCGATCACCGGCCAGGGTTCCAACAACGCCTCGAAGTGCGCGGCCGCATACCTCGCCACCATCCTGGACCACGGCGAGCGCCCGTACGACGCCGCGTTCATGGAGCTGGCCTTCGGCCGTTTCTGGGACAACGTGCAGTCCGCCACGGCCTGGACCAACGCGATGCTCGGCGCCCCGCCGCAGCACGTCCTGGAGCTCTTCGGCGCGGCGAGCGCCAACTCCCGTATAGCCGCCCGCTTCGTCAACGGCTTCGACGACCCGCGCGACTTCTTCCACTGGTTCATGGACCCGGCCGCTGCGAAGAACTACCTGGCCGAGGTCAGTGCCTGAGCACCCGGCAGCCGTTGCATACTGACGGTGCGTCAGCGGCAGTACGTACGTAACGAGAGCAGGACAGCAGGACCATGAGAAGGATCGCGGTGATCGGCGCCGGGCAGGCGGGTGCCCAACTCGCCCTGGGACTCCAGGCGCACGGCTATGACGTCACCCTGGTCACCGACCGCGGCCCCGACGAGATACGTCGCGGCCCGGTCATGTCCAGCCAGTGCATGTTCGACACCGCGCTGCAGAGCGAGCGCGAACTCGGCCTGCACCACTGGGAGGACCGGGCCCCGGACATCACCGGCATCGCGCTCTCTCTCATCGGTCCGCACGGCACTCCGGAGGTCTCCTGGCGCGCGCCGCTGGAGGGCTCCGCCCACTCCGTCGACCAGCGGGTCAAGTGTGCCGCCTGGATGGAGCAGTTCGCGGAGGGCGGGCGCGGCGAGATCGTGCTGCACGAGGCGGGCGTCAACGACCTCGAATGGTACGCCCGTACGCACGATCTCGTCGTGGTCTCCACCGGCAAGGCCGAGCTGAGCCGCCTCTTCCCGCGCAACGCCGAACTCTCCCCGTACGACCGGCCGCGGCGCGCTCTGGCTCTGACGTACGTCACGGGAACGGCACCGCGGGAGGGGGAGGCCGCCGTCCACTACCGCATGGTCCCCGGCGTCGGCGAATACTTCTCCTTCCCCGCCCTCACCACCACCGGGCCCTGCGACATCATGGTCTTCGAGGGCGTCCCCGGCGGCCCGATGGACTGCTGGGACGACATCCGCACGCCCGAAGCCCACCTCACCCGCTCGCTGGACATCCTCCACCGGTTCTTCCCCGATGAATACGAGCGCTGTCGGCACGCCCAACTCACGGACCCAGGCGGTGTGTTGCGTGGCCGGATCACGCCGACCGTCCGGTACCCCGTTGCCCGCCTCGCCTCCGGCCGGCACGTCCTCGGCATGGCCGACGCGGTCGTCCTCAACGACCCGATCACCGGCCAGGGATCGAACAACGCGGCCCAGGCCGCGGCCCACTACCTCGACAGCATCCTCCGCCACGGCACGGCCGAATTCACCCCGCAGTGGATGCAGCGCACTTTCGACAACTTCTGGCGCGGCTGGGCGCAATGGGCCGTCGGCTGGACCAACTCACTCCTGGCCGACCTGAGCCCGCACCACCGCGAACTCCTTACCGCGGCGGCCGAAATCCCCTCGGTCGCCAGTGCCCTCGCCGCCGGATTCGACGACCCGCGCACGCTGTACCGCTGGTGGTTCGAGGAGGCTGAGGCGCACCGCTTCCTCGCCGAGAAGCGCGCCCAGCACGCCGCCCGCTTCGACGGCCGCGAACTGCGCCGCGCGCTGGGCCAGTACGCCACCGGTGTGACGGTGGTGACGGCCCGCGCCCCCGACGGCCGCAACGTCGGCATGACCGCGAACTCCTTCACCTCGGTCTCCCTGGACCCGCCCCTCGTCCTGTGGTGCCCCGACAAAAACGCTCCGAGCCTCCCGGACTTCACCGACGCCTCGCACTTCGCCGTCCATGTACTGGCCGCCGATCAACACCACCTCTCCCGCCAGTTCGCCACCCCAGCCGACGACAAATTCCGCGGCACCCCCACCACCCCGGGCATCGCCGGCACCCCGCTGCTGGACGGCGCGGTCGCCCGCTTCCAATGCCGCACCGTCCAACGCATCGACGCCGGCGACCACATCATCTTCCTCGGCGAGGTCGAACAGTACGAGGCCGACGGTGGCGCCCCTCTGGTCTTCCACTCGGGGTACTACCACGTGGCGACGAAGCATCCGGATCTGTGAACGGGCATGCGGGGACTGCTCCGTCCGTCTGCGTCACGCCTCGCTGCGCCGGCCCGTGATCAGTCGACCGCGGCATGCGGCGGGGCGGTCTCGGGTGGGTGGAGAGCGTAGGCCATACCGGTACCCGGGACGGCGTCGTAACCGGTGCGGAAGGCGGTCCGGTAGGCGTCGTCGCCGATGAGGCGGCGGGCCTGTTCCTCGCACGCGTTGCGGGCGGCGATGAGTTCGGGCGAGCCCATCTGAGGGGTGCCGACGGTGCGCCAGACCTGCTGGGAGACGCCGAGGAGCCGGGCGGCATGCTCGGCGCGCCCGGAGGCGACGGACGCGGAGGCGAGCAGGTCGAGGGTGATGGCGATGCCGAGGCTGTCGTGGAGGCGCTGTTTGCCGTTGAGGGCGGTACGGGCGTGGATCGCGGCCTCCTCTGCCTGCCCCAGGCCCAGCAGGGCGAGGGCGCTGAGGTAGTCGCCGTAGGCGCGGACCCAGGTCTCGCCGTTCTGGGCGCACTCGGCACGTACCTGCTCGGCGACCGCTGCGGCCTCGGCGAACTGCCCGAGGTGGACGTGGGCGAAGGCGCGGGCGCCGCGGGCCAGGCCCCATGCCGCGTCGTAACTCCCACTGGCCGGCCGGCTGCCCGGCACCGTGTCGAGCACCTCGGCGGCCTGCGTCTGCCGACCGCTCACGGTAAGACTGGCTCCCTCCAGAAAGGCGGCGGCCACCGGGGCGGTCTCGTCGGCTTCGCCCGCCACGGCCTCCCGGAAAACGCGGGCGAGGCGGAGGCTGGTATCCGTGTCGCCCTGCGCGAAGGCCGCCACTCCACGGGACCACAGGGCCTTGGCACGCACCGGTCCAGAGCCTGCTTCGAGAGCGAGGGCCTGGTCCAGGTAGTGCTGTCCTTCCTTGGCGAGGCCGCAGGCGTACCAGAGGAACCACAGTGCACCGCCCATCTCCAGTGCGGACTGTGCGTCCCCGTCGGCGAGACAGTGGTCGAGCACGGCGCGGAGGTTGGCGTGCTCGGCGGCCATCCGGTCGTTCCACATGAGCTGCTCCGGCCCCATCCACGCGTTATCGGCCCGGCGGGCGAGCGTCAGGTAGTACTGCCGTTGCCTGTCGGCCAGGGCGTCTTCCTCGCCCAGCCGGCGCAGCCAGCCGGCGCCGAACTCGCGGATGGTGTCCAGCATCCGGTACCGGTCCCCGCAACCGGTCGGCTGCCACACCAGGATCGACGTGTCGACCAGCGCCTGGAGCAGGCCCGGGATCTGCTCGGCCGGGAGCTGTGCGTCGCCACAGACCGCACTGACCGCCTCGGTGTCGAAGGAGCCGGCGAAGACCGAGAGCCGGGCCCACAGCAGTCGTGCGGACGGGCTGCACAGTTCGTGGCTCCAGCCGATCGCGGTCCGCAGCGCTTGATGCCAAGGGGGTGCCGCTCCGCTCGAGCGCGGCCGAGGGCTCCGTGCGGATTCGGCCCCCTCCCCCACCTCATCGGTCTCGCCGGCCTCGCCGAGAGCCGCGAACCGGTCCGCCAGCCGCTCGGCCAACTCCGCCAGCGGCCACTCCCGCAGCCGGGCCGCGGCCAGCTCCAGGGCCAGTGGCAGTCCCTCCAGCCGCCGGCACAGCCCCACCACCACCGCCCGGTTGGCGTCGGTGACCGTGAATCCGGGCACCGTCTCGGCGGCCCGGGCGGCCAGCAGCACGACCGCGTCGGCCTCGCCGGTCGCCCGGGTGGCGGCCTCCGGCACCGGTAACGGCTCGACGGTGAGCACCTGCTCGCCCACGACGCCCAGGAGGCGGCGGCTGGTGGCCAGGATCCGCAGTCCTGGCGCGGCCCTCAGCAGGATCTCGGTGACCATGGCGCAGGCGTCGGCCAGGTGCTCGCAGGTGTCCAGGATCAGCAGCAGCTCGCGATCGGCGAGGTAATCGGCCAGTACGTCGATCACCGGCCGGGTGCTCCGATCGGCCAGCGGCAGCGCCTCGGCGAGGGTGTGCGTCAGCAGCACGCTGCTGCGCAGGGCTGAGAGCTCCACCCACCAGACACCGTCCCGGAAGGACGGCTGCGCCTCGTACGCGGCCCGCAGCGCCAGCCGCGTCTTGCCGACCCCGCCGACCCCGGTCAGTGTCACCAGCCGGGTCTCTTCGCACAGCCGCCGCACCTGCGCCAGCTCCGCCCGCCGCCCGACCAGCTCCCTCGCCTCCGCGGGCAAATTACCCGCCCGCCGCCGACCGGTCACGTTCGCCCGCCCTTTCTCATGGTCCGAGGACGGGGCATTCTGCCAACTCCTGCCACGCTGAGTAACGATTGGACAGAAAGTGGCCGACCGCGACGGCAGCCGACCGTGACGATGCGGGAGTAGGCGATCCGTGAATCGCCATGCACTGAGCCGTACCTTTTCCGATCGGCCGCGAGCTCGTCTTACGGATCGATGACGGGCGGGTGTGCCCCCGCGGTGCGGCACGGGGTTCGTCCTAGCGTGGAGGCATGCGGGTACTGGTCACCGGCGGCGCCGGGTTCATCGGGTCTCATGTCGTCGACGCGCTGGTGGCGCACGGGCACGAGCCCGTCGTGTTCGATGTGCGCGAGGACCCGGATGCGGACGTACGGGATCGGGAGGCGGTCGCGCGTGCGTTGTACGGGGTCGACGCCGTGTGTCATCAGGCGGCGATGGTCGGGCTCGGCAACGGCTTCGCGGATGCCTGTGAGTACGTGGCGCGCAATGACCTCGGTACCGCCGTCCTGCTCACCGCCATGGCGGACGCGGGCGTACGGCGGCTCGTGCTGGCGGGGTCGATGGTGGTGTACGGGGAAGGGCGGTACGCCTGCGCGCGGCACGGGGTGGTGCGGCCGGGGCCGCGGGCGGTCGCCGATTTGGCGGCGGGGCGGTTCGAGCCCAGGTGCCCGGAGTGCGGCGCGGAGCTGAACTCCGAGCTGGTGGGCGAGGACGCCCCGGTCGACCCCCGGAACGTGTACGCAACGACCAAACTCGCCCAGGAACACCTGGCGGCCGCGTGGGCCCGTGCCACGGACGGCGTGGCGGTGTCGTTGCGCTACCACAACGTGTACGGGCCCCGGATGCCCCGCGACACCCCGTACGCCGGCGTCGCCTCCTTCTTCCGCTCGGCGCTGGCCCGTGGTGAGGCCCCGCGCGTCTTCGAGGACGGCCGCCAGCGACGGGACTTCGTGCATGTGCGGGACGTGGCGGCGGCAAACGTAGCGGCGCTGGAGGCTGCTGCGCCCGCGGGTGCGCTCACGGCGTACAACACCGGCAGCGGCGAGCCGCACACGGTCGGCGAGATGGCCCGGGCGCTGGCCGCGGCGTGCCGCGGCCCCGAGCCGGTGGTCACGGGAGAGTACCGACTGGGGGACGTACGCCACATCACGGCGGACTCGTCCCGGCTGCGGGCCGAACTGGGCTGGCAGATTCGGATCGGATTCGCGGACGGAATGCGGGAGTTCGCGCGGGCGGAACTGCGGGAGGGATGAGCACCGGCGCGCCCCGATCGGAAGGTCCGTCCGCTCAGCAATCCCGTCCGGTCCGCGAGTCGGACGGCTCAGGAATCGGCCGCGGGGAGTGTCACCTCGAAGCGGCAGCCGCCGGAGATGTTGCACACGGCGGCACGGCCCCGGTGGGCCTCGACGATGCCGCGGACGATGGCGAGGCCGAGGCCCGCGCCGGCGGGCGGGGTACGGGCGTGCGTGCCACGCCAGCCGGTGTCGAAGACCCGGGGCAGGTCCTCTTCGGGAATGCCGCCGCAGCCGTCGGTGACGGACAGGACGACACCGTCGGGGCAGCGTTCAGTGGCGATCGCCACCGTGCCGTCGGCAGGGGTGCGCCGGATCGCGTTGAGGAGGAGGTTGCCCAGTACGCGGCTCATCTCCTTGCCGTCCACCTCGACGGGCACGGGTTCGACCCGGTCGCCGACGAGCTTCACCCCGTGTTCGCGCGCGAGCGGGTCGGCTCCGGCGAGGGCGTCGCCGACGAGGTCGTACAGGGAGACGCGGGAGAGGGAGAGCGTGAGGGCGCCGGCATGGATGCGGGAGAGTTCGAAGAGGTCGCCCACCATGTCGTTGAGGCGCTCGACCTCGGCGCGGATCTGCTTCAGGTAGCGGTCCGGGTCGGCGGCCACGCCGTCCTCCAGCGCCTCACTCATGGCGCGCAGGCCCGCGAGCGGGGTGCGCAGGTCGTGCGAGATCCAGGCGACGAGTTCGCGCCGGGACGTCTCCAGGGCCCGTTCACGGTCCCGGGATTCGGCGAGCCTGGCGCTGGTGTGGGCCAACTCATCGCTCAGCGCGGCGAGTTCGGAGACCGCCGGCCGGGCGGGAGCGGCGAAGGCGCCGCCGTCACCGAAAGAGCGGGCGGCGAGCTGGAGTTCCCGGCTGCGAGCGACGACCCATCGGCCCAGCAGCAGGGCGGTGGCCAGGGACACCACGGCGGCCATCGCGACGACCGTGGTGACGACGGTCAGGTCGTGCGGGGACAGGAACATCGCCCACGCGACCACGAGGGTCCCGGCGAGCATGGCGGTCACGGCCACCGCGGCCACCACGGCGAGCGAGGCGGTGAGCGAGCGGCGGCGCAGCAGCCACAGCGCCCCCGCGCCGAGGAGTCCGGCAGCACCGGCGCCGAGGAAGGCGAACAGGGCGATGAGAAGAGTGTCGCGCACGGTCACTCCTCGCCGTCCGCGCCGCCGCCCCCGCGGGCATCGGCGCCCTCGCGGGCATCGCCGTTCGCGCCGTCGCTCTCCAGGGCGCCGTCGCCCGGATCGAAGCGGTAGCCCACGCCCCATACGGTCTGGATCAGCCGGGGCCGGGCCGGATCGTCCTCGATCTTGCCGCGCAGCCGGCGGACATGGACGGTGACGGTCGACAGGTCACCGAACTCCCAGCCCCACACGTCCCGCATCAGGCCCTCGCGGCTGCAGGCGCGGCCGGGGTTGCGGAGGAAGAACGCGAGCAGGTCGAACTCGCGGAGGGTGAGGGCGATTGGGGCGTCGTTCTTGGTGGCGCGGCGGGCGGCGGGGTCGACGGTGAGCCCGGCCGCACTCAGCAGGCGCGTTTCCCTGCCGGAGTGCGCTTCGGCGCGGGGTCGCGTGCGGCGCAGGATCGACTCCACCCGCAGCACGAGTTCCCGTGGGCTGAACGGTTTGGTGACGTAGTCGTCGGCGCCCACCTCCAGGCCCAGGATGCGGTCGTCCTCGTCACCGCGGGCGGTGAGCATGATGACCGGTACCGGGCCGCGTCCGCGCATGCGGCGGCAGACCTCCAGCCCGTCCATCCCGGGCAGCATGAGGTCCAGCACCACCAGGTCGGGCCAGTGCGCCGCGGCGCGGGTGAGCGCGGCGGGCCCGTCCTCGGCCCGGTCCACGACGTGTCCTGCCCGGTCGAGATAACCGGCGACGACCTCGGCGACCGTGGGGTCGTCGTCGACGACGAGGACGCGGGTGGCCCGGGCCCCCTCATCCACCGGCCCGGCCGGCGTCCCGTACGGCGTCTGCTCCATGCGGACAGCCTCGCACCAGTGCCCCGGCACTGCGGACCGTCAGGCGCCCGCAGCCCTTGATGTCCGCGTTTCGTAAGGAGCCGAAGTCCGATATGCGCGTTTTGCGCTCGTAAGGTGAAAGGCGTGAAGATCTCTCCCACCCGGCCGGACGTCGACGTCGTCCTGCCCTGCCTGAACGAGGCCGAGGCCCTCCCCTGGGTACTCGACCGCATCCCGCCCGGCTGGCGGGCGCTGGTCGTGGACAACGGGTCCACGGACGGTTCGGCGGACGTCGCCCGTGGCCTGGGCGCCACCGTGGTCGACGAACCGCGGCGTGGATTCGGCGCCGCCTGCCACGCCGGGCTGACCGCCGCCACCGCCGACATCGTGTGCTTCTGCGACTGCGACGCCTCGCTCGACCCGACGCTGCTCGTTCCCTTCGTGCGGGAAGTACGGGCGGGCGAGGCGGACCTGGTACTGGGCCGGCGGCGGCCCGAAGGTCGGGGCGCCTGGCCCGTGCACGCCCGCGTCGGTAACGTCGCGCTCGCCCGGATGCTGCGTCGCCGCACCGGGCTTCGCCTGCACGACCTGGGACCGCTGCGCGCCGCCCGTCGTGAGCCGCTCCTCGCCCTCGGCCTCACCGACCGGCGCAGCGGTTACCCGCTCCAGATGGTGGTCCGCGCCGCCGACGCCGGCTGGCGCATCGCCGAGCACGACGTGCCGTACCTGCCGCGCAGCGGCACATCGAAGGTCACCGGCACCTGGCGCGGCACCTGGCAGGCGGTCCGTGACATGCGCCGTGTCCTCGCCGAAGCGCCGGCCGCGCCGGTGGCGACCGCGGCATCCCCGGCATCCGCGCAAGGAGGCACCCGTCGATGACCACCCTGCTCGTCATCGCCAAGGAGCCCCGGCCGGGGCGGGTGAAGACGCGGCTCACCCCGCCGTTCACGCCCGCGGAGGCGGCGGAGCTGGCCGAGGCGGCCCTCGTGGACACGCTGCGTACGGTGGCCGCGACCCCCGCGGAGCGCCGTGTGCTGGTGCTGGACGGGAACCCCGGCCCCTGGCTGCCGCCCGGCTTCGACCTCGTACCGCAGTGCACGGGCGGCCTCGACGAGCGGCTGGCCGCGGCCTTCGCGAGCTGCGACGGCCCGGCCCTGCTCATCGGCATGGACACACCGCAGGTGACACCGGACCTGCTGACTGTCGACTTCGCCGGCCACGACGCCTGCTTCGGTGCGGCCGAGGACGGCGGCTTCTGGGCATTGGGCCTGGCCTCCCCCGATCCCTCTCTGCTGCGCGGGGTCCCGATGTCCACGCCCGCCACCGGCGCCGTCCAGCGCGACCGGCTCGTCGCCGCCGGCCTGCGCGTCCGCGATCTGCCGCGGCTGCGCGACGTCGACACGGCGGCCGACGCGCAGGCGGTCTCCGCGTCGGCGCCGCACGGCCGCTTCGCCGCGGAACTGACCCGTCTCCAGGCGGTCGCCGGCCGATGAACACCGCACACGAAGCGATAGCGCAGCACACCACTGGACGTACCGCCGTGGCCCCCTGGGCAGCCGACCCTTACGCCGACGCCCTGCGCGCCGGCCGCGGGCCGCTCTTCCTCCGGCGTACCGACGGCTGGCTGCTGCCGTTGGAGGTGGAGCGGTGGTGTGCGCGCGCCGACGCCGTGGACCGGGAGGTCCTGACCCGCTGCGAAGGCGCCGTGCTCGATGTGGGGTGCGGGCCGGGGAGGCTCGTCGTGGAGCTCGCCGCCTCGGGGCGAGCGGCACTCGGCATCGATGTCAGCGAAGCCGCCGTGGACCGCACCAACCGGCGCGGCGGGCAGGCGCTGCGGCGTTCCGTCTTCGAACCGCTGCCCGGTGAGGGCCGGTGGGGCACCGTCCTCCTGCTCGACGGAAACCTCGGCATCGGTGGCGACCCGCCGGCCCTGCTCGGCCGGCTGGCCCGGCTTCTCCTCCCGGGCGGTCTGCTGATCGCCGAAACGGTCCCGGTGGACGTGGACGAGCTCGCCAGCGTCCGCATCGTCCGTACTGCCGACCTCACCGGTGCCGGCGGCGTCCGGGGCACCGCGGGTGCCCCGTTCCCCTGGGCCCGGCTCGGGACCCCGGCGCTGCTCCGGTGTGCCCGCGCGCGGGGCTGGCATGCCGTCGGTCAGTGGGCGGCCGGTGGGCGCGCTTTCGTCGCACTGCGCAGCCGCAGCACCAGCAGCAGCGCCGAGCCGCCGAACAGCACTGCCGTGATCAGCAACCATCTGGCCGCGAAGCCGTCGCCCGACAGCCCGGCGACCGACCGGTAGCGGTCTGCCACCTGCCCGCTGATCAGCGGGAACCACACGAGCAGCAGCAGCCCCGAGAAGGCGGCCGGTACGCGTACGTACATGGCGCCCGCCCGGTGGCCGAGCGCGCCGAACGCTCGTACGGCCGCGTGGTCCGCGGCGACGTACAGCGGCAGCAGCACCAGGTCGTGCACCAGGGCGGCGCCGACGAACCACAGCGCCACCTGGAACCAGTCGTCCGCGAGCAGCCGCATGCCCGCGTAACCGGCGAGCGCGAACGAGCATGCCAGCAGGAGGAGTTGGAGCGGACTGCCGATCCGGATCCGCTTGCTGCTTCCGCTCCGGTGCCGCAGGGCGCTTCCGATACCCGGGCGGTTTACCATCACAGTTCTCCGAACGTCATCCGGGCCACCCACTTGGTGTTGAGCACTCCGGGCGCCCCGGGCACGATGACCCGCGCCGGGTAGCCGTGGTCCAGGGTCAGGGGCTCACCGTTGACCTCCAGGGCGAGCAGCGAGCGCGCATCGCGCACCTGGTTGGTGCGCAGGGCGGCCCGGCGGAAGGCACCGTGCGACTGGAGCGACTCCACCAGTACATCGGGCGCCGTGTCCGCGTCGTACCCGACGAGCTGTGCAACATCCCGCAGCCGTACGCCCCGCCACCACTGGTCGGAGGTCGACCAGCCCTCCACACAGGCGATGGGCAGCGCCGAGCTGTGCAGGTCCAGGGCCAGCAGCTCGGCCCGGCTCAGCCGGACGATTCCGGTGCGCCCCGTGACGACCAGCCGCCATGCCTCCCCGCTCGTCTCCCTCGCGGTCACCCCCACGTACGCGGCCGTCTTGTTGATCTGGAAGCCGCCGGGGCCACTGCCCGGGTCCGCTCCCCCGTGCGGCGTGAGCACGGCAGTCCGGCGCAGCGGACCGTCGAAACTGCGTCCCGCCGAGGTACCGAACAGCAGCAGTGCACCTCCCCCGACCAGCCACAGCGCACCCCGACGCGAGACGGTGGGCGGGTCGGGATGCGGGGCCCTCAACTGCCCTGCCCGCTCCCGGGGCAGCCCCTCGTCCTCACGGAGACCGCGCAGGTTCCGTAGGGCCGCGGGCACCTTCAGCACGGCATGTGCGACGAACGCGGCGAAGAACACCCACGCGCCGTAAAAGTGCAGTGGGTAGAAGGAGCCGGGGAACACGTAGTCGAGCTGGACGTTGAGCACGCCCGTCGTGAACTCGAACAGTGCGCCCCCGACCAACAGGAGCAGTGAGATGCGCTCCAGGGCGTGGGCGACCGACCGCGCGGGCGGTAGCTGGAACAGCCTGGGCACGACCGACCACAGCTTCGCCAGCAGGACGGGGACGAGCGTGATGCCGAGCGTGACGTGGACGCCCTGGGTGAGCCGGTACAGCCAGTACGGGCCGGTCGGCCAGGAGAAGAGGTAGAAGCCGAGCAGGCCCTTGTCCGGAGTCTTGTCGTTCACCGGCGACAGGTCCGGGTTGTACGCCGCGTACGACAGGAGCCCGGTCACGAACAGCACGGTGATCCCGGCGAGCAGCACCACACCGAGCGCCGAGGTGAACCAGGGGCCGCGCAGCGGGCTGCGCCAGCGAACCGGGAAGGAGGTGGATCGTGCCATGCGCCGACCGTACGGCCGGACGCCCCGCGACGGACCCCGCAACCGATGACGAAACGCTGACGTCCGCGCCTGTCAGGGCGTCGACGGCCGCCGTCCGGCCTAACGTTCCCGTGTGAACCGCGATCTCCTGCGCGATCTGTACGCGGCCGGGACCGCGGTGCTGCTCGTCGTGGCGGCCGCGCTGGCCGGCACCGCCATCGAGCGCACCGACGGCACCCTCCGCGTCGGCCGGCCTCCGCTGTACGCCAACTGGGTGCCCCACCTGGGCCCCGGCACTCCGGCCGCACTCGCCGTGGCGGTCGCCGTCGTGGCGTACGGCCCGTCCCTGGCCGCCCGCCTGCCCTGGCGTGCCCTGCTCCTCAGCGCCTGGGGCACCGCCATGGCCTGGACATGGTCCCTCGCGCTCATCGACGGCTGGCACCGCGGCATCGCCCGGCGGCTGACGACCAGGTACGAGTACCTCCAGGTCATCGACCGCTTCCACGACATCCCCGGGACCCTGCGGGACTTCACCCGGCACATCCTGCTCCACTCGCCCGGCCACTGGCCCCCGCACGTCGCCGGACATCCCCCGGCCGCGTCGCTCACCTTCGTCCTCCTCGACCGGGTCGGCCTGGGCGGCGGCGGGTGGGCCGGGGCCTGGTGCATCACCGTCGGCGCCACGGCGTGCGTGGCCGTGCTCGTGACGGTGCGGGCACTGGCCGGGGAGGGCCTGGCGCGGCGGGCGGCGCCGTTCCTTGCGCTGACGCCGGCCGCGGTGTGGATGGGCACGTCGGCCGACGGGTACTTCGCTGCCGTCGCCGCATGGACCGTCGCCCTGTCGGCGCTCGCGGTGACGAGCCGGGCGGGGCGCCGAGGACGGGCCGCCGCCTTCGGCTCAGGGCTGCTGCTCGGCCTGACCTGCTACCTCTCGTACGGACTCACGCTGTTCGCACTGCTCGTAGCGGCTGTGCTGCTGCTCGGCCGGAAGCGGAACGCGGGCAGGGTGCTCCCCTTCCTGCTGCTCGGCCTCGTCGTCGTGCCGACGGCGTTCACACTCGCCGGCTTCCACTGGTGGGACGCCTACCACCTGCTGGTCGAGCGCTACTACCAAGGAGCGGGCGGCATCCGGCCGTACGGCTACTGGGTGTGGGCCAACCTCGCCTGCACGGTGTTCGTCGTGGGGCTCGCGACGGTGGCGGGACTGCGGGGCGCCGCCGGCACGCTCGTCCGGCAGCGCGACCGCCTCCGCACCCGGCCGGGCCCGGCCGGCGGCCCCTCCGCCGAGGCACGGCTCGCCCTGCTCGTGTCCGCCGCCGTGCTCGCGCTCCTCGCCGCCGATCTGTCCGGGATGAGCAAGGCGGAGACGGAGCGCATCTGGCTGCCGTTCGCCATGTGGCTGCTGCCGGCGTGCGCGTTCCTCAGCGGTCCCCGCGGCTGGCTCGCGGCACAGGCCGTGCTCGCACTGCTCCTCAATCATCTGCTGCTGACCGCTTGGTGACCGGAGCGGATGCCGGGCGCCCCGTGCCGCGGCAGGGCTACCGCTTCAGCAAGGTGCGGGCTGCCTCGGCGATGTGGGCGCGGGAGATGCCCGCTGCGTCGAGGAGTTCGTCGGTGGTGCCGGATCCCGGCAGGTCGGTGCCGGCGAGGTGGGCGAAGGCGGGGTGGCTGCCGGATGCGCTGAGCGCCGAGAGGACGGCCTCGCCGATGCCGCCTTCGGGGTGGTGATCCTCGGCCACGACGAGAGCACCGGTGTCCTGGGCGGCGCGGGCGAGTGCGTCGGCGTCGACGGGCTTGACGGAGTACAGGTCGATGACGCGGGCCTGAATTCCGTCGTCGGCGAGGCGGTCGGCGGCGGCGAGGCATTCGTGCAGGGTGACGCCCGCACCGACGAGGGTGACCTGGTCGTCCGCGCTGTGGCGCAGGGTCTTGGAGCCGCCGACGGGGAAGGTCTCGTCGCCGGGGTAGAGGACGGGATAGGCGCCGCGGGTGGTGCGCAGGTAGGAGATGCCCTCGACGTCGGCCATGGCTGCGGTCAGGGCGGCCGCGGACGTGGCGTCGCTGGGGTAGAAGACGGTGGAACCGCGTACGGCGCGCATCATCGCGAGGTCCTCGACGCCCATCTGGGAGGGCCCGTCGGCACCGATCTCCACGCCGCTGTGGGTACCGCACAGAGCCATGGTGATCTCGGAGACAGCCGCCATCCGGATGAAGTCGTGGGCGCGGGTGAGGAAGGCGGCGAAGGTGGTGGCGTACGGACGGTAGCCGCGGACGGCCATGCCGACGGCATCCGCGATCATCTGCTGTTCGGCGATGTAGGTCTGGAAGTACCGCTCCGGGTATGCCTTCTTGAAGTCCTCGGCGTGGGTGGAGTTGCCGACCTCGGCGTCCAGGGCGACCACGTCGGGGCGGGCGCCGAGGGCGACCAGCGCTTTGCCGAAGGCGACGCGGGTGGCCACCTTGTCACCGAGGTCGAAGCGGGGCAGTTCCACGGGCTCGGCGGCCGGGGCCGGGGCGGGAGTGGCATCGGGCGGCTGGGGGCCACGTACTCGCAGGTCGCGCGGGCCGCCCAGTTCGGCGACGGCGCGTTCCGCCAGGTCCTCGGGCAGCGGCTTGCCGTGCCAGCCGTCCTTGTCCGCCACCTCGGCCACCCCACGGCCCTTGACGGTTTTGGCGACGATGACGGTGGGGGCCTGCCCATCGGCGGCGGTGGTCAGGGCCTGGTCGATCGCGTCGAGGTCGTGGCCGTCGATGACGATCGCACGGCAGCCGAACGCCTCGGCGCGGCGGGCGTAGCTGTCGGTGTCCCACTCCAGCTCGGTGGGACCGCTCTGGCCGAGCCGGTTGACGTCGATGAGGGCGGTGAAGTTGGCCAGCTCGTGGTGGCCGGCCTTGTCTAGGGCCTCCCATACGGAGCCTTCGGCCATCTCGCTGTCCCCGCACAGGACCCACACCCGGTAGGGCTGCTTCTCCAGGTACCGGCCGGCCAGCGCGATGCCGACGCCGTAGGCAATGCCCTGGCCCAGAGAACCGGTGGCCACGTCCACCCAGGGCAGCACCGGCGTGGGGTGGCCCTGCAGCCGGTGGCCGAAGCGGCGATAGGTCGTCATCAGCTCCTCGTCGCCGACGACACCGGCCGCCTTGAACATCGCGTACAGCAGGGGTGACGCATGCCCCTTGGAGAAGATCAGGTGATCACCCGCGGGGTTGTCGGGCGCCTCCCAGTCGTAACGCAGATGACGGGACATCAGGACGGCCATCAGATCGGCCGCCGACAGACTGGAGGTGGGGTGCCCGGACCCGGCCCCGGTGCTTGCGCGCACCGAGTCCACGCGCAGTTGCTGCGCGAGCTCGAAGAGCTGGGCCGAGTCGCTGGCAGGGCCGAGTGTGGTGTTACTCACCGTGGTCATGGCGGCGCCTTTCGTAGGGGGCGGCGGATGCCGGGTGATGGGTTCCCGGATCCGGGCGGCTGATTACCGCCCGGAGCCCGTCTTTGGCCCCTTTGGCCGGACGGGAGGAACAGTCCCCGGCTCGGCGGCGACGGTGGGCAAGGGGCGGAGCGCCGTCTTCGGGCGTCGCCACGGACCACGGAAGAGCAGGGACACGGGTACGAAGAGGGCCATGCAGCACACCGCCACGAACAGCCAGGCACGCCAGCCGTACGCCTCGACCACGTGGGGCACGATCAGCAGCACCAGGACGGCCATGGCCTTGGTCAGGAAGCTGAACACTCCCCAGGCGGTGCCCTGCAGCCGCGGGTCGACGTCCTCCGCGTTCTCCGAGAAGTTCGCCATCCACGGCCCGTAGGCGCATCCCATGGCGCCGCCGAGGAGTGCACCGGTGACGGCGATGTGCCAGTGCGGGACGCCTTCGCGCCCGATGAGGCTCGCGAGGTATCAGGCGAGGATCGCGGCAGCCGCTGTGCCGGCCACGCACAGTGGCTTGCGCAGCTGCAGCCGGTCCGAGACGCGGCCGGCCACGATGAGCGTGAGGATGTTCAGTACCCAGAACGCCGACATGACCTGGGAGGCTCTCGCGGCTTCCAGGTCGAAGCTCTCCGCGAGCATCGTCTGCCCGTAGAGGGTGAGAGTGATGTACAGCACGAGCCAGGAGGCGATGCCCACCACATGGGCCCAGATGGCGCGTTGGGCGAACAGGTCGCGGGCGCGGGGCGGCGCGGAACGGTCCGTCCGGGCCACCGACTCCTGCTCGGACTGGACGATGCGGGCCCGGAGTTCGGGTGAGAGGTCCGCGATGTTGAAGGCGATCACCACGGAGAGGATGAGCGAGACCACCCCCATGATGACGAACTGTGAACGCCAGGAGTCATCGAAGAGCGGCAGTGTGAGGCTCGCGACCGTCGCGGCCAGGAAGCTCGCCCCGACCGGCCCCCAGGTCCAGAAGCCGAATGCCTGGGCGCGGCCCATCCGCGGGGAGAAGTCCCGCACGAGCGGCGCGGTCCCGGCCATGGCCATGCCGTCGACGACCGACAACACGGCGCG
This sequence comes from Streptomyces ochraceiscleroticus, assembly GCF_000720485.1. Classification (GTDB taxonomy): domain Bacteria; phylum Actinomycetota; class Actinomycetes; order Streptomycetales; family Streptomycetaceae; genus Streptomyces; species Streptomyces ochraceiscleroticus. The sequence goes on along the minus strand of NZ_JOAX01000022.1, from coordinate 13,984 downwards.
TACAGCCAGGAGTTGACCGGGCGAGTGGACCGTGGTCATCAGGAAGCAGCACACCGCGGTGAGCATCAGCAGGGGCACGATCAGCCGGACACGGCCCACGGCGTCGGTGAGTCGCCCGCCCACCACCGAGGCGACGGCCCCGGCGACGAGTGCCGTCGCCGAGACCGCGCCATAGGTGCTCAGCGAGATGTCCAGGTCTTCGAGAAGCAGCGGCACCACCGGGGCGATCTGCCCCTCGTAGGAAGCGATCAGGACAGCGAGCACCGCCATGGAGAGGATGCGCATCCGCTGTCCACTGGTCGGGTACTCGTCGAGTTCGCGCACATGGAAGAGCCTCATTGCTCTGCCCGCCCTTTCCTTGAAGGGGTCCCCCGAGAACGTCTCGGTGGGTGACGCGGGTGTGCCGGGTGTGCCGGGTGTGCCGGGTGTGCCGGGTGTGACAGGTGTACGGGATGGAGTGGTACGCGGCCGGTTCAGGCCCAGGTGACCAGCGCGTCCAGCGCCTCCACCCGTGCACCGCGCACCCACAGGGGGTTGACCTCCAGCGACTCCAGGCGGGGGCCCAGCGACCCGGCGAGCTCGCCGATCCGCACGACCACCTCGGCGACGGCGTCGAGGTCGGCGGGCTCGGTGCCGCGCGCCCCGTCGAGCAGTCGTGCGCCGCGCAACTCGCCCAGAGCGCTCCGGACGTCTGCGTGGGTGACCGGCAGCAGGCGCAGCGCCGAGTCCGCGAGGACCTCGACCCAGACGCCACCGAGCCCGACGGCGAGGGTGAGCCCCCAGGTCGGGTCGCGGACCACGCCGACGAGGAGCTCCGTCCCGCCTGTCCGCTGCGGCTGGACGAGCACCGCCGGGTCGGCCCCGTAGCCGCTGCTCTGCAGGGCGGCGCGTACGTCCCGGAAAGCGCTGCGTACGGCGTCGGGCCCGGCAAGACCCAGCCGGACGCCGCCGATGTCGCTCTTGTGCTGAAGGCCGTCGGCCGCCGCCTTGAGGACGACGGGATAGCCCAGGCGCTCGGCGGCAGCGACCGCTTCGTGCTCATCGGCGGTGCGCACGGAGGGAACGACTGGCACGCCGTGCTCGGCGAGGAGCCGCGCGGCCCGGTGCTCCGCCCACGTCTCCCCCGGCCGCCCGGGAGTGACGTCCGCCGGCGCGGGCGCGGACAGCTCCTCTCGGAGCACGTCGGGCAGCGACCGGGACCAGCGCACGGCCGCGCCCAGCGCGTTCATGGCGTGGTCGATCCCGCCGGCGATGTACGGGAATCCGGTCTCCTCCTGCAGGCGGCGGCCGGTCTCGGTGATGTCGGTGAGTACGTTTCCGCTGACTACGACCGGTTTGTCGGTCTTCCGGATGCATTCGGCGAAGGCCCCGAAGTACGCGCGGGCTGCCTCGGGGTCGGCCGGTGGAACGCGGGGCAGGTCGACGAGTGCCAGCACGACGTCGATGCCGGGGTCGGCGGCGACGGTCTCCAGCGCACGGGCGAGGAGGGTGCGGTCGACCAGTACGTATCCGGTCACGTCGAGCGGGTTCTGCACGGTGGCGAAGTCCGGCACGGCCTCCTTGAGCCGGGCCGTGGTCCCGGGCGCGAACGGCGGGATCTCCAGCCCCTCCTGCTCGGCGCGGTCGGCGATGATCTCGCAGGCGCCGCCGGAGGGGGTGACCACGCCGATCCGTCCTCCCGGCAGCGGACCGGTCCGGGCGAGCAGCCCGGCGGTGAGGATCAGCTCCTCCAGTGAGTGGACGCGGAGGACGCCGAGCCGCCGGAAGGCGGCGTCGACGACGCGGTCGTCGCCGACGAGCGCACCGGTGTGCGCCTGCGCCGTACGCGAGGCGAGGCGGCTGGCGCCGATCTTCAGCGCGACGATCGGCTTGCCCGCCTCGGCCGCGCGGCGGGCGACCCGGGCGAACTCCTCGGGGTGACGCACCGTTTCGAGGAAGAGGGCGATGACCTCGGTCGCCGGGTCGTCGACCAGGTGGTCGATGACGTCCGTGACGCTGAGCGACATCTCGTTGCCCATCGACGTGAGCATGCTCAGGCCGACGTTGCGGGCGTGCATGAAGTTGAGCACGGCGCTGGCGAGCGCCCCGCTCTGCAGCACCACGCCGACCGGCCCGGCCGGTGGCGGCTGGGTGATGGCGAGGCCGTACGGGGTGATGCCGGCGGCGGCGTTGACGTAACCGTTCCCGTTGGGCCCCAGCACATTGAGGCCCTTCTCCCGGACGAAGGCGTGCAGCTCCTCCTCGCGCCGCCGTCCCTCGGTGCCGGTCTCGCCGAACCCGGCGGTGAGCACGACGTAGTTGCGGATGCCGAGCTCGGCGCCCTCGCTCAGCACGTCGAGCACGGCCGGTGTCGGCACCATGACGTACGCCAGGTCGACCGGCTCGCCGATGGCGGTCAGGCTCTTGTGCGCCTTGCGGCCGTGCACCTCGGGTGTGCGGGGGTTGACGAGGTGGACGGGGCCTGTGAAGCCGTGGCCGAGCAGATTCTGGTACGTGCTCAGCGACCAGCCCGACTTGTCGGTCGCGCCGACGAGCGCGATCGACCGCGGTGCGAACAAGCCCTGCAGCGAGGTGGCCCTGCCGGGCCGCACGACGGCCGTCATGCCACCATCTCCGCGCGGAAACAAGGGAGTTCGGGCGCTTCGGGCGCGTCGCCGAGCCGAGTGATCTGCAGGCGTACGCGGTCGCCGATCGCCACCGGCTGCTCGCCGACGATCCTGGACATCATGCGGACTCCCTCGTCGAGGTCGATCAGAGCGATGGTGAACGGGGTCTGCTCCGCGAAGGCCCCGAAGGCGCGGTGGACGACGGTCTTGGAGTACACGGTCCCGGTGCCGGCCGCGGCTACGGGCGTCAGCCGCTCGCCGAAGCAGTGCGGGCAGACGATGCGCGCGGGAAAGACGGCACGCCCGCAGTCGCCGCAGCACTGCAGACGCAACTCGCCCACGGCGATGCCGTCCCAGAACGGCTTGGATTCCGCGTCGATGACGATGGATGGCAGGTCCGGCACGCTGCTCAGCTCCCGGAGAGGACGACGGTCGAGGTGGACGAGAGCACGCCGCCGGTGCCGTGGACGAGGGCGAGCTCCGCCCCGTCGACCTGGCGCCCTAGCTGGTCCCGGTAGTCGTGGCGGAGCTGCCGGGTGGCCTCGATGAGCAGGAAGATCCCGTACATGCCGGGGTGGGTGTACGAGAGGCCGCCGCCGTTGGTGTTCATCGGCAGCTCGCCGCCGGGCGCCGTGCGGCCGTCCGCCACGAAGCGGCCGCCCTCGCCGGGCTTGCAGAACCCCAGCGACTCCAGAGTGAGCAGCACCGTGATCGTGAAAGAGTCGTAGACCGCCAGTAGGTCCACATCGGCGTGGGTGACCCCGGCGCGCTCCAGCGCGAGCGGCCCGGTGCGGGCGGCCCCTGTGACGGTGAGGTCCGGCATCCGGGAGATGGACGAGTGGGTGGTGGTCTCGGCATGGCCGCGGACGACGACGGGGCGGGTGGCCACGTCCTGCCAGCGGTCCTCAGCGGCGACCACGACCGCGCCGCCGCCATCGGTGACGAGGCAGCAGTCGAGCTTGTGCAGCGGCTCGGCGATCAGCGGTGAGGCGAGGACGTCGGCCACGGTGATCGGGTCGCGGTAGTACGCGCGCGGGTTGAGGACCGCCCACCTCCGCGCGCTCACCGCGACCTCGGCCAGCTCTTCGCTCGTCACGCCGTACTCGTGCATGTAGCGCGCGGCGGCGAGCGCATACGCGCCTACGGGCTGCGGCAGGCCGAACGGCTGCTCGTACTGCTCGGTCAGTGTCGCGGGCCGCGGACGGCCGCGCGTGCGGTCGCTGCGCTGGGTGCTGCCGTAGGTGATGAGCGCGACGTCGATGAGTCCGGCCTCGATCGCCGCTGTCGCGTGGCCGACGTGGGCTTCGAACGAGGAGCCGCCGATGTTGGTGCCGTCGAGGTGGTCGGGCTGCATGCCGAGGTACTCGGCGAGCGTCAGGGCCGGGGCCCAGGACCAGTTCCCCGCCGTGAACAGCCCGTCCACGTCGTCCGGGGTCAGTCCTGCCTCGGCGAGCGCCGCTTTACTGGCCTGGGCCTGCTGGGAAAGGACGGTGAGATGCGGCGTTTTACCGAGGTCGGACTCGGCGACGCCGACGATCGCCGCGCGGCGCCGGGGGCTCATTCGCCGATGCCTCCCAGCCGCACATGGCCCTTGAGAAGGTTGCGGGCGATGGTGCGCTTCTGGATCTCGTCGGTGCCCTCGAAGATCCGCAGCAGGCGCAGCTCGCGGTACCAGCGCTCGATGGGCAGCTCCTTGGTGTAGCCCATGCCGCCGTGGATCTGCAGGACGCGGTCGACGACCTGGTTGGCCATCACGGCACCGTTGAGCTTGGCGATGGAGGAGGCGTGCCGGGCATCGAGGCCCTGCTGGACCCGCCAGGCGGCGTAGAGGGTGAGCCACTTCGCGGACTCGATCTCCACCTGGGAGTCGGCTATCTGCCACTGGATCGCCTGGTAGTCGGCGATGGGCCGGCCCATGGAGTGCCGGGTCGGGGCGTAGTCGACCGCCATCTGCAGCATCCGCTCGGCGGAGCCGATCGCGCGGGCCGGGATGAGATAGCGGCCCTGCCCGATCCACCGCATGGCGAGCTCGAAGCCCTTGCCGACCTCGCCGAGGACGTTGCGGCCGGGAACGCGCACCTCGTCGAAGACGAGCGAGGCCGGGCCCCACTCGCCCATGGTCGCGATCGGCTCGGACTTCCAGCCCATGTCGCGGTCGGCGAGGAAGCAGGTGACGCCGCCGTCGGCGCCCTTGTCCGGGTCGGTGACCGCGAACACCATCACGAAGTCGGCCTCGTTGCCTCCGGTGATGAAGATCTTCTCGCCGGTGATCAACCAGTCGTCACCGTCGCGCACGGCGCGAGTGCGGATGTTGCGGGCGTCGGAGCCGGCGCCGGGCTCGGTGATGGCGAAGCAGGAACGGCGCTCACCCTCGATGGTGGGCAGGAGGTACTGCTGCTTCTGCTCGTCGGTGCAGGCGTAGAGGATGTTGTCGGCACTGCCGCCGAAGCTGAAGGGGACGAAGGTCCGGCCGGTCTCCATGGCGATGATCGCCGACATCACGGCACCGAGGTCCATTCCCCCGTACTCCTCCGGGGTGTTGACCCCCCAGAAGCCGGACCTGCGGGCCTTGGCGCGGAGTTCGGCGATGACCTCCGGGGCGACGCCCGGCCGCCCCGCACGCTCGTTGCGCAGGACCTCCTGCTCCAGCGGCATCACCTCTTTGGTGATGAACGCCCGGACGGTGTCCCGGATCTGACGCTCTTCGGTGGATAGCGAGAAGTCGACCATCGTCTGTCCCTTCCTGCCGTTGGGCACGCAGGGGCCCGTACCGACCAGGGCTCTGCGTACACACACTCTTCCTAGAACAGAAATCTAGGAATGGGCTCAATGTGCATGCGCCGCTGCGGAGGGTCAATAGGCGGGAACGGGCTCTGTCTTGGGTATGGCGCTCGGCAGTGACCAGTTCTAAAATCTGATTCTGTTTTGGCAGCCACTCCGGAAGGCAGGGGCGATCCGATGCCGCGCAAGGCGGAGCAGCGCCCGGCCAAGGAGGGCGCATGGCAGTGGGGCCGCACGGCACAGACCCGCAGGGCGCTCCTCGACGCCGCCCGTGAGGTCTTCTGCGAACAGGGCTTCACCGAAGCGAGCGTCGCGGCAGTGGTGCGTCGGGCCGGCTCCAGCGTCGGCAGCCTCTACCACCACTTCGGCGGCAAGACGGAGCTCTTCGTGGCCGTCTGGGACGACTACGAGAGCAGCCGCGAGCGCAACGCCGCGGATGCCGTGGCACGGGCCCGCAAGGCCGGGGAGTCGGACCCGCTGGAGCTCTTCCTCGTCGGCACCCGGTCGTTCCTGGAGGACTGCTGGCGGCGGCGCGACCTCGTCCGACTGTGGATGGACGGCGACGCCCCGCCCGGCTTCACACTGATGCGCCGCGCGCGCGGCCGGGAGTGGGTCCGGCAGAACGCCATTCTGCTCAAGGCGGGCGATGCCCCCGCCGACCGGCTCGTCGTCAGCCTGATGACCTCGATCACCGGCGAGGCCGGCCGGGAGATCGCCGCCTGCTCACGCAAGCGCGACGCGGATGCGCTGACCGACACCACCCTCACCCTCATCCGCAGACTCGATCCGCTCGGCATCCGCTGAATACCACTGGTAAGCACGGCATCGACGGTGAGCACAGCACCATCGGTGAACACAGCACCGCCTGTACGACGCGCACATGAGCCCGAAGGGGGTATCCGTGGCCCAGACCGAAGACGGGACGGCGTACTTCTCACCCGATCCCGATCACCACGACACCCTCGTCCCCGCGCCGCACGCCCGCGGCTGGTGGGTGCCCGGCACGGTGCACAGCCGCCTCCTCGGCGGCCTGGCCGCCCGGGCGCTGGAGCGCGAACACGCCGCGGAGGGGCTGCACTTCGCCCGGCTCACCGTCGACATGTTCCGCGCCGCTCCGCACGCCCCGGTCCGCGTCGAGACGACCCGGGTACGCGAGGGCCGGCGCATCCGCGTCGCGGACGCGGTCGTCCACGCCGACGGCACCCCGGTGGTGCAGGTACGCGCCGTACTGCTGCGCACCAGCACCCCGCCGCCCGGCCGGATCCCGTCGGCCGGCCCGTGGGACGCGCCCCCGCCGGACGAACTGCACTCCCCCTACGGGGAGAAGACCGGATTCTGGCGGTTCGACGAGGAGCTGCGGCCGGTGCGGGAGTGGCAGGGCGAGGGACGACGCCGCATCTGGATCCGGGAGCGCCACCCCCTCGTCGCCGGGGAGGCCCTGTCCCCCCTCGTGCGGATCGCACTCGCCGGGGACACCGCCAGCCCGCTGGCCCACGCGAGCGACGAGGGCCTGGGCTACATCAACGCCGACTACACCTTGTGCCTGAGCCGGCTGCCACTCAGCGACGAGGTCGGCATGGAGGCCGGGGCGCACACCGCCGAGGACGGCATCGCCGTCGGACACTGCACCCTGTACGACACCGCGGGCCCCCTCGGTTACTGCGCCACCACGGCGCTCGCGAACCCCGCACCGGCCCGGTGACCGCGGACGGCCGCGGCAACGAGCCGTGCACGCCCCCACGAAAAAGCGCGTGCCCAGCGAACCCCGCATGACATCAACCGCGGCAGTTGGCTCCACTGCTCGGTGTCTACGCCCACGGCCGCAGCTTCTCCGGATTGCGGACCGCCCAGATCCGGGTGACGCACCCATCGGAGACGTCGAACGAGGCCACGGTCATGACGACGCCGGCACGCTGGGCCACCAGGCCCGGCACACCGTTGACCGACCGCTCCAGGAGTTCGAGCCCCGGAGCCTTATCGGCGATGGCGACCATGTACTGGGCGATGCGCGCGCCGCCCTCGACCGGGCGCAGGACGGTACCGACCATGCCGCCGCCGTCGGCGGTCATCACGGCGGCCGGGTCGAGGAGACCGACGAGGGCAGCGATGTCCTTGCTCTCCCATGCCTCTTTGACGTGTCTCACCACGTCGGCCCGGCCGGTCACCGTGACCGGACCGCGCGCGACGTTCACCCGCTCGTCCAGGACGATCTGGTCGGCGGGGTCCGCAAGGCCGGTGGGGCCGGCGCCGCCCGCGTGGTCCCACTCGGTGCGGTCGGGCAGCGGCTCGGGCAGCCACGCGCCGACATAGCGTTCACGACGGGCCCACGCCGAGCCCAGCAGGTCCAGGCAGATGCGGCTGGTCACCGTCGTCAGCCAGGCGCCGGGCGACAGGATCTCCTCCTGCCGGCTGCGCGGCAGCGCGTACCAGCGTGCGTAGGCATCCTGTACGACGTCCTCGGCCTCGGACACCGAACCGAGCAACCGAACGGTGACGGCAACGGCGAACGCACAGCGCACCTCCTCGTTCCTGCAGCTCGCGATCGCCCTGCAGACCCTGACCATCTTCCTTCAGGCGGTCTCCGCCGGACTGCTGCTGACCTCCTCCTACGGAGAGACACTGCACAGCGTCGGAGCCCGTGTGATGTACGGGGCGTCGATGCTGTACGTGCTCGCGGCGGTGCTGGCATGGAAACCGGGCGGCGGCTCGCCCCGGCCTCTCTGGCACGCGTCCGGTTTCCTCGCACTCGCCTCGGTCCAGGTCGTCCTCGGCATCGCGCACGTCCCGTCGGTCCATCTCCCCCTGGGCGTCCTGATGTTCGGCCTGAGCGTGCTGGCGCTGGCCCGGCGCTGAGGTCCGATACGGGGCCCACCCGCTGCTGCTGAAGCAGGTGCGGGGCGACCCGGCGCCGCCCCCACTCCGGCGGTACCTCCTGATGTACCGGGCCTCACCCAGGTGGTGGATTCCGGCGACGCGCCGACCGGACACTCGTGGAGGGAGAGAGCCACGCGGCAGCCGCCTGAAGCACACTGGCCGCATGGACCACATCAGTCAGCCGGGGGCGGCGCCCTCGCGGAGGTTTCCCCCGGAGCCGGAGAGCGTGGCACTGGCGCGGCGTTTCGTGCGGACCGTCTTGGAGGATGTTGCCTCTGAGCCGGTGGAAACAGCCGAGCTGCTGGTCAGCGAGCTGATGACCAACGTGGTACTCCATGCGCGCACGGAGGCCGAGGTGTCGGTCCGGACGCGGGACGACAGGGTTCATGTACGGGTGAGCGATCATCAGCCGTCCTACGGGTTGGTGCCGCAGGGACGCCTGCCTCCCTACCCCGGCCCGGGGCAGGGACTGGCCGTGGTCGAGAAGCTGGCATCCCGGTACGGGGTCGATACCAGCGAAGAGCGCAAGACCGTGTGGTTCGAACTATGGCTGGACGGACGACCGCCACCGCCTTCCGAGTGGCAGACCACTGTGCCGCCGGCCGGCCCCACCCGCACTGTCACGCTGGTCGACCTGCCCGGCGCTCTGTACCTGGCCTCCCAACAGCACCGGCACGCGCTGCTGCGTGAGCTCACTCTTGCCGCGGCCGGCGGAGAGCGCTTCGGCGTGCGTCCGGAGGACCTTGCCACCGCGCACGACGTGAACAACACGATCAGCGCGTGCATGACGGCCGAACTGGAGAAGCAGCCTCCGGCCGCGCACATCCACTCCCTGCGCCTTTCCCTCCCGGCGGATGCCACGAGGGCGGTACTCACCCTGCGCCACGTGCTCGACCTGGCCGAGGAGGCGGCCCGGGACGAGCGTCTCCTCACCTGGCCGGCGCTCCCGCAGAACCGCGTCTTCCGCCAATGGCTCTTCGACCAGATCATCAGCCAGCTCACCGGCGGACCCCCCACCGCGTGGACCGTGGTGCCCCGAGAGCCGAGCTCCAGCCCCTCGGAGCTGGTGCCCTGCGACGCCAGCCACGTGTGGGCCAGCCGGGTCCCCACCATTGCCGCCGACGACGAGAACCGGATCATCGCCGCGAACGGACCGGCGGCCGACATGCTCGGCTGGCAAGCGGACGAACTGATCGGCCGCCGGCTCACCGTTCTCATCCCGGAGCACTTGCGGGAACGCCACGTGGCGGCGTTCAACTCCCTCCTGCTCAGCGGCCAGTCACGCATTCTGGGCCGCTCCGTACCGCTCCCGGCACTGCACCGCGACGGCCGCTTGGTCCCCATCCGCCTGTTCATCCAGACCCAGGGGACGACCGACGGCCGCACCGTGTTCGTCGCCCAGCTCGCCCCCAGGACGGCTCCCCCCGCCCCCTCGCCACACCCTTCCGAAGAGAGCCGGCACGTGGCGCCGCAGGAGCCGGGCGGTCCGGAACTGCCGGACGTCTCGGAAATCCTCACCAGGGAGGCCAGTGCGGAAGCCGGCGGGTCGACGCTGGCACAGCGGCTCTCCCTGCTGACCGACATCGGGGAGGCGCTGAGCAGCTCCTCGAACCTGGACGAGGGACTGCAGCGAGTGTGCAAGCTCCTGACTCAGCGGCTGGCCGACTGGTGCGTGGTGGACCTGCTCGACGGGCCCGGCCAAGTGGAGCGGGTCTGCGTCACCCACCGCAGTCCCCAGGCACTGCCCGCCGAGGCGTACGCCGGCAGGCTCCCGCCGGTGACCGAGGCCGCACGGGGGCCGCTGGCCCGGGTGCTGCGCGGAGCCGGCCCACTGCTGCTCACCGAAGCCCCGTCACCGGGCCGGGCCGAAAGCCCCCTCGACACCCACTACTACGAGCTGTTCGAGCGGATGGGCGCAAGCAGTGCCATGGTCGCTCCGCTCCGGGTCCGCGGTGCGGTCTTCGGCGCCCTGACCCTGGCCCGTACCGGCGAGGGCCGGTCGTTCACCGATGAAGACCTGCCGCTGATCGACGGCCTGGTCCGCAGCCTCTCCATGGGGGTGGAAAACGCCCGTCTGTACCAGGAGACCCGGCAGATCGCCGAGCGCCTCCAGCGCTCCCTGCTGCCCGTACTGCCGGACATCGGCCACCTGCAGATGGCCGCCCGGTACGCGCCCTCCTCCACCACCGCGCAGATCGGCGGCGACTGGTACGACGGCTTCGTCGTCCCCAACGGACGGACCGCCCTGGTCATCGGCGATGTCACCGGGCACGACCTGGAGGCGGCCGTCGCCATGAGCCAACTGCGCAGCATGCTGCGCGGCATCGCCATCGACCGCCAGGAGCCCCCGGGAGAGGTGCTGCGCCGCCTGGACATGGCGAACCACAGCTTGTACCGCGAGGCCACCGCCACCTGCATCTACGCTCTCGTCGCAGGTCCCGAGAGCGGCCCCTGGGAGCTGAAGCACTCCTCCGCCGGGCACCTGCCACCGCTGCTGACCACCAGGGAAGGCGGCACCCGCTACCTGGAGGGGGGCGCCGGCCTGCTGCTCGGCATGGAACCGGACATGCCCCGCCCCGAGGCGACGGATCCACTCCCGGCCCACTCGACCGTACTGCTGTACACCGACGGCCTCATCGAGCGCCGCGACGAATCCCTCGACGACGCCATGGCCAGGCTCTGCCGGCACACCGCCGCCCTGGCACGCGAACCCCTCGACGTGTTCTGCGACGAACTGCTCATCGCCCTGAGCGCCGACAGCGCCGACGACATCGCCATCCTCGCCCTCCGTCCAGTACCCCAAACCTGACCGGAAGCGGCTAGTCACCCTCTCACCTGAAAAGTGAGAAGAAATCGCCCATTTCAACCTGTAGGCATTGACATGCCGCTTCTCCGCATGGCTATAGTTCCGCTCGCTCGAATAACGCAGGCGTTCGAGCGCCACCCCCCACGCCCTGTTCGCGCTGCTCGCTCCACGAGCATGCGCCCAGACTCGCGGGTGCCTGCTCACTGTGGTGAAGGGCAGGCTTCCATGACTTCCATGCGGCGTTACCTGGTATACGTCACGTTATGCACCGCACTCATTGCGGCACTCCTGACGCTCGAGACGGGCAGCAGCCAGGCCACCAACGCCGGCGACGCCCGCGCGGCGGTGCAGCCGGCAGACGCCGGGGCAGCGGCGTCCCGCAGCGAAGCCACCTACGCCTACGGCTCGCACACCCGCCAGAAGCTGGACGCCTACTGGAACCCCACCAGCGGCACACAGCCGGGCGTCGTCATCCTCCATGGCGGTTACTGGTACGAGGACGCCGGCTGGGCCACCTGGTCCCGCACCTTCGCCGACGCCGGGTACGCCGCCTTCTCCGTGGACTACCGCCTCAACTTCGACGCCCCTTGGCCGGCCCAGCGCAATGACGCCCTCTCCGCGCTCGCCTGGATCAAATCCAACGCCGCCCGCTTCGACCTCGACCCGAACCGCATCGTCATCCTCGGGTCATCCGCAGGCGGCCAGATCGGCACGGCAGTCGCCACGTACGGTTCAGGAAACACGCGCATCAAGGGCGTCGTCGGCCTCTCCCCCGTCAACTCCCCCTACCGCGCGTGGAACGACGGCAACCACGACACCAGCACCGCCAAGGAACGAAAGGTCCGCGACAACGCCACCGTCCTGACGCGCTGCTACCCGGACCCCGCAGACACCGGCACCTCGATGCACCCGAGCTGCTGGGGCACATGGAAGGACACCGTCGTCAAGAACCGCGCCTCCGGCGCCAACGACGCCCCCATGTACCTCCTCCACTCCGCAGGCGACTTCATCCCCGTCGCCCACTCCACCGACCTCGAACGCGCCGAGGAGGTCGACCACGACATGCCCGCGAACGGCGTCAAGGTCGAAACCGTCCCCGGAGACGCCCACGGCGGCGCCCTCCTCGACGCACCCGGCATCAAGGACAAGGTGCTGTCCTGGATCGCCGCGCGCACCGGCTGACCGCCAGTGCGCGTGCAGCGGGGCCGACCGGAGTGCTCCCCGCCGGTCAGGAATTCTTGGTCCCCTTCTCCAGTTGCTTCGCAAGGTCCAGGTCGGCCTTCGTCGCTTCGCGGTACACCGTGTCGGCCATGTCCGCCAGTCCGGAGAGCTGCTTGTCGATGTCGCCGCGGCCGTCTTCCCAGTTCTCCTCGAAGCTCTCCATCTTCTCCACGACGCCGTCGTCGCCCATGTCGTCCGCGTAGTTCTCGAACATCTTCTTGGTGCCGTTCATCCGGCCCTTGATGGACCGCAGCCGGCCGCCGAAGCCTTCGAGCTCGCTCAGCGGTATTGCCAGCCGCCCCTCGTCGTTGCTCACCCAGAACCTCCCCTGCAAGGGCAATCACACGGTCACCTGAACACCCAGCCTATGCGCAGGCACCCACCACCGCGCCACCGCGGTTCCGCCCGCCCGTAAGGTGGGCGGCGACCCCGGCTACAAGATCGGGCCGCGGGAGGGGAGTAGACGATGAGCCGTAGAAACGAAGCGCAGACCATCGAGCGCAGCGGATTCCACATCAAGGTGCCGAAGTCCTGGTGGGAGTTCGACATCCGACCCGCATCGCGGGACGACACCATTCGGCAACTGGTCAACGAACGCGTTCGCCGGCGCCCGGAGTTGGCCGAGTACCGGGACGTCTTCTCCTCGTTTCTCCGGAAGGCCGCCCGCGACGCCTGGCAGTCCGGCGCGCTGTACTGCGGCTGCATGGCGGAGTCCTTCGGCGGCGCGGCACCCGTCACCGCCTCGGTGACCGTGTCGGTGATCGGCGCGCAAACCGACGACGGTGAGATCCTGCCCACCGATCCTCAGCTCATCGCCCAACAGATCAGCCCCCGGAAGGCGAAGCGCGAGGGCGACGCGTGGCGCGAGGTCACCACCGTCGAGATCCCACAGGTGGGACCCGTGGCGCGGACCCACGGGGTCGAGGACATCACCGTCCCCGGCGACGAGCGCACCGTGCGGGCGGTGCTGATGCAGACCTTCATTCCCGTTCCCGAACAGCAAGGCACGGTGGCGCTGGTGTCCGGCAGCAGCCAGGTGCTGGATCTGGCGGACTCCTTCTTCGACATGTTCGACGCCATCACCTCCACGTTCCGCTTTGTGTGACGACTCCGCCGTACCGTGACCGTCTCGCGTCTCGCGTCTCGCTGAACACTCGGACCTGCGGGTCCACCGAGGCTCCCTTCACCCTTGTGAGTGACGCAAGTTAGGGTTGCTCTGCGACATCACATGGGCTGCAGTTGAGTGTGTTACGGGGGAGTTGACGTGGGCGGCCACCGGCCGACGGACTGGCACGTGCTGGACCTGGAGAAGGACCCGACCCCCGGCGATCCGGACCGTGTGCGGCAACTCGCCCGCGAATTACACGAGTTCGCCGAGGACGTCGGTACCGCGCTACGGCAGATCACCAGCATGGCCTCCGAGGACGCCGTCCTGAAGTGGTCCGGCCGCTCCGCGAAGAAGTTCAAGGAAGAGTTCGACGGCGTCCCGGGGAATCTGCGGAAGCTGCGGACCTCCTACGACATGGCGGGCGACGCCATCGCCGCCTACTGGCCCAAGCTCGAACGTGCCCAGTCCCTGGCCGACCGGGCCCTGAAGAAGGGCCGCGAAGCCCGCGCCGACCTGAACGCCGCCCAGGGCCGGCTGGACTCGACCACCGACTGGGTCAAGACCGCCACCGCGAAGACGAAGGCGTAC
>NZ_JOAX01000021.1 GCF_000720485.1 Streptomyces ochraceiscleroticus | reverse complement strand
GTCGGCGAGTGCGGCGAGATCATCGCGGCGCTCCGCGACGCTCGACGGGAAGGCGCGGGCGTTTTCGATGAGTGACTGCATGGTGGCCTGCCTTGTGCTCCTGGGGATGCGGACCGCGAAAGGGTGACGAGGAGTGGGCACGGCGTACGCGGTGTACGCCGCGGACGTGCGGGATGGCTCCTCCGCCGTGCTTACCTGCGAGCCGACTGCGTTGTGCGACCGGGGCGACGGCGCCGACGATGAGAGCGGCAGACGTGTCGAACGTATCCGTCGGCTGAGCCGTGCGGAGAGCGTCAGGGGGTGGGAACGGTGCGCCGAGGTGAGTGCACCGGAGATGTCAGCGGTAGGCGGCGCTGAATCGGAAGCCGCCGAGGCAGGTAGGTCGACGTCCACCCCTCTAAACTACTACACGGCTGGAATCGGACATCCCGCGATGACAGGAACCGACCCGGCCGAGCGCATCCGCCGCCTCATCAGGGCGACACCGCCGCAGGAGGCACTGGCGCCCGCCCTGAGCCTGGCCGTCGCAGCCGTCGTCCTCGCGCTCCCCGTGGCCCTGGCCTTGGCTCCCGCAGCGCTCCTGGCCGGCACCGCGCATTCCGGGTGCTGATTTCGCGAGGACGCGCGGTTCACACGAGGGACGGGCGGAACGTCCGTCGTGGGTGCTTCACTTGATGAGACGTGCGGGCTTCACCGCGGTGTACACCACGTACTCCAGCGGCCCGCGCCGGAAGAGCCGTGTCCACCCGACGGCCAGCAGCATGACGGCCACGGAGATACCGATCAGCGCCGGCAGGGACCCGGGGAGCCCCTCGCCCCACAGGGCCCAAATGGCCACGACGTGGAGAACATAGCTGGTCAGCGACATCATGCCGATCGCGGTGACCGGTGTGGCCAGGCGTGGCAAGCGCGGCAGCCGGTCCACGGCGATGAGGCATCCGGCCAGCACCGCGAGGGCGACGCCGGCATTGCCCAGGATCGACGGGGTCGTCTGGCTGTGCGGAGCGGCCACCAGCAGCCATTCGCGGAACGTGTCGGTGGGCTCGCCCACCTGCTCGGACCACCACGCGGAGGAGGGCGAAGGGCCGTCCGTCCCCGCGGCGATGGCGGCGTAGGCGTTCGGTACCAGGTGCAGGGCCAGCCATGAACCGCCGTAGCCGAGCACGGCCAGCGCGCAGCCGGTCAGGGCGAGGCGGACGCGTATCGCCGCGTTGGCGAGGTCGAGTCGGGCGACCGCCATGCCCGCGATCACGAACGGTAGCCACGTCAGGACCGGGTAAGCACCGGTGAAGAGGATGTCGAGCACACCGTCCGAGTCGGTGATCCCGGCCAGCGGATCACGCGCGATGACCGCATCGGCCCAACTGCCGTTATCGATCGACAGGTTGACCACGTACAAGAGCTGTGGCAGCACCAGTGTGCTCGCGGCGGCGATGGCGGCGAGAGATGCCGCGCGCAGCCGGTGGAGCGGGAGGGCGAGAAGGAAGAGGAGCGCGTAGCAGGCGAGAATCACATCGATCTCGGTGTTCAGAAGGAT
Source organism: Streptomyces ochraceiscleroticus (assembly GCF_000720485.1). Classification (GTDB taxonomy): domain Bacteria; phylum Actinomycetota; class Actinomycetes; order Streptomycetales; family Streptomycetaceae; genus Streptomyces; species Streptomyces ochraceiscleroticus. Next base: position 197,962 of record NZ_JOAX01000021.1, on the reverse strand, counting down.
CAGGGCGATTCCCATGGCGAACAGGACGGCGGCGCGGATCACCACCCTTCCCATCGCCTGTCGGCCCGCACGGCCGGTCCTGGGATACGGGCGGCCGGTGAGGAGGATCAGGGAGAAGCCGGCGAGCAGGGCGAACAGGGCGGACGCCCGGCCGTAGGCGGTCTCCATCAGGAAGCCGAGCCACCCGCCGACCGAGGGATCGGGGCCCAAGTGGGCGGCGTACATTCCCAGTACGGCCAGGCCGCGGGCGAGGTCGACACCGATCAGCCGCCCGGTGGCCGGAGCGGCCGATGGCCGCGACGGCCGGATCGGTGCGGTGGTGGCCCCGCCCGCTAATGAGAAGTTGTGTGGCATGAGTCCAACATGAGCAATTTCCTTGAACCGGGAAACGGTGGGGCGATATTGGGCGGAATATCTACTGCCTTGCGCCGCGTGTTGTGGTCTTCGGGGCCCGGAGGAAAGCCTGTGACCCCATGACACTCACACGTCGTGCACCGGACTGCCGTACAGGAACAAAACGCGCCGGTGCCCGGGCGGACCGAGGAGAAGGCCATGGCGGTCCCCGCGATCATCGGGTTGAGCACTGACGGGCGGGGCCTGCGACGGGCAAAGCGGGAAGTGGGGCGCCGGTGCGTCTCGGCATCGGCCCGCGGCATAGCATGGCGGCGTGAGGAGTTCCGTACCGAGCACATCGCCCCGTGTGTCGACGCCGCCCGTCCGGCGGTGGCGCGCGCTGCTCGTGCTCGGTCTGCTGGCGGGGCTGCTGGGCATGCACGCCCTCGAGCCCGTCGCGGTTTCTGCGGCGACTTCTCACCAGCACCACGGCGCGGTGGCCTCCACGGTCCTCGCCGCTCACCACGGCGGCTGTGCCGACGGTGCCGACGGTTGTGGTTGCGGTACGCACCGCGTACATCACGCCGACGCGACCTGCGCGTCCGGCGCCGTCCCCGGCGGCCCCGTACTGCCCGACCTGGTTCCCGGCGTCCTCGTACCACCGGAAACCGCCGACGTACCCCGTGTTGCCGCGCCGACGAGCGAGCACGGCAGCCGGGCGCCGCCCTCACTGGCGGAACTACAGCTCCTGCGGATCTAGACACGCCACGAGGTACCGGGCCTCTTCAGCAGGCCGGTGCCTTACTGCGGCACGTCCAGAAACCACCAGAAACTGCAGAAATTCATCTGCAATCCTCTGAATCCAGGAGCTATGACCATGAAGCGCACGCGTTCCGTCGCCCGCCGTACCGCCCTCGCCGCAACGACTGTTGCGGCGGGCCTGATACTGGCCGCCTGTGGCAGCAACGACAAGGGCGGCAGCGGCCATGACGGCCACAACAGTGCGTCGAAGTCGCCCGCCACGTCGTCCTCGGCGAGCGCCTCGCCGGCCGCCGGCCCGCACAACGACGCCGACGTGTCCTTCGCCCAGAGCATGATCCCGCACCACCGCCAGGCCGTGGAGATGGCCGACCTGGCGCCCGCCCGGGCCTCCTCCGATGAGATCAAGGACCTCGCCAAGAAGATCAAGAACGCGCAGGACCCGGAGATCAAGACCATGTCCGGCTGGCTGAAGGGCTGGGGGGAGAAGGTGCCGGAGGCGTCGATGCCCGGCATGGACCACTCCGGGCACTCGTCCATGTCCAGCGACTCGCCCATGCCCAGCCACTCCGACATGCCCGGCATGATGTCGGGCAAGGACATGACCGAACTGAAGGCGGCGAAGGGCGCGGAGTTCGACAAGAAGTTCGCGGAGCTGATGATCGCCCACCACAAGGGCGCCGTGGGCATGGCGAAGACCGAGCAGAAGGACGGCCGCAACACCACCGCGAAGAAGCTCGCCGCCGACGTCATCAAGACCCAGTCCGCCGAGATCGACGAACTCCAGGACATCCTCGACCGGCTCTGACTCGCGGATTTCCCGGACCGTATCGGTTGCCGCCGCGCCTCGGCCTTGTCCTGCCGAGGCGCGGCGCGCCCGGTGATCAGCCGGATATGGGCTGTGGGTTCTCCTTCGCCGGGGCGGGCATCGCGTCCTCCCGGTACTGGGGGTCGGACGGGCTCTTGAGGAAGTGGGACATGAGTGCCGCGGCCAGGTAGAGGAGGGTGAAGACCCAGACCAGGCCGTGGACGCCTACGAGGGGGCGGAAGACGGCTACCAGGGCGGGGCCGACGAAGGCGGCGAGGCCGGCGCCGAGGCTGTAGACGGCGAAGGCGCTGCCGCGGTCCTCCGGGCGGCCCATCGACAGCAGCAGCGCGGGGATGGGGGTGAAGCCGGAGAGGATGAAGCCCCAGAACATCGCGCAGACCGTGGCGACCCAGAAGTTGTCCTTGAACGCCATCGGCCCGTAGTAGATGGCGAGGGTCGCGACCGCGCAGCCCACGCAGCCGAACCACGTCACCGTACGCCGCCAGCCGATCCGGTCGCCCAGTGCGCCGAAGATCAGGCCCGCGGGCAGGTTGGCCGCGAACATCAGCGTGACCATGAGCAGGTACTGCTGCAGCGTCAGCCCGATGGTTTTGGTGAAGAAGATCGGGAGGAAGACGAAGAAGCCGTACTGCGGCGCGGTGTTGATGATGCGGACGATGCCGGCCAGCGCGACCTTGGGGCTGCGCCACAGGATGTCGATACCGCCGATCATCTGGCCCTTGAAGGTGGCGTTCTCGACCATGGGGCGGCTGCCGGTGGGTTCCTTCAGGCCGAGGCAGGCCACCAGGGCGCCGGCGACGACGATGACCAGCGCCACCCACAGGGTGCCGTACTCGCCGACCAGCGGGATCGAACCGCTGGCGACGAGCGAGCCGAAGGTGGGCAGGCCGCCGGTGAAGCCGAACCAGAACCAGCCGATGGCCGTACCGACGCGCTTGACCGGCGCGACGGCGATGACCCAGATGAGGAAGCTGAAGGCGAAGAGGGGGTAGCCGAGGCCGCGGATCGCGTAACTCAGCAGGACGACGGTGTAGTTGTCGGTGGGCAGCGCGGCGGCGAGGAAGACGATCTGGAAGACGGCCCAGATGCCGGCGCCCAGCCACATGACGCGCTTGGGGCCCCACAGCGCGGACAGTGTGCCGGAGAACCAGGCGGCGATGGCGGCGGCGACGCCGTACGCGGTGATGACCGAGGCCGCCTGGCCGTCGGTGAATCCGCGGTCGGTGAGGAACGGCGAGAGGTAGTTGGATTCCACCCCGTCGCCGATCATGAAGAGCAGGAGGCCGGCGTAGCCCAGCAGGAGGGGACGGGGGAGGCCGAGGCGGGTGGTCCAGTGGTGGGACATGCGCGCTCCTTGCGGACAGAGCGGTGAAGGGGGAGGGGAGAAGAGAGGGGGGAGGGCGACGGTTGCAGGGTGTCACCGGCAGACGTGGTAGGGCGTCACCAGCAGACGTAGCCGCCGTCGACGATCAGGTCGACGCCGGTGCAGTACGCCGCCGCGTCGGAGGCGAGGAAGACGGCCGGGCCGACCAGGTCGGTGACCTCGGCGTTGCGGCCGAGCGGGGTGTCGCCCGCGTACGCTTCCATGCGCTCGATGATCTCGGGGCGGGTGTTCATCGGGGTGTACGTGTTGCCGGGGCTGATCGCGTTGACGCGGACGCCGCGGCGGGCCCACTCGGTGGCCAGGCTCTTGGTCAGGTGCACCACGCCGGCCTTGGAGGAGTTGTAGTGCGCCTGGGTGAGGCCGCGGTTGGCGATGGTTCCGGACATCGAGGCGATGTTCACGATGGAGCCGCCACCGTGCGCGAGCATCACCCGGGCCTCGGCCTGGGCGCTGAGGAAGACGCCGGTGAGGTTGACGTCGATGACCTTGCGGAAATCGGCCGCGTCCATGTCCTCGGCGGGGGTCGCACCGGCGATCCCGGCGGAGTTGACGGCCGCGCGGATCGGCCCGAGGGCATCGACGGCCTGTCCGACCGCCGCGGCGAGCGCGTCCGCGTCGGTGGTGTCGGCGCTGACGGCGAGCGCGCGGCCGCCCTTGGCGGCGATCTCGTCGGCGGTGGCCCGGGCCGCCTCGAGGTTGAGATCGAGACAGGCGACGTCGGCGCCACAGGCGGCGAATCCCAGGGCGATGCCGCGTCCGATGCCGCTGCCGGCGCCCGTCACGAGGGTGGACTTGCCATTGAGGGAGAAAGCGTCGGGGGAGAAGGTGCTCGAAGTGCTCATGGGGAGATCACTTTCGTACGGGGGAGAAGAGGTGAATGAGGCGCGCTGCAAGGGCCGCCTCAGCTCATGAACATGCCGCCGTCGATGTTGATCGTCTGGCCGGTGACGTACTCGGCCGCATCGCCGGCGAGGAAGAGCAGCACGTTGGCAATGTCGTCGGGGGTGCCGGCGCGGCCGGCCGGGATGCCCGCGACCCACTCCTTCATCAGTTCGCCGGGCCCGTAGTCGCCCAGCAGCTCGCCCCAGGCGCGGTCGTTGTAGTCCCACATGTCGCTGCCGACGATGCCGGGCGCGTACGCGTTGACCGTGATGCCCTCGGGTGCCAGCTCCTTTGCCAGGCTCTGGGTGATGCCCATGACACCGAACTTGGACGCCGCGTAGTGCGGGGTGTGGACGAAGCCCTGCCGGGACTGCCCGGAAGCCGCGTTGAGGATCCGGCCGCGGATATTCTGGCGGCGCATGGCCGCCGCGGCGGCCTGGGCGCAGAGGAAGACGCCCTTGGTGTTGACCGCCATCACCCGGTCCCAGTCCCGTTCGGTGAGGTCGGCGAGCCGGTGGATGCTGATGACACCGGCGTTCTGTACGGAGACATGGACGCCGCCGAAGGTCGACTCGGCCGTCTCGTACAACGCGTTGACCTGTGCCGGGTCGGTGACGTCGGTGGGAACGGCGAGCGCGCTGCCGCCACCGGAGGTGATGTGGTCGGCCGCTTCGTGGACCGCGGGGTCCAGGTCGGCGAGTACGACATGGGCGCCTTCGCCGGCGAAGCGCTCGGCGATACCGCGTCCGATCCCGCGGGCGGCGCCGGTGACGACCACCGTCTTTCCCGCATAACGCTGTTCGGTCATCGGTAAGTCCTCCAACTTCCTTGTTGTGAGGGGGGTGAGGGGTGTTAAGAGGGTGAATTCAGTGGACGGGGCCCCGCGAGCGGGTGACCGCGTCACGCCAGCCGCGCAGCCGCGCTTCCCGCCAGGTCTCGTCGTGAGTAGGGGCGAAGCGGGCGGGTCCGGCCGCGAGGGACGCGAGATCCGCTTCGTCCCACATTCCGAGGGCGAGGCCCGCAAGGTGGGCGGCGCCCAGCGCGGAGATCTCGGGACGGCCGGCGCGACGCACCGGCCGGCCGATCAGCTCGGCCTGGAAGGACATCAGCCGGTCATTGGCCGTGGGCCCGCCGTCCGTCCGCAGCTCGGCCACCGAGCCGCCGAGCGCGGTCCCGAAGCGGGCGAAGGCGTCCGCCACTTGGTACGCAAGGGACTCCACGGCGGCGCGGGCGATCTCGGCGGGGCCCGTGTTGGCACCGATGCCGATGAGCAGCGCGCGTGCTGAGCGGTCCCAGTACGGAGCGCCGAGGCCGTGGAAGGCCGGTACGAGGTAGAGGTCCTCGTCGCGTCCCTCGGCGGCCAGTTCGGCGATTCCGGCCGGGTCGGTGCCGAGCAGCCGGGCCGCCCAGCGCACCGCCGTACCGGCCGAGGCGATATTGGCCTCCAGCGCCTGCTCCGGGGCCCGGCCGGCCCGCTGCCAGGCGAGGGTACGGCTGACACCGTCCGGCGTCGGCGTACCGGGCGGGCAGAGTGCCATCAGCGAGGAGCCGCTGCCGTACGTCGCCTTCACCACGCCGGGCCGCCCCTGGCTCTGCGCGAAGAGCGCGGCGTGCGAGTCACCGAGCACCGCGCCGACCGGTACGCCGTCGGGCAGTATCGGCAGGCCGCGGGTGTGACCGAGCGGCCCGGTGGAGGGCACCACGCGCGGCAGTGCCTGCACCGGTACGCCGAACAGTTCCAGCAGGTCGGGGTCCCAGTCCCCGGTGTCCAGGCTGAGCAACTGCGTCCGGGAGGCGCAGCCCACCTCGGTCACCTCGCTGTCGCCCGCGGGCCCGGCCGTACCCTGCGTGAGGCAGCGCAGCAGCCAGGCGTCCAGCGTCCCGATGCGCAACTGCCCGGCACGGGCCCGGGTCCGGTCCGGGTCCAGCTCGTCCAGCAGCCACGCGGCCTTCGTCGCGGAGAACATCGGGTCCACGGGCAGTCCGCTGCGCTCGGTGATCAGCGCGGCGAAGGGGCCCCCGGCCAGCGTCCGGCATCGGTCCGCGGTCCGCCGGTCCTGCCAGCTGATCAGCCGGCTCAGCGGCTTCCCGGTGGCCGGGTCCCAGGCCATGACGGCCTCCCGCTGCACGCTCAGCGCGAGGCCCGCGACCCGGGCCCCGGGGCGCGCCTCGGCCAGCTCGCCGAGCACGCCCAGTACGCCGCCCCAGATGGCGGCCGGGTCCTGCTCGACGTGCCCGGGCTGCGGACGGTGCTCGTCCAGCGCACGGTACGCGGTAGCGATCACCTGCCCGGCGGCATCGACGAGCAGGGCCTTGGTGCCGCTGGTGCCCTGATCGAGGGCGATCAGGCAGTCGGCGGTGGCGGGCTTGGGCGTGCTGTTCACGAGGCCGCAGCTCCTGGGGCCGAGGGCGTACCGGCCGAAGCGGGCGTGGCCGCGTCGAGCAGCTCGTCCGCGGCGTGCAGCACACCCTCCGCGGTGATCCCGAAGTGCTCGGCGAGGAACGCGGCGCTGCCGGTGGGCGTGAACTCGTCCGCGACACCGAGCAGCCGCATCGGTACGGGATGGTGCGCGACGACCGTCTCGGCGACGGCGCTGCCGAGGCCGCCGTGCACGTTGTGTTCCTCGACGGTGATGATGCGGCCGGTCTCCCGGGCCGCCGCGAGCACGGCGTCCTCGTCGAGCGGCTTGATGGTCGAGAGGTTGAGGACGCGGGCGCTGACACCCGCGGCGGTGAGCTTGTCCGCGGCCTCCAGCGCGGCCGGAATGGTGGTGCCCGCGGCGATCACGGTGAGGTCGGACCCCTCGCGGAGGGTCGCGGCCTTGCCGACCTTGAACGGCACGTGCGGCTCGACGTCCGGGACGCCCGTACGGCCGATACGGATGAACACCGGCCCGTCGTACTCATGCGCCCACAGCAGCGCCTCCCGGGTCTCCGCCGGGTCGGCGGGCACCAGGACGGTCATCTCGGGGAGGGTACGCAGCCAGGCCAGGTCCTCGACGCTGTGATGCGTCGGGCCGAGCTGCCCGTACGCGAAGCCGGGGCTCATCGCGCAGAGCTTCACGTTGGTACGCGAGTACGCGACATCCGCCTTGATCTGCTCCAGCGCACGCCCGGTGAGGAAGGGCGAGGCGGCGCACACGTACGGGATACGGCCGCCGTTGGCCAGGCCCGCACCGGCGCCGACCATCGTCTGCTCGGCGATGCCGACGTTGATCAGCCGCTCGGGGAAGCGGCCGGCGAACTCCTTGAGGTTGCTGGAGCCGACCGAGTCGTTGCAGACGGCGACGGTGCGCGGGTCCTGCTCGGCCAGTTCGATGAGGGTCTGCGCGAAGACCTTGCGGCAGTCGTGCAGGGCGGGGGCGGCGGTGGTCATCGTGCGAGCTCCTGGAGGGCGGCGGCGGTCTGGTCGGCGGTGGGGACCTTGTGGTGCCACTCCGCGCGGTTCTCGATGAAGGACACTCCCTTGCCCTTGACGGTGTCGGCGATCAGACACACCGGGCGGTCCGCGTCCGGGCCATCCGGATGGGCGGACAGTGCCTGGTAGAGGGCCTCGTGGTCATGCCCGTCCACGTGCTGGACGGCGAAGCCGAAGGCGGCCCACTTGTCGGCCAGCGGCTCCAGGCCCGAGGTCTCCTCGGTGCCGGCGCCCTGCTGGAAGCGGTTGCGGTCGACGATCACGGTCAGGTTGGCCAGCTTGTGGTGCGCTGCCGACATGGCCGCCTCCCAGTTGCTGCCCTCCTGCAGCTCGCCGTCGCCGGTGAGGACGACCGTACGGCGGGCCGAGCCGTCGAGCTGGGCGGCGAGCGCGGTGCCGACGGCGACGGGCAGGCCGTGGCCGAGCGGCCCGGTGTTGGTCTCCACGCCGGGGATCTTGCGCCGGTTGGGGTGGCCGTTGAGCGCGGACAGCGGCTCCATGTACGTGTCCAGCTCGGCGTCGGCGAAGAAGCCCGCGTACGCGAGCGTGGCGTACAGGGCACCGGAGGCGTGGCCCTTGCTCTGGATGTACCGGTCGCGCTCGGGCGCCTCGGGGTGCTCCGGGTCGAGGTCGAGCACGGCCGTGTACAGCACGGCGAGGACGTCGGTCGCGGAGAAGTCGCCGCCGATGTGGCCCTGGCCGGCCCGGCTGATCATCTCCAGGTTCCGGCGCCGGATCGCCGCGGCGGCGTCACGCAGCGAACGAGCCCTGTCCTCGGCGGTGGCGGCGCGGAGCGCCTGCCGTGTGGCGCGGAGCCGGGAGGTCGCTCCGGGCACTGCAACGAGTGGCATGTGAATACCTATTCAGGCTAGAGTTTCTATTCAGCAGCAGTAAAACCCTGCGCCCTCGGGCCGTCAACCCCCTGATGGGGGGCGAGGTGACTCCCGTACCGTTGCCGTAGTCGATCAGCGCCCGGTGGGCGGCGCTGCGGGAAAGGAAGGCCGATGAGTTCTCGCGAAGAGCTGCGGGTGATGACCCGTGTAGCGCGCATGTACTACACGGAGGGCGTCCGGCAGCCCGAGATCGCGGCCCGGCTGGACCTGTCCCAGGCGAAGGTCTCGCGCCTGCTGAAGAAGGCCCAGCAGCAGGGCATCGTGCGCATCACCGTCGCGCCCGCGCCCGGCACCAACCCCGACCTGGAAGACGCGCTGCAGCAGCAGTACGGCGTCAAGCTCGCACTCGTCGTCGACACCGACCCCGAGGACGAGAAGAGCCTGATGGCAGACCTCGGCGCGGCTGCCGCGTACTACCTGGAAACCACCCTGCGCTCGGGCGACGTGGTCGGCCTCTCCTCCTGGAGCGCCACGCTGCTGGAGACGGTCGACGCCATGCAGCCGGTGCCGGGCCTGCGCGATGTGCGCATCGTCCAGGCAGTGGGCGGCGTCGGTGACCCCGCCGCCTCCGGCCACGCCTCACGCCTTACCGGGCGCCTCGCCGATCTCGTCCGCGGCGAAGCCGTCTACCTCACCGCCCCCGGCCTCGCCGGCTCCGCCGAGAGCGCCCGCGCCCTGCGCGAAGACCCCTTCACCGCCTCGACGTTGGAGCTCCTGGACCACCTCACCCTCGCCCTCGTGGGCATCGGCGAGGTGGAGCCCTCCAGCACCCTCGCGCAGAGCGGCAACGCGTACTCGCCCGACGAGCTCAAGTCCTTGGAGCGGCAGGGTGCGGTGGGCGATGTGTGCCTGCACTTCTACGACGCCCACGGGGCTCCGATGAACTCCCCGCTGGACGACCGGGTCGTGGGCATCACCACCGACCAACTCCGCGCCGTCCCGCGCACCGTGGGCATCGCCGGTGGGCGCCGCAAGCGCGACGCCATCCGAGGCGCCCTCCGCGGCGGCCTCATCGACGTCCTCATCACGGACCACGCCACGGCGCGGTCGCTGCTCGACGGCTGAGCCCGTCCTCGCGTTCGGGCATTGGCCATCCCTCCGTGCGGGAGGCTGGCACACTGCTGTTCACCACAGGGAACGGCACATGTACGGGGCGCACGGCGCAATGACGACGGAGCGGCTGCGGGGCGGGAAACGGCTCGGAAATCTGCCTGCGGAGACGACACGGCTGATCGGCCGCAGGGCGGAACTGAAAGCCCTACGGGAACTGTGCGAGCGTTCCCGGCTGGTGACCCTCGCCGGCGTGGGCGGAGTCGGCAAGACCCGGCTCGCCCGGGCTGTCGCGGCGGAGCTCCAGCCTCGGTTGCGGGACGGCGCCTGGCTGGTGGAGTTGTCGCCGCTGAGCGAGGGCGCTCTGCTGGCGCACACCATCGCCGACGCACTGCCGCTGGTCGACCAGACCACCCGGCCCGTGATCGACGTACTCGCCGACTATCTCGCCGACCGGGAAACGCTGCTCGTCCTGGACACGTGCGAGCACCTGACCGACGTCTGCGCGATGGCCGTCGAGGCGCTGCTGCGGGCCGCACCCGGCCTGCGGATCCTGGCCACCAGCCGCCGCGTCCTGAGCGTCACCGGTGAGCAAGTGCTGACGGTCGACCCGTTGCCCGTGCCGGTGACCGACGACCCGGCGGCCGGCGAGGCGGACGCGGTGACGCTGCTGGCCGAGCGGGCCGCCGAGAGCGTGCCCGGCTTCAGTGTCACCGACGACAACCGGGCCGACGTACTGGGGCTGTGTCGCCGCCTGGAGGGCCTGCCGCTGGCCATGGAACTGGCCGCGGCCCGGCTGCGCGAGCTGCCCGTACAGGAGCTGACCGCACGGCTGGAGGACCGCTTCGCCGTCCTCGGCGACACCGAGTGCATCAGGACCGACGCCGTACCCCCATGGCATCAGGCGCTGCGTACCGCCATCGGCTGGAGCCACGAACTGTGCGCCCCTGCGGAGCGGCTGCTGTGGGCGCGGCTGTCCGTCTTCGCCGGCACCTTCGACGCCGAGACGGCCCGTGCCGTGTGTGCCGACGGCCGGCTGCCGGCCGAGGAGATCCCCGCCCTGTTGAGCGCCCTGGTGGACAAATCGATCCTGATCTGGGCGCCGACCGGCGGCGGGGAGCGCTACCGGATGCTGGACACCCTCCGCGAATACGGCGCCGGATGGCTGCGCCGCCTGGGTGAAGAGGACGCGCTGCGGCGCCGGCACGGGGACCACTACCTGCGGCTGGCCCGGGCCGGGGACGCCGCCTGGACCGGGCCCGACCAGTTCGCCTGGAGCGACCGGATGAACGCCGAGCACGACGATCTGCGTGCCGCCCTGGAGTTCACGCTGGCCGAGTCGGAGGGCCGCACCGCGCTGGAACTGGCCGGGGCGCTGTGGTTCCTCTGGCACGGCTGCGGCTTCCCCAAAGAAGGGAAGCACTACCTGGAACGGGCCCTGGCCGCCGACCCCGGCCCGTATCCGGGCTCTGCACGCATGCGGCTTGACGCTGATGCCCTTGGGGGATGTGACCGGTATCGAGGCCCTGGCCGCCGAGTGCGCCGCCGAGGCCGGGCAGTTCGGCGAAGCCGAATCGCTCTTTGCGGCGGCCCTGGCCATGTAGCCGGCCGTCCTGCGAGGTGACCTGGTACAGGTGATGTCCTCGGCCGAGAAGCTGCTCGCTCCGCGACGACGCGGGGAACTGCCCACCTTCCTCACCCTGATGGCGCTGATGAGCGACTGCCACGCATTCATCATCATGGGGCGCATCGAGGAAGCCAGGGCCGTGCTGGACGAGTTGACCGTCGTCTGCGACCTGCTCGGCGAGCGCTGTCTTCGCGCCTGGGGCGATCTTTTCCGCGCTCAGGCCGAGCTGGCGCGCGGGCGGCCGGCGGCCGCGCAGCAGCACGCCAGGTCCCTCCTGGAGATGAAGCGCCGGCTGCACGACAGCCATGGCACCGCCATGGCCCTGGACGTGCTGGCCCGGGCCTCGGCCGCCGACGGCCAGGACACGCAGGCCGCGTACCTGCTCGGACTGGCCCAGCAGATCTGGGACACCCTCGGCCGGCGCCAGGCAGGCATCCGCGAATGGGTCGCCGCCCGCGAAGCCTGCGAACAGCAGACCCGCGCCGCCCTCGGCGACGACGCCTACCGGCTCGCCTTCGCCGCCGGCTACGAAACCGATCTGGACACCGGCATCGCCTCGTTCGAGTGACTCGGGGCCCGGACCGGGTGTCCTGCTTCATGTGCACGATCTGGATCAGGTTGCCGCAGGTGTCGTCCAGGACCGCGGTGGTGACCGTGCCCATGTCCACCGGCTCCTGGGAGAACCGCACCCCGAGCCCGCGCAGCCGGTCGTACTCCGCCTGTACGTCGTCCACGGCGAAGGAGGTGGCCGGGATGCCGTCCTTGACCAGCGCCGTCTTGTACGGCTGCACTGCGGGGTGGCCGGAGGGCTCGAGCAGCAGCTCGGTCCCCTCGGGGGAGATCTTCACGGGTGCTCTCCGGTGCCTCGGGCCCAGGGGTTCGGTGGTCCAACCTGAGCAAGCAGTCGGGTCAGGTTGGGGAGCCCGGGCCGGGCGGGAGGTGGACGGTCATGATCAGGTGGCAGGTCCGTCGCCCCCCCGGGGGGGGCCGGCCCCTCAGCGGGTGGCCCGCTGATCGTCGGTCGGGCGGCCTCCTCGGCCGTCTCCCTGGCCGCGGCGGGGGTGATGTACCTCAGGCTGGGCACCGCACGTCGGCGCCTGAGGGCCGGTACCTCACCAGGTGTCGAACTCCACGGTGGTGAATTCCTGGACCGTGCGGAAGCCCAGGCGGTGGTAGACGCGGCGTGCGTTGTGGTTGGTGGAGTCGAGGGCCAGGACGCAGCAGGACGGGTCGCGTTGCAGTGCCCGGCGTGCCAGTTGCGCGGTGACCGCCGCCGCCAGCCCTCGGCCCCGGTGCGCGGGAGCGGTGGCGATCGATGCGAGGGAGCGCAGGGCCGTGCCCGGTTTGCGCACCATGGCTCCTACGGCGATCAGCGTGCCGTCCGGGTTGCGGATGCCCGCCCACAGTTCGGCTTCGGGGGCGCCGGGGCGTACGGAGTGCTCGGGGCTGGCCGCGGTGAGGAGCGCGGTGATCTCCGCGCCTGCCTCCATGGTCACCGGCACCACCCGCTCCTCGGCGGGCTGCGGCGGCGGCGCATCGTGCAGGGCCAACAACTCCCACTCCTGCGCGGTGCTTTGGGCTCCCGGCACCTCGGTTCCGCGGGGCACCGTGACGAGGTACGGGGGCTCGGCGCGGTCCGCGAGGACACGAGCGACCAGCTCCGCGACGGCGTGCGGATCGCCGATCGCGGTGAGGCTGCCGTCCGGCTCGTCCGGGGTGCCGGTGCCGTAGCAGACGGCGCCGGGCAGCAGCCGGCCCGGCCCGGTCCACGACGGGCCGATGACGCTCCTGGTCCACAGGTCGTCGGTGGCGGCCAGGATCTCCGCACCGGTGCACGGGCCGGTGCCCGCGTACACGTTCACGGTCACCGTGCGGCCGCCAGTTCGGCGAGGCGGGTGTCGATGTCGCCCACCACGTCGGCGGCGTGCGGGACGAGGAAGAAATGGCCGCCGGGGAACGCGCGGGCCGCGAACCGTCCGGGGCTCACATCGGCCCAGGCCAGTACGGACTCCGTGGGGTTGTCGACGTCGTCCTCGCCGTAATACGCGGTGAGGGCCACCGGGAGCGGGCGCAGCGTCGCCTGCGTGGCGTAGGAGTCCACCAGCCGGTAATCGGCCCGGATCGAGGGCAGGACCAGATCGAGCAGGTCCGGGATGTCCAGGGCCGCGGCCAGCGGCCCGCCGCGGCGGCGCACGTCGGACAGCAGTTCATCGTCGGGCCGGGAACCCAGATCGGAAGCGCGCAGCCGGTGCGGGGCCGCGCGCCCCGAGACCAGCAGCATGTCCGGGCCGGGCCGGCCGCTGTCCGCCAGCCGCCGCGCGACTTCGTATGCCACCGAGGCCCCCATGCTGTGCCCGAAGAATGCCGTCGGCCCGGTCAGGAGCGGCGCGACGGCGTCCGTGAGGGGCCCGGCGAGTTCCGCCATGTCGCGCGCACAGGATTCGCCGATGCGGTCCTCGCGGCCGGGATAGCACACGGCGAGAACGTCGATGTCCGGGGCGAGCCACTGCGGCCATTCGCGGAAGAAACTGGCGGCGCCGCCGGCGTGCGGAAAGCACACGAGCCGCACGCGGGGATTCGGCACCCGGCGCAGGCTGCGCAGCCAGGACGTGCCGGCAACGGCATCGACGGGGCTCATTGCAGGTACCTCCGGGTCCGGGGACGGCCTTCGCGGAACAGCGCGGGCATGCACGCACCTCGGCACACCCGGCGCCCGGACATTACAAGGCCCGCTTATCGGTGACTTATTGCCGTTGCCGGCAGCCCGCCGTAAACACCGAAAGGACTTCAATACAGCTCCGAAATGGCCGCTCCATACCTTGCTTGTCCAGGTGTTGGTTCAGGACCAATGCCAGCGGCGAGCGGACCGCCGGAAGGCGAATCGAGGAGTCGGATCCATGGCAGGTATGGCGGTGCGGAACTTCTCACCTTCGGAGCGTTCGGAGGGTTCGGAGGGAAGGACGGTGCGGGCCGGTCTGCTGGAGCGCCTGGCAGGACATGCCGTCCGCACGCCGGACCGCATCGCGGTCACCGGTTCCGGAGTCCGCTGGACCTACCGGGAGTTCGCGGCGGAGACGGACCGGCTGGCCGGACGGCTGCGCGGGCTGGGAGTGACCGCCGGCAGCACGGTGGCCGTGTACGCGCAGCGCACCCCCGCACTGGCTCTGGCGCTGACCGCGGTGGCGAAGGCGGGCGCGGCCTTCACCGTGCTGGACGCGGCATACCCGGCGGAGCGGCTCCGGCAGTACGTGGCGCAGGCCCGGCCGTCGGCCTGGATCTCCTGCGACCCCGCCGGGCCCCCGGCAGGACTGGTCGACGGTCCGGTGCTGGACGCGTGTGCGCACGAGGCGCGGGAGGCGCGCGGTACGAGCCGGAGTACGGCGGAACCGGCGGACGTTCAGGACCCCGCGCGCACCGCCTACCTGGTCTTCACCTCGGGCACCACCGGGCGCCCCCGCGCGGTCCGGGGTACCTGGGAACCGGTCGAGCACTTCCTCGACTGGTACGCCACGGCCTTCGGCCTCGGTCCCGACGACCGCTTCGCCGTCCTGTCAGGGCTCGGCCACGACCCCTTGCTGCGCGACCTGTTCACCCCCCTGTGGGCCGGTGGCACAGCCTGCTTCCCCGACGCGGAGGTACGGGAGGCCACGAAGGTGGCACAGTGGCTCGCCGACGAGTCCGTCACCGTCGCCCACCTCACCCCGGGCCTCGCGGACGCGCTGGCCGACAGCGCCCCCGCGGGCGGCTGGCCCGCGCTGCGGCTGACCGGCTTCGGTGGCGAGGCGGCGACCTGGCGCCTCGTCGACTCCTGGGCGGCCGCGGCCCCGCAGAGCCGGGTGCTCAACATGTACGGCACCACCGAGACCCCCCAGGCCGTCTCGGTCCTGACCGCCCGGGACCCCGACGGCCACCGGCCGTTCGCGCCGCGGGATCCGGACGGCCACCGGCCATGCGCACCGCGGGGCGCCGCCGTGCCGATCGGTCCGGGCATCGACGGCGTCGAACTGCTGGTGCGCGCCCCGGACGGCACCCTCACCCCGGCCGGCGAGGCCGCCGCGGACGGCGAACTGGTGGTACGGAGCCGCTACCTCACCCACTACCTCGACCAGCACGAGTCCGGCTTCGACTCCGGAAGCGCGGCCCCCGAAGGCCGGGACGCCGTGCGTGCCTACCGCACCGGCGACCACGTACGCCCCCGTTCCGACGGCACCCTGGAGTACCTCGGGCGCCTGGACGACCAGCTCACCGTTCGCGGCTTCCGGGTGGAGCCCGCGGAGGTCGAGGCCGCGCTGCGGGACTTCCCGGGCATTGTCCAGGCCGCGGTCGTCTGCCGCGACGAGGTCCTGACCGGCCATGTGGTCGCGGCCCCGGGAGCCGCCCCGCAGGCCGGCGACGTACGGGACTTCGTCGCGGCACGGCTCCCCGCACATGCGGTACCGGCCAGGATCGCGCTCGCCGCCGCGCTTCCGCTGACCCCCAATGGCAAGATCGACAGAGCCGCCCTTGCCGCCGGGACCGATTCCGAGGCCGATTCCCAGACCGACTCCGCGGCCGGTTCCGCGGCCAACGGTCCGGCCGCCGCGGGACAGGCGCCCAGGACCGCGCGCGAGGAGATCCTGTGCGGGCTGTTCGCCGAGGTGCTCGGGGCTGACCGGGTCCACGCCGACGACGACTTCTTCGCGCTCGGCGGCCACTCGCTGAAGGCCACCCGTCTGATCAACCGCATCCGCCGGCTGCTGGGCGTGAGCATCCCGGTCAACGCGGTCTTCGACGCCCCCACCCCCGCCGCGCTGGCCGCCCGCCTCGACGACGCCGGTGCCGGCCGCCCCCGGCTCGCCCCCGCCCGGCGCCCGGAGCGCCTGCCGCTGTCCGCCGCCCAGCGCCGGCTGTGGTTCCTCCATGAGCTGGAGGAGACCGGTACCTCGTACAACGTCGCGCTCACCCTCCGCCTCTCCGGCCCCCTCGACAGGGCGGCCCTGCGCGCCGCCCTCGCCGACCTGACCGACCGTCACGAAGTGCTGCGCACCGTCTATCGCCAGGCCGATGGCGAGCCGTACCAGCAGGTGTTGCCCGCCCACGAGGTGCGGCCCGAGGTCCCGGTCGTGTCCGTTGCGGAGAGCGGGCTCGACGGTGAGGTGACCAGGGTCGCCCAGTACCGGTTCGACCTCGCCGCCGAAGCGCCGCTGCGGGCCGTGCTCTTCAGGGTCGGCGAGGACCGCCACGTACTGCTTCTGCTGCTGCATCACATCGCGACCGACGGCGGCTCGCTCGGCCCGCTCAGCCGTGACCTGTCGGCGGCCTACGCCGCACGCCTCGGCGGCGCAGCGCCCGACTGGCGGCCGCTGCCCGTCCAGTACGCCGACTACACCCTGTGGCAACTGGCCACCCCGGAGGCGGTTCCGGGGGACACGGACGACGGCCACGAGACACCGGACGCGGAGCCGGGGAACACCCACAGTGTCCAGGAGACACCGGACGACGGGCTCCGTTACTGGGAGCGGCGGCTGGCCGGTCTTCCCGAGGTGCTCGAACTGCCTACGGACCGGCCCCGGCCCGCCGTCGCCGCCGGCCGTGGCGGACTGGTCCGCTTCACCCTCGACGACGCGCTGCACCAGCGGGTCACCGCACTCGCGCGCCGCATGGGCACCACCGTCTTCATGGCCGTCCAGGCGGGCATGGCCGCCCTGTTCACCCGCCTCGGCGCGGGCACCGACATCCCCATCGGCACCGCGGTGACCGGCCGCGGGGACGAGGCGCTGGACGACCTCATCGGCTGTTTTGCCAACACCCTGTGCCTGCGCACGGACACCTCGGGGGACCCCACCTTCCGGGAACTGCTCGGCCGGGTGCGCCGCGACGACCTCGGCGACTTCGCCCACCAGGACGTCCCCCTCGACCGTCTGGTGGAGCACCTCAACCCCGGCCGCTCGCTGGCCTACCACCCGTTGTTCCAGACCATGCTGACCTTCCAGGGCAGCGACCGCGCCGACTTCCGGCTGCTGGGCCTGACGGCCGAGGTCAGCACCGTCGACAAGGAATCCGCCAAGGTCGACCTGTCGTTCGTCTTCCAGGAGCGGACCGGCCCCGACGGCGCGCCCGCCGGCCTCGACGGCACCCTGGAGTACGCGACCGACCTCTTCCACCCCGAGAGCGCCCGGGCGCTGGCCGACCGCCTCGTACGGCTGCTGGAGTCCGCCACCGCCGACCCCGACCGGGCCCTCAGCGGTCTGGACATCCTCGACCCGGCCGAGCGCACCCGGCTGCTGCACGAGTGGAACGACACCGCGCACCCGGTGCCCCAGACCACACTGCCCGCACTGTTCGAAGCCCAGGCACACCGCACGCCGGACGCCATCGCCGTGGAGCACGATGGCACCACCCTGACGTACCAGGAGCTCAACGAGCGCGCCAACCGCATCGCCCGGTCCCTCGTCACCTACGGAGTCGGCCCCGAGCGGTACGCCGCGGTCGCCCTGCCCCGCTCGGTCGACCTGGTCGCCACGCTGCTCGCGGTGGGCAAGGCGGGCGGCGCCTATCTGCCCCTCGACCTGTCGTACCCCGCCGAACGCATTGCCTTCATGCTCGGCGACATCGCGCCGGTCGCCGTCGTCACCACCTCGGCACTCGCCGGTGAACTGCCCGCCTCGGCACCCCGGATGGTGCTCGACGACCCGGAGACGGCGAAGAGCCTGACGGACCTCGACGCGGGGAACCTCACCGATGCCGACCGGACGGCGCCGCTGACCCCCGCACACGCCGCATTCGCGATCTTTACCTCGGGCTCCACCGGCCGCCCCAAGGGCGTCATGGTCGAACACCGCTCGCTGGTCAGCTACCTCGCCTGGGCCTGCCATGCCTACGACAGTGTGTCCGGGCGCGCCCTGGTGCATTCCCCGGTCTCCTTCGACCTGACAGTGACCGGCCTCTTCGCCCCGCTCATCTCGGGCGGCACCGTCCGGCTGGTGGAGCTGGACGGCAACACCCCGGCCGACGCCATCCCCGACGGCGCCCGGCCGGCCTTCGTCAAGGCCACCCCCAGCCACCTGCCGCTGCTCATCGAACTCCACGAGAACTTCTCGCCGTCCGGCCAACTCGTCCTCGGCGGCGAGTCGTTGATGGGTGAGGTGCTCGACGAGTGGCGGGCCCGGCACCCCGGTGCCACCGTGATCAACGAATACGGCCCGACGGAGACCACGGTCGGCTGCACCGAGTACCGCATCGCCCCGGGCGACACCGTACCGGCCGGTGTGATCACCATCGGCCGGCCCGTCTGGAACACCCGGATGTACGTACTCGACGCCCGGCTGCAGCCAGTGCCCGCCGGGGTCCCCGGCGAGCTCTACATCGCGGGCGACCTGGTCACCCGCGGCTACCACGGCCGCCCGGAGCTGACCGCGGCCCGCTTCGTGGCGGACCCGTTCGGACCGCCCGGGGCGCGGATGTACCGCTCGGGCGACCTGGCCCGCTGGAACCGCTCGGGGCTGCTGGAATTCATCAGCAGGGTGGACCACCAGGTGAAGGTGCGGGGCTTCCGCATCGAACTGGGCGAGATCGAGTCGGTACTCGGAGCCCATCCCGACATCCAGCAGGCAGCGGTCGTGGTGCGCGAGGATCAGCCGGGCGACAAGCGCATCGTCGCCTACGCCGTCCCCGCGTCCCCCGCCCTCACCCCGGACGCCGTACGCTCCTACGCCGCCGAGCGGCTGCCCGACTACATGGTTCCGGCAGCCGTGGTGCTGCTGCCCGAATTCCCGCTGACCGCCAACCGGAAGCTGGACCGCGCGGCACTGCCGGCTCCGGGGGCCGAGCCGGCCATGGCGGGCCCGGCGCCCAGGACCCCGCGCGAGGAAATCCTGTGCGGGCTGTTCGCCGATGTACTCGGCCTCGGCCGGATCGGCACGGACGCCAACTTCTTCGACCTGGGCGGGCATTCGCTGCTCGCCACCCGGCTGATCAGCCGGATCCGCGCCGCCTTCGACGTGGACCTCTCCCTCCGCGCGCTCTTCGAGGCGCCGACGGTGGCGGGCATGGCCGCGCACCTCGACAGCGCGGAGCGGGAGCGCGCAACGGACGGTCAGCAGGGCAGTGCTGCGGCGCGGCCGCGGCTGGAACCGCAGCCGCGCCCCGGCCTCCTCCCGCTCTCGCACGCCCAGCAGCGACTGTGGTTCCTGAGCCGCCTGGAGGGCCCCACTGCCACCTACAACATCCCGTTGGCTCTGCGGTCGAGCGGTGCGTTGGATGTGGCCGCTCTGGAGGCGGCGTTGGGCGATGTGGTGGAGCGGCACGAGAGCCTTCGGACGGTGTTTCCGGAGGTGGAGGGGGTGCCGCGGCAGCAGATCACGACGGGTGCCCCGCGGCTGGTGGTGGTAGAGCTGTCGGAGAGCGAGTTGGATACCTCGCTGGCGGAGGCGGCGCGGCACGGCTTCGCTCTCGACACCGAGGTGCCGGTGCGGGTGACACTGTTCCGTACCGGCCCTGAGCAGCACGTACTGCTGGTACTGATGCACCACATCGTGGCCGACGGCTGGTCGACGGGCCCGCTGTTGCGGGATCTGTCGCGGGCGTATGCGGCACGTATCAAGGGCGCGGCCCCGGAATGGGAGCCGTTGCCGGTGCAGTACGCCGACTACACGCTCTGGCAGCGGCAGCTGCTCGGCACCCCCGACGACCCCGACGGGCTGCTCGCCCGGCAGACCGCGTACTGGACCGAACGCCTCGCCGGACTGGCGGAGGTCACCGAGCTGCCGCTCGACCGCCCCCGCCCGGCCGCCGCCTCCCACCGCGGCGAGCGGATCTTCTTCGACCTCGGCCAGGACACCCACCGCGCGATCACCGCACTGACCCGCGAGACCGGCACCACCGTCTTCATGGTCCTGCAGGCCGGGCTCGCGGCGCTGCTCTCCGGCATGGGCGCAGGAACCGACATCCCGATCGGCACGGCGGTGGCCGGGCGCCAGGACGAGGCGCTGGACGACCTCGTCGGATTCTTCGTCAACACGCTGGTGCTGCGCACCGACACCTCCGGCAACCCGGGCTTCCGCGAGCTGCTGGAGCGGGTCCGCGCCACGGACCTGGAGGCGTACGCCCACCAGGATGTGCCCTTTGAGCGCCTCGTCGAGGTGCTCAACCCGGTCCGGTCGCTCGCGCACCACCCCCTCTTCCAGGTGATGCTGGTACTCCAGGACGGCACGGCCGGACCCGCCCTGCCGGGGCTGGTCACCGAGGCCGAGGACCTCAGCGCCGGAGCGGCCAAGTTCGACCTCACCGTCAGCGTGACGGAGGGCGAGGACGGCATCGCCGGCAGCCTCGGCTACGCCGTCGACCTCTTCGACCGCGAGACGGCCCAGAGCCTCGCCGACCGGCTGGTCCGGATCCTCGATGCGGCGGTCGCCGCCCCCGACCGGCCCCTCGCCGACCTGCCCGTACTGCCCGACGACGAGCGCCGCACCCTCCTGCATGAGTGGAACGACACCCGGGCACCCCTTCCGCACGGCTCCCTCACCGACCTCTTCCGGGACCGGGCCGCCCGCACCCCGGACGCGCCCGCGCTGCGCAGCGGCGACCGGACGCTCAGCTACGGGGAGCTCGACCGGCAGGCCAACCGGCTCGCCCACCGGCTCATCGCCGAGGGCGTCGGCCCCGAGACCCCGGTGGCGCTGCTCCAGGAGCGGTCGTTCGACGCCGTGGTCGCCATCCTCGGTGTGCTCAAGGCAGGCGGGATGTACGTCCCGCTCGACCCCTGCCACCCGGTCTCGCGCCTCCGGATGATCCTCGAACAGAGCGGGGCCGCCCACGCCGTCGTCGACGGCACCGCCCGCGACCGGGCACGGCTGTTCCCGGAGGGAATGACCGTACTCACTGCCGATGAGGGCGCCGAGGAGGGCGTCGACGCGAGTGACGGCCCGGACCACGACCCGGGTCTGGCCGTCCCTCCCGGACAGCTCGCCTACGCCATGTTCACCTCCGGCTCCACCGGAGTCCCCAAGGGCGTGGCCGCGACCCACGGCGGCGTCGCGGCCCTCGCGGCGGACCCGGTCTTCGCGGGCGGCGCGCACCGCCGGGTCCTGCTCCACTCCCCGCTGGCCTTCGACGCCTCGACGTACGAGCTGTGGGTGCCGCTGCTGTCGGGCGGCGAGGTCGTCCTCGCGCCGCCCGGAGAGCTGGATGTGCCCGCGCTGCGCGGGCTGCTCGCCGGGGCCGGCCTCACCGCGGCCTTCTTCACCACGGCCCTGTTCAACCTGCTCGCCGAGGAGGACGGCGACCCGCTGGCCGCCCTCCGCGAGGTGTGGACCGGTGGCGAGGCGGGCTCGCCCGCTGCCCTGCGCAGGGTGGCCGAGCGGTGCCCCGGTACCACCGTCATCCATGTGTACGGCCCCACCGAGACCACGACCTTCGCCACCTGCCACCCGGTCCGCACCCCTTACGACTATCCCGGTGTGCCGCCCATCGGCGGCCCGATGGCCAACACCACCGCCTACGTACTGGACGAGCGGTTGTCTCCGGTGCCGGTGGGTGTGGCGGGGGAGTTGTATGTGGCGGGGGCCGGTCTGGCGCGTGGCTATCTGCGGCGTCCGGGCCTGACCGCGGGCCGGTTCGTTGCGGATCCGTTCGGGCCGGCGGGGACGCGGATGTATCGCACGGGTGATGTGGTGCGGTGGAACCGGTCGGGTGCGTTGGAGTTCGTGGGCCGGGCCGATGACCAGGTGAAGGTGCGGGGGTTCCGGATTGAACTGGGAGAGGTCGAGGCGGTGTTGGCGTCCGGCCCGGGCGTCCGGCAGGTGGCCGTGGTCGTGCGCGAGGACCGCCCCGGCGACCGGCGCGTAGTGGCGTACGTGGTCGGTGACGCGGATGTCGCTGCGTTGCGGGCCCGGGCGGCCGAACGGCTGCCGGAGTACATGGTGCCGTCGGCGTTCGTGGTACTGGAGGGGCTGCCGCTGACGCCGAACGGCAAGCTCGACCACAAGGCGCTGCCGGCGCCGGCGTGGGAGAGCGCCGGACGGGCCCCGCGCACCCCGCAGGAGGAGATTCTCTGCGGTCTGTTCGCCGAGGTGCTGGGAGTGGCCGAAGTCGGTGCCGATCAGAGCTTCTTCGAGCTCGGTGGGCATTCGCTGCTGGCCACCCGGCTGATCAGCCGGATCCGCTCCGCCTTCGGCGCCGAGGTCGCCCTCCGCACGCTGTTCGAAAACCCAACCGTGGAAACCCTGGTGGGCCGGCTCGCGGACGCCGCGCCGGCACGGCCAAAGCTGCGGCCGAGGAAGAGGACTGAGGAGACATCGTGATTCCGCTTTCTTACACCCAGCAGCGGCTGTGGTTCCTGTACCGCCTGAACGGCCCCGGCGCCACGTACAACGTGCCGTTGGCTTTGCGGTTGAGCGGTGCGTTGGATGTTGCCGCTCTGGAGGCGGCGTTGGGTGATGTGGTGGGTCGGCACGAGAGCCTTCGGACCGTGTTTCCGGAGGTGGAGGGGGTGCCGCGGCAGCGGATCCTTCCGGTGGCGGAGGCGGCTGTGCGGCCGGTGGTGGTGGAGGTGCCGGAGGGGGAGCTGGAGTCGTCGCTGGCGGAGGCAGCGCAGCACGGCTTCGCTCTCGATACCGAGGTACCGGTACGCGTGACACTGTTCCGCGCGGGCCCTGAGCAGCACGTTCTGCTCGTGCTGATGCATCACGTCGTCGCCGACGGCTGGTCCATCGGCCCGTTGCTGCGGGATCTGTCGCGGGCGTACGCGGCACGCATCAAGGGCGAGGCTCCGGAGTGGGAGCCGTTGCCGGTGCAGTACGCGGATTTCGCATTGTGGCAGCAGGAGGTGCTGGGTTCCGAGGACGATCCGGAGAGCTTGCTGTCGCGGCAGTCGCGTTACTGGCGTGAGCAGTTGGCCGGGCTGCCCGAGCTGACCGAACTACCTCTGGACCGCCCGCGTCCGGCCGTCGCCACCCACCGGGGACGCTCGGTCGACGTGCGGCTCGGCGCCGGGACACACCGCGCTCTCGCCGAGCTCGCCCGCAGTGCCAACGCCACCATGTACATGGTGTTGCAGGCCGGGCTCGCGGCGCTGCTCTCCCGCATGGGTGCCGGAACGGACATCCCGATCGGCACGGCGGTGGCCGGGCGCCAGGACGAGGACCTGGAGGACCTTGTCGGGTTCTTCGTGAACACGCTGGTGCTGCGTACGGACACCTCGGGTGATCCGAGCTTCCGTGAGCTCCTGGAGCGGGTGCGGGAGACGGACCTCGCGGCGTTCGCCCACCAGGACGTGCCCTTCGAACGGCTGGTGGAGGTCGTCAACCCGAGCCGCTCGCTGGCCTACAGCCCGTTGTTCCAGGTGATGCTCGTCCTGCAGAACAACGCCGGCGCCGCCCCGGCGCTGCCCGGACTGACCACCGAGGTCGAGGACCTCAGCGCCGGAACGGCGAAGTTCGACCTCACCTTCAGCCTGCACGAGCACCACGCGGCCGACGGCACCCCCGACGGCATCACCGGCGGCCTCGTCTACGCCACCGACCTCTTCGAGGAGGCGACGGCCAAGGACCTGGCCGCCCGCCTGGTACGACTGCTGGAGCGCGCAGCGGCCGACTCCGGCTGCGTCACCGGTGACCTCAATGTCCTCGACCCGGTCGAGCGCACCCGCCTGCTGGACCAGTGGAACGACACCGCGCGCCCGGTGACCGACGCGACCCTTTCGCGGCTCTTCGAGGAACAGGTAAGGCGCACCCCCGACGCGGTCGCCGTCGAACACGGTGAAACCGCCCTCACCTACCGCGAGTTGAACCAGCGCGCCAACCGGCTCGCCCGCCGGCTCGTCGAGCGGGGCGTGGGTCCGGAGCGGTATGCCGCGGTGGCGCTGCCCCGCTCGGTCGACCTGGTCGCCGCGCTGCTGGCGGTGGTGAAGGCGGGTGGTGCCTATCTGCCGGTGGACCCGGAGTATCCGGCGGAGCGGATCGCGTACATGCTGGAGGACGCCCGCCCCGTCTGTGTGCTGACGGACGCGGCGACGGCCGGTGCGCTGCCTGCCACGGCAGAACTGTTCTTGCTGGACGATCCGGACACCGCTGCCCGGGTCGATGCTGCCGATGCCCACGATCTGACGGATGCGGAGCGCGGGGAGCCGCTGCGGCCGGGCTCACCGGCGTACGTGATCTATACGTCCGGTTCCACCGGCCGCCCCAAGGGCGTGGTCGTCACGCACGCGGGCATCGCGAGCCTGTCCCTGACCCAGATCGAGTCCTTCGACATCACCTCCGACAGCCGGGTGCTGCAGTTCGCCTCCCCGAGCTTCGACGCCGCCTCCTGGGAGCTGTGTATGGCGTTGTTGTCGGGGGCGCGGTTGGTGTTGGCGTCTTCGGAGGAGTTGTTGCCGGGCGAGGGTCTGGTGGGCGTGCTCGCGCGGCATGGGGTTACTCATGTGACGTTGCCGCCTGCGGCGTTGGGAGTGTTGCCGGACGGTGCGCTGCCGGATGGGTTGACGCTGGTGGTGGCCGGTGAGGCGTGTCCGCCGGGGCAGGTGGGGCGGTGGTCGGCGGGGCGCCGGATGGTGAACGCGTATGGGCCGACGGAGACGACGGTGTGCGCGACGATGAGCGAGCCGTTGGCGGGGGAGATGGTGCCGCCGATCGGGCGGCCGATCGTCAACGCCCGGGTGTATGTGCTGGACGAGCGGCTCTCGCCAGTACCAGTAGGCGTGGCCGGGGAGCTGTATGTGGCGGGGGCCGGTCTGGCGCGTGGGTATCTGCGGCGTCCGGGCTTGACCGCGGGCCGCTTCGTTGCGGACCCGTTCGGGCCGGCCGGGACGCGGATGTACCGCACGGGTGATGTGGTGCGGTGGAACCGGTCCGGTGAGTTGGAGTTCGTGGGCCGAGCCGATCACCAGGTGAAGGTGCGGGGCTTCCGCATCGAGCTGGGAGAGATCGAGGCGGTACTCGGGGCCCACCCCGGCATCCAGCAGGCCGCGGTCGTGATGCGGGAGGACCACCCCGGCGACCGGCGCATCGTGGCGTACGTGGTCGGTGACGCGGATACGGCAGCGCTGCGGGCCCGGGCGGCCGAACGGCTGCCGGAGTACATGGTGCCATCGGCGTTCGTGGTGCTGGAGGAGCTGCCACTGACCCCGAACGGCAAGCTCGACCAGCGCGCCCTGCCCGCACCGGACACCGCAGCGCGCCCGGCCGGGCGCGCGCCGCGCACGCCGCAGGAGGAGATTCTCTGTGGCCTGTTCGCCGAGGTGCTGGGGCTGGAGGGGGTCGGTGCGGAGCAGAGCTTCTTCGAGCTCGGTGGGCATTCGCTGCTGGCCACCCGGCTGATCAGCCGGATCCGCTCCGCCTTCGGAGTGGAGCTGCCACTCCGTGCGCTCTTCGAGGCCCCGTCTGCCGCGGCTCTGGCCGGACGCGTCGAGGGTGCGGACCGCGCACGTACCGCTCTCACCCCGCGAGAACGGCCCGACGTGGTGCCGCTGTCCTTCACCCAGCGGCCGCTGTGGGTGCTCGACCAGGTGGAGGGCCCCGGCGCTACATACAACGTGCCGTTGGCTCTGCGGTTGAGCGGTGCGTTGGATGTTGCCGCTCTGGAAGCCGCGTTGGGTGATGTGGTGGAGCGGCACGAAAGCCTTCGGACGGTGTTTCCGGAGGTGGGCGGGGTGCCGCGGCAGCGGATCCTTCCAGTGGAGAAGGCGGCTCCCCGGCCGGTCGTGGTGGAGGTGTCGAAGGGGGAGCTGGAGGCGTCACTCGCGGAGGCGTCACAGTACGGCTTCGCTCTCGATACCGAGATGCCGGTGCGGGTGACCCTGTTCCGCATCGGCTCTGAGCAGCATGTTCTGCTCGTCCTGATGCATCACATAGTGGCCGATGGTGGTTCGACCGGTCCGCTGTTGCGGGAGCTGTCGCGGGCGTATGCGGCACGCATCAAGGGCGCGGCTCCGATCTGGGAGCCGTTGCCCGTGCAGTACGCCGACTTCGCGTTGTGGCAGCAGGAGGTGCTGGGTTGCGAGGAGAATCCGGAGAGCCTGCTTTCGCGGCAGTCGCGGTACTGGCGTGAGCAGTTGGCCGGGCTGCCGGAGCTGACCGAACTGCCCCTGGACCGTCCGCGTCCGGCCGTTGCCACTCACCGGGGTGACGACGTGGACGTACGGATCTCTGCCGACCTCCACCGTCGGCTCACCGCGTTGGCGCGGCAGACCGGGACCACGGCCTTCATGGTGTTGCAGGCCGGGCTCGCGGCGCTGCTCTCCCGTATGGGTGCCGGAACGGACATCCCGATCGGCACGGCGGTGGCGGGGCGCGCCGACGAGGCGCTGGACGACCTCGTCGGGTATTTCGTGAACACGCTGGTGCTGCGTACGGACACCTCGGGTAATCCGGGCTTCCGTGAGCTGCTGGAGCGGGTGCGGGAGACGGACCTCGGGGCGTTCGGCCACCAGGACGTGCCGTTCGAGCGCCTCGTCGAGATCGTCCGTCCGGTCCGTTCGCTCGGCCACCACCCGCTGTTCCAGGTGATGCTGACCGTACAGAGCCACGAGGCGGGCACCGTCGATCTCCCCGGCCTGCGGGCCGAGCAGGTGGTGCCGGACACCACGGCCGCCAAGTTCGATCTGGCCTTCAGCCTGCGCGAACACCACGACGAGACGGGAGCCCCGGACGGCATCGCCGGCGGCGTCGTGTATGCCACCGACCTCTTCGACCGCGACACGGTCGAAGCACTGGTCACACGTCTGGTGCGGTTGCTGGAGTCGGCAGCGGCCGACCCCGACTGCCCCGTGGGACGGCTGGAGGTGCTGTCCGAGGGTGAGCGGAGCCGGTTGCTGTACGAGTGGAACGACACGGGGCGAGCCGTCACGGCAGGGACCTTGCCGGAGCTGTTCGAGGCGCAGGTGAGCCGTACGCCCGATGCGGTGGCGGTGGAGTGCGGTGCGTCGGTGCTGTCGTACGCGGAGGTGAACGCGCGGGCGAACCGGCTTGCGCGGCATCTGGTGGCGGCGGGTGTCGGCCCCGAGCGGCTGGTGGCGGTGGCGCTGCCGCGGTCGGTGGAGTGGCTGGTGACGCTGCTGGCGGTGGTGAAGGCGGGTGGTGCCTATCTGCCGGTGGATCCGGAGTATCCGGCGGAGCGGATCGCGTACATGCTGGAGGACGCCCGTCCCGTCTGTGTGCTGACGGATACGGCGACGGCCGGTGCGCTGCCTGCCACGGCCGAGGTGCTGCTGCTGGACGACCCGGGGACGGCCGCCCGGATCGGCTCTGCCGACGCCCACGACCTCACTGACGCGGAGCGGAGTGAACCCCTGCGGCCGGGCTCGCCGGCGTATGTGATCTATACGTCCGGTTCCACCGGCCGGCCCAAGGGCGTGGTCGTCACCCACGCGGGCATCGCAAGCCTCGCCGCCGGTCAGATCGAGCGGTTCGACGTGCGCCCCGACAGCCGGGTGCTGCAATTCGTCTCCCTGAGCTTCGACGCGGTGATCTCCGAGCTGTGCATGGCGTTGTTGTCGGGGGCGCGGTTGGTGTTGGCGTCGTCGGAGGAGTTGTTGCCGGGTGAGGGTCTGGTCGGTGTGTTGGCGCGGCATGGGGTTACTCATGTGACGTTGCCGCCTGCGGCGTTGGGAGTGTTGCCGGACGGTGCGCTGCCGGATGGAATGACGCTGGTGGTGGCCGGTGAGGCGTGTCCGCCGGGGCAGGTGGGGCGCTGGTCGGCCGGGCGCCGGATGGTCAATGCGTACGGGCCGACGGAGACGACGGTCTGCGCGACGATGAGCGAGCCGTTGGCGGGGGAGATGGTGCCGCCGATCGGGCGGCCGATCGTCAACGCGCGGGTGTATGTGCTGGATGAGCGGCTCTCTCCGGTACCAGTAGGCGTGGCCGGGGAGTTGTATGTGGCAGGGGCCGGTCTGGCGCGGGGCTATCTGCGGCGTCCGGGCTTGACCGCGGGCCGGTTCGTTGCGGACCCCTTCGGGCCGGCCGGAGCACGGATGTACCGCACTGGCGACCTGGCCCGCTGGACTCGGCACGGTGAGTTGGAGTTCGTGGGCCGGGCCGATCACCAGGTGAAGGTGCGGGGCTTCCGTATCGAACTCGGCGAGATCGAGGCGGTGTTGGCGTCCGGGCCCGGGGTCCGGCAGGTGGCCGTGGTGGTGCGCGAGGACCGCCCCGGCGACCGGCGCGTCGTGGCGTATGTCGTCGGCGACGCCGATACCGCAGCGCTGCGGGCACACGCGGCCGAACGGCTGCCCGCGTACATGGTGCCCTCGGCCGTCGTCCCCCTGGCCGCGCTCCCGGTGACGCCGAACGGCAAGCTCGATCAGCGTGCCCTGCCCGCGCCGGATGCCGCCGCTCGCCCGGCCGGACGAACCCCGCGCACGTCCCAGGAGGAGATGCTGTGCGGCCTGTTCGCCGAGGTGCTCGGCCTGGAGCAGGTCGGCGTGGACGAGCCCTTCTTCGAGCTCGGCGGCGACAGCATCCTGGCCATCCAACTGGTGAGCCGGGCGCGCTCGGCGGGCCTGCTCCTCACCGCCCGCGACGTGTTCACGCACCAGTCCGTCGCCGCGCTGGCCACGGTCGCCGCGTCGGTCGCCCCGACGACCGGGACGGAGCGGCAGGACGGTACCGGGAGTCTTCCGGCGACGCCCATCATGCACTGGCTGCGGGAGCTCGACGGCCCCTGGGAGGGGTTCAACCAGTCGATGGTCGTTCAGGTGCCCCGGGGTGCCGACCCGGCCCGGCTGGCAGCCGCCGTCCAGGCCGTACTGGATCACCACGACGTGCTCAGGATGCGTGCCGTGCCGGCCGCCGACGGCTGGGAGCTGACAGTGCCGCCCCGCGGCGCGGTCTCCGCCGGAGCCGTCCTGCACAGGGTGGACGCGGCCGGCCTCGACGCGTCGGCCTGGGACGCACTGGTCGAGCGGGAGGGCGAGGCAGCCCGCGGGAGGCTGGCGCCTGCCGAGGGCGTCATGGTGCAGTGCGTCTGGTTCGACCGCGGGCCGGAACTGCCCGGACGGCTGCTGATCGTCGCGCACCACCTCGTCGTGGACGGCGTCTCCTGGCGGATCCTGCTGCCGGACCTCGCCGCGGCCTGGCACGGCACGGCGGCGGGCGGCCGGGCGGAGCCGGCACCGGTGCCGACCTCCTTCCGCCGCTGGAGCCGCCTGCTCGCCGAGCACGCCGCAGGGCCGGACCGTACGGCCGAACTTCCCTTGTGGGAGGGCATGACGGGCACGGCCGACCCGCTCCCCGCCAGAGCCACTTGGGACCGGGCCCGCGACGCGGCCGGTACGTGTCGGTCGCTCACCCGGCGCCTCCCCACCGAGGTCACCCACGCGCTGCTGACGATCGCACCGGCGGCCTTCCACGCCGGGGTGAACGACGTGCTGCTGACCGGACTCGCGCTGGCCGTACTGGAGCGGCGGCGCGCCGTGTCGCGGGAACGGGGAGGTGCAGGGCTCGGGGATGGGGACACCGCCCTGCTCGTCGACCTGGAGGGGCACGGGCGCGAGGAGATCGTGCCGGGTGCCGATCTCTCCCGTACCGTCGGCTGGTTCACCACGCTCTACCCCGTCAGCATCGATCCCGGACCACTGGCCGACGACGAACTGCGCACGCCGGGGCCCGCGTTGGGACGCGCGCTCAAGCGGATCAAGGAACAGCTTCGCGCGCTGCCCGACAACGGCATCGGGTACGGAATGCTGCGCCACCTCCGGCCCGATGGCGAGTCCGCGCTCACCGCCCGCCCGACGCCGCAGATCGGCTTCAACTACCTCGGCCGTTTCCTCGCGGCGGGGGCCGAGGACGTCGCCGACTGGGCGGTCGTCCCCGGCGTACGGGGGCCGCTGCCCCGCGATCCGGGGATGCCCGTCGGCCACCCCCTGGAGATCAACGCCATGACCCAGGACCGCCCGGACGGGCCCGAGCTCACCGTGACCTGGACCTGGCCGGCCGCCCTGTTCGACGAGGACGAGATTGCCGCGCTGGCCGCCGCGTGGTTCCGGATGCTCGGCGCGCTCGCCGAGCACGCCGCGGCCCCGGACGCCGGTGGCCACACGCCGTCCGACCTGACGCTTGCCGCACTGAGCCAGGACGAAATCGACGACCTGGAAGCAGAATTGAGGGACATCGTATGAAGGCTTCGAGGCTCGAAGACGTCCTGCCGCTCTCGCCGCTGCAGGAGGGACTGCTCTTCCACGCACTCTCCGACGCGCACGGGACCGACGTCTACAACACCCAGCTCGTCATGGAGCTCGAAGGGCAGCTCGACGTCGAACGGCTGCGGGCGGCCGCCCGTGCCCTGCTCCAGCGGCACGCCAATCTGCGCGCCGCGTTCCGGCAGCGCAAGAACGGGCAGCCCCTCCAGGTGATCGTCGGGCAGGTACCGCTCCCGTGGGCCGACGCCGACCTGACGCCGCTGGACCCCGCGGAGCGGCAGCAGGCACTGGAGACGCTCCTCGCGGAGGACCGGGAGCGCCGCTTCGACCCGACGGCCGCGCCCCTGCTGCGGTTCACGTTGGTACGACTGGGGGAGCGGCGGCACAGCCTCGTCCTGACCAACCACCACATCGTCGTCGACGGCTGGTCGGCGCCGATCCTGCAGCGCGAACTGCTCACGCTGTACGCGGACCACGGCGACCCCTCGGGACTGCCCGCCGTCACGCCGTACCGCACCTACCTGGAGTGGCTGGGCCGGCAGGACGCGGACGCCGGGCGGGAGGCATGGCGGGAGGCGCTGGCGGGCCTGGACGGGCCCACGCTGGTGGCGGCGCCGGACCCGGAGCGCGCGCCCATCCTGCCCGAGTACCGCACCACGGATCTCTCCGAGGAACTCACCACTGCCCTCACCGGCCGGGCGCGGGCCCACGGGCTGACCGTCAACACCCTGCTGCAGGGCGTATGGGCGCTGGTCCTCGCGGAACTGACCGGGCGGGACGATGTCGTCTTCGGGTCGGTGGTGTCCGGCCGCCCGCCGGAGATACCCGGGATCGAGTCCATGGTGGGCCTGTTCATCAACACCGTCCCGGTCCGGGTGCGGCTGGACCCGCGGGCCTCCCTCGCCGACAATCTCGCCCGGCTGCAGGCCGAGCAGGCCCGGCTCCTCGGCCACCAGCATCTCCGCCTCGGTGAGCTGCAGCGGCTCGTCGGCGCCGGTGACCTCTTCGACACGGCGCTGACCGTCGAGAACTACCCCGGCGGCGGCGCCCCGCAGACCGGCTTCGGCGGGCTGCGCGTCACGCGGGTGTCCGGCAAGGACGCCGCGCACTACCCGCTGCGGCTGATCGCGGGCATGCTCGGCAGCCGGCTCCAGATACGCCTGGAACACCGGCCCGATCTGTACAGCACGCAGGCCGCGCAGGCCCTTGTCACCTGGATCGAAGCGCTGCTGCGGGCGGTGGCGGACGGTGCCGGACGGGTGCTGGCCGATCTGCCACGGCTCACCGAGGAGCAGCGGGCCGCGCTACCAGCCACCGTGAACCAAACGGTGGCGGCGCACGAAGAGGACCCGGCGCACGAAGAGGCCCCGGCCGCCCGCGCCCCCGGAACCCTTCTCCCGCCCGAGGAGATCCTGTGCGGTCTCTTCGGCACCGTACTGGGACACGACACAGTCGGCGTGGACGACGACTTCTTCGCGCTGGGCGGCCACTCGCTGTCCGCGATCAAGCTGCTCAGCCGGGTCCGCGCCGCCTTCGGCGTCGAACTGCCGATCCGTACCCTGTTCGAGGCGCCCACGGTGGCGGCGCTGGCCCGGCGCCTCGGCCAGGGCGGGCAGTCCCGGCCCGCGCTGACCCCCGCCGAGCGCCCCGCGCGCGTCCCGCTCTCCTTCGCCCAGCAGCGGCTGTGGTTCATGCACCGCCTCGAAGGGCCCAGCGCCACCTACAACATCCCCATGCCGCTGCGGCTCACCGGGCCGCTTGACCGGGCCGCGCTGGCCGCCGCGCTGGGCGACCTGACCGCCCGCCACGAAAGCCTGCGCACCGTCTTCCGCGAGGCCGACGGGGTGCCTTACCAGCACATCCTCGACCCCGGCCGGGCCCGCCCCGAGCTGGAGGTGATCGAGGCGAGCGGCGGGACGAGCGAGCGGCTGCTGCTCGACGCCTCGCGGTACGCCTTCGACCTGACGCGGGAGATCCCGCTGCGTGCCACGCTGCTGAGGCTCTCCGAGCAGGAACACATCCTGCTGCTCCTGGTGCACCACATCGCCGGGGACGGCGGCTCGGTCGCACCGCTGCTCCGCGACCTGGGCGAGGCATACGCCGCGCGACGGGCCGGTGATGCGCCCGCGTGGTCGCCGCTGCCGGTCCAGTACGCCGACTACACGCTCTGGCAGCGCGACCTCCTGGGCGAGGCGGACGACTCGGAGAGCCTGCTCGCGAAGCAGCTCGATTTCTGGCGTACGACGCTGGCCGGGGCGCCCGAACAGCTCGACCTGCCCGCCGACCGCCCGCGCCCCGCGGCCCCCGACCACCACGGCGGCACCGTCGGGTTCACCCTCGACGCGGCCACCCACCAGCGCCTGGCCGAACTGGCGAAGGCCGCCGACTGCACCCTGTTCATGGTCCTGCAGGCCGGGCTGGCCGCGCTGCTCACCAGGCTCGGGGCCGGCCAGGACATTCCGCTCGGCACCGCCGTCGCGGGCCGCACCGACCAGGCGCTGGACGACCTGGCCGGCTTCTTCGTCAACACTCTCGTGCTGCGCACCGACACCTCGGGCGACCCCGCCTTCCAGGACCTGCTGCGCCGGGTCCGGGAGGCGGACCTGGCGGCCTACGCGCACCAGGACGTGCCGTTCGAGCGGCTGGTGGAGGCCCTGAACCCGGTGCGCTCCGCCGCCTCGCATCCGCTCTTCCAGGTCATGCTGACCTTCCAGAACAACGCGCGGCCGACGCTGGAACTGCCGGAGCTGACCGTCGGGTTCGAGGGATTCGGCGTCGGCGTCGCCAAGTTCGACCTGAGCTTCACCCTCACCGAGACCCAGGACGCCGACGGGCGGCCCGCGGGGCTGCGCGGGGTGGTCGAATACGCCGAGGCGCTCTTCGACCGGTCCACCGTGCGGAGCTTCGCCGAGCGCTTCGCGCGGCTGCTCGGCTCGGCGGCGGACGCGCCCGCCCGGCCCCTCAGCAGGCTCGATGTGCTCTCCGGCGCCGAGCGCCACGCGATGCTCGACACCTGGCAGGGGCCAGCCGCGCTCGAGGCGCCTGACACGCTCCCCGAACTGTTCCGCCGGCAGGCGGCCCGCACCCCGCACGCCCCGGCGGTGGAATCGGCGGAGGAGACCCTGACCTACGCCGAACTCGACGCACGCGCCAATCAGTTGGCGCACCACCTCATGGCCCTGGGCGCGGGCCCCGAGCACCTCGTGGCCATCGCGCTGCCCCGGTCGGCAGCCATGGTCACCGCCGTGCTCGCGGTGACCAAGGCGGGAGCCGCGTATCTGCCGCTCGACCCCGAGTACCCCCGGCGCCGGCTCGACCTGATGCTCGCCGACGCCGCGCCCGGCCACGTCCTGACCACGGCGGAGTTCGCCGGCCGGCTGTCCGCGGGAGACGCCACCGTCCTCGTGCTCGACGACCCCGCCACCGTCGAGGCAGTACAGCGCCGCGACAGCACTCCGCCCATCCCGGCCCTGCTGCCCGGCCACCCCGCGTACGTGATCTATACCTCGGGCTCCACCGGCACCCCCAAGGGCGTCGTCGTCTCCCACCGCGGCCTGGCCGGGCTCGCCGCCAACCACCGTGCCGTGCACGGCGCCGGCGAGGGGAGCCGGGTACTGCAGTTCGTCTCGCCCGGCTTCGACGTCTCGGTCTCCGAACTGTGCATGGCACTGCTCACCGGCGGCTGCCTGGTCATCGCCGACCAGACACCGGTCGGCGGTGAACTCGCCGCCTTCCTGGCCGAGCGGCGGATCACCCACGCGCACGTCCCGCCGGCCGTTCTGGAGAGCGTCCCCGCCGTCGACCTGCCCGACCTGACCACCCTCCTCACCGGCGGCGAGGCATGCACCCCGCAGCTCATCGACCGCTGGGCCACCGGCCGACGCATGATCAACGGCTATGGCCCCACCGAGATGACGGTCGAGGTGTCCTGCGGCCTCAACGACCCGGAGGAGCGCGGCCCGCAGCCCATCGGCCGCCCGCTCAACGGCGCGCGCGTTTACGTGCTGGACGAGCGGCTGCAGCCGGTGCCGCCGGGCGTCCCCGGCGAGCTGTACCTCTCGGGCCCCGGCATCGCCCGCGGCTACCTGCACCGGCCGGGCGCCACCGCCGCGCGCTTCGTCGCCGACCCGTTCGGCGAGCCGGGCAGCAGGATGTACCGCTCCGGCGACCTGGGACGGTGGCGCGCGGACGGGCGCCTGGACTTCCTCGGGCGCGCCGACAACCAGGTCAAACTGCGTGGCTTCCGCATCGAGCCCGGCGAGATCGAGGCCGTGCTCGGCCGGCGGGCCGACGTGGCCAGGGCGGCGGTGACGGTCCGCGAGGACCGGCCCGGCGACCGCAGGCTGGTGGCCTACGTGGTGCCCGCAGACCCCGACGGCGGCGCGGAGCTGGACACCGGCCGGCTGCGGGCGGAGCTCGCCGAGGAGCTCCCCGAATACATGGTGCCCTCGGCCGTCGTCCTGCTCGACCGGCTGCCGCTCACCCC
This sequence comes from Streptomyces ochraceiscleroticus, assembly GCF_000720485.1. Taxonomy (GTDB): domain Bacteria; phylum Actinomycetota; class Actinomycetes; order Streptomycetales; family Streptomycetaceae; genus Streptomyces; species Streptomyces ochraceiscleroticus. Next base: position 163,187 of record NZ_JOAX01000021.1, on the reverse strand, counting down.
CAACGGCAAGCTGGACCACCGGGCGCTGCCCGCGCCCGAGGCAGGCACCGGCGGCGGGCGGCTCCCCCGCTCGGCCCACGAAGAAGTACTGTGCCGGCTCTTCGCCGAGGTCCTCGGCGCCGACCAGGTCGGCATCGACGACAACTTCTTCGAGAGCGGCGGGCACTCCCTGCTCGCCTCCCAGCTCGCGGGGCGCATCAGCCGCGCACTGGGCGTCGAGGTGCCGCTCCGGGCGGTCTTCGAGGCCCCCACCCCCGCGCAGCTCCTGCGCCGGCTCTACGGCGACGGCGACCACACCGACGGCTTCGGCGAACTGCTGCCGCTGCGCACCACGGGCGCCCGGCGCCCGCTGTTCTGCGTGCACCCGGTGGGCGGCCTCGGCTGGTGCTACTCCACGCTGCTGCCCACCCTCGACCCCGACCAGCCGCTGTACGGACTCCAGAACCGGGGCCTGGACGGCAGCACCCCGCTCTCCGCGTCCCTGCCGGAGCTGCTCACCGGCTACGCGGAGCAGATCCGCGCCGTCCAGCCGACCGGGCCCTACCGGCTGCTCGGCTACTCCATGGGCGGCGTGCTCGCCCACGCCCTCGCCGTCGAACTCCAGCAGCAGGGCGAGTCGGTGGAGCTGCTGGTGCTGCTCGACTCCTATCCCGTCGAGGTCGGCATCAAGGGGGAGCTGAGCAAGGAGCAGGTGCTCACGGACATGTTCCAGGCGTACGCGCGGATGCACGGCGACCCGGACGACGTGCCCGACGACCCGGCCGAGACACGGGCCCGGGTCGTCGCGTACATGGGGCGGGGCAACAGTGAGTCCCGGCTTCTCGACGACGAGCGGCGCGGCACGGTCCTCGATGTCCTCATCAACAACGTGACGCTGGTGCACCCCGTGGAGCTCGGTGTGTTCAAGGAGGACGTCCTGCTGGTGGCGGCGACCGAGAACGTGCGGTCCTGGGCGGACCCGCGGGCCTGGGAGCCGTTCACGGCGGGCGGTTTCGAGCGCTGCGAGGTCGCCGCGACCCACGAAGGACTGCTGGCCCCGGAGCCGGCCGCGGAGATCGGCCGCATTCTGTCGAAGCGGCTTGTGAAGTAATGCGATATTCCCGCGATAAGCACGCTGATTAACGTCGGCCCCGAATGCGAGAAGTGGGCCGACGGCTCATGGAACTGACAGCTCACAGAACTGACGGCTCACGGAACTGACGGGCATCCCGGGTGGAGGCGAAACTCGTGCGGGACGGTGCGGACGAAAACGGCGCGGCGGCCGGTCGAAAGTACTGGCGCGAGGTACTCGACGCCGGCGGAATCACCCCACTGCCGGCCTGGACCGCCTCGGCGCGGCCGGAGCGGGGCGTGGCGGAATACCGGGCAGCGCTGCCGGCGGGGGCCGATGCCCACGGTGCCGTACTGCTCGCCGTGCACGCGAAGGTCGTCGCGGCGCTGACCGGCGACCGCGAGGCGCTCACCGGCTACCTGCCCGCGGGCCCGGCAGCGCAGGCCGGTCCGCTGCCCGCGCGGGTGAGCGTCGGGGAAGGGACCTGGCAGGAGCTGATCGAGACGGCGGACCGCCACCGCCGCGACATCCTGCGGCACGCCGCCCAGGCGCCGCGGCCTCAACAGGGCGCGGAAACAACGCTGTTCGACACCGTGGTGGCCGAGCGGGCCATGGAGCTGCCCGCCGGTGTGGTGCTGGCGGTCTTCCCCGAGGGCGGCGCGCTCGTCGTACGGCACCGCACCGAAGTCCTCGACCACCGGGCCGCGGTGCGCATCGCCGGGTACTACACCACCGCGCTGCGCCGCATCGCCACTGACCCACTGGCGGCACACGACCGGCAGAGCCTGCTCTCCGACGAGGAACGGCGCTTCCAGACCGCGGCGTTCGCGGGCGTCACCAAGCCCCTGCCCGGCCGCAGGTTCCACGAGCTGTTCGAAGAGCGCGTGCGCCGGCAGCCGCACGCCGTGGCCGCCGTCCAGGGCGGTCGCAGCCTCACCTATGACGAGGTGAACCGGGCGGCGAACCGTGTCGCCCGGGCGCTGCGCCGCGCGGGGCTGGGGGACGAGGACGTCGTCGCCGTGGTGACGGGGCGCACCCTCGGCTGGCTCGGCGCGGTGATCGGAGTCCTCAAGGCCGGCGGGGTCTACCTCCCCGTCGAGCCGGACTTCCCCGCCGAGCGGATCGCCGCCATGCTCGGCCGCAGCGACTGCCGCTACCTCCTGACCGAGCACGGCGCGGACCACGGCCTGGACCGCGCGCTCGCGGCCCTGGACACCGGCCACGGCATCGAGGTGATCCGGCTCGACGACCTCGCCGGCCAGGACCTCCCCGACCACGACCCGCAACTGCCGGTCGCGCCGGACCAGCTCGCGTACATCTACTTCACCTCGGGCTCCACCGGCGAGCCCAAGGGCGCGATGTGCGAGCACGCCGGATTCCTCAACCATCTCCTCGCCAAGACCGAGGACCTCGGCATCGTGGCGGGGACCACCGTCGCCCAGGTGGCGCCGCAGTGCTTCGACATCTCGCTGTGGCAGCTCGTGGCGGCCCTCATGACCGGCGGCACCACGCACATCGTGGAACAGGGGGCAGTCCTCGACGTCGGCAGGTTCGTGGACATCCTGCGCACCGGCCGGGTCGAGGTGGTCCAGCTCGTCCCCTCGTACCTCGAAGTGCTGCTCGCCCACCTGGAGGGCAGGCAGGGGGAGCTGCCGGACCTGCGCTGTGTGTCGGTGACCGGCGAGGCGCTGAAGAAGGAGCTCGCCGAGCGCTGGTTCGCCGCCTTCCCCGACGTGGCCCTGGTCAACGCCTACGGCCTTACCGAGACCTCGGACGACACCAATCACGAAGTCATGCGCCGGGCGCCGGACGGGCCCACGGTGCCCCTCGGGCGGCTGGTGCGCAACGTCCGCGCGTATGTGGTCGACGAGCACCTCGACCTGGTGCCGCTCGGCGCACCCGGCGAGATCGTCTTCTCCGGCGTGTGCGTGGGCCGCGGATACATCAACGACGAGGCCCGCACCAAGGAGGCGTATCTGCCGGACCCGCACCGGACCGGCGAACGCCTTTACCGGTCAGGGGACTTCGGGCGCTGGACCCCCGACGGGCGGCTGGAGTTCCACGGCCGCCGGGATGCCCAGCTCAAGATCCGCGGATTCCGCATCGAGATCGGCGAGGTCGAGAACCGGCTGCTGCAAGTGCCCGGGGTGCGGGACGCGGCGGTCGTCGCCGCGGGCTCCGGAGAGGGGCGGTACCTCGTCGGGTACTACGCGGCGCCGGACGGCCCGGAACCACGGGAGGTACGCACCCGGCTCGACGGCCTGCTGCCCGACTACATGGTCCCCACGCGACTGGAGCGCCGCGAAGCACTGCCGCTCACCCTCAACGGCAAGATCGACAAGAAGACGCTCGCCGCGCAGGCCACCGCCGCCGACGAGCTGCCGGGCACCCCCGGAAAACCCGTCACCGACAGCGAACGCCGGATCGCCGCCGCCTGGTCGCAGGTCCTCAAGGTGCCGGTCGAGCACATCGACCGCACCGCGCACTTCTTCGAGACCGGCGGCACCTCGCTGACCGCCGTACGCCTGGCGATCGCCCTGGACCGGCTCGTCTCCGTCAAGGAGCTCGCCGCGCACCCCGTCCTCGCGGACCTGGCGGAACTGCTGGACCGCCGGTTCGCCGAGCAGCCCCCGCCGCAGCCGTCCGCGTCCGCCGACGCCGCGCCACTCGTACCGAGGGAGACACCGAGAAGATGACGTCCGCCTCAGCCGAAGGCTCCATGGCTTCCCCCCTCGTGTCCCCGCTACCGCCGGGCATACTGCCCGTCCTGCACCTGCCGGAGACCGGCGGCGACGCCCCCGGCCGGGCCCTGGCCCACCGCACGGAGGTGCTCCGGACCATCACTGAGCACGGCGCCGTCCTGCTGCGCGGCCTCGGGATCGACTCACCGGCCGCGATGGCCCGCACGGCCGTCGCGCTCGGCATCGAACCGATGGCCGAGCGGGAGCGCTTCGCCCCCCGCCGCGAGTACCAGCCGGCCGTCTACTCGTCCTCCGAGTGGCCCGCCGACGAGCCGATCTGCATGCACCACGAGCTGAGTTACGCCGCCGAGGTACCTTCGTTCCTGCTGTTCGGCGCGCTGACCGTGCCACGGGAGGGCGGTGCCACGGCCGTCGCCGACTCCCAGGAGGTGCTGCGCGCCCTCCCCGACGACCTGGTGGCACGGTTCGCCCGCGACGGCTGGCAGCTCACCCGCACCTACCGCGAGGTGGGCGTGGCCTGGAGCGAGGCGTTCGGTACCGACGACCCCGAGGGCGTCGAGGAGTACTGCCGGGACGCGGCCATCGACTGCGCCTGGCTGCCGGACGGCGCGCTGCGGACTCGCCAGCGCCGGGCCGCGGTGCTCGACCACCCCGGCAACGGCCGCCCGGTCTGGTTCAACCAGGCCGCGTTCCTCAACGAGCTGACCCTCGACCCGATGATCCGCGCCTACCTCACCGACGTGTACGGGCCCGACTCCCTGCCGTTCAACACCGCCTACGGCGACGGCACGCCGATCCCCGCCGCGGACGTCGACGCGATCAACACCGCCTACCGGGCGGCCACCCGGAGCGAGCCGTGGCAGGCCGGCGACCTGCTGCTGCTCGACAACCTGCGGATGGCGCACAGCCGGGAGGCGTACGAGGGCGACCGCGAGATCGCCGTGATCCTCGGCAACCCCACGCGGCTCCCCGGACACGTCCTGTCCTGAGCCGCACATCAGCCCCGCCACCCATGCCCGCTACGGAGACCGCACATGTCACCTTCCCCCGAACCCGCCGCGCCGGCGCCCTCCTTCGCCGTGATCCCCGGCACCCACGTGCAGCGCGTCCTGGACGGAGCGCACCGGCGCACGACCGAGACGATCGAGGCCGCCTACCGCATCCACGGCAGGGGCGAGACCGTCAACCCGCCCTCGTACTTCCTGCGGTTCCCCGACCGCCCGAACTCACGGATCATCGCGCTGCCCGCCTCCGTCGGCGGTGACGTGCAGGTCGACGGGATCAAGTGGATATCGAGCTTCCCGGACAACGTGAGCGCGGGACTGCCCAGGGCCTCCGCCGTCCTCGTCCTCAACGACCACGAGACCGGCTATCCGCTGGCGTGCCTGGAGAGCTCCATCATCAGCGCCGCGCGCACCGCCGCCTCGGCCGCACTCGCCGCCGACCGGCTCACCGCGGGACGCCCGCGCCCCAGGACGATCGGTTTCTTCGGCGCCGGGCTGATCGCCAGGTACATCCACAGCTACCTGACCGGCACCGGCTGGACGTTCGAGGACACCGGTGTGTACGACCTGTCGCCGGAGCACGCCGAGGGCTTCGCCGGCTATCTGAAGGGGTCCGGCGCCGAGGGCGGCGTCACCGTGCACGGAAGTGCCGAGGAGCTGATCCGCGCCAGCGACGTGGTCGTCTTCGCGACCGTCGCCGGCGAGCCGCACGTCACGGACCCCGGCTGGTTCTCCCACAACCCGCTGGTCCTGAACGTCTCGCTGCGCGACCTGTCGCCCGAGGTGGTCCTCGCCGCCACCAACGTCGTGGACGACGTGGACCACTGCCTGAAGGCGAATACGTCCCTGCACCTGACCGAACAGCGGGTCGGCAACCGGGACTTCGTGGCCGGCACCCTCTACGACGTGCTCAGCGGCGAGCTGGAGATGCCCGCCGACCGGCCGGTGATCTTCTCGCCCTTCGGGCTCGGAGTCCTGGACCTGGCGCTCGGCAGGCACGTCTACGACACCCTGCGCGCCTCGGGAGACCTGACGGTCATCGACGGCTTCTTCCACGAGATGCGCCGCTATGGCTGACCGGTCCGCACCGTCGGCCGATCCGCAGTACGGGGGGTAGTGTGCCGGTCATTTCGGCTCCGCACGAATTCAATGAAGAAGATCTGTTCGTCGATCTGAAGCCGATGCTCGACACCGCGCTCTTCCTCAAGTGCGAAGGCTTCAATTTCGCCGGCTCGATCAAACAGAAGGCCGCGCTCGCCATGGTCGAAGCGGCGGAACGGGCCGGCGTGCTCACGCCCGGATCGACCCTGGTGGAATCCTCGTCCGGAAATCTGGGCGTGGCACTGAGCACCATTGCCGCGAGCAAGGGATACCGCTTTGTCTGCGTGACCGATTCGCGCTGCAATCTCGGCTCCCGGCGGCTCATGGAGGCGCTCGGCGCCGAGGTGCACATCGTCACCGAAGCGGACCCGGACAAGGGGTTCCTCGGCGCCCGGCTCGACCACGTCCAACGGCTCTGCGCGGAGGACTCCCGCTATGTGTGGCTCAACCAGTACCTGAACGCCAACAACTGGCGTGCGCACCACCGGCTGACCGCACCCGCCATCGCCCGCCGCTTCCCCGGCCTCGACGTGCTCTTCGTCGGCGCCGGCACCACCGGCACCCTGATGGGCTGCGCGCGGTGGTTCAAGGAGTTCCGGCCCGGCGTCCGCATCGTCGCCGTGGACAGCGTCGGCTCGGTCGCCTTCGGCGGCCCGCCGGGCACCCGGATGATCCCCGGCCTCGGCGCCGGGGTGCGCCCGCCGCTGCTCGACGAGTCCTACATCGACGACGTGGTGCTGATACCCGAGGCCGTGACCGTGCAGATGTGCCACCGACTGGCCGCCCGCGGCTTCCTGTTCGGCGGCTCCACGGGAACCATCGTCGCCGGCGCGGCTTCCTGGCTCACCACCCATGAGGTGGGGTCCGCCGCACTCACCTCGGTGGCCATCTCCCCGGATCTGGGGGAGCGCTACCTCGACACCGTCTACCAGACGAACTGGGTCCAGGACCTGTACGGACACCAGGACGCCGACAGCGTTCCGGCCCGTTCCCTCACGAAGAAAGCGAGTCAGCGATGACCAACCCGTTCGAGGACCCCGAGGGCCGGTACCTCGTGCTCGTCAACGACGAGGGGCAGTACTCCCTGTGGCCGGCCTTCGCCGAGGTACCGGGCGGCTGGACGGTGTCCCAGGAGGAGAGCGGACACGAGGAGAGCCTCGCGTACATCGAGGCCCACTGGACCGATATGCGTCCCCGGTCCGTCGCCGAGGCCATGGAAGCGATGAATCGATGACAGTGACCTCCGATCCCGGCACCACCACCCCGGTGATATCCGTGGACCCGGCGTCCGCGTCCCGGACGGCGGACACGGCACGGCGGCTGGCCCCCGTCGCCGACGGGCGCGTCGACGATCCGAGATGGGTCGCCGCGGCCCGCGACGCCTGGTCCGACCTGCCGAGCACCCTGCGCCGCCCGCTGCTCGACTTCCGCCGGGCCTCGGGCCCGACCGGTTCGGTACTGGTACGCGGGCTGCCGGTGGACGAGCCGGCGCTGCCCCCGACCCCGAGCGTCAAGGGCTCCGTGCAGCGCGGCGCCAGCGTGCCCGCCGCGGTACTCCTGATGATCGCCGCCGGCCTCGGCGACCCGGCCGCCTTCCGCCCGGAGAAGAGCGGTGCCCTGGTCCAGGACGTCGTCCCGGTCCCCGGGCAGGAGGACTTCCAGGGCAACGCCGGGTCCGTACTGCTCACCTTCCACAACGAGAACGCCTTCCACCCGCACCGCCCGGACTTCGTGATGCTGCTGTGCCTGCGCGCCGACCACGACCGGGTGGCCGGACTGCGTACCGCGTGCATCCGCCAGGCGCTGCCACTGCTGTCCGAGGAGAGCCGGGAGACGCTGTACCGGCCGGAGTTCGTCACCTCGGCCCCGCCGTCCTTCGGGTCCGGAAGCGGCGGTACCGCGCCGCAGCCGGTGCTGTCCGGCGCGCCCGAAGACCCTGACGTACGGGTGGACTTCGCGGCCACCGAGCCGCTCACCCCGCGCGCCGCGCGGGCGATGGCGGAACTCCAGGCGGCGTTCGGCGAGACCGCGCAGACCGCCCTGCTGGAGCCGGGCGATCTGGCCATCGTCGACAACCGGGTCACCGTGCACGGCCGGACCGCCTTCACCCCCCGCTACGACGGCCGCGACCGCTGGCTGCAGCGCAGCTTCGTCCTCACGGACCTGCGCCGCTCCCGCGGCTGCCGGGACGCCGACGGCTACGTGCTCGACTGAGACCACGTACGGGACGCACAACTGCCTCGACGGTTCCCTGAACCGTCGAGGCAGTGTCCGTTGCGGGCCCTCAGCCGGAACCGATGAGGCGGCGGGCGACCTGCACCTGCCACCGGGTCAGCCGGATGACCAGCCACGGCGCCCCGAAGAACGTCACCACGCCGGCGGCGAAGTGCAGCGAGACCGCGCCGAGCGGAGTGGGACCGCCCCACGCGGGATCGGGGTAGGGCACCCACCCCCAGAACGGGTAGCTGAGGTTCCGCAGGGAGACGATCACCCAGCCGATGACCACGGCGAACGAGGCGCTGCCCAGCGCCAGATTGGCGAAGAAGAAGGCCGTTCCGCGCTTGATCCGGCCCTCGCGCGGGCCACGGCCGATCTCCTCGCCGAGCAGCATGCGGGCCCGGCCCCGCTCGAAGGGCGGACCGCACAGCGCGACCACGGCGATGGCCACCAGAAGGACCAACGGGCCGATGCCACCTCCGTCACCGGCCCGTTCCCACTTCATGAGGCGCATGGTCCCGACGATGAGGGCGAGTCCTAACGGCAGGAACAGCGCGTACGCGATGTGCTGCCAAGTCCGGCGCTGCAGCAGCAGTTTCCACACGCTGCGCAGGCCGCGCAGTACCTCGCGCAGGCCGGGCATACCGGTGGTGCGGGCCTGCGTCTCGGGTGGGGAGTGGCGGGAGTCATCCATGGCGCCATCATCCCAGCCGGCGCCGCCCGGACCTATGATCCGGCCGACGCGCCGGTCATGTCCGAGGACGCGGTAGCGGCCGGAACGGCGGGTGCCGTCGCGCGCGGCCGGGGCGCGGCCTCGTCGGGTGAAGGGGCCCGCACGCCAAGGAACTTGAGCAGTGGCCCGGTCATGGCGGTGGTGATCAGCGCCATCAGGACGAGTACGGTCAGGCCGGTCGTGCTGATCAGGTGGAGCTGCCAGCCGATGCCCGCCACCACCAGTTCGGTGACGCCGCGGCAGTTCATCAGTACCCCGAAGCGCAGCGCCTCGTTCCGTTCGATGCCGATCAGCCTGGCGGCACCACCGGCGCCGATGATCTTGCTCAGGGTCGCCGCGAGCACGATTCCCGCGAACGCCAGCCAGACCCAGGGGTCCAGGCCGAGGGCGCCGACCGTGACATGGAGGCCCACCCCGGCGAAGAAGAGCGGCAGTAGTACGGCCAGGGTGAAGCCCTGGAGCTGCTCGTTCATCCAGGTGGTGACCGGCGAGTCGCGCGGCACGGCCGTGCCGAACAGGAAGGCGCCGATCACCGGGTGGAGCCCCAGCAGATGGGTGATCGTGGCGTATCCGATGGCGCCGACGAGCAGCAGGGGGAGCAGCCGTTCGGCGCCGGGCCGCCGCTCGGCCCTCCGTACGACCGCGGCGAGCAGCGGGCGGACCACCAGCGCGGTGAGTGCGACCAGCGCCAGGGTCGTGCCGATGGTGGCCGCGACGTGCAGGGCCCCGCCGGAGCTGGTCAGGGTGAGGATGACGGTGAGGGCGAGCCAGGCGACGCCGTCCCCCACCGCCGCGCCGGCCAGCGCGAGCGAGCCCAGCGGAGAGCGGTCCATCCGCAGGTCGACCAGGATTCTGGCGAGTACCGGCAGGGCGGTCACCGACATGGTGAGTCCGACGAAGGCCAGATATGCGCCCTGGGAGGGGGTGGAGCCGCGCAGCAGGGCGGGCGCGGCGGCCGCGACACTGAGACCGGTCAGGAAGGGCAGGCCCATCCCGCCGAGCACGGCGACCCCGACAGCCTTGTTTCCCTTGTTCCCCTTCTTACCCGGGCCGTCCGGGCGTTCCATGCGCAGCTCGCACCCGAGCAGGAACATGAAGGTGACCAGGCCGAGTTGGGCCGCCATGTCGAGCGTCGAGACGACCTCGGGCGGCAGCAGCCATGCCTGTGCCGAGGGCGAGATCCACCCCAGGGCCGAGGGGCCGAGCAGCAGCCCGCCGAGGATCTCGCCGACCACCAGCGGCTGGCCGATGCGGCCCAGCAGGGTGCCCAGCAGATGGCTGAGCAGCACGATCACCGCGACGGCGAGCAGGAAGCGCGCCACCGGATCGAACCCGGCCCCGCCGCTCCCGGCGGCCAGTTCCACGGTGTTCAGCATGGCGAGCCCCGGAAGGACGAGGGCAGCGACGCCGCTTCGGCGGCGGGATCCGGCTGCGGTATGGGGCCGTCGGGCCAGGCGGCGAAGCGCCGGCCTCCGTACAGCAGCGGCGTCGCGGGCATCTGCACCACCTCGGTCACCATGCCCAGCACCATGGTGTGATCGCCGACGTCGAGCAGCCGGGACACCCGGCACTCGGCCGTCGCGAAGGCGTCGTCCGTCAGCCGTGGCAGCCCCGCCGTCGGCGTGGGCTCCCAGCCGACCTCGGCGAACCGGTCCGCCACCGGAGCCGCGAAGATCTCGGCGGCCCGCTGCCCCCGCTCGTGCAGCAGGTTCACTGCGAACGTCCCGCGGTCCCGCAGCGCCCGGAGGGTCTCGCCCCGAGTGGTCAGACAGACCGAGAGGATCGGCGGACTGGCCGTCACGCTGGCGAGGGACGTGCACGTCAGACCGTACGGGAGACCGTCGGCGCCGAGCGTGGTGACCACCGCGACCCCGGTGGCGAACGCGCTCATCAGCGAGCGGAAACCGGCGAGCGGCACCGGCGTTCCGGGCGGTGCCGCAGCCGGAGCGCGACCGAGCTCGGGGTGGGAGGCGGGTCGGAATGCGGGCACACGGGTGGCCATGCGCGGTCGCCCTTCAGGAGGGAACGGGAAGCTGTGCGGGAGGGAGGGGTGCCGATGCCCGTACCTGGCGTGGCGGCCGGTACGGGCATCAGGGCTGCGGTGGTCGGGCCGTGCTCAGCCGGCCGCGTTGATCGAAGCGAGGTACTCGTAGCAGCTCGGCAGGGCCTTCACCAGCCGCTCCGCGTCGGCCTTGAGCCGCGCCGACGCCGCGCGCGCTCCGGTCGGGTCGGTGTGCGCGAGGGTCGGGCGCGGCCGGGCGGGCTCATGGCCCATGCCCATCATCATCGTGATCCACGAGTACTGCTCGAAGCCGTGGTAGTAGGGGTAGATGGTGTGCTCGTCCAGGAGCTGCGAGGCCCCGATCTCCAGGCGGGCGGCGAGCGCGTCCGGGATGGCGCGGGTCTTGGTCTCCTTCCAGTACGGCGTGTCGTCACGCTGCGCCGTGCGGTAGTGCAGGACCAGGAACTCCTTCACCCCGTCCAGGACGTGCGCGACCCGGTCGTTGTAGGAGTTGACCAGCGTCGGGTCCCAGTGCTCGTCCGGGAAGTGCTTCACGAGCTGCTCGATGCCGTGCTGGATGAAGAAGATGCCGGTGGACTCCAGCGGCTCGACGAAGGCGCTGGACAGGCCGATCGCCACGCAGTTGTTGACCCAGGAGCGGCGGTTGCGGCCGATCCGCATGCGGATGTGATTGGCCTCCAGGTCGTCCTGCCCGGGAGCGGCGAACGCGCGCAGGGTGCGCTCCGCCTCCTCCGGGGTGCAGAACTCGTCGGAGTACACATAGCCGTTGCCGTGCCGCCCGAACAGCGGGATCGTCCAGATCCAGCCCGCGTCCATCGCGGTCGCGGTGGTGTACGGGTTCATCCCCGTGGTGGCCTGGTCGGACTTCGGTACCCGCAGGGCGACGGCGCGGTTGTTCGGCAGGACGTCCTGGAAGGACTCGAAGGGCTCCTCCAGCGTCTGGTTGATCAGCAGCCCGCGGAAGCCGGTGCAGTCGATGAACAGGTCACCGGCGAGCTCACCGTGCTCGCGCGTGGTCACGTGCGTGAGCCAGCCGCGCTCGTCGCGGGCCACGTCGACCACGTCGTCGACGACGTGCCGCACCCCGCGGTCGGTCCCGTACGTCGTCAGGTACTGCGCCAGCAGACCCGCGTCGAAGTGGTACGCGTACGGGAACTGGGCGCGCTGCTCCTCCAGCGTCGAGCGCCCCAGCGAGCCGTCGAGGTCGCCGGCGAACAGTGAGCCGTCGAGCATGCGCGGGGACCGCTGCGCCTCGCACAGGGACGGCGTGAGGAAACAGGAGCGGTCGAAGGGCCGGCTGCGGTCGCCCTCCAGTAGCCACCAGTCGGCGAGGGTGAAACCGTCGGAGGTCCGCAGCCGCTCGAACGGGTGGTAGAAGTGGTGCCCGGGCTCCCGCCAGTTCTCGAACCGGATGCCCAGCTTGTACGACCCCGCGCACTTCGGCATCCAGTCGCGCTCGTCCAGGCCGAGATAGTCGAAGAAATGCCGGACAGTGCTGAACGTGGCCTCTCCGACACCGATGCTGGAGACCCGGTCGGACTCCACCAGGGTCACGTTGATGCGGTCTCCGAATGCGGCCTTCATATACGAGGCGCTCATCCACCCCGCAGTGCCGCCGCCGACGATGACAACAGAGTTGATCACTCTTGACTCCTGTGTCGAAGGAACTGGCCGGATTGCCCGCAGCGAAGCTAGCCGGGCACCTTTTCCTTTCGTTATCGAAGCCCCACGGGAGGCATTGGCAATTCCTTAAAATCCGGACGATAACGAGACGATGCCGGCGTCGCGTAGCGTGGCCGGTCGGCTAACCCGCAAGGTCCTGGAGGGGCAATGGACGTCGTCTCGGTCGATTCGCTGAGCAAGCTCTATCAGAAATACGAGAGCGATCTCAGGGAGGTGCGCGACAGTCAGCGCGCCTTTCTGGAGCGGCGCGGAAAGACCATGAAGGCGCAACTGGACGACCTCGAGGCGGAGATAACCTATCTGCTGCTGCGCGATCACCGGCCGGAGCGCGTGGTGGAGATCGGGACCTTCTACGGCTGGTCCACCATGTGGATCCTGAGCGCGCTGCGCGACAACGGCATCGGGCACCTGTACTCGTTCGACATCGTCGACAAGGTCGTCAGCAACGTGCCGGCCGAACTCGCAGCCGACCGCTGGACGTTCACGATGGGCGACGTCCGCCAGCACCTCGACAAGATCCCGGGCAACACCGACTACCTCTTCATCGACGCCGACCACGGCGCGCGATTCGCCCGCTGGTACACCGAGAACCTCTTCCCGGCGGTCCCCCGAGGCATCCCCACGAGCGTCCACGACGTGTACCACGGCCGCCGGCCGAAGCCGATGAGCGAGGGCTCGGTCGTCATCAAGTGGCTGGACGAGCACAACGTCGAGTACTTCACGCCCTCCCTCGCCAAGGCCCCCGAGGCCATGGAGCAGCTCACCGAGGTCAAGCGCGACCTCGGGCTCGCGGAGCCGGTGAAGAAGAGCACCGACAACCCCATGATCTTCTTCAACCTCCCCGGCTGAGCGGCTCCCCGCCCCCGAAGGCGGGCAGTGCGACCGGTTCCGGCTCCCCGAGCCCGGTCGCACTGCCCGCCTTGCTGTTTCCGTCCGTTTTGCCCGTTCCTGTCAGGCCCGTCGGGCCACCACGGGCAGGTTCTTCGCGCCGTACATTCCGCGCGCGTGGTAGTCGATGTGCGTATCGCGGTCCACCCGCAGCTCGGTGAAGGCGTCCAGCAGCGCGTTGAGCGCGATCCGGGCCTCCAGCCTGGCCAGGGGCGCTCCGACACAGAAGTGCCCGCCGCGGCCGAACGCGACGTGCCGGTTGGGGGTGCGCCGGATCAGGAAGCGGCTCGCTTCCGGGAAGTGGGCCTCGTCATGGTTGGCGGAGATGACCCACGGGGTGACCATGCGGTTGGCGGGGATGAGCCGCCCGCCGACCTCGACGTCGGTCACCGTCACCCGGCTCACGGTCGTGAACGGCGAGCGGAAGCGGAGCACTTCCTCGACCGCGGACGGAATGAGGGAGCGGTCGGCGCGGAGCTCGGCGAGCGACTCCGGATTGCTGTCGAGGGACTGCACGGCATTGCCGATCAGCAGTGTCGTGGTGAGGTGCCCGGTCAGGAAGAGGATGCCGGCGAACTTGACCACCTCGTGGTCGCTGAGCCGCTCGCCGTCCACCTCTGCGGTCGCCAGCTTGCTGATCAGGTCGTTCTTCGGCGCCGAGCGGCGCTGCCGGCAGTGCTCCAGCAGATATTCATCCATTTCCCGGGTGGCCGCCTGGAAATTCGCCACCACGTCCTTCCGGTCCTTGGGTCTGCTGAGATTCATGAACCGGTCGGCCCATTTGCGGAAGAGCTCCCGGTCCGTTGCCGGAATCCCCAGCAGTTCGCTGATCACGATCACCGGCAGCGGATAGGTGAGCACATCGACCAAGTCGAACCGCTCGCTGCCGATATCGGCCAGCAGCTCGTTCGTCACGGCCGTGATGCGGGGCTCCAGCTTGTCCACGGTATTCGGGGTGAATGCCTGATTGACCAGCCGGCGGAGCTTTCCGTGCTCCGGCGGGTCCATCGCGTTGATATGCCCCTCGGTCAGCGGCTTCACATGCGGCAGGACCCGGCTGGTGTCATTGGAGAACACCTTGGGGTCGGCGATCACCTGCTGCACATCGGCATAGCGGAAGATGTGGTATGGGCCGTCCCCCTCCTGCCATACCGGATTGTCGGCCCGCATGCCGGCCAGCCACTCGAAAAGCGTGTTGCTGCCGTCTGCATGCGGGACGGAAAGGGGCTCTTGCTCGGTCATCGACTCTCCGTTCTGATGTACGTCGTCCGTGCGTCTCCGTGCCTCGTCCGCGCGCTGTCACAAGCCGCGGCGCCGCAGCACTCTTTTCTCCACCGGCCGGAACACCCCTGCCTCGACGAGCACGCCGATGGCCAGGATCAGCGCCACCGACGCCAGTACGAGCGCGAAACTGCCCTGCTGCTTTCCGGCGTCGAGAATCCGGCCGACCCCGGGCAGCGGGGTCGCGGTGATCAGCTCCGCTGTCATCAGAGCCCGCCACCCGAAGGTCCACCCCTGGCGCAGCGCCACGATCAGCCCGGGCAGCGCGGCGGGCACCAGGACATGACGGACCGCCAGCAGGCCGGTGGCGCCCATGGTCCGCCCGGCCCGCCGCAACAGCACGGGGACCTGGTCGAAGGCGCTGACCACACCCATGGCGAGGGACGGCACGGCACCCAGCAGGACGACCGCGTACACCGCCCGTTCCGACTCCCCGAACGCCACCACCGCCAGCGGCACCAGGGCGGCCGCGGGCAGCGACTGGAACGCCGAGAGGGCCGGAGCCAGTACGGTCCGTACCGCGCCGACCCGGTACACCAGCAGGCCGAGCGGAGCACCCACCAACACGGACGCGGCGAAGCCGGACGCGGCCCGGCCCAGGCTCCGCCCCAGAGCGGGCAGCAGGGTGCCGCCCCGCGCCTGACCGATCAGCTCGTCCAGGACCGCGGTGGGGGACGAGAGTCTCGTGAACAGGCCCGAGGCGGTGGCCAGTTGCCATGCCACCAGGACGAAGACGACGGCGAGGGCCGGGGCCGTCACCCTCGTCAGGGCCCGGTGGAACAGGGAGGGCACGGCCGGGGCGGCCGGTGCGTCCAGGACGTCCAGGCCCGCGGAGAGATCCCCCGACGAGAGGTCCTTCGAGACCGGGCTGTCGTGGACGGCACCGAGGTCAGTCACGGGCATGCCGGCAGATCTCCTCGCGCAGATGACCGGTGATCTCCATGGCCAGCTCCAGGACGGCGGGGTCCTCGGACCGGCGCGGGTGCGGGAGGTCCACCCGCCATTCGCGGGCGATCCGGCCCGGCCGGGAGGACAGCAGCACCACCCGGCCGCCCAGCCGGACCGCCTCCCGGATGTCGTGCGTGACGAAGACGATGCCCGGCCGCCGGCGCTCCCAGATCCCGATGAGCACCTCGTGCAGCACCTCCTTGGTCATGGCGTCCAGCGCCGCGAACGGCTCGTCCATCAGGAGCAGTTCGCTGCCCTGGGCCAGGGCGCGGGCGAGGGCGACGCGCTGCCGCATGCCGCCCGACAACGTGTGCACCCGTTTGCCGTAGGCGTCCGCGAGTTGCACGAGACCGAGGAGCCGCATCGCTTCGGTGCGGCGCTCGGCGCGGTCGGCTGTCCCGGCCAGCCGCAACGCGAGCTCGATGTTGCGGCCGGCCGTCAGCCACGGGAAGAGCGCGTGGTCCTGGAACATCAACGCCGGGCGCCCGCCGCCCGTCGACACCTGGCCGGACGAGGGCCGGTCGAGGCCGGCCAGCAGGCTCAGCAGGGTGGACTTCCCGCAGCCGGACGGGCCCAGCAGACAGACGAATTCCCCCGGTGCCACTTCCAGGTCGACGTCGTCCAGGACGAGCGTCCCGCCGAAGGTCTTCGTGGCTCCGGCCAGCCGTACGGCCGCGGTGGTGGCGGGAGACATGGGCTCAGTGGGCCATGCCGGCGGTGAGCGTGGCGCCGTCGGCCGGGGAGATCAGCAGGAAGGCACCGGTACGACGGGAGCGCGCGTACGAGTCGAGCGCCAGCGGCTCGGCGGTACGCACCCGGACCGTGCCGATGTCGTTGGCGGCCAGCTCGCCGGGCGCCGGGCACGAAGAGAGGTCGTCGAGGGCCAGCCGGGACGGGATGTCCTTGACGACCGCCGTGACCGTACGCGTGGTGTGCTTGAGCAGCACCCGGTCACCGGGCCGCAGCGGGCGGTCGTGGAGGTGGCAGACGGTCGCCTCGACGTCCTGGGTGAGGGCCGGGGCGCGCCCGGCCGGGGCGATGAGGTCGCCGCGGGAGACATCGAGGTCGTCGGCGAGGCGGACCGTGACGGACTGCGGTGCCCGGGCGGTCCGCGCGGGCCTGCCGAGGACGTCGATGGCCTCGATGACGCTGGTACGGCCGGAGGGCAGCACGGCGACCTCGTCACCGACGCGCAGTACACCGGCGGTGAGCTGCCCCGCGTATCCGCGGTAGTCGGGGTGCTCGGCGGTCCGCGGGCGGATGACGTACTGGACCGGGAAGCGGGCCGGTGCGTCGGCGGGGTCGGCGAGGACCGGCGCGGTCTCCAGGTGCTCCAGCACGGTGGGGCCGCCGTACCAGTCCATGCGGGCCGACGGGGTCACCACGTTGTCACCGGCCAGCGCCGAGACCGGGATGGCGGTGCACCACTGCTCCGGGATGGCGCCCCCGGGCCCCGGAGCCAGGACGCCCAGCCGGGCCGCGTAGGCCGTGAACTCCTCGGCGATCGCGGCGAAGACGGACTCCCGGTAGCCGACCAGGTCCATCTTGTTGACGGCCAGGACGATGCGGGGGACACGGAGCAGGGCGGCGATGGCGGCGTGCCGGCGGGTCTGCTCGACGACGCCGTGGCGGGCGTCGACCAGCACCACTGCCAGGTCGGCGGTGGAGGAGCCGGTGACCATGTTGCGGGTGTACTGCACATGGCCCGGAGTGTCGGCGAGGATGAAGCGGCGGCGTGGCACCGCGAAGTAGCGGTAGGCGACATCGATGGTGATGCCCTGCTCGCGCTCGGCCCGCAGCCCGTCGGTGAGCAGCGCCAGGTCGGGGGTGTCCTGGCCGCGGCCGAGAGAGGCCCGTTCGACGGCTTCCAACTGGTCGGCCAGTACCGACTTGGAGTCGTGCAGCAGCCGGCCCACCAGGGTGGACTTGCCGTCGTCGACGGAGCCGGCGGTGGCGAAGCGCAGCAGCGAGGGCGCGCCCGTTTCGAGATCGGCGGTCGGCATGGCTAGAAGTACCCCTCGCGTTTGCGGTCTTCCATGGCTGTCTCGGACAGCTTGTCGTCGGCGCGGGTGGCACCGCGTTCGGTGCGCCGGCTGGCCGTGATCTCGCTGATGACGGCCGCGACGGTGGCCGCGTCGGAGTCGACGGCGCCGGTGCAGGACATGTCGCCGACGGTGCGGTAGCGCACCAGCCGCTTCTCGACCCGCTCGTCCTCCTTGGGCCCGCCCCACTCGCCCGGCGCCAGCCACATGCCGTTGCGGGCGAAGACCTCGCGCTCGTGCGCGTAGTAGATCGCGGGCAGCTCGATCTTCTCGCGGGCGATGTACTGCCAGACGTCCAGCTCGGTCCAGTTGGAGAGCGGGAAGACCCGGACGTGCTCACCGAGGGAGTGCCGGCCGTTGTACAGGTTCCACAGCTCGGGCCGCTGCCGACGCGGGTCCCAGCCGCCGAACTCGTCCCGCAGGCTGAAGATCCGCTCCTTGGCGCGGGCCTTCTCCTCGTCCCGGCGGCCGCCGCCGAACACCGCGTCGAAGCGGTGCTGCTCGATGGCGGCGTTCAGCGGGACGGTCTGCAGTGGGTTGCGGGTGCCGTCCGGGCGCTCGCGCAGCTCACCGCGGTCGATGAAGTCCTGTACGCGCGGGCGCGAACGCCTTCAGCGCCAGGTGCAGCATGACGATGGAGTCCTTGCCGCCGGAGAAGAGGATCACCGGCCGCTCGAACTCGCCCGCCACCTCGCGGAAGATGTGCACCGCCTCGGACTCCAGCGCGTCCAGATGGCTGAGCGTGAAGGCCCGTGCCGCGGTGGTCATACGAGCCCCCTCGCCGTCAGTGCCGCGTGCACGGCACGCGCCGACTCCGCCGGTGACTGCAGATGCGTATCGAGGATCAAGTCCGGTTCCTTCGGCGGCTCATAGGGGTCGTCGACCCCGGTCAGCCCGGACAGCCGGCCGGCTGCCTGCTGCGCGTAGAGGCCCTTCACATCGCGCTCGATGCACACCTCCACCGGAGTGGCCACATGCACTTCCAGGTACGGAGTGCCCGTGGCCTTGTGCCGCGCGCGGACCGCCGCGCGACTGTCGGCGTACGGGGCGATGACGGGTACCAGCACGAGGACGCCGTTACGGGCGAGCAGCTCGGCCACCAGGCCGGTCCGCTGGACATTGGTGTCGCGGTCCGCGCGGGAGAAGCCCAGGCCCGCCGAGAGAAAGGTACGGATCTCGTCCCCGTCGAGGACCTCCACCCGGTGGCCGGCGGCGCGCAGCCGCGCCCCCAGTCTTCCGGCGATGGTGGTCTTCCCCGCGCTCGGCAGTCCGGTCAGCCAGACCGTCGCGCCGCGGTGTTGGCACGTCATATCGCTTCCTCCGGGTGCGGCGCTCAGCCCGCGGTGCCGGGCACGGTGAGCCCGAGCCGCTCCGCGAAGGCACCCTCGAAGGTGCGGCGGAACGTGCCGGAGTCGTTGACGTGGGGGAATTCCTCCTCGGGCACCGGCACGTCCAGGAACTCGCACAGCGGTCCCCAGCCCTCGGTGACCCGGTAGACCAGCAGGCGGTCGGCCGGGACGACGCGCTGGACCTCTTCGTTGTGCCGGACGAAGGTCTCGATGGCCCGCTGCTCGTCGGCCTGGTCCAGCCGGCCTCCCCGGCCGTCGTCCATGATCCGCGGCAGCAGCTCGCCGCCCATGAAGGAGGTGAACTCCACGGCCTCGGGGCTGAGGCCGTTCGGCGGCAGCGCGGGGCCCTCGCTGTCCTCCCCGGAGGCGAAGATGGTCTTCTTGACGCTCGCGTACCAGCGCTCCGGGTCCCGTACCGTCAGCACGACCTTCGCCTCGGGAAAGGTCTCGACGAGCTCCCGCCAGAACGCACAGCCGGGCCAGTCGACGGAGGACCGGTAACCGTCGAAGACACGGTCCCATTCGACCTTGTCGGCGCTCAGCGCATGGCGCCACCGAGGCAGATGATCGGCATGCCGAATGACTTCGAGCATGTGATAACAGGGCCCGAATCCGAGCCGCTCCAGGGCCAATTGAAGGGAATTCGTTCCGGTGCGGCCGAACCCCACGCCGATGACGTTGAGCATCTCACTTCCTTTTCCTGTGTGCGGCTTTCACATGTGCGACGCGAGCGCGTCCAGGGCGCCCCAGAGTTCCGGCGCCGCCGACGGTCGGCAGATCACCAGATCGGGCAGCGAGGGGTCGGGCTGGTTGTACCGCGGCGCCGACCCGTCCAGCCGCCGGACCCGCAGACCGTGTGCCAGCGCCACGGCGACGGGAGCGGCCGAGTCCCACTCGTACTGGCCGCCCGCGTGCACATAGGCGGACCCGGCCCCGCGCAGTACCGCCATGGCCTTGGCGCCCGCCGACCCCATGGGGTGCAGCCGGGCATTCAGCCGTTCGGCGAGATCGCCGACCAGCGCGGGCGGCCGGCTCCGGCTCACGAGCAGCGTCAACTGCTCGGGATCAGGGGCGGCTTGGACTGCCTGCCAGGTGGAGAAAGTCCTGCCGACCGCGGGCAGGGCCACCGCGCCGGCGGCCAGCGCCCCGTCGATCCACAGCGCGACGTGCACCGCCCAGTCGGTACGCCCCTCCTCGCCGAACTCGCGGCTGCCGTCCAGCGGGTCGATGATCCACACACGTCGCGCGGACAGCCGGGACGGGTCGTCGGCGGACTCCTCCGAGAGGACCGCGTCGCCCGGCCGCTTCGCCGCGAGCGCGGCGAGCAGGAACTCATTGGAGCGGCGGTCGCCCTCCGCGCTCAGCCGCGTCGTCCGGCCGGGTTCCGCCCGCAGCGCGAGCAGCAGCGCACCCGCGGCTTCGGCGAGCCGGTGCGCCAGCTCATGGTCGGCGCGGTCCCGCGTCGGAATGTACGAAGTGGACAATCGGATCTCCCGGGCGCAAGTGACGTCTCCGTCATGGATCGGTCGTTTCGACCACGATCTCGCTGACCAGGAAAGTAGCCATCCGACCTATTGTTTCGTTATCGAATGGCTTCGGGAAATCCGAACTCGACCGCGGCGAAAGGCAAACGATAATTCCCGCGGTTCTTCGCGGTTCGGCAGGCGCCCGTCAAGGAATTCCGCCGGCGAGCGGGACGCGCGCTCGCCGGCGGAGGACCGGCCACGGCCGGTCTCATCCCTCGTGCACACCCGCCGGCGCCCGCTGTTCGGGGACCGAGATGCGGTGCTCGAACCCGCCCCCGGTGAAGGGATCGGCATCCAGCGCGTCCAGGCGGAGCAGGGCCCGTTCCTGCCAGGGCGGCGACCCCACGCTGGTGAAGATCTGCTGGGCGGTGAGCAGATGCGTCCGCGCCGCCGAGTACCGGCCCTGCCGGCGGCAGGACTCCCCGAGGGCCAGGTTGATCTGGCCCTCCACCAGCGGACTGTCGATCCGCCGGCTGATCTCCAGCGCCTCGTTGAGTACGGCGTCGGCCTGCTCCGGGGAGCCATCGGCGGCCAGCTTTGTCTCACCGAGGCCGAGCAGTGCGTAGGCGAGCCCGACCAGGTCGGACTTCTCCTTGACGATCCGTACGACCTCCAGGAACGTCGCCTCCGCCAACTCGAGCTGCCCCTGCGCGAGATACGCGCGGGCCAGCCGGTGGGATCCCTGCGCGAGGCCCCGTTCGCCACCCGCGCCGATCGACTGGGAGATACGGACGGACTCCAGGGCGAGCTGTACCGCGGAGGCCGGCCGGCCGCGGTCCAGCGCGATCTGCGCCATGTTGTTCAGCGCATGGGCCTCCGAGGAGCGGTCACCCACGGTGCGGAACGTCGCCCGTGCCTCCTCCAGCCGCTGCATCGCGAGATCCAGATCGCCCCGGATCCGATCGGTGATCGCGATGTTCCGCCGGGTCAGCGCCTGGCCGTGGGCGTCCTCGGCCGCTTCGTAGAGGCGCAGCGCCTCGTGGAAGCTGGCGGCCGCCCGGTCGATCCTGCGCAGTCGCAGTTCGACCGCGCCCAGGTCGTGCAGCATGGCGGCCTGACCGCGCACGTTCCCGGCCGTGCGGGCGGCGGCCAGGGCGTGTTCGCAGCAGACCCGCCAGTTCTCCACGTAGTTGCGGGTCTCGAAGAGCGTCACCATGGACGCGGTCAGGTCCCAGGCGACCTCGTCCATGCCCAGGCGCGCCGCCTGCTCGATCACCGCGACCAGGCCGAGCCGCTCGGCCTCGAACCAGTCCAGCGGCACGGTGAGCAGGTCGTCCAGGAACGCGGGATCGATCTCCCGGCGCGGCACCTCGCTGTGGATGACGGTGAAGTCCCCGCCGTAGTCCCGCCGGTGCGCCTCCTCGGCAATGGTCAGGAAGGTGCGGAAAACGCGGTCGACGGCCTCCCGGCGTTCGCCGGGCGGCGTTTCTTCATGGGCGCGCTCCCGTGCGTAGAGACGCAGCAGGTTCTGGAACCGGTAGCGGAGGTGCCCGGTCGTGTCGATGCCCAGCGCTTCGAGGAGCTGGGCATCGACGAGGTGCTCGATGAGCCGTTCCGCGTCGAGGAGGTCGGTGTCCAGCAGGGCCGCGCCGGTCCAGGCGGTGAAGTCGGGCACGTCCAGGAGCCCGAGGAGGCGGTACAGACGGGCCGCGTCCTCGGGTAGATGCCGGTAGCTGAGCCCGAAGCTGACCCGGACCTGCGTCTCGCCCTGGCTGAGCTCGTCCAGCCGCCGCCGCTCGTCGCCCAACCGGTCGGCCAGGTGGCGTACGGTCCAGTGCGGTTTGGAGGCGAGCCGGGCCGCGGCGATCCGGAGCGCCAGCGGCAGCCGGTCGCAGAGCTCGACCAGGCGCGCGGACTCGGCCGGGGCCGCGGCGATCCTGGCCGTGCCGACGATCTTCCCGAGCAGCTCCGTCGCGTCGGGGTCGGGGAGCGGGCCCAGGTGCACCCGGGCCTCCGGCGGCCAGGCCACCAGTCCCTCGAGCTGTTCGCGGCTGTTGACCAGGACGCAGCTCCCGCCCGAGCTCGGCAGCAGCGGCTGTATCTGCGCGTAGGTCCGCGCATTGTCCAGGACCAGCAGGACGCGCCGGTCGGCGAGGAGGCTGCGGTAAAGGGAACAGCGTTCTTCCAGATCGGGGGGAATCTGCTGGCTCGGCACACCGAGCGAGCGCAGAAAACGGTTGAGGACATCGCTGACGGGCAGCGTGTCGTCGCTCTCGTATCCCTGCAGATCCGCGAAGAGCCGGCCGTCCGGGAATTGTTCGCGGACGCGGTGGGCCCAGTGCAGGGC
This sequence comes from Streptomyces ochraceiscleroticus, assembly GCF_000720485.1. Classification (GTDB taxonomy): domain Bacteria; phylum Actinomycetota; class Actinomycetes; order Streptomycetales; family Streptomycetaceae; genus Streptomyces; species Streptomyces ochraceiscleroticus. The sequence goes on along the minus strand of NZ_JOAX01000021.1, from coordinate 140,352 downwards.
GAGCCCCGTCTTGCCGGCGCCGGCCGCCCCGGTGATCAGGCTTACGCCGACGCCTCGCCGGGTGTCGTCATTCGCCACGAGGGAGTCCAGTGCGGCCAGTTCCTTCACCCGCCCGACGAAACCCGGGATGTCGGGCGGCAGGCTGGAGTGGACGGTCGGCATCAGGGTCTGGTGCTTGGTCGCGGTGGCAAAGGAATTATGCGTGGCCGGGGCCAGTGCCGGGTCGTCCCGCAGGATGGCGTCGTGCAATTCCTGGAGGTCGGGCCCCGGCTCCAGGCCGAGTTCCTCGACGAGCTGGCGGCGCGCGTCGCGGAAGGTCGCCATGGCCTCGGCCCGGCGGCCCGAACGGTATTCGGCGAGCATGAGGTGGTAGCGCGTGCGCTCGCGCAGGGGGTGCTCGCGTACCACCGCTGCCAGCTCCGGGATCGCCGCCTGGTGGTTGCCCAGCTCTAACTGCACGGCCGTACCGTCGTCAAAGGCATTGAGCCGGAGTTCCTCCAGCCGGCGTGCCTCCTCCTCGACCAGTTGGCCGGTCACGCCGTCCAGGGCGGGCCCCCGCCACAGGTCCAGCGCCGCTTTGTAGGACTGTGCGGCCTCGTCCAACCGCTGATTCTTGACGGCCTGCTCCGCGGCGGAGACGAGCCGGGTGAATTCCACCGAATCCACGTCGTGGCCCTCGGTGTTGAGAAGATAGCCGGGGTGTGCCGTGATAACGATGTCTTCGTCGACGCCCTCGGCTTTGAATTTCTTGCGCAGCGCGGCTATGCAGATTGCCACCTGTGTGCGTGCGGTGGTCGGCGGTCTGCCGTTCCAGACCACCTCGACCAGAGTGTCCATCGGGACAATGCGGCCGGGGTTGAGAATCAAAAGCGAAAGAATCGTACGCTGGCGCGCGCCGCCGACGGTCGTACTTCTTCCTCTCACGGTGATGGACAGGGGGCCGAGGATCTTGAAACTCAGCCGTTCTCCCATTATTCCTCCCCATTACTGAGTCCCCCGAGGGGTGGTAGTCGATCAACAGTAGCCAGGGGCGGAGGGCCAAGTGTAGGGAGCGGCCGAAAACTTGACAGCCACATGACTGATCGCTGAGCGTGAGGCAGGCGTGACGCAGCGCAGTGGGTCTTCCCAGGTGATCGTGGTAGCGTCACGCGAGTGGGGGAGCGAACGAGGATGCGGAAGTGGGTATCGCCGCGACCGGGCGAAGAATTCCGCCCGATGACTCATGCCCTGGATATGTTCCGGGCGATCTCCCGGGAACTCTGCGACTTTTCGAGAGGCCCCCGGAAGGATCCGCGCCGCCCCAGAAAACGACTCCGGGGTCGGCTTTTCGTCGGCGTTGCCGCACTCGTCGCCGCGACGCTCGCGGTGTCCAGTGGCACTCTCATGGCGGACCGGCTGCGGCTGCCCCTCGCGTTGTACGCCGTCCTCGCCTGCGCGCAGACCCTCCCGTTGCCGCTTTCCCTCGTCCGCCCCGTGATCGCCTGGTGGCTCTCCCTGGCGGCCACGGTCGCCTACGCGCTGACCAGTGCCGCGCTCGCCGGGCCGGACACGGCGGGGCTGCCCTCGCCCTGGACGGGGGCCGCGCTGCTCGTGCACCTCGCCGTCACCTTCGTCGCCGCCTGGCAGTTGGCGCTTCGGGTGGCGGCGGCGCAGTGGGTGATCAGCGTGGTCACCGGCCTCGCCCTCCAGCGCTGGGCCACGCCTCCCGACGCCGGCCACAACCTCCCGCTGTACGCCGCGGCCTCGGCAATCGGCCTGACGCTGCTGGCCGCCGTCCGCTCGAACGTCCGGGCCCGACGGCAGCTCCGCCGGCAGGAAACCCTGACCGCGTACGAACGTGCCCGCCGCGCGGTCCTGGAAGAACGGGCCCGTATCGCCCGGGAGTTGCACGACGTCGTCGCCCACCACATGTCGGTCGTGGCCGTCCAGGCGGAGGCGGCGCCCTACCGGGTGCCGGATCCGCCCAAGGAGCTCAGCGAGAGCTTCGCCGGCATCCGGGAGAACGCGCTGGCCGCCCTGACCGAGATGCGCCATCTGCTGGGCACGCTCCGGTCGGACGAGCAGGACACGGACAGCCGCTATGTGCCGCAGCCCGGTCTGGACAACCTCGAGGAGCTCCTGGAGAACGTCCGCTCGGCGGGACTGCACGTCGACGCCGAAGTGCGCGGCGCTCCCCGTGAACTCCCCAAGCGAGTCGAGCTGTCCGCCTTCCGGATCACCCAGGAGGCGCTGAGCAACGCACTGCGGCATTCCCCGGGTTCTCGGGTCGACGTCACCCTGGCATACGGGCCGGCCGAGATCGAGGTGCGGGTGTCGAATGGACCGCCGGCCGGTCCGGTGACACCCCGACCGGGGTCCGGCCACGGCCAGTTGGGAATGCGGGAGCGGGTTTCCATGCTCGGGGGGTCCTTCCGGGCAGCACATCGAGAGGACGGGGGATACGAAGTGAGCGCGACGCTTCCCTTGCGTTCCGGTGAGAGCGAGGGCACATGACGATCCGGGTAGTGATCGCGGACGACCAGACAATGATCCGCGAGAGCTTCGCCATTCTTCTCAACGCGCAGCCCGACATCGATGTCGTCGGCGAGGCGGACAATGGTGAGGACGGCGTCCGGCTGGTCCAGGAAATCGAGCCGGACATCGTCCTCATGGACATCCGGATGCCGCGGCTCAATGGCCTGGAAGCCACCCAGCGGATCACGGCCGGCGGCAGCGCCGCCAAGATCCTCGTACTGACCACATTCGATCTGGACGAGTACGTCTACGAGGCGCTGCGGGCCGGCGCGAGCGGCTTCCTGCTCAAGACGTCCTCCGCGCACCAACTCGCCAACGCCATCCGCACGGTGCACGAGGGCGGCGGGCTGATCGAACCGACCATCACCAAACGGCTGATGGAGGAGTTCGCCCGGTCGCACGCCCCGCGCAGGCCGCGGCGGGCACGCGTGGGGGACCTGACCCAGCGGGAAACCGAGGTGCTGTGCCTCATCGCGCGCGGCCTGTCCAACGCCGAGCTCGCGAACGAGCTGGTCATCGCCGAGCAGACCGCGAAGACCCATGTGGGCCGCATCCTGGTCAAGCTCGGCCTGCGGGACCGTACGCAGGCCGCGATATTCGCCTACGAAGCGGGCCTCGTCGTCGCGGGGGAGTGAGCCCGGGGCATCCCTCTCGGGTAGTACGGACCGCCGCTGTCATACCTGAGAGCCAGGCGCCGAGTGAGCTCTGTGGGGTGATCCTTTCCGACGCCGTGAAATCTAGCCTTCCTCTCAGTTCCTGGAATGCGGAGGAAGGAAAGAAGCCGTGCGAGCTGCCCGTCTCAGACGCGGAATGCTGGTCTCCGCTGTCGCCGGCTGCCTGGTGTTCTCGGTCACCGCGGCAGCTCGGTCAACAGGCCGACAAACACCCGTCGCCCCCCGGTTACCCGCGCTGTCGGCGGGCACCCTGGAGGACCGGTACGCGGCCAACCGCCAGTACATGGCCGAGGCCGCGGACGCGGCGCGGGAGATGGGCGATGGCGCCCGGGCCGACCGGCTGGGCGAACTGGGCTCGGCGAAGCGGGACTTCCTCTCCTTCTCGCCCGTCGGCGACGGCCAGGCGGTGGAGGTACTGGGCGACCTGGCCCACGCGGACCGCATAGCCGTGGTGGTGCCCGGTTCGGACACCACCGTCGACACCTTCGACATGCTCGGTTCGCGGTACGGCTCGCTGGCCGGCGGCGCCCGCGGCCTGTACGCCGAGACCAAGAAGCTGGACCCGAAGTCCCGCGTGGCCGTGGTGGCCTGGTACGGCTACCGGGCGCCCCGGACGCAGAGCGTCGAAGTACTCACCGGCAGCCGCGCGGCGGAGGGCGGGCAGCGGCTGGACGGGCTGATCGGGGAGTTGCGGCGGGTGAACGCCTCGGCCCCGGTCACGCTGCTCTGTCATTCCTACGGTTCCGTCGTGTGCGGAAACGCCATGGGCACGATGGATTCCGAGGCGGCGTCGGCGCTGTCGGACATCGTGGTCTTCGGCAGCCCCGGCATGGGGGTGCGCTCACGGGCCGAACTGGGGACGGACGTACCGCTCTGGGCCGGCCGCGGTACCCGCGACTGGATCGCGGACGTGCCGCACGCCAGCGTGAACCTCTTCGGCGCATGGGTCGGCTTCGGCGGCGATCCGACCTCCAGCGACTTCGGCGCCAAGGTCCTTCCCACGGGCACCGCGCGGCACAGCGACTATCTGCGGCCCGGTGGCCTCGCCGTACGGAACATCGCACTGATCGCGCTGGGCCGCGGAGCGGAGGTCTCCCATGACTGACCTGCGTGTTCCCCCTATTGAGCAGCCCGTCCGAGCCGGTATGCCCGGCGCCCCCGCACTGCCGGGCCGGCCGCTCGCCGGCCGCCGTCCCCGCGCCGGCGCGCTGCACGCGGCCGTGCTGCGGATCGACGCGTTGACCCCCGTCGGCCGCGACCGCGCCGTCGACGTGCTGCGTGCGCTGGCCACCCTGGGCGTCGTCCTCGGCCACTGGATGGTGAGCGCCGTGGTGCTCCAGGCCGGCGGCCATCTGGTCGGCGACAGCCCCTTGGGGCACATGCCCGGCTTCACCCCGCTGTCCTGGGTGCTGCAGCCGCTGGCGGTCTTCTTCTTCGTCGGCGGCCGCGTCGGATCCCACAGCTACGGCTCGGCCAGGGCGAGCGGCACGCCGTACGGCACCTGGCTCGCCCAGCGCCTGCGCAGACTGCTCCGCCCGACGATCGCGCTCGCCCTCACCTGGGCACTGGTGCTGGCCGGTCTGGCCACCGCGGGCATGGCCCCCGAGACGGTCCACACCCTGATGTGGCTCTCCTTCTCGCCGTTGTGGTTCCTCGCGGTGTACGCGGCGCTGATCGCCCTGACCCCGCTCGTCCAGCGGTGGGGGATACGGGTCGCCGTGCTGGCGGGCCTGGTCGTGGCCGCGACGGACGCTGCCCATTTCGCCCTCGGCGACATCGGCTGGGTCGAGTCGGCCCGGGACGTCAACATTCTCGCGGGGTGGCTGGTGCCGTACTGCCTGGGCACGGCCTGGGTGTCGGGCGCTTTCACCCGCCGCCGGTCCGCCGTCGCGATGTGCGTCGGCGGCGCCGTGGCCACGGCGGCCCTGATCCTGTGGGGTGGTTATCCGGCGAGCATGGTGGGCGTCCCCGGAGCCGAGCTGTCCAACCTCAGTCCGCCCACCCTGGCGGCGGTGACGTTCGGTCTGGCCCAGTGCGGCGGAGCCCTGCTGCTGTGCCGGCCGTTGCGCCGGCTGGTCGGGCAGCCGGGGGCGGACAAGCCTCATTCCCTGCACCGGACATCGCCCCGGGCGACGCCCCGTCAATTCCTGTGGGCCGCGGTGGCGCTGCTGAATCTCTCGACGATTACGGTCTTCCTGTGGCACCAGACGGCGATGCTGGCCACCACCGTCGTTTCCCTCGGACTCGGGCAGCGGTACTTCGGACTGCACACCAGCCCCGACAGTCCTTCGTGGGTCCTTGCCCGACTGGCCTGGACACCGGTATTTGCAGCCGTGCTGTTCCTTTTGTGGTGGTCCTTCCGCGATTGGGACAGGGGTACCGGCGCGGGTACCGCCGCAGATACCCGGAGAAGGGTACTTGAGTGGGATATCCGCCGCCTTCTTCCGAAGTCGAAACGATAAGGGGGTGATGGCATACTCTCGTAATATTCCCGTTACACACTTCGCCATACCGTTCAGTCACTTCACGGGGAGAAGCATCGACCATGCGATCCAGATTTGACGGCACTGAGGCCCACCCGGTTCGTACGGAGAGCAGGGTGACCGCCGCGCCCTCCGGTAACGAAGACTGGGCCTGACCTGTCGGTGGCGTCGGAAATTCGGCACGGCGGCCGGTCGTATCGAATTCACCTGATTTTTCAACGGAATTCTCCGCAGGTATTCGATGCGCGCGCGGGAGCGGGCTGTTGCCGCCGGGGCTCTGGTGGGCCGTCATGTGCACGGGGATGCTGGGCGGTTGAGCGCGTGCAGAGCGCACGTGCCGCCCGCACCCTGGAGTTGCCGTGCTCCCCGTTGTGTCCGCCAGACCCGTGGCGGTGCTCGCAGCAGTCTCCGCGCTGCTGCTGGGCGCCGCCGTCCCGGCCGCCGCCGCTGCGCCGCCCGAACCGCTGCCCCGTACCTCCGCCGAGATGCTCCGGCCCGTCGCCCCGCCGGCCGCGACCGGAGCCCCCTCGCCCTCCTCCGTCGCCGACGGCGACGGGCTGGAGACCGCCCGCACCGCCCGGCCCATCGCCCCCGGCATCCGGCTCTCGTCGTACGACCGGCTGGAGTCCGATAAGTGGCTCCGCGTCGACTCGCTCTCCGTCGACCTGACCGCGGGCGCCACGGCCGACTACCTCTCGCCGGGAAAGGTCGCCGCGCGAGCGTCGGTCTCCAGGCTCGCCGCCGCGCACGACGCCGGGCCCGGACGCCGTACCGTCGCCGCGATCAACGGCGACTTCTTCGACATCAACCAGACCGGCGCCCCACTCGGCCCCGGCATCGCCGATAGCCGCCCGACGCATTCGCCCGTCGCGGGCACCCACCGCGCCGTCGGCATCGGCCCGGCGGACGCCGGCCGCGTCCTCCAGCTCTACTTCGACGGCACCTTGACGCTCCCGGACGGCACCCACCCGCTCGGCGCCCTCAACGCCGCCGACGTACCGGCCGACGGCATCGGCGCCTACACCGACCGGTGGGGCGAGACGGACCGCGCCCTCACCGTGGACGGCGCGCGGCGCACCGCCGAGGTGATCGTGGCGGACGGCAGGGGCACCGCCGTGCGCGCCGAGCCCGGCAAGGGCCCGGTCCCGGCCGGCAGCACCGTACTGATCGGCCGTGACCAGGGCGCGGACCGGCTCGCCGGGCTCGCGGTCGGCGACCCGGTCACCATGGAGTACCGGCCGCGCACGGACAGCGGACCGGTGCCGCGCACCGCCGTCGGCGGCCGCGAACTCCTCGTCGTCGACGGGCAGGCGGTCGGTCACGAGGGGGAGGGCAACAACACCGCAGCGCCGCGTACCGCCGTCGGCTTCTCCCAGGACGGCCGCACCATGCAGGTCATGACCGTCGACGGCCGGCAGGCCGACAGCGGCGGCGTCACTCTCACCGAACTCGGCCTCATGATGCGGCGGGCCGGCTCCTACAGCGCGCTGAACCTCGACGGTGGCGGTTCGTCCTCGCTGGTCGCCCGCGAGCCGGGCAGCGACGCGGTACAGGTGGAGAACAGCCCCTCCGACGGCAGCGAGCGCACGGTGCCCAACGGCCTGGCCTTCACCGCGCCCGACGGCAGCGGCGAGCTGACCGGATTCTGGGTGGAGACCGCCATGGACGCCGGCGGCGCGCCGGGCGTGGACCCCGTACGGGGCGGACACCCCGAGCGGGTGTTCCCCGGGCTGACGCGCCGTCTGTCAGCTGCCGGGTACGACGAGACGTACGGCCCGGCCGAGGGCACACCGAGATGGCGGTCGTCCGGCTCCCACGTCGGAACGGTGAGTGCGGACGGGGTCTTCACGGCCCGGCGCAGTGGCAGTACCGAGGCCACCGCCCAGCGCGGCGGCGCGCGCGGCAGCATCCGGCTGACCGTCCTGGACGACCTCGACAGGATCGTGCCGACCACCCGGACGGTCGGCCTCGCCGACGAGCGCGCCACCGGGCACTTCGGCCTGGTCGGACTGGACGCGCACGGCAGCAGCGCACCCGTCGAGCCCGCCGACGTCACGCTCGACTACGACCGGTCCCTCTTCGACATCACGCCGGACCCCGACACCGGGACCTTCACCGTGAAGGCACGAGCCGCGCGGGCCGCCGGTCAGGTCAAGGCCACCGCCGCGGGCCGCAGCACGGTGCTCGCGGTCACCGTCGGCCTGACCGAGAAGCCGCTGGCGTCCTTCGACGACGCCGGTGACTGGACGTTCAGCCAAGCCCGTGCCGGCGGATCGCTGGCGGGCACCCCGGACGGACACACCGGCACCGGCCTGGAGATGACGTACGACTTCACCAAGTCGACCGCGACCCGCGCCGCGTACGCCACTCCGCCGCAGCGGATCCCTGTCGACGGGCAGGCACAGTCCTTCGGACTGTGGATCAAGGGTGACGGGCACGGTGCCTGGCCGACCCTCCACCTCAAGGACGCGGCGGGCTCCGACGTCCTGCTGCGCGGCCCGTACGTCACCTGGACCGGCTGGCGACATGTCGACTTCGCGGTCCCGGCGGGCGTCGCCCACCCGCTGCAAGTGCACCGCTTCTACCTCGCGGAGACCGGCGCCGACCGCCAGTACACCGGCAGGATCGCCCTCGACGACCTGACAGCGCAGGTCCCGCCGTCCGTGGAGCTGCCCCCGGAGGCGGCCCGGCCGGACCCGCTGATCGACCCGGCCGCCGAGACCGAGGGCCGGGACTGGCGGTTCGCGGTGCTGTCCGACGCGCAATTCGTGGCACGCGCCCCGGACAGCCCGATCGTCGCCCAGGCACGGCGCACCCTGCGGGAGATCAAGGCCGCCCGCCCCGACTTCCTGGTCATCAACGGCGACCTGGTCGACGAGGGCTCGCCCGAGGACCTGCGGTTCGCCCGCACCATCCTGGAGGAGGAGCTGGGCGACGCGCTGCCCTGGTACTACGTACCGGGCAACCACGAGGTGATGGGCGGCCGGATCGACAACTTCACCGCCGAATTCGGCGCGGCGCAGCGTACCTTCGACCACCGCGGGACCCGCTTCGTCACCCTGGACACCTCCAGCCTGCGGCTGCGCGGCGGGGGCTTCGCGCAGATCAAGGAGTTGCGCGAACAACTCGACCGGGCGGCGCGCGATCCCCGTATCGGCTCGGTCATGGTCATCGAACACGTACCGCCCCGCGACCCCACCCCGCAGCAGGGCAGTCAGCTCGGCGACCGCAAGGAGGCGGCGCTGCTGGAGAACTGGCTCGCCGGCTTCCGGCGCACGACCGGCAAGGGCGCGGCGTTCATCGGCTCCCACGTCGGGGTCTTCGACGCCTCGCACGTGGACGGGATGCCGTACCTGATCAACGGCAACTCGGGGAAGGCGCCCGCGGCGCCGGCCGGCGAGGGCGGGTTCACGGGCTGGTCGATGGTCGGCGTGGACCGGGTGCCGGCCGAGGACCGGGAACGGAGCCGGGCCCGGCCGTGGGAGGGCGGCCCGGACTGGGTGTCCGTCCAGACCCGCGCCCACGTGGACGGCCTCACGCTCACCGCACCGGCCGAACTGCCCGCGGGGAGTTCCGACGCGGTGCGGGCGACCGTGCTGCAGGGCGAGGGGCCGGGCGCGCGCCGTGTACCGGTCGGCTTCCCGCTCAGCGCGGACTGGACGGGCTCGCCGAACCTGTACGTCGGTGATCCGTCCGATGCCAGGCGGCGCCATGTGGCGGCCTACGATCCGGCGACGGGCCGGCTCACCGCCCTGCGCGCGGGCACGGCCACGCTGGCGGTCACGGTGAACGGGACCACGGCCAGAGCCGCGTTCACGGTACCGGCCGCGGCACTGTCCGCCGCCGGGCACACCGTCGTCCGGCAGCCCGTCGCCAGGGCCGGCTGAGCGGCACTTTCCCGCCCGCCCCGCACCGTTTTCCAGTGAAATACCCGGGGCGGAGTCCGCGGCGCGGAATCCGTTTCGGTTCGGGGCGGGCGGTAACCCACGACGTATGGCACGGACAACGCGACCGGGGGGCCGGGAGGGCCCCGCTCACCGCGCCGGTGAGGGCTCCGGGGAACCGGCGGCCCGGATACCAGGTGCGCGGCAGGAAGCAGGTGCGGAACCGGCCTCGAGCCAGGATCCGACCTCGCACCAGGAACCGTCCTCGCGCTCGGAACCCACCGACCGGCCGGGACCCGATCCGCTCGTCAAGCGCCAGGCGCCCGACGAGCCGACCGGCCTGCCGAAGAAATCCTGGTGGGCCGTGCTGCGCGGCACGGTCAAGGAATTCAAGGATGACGAGCTGGCCGACCGGGCGGCTGCACTGACGTACTACGGCGTGCTCTCGCTGTTCCCCGCGCTGCTCGTCCTGGTCTCCCTGCTGGGCATCGCGGGCGAGTCGACGGGGCGGAAGGTGATGGACACGCTGCAGCAGCTCGCGCCCGGTTCCGTACGGCAGGTGCTCAGCAACGCCGTGACGCAACTCCAGGGCAACGCCGGCGTCGGCTCGCTGGTGGCGATCGTCGGCCTGCTGGTCGCCGTGTGGACGGCCTCGGGGTACGTGGCGGCGTTCATCCGCAGCTCCAACGTCGTCTACGACGTCGCCGAGGGCCGACCGGTGTGGAAGGTGCTGCCGCTGCGGCTCGCCCTGACGGTGGTGCTCATGTTGCTGGCCGCCCTCAGCGCACTCATCGTGGTGTTCACGGGGGAGCTCGCGCAGCAGGTGGGCGCGGCGCTGGGCTTCGGTGGCACCGCGGTGACGGTCTGGTCGATAGCCAAGTGGCCGGTCCTCGTGATCCTGGTCACGACCATGATCGCATTCCTCTACTGGGGTGCGCCCAACGCCAAGGGCCGCGGCATGCGGTGGGTGTCCCCGGGCAGCTTCCTGGCCCTGGTGATCTGGCTGCTCGCCTCCGCCGGCTTCGCGGTGTACGTGGGGAACTTCTCCTCCTACAACAAGACGTACGGGACCCTCGCCGGCGTGATCATCTTTCTCGTCTGGCTGTGGATCAGCAATCTGGCCATCCTGCTCGGCCTGGAATTCGACGCCGAACTGGCGCGTGAACGGGCGGTCGCCGGTGGCCATCCCGATGATGAGGAGCCGTACGTGGAGCCGCGCGACACCACGAAGTGGAGCGAGGAGGAACGCCGGCGGGCCGAGGCCCCGGGCGAAGCGTGATCCGCACAGCACGCGGCCACGGAAAGGCAGATGATCGGTGATGAGTACTGCTGAGAAAACGGTGACGAGCACTTCCACGAAGACGCGGCCTTCCGAGTGGCCTTCCGAGGAGCGGACGGCGGTGCGCGGCACGCCGCCCACATCTCCGGCCACCGCGCCGACGCCGCAGCACACCGAGGATTCGGTGGGCGAGCTGGTCTCCCGCGCCTCGCAGCAGCTCTCGCAGCTGGTGCGCGAGGAACTCCAGCTCGCGCAGGCGGAGATGACGCGGAAGGGCAAGCGGTTCGGCCTCGGCGGCGGGCTGTTCGGCGGCGCCGGAGTGATCGGCTTCCTCGCGCTGGAAGCCCTGGTGGTCGCCATGATCGCCGCCCTCGCACTGGTACTGCCGGTATGGGCGTCGGCCCTGATCATCACCGGCGCACTTCTCGCGCTCGCCGGAATCCTGGCGCTGACCGGCAAGAAGCAGATCGCCCGGGCGACCCCGCCGGCGCCCGAGGAGGCGATCGCCGGCGTCAAGGCCGATGTCGCCGAGTTGAAGGAGAAGGCCCACCGATGACCAGTAAATCCCAGAGCAGGCATGCGTCCGAGTCCCCCACCCCGGAGCAGCTTCGGGAGCGGGTGGAGCACACCCGTGAGGAGCTGGGCCGGACCGTCGAGGAGCTGGCCGCCAAGGCGGACGTGAAGGCGCGCGCCAAGGAGAAGGCCGGCGACGCCAAGGCGAAGGCACAGGAGGCGGCCGGCGACGCCAAGGCCAAGGTCCAGGACGCCGTCGGCCACTCGCGGGCCCGGCTCCAGGACAGCACCGCCCACGCGGCGCAGCGGGGCCCCGTTCCGGTACTGGTCGTCGGCGCCGCGGCGGTCCTCGTCTGGCTGCAGGTACGCCGGCGTCAGCAGGGCGGCCGGACCGCGCAGAGCGTTCGTCGTCTCAAGGGGGCCGCCCGTAGCAGTACCCCCGGCAGGAGGATGCGATGAACGCAGCGAAGATCGCGTACACGCCCGTCGGAGTGGCGCTGGGCGCCCTGAGCGGCATGATCGCCGGGGCGCTGTTCAAGCAGACGTGGAAGCGGATCGGGCACGAGGAGGACACCCCGAGCGCCAGAGACGAGGACCGCACCTGGAAGGAAGTGCTGCTGGCAGCGGCGCTGCAGGGCGCCATCTTCGCCGTCGTCAAGGCCGCCATGGACCGCAGCGGCGCCACCGCCACCCGGCGCATGACCGGGACCTGGCCGGGCTGACGCCTCCAGGAGGGCGGCTGACGCCTCCGGATGCGACCGGCCCGGAGAGCTGGTTCGCTGGGAGGGCCCGCCCGATTTCTCGGACGGGTGTCTCGGACGTGGTGTCTCGGACGTGCAAGGAGTGATCATGGGCATGGACGGTGAGGTCGGCGGCCGGATCCGGCAGATGCGGGACAAGGCGAAGGAGCTGTCCCAGGCCGCGGAACGGACCAGCGACCCGCAGGACCGCAAGCGGCTCCAGGAGAAGGCCCGCAAGCTGGAGAGCCAGGCGGAGCAGGAGTCGAGCATGGGCAGCGGGGACATCTTCCCGATGCAGTAGGGCGTCGTCCCATCCTCTACAGTCACGTCCGTCCGCCACACCCGTGGCGGACGGACGTTTCCGTGAGCGCGCCGCGCGCCGAGTCCGTGAGTGACGCAGGCCGCCCCGCAGCGTCACCCCATCGCCTTCCCGCAAGGACGGAACTTGAGCGACATCAATATCGGACAGGCCGTCGTTCTCGGCATCGTGGAGGGAGTGACCGAGTTCCTGCCCGTCTCCTCCACCGGGCATCTGAAGATCACCGAAGGGCTGATGGACATCCCGGTGGGCGACAAGGCCGTCGTGGCCTTCACCGCCGTGATCCAGGTCGGCGCGATCGCCGCCGTCTTCGTGTACTTCTTCCGCGACATCGTGCGGTTCCTCACCGCGTGGGGCCGCGGCCTCGCCCACCGCGACCAGCGGGACAACCACGACTACAAGTTCACCTGGTGGGTGATCTGGGCGACGATCCCGATCGTCATCGTCGGACTGGCCGCGAAGCCGCTCATCGAAGGGCCGCTCGCCTCGCTGTGGGTGGTCGCGGGGTCGCTGATCGTCGGCAGCGGTGTGATGTGGGCGGCGGACCAGATGGGCCGGCACCGGCGCGGCGAGGAGGACACCACCTTCAAGGACGCGATGCTCGTCGGCTGCTCGCAGATCCTCGCGCTGCTCTTCCCCGGCTTCTCCCGCTCCGGCGCCACCATGTCCACGGGCCTGATCCTGGACCTGAACCGGGTCGCCGCGACCCGGCTGTCGTTCTTCCTCGGCCTGCCCGCCCTGACGGGCGCCGGCGTCTACGAGCTGAAGGACGCCGTCGGCGCCGGGGCCGACCTCGCGCCGCTCATCGTCGGCACGGTCGTCTCCTTCGTCGTCGCGTACGCCTCGATCGCATGGCTGCTGAAGTTCGTCGCCAAGCACTCCTTCAACGCCTTCGTCATCTACCGGCTGGTCATCGGCGTGCTGCTGTTCGGCCTGCTCGGAGCGGGTGTACTGAATGCCTGACGACGGCAGCGGTTACGCTGGGAACAGCGGTGACCGTGTGAGGGGCACGCCGGTGCCCGGCGAGTAGGAGAACGCACACGTGTCAGAGGCCCACCCCTCCATGCTGAACGAACCGGTCGACTCCGACGTCGATCTCCCTGCCCCGCCGCGGCGCGCCCCGCGGCGGCCGCGACAGGGCCCCGTCGTGGCCGCCGTCGCGCTGGGCGGCGGCATCGGCGCAGCCGCGCGCTACGGCGCCGCGCTCCTGTGGCCCACGCCCGACGGCGCCTTCCCCTGGACGACGCTGGCCGTCAATGTGCTCGGCTGCGCCGTCATCGGCGTCTTCATGGTCGTGATCAGCGAGGCCCGGTCCGCGCACCGCCTGCTCCGCCCCTTCTTCGGCACCGGCGTGCTCGGCGGCTTCACGACCTTCTCCACGTACGCCGTGGACATCCAGCGCCTGGTCACGGACGGAGCGGCCGTCACCGGCCTGGCGTATCTGGCACTGACCCTGTTCGCGGCCCTGGCGGCGGTGTGGACCGCGGCCGCCGGCACCCGCCGCGTCCTCTCCTGGAGGCACCAGTGAGGCTCACCGGCTCCGCGCTGCGCGTCACCGTCCTCGTCGGCGAGAACGACACCTGGCACCACCGCCCGCTGTACTCCGAGATCGTGCACCGGGCCCACCGTGCGGGCCTCGCGGGGGCCTCGGTCTTCCGCGGCATCGAGGGGTTCGGCGCCTCCTCGGTGATCCATACGAGCCGGCTGCTGTCCCTGAGCGAGGACCTGCCGGTGGCCGTCGTGATCGTCGACACCGAGGACCGGGTACGGGACTTCCTGCCGCAGCTGGACGAGGTGGTCACGGAGGGCCTGGTCGTCGTCGACGACTGCGAGGTCATCCGGTACACCGGCCGCGACGGCGAAGAGGGGAAGAAGCGGTGAACTGGCTGCTCGTGATCGTCGGGGCGATGGCCGGGGCCCCGCTGCGCTACCTCACCGACCGGGCCGTCCAGTCCCGCCACGACACGGTGTTCCCCTGGGGCACCTTCACCGTCAATGTCGTCGGCTGCCTGGTACTGGGGCTGCTGACCGGGGCGGTCACCGCGGGCGCCGCCTCCTCCCAGGTACAGCTCCTCATCGGCACCGGCCTGTGCGGCGCCCTCACCACGTACTCGACGTTCTCGTACGAGACGCTCAGGCTGGCCGAGGGCGGCGCGCGCTTCTTCGCCGTCGCCAACGCCGCCGGAAGCGTGCTGGCCGGCCTCGGCTCCGCCTTCGTGGGCGCGGCGGTGACGCAGTCCCTCTGGGGATGACCCGGGGATGACGCCACCGCCGCGCTGCCTGGCTCAGGCGTCCCAGGTCTCCAGTACCCGCTGCTGGACCTCTGCCGGGAAGATGTGCCGGAAGGAGCTGCGCGGCTCGCGGCCCTCCGCGGCGGAGGGCAGCAGCGCGTCGTACGTCACCCGCGGGCCGCGCCAGGCGTGCCGCTCCTCGGGCGTGTAGACCGACAGCAGCGGCAGGACCTTGCCCTCGCGCACGATGCGCCGCCCGGTGGGGTGGACCCGGGTGGCCAGCGCCCACATCAGTTCGCCCACATCGGACGCGTCCACGTCGTCGTCCAGCACGAAGAGGCGCGGCACGAGGTAGGCGAAGCGCTGGGCGTCGATGACCTCGGTGATCCGCTCGGCGAGTTCGTCCGTGCGCACGCCCGGCAGCCGGTCGCGCCAGTCCGCCGCGACGCTGACGACCAGCGCGTGCGAGGCCATTTCGAAGGGCTCCCACGCCGTGGTGACCGGCAGTCCGGCGGCGCGCAGCGCGGTCAGCGCCTCGGCGGCCAGGGTGAGCCCGGTGGCGGTGTGGAACTCGTCGACCGGCTCGCCCTCGACCACGGTCGGCCAGACCGGGTCGTCGCGGTGGGTGATGGCCTCGATGGTGTAGACGGGCTGCATCGTGGTCTCGTGCGGCCGGTAACCGGCGAACTCGCCCATCGGGCCCTCGACTCCGGTGCGCTCGGCGGACAGGTGCCCCTCGATGACGATCTCGGCGTTGGCGGGGACCTGGAGGTCGACGGTCTCGCACTGCACGAGCTCCATCGGCTCGCCGAGCAGCGCCCCGAGGTAGCCGGCCTCCTCCACGCCGTCCGGCAGCGGCATCCCGGAGATGAACGGCAGCGCCGGGTCGCCGCCCTGGACGAGCGCGAAGGGCATGTCCTCGCCGCGGTCCGCCCACTGCTGCCAGACGTACGCGATGTGCTGCGGGTGCAGGACGAGGCCCGTCAGGTGCTTGCCGTCGATCATCATGATGCGCGCGATGGACCAGTTGGTGAACTCGCCGTCCGGGGTGCGGGCGATGATCGTGCCCCAGGTGTTCACGTACGGCCCGCCGTCGCCCTCGTGCAGCAGGGGAGTGGGGAAGCGGTCGAGCGAGGCGTCCGCGCCGAGCAGCACGTTCTGCTTGCACGGCCCGCTCTCCACCAGCCGCGGCGCGACCGGCTCGCGGGTCCGCGCGCCGGCCAGCGCGTCGATGATCTCGCGGGCGCCGGCGCCGGAGTCCAGGCCGAGCGAGAGCGCGATGCGGGCCAGCGGCCGGTCCGGTACGGAGCTGAGCGCGCCGGGGGCGCCGAGCAGCCGGAAGCCGGGTGCGGCGCCCTTGATGTCGGTGAACAGCGGCGCGGGCGCGCGCGTCTCGTACGAGCGGCGGATGACCGCACCGACTTCGAGGTGCGGGTCGACCACACGGTCGACGGTGCGGAGGTCGCCCAGCTCCTGGAGGGCTTCGAGGTAGGCGCGGAGGTCCTTGGGGCGTGCCACTGACCGTCCTCCTTCTGTCGTGCACGAATCATTCGTGTACGACAATACGCTGGACCTGGCAGAATCGGAAAGCCACCCCGTACCGACCCGGAGGACGTCATCACCGCGCCACGCACACCGCAGTCGCCGTCGCTGCGCGAATCGCCGCTGCATCTGCTGCGCCGCTCGCTCCAGGCGTACACGGCGGTCTGGCAGGCGACCGTCGGCGACGTCACGCCGCCGCAGTACGCGGTGCTCCTCACCGTGCGCGAGCAGCCGGACATCGACCAGTCCCGGCTCGGCCGGGTCACCGGCATCGACCTGGCGACGCTCGCCCCTCTGGTGCACCGCCTCGAACAGCGTGACCTGCTGACCCGGCGCGTCGACCCGGCCAACCGGCGGCGCAAGCTGCTCCGCCTGACCGACGACGGCGTACGGGCGCTGGAGCGGACCGGTCCGCTCGCCGACGAGGTGGACGCGGTCGCCCTGCGGGGCCTGACGGCAGATCAGCGGGCATCCCTGACGGACGCGTTGCGCTCGATCAGCGACGCGTCGGGGGAGACGCCGGGGCGCGCCTGACGGCGGCGCCCCGGCGCAGAGCCTGTGTCATCACCCCGGCCGGGCGCCCGCCGCCTGCCACGCACTCTCGCGGCGTTGCCGAAATGCCCTAGTAGCTCCGCTACGAGGACCTTCCGGCGCCTTGCGATAGCACGCACCAGACGACGTTCGCTGATCCGACCAGGGTGATGACACAGGCTCTCAGTACCGGACGTGCCGGTCAGCCGGTGAGGATCGCCGGGTCGCTCACGCCCGCCTCGCCGGTCTCGACATGGCCGGCGAAGCGGCGCAGGAACGCCGCATCGGCCTCGGAGGTCACCGTCAGGTCGTACCAGCGCTTGCTCGGGCGCAGGTCGACGGTGTGCGTGACGGTGGCGCCGGCCCGGACCTTGAAGGTCTCGTCGGGGCCGCCGTAGGCGTTGGCCAGGGTGAGGTCCACGTCGGAGCGGCCGGCGTTGGTGAACGTCAGCTTCACATTGCCGGTGGTGGCGTCGTGGCGGGCCGTCACCTCCGGGCCCGCGGTCTTGCCGGGGCCCTTGAAGACGCGCAGGAAGCCGTTCGGGCCGAAGACCGAGAGGTCGTAGACGCCCTTGGAGTAGGCGGTGTTCCAGGTGTCGGTGACCGGCTTGCCCGCCGCCGCGGTGTACGTCCAGGGGCCGTCGCCGCGGTTCCCCGCGGTCACATAGAAGGCCGCGCCCGTCTTGTCGCCGCCGCTGAGCGTGAGCGTGTACTTCCCGGCCGCGGCGTCGGCCGAACCGTCGGCGTGCGGGGCGTACGGCAGGGCGCGGGCTGGGCGGGAGCCCTTCTCCTGGCGGGGGAGGGAGGGACTGGCGGGCGGCTTGGGCACGTAGTCGTCGTGCCGGTCGCCGTCCGGTGGGCGGTAGCCGTCGGTGTCCGGGAGGGATACCGGCCGGGTGTCGGGGTGCGCGAAGTCGAAGGCCGAGGTCAGGTCGCCGCAGATGGCGCGGCGCCAGGGCGAGATGTTCGGCTCGTGGACGCCGAAGCGGCGCTCCATGAAGCGGATGACGGAGGTGTGGTCGAAGGTCTCGGAGCAGACGTAACCGCCCTTGCTCCAGGGCGAGAGGACCAGCATCGGCACCCGCTGGCCCAGGCCGTACGGGCCCGCGGCGTACCCCTTGCCGCCCTTGTAGAGGTCCGGGCCGACGTCCACGGTGGAGCGGCCCTGGGAGTCGGAGGACGGCGGGTACGGCGGCACGACGTGGTCGAAGAAGCCGTCGTTCTCGTCGTAGGTGAGGAAGAGGGCCGTTTTGCTCCACACCTCGGGGTCGGAGGTGAGTGCGTCCAGGACCTGGGAGACGTACCAAGCACCGTAGTTCGCCGGCCAGTTGGGGTGCTCGGTGAACGCCTCGGGGGCCACGATCCAGGAGATCTTGGGCAGCTTCCCGCCCTTGACGTCGGCCTTCAGCCGGTCGAAGAGGCCGTCGCCCTGCTTGACGTTCGTGCCGGTGCGGGCCTTGTCGTACAGCGGATCGCCGGGCTTCGCGTTGCGGTACTGGTCGAAGTACAGCAGCGAGTTGTCGCCGTACGTGCCCCGGTACGCGTCGTCGATCCAGCCCCACTTGCCGTCCGCGTCCAGCCCGTCGCCGATGTCCTGGTAGATCTTCCAGGAGACGCCGGCCTTCTCGAGCCGCTCGGGGTAGGTGGTCCAGCTGTACCCGGCTTCCTCGTTGCCGAGCACCGGGCCGCCGCCCTTGCCGTCGTTGCCGGTGTATCCGCTCCACAGGTAGTAGCGGTTGGGGTCGGTGGAGCCGATCAGCGAGCAGTGGTACGCGTCGCAGATGGTGAAGGTGTCGGCGAGCGCGTAGTGGAACGGGATGTCCTCGCGCGTCAGGTACGCCATGGTCGTCGCCGACTTGGCGGGTATCCACTGGTCGTACTTGCCGTTGTTCCACGCCTTGTGGCTGCCCGCCCAGTCGTGGTTGAGGTCCTGGATGAACTGCAAGCCGAGGTTGTCGGCCTCCGGCCGGAACGGCAGCACCTCCTTCGTGCCGTCCGACTGGTGCCACACCGTCTTGCCGCTGGGCAGCGAAACGGGGCGCGGGTCGCCGAAGCCGCGCACACCGCGGAGCGAGCCGAAGTAGTGGTCGAAGGACCGGTTCTCCTGCATCAGTACGACGATGTGCTCGACGTCGTCGATGGTGCCGGAGCGGTGCTGTGCCGGGATCGATGCGGCGCGGGCGATGCTGCCCGACAGTGCGGTGAAGGCCGCGGTGCCTCCGGCGAGTTGCAGGAAGCGGCGGCGGTCCGGATGCGGCATGGGCGGATGACCTCTTCGTCAGGTGGGGGGCAAGAGTGGCACATGGTGCGCGAGGCAATTCTTGCGGCGTCTGCGCACGCAGCGAAACCCCGTCTCGCGATCATTACGTGACCAAGAGGTGCCGATGACCCGACCGTGCGCCGAACGGTCGGTGCTCCTAACGGGTGGCGGCCGGCCGCAGGGCGCTGCGGACCGCGGCAAACGCCCCCGGTGATGTCAGGCTGGCGGGTGTCGGACCGGTCGGACGGAGGCTATCGGTGGTCCACGTTGAGCGGCAGGCGCGCGCGGCAGCCGCCGCGAGGCGCCGGATCGAGACCGGCAGCCGGATCCGCGGCTGGCTGACCACCACCGACCACAAGGTGATCGGCAATCTCTACCTCGTGACCGCCTTCGCGTTCTTCCTGTTCGCGGGGTTGCTGGCCATGCTGATGCGGACCGAACTGGCCCGTCCAGGACTGCAACTGGTCACGGCGGAGCAGTACAACCAGCTCTTCACCGTGCACGGCACGATCATGATGCTGCTCTTCGCGACGCCGATGTTCGCCGGCTTCGCCAACGCCGTCATGCCTCTGCAGATCGGCGCGCCGGACGTGGCCTTCCCCCGGCTGAACGCGCTGACCTACTGGCTGTTCCTCTTCGGCGGCCTGATGGTCGTCTCCGGCTTCCTCACCCCGCAGGGCGCGGCGTCCTTCGGCTGGTTCGCGTACGCGCCGCTCAACGGCGCCGTCCGCACGCCGGGGGAGGGCGGCGACCTGTGGGCGATGGGCCTGATCCTGTCCGGGCTCAGCACGACGCTGGGCTCGGTGAACTTCATCGCGACCATCATGACCCTGCGCGCGCCCGGCATGACGATGTTCCGGATGCCGATCTTCACCTGGAACGTGTTCTTCACCTCGATCCTCGCCCTGCTGGCCTTCCCGGTCCTGACCGCCGCGCTCTTCGCGCTGCTCGCGGACCGGAAGTTCGGGGCGCACGTCTTCGACGCGGCGTACGGCGGGTCGATCCTGTGGCAGCACCTGTTCTGGTTCTTCGGGCACCCCGAGGTCTACATCGTGGCGCTGCCGTTCTTCGGCGTGATCACCGAGATCGTGCCGGTCTTCAGCCGCAAACCGGTCTTCGGCTACGTCGGCATGGTCGGCGCGACCATCGCCATCACGATGCTCTCGGCGACCGTCTGGGCGCACCACATGTTCGCCACAGGCATGGTGCTGCTGCCGTTCTTCTCGCTGATGTCCTTTCTGATCGCCGCGCCCACGGGCGTGAAGTTCTTCAACTGGATCGGCACGATGTGGCGGGGCTCGCTGTCGTTCGAGACGCCGATGCTGTGGGCCGGCGGCTTCCTGGTGACCTTTCTGCTCGGCGGGCTGAGCGGGGTCCTGATCGCCTCCCCGCCGCTGGACTTCCACGTCACCGACACCTACTTCATCGTCGCCCACCTGCACTACGTCCTGTTCGGGACGGTGGTCTTCGCGATGTTCGGCGGCTTCTACTTCTGGTGGCCCAAGCTGACCGGCCGGATGCTCGACGAACGGCTGGGGAAGATCCACTTCTGGACGCTCTTCACCGGCTTCCAGCTCACCTTCCTCGTTCAGCACTGGCTGGGGTCGAGCGGCATGCCCCGGCGGTACGCCGACTACCTCGCGGCCGACGGCTTCACCGCCCTCAACACCGTCTCCTCGCTCGGCTCCTTCCTCCTCGGGCTGTCCACGCTGCCGTTCCTCTACAACGTCTGGAAGACCACCAAGTACGCGGCGAAGGTCGGCGTGGACGATCCCTGGGGCTGGGGCCGGTCACTGGAATGGGCCACCTCCTGCCCGCCGCCCCGGCACAACTTCCACGCGCTGCCCCGCATCCGCTCCGACTCGCCCGCCTTCGACCTGCACCACCCGGAGGCGTACCGGCTGCCGGCCGGGGAGCACGGGACGGTGGAGCCGACCCCCGATACGCACGGAGAGCAGAGCCGATGAAGGCCGAGGCATACCTTTTCGGCGGGGTCGCGGCGTTCTTCTTCGTCGTGGACGTCGTCTACGCGCTGGCCTCGCTGGAGCCGGCGGGCGTGGCGGCGCTGACCGTGTCCTGCCTGATGGCCGCGGTGGTGTCCTTCTTCTGCGCGATGAACCACCGGCGCAAGGGGGACCGGCCGGAGGACGACCGGCAGGGGGAGGTCAGGCAGCGGGCCGGCCGGCTGGACTTCTTCCCGCCCAAGAGCGGATACCCGCCGCTGACCGCGCTGGGCGCCGCGGTCGCCGGACTGGGCATCGTCTTCGGGCTGTGGCTGTTCGTCATCGGCTTCGGCGTGCTGGTGGCGGGCGCCTTCGGGATGGTCTTCGAGTTCAACGACCGTTGACCAGCTCTTATTGGGCGTCCGGTGCCTCGGCCGGCTCCCGGTCCGGGCCCGTGGTGCGTTCGCTGATCTCGCGCCGCTGCTCGGGGCCGGCCGGCAGCGGCACATGATCGCGGTAGTACCAGCCGCTCAGCGCGATCCGCAGCCGCAGGCCGCGCGAGGTGGGCCCGGCCGCCGGGGGCAGCGGCTCGGGTACGTCGCGGACGAGGATGACGTACTTCCGCTCGGCGGAGACGCCGGTGTGCCCTTCGCCCAGCGCGCCGTAGACGCTCTGGGTCACCTCACCGGTCTCCTCGCCCTCGGTCAGCAGCTCGCGGTCCGCCGCCTGCAGGGCGAGGCAGAGCCGCTTGGTGAGCCAGAAGGCGGCCACCGGCCCGAGGACGAGGGCGGTCCGCAGCACCCACGTGAGCGCGTCGACCGAGATCCGGAAGGAGTAGGCGATGACGTCATTGCCGCCTGCCAGCAGCAGTACGGCGTAGAAGACGAGCGCGGCCACGCCGAGCGCCGTACGGGTGGGGCGGTTCCGCGGCCGGTCGCACAGATGGTGCTCCCCGCGGTCCCCGGTCACCCACCGCTCGAAGTACGGATAGAGGTACAGCGACATGAAGAGCAGGCCCGGGAGCACGAGCGTGGGAATGAAGACGTTCCACATGACCGTATGGCCCCACAGGTTCGTCTCGAAAGGCGGCATGAGCCGCAGACCGCCCTCCAGGAATCCCACGTACCAGTCGGGCTGGACGCCGGTGGACACCTGATCCGGGCGGTACGGGCCGTAATCCCAGACCGGATTGATCTGGGCCAGTGCGCCGAGGCAGGAAAGTACGCCGAAAATCATCAGTAGGAGGCCGGTGGTCTTCGCGGTGAAGTGCGGGACCATCGGCTGTCCGACGACGTTCCTGTTGGTGTGGCCGGGCTTGTTCCAGTGCGTGTGCTTCAGGGTCACCACGAGCAGCAGGTGCAGGGCGATCAGCGCAACGATGATTCCCGGGATGAGCAGGATGTGCAGCACGTAAAGACGCGGAATGATGCCCGTTCCGGGATACGCGCCCTGCCAGAGGAAGAAATTGAGATAGCTGCCGACGAGGGGAATGGAGGTCACGATGGCATTGGCGGTGCGCAGCCCCGTGCCGGAGAGCGAATCGTCCGGGAGGGAGTAACCGGCGAAGCCCTCCAGCATCGACAGCATGAAAAGCGTGACGCCGACCATCCAGTTCAGCTCGCGCGGCCGCCGGAAGGCCCCGGTGAAAAAGACCCGGAACAGATGGGTGCCGATCGCGGCCAGGAAGACCAGGGACGACCAGTGATGAATCTGCCGGATGAGCAGCCCGCCGCGCACCTCGAAACTGATGTGGAGGGTGGAGGCGTATGCGTGGGACATCCGCGTGCCGTCCAGCGGAAAGTGCCGGCCGTGATAGACGGTCTCCGCCATGCTCGGGTCGAAGAACAGCGTCAGATAGGTGCCGGTGATCACCAGCACCACAAAACTGTAGAGCGCGATTTCCCCGAGCAGGAAGGACCAGTGGTCGGGGAATGCCTTGCGGAGCAGCGCCTTGGCTCCCTCGGCGAGGGGAAGCCGCCGGTCAAGGGCGGTGAACGCGGTGCCGACCGCCCCCTCGGCCCGCTCCTCCAGCCGGGCCCCGCGCCGTCGGAACACCTGCACCGAACTCCCTCCCGGGCCCGTGGCCCGGCCGCTCATGACGTCCTTGCATGGCTAACCGGTACGGGGCGGAGACAATCCGGGAAGGGGCCGCGCGGCCACCCGCGCGGCCGGTTGTTCAGCCGTTCGGCGGAGTGGGGAGGCGCGGATATGGCACCGAACGGAAAAGGGCATGACACAGTGCGGCCGGTCGCGTTCTCCGCGTTCGGTCGCTTCAGCGGCGGGCGGCGGCCCGGCGCCGCTCGCCAGGGTCGTCAGCCGTTACCGAAGGAGCCGCTGTGGCCCTCCTGCCATTTCGCCGGCTTTTTGCCTTCCTCGTCCGGGCGGGTGCCGCGGGTGCCGTCGAACTCGTACGGCGTCCGGCGGTGACCGTCCTGGGTGACCTCATCGCCCGTGCGCATTCCCGTTTCGTATCCGCGCGGGTCCTTGGGCATCTTCGGCTGTTCTTCGGCGGTGGCCGGCCGCGACCGCTTGCGCCGCAGGCCGAGGGCCACGGCGCCGATGAGCAGGAGCACGACGGCAAGGCCCACGACGAACGGACCGATGCCGACGAGCAGGTCGCGGTTGGGAGCCGCCAGGGACTCATAGCTGGTCATGTCGGCCGGGTACCCGCGAATACCGGAAACGACACGTGTCACACATTTGGCCGAGCGTGGATTTCCCGGCCGTATCGGCGGCCGCGCGCGGTGCTGCCAGGGCGCTTCCGCCGCACCACGCCCGGGAACGACAGGGGAAAGCCGCGCACACGGTGCGCGGGGCGGTGAAGTGAGAAAATGTGGACAGTGAGCCGAGGATTCGCCGCCGGGCGGTACTCGTACGTCCGGGTACCCGGCCGGCGTTTTGAGAAACAAGTGTTTCAGCCGGAAAGCAACAACTGCCCGGCAGCCGGTAACGCGGCACAAACCGCTGTTCCCGGCGCTGCTGCCGGTGCCGGAATCCCGACGGAAGGGAAGGGCCATGGCCGCCACCACCGCGCTCCGCCGCCATCAGGATGCTCCGGACACCGACGCCGCCTTCGCTCAGCTCGCCGAGCTGGCGGACGGACCGCTCAGGAAGAAGGTCCGCGAGGAGATCGTCTGCGGCTGGCTCCCGATGGCCAACCGCCTCGCCCGCCGCTACAGCGGGCGCGGCGAGACCGAGGAGGACCTGCGGCAGGTCGCCGCGGTCGGGCTGCTCAAGGCCGTCGACCGCTTCGACCCGGCCTCGGGCACGCCCTTCCCCGCGTACGCCATCCCGACGATCCTCGGTGAGCTGCGGCGGCACTTCCGGGACGACCTGTGGGCCGTCCACGTGCCGCGCCGCACGCAGGAGCTGCGCGCCACCGTCCACCAGGCACGCGAAGCGCTGGAATTCCGCAACGGCTCCAGCTCCCTCACCATCGGCGACCTGGCCGAGCACACAGGGCTGTCCGAGGAGGACGTGGTGCTGGGCCTGGAGGCGCAGGGCGCGTACACGGCGCTGTCGCTGGAGTGCCCCATGAGCACGGACGCGGGCCACTCCTTCCACCTCGCCGACTTCCTGGGCGACGAGGACCCGGAGCTGGAGCTGGTCGAGGAGCGGCTGTGTGCCGCGCCGGTGCTGCGGGCCCTGCCGCCGCGCGACCGCGCCATCCTCTACCTGCGGTTCTTCCGCGACATGACGCAGAGCCAGATCGCCGAGGAGGTCGGCATCTCGCAGATGCACGTCTCTCGCATCCTGCAGCGGTGCTGCCGCCTGGTGCGCGTCGAGGTGACACCGCAGGCGTGACGGGCACCCGTGACGCGTGAGTGTCACCGACGACGTCCAGGGGTGGAGAACAGCGATGAGTGACGAGCCGACCGGCCCCCGGCTGCCGCGGGACCGGGGCCCCGTCTCGGCGGCCGTGATCAGCACGCTGCGCGGCGGCGGCCCGCCGGCCGCCGGTGACGCGGCCGCCACCGCCGACCCGTACGGCGACGACCTGCAGCTCGCGCTGTACGTGGCGTACGAACTGCACTACCGCGGCTTCGCCGGCGTCGATCCCGCGCTGGAGTGGGACCCCGACCTGCTGCGCCTCCGCGCCGTACTGGAGCGGCGCTTCCTCGACGCGCTGCGGGCCGACGCCACCCGGCACGAGGACGCGGCCGGGGCGCTGGACGAGCTGCTGGTCGAGCCGGCCGGCGGGGACGGCGTTCCCCACGTGCTGGAGCGCTCCGGCACCCGGGACCAACTGCGCGAGTACGCCGCCCAGCGCAGCCTGTACCACCTCAAGGAGGCCGATCCGCACGCCTGGGTGCTGCCGCGGCTGTGGGGGCGGGCCAAGGCAGGGATGGCGGCGGTGGAGTTCGACGAGTTCGGCGGCGGGCGCCCCGAGCGGGTGCACGCGCAGCTCTTCGCCGACCTGATGACGGACCTCGGCCTGGACACCGCGTACGGGCGCTACCTCGACGCGGCCAGCGCGGAGATGCTGGCCCTGGTCAACCTGATGTCCCTCTTCGGGCTGCACCGGGCGCTGCGCGGGGCGCTCGTCGGGCACTTCGCCGCGGTCGAGGTGACCTCCTCGCCCGCGTCCCGCCGGCTGGCCGCGGCGATGCGGCGCGCGGGCGCGGGACCGGCCGCGGAGTTCTTCTACACCGAGCACGTCGAGGCCGACGCGGTGCACGAACAGGTCGTACGGCACGAGGTCGTCGACGGGCTGCTGGCGGCCGAGCCGCACCTGGAGCGGGACGTCGCCTTCGGTATCGACACCACCGGCTTCCTGGAGGACCGCTTCGGCGAACGGCTGCTGGCGGCCTGGCGGGCCGGGGAGTCGTCACTGCGGGTGGCGATCGGGCCGGACCTCGCGCACGTGCCGTGACCTTCCGGTATGCCCGGTCGTTGAAAGCGATTTATCCGGGTACTTCTGCTTTGTGCCTCTGATAACGCTTCCCGGGGTCTATGCCCCACAGGACGACACGGCGCTGCTGGCCGACGCGCTGCACCGCGAACCGCTGGTGCCGGGCGCGCAGGTGCTGGACATCGGTACCGGCACCGGCGCGCTGGCACTCGCGGCGGCCCGGCGCGGCGGCGAGGTCACCGCCGTCGACATCTCCCGGCGAGCGGTCCTCGCGGCCCGGCTCAACGCACGGCTGGCGCGGCTCCCGGTACGGGTGCTGCGCGGCAGCCTCTTCGGGCCCGTGGCCGGCCGGCGCTTCGACCTGATCCTGACGAACCCGCCGTACGTCCCGGCGCCCGAGGCGGTGCTGCCCCGGCGGGGCAGCGCGCGGGCCTGGGACGCCGGGCACGACGGGCGGCTGGTGCTGGACCGCATCTGCCGGGAGGCGCCGCGGCTGCTGGCGCCCGGCGGCGTCCTGCTGCTCGTGCACTCGGCGCTCAGCGGTACCGAACCCACGCTGCGGATGCTGCGGGAGGCGGGGCTGGACGCCGTCGCGGTCGAGCACCGCTGTGTGCCGTTCGGGCCGGTCCTGCGGTCGCGGCAGGGCTGGCTGCACGGCCAGGGCCTGGTGGCACCCGACGAGGAGAAGGAAGAGCTGGTGGTGATCCGTGCCGAGCGAAGCGTCTGAACCGGCGGACCCCCGCGCCGTACGCCGCCTCACCCTCGAGAAGGACGGGCCGCTCCTGGTGGAGGGCCCGGTCGAGGTGCGGCTGGAGGACGGCACCGTCGTCTCCTCCGACCGCTTCTGCGTGGCCCTGTGCAGGTGCCGGCGCAGCAAGCGCTACCCCTGGTGCGACACCAGCCACCGGCGCCGCACGCGGCGCTGAAGGCACTGAAGCCACCGGCGCCGCACGCGGCGCTGACGCGCGTGCGGCGCCGGTGGCCGGCCGGCGGTCCTGTAACCCCCGGGTCAGATGCCGGACAGGAGCCCGGTCAGCGGCGCAGCGGCGGCCGGTTGCGGTGCCGGTGCGCGCCGACCGCCTCGATGAATGCCTGCGCGAACTGCTCGCTCGCCGGGCCCACCGGGTGGTGGGTGACGACGCCCTCGTCGGAGACGGTGTGCTCGTGCTCGTCGGCGGTCCGCAGCCGGGCCGGCTCCAGCATCTTCAGCACGTCGATGCCGGTGCCCAGCGCGGCGATCGCCTTGCCGTGCCGGTAGGAGTCCCGTACGAACTTCAGCACTGCCGGGTCCTGGGCCGTGCGGGGCACGGAGGAGGGGTCACCGGGCAGCACGACCGCGTCGTAGAGGACCGAGGCCACGGTGGGCAGCGCCCGGTCCACGGGGTGGGTGACGCCGTCGGAGCCGGTGAACTCGCCGTCGTGCGGCGCGAGGACCTCGACGTTCGCGCCCTGCGCCGTGAGCGCGGAGCGGATCGTGTCGACCTGGTCGGCGTCCACGCCGTCCGCGACGAGCACGGCGATCTGGCGGGTGGCGATCGAGCCGTCGCCGCGGTTGTTCTCGAAGCTCAGCGCGGGGGAGGGCGTCACGTCCGGGGTCTCCTGGCGCTCCGGCGGGGCCACGCCGACGCCCTCGGCGACCGCGACGGCCAGCGACTGGTCCACGTGTGCGAGCTGCTCGACGACCCGCGCGCGGACCTCCTTCGCGTTCACCTTGCCCAGCTCGAAGCGGTACGCCTCGACGATGTGCTGCTGCTCCCACTCGGTCATGCTGTGCCAGAACATCGCGGCCTGGCTGTAGTGGTTCTGGAAGCTGTCGCTGCGCTTGCGGATCTTGTGTCCGGAGACCGCCTCGGTCAGGTGCCGGAAGGCCGACTCGTCGGCACCGGCCACCGCGGGGCAGCCGCCGGCCAGGGAGTTCTTGGTGTAGCTGGTGGTGCCGCGGTGGATCTTGCTCTGGTGGAAGCCGTCGCGCTGGTTGGTGCGCACCGGTGCCACCGGCTGGTTGACCGGGATCTGCGCGAAGTTCGGGCCGCCCAGCCGGAGGAGCTGGGTGTCCAGGTAGGAGAAGTTACGGGCCTGGAGCAGCGGGTCGTTGGTGAAGTCGATACCGGGGACGACATTGGCCGTGTGGAAGGCGACCTGCTCGGTCTCGGCGAAGAAATTGTCGGGGTTGCGGTTGAGCACCATCCGCCCGATCGGCCGGACCGGCACCTGCTCCTCGGGGATGATCTTCGTGGCGTCGAGCAGGTCGAAGTCGAAGCTGTGCTCGTCCTCCTCCGGTACGAGCTGCACGCCCAGCTCGTACTCCGGGTAGTCACCGGCCTCGATGCAGTCCCACAGGTCGCGGCGGTTGAAGTCCGGGTCGCGGCCCATCGTCTCCTGCGCCTCGTCCCACACCAGCGAATGCACGCCGAGCTTGGGCTTCCAGTGGAACTTCACGAACGTGCCCTTGCCCTGGGCGTTCACGAAGCGGAAGGTGTGCACACCGAAGCCCTGCATCATACGGTAGCTGCGCGGGATCGCGCGGTCCGACATCAGCCACATGATCGTGTGCAGCGTCTCGGGCTGCAGCGAGACGAAGTCCCACAGCGTGTCGTGGGCCGACGCGCCGGTGGGCATCTCGTTGTGCGGCTCCATCTTCACCGCGTGCACGAAGTCGGGGAACTTGATGCCGTCCTGGATGAAGAAGACCGGGAAGTTGTTGCCGACCAGGTCGTAGTTGCCCTCGGAGGTGTAGAACTTCGTCGCGAATCCGCGCACGTCCCGCACCGTGTCGGCCGAGCCGCGCGGCCCCTGGACGGTGGAGAAGCGGACGAACACCGGCGTCTTGACGTCCGGGTCCTGCAGGAACGCGGCCCGGGTGAACTCCGCGCAGGACCGGTAGGGCTGGAAGTAGCCGTACGCGCCCGAGCCACGCGCGTGCACCACGCGCTCCGGGATCCGCTCGTGGTCGAAACGCGTGATCTTCTCGCGGAAGTGGAAGTCCTCCATGAGCGTGGGCCCGCGTTCGCCCGCCTGCAGGGAGTCATCGGTGTGGTCGACCGGCACGCCCTGGTCGGTGGTCAGTGGCCCGTCACTCGGGTCGTCCGCGTAGAACCGCTCCCGTTGCTCCTGCTTCTTGTCCGCCATCTCCGACATCTCCGGAGGCTCCTTCCCGCTCCGCGCCGTGCTGGAGTCGCCGACGAGGGCGCCTGGGGGCATGTGTCTCGGCTCGCCAGGTAACCGTTATCCGAGGCGGAGAAACCTCGGCTGGCCCAGAAGGGCGAGCCGCGAAATCCCCGTGATTCCGGGGCTGTGGCGGCCCTGGAGAGGCCCGTCGGACCGGCGCGGTGCAGCAAAGATGAACTGCATGAACTGTGGCAAAGGGGGCACCCCGAAGAGTGATGGCACCACCGCATCGGCCACCGCTTCAGCCACTGCGGCGACGACGCCCCTGAAGAGCGGAATACCACGGCCTGCGAAGCCCTCTTCGAGGCCCGTACCTGGTGATCGCCCCATTCCGAGGAGGAAGCGCCATGCGACTCTCGCTCCTGCAACCGCTCATCGAACGACCGGGACCCTGGGCGTCCGTCTACGCCGATGTCTCGCACGGCACGGAGGACGCGGCCAAGCAGCAGGAGCTGTCGGCGCAGTACGCGGCCGACCAGCTGTCGGACCAGGGCGCCGACGCCGTCACCTGCCGCGCCGTGCACGACGCCCTGATCACGCTCCGCAGGCCCGGCGAATCGCTGGCCCACGCGGGCCGCGCCGTCTTCGCCACCGGCGGCGAGGTCGTCCTGGACACCCCGCTCGCCGGGCCGCCCACGATGCGGGGCGCCACCTGGTCCCCCGTGCCCCGGCTGGCCCCCCTGCTGGACGCGCTGGGCGAGAACCCCGTCTGCCTCGTGGTGTACGTGGACCGGACCGGGGCCGACTTCGAGCTGCGCAGCGACACCGCGCACGAGAGGGCGGGCCAGGTCAGCGGCGCCGACTACCCGGTGCACCGGACGACCTCCAGCGACTGGTCCGAGCGGCACTTCCAGCTCAAGGTCGAGAACACCTGGGAGCAGAACGCCGCGGAGATCGCCGAGGCCGCGGGCCAGGCGTTCGAGCACGCCGGCGCCGACCTCCTCCTGCTGGTCGGCGACGTCCGCGAGCGCCGCGCGGTGCGCGACCGGCTCCCCGACCGGCTGCGCGGCGTCGCCTACGAGAGCGAGCACGGCGGCCGGGCCTCCGGCGCCGACAGCACACGGCTGGACCGGGACATCGCCCAGGTACGCGCCGGGCTCGAACAGGACCACGTTCTCGACGCCGTGCAGCGCTTCCAGACCGGTGAGGGCCGCAGCGACGGCCAGTCCTCGGTGACCTCCGGCGTGCCCTCCCTGATCGAGGCGGCCCGCGAACACCGCATCGACACGCTGCTGATCAGCCCCGACGGCGGCGACGCGGGCCGCGAGGTCTGGGTCGGTCCCGACCCCGACCAGCTCGCCGTGCGCGGCACGGAGATGCAGTACCTGGGTGAGGTGCACCCCGCGCCCGCCCGCGCCGACGACGCCCTGCTGCGGTCCGCCGTGGCCACGGGCGCGCAGGCCGTACTGCTGCATCACAGCGACCCGGTGCCGCCCGGCGGCCTCGGCGCGGTGCTGCGCTGGTCGACGCCCGTGACCCACTGAGCGTCCGGATCCGCCCGGACGGACTGCCGCCCCGGCGTTATCCGGAGGCTCCGGCGGGCACCCGTGGAGTGCCGGCGGGTCGGCGGGCAGGCGCACTGCCCCCGCCCCCGCCCAGGCGCTCGGCCGCCCGCACCACGCACCCCTCCCTGGAGGACCCGTGACCACGCCGCAGCCGCCGGGACGCCCCGGCACCCCGCACCCCGATCCGGTGCCGCCGACGCCGGGGCCGGGCCCGGGATCGCCCGGTCCCGAACCGGGTCCGGGGCCCGGCCCGGTGCCCGCGCCCGGACCCGACCCGGTGCCTCCGGCGCCGAACCCGCGGCCCGAGCCGGATCCGGTACCGCCCAACCCGGCACCCCCGACGCCGGGCCCGGCGCCCGGCCCCGCACCCGACCCCGTAACGCCGCCGCACACCCCCGAGGAGTCCGGCCCGGCCGGCTGACCGGCCGGGCGGGTTTCCTCGGGGGACCCGTCCGAGGAGACCGCCGATGAGCCAGACCGTCGTCGTCACCGGAGCGAGCGCGGGCGTCGGCCGCGCCGTCGTCCGGGAATTCGCCCGCCGGGGCGCCAGCATCGGGCTGCTGGCCCGCGGTCAGGCCGGCCTCGACGCGGCCGCCGGCGAGGTCGCGGCGGCCGGCGGCCGGGCCCTGGCGGTGCCCACCGACGTCGCCGACCCGGCGCAGGTCGAGGCCGCGGCCGACGCGGTCGAGGCACAGTTCGGGCCCATCGACGTCTGGGTCAACTGCGCCTTCGCCGGGGTCTTCGCGCCCTTCACCGAGGTGCGCCCGGCGGAGTTCAAACGGGTGACGGAGGTGACGTACCTCGGCTTCGTGCACGGTACGCAGACGGCGCTGGCCCGGATGGTGCCGCGCGACGCGGGCACGATCGTGCAGGCCGGCTCCGCGCTGGGCGAGCGGTCCATCCCGCTGCAGTCCGCGTACTGCGGTGCCAAGCACGCGATCCTGGGCTTCACCTCCTCGGTGCGCACGGAACTGATGCACGACAAGAGCAACGTACGGATCACCGTCGTCCAATTGCCCGCCCTCAACACCCCGCAGTTCTCCTGGGTGCTCTCCCGGCTGCCGCGGCGGCCGCAGCCGGTCCCGCCCATCTACCAGCCGGAGGTCGCCGCGCGCGGCATCGTGTACGCCGCCGACCACCCCCGGCGCAAGCAGTACTGCGTGGGCGGCTCCACCACGGCGACGGTGCTCGCCAACCGGCTCGTCCCCGGCCTGCTCGACCGCTATCTGGCGCGTACCGGCTTCGACTCGCAGCAGACGGACGAGGAAGCCACGCCACCGGCCCCGGACAACCTCTGGAAGCCGGTCGACGGCATGGACGGCCGGGACCACGGGGCCCACGGCTCCTTCGGCGACGCGTCGCACGGGCGCTCCTGCCAGCTGTGGGCCACCGAGCACGCCCGCGCCCTGGCCGTGGCCGCGGCCGCCGGGGCGCTGGCCGCCGCCGGCCTCGCGCGGCGGACCAGGACCTGATGAGGAGCTTTGATGACGGAGTACGGCTATTTCCTCTCCTGCGAGGAGCACGACCCGCGCGCACTGGTGGAACAGGCACGCATGGCGGAACAGGCCGGATTCACTTCTTTGTGGATCTCCGACCATTTCCATCCGTGGAATGACGAACAGGGGCAGGCGCCCTTCGTCTGGTCGGTGATCGGGGCGCTCGCCGAGGCCACGTCGCTGCCCGTCGAGACCGCCGTGACCTGCCCGACCAAGCGGCTGCACCCGGTGATCACGGCACAGGCGGCGGCCACCAGCGCGGTACTTCTGAACGGCCGTTTCCGGCTCGGCGTGGGCAGCGGAGAAGCGCTCAACGAGCAAGTCGTGGGCGGCGAATGGCCGCAGACCTCGGTCCGGCTGGAAATGCTGGAAGAAGCGATACAGGTGATGCGGTCGCTCTTCGAGGGAAAGGAAGTGAGCCACCACGGAAAGCACTACACCGTGCAGAACGCGCGGCTCTACACCGTTCCCGAGGAGCCGGTGCGGATCGATGTCTCCGGCTTCGGACCGACCGCCACGGAACTGGCCGCGCGGATCGGCGACGGATTCATCACCGTCGCGCCCGACGCGGACGCGATCGAGCGCTTCCGGCGGGGCGGCGGCGGGGGCAAGCCGGTGCACGGCGGCCTGAAGGTCTGTTACGGGACCGACCGCGAGGAAGCCGTGCGCACCGCGCACCGGCTGTGGGCGAATGAACAACTGCCGGGCGAACTGGGACAGGTACTCCCGACCCCGCGCCATTTCGAGCAGGCTTCGACCCTTGTCACTCGCGAGCAGGTAGCGTCCGCCGTGACCTGCGGCGACGACGTGGAGGCACATGTCGCGGCGGTGCAGGAGTACGCGGATGCCGGATTCGACACCGTCTATGTGAACCAGATCGGCCAGGACCAGCGCGGTTTCTTCGACTTCTATCGCACAAAGGTATTGCCTCAGCTCAAGGACTGAACACACCGGCCACCGGGAAGAAAACCCGCGGGGCGCATACGCAGCGAATGCAGTGCGGCGGGTCCTGCGGTGGCGGGGCATCGGCCCGCCGCCCTACCGTGGAATTTCCCCGAGCCCGAGTGACCGGATATCCGAACGGCACGTCAATGCTGCGGACCACGTGACGGGCACATGAATTCCCCGCCGGTGCGACGTGCCGGCCCGGCCGTTCAGGAGAAGCGATGTCCAGTCCTCCCCGGAGCCCCTCGTGCACTCAGTCGGGCGGCGGAGCCGTGGTGCTCCGCCCGCCGGAGTTCGACTGTGCCCGCGTCACCCAGGCCCGCGAGGAGATGCTGATCCTCCTCAACCGGGGCGCCGCGAGCCTCCTGGTGGACCTCGGCGCCTGCTCCACGGTGTGCGCGTGCTGCGGCGTGCCCGCGCTGGTCCGGGTCTTCCGGCGGGCCCGGGCCCTGGGCACGGCCTTCCACGTCATCGCGCCGCGGAGCGCGCAGGCCCGCAGGCCGCTGGAGGACGCGCAGCGGGTGAGCCGGGAGCCGTTCCCCCTGGTGACCGCGAGCGAGGCATAGGCCGGACGCCGGAACGAGAGCCGGGGCGCACACGACATCGTGCGCGCCCCGGTTCGCTGCTATGCGCCCAACGGCGGATCGAGGGCGGATCAGTACGGCTTCGCCCGCTCCCGGAACTCCTTCGCCGGCCGGGCCGACCCCGACTCCGGATAGGAGACGCGGTCCGGATCGCCGTCCGAGGTGTACCGCGCCACCGCCCCGTCGCGCAGCTCGTCCAGCCAGTGCGCGGAGCCGAATTGGGCGTCCTGGTCGTGCGCGCCCGCCGAGCGGATGCGGGGTATGCCGACCGGGTCGAAGGCGGTGGCGTACGGCGAGGGGGCCGGGCCCGCGCCGACCAGGTAGGCACCGTCGTACGCGTACCGCTCCCCGTCCGCCGCGCCCTTGACGTCCAGGCCGGGCGGATTGGGCTGAACGCCGAACGGCAGGGCCAGTGAGGTCACCTTCGCGTCCGGCACGCTCTCCTCGATGACCCGCTGGCCGGCGGCTATCTGATGCTGCGCCTCTCCTGCCGGGATGTCACGGAGGTTGGCGTGGTCCCGGGTGTGATTGCCGACCTCGAAGCCGTGGCCGTGCAGCCAGCGCAGCGCCTTCTTCGTCCCCGTCGCGGGGAACGCGCCACCGTTCACGAAGAGGGTGGCGGCCGGCTTGAAGCCCGGGTGCCGCCGGGCCACGTCGCGCAGGATGCCGACCGCGGAGTCCGCGACCGGCCGGCCGTCGTCCCCGAGCGCGAACTGGCTGTCGGTGGAGTCGTCGAAGGTGAGCACCACCGGGTGGCGCCCGGCCGGTATGTCGATCTTCCCCGCGCTGTACGCGCCCGCGGTCACCGGCACATAGCCCTCCTTCGCCAGCCGCTCCAGCTCGGCGCGGAAGTCGGCGGGCCTGCGGTCGTACGCGCTGCGCGGCTTGTCCACGATCTGGTGGTACATCAGCACCGGCACCGCACCGAGCTCGTTGGCGTGCACCGAGGCCGGGGAGTTGGGCCGTGACGGGTGTTCGGGCCGGGCCGAGGGGGAATCCTGCCGACCACTGGCAGTTTTCGGAGCCGAGGGTTCCGGCGGTGGCGCGCCACCGCGGGACTCGGCGCAGGAGACGGCCGACGCGGCCAGCGTCAGCAGGGACAGGACGACGAGGCCGGGCCGGCGGAGAGGGACCGGACGCGAGCGACGGAGATGCACGAGACCTCCCGGAAAGGGCGTGCCAATGCGGCTCAACTGGAAGACGCTTTTCTTGAATCCCTCGGATTCCTCTGCTTCCACTGATTCCACTGATTCCTCCCGTACTCGTTCCCCGCGCAGAGCGCTCGTCATTCTTCTGGCCGGTGTCCTGGCCATGGCCCTGGTCGTCGGCGGCGTGTTCCTCGTACGGCAGTACCGCGCGCCCGACGTCCGGCTGGCAGGGCTGCCCGCGGGCGGCGTGGTGAACGCCGCCGCGCTGGACAAGGGCGGGGTGGCGGTGACCGCGCCGGAGGGGGAGCGGCTGCGCGGCGCCGAGGTCACCGTGGACGGCAAGCGGGTGCCGGTGCGGGGCGCAGGGCGAGAGCTGACGGTGGGTCTGGACGGCCTCGGGGACGGCACGCACGAGCTGAAGGTCGCCACCGAGGGCTCGATGCTCGGGGGCGGCTCCGAGCTCACGCGTGAGCTGACCGTCGACACGACGCCGCCGAAGCTCGCGGTGGCCGACCCCGAGGGCCGCAGCCTGCGCGGCCCGGTCACGGTCAGGGGCCGGGCGCAGGGCGCCACTGACGTGACGGTCGCGGGCCGGAATGCGGACGTGGGCAAGGACGGCCGCTTCGCCGTCAAGCTGCCGCGGCCGCCCGCGAAGGCCACCGCCGTCGCCACCGACGCGGCCGGGAACACCGCACGGGAGGACGCGGTGGTGACGGTACGGCGGCCGCTGCTGCGCGCGGTGCACGTCAGCGGCCAGGCATGGGCCTCGGACCAGCTCCGCGAGCCGGTGCTGAAGCTGCTCGAGGAGGGCAAGCTGAACGCCGTCCAGCTCGACATCAAGGACGAGCTCGGCGAGATCGGCTACGACTCGAAGGTGCCGCTCGCGAAGCGGACCGGCGCGGCCAAGGGCTACTACGACGCGAAGAAGGCCATCAAGGAGATCCACGCGGCCGGCGGCGCGGTCGTCGGCCGCATCGTTGCCTTCCGCGACCCGATCCTCGCCTCCGCCTCCTGGAAGGACGGCCACCGCGACCGCGTCGTCCGCACCCCCGACGGCGGCCCGTACGGCGCGGGCTCCAAGTACGGCTCCCTCTCCTTCACCAACTTCGCGAACAAGGACGTCCGCCAGTACCACCTCGACCTCGCCGCCGAGGCCGCGAAGCTCGGCTTCGACGACATCCTCTACGACTACATCCGCCGCCCCGACGGCAAGCTGAGCGGCATGTCCTTCCCCGGCCTCGGCAAGACCTCGCCGGAGGACTCGATAACCGGCCTGGTCGCACAGACCCGGGCGGTCGCCCGTGAACACGGCGCCTTCCTCGGCGTCTCCGTCTTCGGCATAGCGGTCACCCGCCCGAAGGAGATAGCCCAGGACATCGGCGCGCTCGCGAAGCAGTGCGACTACATCGCGCCGATGATCTACCCCTCGCACTGGGCCGCCGGCGAGTACGGCGTCTCCGACCCGAACTCCCACCCATACCCCATCACCAAGAAGTCCCTCGCCGACTTCGTGAAGAAGACCCGCCACACCGACGCCCAGATCGTCCCCTGGATCCAGGACTTCTCCCTCGGCGTCTCCTACGGCGACGCCGAAGTAGCCGCCCAGATCCGCGCAGCGGCAGACGACGGCATCCACTCCTTCCTCCTGTGGAATCCGGGCGTGCGGTATCACGGCGGGGCGCTGAAGCCGATGCAGTGACCTCCCGACCGTCCGCCCGGGACATGGTTCCGGGCGGACGGTGGAGCGGTTCGGGGCGCTGTTAGGCTGCGGAGGTGTCCCGTGGGGGAAGTCCGGTGAGAGTCCGGCGCTGACCCGCAACGGTGTGCGTGGGTGTGTCGGACGGGCCTGTCGTAGGGGTCCGGGCGGGGTGCTTGCGTGAGTCCGATGACCCGCGGGGTGGCATATCTCCCGACTGCTCGCCGCGGACTGCGAGAGGGATGACGCAACGGAGCCCGCCCGGCGCCGGGGCGCCGCTCCCTGTGTGCACGGACGCGGCCCGAGGCGAAGGACGCCCGCCCTTGTCCGCCATCACCACCGCCGCGGCCGGACCGCCCGCGCTACGTCGGCTGCCGGTTCCCGCATCCGCTGCCGTGCTTGTTCTGTTCCTGCTCGTTTCGCTGGTGTGCGGGGTCGGGCTGGGCGCGTCCGGGGTGACGTGGGGCGAGACGCTGCACTTCCTGGGGGCCGGGCTGACCGGCGGGACGATACGGGGCGACGAGGCCGGTGCGTACGCCATCGTCTGGGAGATACGGCTGCCGCGCGCCGTCCTCGCGGCCGTGGTCGGCGCGGGGCTCGCCTCGGTCGGCGTGGCCGTGCAGGCCATGGTGCGCAACGCGCTCGCCGACCCCTTCGTGCTCGGCGTCTCCTCCGGCGCCGCGGTCGGTGCCAACGCGGTACTGCTCCTCGGCGCGTTCGCCGCGCTGGGAGTGTGGGCGCTGTCGGTGTCCGCGTTCGTCTCGGCTCTCGCGGCGATGGTGCTCGTCTACCTGGCGGCGCGTACCGCGTACGGGCTGACGCCGCTGCGGCTCGTCCTCGCCGGTACCGCGCTGTCGTACGGGTTCTCCGCCCTCACCACGCTGATGGTCTTCCGGGCCGAGCGCGGCGAGGCGGCCAGGGCCGCGATGATGTGGCTGCTCGGCAGCCTGGGCGGGGCGACCTGGGGGTCGGTGCCGCTCGCCGCCGTCACCGTGCTGGCCGGCATTCTGTACCTCGGCGCGCGGGCGGGCCGGTTGAACGCGCTGGCGATGGGGGACGAGACCGCGGCGGCCCTCGGCGTGCGCCCGGGCCGGCTGCGGACCGAGCTGTTCGTGGTGACCGCGGCCGTCACCGCCGCGGTCGTCGCCGTGTCGGGCGCGATCGGGTTCGTCGGGCTGATGGTGCCGCACGTCGTGCGGATGCTCGTCGGCGCCGACCACCGGCGGGTGCTGGTCCTCGCGCCGCTCGCCGGGGCCGTGCTGCTGGTCTGGGCGGACATCGTCTCGCGGCTGCTGCTCGCACCCGCCGAGATACCGGTCGGCGTGGTCACCGCCGTGCTCGGCGTGCCGTGCTTCCTGCTGCTGATGCGGCGCGGTGGCTACGCGTTCGGGGGCGGCCGCTGATGCGCGTCGACGTGGAGGGGGTGACGGTCGAGCTTGCGGGGGCGCGGATCGTCGAGGACATCGCGCTGCGGGCCGACAGCGGGCAGGTCGTGGGGGTGGTCGGGCCGAACGGCAGCGGCAAGTCCACGCTGCTGCGGTGCACCTACCGGGCGCTGCGGCCCGCCGCCGGCACGGTACGGCTGGACGGCGACGACCTGCACGCGATGGACGCGCGGGCGGGCGCGCGCAGACTCGCCGCACTGCCCCAGGAGTCCGCCGCCGAATTCGACTTCACCGCGGCCGAGGTGGTGGCGATGGGCCGGCTGCCGCACCAGCGCGGCGGCACCCTCCTCACCGGCCGCGCCTCCGCCGCCGACGCCGCGCTCTGCGCCGAGGCGCTGGACCGGGTGGGCGCTGCCCACCTCGCCGGGCGCGGCTTCCGCTCGCTCTCCGGCGGCGAGAAACAGCGCGTCCTGATCGCCCGCGCCCTCGCCCAGCAGCCCCGCGTCCTCGTCCTCGACGAGCCGACCAACCACCTGGACATCGCCCACCAGTTGGAGGTGCTGTCCCTGGTGCGCCGCAGCGGCCTCACCGTCCTCGCCGCGCTGCACGACCTGAACCTCGCCGCGAGCCACTGCGACCTGCTGTACGTGCTCGATGGCGGCCGCGTGGTCGCCTCCGGCCCGCCGCGCGACGTACTGCGACCCCGGCTGTTGGCCGAGGTGTTCGGCGTACGGGCGCATCGCGTCACGCACCCGGTGACCGGCGCCGTCCAACTGCTCTTCGACCGCATCGACCAGGAGTGACCATGCCCGTACGACGCCCGGCGGCCGCGTTCGCCGCCCTCCTCGCACTGACCCTGACCGGGTGCGGCGCGCAGGTGGAACAGGCCGCACCGGATGATCGCGGGACCGCGGTCACCATCGAGAACTGCGGCAAGAAGGTCACCTTCGACAAGGTGCCCGAACGGGTGGTCACCAACGACGTCGGCATCACCGAGATCATGTTCGCGCTGGGCCTGGAGGACCGGATGGCCGGGTTCGTCATGCCGGACGACAAGGGGGAGCTGAGCGGCGTGCCCTGGAAGGACGGGTACGAGAAGGCGAAGTGGCTGTCGAAGGACCGGATCACCAAGGAGCTGGCCGTCGACGCACGCGCCGACCTGGTCTTCGCGGGCTGGAACTACGGCTTCGGCGAGGACGGCCTCACCCCGGAGTCCCTGCACAAGCTCGGCATCGACTCGTACGTCCTCACCGAGTCCTGTCACAACGGGCGCGGCTCGGCACGCGGCATCATGCCGCCGCTGGAGGCGCTCTACACCGACCTCACCCAGCTCGGGAAGCTCTTCGGGGTGGAGGACCGGGCACGGAAGCTGATCGCGGACTTCAAGGCGCGGGTCGCGGAGGTGCGGAGGAAGGCGCCGAAGGGCGCGGACCGGCCGGACGTGTTCCTGTACGACAGCGGTCAGGACAAACCGTTCACGGCAGGGCGGTACGCGGCGCCCGACGACATCATCGCCAAGGCGGGCGGCCGCAGCATCACCCACGACCTCGCCGACTCCTGGACCACGATCGGCTGGGAGACCGTCGTCGAGCGGAACCCGGAGACCATCGTGATCTGCGATTACGGCGACACGACCGCCGAGCAGAAGAAGCGGTTCCTGCTGAACTACAAGCCGCTGGCGAACGTCTCCGCGATCAAGCACAAGCGCATCGTCACGCTGGACTACGCGGACCTGGTGGAAAGCCCGCGCAATGCGTCGGCGGTCGAGCGCCTGGGCGCGTACCTGCGGTAGCAGGGGCGCGGGGCGTGTCGATATGCGGCTCCGCCGCGTGGGCGCGACCAGCCACGACGGCGGGTGCGTGAGGGAACAACCGTCACGCACCCCGACCGTCGATCAGCCGTCCGCCTCGGCGGACACCGGCTTAGGAATCAGGAAGGACGTCCCGATCGCCGCAGCGATGATGACCATCCCCGCGACCATCCCGGCGGTGTAATCCGACGGCGAGGACGGATCCGCCGGTACAGCCGCCGTCTTCACGGCGTAAAGCACCGCGAAGCTCAGCCCCGCGCCCAGGTTGAACGCGCCCGCGTTCAGGCCGGGCAGGAAGCCGGGGTTCTCGCGCGGGGACAGCACGATGCCGAGCCCGTTGAGCACGATGTTCGCCACGCCCGCGTACGTGATGCCGACCAGCAGCGACATGACCAGGAGCAGCACCCGCGAGTGGCTGCCGAGGGTGAGGATCATCAGGACGACGGTCACCACCGAGCCGATCAGGCCGAACCGCAGGACGCGGCCGTACCCGAACGTCGCGGCGAGCCGGCCCGCCACCGGGCCCATCGCGAGGCCGGCGAGGGCGTACGGCGTCAGGGTCCACCACGCCGACGCCTCGGCCGACATGCCCAGGCCCGCGTGGGCGTCCTGCGCGAAGGCCGGGATCAGCCCGTTCATGACGGCGAAGACGCCGGTCATGGTGAGGACCGTGGTCAGCAGCAGGGCCCAGGTCGAGCGCTGCTTGAGGTGGTGGGTGGCGACCAGCGGGTGGCCGCTGCGGCTCTCCGTACGCCAGAACAGCGCGAAGGCAATCGCGGCGATCACGACGAGCACGCCGATCAGCGGCCAGTTCGCGGCGGCCAGCTTGCCCGCCTCGTTGAACGCGGTCAGCAGGGTGCCGACCGAGATGACGAGGAGGAGCACGCCGGGCCAGTCCATCCGGCTCTTCACGGGCGCGGTGGATTCGCGGGTCATCGTGGTGACCAGGACCGCGGCGAGCGCCGCGACGACGGCCATCGCCCAGAAGACCGCGCCGAAGCCGTACTGGTCGGCGAGGTAGCCGCCCGCGAGCGAGTCCACGCCCGCGATGCCGCCGTTGACCGCGGTGATCACGCCGAGCAGGGTGCCGTACTTCTTCGGCTCGGTGACCTCGACCCGCAGCATGATCAGGCACAGCGGTACGGTCGGGCCGCTCACGCCCTGGAGGACGCGGCCCGCGAAGAGCATCGGCACGCTCGTCGCCAGCGCGGCGACGATGCAGCCGATGACCATCAGGGCCATCATCCCGGCCAGCACCTTGCGGCGGCCGATCACGTCGCCGAGCCGCGGCAGGAAGAGCGAGAAGAGCGCCGCCGAGGTGAAGAACGCGGTCTGGGTGAGGCCGATCTCCGCCGAGGTGGCGTGCAGGCTGTCCTCGATGCTCTTCAGCGCGGGGCTGAGCATGCTCGCGTTGAGCTGGAAGGCGAAGCACGCCGCCAGCAGCGCGGTGAGCAGGACACCGACCCGGACGCCGGGTCTCTCCGTCAGGCCGCCGGGGGGCTGCCCCGTCGTGGTGGATGCGCTCATGCCAGTACGTCTCCGGGCTTCTGTGGGTTCTCGCCGATCAGCTCGGGGTCGCCCATCCGCTCCAGGGCGTCCACGACCAGGTCCCAGAAGCGGCCGTGGTCCAGCTTGACCGCGACCTGAGTGCGGCAGTCGGCCGGCGCCGGCGCGCGGAAGTCCGTCACGGTCATGCCCTTGGTCAGGGTGCCGGTCAGCTCGATGTCGACCGGGGCCCGGCGCACGGTCATCACGTCCGGGTCGATCACATACGCGACGGCGCACGGGTCGTGCACCGGCGGCGACTCGAAGCCCTGGTGGTCGCGGTAGGTGGTGCCGAAGAACTCCAGCAGCTCCTCGACGAACTTGGCGGGCTTGGTGCCCAGCGCGGCGATCCGCTCGGCCACCTCGGGCGTCGCGAGCGCCTGGTGGGTGAGGTCCAGGCCGACCATCGTGACCTGCCAGCCCGCGTTGAAGACGATGTGCGCGGCCTCGGGGTCGATGACGATGTTGAACTCGGCGACCGCGCTCCAGTTGCCCTCGTGGTAGCCGCCGCCCATCAGGACGACCTCGCGGACCCGCTCGACGATGCGCGGCTCCTTGCGGGCGGCCAGCGCGATGTTGGTGAGGCCCGCGGTCGGGACGATGGTGATCTCGCCCGGCTCGTGGGACATCACGGTGTCGATGATCAGGTCGACGGCGTGCCGCTCGTCCAGGACGCACGTCGGGTCGGGCAGCACGGGGCCGTCCAGACCGGTCTCGCCGTGGATGTCACCGGCGGTCTCGATGTTCCGTACGAGGGGACGCGGGCAGCCGGCGGCGAAGGGCACGTCGGTGATGCCCGCGATCCGCGCCACGGAGAGCGCGTTGCGGGTGACCTTCTCCAGCGTCTGGTTGCCGACCACGGTCGTCACGGCGACGAGCTCGATGTCGGGGTTGCCGTGGGCCAGGAGCATGGCGATCGCGTCGTCGTGCCCCGGGTCGCAGTCGAGGATGATCTTTCTGGCCAACGGTCGAGCCCCTTTGCCCTGTTGAACGGTGGTGCGGTGAGCCCTCCGGGAGAGCGTGGGAAATCGTTCTCCGAAAGGCCGCGAAGAGTTCACCCGTATACCGGGGTGCTTGTCAATGATTCATCCCACAGTGCCCGGCGGCTGCCCGGTGATAACGTTTGCCCGCCGTTGCCGCAGCGCACGCCGCTCGCAGGCGCGCAGCCGAGCCGAGCGAAGGGCGCCGACCGTGGCCGAAGTCACCTTGAAGGACGTCGCCCGCGCGTCGGGCTGCTCCGTCGCCACCGTCTCCCGCGTGCTCGCCGGCACCCGGCCGGTCGGCGCCGAGACCGCCCGTACGGTACGCGAGGCGGCCACGCGGCTGGGATACCGCCCCAACCACGTCGCCCGCGCGCTGCGCCGCCGGGCCACCGGCACCGTCGGCCTGGTCCTGCCGCAGATCACCAACCCCTTCTTCCCCGCGCTCGTGCGGGAGCTGGAGCACGCGCTGCACGCCGCGGGCCGGGCCCTGCTGCTCGCCGACTGCGACGACGACCCGGCGACCGAGGCGGCCCGGATCGCGGAGTTCCTGGACCGGCAGGTGGACGCGCTGGTGCTGATACCGGTCGACGAGCGGCTCAGCCGGGAAGCGGTCGCGGAGGCCGCGCGTCGGGTGCCGGTGGTGCTGCTGGACCGCGGCTGCGGCCCGGGCGTCGCCGACTCGGTCGCGGTGGACAACGCGGCCGGGATGGCGCTGGTACTGGATCACCTGGCGGCGGCGGGCCGCTGCCGGCCGTGGTTCGTGGGCGCGGCCGGCACGACCTCGACGGCGGCCGAGCGGCGCGCCGCGTACGAGGCGGGCGCGGCGGCCCTGGACCCGCAGGCCCCCGGCCGGGTCGAGCTGGGCGACTTCTCCGTGGCGTGGGGACGGGAGGCGGTCGACCGCATCTGGCCGTCCCGCCCTGACGCGATCGTCTGCGCCAACGACCTCATCGCGGTCGGCGCGCTCCAGCGGCTGCGCCAGCTCGGTGCCGATGTGCCCGCCGAGGTCGCGGTCACCGGCTTCGACGACGTGCCCTTCGCGGGCCTGGCGGACCCGGCGCTGACCACGGTCCGCCAGCCGGTCGGCGAACTGGCGGCGGAGGCCGCGAGATTGCTCGGTGAGCGGTCGGGGGACCGGGCGCCGGGCGTGGGGCCGAGCCGCACGGTCCGGCTCACGCCGGAACTGCTCGTACGGGCATCCGGCTGAGCGCACGCGCTGATTCACCCGCGCACGGGGCCGCGGAAGCACGCACTCCCACGCACCGTTCACGCGCACTCTCACGCATCGTTCACGCACACTCCCGCGCGTCGTTCAAGAGCAGGTTCGGCATCCCGACCCGATAATGTGCATATGACGGACGAAATGCTGGATTCCGTGACATTGGCCGTACGGCCCGTGGTGTGCCCGGTGTGGTGCCGGCGCGTGCACACGGCCGCCGAGGCCGGTGGCCACGACGGGATCATGCATCTGGCGGAACCGGTCGGCTGGAACCTCTCGGCGCAGCCGGAGCGGGGGTTCCCGCAGTTCCACTTCCGGATCATGTGTGAAGAAGGTGCGTCCGGCCGGACGTCGCCGGTGGTCGAGGTCGGCGTGATCGAGGCCGAGGGCCGGCTGCCGTACTCCTGCGACGCGCGCACCGCCGGCGAGCTGGACCGGATCGTCGGCGAGCTGGAGCGGGTGCTGGAGACGCTGCGCGGCTGGCGCGCGGCGCTGCCGGGTGGCGTTTCGGTGCCCTGAGCCCTCGGCGCGCCGAGCTTCCGCGGACGCGGCTGCGGCCGTGAGGTTGAGCCGCGCAGGCGGGTTTCAAAGAATCTGCACATCGCCCGCGCATCGGCGGCACAGTGTGTGCCGTCCGGCGCGCGGCGACGTGCGTGCGTCCGGGGCTTGGCGCGGGTATGTCCGGATGGGCCCGGCGTGCGCGCGCGGTCACCGGCGTGCGGGTAAACGTTCTTGTGAAGGACTCGTCACCAAGCCGTGCATAAAACTGCACGCGATCGTCCGGTGCCGGTGGAATGTGCCGACCGGCCACCGCAAGCGGGTTGGCCCGGCTACCAGTTGGCGTGCTTGGATCATTTCGGCGCGGGAGTTGTGCGAATGCCTCCCCGGTTTCCATTCGGTAAATGACCGATATGGCCGCCGGGCTATGTTCTGCCGCCGACTTCCGTGTTATTCGAGTATGACTCACAGTAATTGAAGGGAAACGCAAGTCATGGACTTCACCCCCCAGGTCGAGACCGCTGAGATCGCCGACGCCGAG
Organism: Streptomyces ochraceiscleroticus; assembly: GCF_000720485.1. Taxonomy (GTDB): domain Bacteria; phylum Actinomycetota; class Actinomycetes; order Streptomycetales; family Streptomycetaceae; genus Streptomyces; species Streptomyces ochraceiscleroticus. The sequence continues at coordinate 96,064 of NZ_JOAX01000021.1, read as the reverse complement.
CTGGACGCCATCGCCGGTGGCCTCGGCGTCTCGGGCACCGTCAACCAGGTCGTCGGCACCGTCGACGGTCTGACCGGCGGCACCGTCAGCAGCACGCTGGGCCAGGTCAACGGCACCGTGCAGCAGACCACCGGCGTCAACGCCGTGGGCACCGTCGAGGGCCTGACCCAGGGCCTCTGAGTCTCGCCACTGTCGTCGGTCGCACCGCCGCAGGCATGACTCGACCTATCGGTACATGTCCGTACCCATAGGTTTGCCGTGCGCCCCGGAGCATTTGCTCCGGGGCGCACGGATGCCATCGGCCGCCGCCTTCGCCCGTCAAGTGCGGGCTTTTCCGCCTGTGTTACGGTCATGCCTTGGTGTGCCCGAACAGCGGGTATTTTCATGGATCATTGGTGCGCCATGTCGCGCGTGTCCCATTGGGTCGCCTTTTCGTCCGCGCTGCCCTTTGGTGTATGCGTCGGCACCGAATGAGACAAAAGCAGTCGAGGGAAAAGTTCCGTGCAGTTCCGGCAAAAGGCGCTGGCCAAGCTCCAGTCGCCTGAAGAGCTCGACCTGCCCGTGCGCTACGCCCGGCCGCAGGGCGGCCTCGTCCTCGCCGTCACCGTCGTCGTGATGGCCGTCGCCGCCTTCTGGGCGGTCACCGGGTCCGTGTCCTCCAAGCAGACCTCGCCCGGCATCCTCACCCACCCCCAGGGCAGCTACGTCCTGCAGAGCCCGGTCGCCGGCCAGGTCACCGAGGTCTTCGCCAAGGAGGGCCAGCAGCTCCGGGCCGGAGCGCCGGTCCTGAAGGTACGCACCGCACAGGGCGACCGCGCCGTCCGCGCGGTGGCACCGGGCCGGGTCACCAGCCTCGTCGGCAAGATCGGCTCGGTGGTCACCATGGGCGCCGACGTCGCGAGCGTCGAGCGCGTCCAGAGCGCGCACGAACCGCTGGTGGCGATGGTGTACGTACCCAGCCGCAGCGCGGCCACCGTCCCCGTCGGCGCCACCGTCGACCTCACCGTCCAGTCCGTGCCCACGCAGCAGTACGGCGTGCTCCGCGGCAAGGTCAAGGCCGTCGGCCGGGCGCCGCAGAGCAGCCGGCAGATCGCCGGCTTCCTCGGCGACCGCGAGCTCGGCGAGCAGTTCACGGCGGACGGCCAGCCGATCGCCGTCCTGGTGGAGCTGGACCGCGCCGACACCAAGTCCGGTTACAAGTGGTCCACCGCCGACGGCCCGCCGAACGCGATCGGCTCCATGACGCCCGTCACCGGTGCGATCCACCTCACCGCGCAGCGCCCGATCGATTGGCTCCTCCCGTGACCGCGCAGCCCGAAGCCCCGGCACCGCCCCCGCTGCCGCCCGGCGGCCGCGGTCGGCACCGCCCGAACACCAGGCCCGACCGGCGCCGCTCCGGCAGCTCCGGGCCCGCCAAGAGCGCCGGCAAGACGATCCGTACGCCCACCATCCTCCAGATGGAGGCCGTGGAGTGCGGCGCCGCCTCGCTCGCCATGGTCCTCGGCCACTACGGCCGGCACGTCCCGCTGGAGGAGCTGCGCATCGCGTGCGGCGTCTCCCGCGACGGCTCCCGCGCCTCCAACCTCCTCAAGGCGGCCCGTGCCTACGGCCTGAAGGCCAAGGGCATGCAGATGGAGCCGGCCGCGCTCGCCGAGGTCCGGGCTCCGGCCATCCTCTTCTGGGAGTTCAACCACTACGTCGTCTTCGACGGCATGGGCCGCCGCTTCGGCCGCAAGGGCGCGTTCATCAACGACCCCGACCGGGGCCGCCGCTTCGTGCCCGCCGAGGACTTCGACACCAGCTTCACCGGCGTCGTGCTGACCTTCGAGCCCGGCGAGGAGTTCCGCAAGGGCGGCCGCAAGCCCGGCGTCCTCGGCGCCCTGCCGCCCCGGCTGCGCGGCACCTCCGGCACCATGCTCGCCGCTGTCCTCGCCAGCTTCCTGCTGGTCGTGGTCGGCGCGACGGTACCCGCGCTGAGCCGTACGTACATCGACATGTTCCTGATCGGCGACCAGACGTCGCTGCTCGGTGTGCTCTTCGCGTCGATGGGCACCACGCTCGTCCTGACAGCCGCGCTCACCGCGCTGCAACAGGCGAACCTGCTGCGCGGCCGCATCATCTCCTCCACCCTGAGCAGCGCCCGCTTCCTGCGCCACCTGCTCCGGCTGCCGGTCACCTTCTTCGCGCAGCGCAACCCGGCCGACCTCGTCCAGCGCCTGCAGTCCAACGACACCGTCGCCGAGACCCTCGCCAGGGACCTCGCCGCGGCCGGTGTGGACGCGGTCGTCGTCATCCTCTACGCCTTCCTGCTGTGGTCCTACGATCCGCAGCTCACCCTCATCGGCGTGGCCGTCGCGCTGCTCAACGTCGCCGCGATGCGCATCGTCGTACGGCTGCGCGCCACGGGCACCCAGAAGCTGCGCGCCGACTCCGCCCGGCTGACCAACACCTCGTACAGCGGCCTGCAGCTCATCGAGACGATGAAGGCCACCGGCGGCGAGAACGGCTACTTCCGCCGCTGGGCCGGCCAGCACGCGACCACCCTGGACGGGCAGCAGCGGCTCGGCGTGCCCAGCGCCTGGCTCGCCGTCGTCGCGCCCACCCTCGCCGCCCTCAACAGCGCGCTGATCCTGCTCGTCGGCGGTCTCAGCGCGGTCGAAGGCCATATGTCGGTAGGTCTCCTTGTCGCCTTCCAGGCGCTGGTCACCAACTTCACGGCCCCGATCACCCGGCTCAACGGCATGGCGGCCCGGATCCAGGACTTCGCCGCCGACGTGTCCCGCCTGAAGGACGTCGAGTCCTTCCCGGTCGACTCCCTCTACACCCGCCCCGAGCCGGTCGCGTCCACCCGCCGCCTCAAGGGCCACGTGGAGCTGACCAGCATCACCTTCGGCTACAGCCCGCTGGACAAGCCGCTGCTCACCGACTTCTCGCTGACCGTCGGGCCCGGGCAGCAGGTGGCCCTCGTCGGCGGCTCCGGCAGCGGCAAGTCCACCGTCTCCCGCCTGATCTCCGGCCTGTACAGCCCGTGGGAGGGCACCATCCACATCGACGGGCAGCGGCTGGAGGACATCTCCCGCGGCGCGCTCGCCTCCTCGGTCTCCTTCGTCGACCAGGACGTCTTCCTCTTCGAGGGCACCGTCCGCGACAACGTCGCGCTGTGGGACCCCTCGATCCCCGACGAGGCCGTCATCGAGGCGCTGAAGAACGCCGCGGCGTACGACATGGTGGCCCGCCGCCCCGGCGGCATCCACAGCCGCGTCGAGCAGGACGGCCGCAACTTCTCCGGCGGCCAGCGGCAGCGCCTGGAGATCGCCCGGGCCCTGGTCCGGCGCCCCTCCATCCTCGTCCTGGACGAGGTCACCTCCGCCCTGGACGCGGAGACCGAACAGATCATCATGGACAACCTGCGGCGCCTGGGCTGCGCCTGCGTCGTCATCGCACACCGCCTCAGCACGGTGCGCGACAGCGACGAGATCGTGGTCCTGGACCACGGCACGGTCGTCGAGCGCGGGCGGCACGAGGACCTGGTCGCCGCCCAGGGCGCGTACGCAGAGCTGGTCAAGGAGTCCTGAGGTGACAACCCCTCACCCCGCGGCCACCGGCACGGCCGCCGACGACACCGTGCTGCACGCCCTCGGCGGGCTCGGCACCGAAGTCGACTGCACGGGCCTGCGCAGCCTGCCGCTCGAAGGGCCGCACGTGCTGTGGCTGGTCACCGGCGGCGCCATGGACCTCTTCGCGGTCGACGCGGCCCAGCAGGGCCACTGGTACTTCCTCGGCCGGCTCGCCCCGGGCACCCTGCTCCTCGGCCCGGTCGAGGGCCCGCAGCACACCCTCGTCGCCCGGCCCCTGCAGGGCTGCACGGTCCGCCGCATCCAGCTTCGCGAGCTGTTCCGGGCCGAGTACGGCGGCGCGGAGTACGACGCGTACGGCCGGTACGTCGGCCCGGCCTGGGACACCGGCGAATACGCGTACGACAGCGCGCTCAGCCCGCTGGAGGACGCCTTCGCGCGCGGCGTCGGCCGCAGCCAGCGCGTGCTCTTCGAAGCGCCGCTGGACGGCGAGTACGGGGCGGGCGAGACCGACGGGACCGACGGGGCGGCCGACGAGAACATCCTCTGGATGCCCGTCGACCCCGGCAGCCTCCAGTACGGCGCCCACTACAGCGCCGAGGCCGCCGCCGACCTGCTCATCGACGCGACGATGTGGCAGCGGATGGTCGACCAGCAGTTCCGGCTGCTGTCCGCGCTGGACCGCTGGATCGAGCGGCTGGAGCGCGCGCACGAGGACCGCACCGCGGCCGGCATCAAGGCCGGCGAGGCCGCCCGCTCGCAGGCCGACCAGACGCTGCTGTCCTCCATCGGCTCCTCGGGACGCGGCGGCGCGCAGACCGGCGCCACCGACGACGCCACCCTCGCCGTCTGCCGCAAGGTCGCCGACGCCGCCAGGATCACGCTGACCTCGCCCAAGGAGGGCGGCACGGCGAACGACCGGCTCAGCCCCGTCGAGCGGATCGCCGTCAGCTCCCGCATCCGCACCCGCGTCGTCAAGCTCGACGGCCGGTGGTGGCGCGAGAACAGCGGCCCGCTCGTCGGCCACCGCAGCGAGACCGGCGAGCCCGTGGCACTGCTGTGGCGCCGGGGCCGTTACGAAGCGGTCGCCGCCGACGGCACCCGCACCCGGCTCTACCAGGAACAGGCGGCGGTGCTCGAACCGCGCGCCGTCATGCTCTACCCGCCGCTGCCCGACCGCCCGATGGGCGCCCTGCGGCTGATCCGCTTCAGCATGCGCGGCACCCGCCTGGACCTGCGCAACCTCGCCATCGGCGGACTCGTCGCCGTGCTGCTCGGCGCCCTCGTGCCGATCGCCACCGGCAAGGTGCTGGGCGACTACGTCCCCAACGCCGAGCGCGGCCTCATCATCCAGACGGCCGTCGCGCTGATCGTCACCAGCCTGGTCTCCGCCGTCTTCATGCTGCTGGAGAACACCTCCATCCTGCGCGTCGAAGGACGCATCGAATCCACCCTCCAGCCGGCCGTCTGGGACCGGCTGCTGCGGCTGCCCACGAAGTTCTTCAGCGAGCGCTCCACCGGCGAGCTGGCCAGCGCCGCGATGGGCATCAGCGGCATCCGCCGCATCCTGTCCGGCATCGGCTCGGTCGCCGTGCAGGCGGGCACGGTCGGCACGATGAACCTCGTCCTGCTGCTCGTCTACAGCCCCAAGCTGGCCGTCGTCGCGATCGCCATGCTGCTCTGCATCGCCACGGTCTTCCTGCTCCTGGGCCTGTGGCAGCTCCGCTCCCAGCGGCAGCTCATCAAGCTGACCAACAAGCTCAACAACCAGGCGTTCCAGACCCTGCGCGGGCTGCCGAAGCTGCGCGTCGCCGCCGCCGAGAGCTTCGCGTACAGCGCGTGGGCCGGGGAGTTCGCCCGCAGCCGGGAGCTGCAGCAGAAGGTCGGCCGGATCAAGAACCTCACCACCGTGCTCAACGCGGTCTACCTGCCGCTGTGCACCCTCGTGATGTTCATGCTGCTCGCGGGCCCGGCCCGCGGCGTCCTCTCGGCCGGCGCGTTCCTCACCTTCAACACCGCCGTCACGATGATGCTGAGCTCGGTGACCCAGCTCACCGGCGCGTGCCTCCAGGCGTTCGCCGTGCTGCCGATGTTCGAGCAGATCAAGCCGGTCCTCGACGAGCGCCCCGAAGTACGCGGCGGCTCGACCCAGCCCGGCACCCTCAGCGGCGGCATCGAGGCCCGCGGCCTCTCCTTCCGCTACTCCGACGACGGGCCGCTGGTCCTGGACGACGTGTCCTTCGAGGTGCGGCCCGGCGAGTTCGTCGCCGTCGTCGGCGCGAGCGGCTGCGGCAAGTCCACCCTGCTGCGCCTCCTCATCGGCTTCGACCGCCCGGTATCCGGCAGCGTCCTGTACGACGGCCAGGACCTGGCGGCGCTGGACCAGGCCGCCGTGCGCCGCCAGTGCGGTGTGGTGCTGCAGAACGCCCAGCCCTTCAACGGCTCCATCCTCGACTGCATCTGCGGCGCCGAGATGTTCACGCAGGAGGAGGCGTGGGCGGCCGCGGAGATGGCGGGCCTGGCTGAGGACATCAAGCGGATGCCGATGGGCATGCACACGATGCTCTCCGACGGCGGCGGCTCGATCTCCGGCGGCCAGCGGCAGCGGCTGATGATCGCCCAGGCGCTGATCCGGCGGCCGCGCATCCTCTTCTTCGACGAGGCCACCAGCGCGCTGGACAACGAGACGCAGCGGGTGGTCACCGAGAGCACCCGCACGCTCAACGCCACCCGCGTCGTCATCGCCCACCGGCTCTCCACGGTCATGGACGCCGACCGGGTGATCGTCATGTCCGACGGCCGGGTCGCCCAGCAGGGCACCCCCGCCGACCTGCTCGCCGACACCGGCGGCCTCTTCCACGAGCTGGTCCGCCGGCAGATCAGCTAGGGGCGCGGGCGGGCGGCGGGCCCGCAGTGTGGAACGTCATGTTCCGTTCCGCCGTCCGCACGTAAGAATGCCGTGTGCTCCAGCAACTGTTCACGCCCTCCGTCCAGCACACGCTCGACCTGATCGGCATCTTCGTCTTCGCGATCTCCGGCGCGCTGCTCGCCGTGCGCAAGAACTTCGACATCTTCGGCATCGCCGTGCTCGCCGAGGTGACCGCGCTCGGCGGCGGGCTGATCCGCGACCTGATCATCGGTGCCGTGCCGCCGGCCGCCTTCACCGACCTCGGGTACTTCCTCACCCCGCTGGTCGCGGCCGTCCTCGTCTTCTTCCTCCACCCGCAGGTCCAGCGGATCCAGACCGGCGTGAACGTCTTCGACGCAGCCGGGCTCGGCCTCTTCTGCGTCGCGGGGACCACCAAGGCGTACGAGTACGGGCTCGGCCTCACCGCCTCCGCCACCCTGGGCCTCGCCACGGCCGTCGGCGGCGGCGTGCTGCGCGACATCATCGCCAATGAGGTCCCCTCGCTGGTGCGCTGGGACCGTGACCTCTACGCCGTGCCGGCCATCGTCGGCTCCGCCATCGTCGCCCTGTGCATCCGCTTCCAGGCCCTCAACCCGGGCACCAGCGCGGTGGCCGCGCTCGTCGCCTTCGCCGTCCGCCTGCTCGCACTCCGCTACCACTGGCGCGCTCCCCGCGCCTGGAACCGCCGCTCCTCGGCGGTGGAGGTACCGGAGGAGGGATGAGCCCCGCCCGCCCCGCGCCGCGTGGCGCGGTCAGCCGGCCGGCTCGGCCGGCTCCGTGAAGGAGTGCCAGAGGGCCGTGAGAGTGGCGCCGAGCAGCTCGGGCAGCGGGGCGCGCGGCGCCGGGTCGTCCGGTGGGGGAGTGGCGGGCTCGACCCGGGCGCGCAGGCAGAAGCCCTCCAGGACGGCGAGGAGGGAGACGACGAAGTCGGCGACGGTGCGGCCGGGGGCCGGCCGGCGTCCCTCGCGGGCCAGCAGGCGTTCCAGCGCGGTGGCGTAGCCGATGCCGAGCTGCCGGTAGCCGCCCTGGGCGGCCTCGCGGACCTTGGGGTGTTCGCCCAGTACGTAGAAGGTCAGGTAGACGTAGGTGAGGGGGTTGGCGCGGGCGCGTTCGAGGTAGCCGGCGGCGACCGTGGTGAGGATGGCCTCGACCGGTGCCGTGGTCTCCGCCAGCGCCAGCAGCTCGGCCACCGCGTCCCGGTCCTCCGGATACGCGTCAGGTCCGAGCAGGTGGAACATCAGCTCCGTCTGGTACTCGGCCTGGGTGGGCCACAGGGGGTAGATCGCGCCGGTGGTGATCGGCTGCGCGCGGCCGACGCCGGGCTGCCGGTCCGCGGCGATCTCGGTGGCGAGCCGGGCGACCTCGGTGAGCCTGATGTGGGCCAGCGGCCCGGCGAGCGCCTGGTCGGAGGTGTCGGCGGCGTGCCGGCGCACCAGCTCCACGCCCGCTTCGAGCATCAGGGCCCGGGTCTCCTGTGGCGAACGGCGGCTCCGCCGCCCTTTCTTGACGTTTCCTGGCATCGCGGTCTTTCCCGGCATCGTGCTGCTGCCCCCTCCGTCGGCACCGTTGCCCCCATTGTCACCGTAGAAAACCTACCGTAACTTTTCTACGGAGCTTGGTCGTGGAACGCCCCATGAGCGTAGGGAGACCAGCACGATGACGCAGCCGTTGGACGAAACCCGCGCACGCGCCCTGGACGAACTGATCGCCGGGCAGGAGAAGATCCTCACCGACCGCACCGCCGGTTCGGCCCGGCTCCGCGCCGAGGCACGCGAGTCGCTCGCCGGCGGGGTCGCCTCCGCCTGGCAGGACTCCCCGCCCGTCGCCGTCTGGATCGAGGACGGGCACGCCGCGCACGTCCGCGACGTGGACGGCACCGACTACGTCGACCTGCACGGCGGCTTCGGCGTCGGCCTCGCGGGCCACGCCCACCCGGCAATCGTCGCGGCGGTCACCGGACGCGTGCGGCACGGCACCCACTTCGCCCAGCCCACCCGCGACCTGATCCCGGTGACCCGGCTGCTCGCGGAGCGGTTCGGGCTGCCCCAGTGGCGCTTCACCAACTCCGGTACGGAAGCCACGATGGACGCCGTCCATCTGATGCGGGCCGCCACCGGGCGCAAGAAGATCCTCAAGGTCGAGGGCAGTTACCACGGCCACCACGACTCGGTACAGGTCTCCGGCTACGCCCGCGTCGCCGAGGACATCGGCCCCGACGACCGGCCGCGCTCGGTCGCCTACGGCCCGGCGTACCCCACGGAGATCACCGATCTGACGCTCGTCGTGCCGTTCGGCGACCTCGCCGCGGTCGAACGGGTGCTGGCCGAGCACCCCGGAGAGATCGCCGGCATGATCATCGAGCCGGTGATGATGAACATCGGCCTGATCGTCCCGCCCGACGGCTACCACGCCGAACTGAAGGCACTGCTGCACCGGCACGGCGCCCACCTCGCCTACGACGAGGTCAAGACGGGCTTCGCGATCGCCCCCGGCGGCGCCACCGAACTCTTCGGCACCACACCGGACATCGTGTGTCTCGCCAAGGCCATGGGTGGCGGCATCCCGTGCGGCGCCGTCGGCGCCACCCGTGCGCTGATGGACCGCATCGCCGACCACACCTACGAACAGGTCGGCACGTTCAACGGCAACCCCATGATGCTCGCCGCGACCCGCGCGATGCTCACCGAGGTACTGACCGAGGACGCCTACCGCGGCTTCGACGCCCTCCGGTCACGGATGACCGGCGGCGTCGAGGCCGCGCTGCGCCGGTACGGCCTGCCCGGATACGTGGCCGCGCACGGCGCCAAGGGCTCGGTGATCTTCACCGAACGGCTGCGCAACTTCCGGGACTTCCTCGCCTACGACGACCGCTGGGGCCATCTGCACTGGCTGTACCAGCACAACGGCGGCGTCTTCCTGCCGCCCTGGGGCAAGACCGAACAGTGGACGCTCTCGGTGCAGCACACCGCCGAGGACGCCGAGCGCTTCGTCCTCAACTTCGAGCGGTTCGCGGCCGCCGTGCACACCGCACTGGACACCCCGGCCTCATGACCGGCGGCTGCCCGCGTCGGCCGTGTGCTGTGCCGCCAGCCGGACCGTGGCGTTGGCCGCCCCGTACCCCTGATAGCCGCCGCGCCGCTCCACCAGCTCGAAGAAGACCCGGCCGACGGTGACGGTGTAGCAGTGCAGGAACTCCCTGCCATCCGTGTCCCGTTCGTAGAGGACGCCCAGCTCCCGGAAGGCCGCCAGGCTCTCGGGATCGAGGCCGTACCGCGCGTCGAGGTCGTCGTAGTAGTTGTCCGGGATGGGCAGCAGGGCGGCGCCTGCCTCCCGCACCCGGCGCGCGGTCGCGAGCAGGTCGTCGGTGGCCAGTGCGATGTGCTGCGGCCGTACCTCCTGCTCGCCCGGTACGGGAGCGACGTTCAGCGCGACCCGCAGGCTGCCGGTGGCATTGGCGACGGCACGGCTGCGGAAGAGGCCGTACGGGTCGGCGAGGTCCAGGCTCTCGTTCGGCTGCAGGCCCAGCACGCTCGCGTAGAAGAGGGACGCCTCGTCGAAGTGGTGCCAGGGCTGGGTGAGCGCGACATGGTCGATACGGGTGATCCCGGCCGTGCCGCGCTGCGGCGCCGGCGTGCCGAAGTCCGCCGTCCAGCTCGGGTGGTCGTCCCGGTCCGTACGGCAGAAGAACAGCTCGGTGTCGTCCGGCGCGGCCACCGCGTCCAGCGGTACGTCCCCGGGCGCGCGGCGGCGGGGCACGACCGGTGCCCGCAGCGACTCGGCGCGGCGCACCGCGGCGGCCGGCTCCGGGCTCTCCAGCCCGAGCGCGACCAGCCCGGGGCCCTCGCGGCGAGCACCGCTCACGGTGTTGAGCAGTACTCGCGCCTCGTTCTGCTGCCACAGCTCCACCGGCTTGCCGCCGGTGTGCCGGCCCGTGCGCACGAAGCCGAGCGAGCCGAGCAGGGAGCGCAGCGGCTCGGTGTCGGCGGCGGCGAGTTCGGCGAAGGCGAAGCCGTCCGGGACGACCGGCGCGGGCAGGCTGCTGAGCCCGGCGGCCTCCTCCAGGGCGATCAGTGAACGCATCGCGTCGATGGCGGTGCGCCCCGCGTCGGCCTGCCGGAAGACATCGTTGAAGATCTCCAGCGAGAGCGGGCCCGTGTAGCCGGCGCGCAGCACGTGGCCGAGCATCCCGGCGAGGTCGAAGCCGCCCTGGCCGGGGAAGCAGCGGTAGTGCCGGCTCCACTGCAGGACGTCCATGGCCAGCTTGGGCGCGTCGGCGAGCTGCAGGAAGAAGATCTTCTCCCCGGGGATGTCCTCGATGCCCTTGGGGTCCGAGCCGCGCGAGAGGATGTGGAAGCTGTCCAGGCAGGTGCCGAGCGCCGGGTGATCGGCCTGCTCGACGATCCGCCAGGCGTGGTCGTAGGTGTTGACGTGCCGGCCCCAGGCCAGCGCCTCGTACGCGAGGCGGATGCCGTGCTCGGCCGCGCGCTCGGCGAGGGCGCGCAACTGCCGGGCTGCCAGCGCGTCGTCGTCGGCGGCGTCCGGCGAGACGCTGGAGCACACCAGCATCAGATCGGCGCCGAGCCGCTCCATGACGGCGAACTTCCGCTCCGCGCGCCGCATGTTGCGCGCGAAGACCTCGTCCGGGACCGCCTCGAAGTCGCGGAACGGCTGGTAGAGGTCGATGGACAGGCCGAGGTCCGTGGCGCGCAGCTGGATCTCCTCGGGACTGAGCGGGCTGGCCAGCAGGTCGTTCTCGAAGATCTCGACGCCGTCGAACCCGGCCGCTGCGACGGCGCTCAGCTTCTCGGAGAGCGAGCCGCTCAGCGACACCGTGGCGATGGACTTGCGCATCAGGGCCTCCTCAGACCGCGGCCGCGCCGACGAGGTCGGCGAGGTCGGCGAGCATCTCTTCGGCGTGCGGCTCCCGGCCGGTGAAGAGCCGGAAGGCGTCGGCGGCCTGGAAGACGGCCATGCCGCCGCCGTCCAGCGTCCGGCAGCCCAACTCCCTTGCCGTACGAATCAGTTCGGTCTCCAGTGGCCGGTAGACCACCTCGGCGACCCACAGGTCGGCGCGGAGCAGACCGGCCGGGAGCGGAAGGCCGGGGTGGGCTGCCATGCCGGTGGGCGTGGCGTGCACCAGGCCGTCGGCGCCGGGCAGTACGGCGGCTAGCTCGTCCGGGGCGGCGGTGGCGGCGCGGCCGGTGCCGAAGCGGGCGTTCAGCGCGTCGGCGAGCGCCCCGGCCCGTACCGCGTCGGTGTCGACAAGGACGAGCCGGTCGGTGCCGAGCGAGAGCATGGCGTGCGCGACGGCGGAGCCCGCGCCGCCCGCGCCGATCTGGACGACCTCGCGGGTCGCGGCGCCGGGCAGGCCGCGCGCGAAGGACTGGGTGAAGCCGGTGACGTCGGTGTTGTGGCCGATTGTCCGGCCGCCCCGGAAGACGACGGTGTTGACCGCGCCCAGCTCGGCGGTGCCGGGCGAGAGCTCGTCGAGGTGCTCGATCACCAGCTGCTTGCAGGGATGCGTGATGTTGAGTCCATCGAAGCCGAGCGTACGGGCGGCGCTGATCAGCTCGCCGACGGACTCGGCCGGTACGCCCAGCGTGTCGAGGTCGAGCGTCCGGTAGAGCAGCCGCAGGCCGTGCCGGTCGGCCTCCCGCTCGTGCAGGGCCGGGCTCAGCGAGGGGCCGATGCCGGAGCCGATGAGGCCGGTGAGATACGAGGGCGTGGACAACGCGACTCCCTGGTGGTGCGCTATGAACGTACTAGATAGTTAATTATGACGGCGGAGGGCCGCGGAGGAAAAGGGGGACCCGCGGCCCTCCGGGTCGGAAGCCGGCGCGGCTCCGGGACCGGAACCGGTCAGGCGGAGGCCGTGCGGGCCAGGCTGCCGCTGTCCTCGGGCACGCCCGGCTTCTCGCCGAGCAGCGCGGTCGGCACCTTGTGCGTCTCGCGGCCGGTCAGCACGGCGAGGGAGCAGATCACGCAGGTACCGGCGGTGAAGGCGGCGACGCCCAGCCAGTTGTCGCCGCCCGGGCCCGCGATCCGCTCGGCGAAGCTCACTGCGAAGCCCGCGACCGCGAAGCCGATCTGGGTGCCGATGGCCATGCCGGAGAGGCGGACCCGGGTCGGGAACATCTCGCCGTAGAACGAGGGCCAGATGCCGTTGGCGGCGCTGTAGACCACGCCGAAGAAGGCGATGCCGGTGATGAAGACCAGCGGGTAGCTGCCGGTCGAGACGGCCCACAGGTACACGAAGATCATGACGGCCGAGCCGAGCGAGCCGGTCAGGAAGACCGGCTTGCGGCCGATCCGGTCCGACAGCTTGGCCCACAGCGGGATCGCCAGCAGCGCGACCGCGTTGGAGAGCACGCCGACCCAGAGCATCGCCGACTTGTCCAGGCCGACCGCGTCGCTGGTGGCGTACGCCAGGGCCCAGACCGAGAAGATCGTGCTGACGGTGGCGATCAGGGCTGCCGCGATCACGCGCAGCACGTCGACCCAGTGGTTGCGGAGCAGGTCGGCGAGCGGCAGCTTGGCCACCGCGTCGTCGGCCGCGGCCTGCTCGAAGACCGGGGTCTCCGAGAGCTTGCGCCGGATGAGGTACCCGGCGGCCGTGACCACCACGCTGACCAGGAACGGGAGCCGCCAGCCCCAGGTGTAGAGCTGCTCCTCGGGCAGCGCGGCGACGGGGATGAAGACCAGGGTGGCGATGATCTGGCCCGCCTGGGTGCCGTTGAGCGCGAAGCTCGTGTAGTACCCGCGCCGGCCCTCGGGCGCGTGCTCCAATGTCATCGAATTGGCGCTGGCCTGCTCGCCGGCGGCGGAGAGACCCTGCAGGACGCGCATCAGCACCAGCAGGACCGGTGCGGCCGTGCCGACCTGCGCGTAGGTCGGCAGACAGCCGATCAGGAAGGTCGACAGGCCCATCAGCATCAGGGTGAAGACCATGATCTTGCGGCGGCCGAGCCGGTCGCCGAAGTGGCCGAGGAAGAGCGCGCCGATCGGGCGGGCCGCGTAGGCGACACCGAAGGTCGCGAGGGAGATCAGCGTCGCGGTCGCCGGGTCGGACGGGTCGAAGAAGACCTTGGGGAAGACCAGGGCGGCGGCGCTGCCGTAGATGAAGAAGTCGTAGTACTCCAGCGCGCTGCCGATCCAGGCGGCGACGGCGGCTTTGCGGGGCCGGGCGGGGGGCGGGGCCCCGGCCTCGGACGAGAGAGCGGACATGCCTGCTCCACGGGGGGACGGCCACCCGCGTCTTCGACGGGTGGCGGCGGGCTGCGGCTTAACTCACTAGGTAGTTAATTGCAGCGATCCTCAATCCCCCGCAGGACACTGTCAAGACATCTGGGCGAAACAATTTCCGCACGTGGCGGTGGGTGAGGGAACCGTCACCCGATCAGCCGGGAGCGGTTGCCGGCCGGCGGGAGCGGTCGCGCCGTCAGCCGGAGTGGTCGCCCGTCAGGTAGCCGAGCACCATGTCGCCGAGCATCGTGCGGTAGTACTCCCGGCGGTCCGCCGCCGTCAGGTCGCGCGCGAAGAGCGCGCCGAAGGTGTGCCGGTTGGCGACCCGGAAGAAGCAGAACGCGCTGATCATCGCGTGCAGGTCGACCGCGTCCACGTCCGCCGTGAACACGCCCTGCGCGCGGCCCTCGTCCAGGATCCGCCCGATCACCTCGATCGCGGGCGAGTTGAGCCGGCCGATCGTCTCCGAGGCGGTGATGTGCTCCGCCTCGTGGATGTTCTCGATGCTCACCAGGCGGATGAAGTCCGGGTGCGCCTCGTGGTGGTCGAAGGTCAGCTCGGCCAGCCGGCGGATGGCCGCCGCGGGGTCCAGATGCTCGACGTCCAACTGCTGTTCCTGCTGCCTGATGCCCGCGTACGCGTGCTCCAGCACGGCCGTGAACAACTGCTCCTTGCTGCCGAAGTAGTAGTAGATCATCCGCTTCGTGGTGTGAATGCGGGCCGCGATCTCGTCCACCCTGGCGCCCGTGTACCCCTGCCGCGCGAACTCCTCCGTCGCGACCTTGAGGATCTCCGCCCGCGTCCGCGCCGCGTCGCGCTGCCGGCCTGCGCTACGGGCCGGCGGGTGAACGGCGGTCATACGGCTGGCTCCTCGCGAACGGTCCACTGGTCGGCCCAGTCTAGGCAGACCTGCCGAGTGCGTGGCGAGGGCCCCGGACGGCCGCCCGTGACCCGTACGACTGATGCGGCGTCAGCTCGACGTGCACTCGCCACGCAACGTACGTACGGTGTGACGATGAGTGATGTGGCATGGCTGCAGTCCTCCCAGTCGTCCCGGCCGGCACACGTGCCCGACCTACCGGGCGCGGGACCGGATCCGGACCGGCGGCTGGCGTGGCTCGACGCGCTGCGGGGCATCGGGGCGCTGATGGTCGCGCTGCACCACGCGGGCCCGCGCTATCTGCCCGAGCTGTCCGCCACCGTACTGCGGTACGTCAACCCCGGTACGTACGGCGTCATCGTCTTCTTCCTGGTCAGCGGCTACATCATCCCGGCCTCCCTGGAGCGGAGCGGCTCGCTGCGCCGCTTCTGGGTCGGCCGGATCTGCCGCCTCTACCCGCTGCTGTGCGTCGCGCTCGCGGCCACGGCGCTGCTCGTCCTGTGGGGGCCGGGCAAGCTGCGGGAGGGGCTGGGGGAGCGCGATCCGCTGAGCGCCCTGCTCGCGCACGGGACGATGCTGCAGGACCTGCTCGGGGTGCCCAGCGCGATCAATGTGCTGTGGACCCTCTCGTACGAGATGGTGTTCTACTTCCTGGTCGCGGCGCTCTTCGCGCTGCGGCTGCACCGGCGCTCCGCGCCGATGGCCCTGGGCCTGGCCGCGCTCGGCATCGCGGCCGGCGGGGCGCTGCCCGTCGCGGCGCTGACGCGCGGGCTGGGCGGCACCACGGTGATCGCGGCGACCGCGCTCGGGGCGGCCGTCGCGCTGTGTGCCGTGGCCTCGGGGCGGGCGCCGTGGATCCGGGCCGGTGCGCTGCTCGGGGGCGCGCTGGCAAGCGTCCTGATCCTCCTCAACGGCCGCATCCCGCCCTGGCAGGGGCTCGCGCTGCTGTCCCTCATGTTCACCGGGACCGTGCTGTACCGGATGGAGCGCGGGCAGCTCGGCAGGGCCGCCGGGCCGATCGTGGCGGCCACCGTGCTCGCGGGCTGTGTGCTCTCCGCCGCGCTGCACATCGGACCCCGTCCGGACGCGGTCACCGGGGGCGGCGACCCCCGGTCCGCCGTGCGGATCTGGGCGGTCACGGCCGGGCTCGCGCTGCTCACGTTCGGCGTCGCGATGGCCCTGCGGCGGCACCGCGTACCGCGCTGGCTCGCCTTCTGCGGCGTGATCAGTTACTCGCTCTACCTCCTGCACCCGCTCGTCCTGGAGGTGTGCGACCTGGCCGTGCCGTGGCAGCAGCACGACACGCCGCTGCTGATGGCCGCCTACCTCGCGCTGCTGCTGCCGCTGGCCATGCTCGCGCACCGGCTCATCGAACTGCCGGGCCAGCGCGTGGGGCGGGTACTCGCGGGACCGCTGGGCGGCCTTCCGCTGCCCCGGGGGGAGCAGCGTGCGGGAGCGCCCGCCGCGGCGCCCGGCGAGGCCGCCTGACGGGTGGTCACCCGGGCGGCGGCCGTCCGACGGGTGGTCACCCAGCGGCCGTACGAACGTCAGCGCCCGCGCGTCGCCGCGTCCAAGTGCACCCGCAGCGCCGCGTTCACCGCGTCCGGCCGCTCGACGCCCGCCAGATGCGCGGCCCCCGCGACCTCCGCGAGCGCGGCGCCCGGGATGCCGTCGGCGATCTCCCGGGCGTGCGCGGGCGGCGTCGCCGGGTCCTGGCGCCCGGCGACGACGAGCGTGCGCGCGGAAACCGACCACAGCCCGGACCGTACGTCGTAGCCGGCCAGCGCGTCGCAGCAGGCGGCATATCCGGCCCGGTCCGCGGCGGCGAGATCGCCGAGCAGCGCCGTGCCGCGCGGGCCCGCCGCCGTACCGGGATCGGCGAACCAGCGCCCCGGCGTCGGCTGCAGCATCGCCGCCGTACCGTGCTCGCGCACCGAAGCGGCGCGCTCCCGCCAGCCCGCCGGCTCGCCGAAGCGGGCCGAGGAGCAGATCATCGCGAGCGAGGCGAGCCGGTCGGGGTGGTGCACCGCCAGGTACGCGCCGATCGCGCCGCCGAGCGAGATGCCGGCGTAGTGGAAGGTGCGCCAGCCGTGGTGATCGGCCACGTCCAGCACGAGCCGGGCCAGGTGGGCGACGGTCGTGCTGCCTGGCGCGGGGTCGGGCAGCACGCTCACCGGCGTCCCGCCGTGCCCCGGCAGGTCGAAGCGGAGCACGCGGTGGGTGCGGGTGAGTTCGGCCAGCTGCGGCTCCCACACGGCGAGCGAGGTGCCGAGGGACGGCCCGAGGACGAGTGGCGGCGCGCCCTCGGGGCCGTCCAGTACGTGATGGGGCAGCGACGTCACAGGCTCTCCTGAGTGTGCGTCGCGAGAAGCCGTACGGACGCATCCGTACGCGCGACGATCTCCTCCGGCGTGACGCCCGGCGCGGTCTCCACCAGTACGAGACCGTCCTCGGTGACGTCCAGGACGCCGAGGTCGGTGATGATCCGGTGGACGCAAGCCCGGCCGGTCAGCGGCAGCGAGCAGTCCTCGACAATCTTCGGGCTGCCGTCCTTGGCGGTGTGGTCCATGACCACGACCACCCGGCGGGCGCCGTGCACGAGGTCCATCGCGCCGCCCATGCCCTTGACCATCTTCCCCGGGATCATCCAGTTCGCCAGGTCACCGCGGGCGGAGACCTGCATCGCGCCGAGGATCGCGGTGTCGATGTGGCCGCCGCGGATCATCCCGAAGGAGAGCGCGGAGTCGAAGAACGCCGCGCCGGGGAGGACCGTGACGGTCTCCTTGCCCGCGTTGATCAGGTCCGGGTCGACCTCGTCCTCGGCCGGGTACGGGCCGACGCCGAGCAGCCCGTTCTCGGACTGCAGCACCACGTCCACGCCCTCGGGGAGGTAGCTGGGCACCAGCGTGGGCAGCCCGATGCCGAGGTTGACGTAGTCGCCGTCGCGCAGCTCGCACGCGGCCCGCGCGGCCATCTCTTCCCTGGTCCAGCCCATCAGGCGCGCACCGTCCTTCGTTCTACCTTCTTGTCCGCCGCCTGAGCGGGCGTCAGCTCGACCACCCGCTGGACGAACACGCCCGGCAGATGCACCTCGTCCGGGTCCAGCACGCCCGGCTCGACCAGCTCCTCCACCTCCGCGACGGTGACCTTGCCGGCCATCGCCGCGAGCGGATTGAAGTTGCGCGCTGCCTTGTTGAACACGAGGTTGCCGTGCCGGTCGCCCTTCGCGGCCCGGACGAGCGCGAAGTCCGTGGCGATCCCGCGCTCCATCACATACGGCACGCCGTCGAACTCGCGTACCTCCTTGGGCGGCGACGCCTTCGCTACTGAGCCGTCCGCGGCGTACCGCAGCGGCATCCCGCCGTCCGCGACGTCCGTGCCCACCCCGGCCGGGGTGAAGAACGCCGGGATGCCGCAGCCGCCGGCCCGCAGCCGCTCGGCGAGCGTGCCCTGCGGGGTGAGCTCCAGCTCCAGTTCCCCGGCGAGGTACTGGCGGGCGAACTCCTTGTTGTTGCCGACGTAGGAGCCGGTCACCCGGGCGATCCGGCCGGCGGCGAGCAGGATGCCGAGGCCGCCGCCGTCCACGCCGCAGTTGTTGGAGACCACGGCCAGCCCGCCGGCGCCGTTCTCGTACAGCGCCTGGATCAGCACGTCGGGGACGCCGCTGAGCCCGAAACCGCCGACGGCGAGCGAGGCGCCGTCCCGTACGTCCGCCACCGCTTCAGCGGCGGTGGCCACGACCTTGTCCATGAACCGCTCCGTCAGGCGTTGATGTCGGAGGGGTGCACCGCCAGCGGCGTCACCTCGATGGACATGTAGGGGAAGAGCGGCAGGCCCCAGAGGATGTCGTGCAGCTCGTCGTTGGACTCCACGTCGAAGACGCTGAGATTGGAGTACTGGCCGACGCACCGCCAGATGTGGCGCCACTTACCGGACTTCTGCAGCTCCTGCGAGTACGCCTTCTCGCGGGCGATCGTGTCGGCCCGGACGCCGGGATCCAGGTCCGCGGGGATCGCGACGTCCATCTTCACTGCGAACAGCATGTGGTTCAGCTCCGGTCCATCACGAAGTTGTAGGTGACCTCGCTGCCCGTACCGCTCGCGGCAGGGCGCGGGTCGAGGATCAGCTCGGGCTTCACGGCCGAGGCGATGTCGTCCTCGACGTGGCTGCCGCCCTGGAAGTAGAGCTGGGTGGTGATGAGCTGGTGGCCCGGCGCGGACACCTTCAGATGCAGGTGGGCCGGGCGCCAGGCGTGCCACCCGGCCGCGGCGATCAGCTTGCCGCAGGAGCCGTCGGTGGGGATCTGGTACGGCGCGGGCTGGATCGTGTGGATCTTGAAGTTGCCCTGGTCGTCGGCGACGACGGTGCCGCGCAGGTTCCACTCCGGCAGGTTCGGCGCGTACTGCGAGTACAGGCCGTCGTCGTCGGCGTGCCACATCTCCACGTGCGCGCCGGCCAGCGGCTTGCCCTCGACGTCGGTGACCTGGCCCTGGAAGAGGAGCGGGGTGCCCGCCTCGTTCTCGCGCATCGGCAGGGTCGTCTCCGCCTCGTGCTTCGGCGAGTCGGGAACGTAGTAGGGGCCCTCGATGGTGCCCTTGCTGCCCTCGCGGTTCTCGTTCGCGACCTCCTCGACGACGTGCTCGATCCACACGTCGAGGAAGAGCGGCCACTCGCCGTCCTGGCCGACGCCGATCAGCCACGCCTTCAGCGCGTCGTACTCCTCGTACGTCACCTTGTGGCGGCGGATGACGTCGTGGACCGCCGAAATGACCTCGGTGGCAAGGGTGTTGACGCGTTCCTTGCTGCTAATTGCGGTGGATCGCTGCTTCTGCCGGAACGCTTCGGTCGCCGAGGCGCCGGACGCGGCGGCGGTGGCCCGAGTGGTGTCAGTCATGGCTCTGCTCCTCTGGTCGTTCAGGTGTCCTGGCGGTAACGTGCCAGCTTTTCCGGGTCCAGCTCGATGCCGAGCCCCGCGCTCTCGCGGACGCGCAGCGTGCCGTCCTCGATCCGCAGCGGCTCGGCGAGCAGGTCGTCGCTCATGTCGAGGAAGTTGGACAGTTCCCCGGCCCGGCGGGCGGTCAGCTCGTACGCGGATCCGAAGACCGCGGTGCACAACGTGCCGATCTGGCCGTCGATCTGATTGCCCATCACGGCCTCGACGCCCAGCCCCTCGCAGAGGTGGTGCACGCGCTGGGAGTACGTGAAGCCGGTACGGGCGGTCTTGATGCTGATGGCCGTCGCCGAACCGGACAGCAGCTCGCGGGTCACCTCGCCGGGGCGGGTGGCGCTCTCGTCGGCGACGAACGGGATGTCGGTGTGCGAGACCAGCCAGCGGCGGCCCATGACGTCGTCGGCCGGGCACAGCTCCTCGGCGAGCGTCAGGTCCAGGCCGTCCATGGCGCGCAGCGCGCGGGCCGACTCCGACGCCGTCCAGCCGCGGTTGCCGTCGATGTACAGCTCGACATCGTCGCCCAGTCCCTCGCGCAGCGCCCGGCACGCCTCGACGTCGAGCATGAACGGGCGGCGGCCGACCTTCACCTTGAAGGTGGTGATGCCGTACGTGTCGCGGATGCGCTGCGCCTCGGCGACCATCTGCTCCGGCGGCGCGAAGCCCACCATGTGCGAGACCCGCATCCGGTCGGTGAAGCCGCCGAGCAGCTCGGTGACGGAGATGCCGAGCGACTGCCCGATGATGTCCCAAAGGGCCATGTCCACCGCCGACTTGGCGGTGGGGTTGCCGACCGTGCGGTTCAGCCGGGCGTGCACGGCCTCGCGTGCCGTCGGGGCGAGGCCCGTGAGCTGCGGCGCGAAGACCTTGTCGATGACGGCGGTGATCGACGCCTGGGTCTCGCCGTAGGTGAAGGGACGGGGCGGTGCCTCGGCGACGCCCACCGGGCCGTCGTCGGTGTGGACGCGTACGAGGACGTGTTCGGCCGTGTGGACCTCGCCGCTGGCGAACTTCAGCGGCTTCTTGTAGGGGATGGCGAACGGGATCGCCTCGATGGCGGTGATCTTCATCGGTCCTCGATTGCGGTGTTCTTCATCGGTCCTCGCGGTCCGGTACGAATACGTCGTGCGACTCCAGGACGCCGATCAGCGTCTCCAGCAGGGGAGAGGCGTCGTTCTCGCGCCAGGCGAGGGCGAGTCCGACGGTCTCCGCGTCCCGGACGGGCTTGAAGACGACGCCGTCGCGGGAGACCGAGCGGACGGAGTCGGGGAGCAGGGCGATCCCCAGGCCGGCGGCGACGAGCGCCAGCGCGGTCGAGGTCTCGGTGACGTCGTGTGCGCAGTGCGGGTAGTAGCCCGCCGCGAGGCAGCTCCTGGTGACCGCGTCATTGACGACGGAGCGGGAGTTGACCGCGTACATGATGAAGTTCTCGTGGCGGAGCTGGGCGACCTCGGCGCTCTCCGCGTCGCTCAGCCAGTGGTCCTCGGGGACCGCCAGTACCAGCGGCTCCCGGGCGACCTCCCGGCAGACGATGCCCTCCTGGCGGACCGGCGGCCGGAGCATGCCCACGTCGAGACGGTTCTCGGTGAGGGCCAGCTCCTGCGCCGGGGTCAGCAGCTCGGTGTGGATCTCCAGCGCCACTCCCGGCATCTCCTCCTTGACCAGCCGGGCGATCTCCGGGAGCTGCTTGTAGCAGGCGGTTCCGGTGAGCCCCAGCCGCAGAATGCCCTCCGCGCCCTTCGCGAAGCGCCGCACACGGGTGGTGGCCTCGTCGACGGACTGCAGGATGCGCACCGCGTCGGTACGGAAGACCTCGCCGGCCCCGGTCAGGGCCACCTGGCGGGTGGTGCGGGTGAAGAGCTCGACCCCGAGATCCGCCTCGAGCTGCCGGATCGCCTGGGACAGCGGTGGCTGTGCCATGTGCAGGTTCTCCGCGGCCCGGCCGAAATGGCGGGTCTCGGCGACGGCGACGAAATAGCGCAGGTGGCGCAGTTCCATGAGGGCCTCCTTGGCTTCCTGGCCGCCGGATGCGGCTCATCGTAGGCAGCCGTTCTCAGACGAGAGAAATACTCTTTTCCCGCCGATTGATATGCAAGGAATATGGATGAGGCCCTGGGTGAACCCTGGGGAAATGCCCGGGGTGGCGGCGTAACCGCCCTGTCATGGTGCTGAAAAGCGGACGTGAGCCCCAGGACGGGGGCCGTGCACGCAGGTTTGGAGGGACCATGACGCAGACGTCGGCCGGTACCCGGGCGATCCTGGACGACGCCCTGGTGGAGGACGAGGAGAACGGCATCCACCGGGCGCGCCGGAAGATCTTCACGGACGAGGAGATCTTCGAGCTGGAGATGAAGCACATCTTCGAGGGCAACTGGGTGTACCTCGCCCACGAGACGCAGATCCCCGAGGTCGGCGACTACTTCACGACGTACATCGGCCGCCAGCCCGTGGTGATCTCGCGGAGCAAGGACGGCGAGCTGAACGCCCTGATCAACGCCTGCAGCCACCGCGGCGCGATGCTCTGCCGCCGCAAGACGGACAACCGCACCACCTTCACCTGTCCGTTCCACGGCTGGACCTTCAACAACTCCGGCAAGCTGCTGAAGGTCAAGGACGGCCGCGGCGCCGGCTATCCGGAGCAGTTCAACAAGGACGGCTCGCACGACCTGACGAAGGTCGCCCGCTTCGAGAACTACCGCGGTTTCCTCTTCGGCAGCCTCAACCCGGACGTCCTGCCGCTCACCGAGCACCTCGGCGAGGCCACCAAGATCATCGACATGATCGTGGACCAGTCACCGGAGGGCCTGGAGGTGCTGCGCGGCTCCTCCACCTACACCTACGACGGCAACTGGAAGGTCCAGGCGGAGAACGGTGCCGACGGCTACCACGTCTCCGCCACCCACTGGAACTACGCGGCCACCACGGCCCGCCGTTCCTCCGGCGAGTCCGCCAACGACACCAAGAACATGGACGCCGGGAGCTGGGCCCGCCAGAAGGGCGGCTACTACTCCTTCGAACACGGCCACCTGCTGCTGTGGACCCGCTGGGAGGACCCGTCCAACCGCTCGCTGAACGAGCGCCGGGACGAGCTGGTCGCGGAGTTCGGCGAGGACAAGGCCAACTGGATGATCGAGTACTCGCGCAATCTGTGCCTGTACCCGAACGTCTACCTGATGGACCAGTTCAGCTCCCAGATCCGGCACTTCCGCCCGATCTCCGTGGACAGGACCGAGGTCACGATCTACTGCATCGCCCCCAAGGGCGAGAGCGCCGAGGCCCGCGCCAACCGCATCCGCCAGTACGAGGACTTCTTCAACGCCACCGGCATGGCCACCCCGGACGACCTGGAGGAGTTCCGCTCCTGCCAGAAGACGTACCTGGCCGAGGCCGCGCCCTGGAACGACCTCAGTCGCGGCGTCGCGCACAAGATCGAGGGCCCGGACGAGGACGCCAAGAAGCTCGGCATCAACCCCATCGCGAGCGGCGCGCGCACCGAGGACGAGACCCTCTACCCGATCCAGCACGGCTACTGGCTGGACACCATGCGCCGCGCGGTGGCGGCGGAGGACGCAACGGCCCCGCAGCAGGACCGGTAAGGACGGAGCGAGCCATGACCACCACCACAGATGTCACCCCGGATGTCCCGGTCGAGGACATCCGCCAGTTCCTCTACCGCGAGGCCCGCTACCTCGACGACCGCGAGTTCGAGAAGTGGCTGGAGTGCTACCACCCGGACGTCGAGTTCTGGATGCCGGCCTGGGCCGACGACGACGAGCTGACCCGCGACCCGCGGACCGAGATCTCGCTGATCTACTACGCCAACCGCGGCGGCCTGGAGGACCGGGTCTTCCGCATCCGCACGGACCGCTCCAGCGCGACCAGCCTCCCCGAGCCGCGCACCGGCCACCACATCGCCAACGTGGAGGTCGTCGAGCGCCGCGGCGCCGAGATCGACATCCGCTTCAACTGGCACACGCTGTACTACCGCTACCAGAACATCGACCCGTACTTCGGGACGTCGTTCTACACCATCGACTTCTCGGGCGAGACCCCACTGATCAGGAAGAAGAAGGTCGTTCTGAAGAACGACTGCATTCATCACGTGGTCGACATCTACCACATCTGATCATCCGCCCTTCCCCCCGAATCGAGTTCACCATGAGCTACCAGGTCGCCCTGAGCTTCGAGGACGGCATCACCCGCTTCGTCACCTGCGGACCGGACGAAACCGTCGCCGACGCCTCGTACAAGGCACGCATCAACATCCCCCTCGACTGCCGCGACGGCGCCTGCGGCACCTGCAAGTCCCTCTGTGAGAGCGGCAGTTACGACGGCGGGGACTACATCGAGGAGGCGCTGACCGACGAGGAGGCCGCGCAGGGATACGCGCTGCCCTGCCAGATGACCCCGCAGAGCGACCTGGTGCTCCGCATCCCCACCACGTCGGACGCCGCGAAGACGGCCGCCGCCACGTACGGCGCGACCCTGGTCGCCCTGGAGAAGCTGTCGGAGACCACCGTCGCCTTCACCCTGGAGCCGGACGACCGCGCCGCGCCGGCCTTCCTCCCCGGCCAGTACGTCAACGTGGCCGTGCCGGGCACCGACGTCACCCGCTCCTACTCCTTCAGCTCGGGCCCCGCCGCGAGCCAGGTCTCCTTCCTCGTCCGCCTCACCGAGGACGGCACGATGTCGGGCTATCTGCGGGACCGCGCCCAGGTCGGCGACCGCCTCGAATTCACCGGCCCCATGGGCAGCTTCTACCTGCGCGAGAGCCGGCGGCCCGCGCTGCTGCTGGCCGGCGGCACCGGCCTGGCGCCGATGCTGTCCATGCTGGAGAAGATGACCACCGACCCGCCGGCCCACCCGGTTCACCTGGTCTACGGCGTCTCCACCGACGAGGACCTGGTCCGCCTGGAGGCCCTCGCCGACTACGCCGCCGTCATCCCCGGCTTCACCTACGACCACTGCGTCAAGGAGTACGTCACGGCCCGGCTGCGGCCCGAGCACCTGCACGACGGCGAGGTCGACGTGTACGTCTGCGGCCCGCCGCCCATGGTCGAAGGCGTGCGGACCCACCTCCAGGAGCAGGGGATCACCCCCGCCGCCTTCCACCACGAGAAGTTCGCCCCCTCCGGCACCGCTGCCGCCGCCGAACTCGCGGGCGCCGCCCGATGACCCACTTCCCCGGCCGGTTCGCCGGCAAGAAGGCCGTGGTCACCGGCGCCGCCCAGGGCATCGGCGAGTGCGTGGCGCGCCGGCTGGCCGCCGAGGGCGCCGAGGTCGCGCTCGTCGACCGCGCGGAGCTCGTGCACGAGGTGGCGGCGGAGCTGGTCAAGGACGGTGCCACCGCGTACGGGATCACCGCCGACCTGGAGCAGTACGACGGGGCCGAGCAGGCCGTCACCGAGGCGCACCAAGCGCTCGGCGGCCGGATCGACGTCCTGGTCAACAACGTCGGCGGCACCATCTGGGCCAGGCCCTACGAGCACTACACGCCCGAGCAGATCCGGGCCGAGGTGCAGCGCTCGCTCTTCCCGACGCTGTGGACCTGCCACGCGGTGCTCCCGCATCTGATCGCGCAGCGCTCCGGCACGATCGTGAACGTCTCCTCGGTGGCCACCCGCGGCGTCAACCGCGTCCCGTACGCCGCGGCCAAGGGCGGCGTCAACGGCATCACCTCCGCGCTGGCGCTGGAGGCGGCCCCGTACGGCATCCGCGTCGTCGCCACCGCGCCCGGCGGCACCGACGCACCGCCCCGCCGGGTCGCCCGCGGACCCGCCGCGGCCGACGAGCAGGAGCGCGTCTGGTACCAGCAGATCGTCGACCAGACCGTGGAGTCCTCGCTGCTCAAGCGGTACGGGAAGCTGGAGGAGCAGGCCGCCGCGATCTGCTTCCTGGCCTCCGACGAGGCGTCCTACATCACCGGGTCCGTGCTGCCCGTGGCCGGTGGTGACCAGGGGTGACCACCCCCGCGGGAGGGACCCCGCGGGACTAATCTGAGGCGCGATGGACGATCACGACGGCGTGAACACCGAAGAGCACGGCGGGCACGACGAGGCCCCGCGCGGCCCGGCAGGCCGCCAGGCCGAGCTGGCGGCCCTGGACCGCCTGCTGGCCGCCGCCCGCGCCGGACACCCCTCGACCATCCTGGTCGAGGGGGCCTCCGGCATGGGCAAGACCGCTTTGGTCAATCATTTCTTGAGCGAGCAGGCGTCGGTCCGCGTCCACCGCGCGAACGGCGTCCGCTGGGAGAACGGCCTCGACCTCGGGGTCGCGGAACAGCTCGCCAAGGCCGCGGGCGCCACCCTCGCACCGGAACTCGACCCGCCGGCCGCCGGCCACCGACTCCACGAGATCTGGAACGAGCGACGCGGCCAGGACACCCTGGTCGTCGTCATCGACGACGCGCACTGGGCGGACGCCGCCTCGCTGCGCGCCGTCGCCTCCGCCGTCCGCCGCATGTCCACCGAGCAGATCCTGGTCGTCCTGCTGGCCGCCGATGACCGGCTGCACCAGCTCCCTGTCGACGTACTGGACTTCCTCGCCGCGTACCGGGACAGCGCGCTGCGCCTCGGCCCGCTCACCCCCGAGGACGTGCAGGTCCTCGCCTGGAGCGCCGCCCGGATCGACCTCTCGCTCGCCGCGGCGCGCATCCTGTGCCGCCACACCCGCGGCAACCCGCTGCACATCACCGACCTGCTGCAGGAGGTACCGCCCGGCATCTGGCGGGACTGGCAGCCGGCCCTGCCTGCGCCCCGGCGGTACGCCTCCGCCGTACAGCGCCGCCTCGACGGCTGCGGAGCCCAGGCCCGTACCCTCATCGAGGCATGCTCGGCGCTGGGGGAGTCGGTGCCGTTCGCGGAGGCCGCCGAACTCTCCGGCGTCGCGGACCCGCTCGCCGCCGTCGACGAGGCATGCGACGCCGGACTGCTGACCCGCACAGACGGCCCCGGGCTCACCCTCCTCACCTTCCCGCACCCCCTCGTACGGGCCGCCGTGCACGGCGCGCTCGGCCTCGTCGAACGCGGCGACCTGCACCGGCGCGCCGCCGAGACCGTCGAGGACCACGGCCGCCGCCTGATGCACCGCGTCGCCGCGACCCCCGCAGCCGACGCCGAGCTCGCCGACGACCTGGACCGCTTCGCCGCCGACCGGGCCGCCGCGGGCGCCTGGTCCGAGGCGGCCGGCGCGCTGGTCGCCGCCAGCCGGCTCAGCCCGGCCCGCACCACCCGCAGGGACCGGCTGCTGCGCGCCGTGGACGCGCTGGTCGGCGCGGGCGACCGGCCGCAGGCCGAGACGTTCGCCGCCGAGCTGGAGAGCTTCCCGCCCAGCGCCCTGCGCGACTCCGTACTCGGCTACCTCGCGATCACCCGCGGCCGCCCCGAAGAGGCCGAGGTATATCTGACGCACGCCTGGGAACGCTGCGACCCCACCCGCCGCCCCGAGCTCGCCGCCGCCATCTGCCAGCGCCGGGTCCTGCACTCGCTCGGCCGCGCGCACGCCGCCGAACTCGTCCACTGGGCGCGCAAGGCCGTCGACCTGGTCGGCCCCATGGAGCCCTCGGCCGTCGAATCCGAGGCCATCCTCGGCCTCGGACTGGCCGCCATGGGCCACCCCGAGGAGGCCGCGCACGCCTACGACGACGTCCTCGCGCGGATCTCCAGCGGCGCCCAGTCCCAGCGCGTGCAGATGGGCCGCGGCTGGATGGACCTGGCCCTGGACGACCCGGAGGCGGCCCGGCGGGAGCTGGAGGGCGCCGTGCCGACCGGCATCCGCGGCGGCTCGCTGCGCATCTCCCTGTGGGCGCAGGCATGGCTCGCCCGTACCCAGTTCGCGCTCGGCGCCTGGTCCGACGCGCTGCGGACCGCCGACCGGGCCGTCGCCCAGGTCTCCGAGGCCCGCATGGAGCTGCTGCGCCCGCTCGTGCACTGGACGGGCGCCCAGATCCACGCGCTGCGCGGCAACTGGCCCACCGCCTACCACCACGCCCGGCAGGCCACGGCCGACATGCAGCACTACGAGACGATGGTGGTACCCGCCTGCCTCGCCCGCGCCCAGGTCGTCGAGGCCCGCGGCCAGTACGAGCGGGTGACCGCGGCGCTGGAGCCCGTCCTGCGGCTGCGGCAGCGCGCCGGCATCGACGAGCCAGGCTTCTGGCCCTGGCAGGACGTCTACGCCAACGCGCTGGTGATGACCAACCGGGTGCCCGAGGCCGACGCCTTCCTGCGGCCCTTCGAGGAGCTGGCCGCCGACCGCGGCCACCGCTCCACGATGGCCAGGCTCGGCTACGTACGCGGCCGGATCGCCGGCACCGAGGGCGACCTGGACGCGGCGCGCGCCCACTTCGAAGGCGCGCTGGCCCACCTGGAGCACCTGCCCCTCCCGTACGACCGGGCACGGGTGAGCTACGCGTACGGGCAGACGCTGCGCCGCGCGGGCAAGCGCAAGGAGGCGGACGCGCTGCTCCAGAACGCCCGGGACGCGTACGTGCTGCTGGGTGCGCGCACGTATGTCGAGCGCTGCGAGCGGGAGCTGCAGGCGGGCGGGCTGAAACGGGGCGGCGCTGAGGACTTCTCCCGGCTCACCGCACAGGAGCGGGCGGTGGCCCGGCTGGTCGCGCGCGGGATGAGCAACGGGCAGGTCGCGTCGGAGCTGTTCCTGTCGGTGAAGACCGTGCAGTACCACCTCACGCATGTGTACGCGAAGGTCGGGGTGCGGTCGCGGGGCGAGCTGGCGGCCGTGTTCCGCGACTCCTGACTCGTACAGTATTCGTACAAAAATTCGAACACGGCGTAGGCTGAGTACATGCATGTGCAGAGCTCGCTCTTCGCCGCGGCCGACGAGACCGGACTCCGCCCGCTGGACGGCATCGACCGCACGCACCTCGGGCTCGGCGCCTGGATCGACGTCCTGCCGGGCTGGCTGACCGGCGCCGACGCGCTCTTCGACGAACTGGTCGGCACGGTCCCCTGGCACGCCGAGCGGCGCCAGATGTACGAGCGCGTCGTCGACGTACCCCGGCT
Source organism: Streptomyces ochraceiscleroticus (assembly GCF_000720485.1). Taxonomy (GTDB): domain Bacteria; phylum Actinomycetota; class Actinomycetes; order Streptomycetales; family Streptomycetaceae; genus Streptomyces; species Streptomyces ochraceiscleroticus. The sequence continues at coordinate 67,488 of NZ_JOAX01000021.1, read as the reverse complement.
GCTGTGCCACTACGGCGAGGACGAGGAGCTGCCGCACCCGGTGCTCGCCGAGGCCCGCGACGCGCTCAGCGCCCACTACGCCGCCGAGCTCGGCGAGCCGTTCCGCACGGCAGGACTGTGCTACTACCGCGACGGCGAGGACAGCGTCGCCTGGCACGGCGACCGCATCGGCCGCGGCCGCAGCCAGGACACCATGGTCGCGATCCTCTCCGTCGGCGAGCCCAGGGCGCTGGTCCTGCGCCCCCGGGACGGCGGCGGAGCGACCGTCCGCCGCCCCCTCGGCCACGGCGACCTGATCGTCATGGGCGGCTCCTGCCAGCGCACCTGGGACCACGCCATCCCCAAGACCGCCCGCCCGGTCGGCCCCCGCATCAGCATCCAGTTCCGCCCCCGCGGCGTGCGCTGAGGCCCTGCCCCAAGGGCTCCGCACACATGCTCATGCCGCGTCTTGTGGTCCCGCCCCACATCGGTACCGCACCGCTCGCTGCCTAAGGTGGCGCCCATGAGCGCCACCTCCACACCAGGTACCGACGTCGCAGGCCCCGACCTCGGGGGCCGCACCGCACTCGTCACCGGCGCGGCCAGTGGCATCGGCGCCGCCTGCGCCCTGCGGCTGGCCGCGGCCGGCGCCACCGTCCGCGCGCTCGACCGGGACGCCGACGGGCTCGCCCGCCTCGCGAAGCAGGCCGACGGGCTCCCCGGCACGCTCCAGCAGGTCACCCTCGACCTCACCGACCTCGACGCCGCCGAAAAGACCGCGGCCGGCGCCGACATCCTCGTCAACAACGCGGGAATCCAGCTCGTCCGCCCCATCGAGGAGTTCCCGCCCGACGTCTTCGCGACCGTACTGAAGGTCATGCTGGAAGCCCCCTTCCGCCTCGTACGCGGCGCGCTGCCGCACATGTACGCGCAAGGCTGGGGCCGCATCGTCAACATCTCCTCCGTGCACGGCCTGCGCGCCTCGCCCTACAAGTCCGCCTACGTCGCCGCCAAGCACGGCCTGGAGGGCCTCTCCAAGGTCGCGGCCCTGGAAGGCGCCGAACACGGCGTCACCTCCAACTGCGTCAACCCCGGCTACGTCCGCACCCCGCTCGTCGAGAAGCAGCTCGCCGACCAGGCAGAAGCCCACGGCATTCCCGCCGAGCGAGTGCTCACCGAGGTCCTGCTCGCCGACTCCGCCGTGAAGCGGCTCGTCGAGCCGGCCGAGGTCGCCGACGCCGTCGCCTACCTCTGCAGCCCCCAGGCATCGTTCATCACCGGCACCTCGCTGGCCATGGACGGCGGATGGACGGCGCACTGACCTCGGGGGACGCCGCGACCGGCGGCACGGGCCCGGCGGGTCCCACCGCGGCTGGCGCGCCGCGCCGTACCGGAGGTATCCCTAGGTCCATGCCACCCCAGCAGCCCGCCGAGCCGTCCGCCGAACCGGCCGAGACCCCCTTCCTCGACCTGCTCGCCACCGGCGCGCCCGCCGAGGACTTCGAACGCGCGGTACTGCGCGCCCGCGCCGCCGGCGCCTCCGCCGAGCGGCTGGCAGCGCTGGAACACGCCAAGCTGCTCGCGCTGCGCGTCCGTACCGAGCTGGAGGGCCGGCGGCGCCGCGAGGCCGAGCTGTCCGCGCTGTACGAGACCGCGCACGACCTGGCCGGACTCCGGGACCTGGACGCCGTGCTGCGGGCCATCGTCCAGCGGGCCCGCTCCCTCCTCGGCACCGAGACCGCGTACATGACCCTCAACGACCCCGTCGAGGGCGACACCTACATGCGAGTCACTGACGGCTCCGTCTCGGCCCGCTTCCAGCAGCTCCGGCTGGGCATGGGGGAGGGGCTGGGCGGCCTCGTCGCGCAGACCGCCCGCCCCTACGTCACCGACAGCTACTTCGACGACCCGCGCTTCCAGCACACCCGGGCGATCGACACCGGGGTACGGGACGAGGGGCTGGTCGCGATCCTCGGTGTACCGCTCAAGCTCGGCAGCGGCGTCATCGGCGTACTCTTCGCCGCCGACCGCCGGGTCCGCGTCTTCGACCACGCCGAGATCGCCCTGCTCTCCGCGCACGCCGCGCACGCCGCCGTCGCCATCGACACCGCCAACCTGCTCGCCGAGACCCGCAAAGCGATGACCGAGCTGGAGGCCGCCAACGAGATCATCCGCGACCGCAGCGGCGTCATCGAGCGCGCCTCCGACATCCACGACCGGCTCGCCGAGCTCGTGCTGCGCGGCGGCGGCGTACAGGACGTGGCCGCGGCCGTCGCCGAAGTACTCGACGGCACCGTGGAGTTCACCGACGCCGAGCGGGTACCGGCCGAGGCCCTGGACCGCTCCCGCGCCGACGGCCACGCCGTACGCGACGGCGACGACTGGGTGGCCGCCGTCCGCTCCGGCAGCGAGGTACTCGGCGCGCTCGTACTGCGCGGCCATCCCCGCCTGGACCCCGTCGACCAGCGCACCCTGGAACGCGCCGCCATGGTCACCTCCCTGCTGCTGCTCGCCCGCCGCACCGCGGGCGAGGCCGAGCAGCGGGTACGCGGCGAACTCCTCGACGACCTGCTGGAAGCCCCGGACCGCGACCCGCGGCTGCTGCGCGAGCGCGCGGCGCGGGTCGCCGCCGACCTGGACGTACCGCACGTGGTGTTCGCGGCTCGTATCGAGGACCCTGCCTGCGAGGGGCTGGAGGGGGCGGTCCTGGCCGGGCCGGGGCCGGTCCCGGCCGGTGGCGCCGCTCGGCCCGGTGGCCCTGAAAGCGCTGGGGCCACCGCGCGGCAGCGGCTGTGGTCAGCGGCCTCCCACCTGGCCGCGACCCGGCACGGACTGGCCGCCGCCCGGGACGCGGGCGTGGTCCTGCTGCTGCCGTTGGGCCGGGGTGGCGATGCGGGCGGTGACCAGGACGGCGGCGAGCCGGGCGAGGCCGCCCGGCGGGTCGCCCGCCAGCTCGGCGCCGCCGTGCAGGCGCCGGTCACCGTCGGTGCTTCCGCGCCCGTACCGGCCCCGGCGGCGGAGCCTGCCGCCGTCGCCGCCGCCTACGCGCAGGCCCGCCGCTGCCGCGAGGCGCTGCGGGTCCTCGGCCGCGCCGGACAGGGCGCCGCCGCCGAGGACTTCGGCTTCCTCGGGTTGCTGCTCGCCGACGGCCGGGACGTGGACGGCTTCGTCCGCCGCACGCTCGGCGAGGTCGCCGACTACGACGCGCGCCGCGGCACGGACCTGTTGCGCACGCTGCACGCGTACTTCGACAGCGGGATGAGCCCGGCCCGTACGAAGGACGCCCTCCACGTACACGTCAACACGGTCGCCCAACGCCTGGACCGCATCGGCCGGCTGCTGGGGTCGGACTGGCAGTCGCCGTCGCGGGCGCTGGAGCTGCAACTGGCGCTGCGGCTGCATCAGTTGTCGGCGGCGCTCGGCGACTAGAATTCCTGGCAGGGCCCCTCCCTCTCCCCATCCACTGGGAGAGCTTCCCACCGGTGGCAAGGCCCCTCCCCCACCTCCACCACACACCCCCCGAAGTTAGCGCGCCCCACTAACCCTCGGCCGGTTATCCACAGCCCGGGGGGAGGCCGGTACACATACCGCCCCCCGGGCTCCGCCCCCGGCCCCCACCCCTCAGCCCGTCCCCGCCTCCGCCGCCCGCGCGTCCTCCTTCGCCGCTGAAGGCTCGGGGTCGATCGCCGTCAGGTCCCGCTGGCGGGTCTCCTTGGCCGCGTACAGGGCGATCAGTGTCAGCACCGCCGCGCCCATGACGTACAGGGAGATCGGCGTGGAGCTGCCGTATTCCGCCAGCAGTGCGGTGGCGATCAGCGGCGCCGGGGCGCCGGCCGCGACCGACGAGAACTGGGCGCCGATCGACGCGCCCGAGTACCGCATCCGCGTCGCGAACATCTCCGCGAAGAACGCCGCCTGCGGCGCGTACATCGCCCCGTGGAAGACCAGCCCGACACTCACCGCGAGCAGCAGCAGCCCGAAGTTCCGGCTGTCGACCAGCGCGAAGAAGGGGAAAGCCCAGGCCGCCACGCCCAGCGCCCCGATGAGGTACACCGGGCGCCGCCCGATCCGGTCCGAGAGCGCGCCCCACGCCGGGATCACCGCGAAGTGCAGTACGGAAGCGAGCAGTACGGCGTTCAGCGCGGTCTGCTGGGACACCCCGGAGTGGGTCGTGGCGTAGACCAGGACAAACGCCGTGATCACGTAGTACGAGATGTTCTCGGCCATCCGCGCGCCCATCGCGATCAGCACGTCCCGCCAGTGGTGCCGCAGGACGGCGACGAGCGGCAGCTTCTCGGCCGCGCGCTCCTCGTCCTTGCGCGCCGCCGCCTGCGCCAGCGCCGCCTTGAACACCGGCGACTCGTCCACCGACAGCCGGATCCACAGCCCGAGCAGTACCAGCACGCCCGACAGCAGGAACGGCACCCGCCAGCCCCACGACACGAACGCCGCGTCCGGGAGGAGCGCGGTGAGCGCCGCCAGTACACCGGTCGCCAGTAGCTGTCCGGCCGGCGCGCCCGTCTGTGGCCAGGACGCCCAGAAGCCGCGCCGTCGCGCGTCCCCGTGCTCGCTGACCAGCAGCACGGCGCCGCCCCACTCGCCGCCCAGCGCGAAGCCCTGGATCAGCCGCAGCAGCGTCAGCAGCAGCGGCGCAGCCGAGCCGACCGTGGCGTGCGTGGGCAGCAGCCCGATCGCGAACGTCGCGCCGCCCATCATCAGCAGGCTCAGCACCAGCAGCTTCTTGCGGCCGAGCTTGTCGCCGTAGTGACCAAAGACCAGCGCGCCGATGGGCCGTGCGACGAACCCGACCGCGTACGTCAGGAACGACAGCAGCGTCCCCACCAGCGGATCGGATTCCGGGAAGAACAGCTTGTTGAAGACCAGCGCGGCGGCCGACCCGTAGAGAAAGAAGTCGTACCACTCGACGGTGGTGCCGATCAGGCTCGCGGCGACGATGCGCCGCAGGCCGGCGGGGGTGGGTGGAACGTGCGCTGTGGCGGACATGTCTCACTCCGGACCGGGAACGGGGACGGGGAAGGCGGTGCGATGTCGCCACACGGTAGGAAGGCCTGCCCACGCCGCGTATGTGGCCGCACCCCACACTTCCCGGCCGGGGTGTGCGGCCCGCTGCCATGCCGGGCAGCACGCCCGGGAGCGCGGGGTGTTCGCCCCCGTACCGCTGGGCGAGTGACAATGCAAGGGACACCCGCCCCTTCCGGTCGCACAGGCGATGCCGCGGGGTGAGCCTGGAAGGGGACGGTATCCGCGTACGGCTCGAACAGGAAGGTTGCACAGTGGACAGCGCGCACCAGGAGACGCAGGCGGAACACGCGCAGGAGGTCACGGTCGAGTGCAGCGGATGCAGGCCGGAGGACGCAGCGGCCATCTTCGGCGCACTGCGGACGTCCTTCGCCTCCGACCGCGAGGCCGACGACGTGCCCCACGAGACGGCCGGGGCGGGACCGAGCGTATGGACCGCGACCTTCGAGGTGAAGCGGCCCCGTGACATGCCAGGACCCACCCAGCTCTCCGCCCCCTGCACGATCTCGCTGCAGGGCGGCTACCAGGCGGTGGACGAGCTGCGGAAGGCCCTGTTGCCCGCCTTCGTCGTGTCGGTCGCCGGCACGGCGGCGGGTGATCAGGAGGAGGAGGTCCAGCTGCGCCTGGAGAGCCGCTAGGACCGTGAGAACTGTCAGGACCGTGTCGGCCGGCGGGCGAAGAAGTTCATCGCCGTCAGTGTCATCACCGGTTCGCCCCGCTGGTTGAGCACCTCGATCCCCGTCCGCACGATGCCCCGGTCCGGCTTGGACCGGGACACTCGCGCGTCGAGGATCGTCGTACGGATGGACAACGCGTCCCCCGGCCGCACGGGTTGCACCCACCGCAGCTCGTCCACTCCGGGTGACGCGAGGCTCGCCACCTTGCTCACGAAGTGATCGGCGTAGAGCCGCATCATCACGGCGCTCGTGTGCCAGCCACTGGCGATCAGCCCCTTGAACGGCCCGTCCGCCGCCGCCCCGGGATCCGTGTGAAAGCTCTGCGGATCGAACCGCCGCGCGAAGTCGAGGATTTCCTCCTCGGTGAGCACGACGCTCCCGTACGTATACACAGCGCCCGGCACGTAGTCCTCGAAGTACCGATCCGTGCTCGGCGCTGCAAAGTCCGCCCCACCCGTCACCGTCGTCGTCATGTGAGCACGGTATGACGCTGCTGACGGCCCTGTCAGGCGGGTCGCGTGACAGGGCCGTCAGGTCGACTGCCGCTCACTCCTTGCGGTAGGAGTACGCCTCTCCGGCGGCCGCGGCCACCGCGTCCAGGTCCGCGCCGGCCGACGCGGTGACCACGGCGGCCACCGCGCCCTCCACGAACGGCGCGTCCACCAGGCGGGAGCCTTCGGGCAGTTCGTCGCCCTCCGCGAGCAGCGCCTTGACCGTCAGGACGGCGCTGCCCAGGTCCACCAGGACCGCCACGCCTGCGCCGCGGTCGACCGTGCGGGCCGCCTCGGTGATCAGCTCGGCGCTGGTCCCGAGGCCGCCGTCGGGAGTGCCGCCCGCCGCCGCGACCGGCGCCTTCGCGCCGCCGCCCGACAGTCCCACGGCCAGCTCGGCGACCGACTCGGCCACGGGCCCGCTGTGCGAGACCAGCACGATGCCGACCAGCGCGTCAGCGCCGCCGGCCGCCTCCGCGCTCACGCCGTCACCTCGGCGAGCGCCGCGAACAACAACGCCGAGGACGTCGCCCCCGGGTCCTGGTGCCCCTTGCTGCGCTCGCCCAGGTAACTCGCCCGGCCCTTGCGCGCCTGCAGCGGCGTGGTGTCCACCGCGCCCTTCTCGGCGGCCTCGGCGGCAGCCGCGAACGACGTGGCCAGCGCCTCGACCGCCGGGTCCAGCGCGTCCAGCATCGTCTTGTCGCCCACCGCCGAGCCGCCGAGCTGGGCCACCGCGTCGACCCCGCCGCGCAGCGCGGCGCGCAGTTCCTCGGCGGTCACGCCGGGCGCGTCGCCCAGCGCCTTGCCCGTACGGCGCAGCAGCGTCCCGTACAGCGGCCCCGAGGCGCCGCCCACGGTCGAGATCAACTGCCGCCCCGCGGTGGTCAGTACGGCACCGGGCGTCACCGGCGGCTCCGCTTCCAGGGCCTTGGCGACGGCGGTGAAGCCGCGCTGCAGATTGCTGCCGTGGTCGGCGTCGCCGATGGGGGAGTCCAGCTCGGTGAGGCGCTCGGCCTCCCGGTCCACCAGGGCGGCGGCAGCCTGCATCCAGCGGATGAAGAGCGCGGCGTCAAGGGCCGTTTCGGTCACGTGCTGCTCCTGAGATCGCGGTACGAGTACGGATACGGGTACGAGTACGAGTGCAGGTGAGAGTACGGGTGCGGAGTACGGGAAGTCGTCGGTCGTCCGGCGTCATCGATACGGGCAGGTCAGCGACCCCACCGTAGCCCGGGTGTCTGCACCGGCGCGTCCCACAGGCGCAGCACTTCCTCGTCCGCCTGGCACAGCGTCACCGAGGCGCCCGCCATGTCCAGCGACGTGACGTAGTTGCCGACGAGCGTACGGGCCACCGGCACGCCGCGCTCGCCGAGCACCCGGTGCACCTCCGCGTTGAATCCGTACAGCTCCAGCAGCGGCGTCGCGCCCATCCCGTTGACCAGTGCCAGCACCGGCCCCGCGGGCCGCCAGTCGTCCAGGATCGCGCCCACCGCCGCGTCCGCGATCTCGCCCGAGGTCATCATCGGCCGTCGCTCGCGCCCCGGCTCGCCGTGGATTCCGATCCCCAACTCCAGCTCACCGGCGGGCAGATCGAACGTCGGGCTGCCCTTCGACGGTGTCGTACAGGCGCTCAGCGCGACCCCGAAACTCCGCGAGGTCTCCACCACCTGGCGGGCGACCGCCTCGACCCGCTCCAGCGGCTGGCCCTCCTCGGCCGCCGCGCCGGCCACCTTCTCCACGAACAGCGTCGCTCCTGTCCCGCGCCGCCCCGCCGTGAACGTCGAGTCCGTCACCGCCACGTCGTCGTTGACGAGCACGGTGGCGACCTGCACGCCCTCGTCCTCCGCCAGCTCCGCGGCCATCTGGAAATTCAGCACGTCACCGGTGTAGTTCTTCACGATGAACAGCACGCCCTGGCCGCTGTCCACGGCCGCCGCGGCGCGCACCATCTGATCCGGCACGGGAGAGGTGAACACCTCGCCGGGGCACGCGGCATCCAGCATCCCGGGCCCGACGAACCCCCCGTGCAGCGGCTCGTGCCCGCTCCCACCGCCGGACACCAGCGCGACCTTTCCCGCCACCGGCGCGTCCCGCCGTACGACCACCCGTCCCTCGACATCCACCACCAGCTCCGGATGTGCCGCGCCCATCCCCCGCAAAGCGTCCGCAACCACACTCTCCGGCACATTCATCAGCATCTTCACGGGTACCTCCTGGTGAGACTAAAGCCTGGCCTCTGAGCAGTGTTTCCGCTGGTCGCGGTGGGTATGCCCGGTTCTCGATCTTGGCAGTCCAGGTCGCTCCCGAGCCGCTCAGCCTCAGTATCGACCCCATGGCGATCGAGGTCACGGAGGATGCACTCCAGGCGCGGGCCGGATGCCTCGGACGTCCACCCGTGAAAATCACGTGACGGGGGGACACCCCCACCCCTCGATGCAAAAATATGCGCCTGATGGTATATTCTTGCAATGCTGCACCGCGCCTCATGCACGGGGCAAGGGAGTGGCCCGATCGCTGATCGCGGCCGTCGCCGCGTGGGCCCAGGACAACCAGTGCTGCCGGGTCTACTGGGTCTACTGGGTCACCCACGAGTCCAACGCCACCGCCCGCCACCTCTACGACAAGGTCGCCGACTACCGCGGCTTCCTCCGCTACCAGATCGACCTGGCGAACTAGGGGCGGTCTGCTGCTCGTTGCCAGGCCGTCATCCCGGCATCAGTCGGGGATCAGTACGGCCCGTCCTCTTACCTCTCCGCGTCGGAGCTGAGCGAAGGCGTCGTCGGCGGCCGACAGTGGGAACCGTTGCGTGGAGACACGCAGTGCCCCGGCGCGGGCGAGTGCGATCACCTCGGCCAGCTCCGGCCTGGTGCCCCAGAAGGGCAGGGAGAGGCGGAAGCCCGGCGGGAGGAGGCCCGGCTTGCGCACCGTCAGGTGTCCGCCCGCGCTGCCGACGACGGCGAGTTCGCCACCCGGGCGCAGGACGGCGGTGGCGAGTTCGAGCGTCGACCGGCTGCCGACGAAGTCGAGCACGGCGTCCGCACCCGGACCGCCGCTCTGCGCGGTGAGCGTGCGGGCCGTATCCGCCTGCATCAGGGTCCCGGCGAGCGCACCCGAGCGGTGGGCGAGAGCCAGTGCCTCCTCGCGTACGTCGACAGCGAGCACCCGGCACTGCGTGGTCGCGCGCAGGATCTGGACCGCCAGATGTCCGAGCCCGCCGATCCCGATGACCACGGCGGTGGTCCCCTCGTGGAGCAGGTGCCGTAGTCCCGCCACGGCGTGATACGAGGTCAGTCCGGCGTCGGAGAGCGGAGCCGCCTGTTCGGCGGGCAGGCCGCCGATCGGCAGCAGATGGCGGGCCGACGGAACGAGGACGTGGTCGGCCATGCCACCGTCCCGGCCGAGACCCGCCCCGTGCCAGCCGAGATCGCCGCGCCGGTCACAGTAGTTGTCCCGGCCGTCGGCGCAGCGGGCGCAGGTTCCGCAGCCCCACGGGCCGTAGAGCACTACCCGCTCACCCACCGCCGGGCTGTCGGCCGCGACCTCGGGCCCGAGCCCCGCGATGTGCCCGGCGACCTCATGGCCGAGGGTGAACGGCAGCCGGTAGGGGAGAGCGCCAGGGGCCGCGTCGGCGACATGGAGATCGGAGTGGCACAGTCCGGCCGCTTCCACCCGCACCAGGACTTCGGCCCCCCGGGGCACCGGCTGCTCGACTTCGGTGAGTTCCGGGCCCCGTCCCCAGCTTCTCAGCCGTACCGCTCTCATCGCGTCCTCACGGTCACGTTTACCGCCTCGGGTCTTGCCAGTACGTCGACCGGGACGATAACAGAGGTGAAGTCAGTTCAGTAGAAGGAGAGTGCGATGACGAGTGCGGAGACGAACGGGGCAGCGCGACCCGGCCGGTTCGAGGGGCGGGTCGCGATGGTGACGGGGGCGGGCTCGGGTATCGGCGCCGCCGTCGCCCGGCAGCTGGCCGCGGAGGGGGCGCGCGTGGTGGTCCTCGCCGATATCGACGGGGAGGCCGTGGCCACTGTGGCCAAGGAATGGAGTGGTGGGCAAGCGGTCCGGCTCGACGTGGGCGACGCCGCCGCCGTCGATGCCGCCATCGACGACCTCGTACGCGAACACGGCCGGCTCGACGTCCTGGTGCATGCCGCCGGGGTCGACGACCCCGAGGCCAAGCAGCTCATCGCGGACGCGCTGGTCGAGGGGCGGCCGGCGGAGGTCACCGACCGGCTCGGCGACTCCGCCTGGCGGCGCGTCATGCGGGTCAACCTGGACGGGACCTTCCATGTCCTGCGTGCCGCGGTCCGGGTCATGCGGCCGGTGGGCGCGGGGGCGATCGTCGTCGTCGGGTCCTCGTCGGCCTTCGATGCCCCGATCGGTTATCCGCACTACGCGGCCTCCAAGGCCGGTGTGCACGCGATGAGCCAGGCCGTCGCCAAGGAGGTCGTCGCCGCCGGGATCCGGGTGAACGTGGTCGCGCCGGGGCCGACGGAGACGGGCATGGCGGCCCGGACGCCCGCCGCGCTGCGCACCGGGTTCGCCGACCCGAAGGTGCGCCCGTACGCGTCGCCGGCGGAGATCGCCGACATCGCCCTGTTCCTGGCGAGCGACGCCGCGGCGAATCTGGTCGGCGCGGTGCTGCTCGCCAATGGCGGTCGCTTCACGGCCTGAATGGCGTGACGGGCGCCGAGGCGGAGCGCGCCCAAAACAAGTCGTGCACCGGTATTGCCCGTCGGTCCCCGCGTGCCTACGGTTCATGAATTGAGTTCAGTTCGCAGTGCGCCCGTGGGCGCCGAGGTTGTCGGGTGCGTGGGTGCCCTGTGCGAGGAGACGGTCGACGTGGATCAGCTTCTGCTCGTCCTGGTGAGCGGTCTCGCCAGTGGCGCGGTGTACGGCTTGATGGGCCTCGGCCTGGTGATCATCTATCGGGCGACGGACGTGGTGAACTTCGCCCTCGCCAGCCTGTCGGTCGTCGGGCTGTACGCCGCGCTGACGCTCTACGACAGCGGCCTGCCGCTGCTGCCGGCCGCCCTGGCGGCGATCGCCGTGACCGTGGGCGTCGGCCTCACCGTGCGGGAAACGGTCATCAGGCCGCTCGCGCACGGAGAGCTGCTCTCCGCGCTGGTGATGACCATGGGGATCTCGCTGATCGCGGAGAGCGTCATCAGTACCGTCTGGGACGATCAGCCACGCCTCTTCCCGAGCCTCGTCGAGGGGTCCGTCTCCCTCGGCGGGGCAGCGATCCCGACGCAGAGCCTGCTGACGATCGCCGTGGCGGCGGTCGCCATGGCGCTGGTGGCGTATCTCTTCGGGCGTACGACGATCGGCTCCGCCATGCGCGCCGTCGCGGAGTCCGCCCACACCGCGCAGATCCTCGGCATCGGCTCGCAGCGCATCGCCCGGATCGCCTGGGCGCTCGGACTCGGCCTCGCCGCGCTCGCCGCGTTCTTGTACGCGCCCCGGGCCGGCCTGGTGCCGACCGTGCTGAGCGCGCCCCTGTTCCGCGCCTTCGCGGGGATCTTCCTCGGCGGCCTGACCAGCATGTACGGCGCTGTCATCGGCGGCCTGACAGTGGGTGTCCTGGACAACCTCGCGGCGAGCTATGTCTCGGGTGGCTACCGCGACACCTTCGTCTTCTCGTTCACCATCCTCGTGCTCCTGATCCGCCCACAGGGGCTGTTCGGCGTGCGCACGTTCCAGCGGGTCTGAGGGAGCGGTCCATGTCTTCGCCTGTGTCTGTTTCGGTTTCTGCCCTCGCACGTTCCACCGCGACGAGAGCGGCGCTCGGTCCCCTCGCCGCGCTCGTCCTCGTCCTCGTCATGCATTCCGGGGCCATCCCGCCCTACCAGGCGTACTCCGTGGGCATCGCGGCCGTGTACACCGTCCTCGCGCTGTCCGTCGGGCTGCTCGCGGGCTGGGGCGGCATCTGGTCGATCGCCCATCCCGCGCTCTTCGCGCTCGGTGCGTACTTCGCGGCGTACGGCAGCACCCACGGCTGGTCGGTGGAGGCCGTCGTGCTCGGAGCGGTCGGTTGCGCCGCGGCCCTCGGGGCGTTCCTGGGCGGCGCGGGGGCACGGTTCTCGATGCTGTACGTGGCCCTGCTGACGCTCGCGTTCACCATGGTGTCGCTGGAGGTCATGGGGCAGTGGACCAGCGTGACCGGCGGAGACCAGGGCATCCCCATGGAGAAGCTGGACAGTGCCCTCGGCCTCGGCACGCTGGCCAGCGCCGGCACGCAGGCGCAGTACATCGCCGTGGGCGCCGCCGGAATCGCCCTCGCGGCGGCCGCGCTGGCCCGGCCGAGTGCGCTGCGGATGCGGCTCGTGGCCGCCAAGTCCCATCCGGCGGCGGCCCGTTCGGTCGGGATCGCGCCGGAGGCCCAGTCCGCCCTGGCCTTCGCCGTCAGCGCCGCGTTCGCCGCGCTGGCCGGTGTGCTGCTCGCCCTGGTCGTCGGGTTCGTCAGCCCGGACCCCTTCTCGCTGACGCTGGCCATCTCGCTGATCGCCGCGTGCGTACTCGGCGGCGCGGGCACGCTGGTGGGCGCGGTCGTCGGCGGGGCCTATCTGACCTGGGCGCCCACCGCCGCCGAGAGCGCAGGGGTGCCGCAGCCGATCCTCCAGGGCGTGGTGCTCATCGGTGCGCTCCTGGTCCTGCCCGGCGGCGTGGTGCCGTTTCTGGGACGGGTGCTGCGGCGGCGTTCGACGGCGCAGGATTCGGCCGCCGCGGAGCCTGCCGAGGAGGTTCCGGAGAAGGTTCCCGAGCCGGCCGCGACCGCCGCGGAAGTGCTGCGGCTCGACGAAGTGGGCGTCACCTTCGGTGGCCTCAAGGCGCTCGAAGGCGCCTCGATGTCGGTGCGGGCCGGGGAGACCGTGGCGATCATCGGGCCGAACGGGGCGGGCAAGACGACCCTGCTGAACGTACTGTCGGGGCTCGTCGGGGGCGGACGGGCGGCGGGCAGCGCCGTCTACGGCGGCAGGTCCCTGCTGAAGATCCGCGCCACCGCACGGCACCGGCTCGGCATCGGGCGCACGTTCCAACATGCCGAGACCTTCGCCGAGTTGACGGTCCTGGAGAACGTGCTGTGCACCCGCCGCCGGAACACCGCGCGGCACCGTGCGAGAGCGGTCGAGCTTCTGGAGGGCGTCGGCCTCGCGCATGTCGCGGACCAGCTGCCGGACGAGCTGTCGTTCGGCCTCCACAAGCGCCTCGACCTGGCCAGGGCGCTCGCCGGAGAGCCCGAACTCCTCGTGCTGGACGAGCCGTTCGGTGGCCTCGACGCCCGGGAACGTACGCTCCTCGCCCATCAGATCGTGCGGCAGCAGAAGCGCGGCACGGCCGTCGTGATCATCGACCATGTCCTCGACGACCTGTTCGCCGTGGCTCACCGGGTGGTCGCCTTCGACTTCGGCAGGCCGATCGGCGAGGGCGAACCCGGCAGGATCCTCGACGACCCCCGCGTCCGCTCCTCGTACCTGGGTGAGGGCGGCACCCGCGGTGAGCTCCCGCACAGGGACGGCACCGAGCACGTCGCCGTACGCCTCGAGGAGGTCGACCACCACTACGGCGGAGTCACCGCACTGCGCGGCATCGACCTCACCGTCCCCCAGGGCAGTGTCCTCGGCATCGTCGGTGCCAACGGTGCGGGAAAGAGCACCCTGGGCCGCATCCTGCACGGCTCGCTGTCACCCACACGCGGCCGGCGCACCGCGGCCGCCGAGTTGCGGACGGCACTGGTGCCGGAAGGACGCGCCCTGTTCAAGACGCTCTCGCTCCGGGAGAACCTGGAGGTCGCCGCGTACGCGACGGGCATCAAGGGAGCGGAACTGCGGGCCCGGCTCGAACAGACCGCCCAGTGGCTCCCGCCGAGGCTGCGCGAGCGGATGGGCGTCGCCGCCGGTGGACTGTCCGGCGGCGAGCAGCAGATCCTGGCCGTCGCCCGGGCGCTGATGGCCGGGCCCGACCTGCTGATCGTCGACGAACCGGCGCTCGGCCTGTCCCCGGCGATGGTCGACGAGGTCTACGGCCGCCTCGGCGGGCTCGCCCGCGACGGCATGACGGTCGTCCTTCTCGAACAGTCCCTTGCCCGCGCCGCGGCCGCCGGCCACGAGGTGGTCGTGCTGCACGAGGGCGGTGTCGCCGTCCGCGGCGAGGCCAGCGACCCGCTCTTCCTCGCGCGCGCCGAACATGCCTACTTCGACGGACAGGACGACGCCTCTGTGGCCCCCGCACCGATGTGACCGACCGAACCCGCATTCCCGTCGCCTGACCTGCAGGAAACGAAAGGCCGGAGGAGAGCACGTGGCCACAGGAGATATCGATCTGCTGATCATCGGTGCCGGGATGGCGGGGCTGACCGCCGGGGCCCGCGCCGTCCAGGACGGCCTGTCCGTCGTGATCACCGACACCGCCACGGACGTCGGCGGCTCGGCGCGCTTCGCGGGGTACGCGTGGACCGCCCCGAGCCACGACGTCATGGACGAGCACAACCCGCACGGAGACCGTGCGCTCAAGCGCGCGCTGGTGGACCGGTTCACCGACGGCATCGCCTGGATCCGCTCCCTCGGCGTCGAGGCCAAGGACGCCCAGCGCATCCTCAGCTTCGGCCAAGGCCACCAGTTCGACACCAACCACTACGTCGACACCTGCCGGCGCCTCGTGGCCGAGGGCGGCGGTGAGCTGCTGCTGGGGACCGAGACCGACCGGTTGGTGAAGGAGCGGGGCGCCGTCGTGGGAGCGGATCTGCGGACCGCCGACGGCGCACTCCGGCGGGTCCGGGCCCGCACGACACTGCTGGCGACCGGCGGCTTCCAAGGCGATACGGAGCTGCGCACCGCACATGTGCACCCGCGCGCCGGCCGTATGCAGCTCCGCTCCAACTCCTGCAGCCGGGGCCGTGGTTACCGACTGGCGAGGGATGCGGGCGCGGCCGCCGGTGGTGACGACGCGGGCTTCTACGGGCACCTCGTCCCCACGGGCGTTCCCTTCGCCGACCCGGCCGACTTCGTCGATCTGTCGCTCTATTACAGCGAGCACGCGCTGCTCCTCAACTTGCGCGGCGAACGGTTCACCGACGAGACGCTCGGCGACCACCTCACCGCCATGGCCCTCCTCGACCAGCCCGAGAGCCGCGGCCTGCTCATCGCGGACGCCCGCGTGTTCCGTGACTGGATCGTCGGCAGTTACGTCGCAGGGGCCGTCGCCGTCGACAAGTTCGCGCTGACGAGCAAGCGAGGCGGCCGCGCGGGACTGGCCGAGGACCTCGACGAACTCGCCTTCCTGCCGGCGGAGTGGGGCTACGACGGCCCGACCGTCCGTGACGCTGTCCGGTCCTTCAACGAGTCGGCGGCGACGGCGGAATCCGTACCCGGACGAAAGCGGGACGCCCTGCCGCTGGACGAACCGCCGTACTACGTCATCGAAACGGAGCCGGCCATCACCTTCCCCTTCCACGGCGTACGGATCGACGACCGGGCGCGGGTGCTCGCGGCGGACGGCCGCCCGATCCCGGGGCTGCTCGCCGCCGGATCGGACACGGGCGGCCTGTGGCACCGCGCGTACGCGGGAGGCATCGCCTCCGCCCTTGTCTTCGGGCTCACCGCAGCGGAGACGGCCGGCGCGACGCGTGCCGGGGCCCACCGGCCATGACCTGCCCGTCCGCCTGTCCGCCCCTTGTCTTCCCGGAGGAACGATGACCCCTGTCGACCACAAAGCCTTCTTCATCGACGGAACCTGGCGGGCGGCCACCGGTTCCGACCACTTCGACGTCGTCTCACCCAGGTCCGAGCAGCGCATCGGTCGGGTCCCGGCCGCCACCGAGGGCGACATCGACGCGGCGGTCGCCGCCGCCCGGCGCGCCTTCGACGAGGGGGAGTGGCCCCGGCTCACCCCCGCACAGCGCGCCGACCACCTCACCCGGCTCGCCGAGGGCATCGAACGGCGACGCGATGAGCTCGCCGAGCTCATCACCGAAGAGCTCGGCTGCACGCTGCTCCTGTCGCAGATCTATCAGACGGTCTCTCCCGTCATGAGCCTCAACTACGCCGCCGAGGTCGGACGCACCCTGCGGACCGACGAGGTGCGCGTGAGCGACCTGTCGCCTCTCGCGGGCGCGTCGGCCGGCGGCGGCATCATCCCGATGGCGGGATCGAGCCTCGTCGTCAAGGAACCCGCCGGCGTCGTCGCCTGCTTCCCGGCCTACAACTTCGCGCTCCCGGCGATCGGGCAGAAGGCCGGACCGGCCCTCGTCGCGGGCTGCACCGTCGTCGTCAAGGTCACCGAACCCAACCCCCTCGCGCTCTTCGTCATCGGTGAGATCTGCGCGGAGACCGGCCTGCCGCCCGGCGTCCTCAACATCGTCGCCGCCCGCGCACCCGAGTCCGAGTACCTGGTCCGCCACCCCGGCGTCGACATGGTCACCTTCACCGGCTCGGTCGAGGTGGGCGCCCGGATCGCGGCTGCCTGCGGCGCACTCGTCCGGCCCTGCGTCCTGGAACTCGGCGGCAAGTCCGCGGCCATCGTCCTCGAGGACGCGAGGATCGAGGACGTCGTCCCGACCCTGGTCGGGGCGAGCGTCGGTACCAACTCCGGCCAGAGCTGCGTCGCCCAGACCCGCCTGCTCGTCCCCGAGTCCCAGTACCCGGCCTACGCGGAGGCCCTCGCCGACGCCTTCGCCTCGCTCAAGGTCGGCGATCCCTTCGAAGCCGACACGGCGCTCGGCCCGCTCATCACCTCGGCCCAGCGCGACCGCGTCGAGTACTACGTCGATGTGGCCCGGAAGGAAGGCGCGACCATCGCCTACGGAGGGCGCAGGCCGGCCGGACGCGACCGTGGCTGGTACTACGAGCCGACCCTCGTCACCGACGCGCACAACGACATGCGAGTGTCCCGCGAGGAGATCTTCGGGCCCGTCGCTTCCCTCATCCCGCACCGCGGCGAGGACGACGCCGTCCGGATCGCCAACGACAGCGAACTCGGCCTGTCGGGATCGGTGTTCACGGCGGACACGGCCCACGGCTTCGACGTCGCCCGGCGCGTGCGTACCGGCACGTTCTCCGTCAACACCTTCGCGGCCGACCTGGGTTCGCCGTTCGGCGGCTTCAAGAAGTCCGGGCTCGGGCGCGAGCACGGTCCGGACGCCGTGCAGGAGTTCCTGCTGACAAAGACGGTCTCGACGGATCCGGGCCGTGGCCTTCCGGAGCAGGTCACCCGGGGCGTGCCGCGCGGCGGCGGGCCCGGAGCCCACTGACCGGTCCTGCCGTTGCTCATCGGCCCGCCCGTCTCTCTCTTCGCCCCTGTCCCTTTCCTGGAGCTCCCGTGAACCTTCGCCACCCCGACATCGACCCCCAGCTCCTCTCGGAGACCCACGAGCAGCGTGAACTACGGTCTGTACTACGGGAGTTGTTCGCATCGGCGAGCGGGCCCGAGGACGTACGCAAGCATCAGGCCACCCCGCGCGGGCACGACGAGGCGCTGTGGACGCGGCTCGCCGGTGAGATCGGCGTCCACGGACTTGCGATCCCCGAGGAGCACGGCGGGTCGGGCTTCACCTTCGCCGAACTCGCCGTCGCCTTCGAGGAGTCGGGGCGCGCCCTCTACTGCGGGCCGCTGCTCTCCACCGTCGGCCTCGCCGCGTACGCCCTGCTCGGCAGCGGCGACCGGCAGGCGTGCGAGCGATACCTGCCGCGGATCGCCGACGGCACCTTGACCGCCACCGTGGCCGGATTCGGCGGATGTGGCGTACCCGAGGGCACCGTTCCCGCGGTCCGTGCCGAACGTGGCGCCTCCGGATGGGTGCTGCGGGGCGAAACCGACTTCGTGCTCGACGGTGCGGGTGCCGACCTGATCGTCGTACGGGCGCACACGCCGGAAGGGGCGCGGCTGTTCACGTGCGAAGCGGCCCAGGACACGTGCGTCCGGACGCCGCGCCGTGTCCTCGACGAGACGCGCCGCCAGGCACAGGTGACGTTCCGCGGAGCGCCTGCCACGGCCATGGGGGAGTCGGGCGACGTGGAATTCGCCCTCGACGCCGGGCGGGCAGCGCTCGCCGCCGAGCAACTCGGGGGCAGTGGACACGCACTGGACGCCACCGTTGAATTCGTCTCCCAGCGCGAGCAGTTCGGGCGGCCGATCGGATCCTTCCAGGCGGTCAAGCACCGGCTCGCGGACGTCCTGGTCGCGGTCGAGGCGGCGCGCTCGGCCTCCGCGTACGCGACGGCGTGCGTGGCCGCTGCGCCGGCGCAGCTTCCCGTCGCCGCCAGTGCGGCCGCCGCGGTCTGCTCGGAGACCTTCCGCCTGGCCACGGCCGAGTACGTGCAACTGCACGGCGGCATCGGCTTCACCTGGGAGCACCCGGCGCACCTGTACGTACGCCGGGCGCGCAGCAGCGCGGTGCTGTTCGGAACGGCCGACCGGCACCGGGACCGGATCGCCGGACTCATCGGCCTGGACCGCCGGCCCGCCGCCTGAGCCGGTCGAGCCGGAAGACCTGGAAGAGAGCCGCATGACGTCCCGTACCGGTACGGATACCGCCACCGCCCCCGATCTCGCCGCACCGTTCTCCCTCGGCGCCCTCACCTTGCGGAACCGGCTCGTCGCCACCGCGCACGCCACCGCCGCCGTCGCCGACGGCGCCCCCACCGAGGCCGACGCCGCCTACTGGCGGCGCCTCGCGCAGGGCGGCGCCGCCATGGTGATCACTGGCGGCACGGCCGTGGCCCCCGAATCGACCCTGCCGCAACGGTACTTGACGGAAGCATGGCGCCCCGAGATCAAGGACGCCGTACGCCGCCGCGCCGAGGCCATCACCGACGGCGGTGCCGTCGCCATCGCCCAGCTCGTGCACCTCGGCCGCGAGACGCTCGGCGCGGGCACCTACTACGCGCCGGTCTCCGCCGCGGCCGTACGCTCCCCGCGCGAGGCGAGCGCGCCGCACGCGCTCAGCACCGAAGAGGTGCGCCGGGTCGTCGAAGCGTTCCGCGTCTCGGCGGCCAACAGCGTGGCGGCCGGCTTTCACGGCATCGAACTCCACGCGGGGCACGGCTACTTGCTCGCTCAGTTCCTCTCCGGCGTCAACAACACCCGGGACGACGCATACGGCGACCGCATCGCCCTGCTCGCCCAGGTCATCGAGGCGATCCGCACCGAGATCGGTGAACTGCCGCTCGGCGTAAGGGTGTCGGTGGAGCCGGGGGAGGACTCCGGGCTCGGCCTCGACGACCTCGTCGAGCTGCTGCCGCGCCTCCGCGCCGCCGCGCCCTTCACGTACGCCAATGTCACCACCGGGGTCCGCAACACCTACGTCCCGGACATGGCCACCACCCGGCCGCCGCTCCTCGACTCCGTGACCCGGCTGCGCGCCGCGATCGAAGTCCCCCTGCTGATCAGCCAGGGATTCCGGTCGGCCACCGACATCGGACGGGCCCTGGAGGCGGGGGCCGACCTCGTCGGCATGGCGCGGCCGTTCATCGCCGACCCCGACGTCGCCCACAAGATGGTCGCCGGCGACGAGCGGGCCATCCGCCCCTGCACGGGCTGCAACGAAGGCTGCCGCACCTTCGAACCCACCGGCTCCTGCTCGGTCAACCCCGAACTCGGCCCTCCCGGCGCGCCCGCCCGCCCCGCCGTCCCACTGCTG
Organism: Streptomyces ochraceiscleroticus; assembly: GCF_000720485.1. Lineage (GTDB taxonomy): Bacteria > Actinomycetota > Actinomycetes > Streptomycetales > Streptomycetaceae > Streptomyces > Streptomyces ochraceiscleroticus. The sequence goes on along the minus strand of NZ_JOAX01000021.1, from coordinate 47,668 downwards.
CTGACCCGGCGCGGCCCGAGGAACGGATCGGTCGCGGTCATCGGGGCGGGCCCGGCCGGAATGGAGTGCGCGATGGGGCTCGCACGGGCGGGCCGCGAGGTGGTCGTCTTCGAGCGCGCCGCGCAGCCGGGCGGCCAGGCGCGCCTCGCCGGCCTCGCCGCACACCGCACCGGCTGGCGGGCGCTCGTCGACTTCCAGTGGGGCCGACTCGCCGACCTCGGGGTTCGCGTACTGCTCGGCACGTCACCGTCCGCGGCCGAGCTCGCTCCGTACGACCAGGTCGTGTACGCCACGGGCGCCGAGGAGGCCGAGGTCCCCATCCCCGGCGACCTGCCGACGCGCACCAGCACGGATTTCCTCGGCCGGTACGCCGACACCGTCCCGGACGCCCGCAGGGTCGCGGTCCTCGACGACGGATTCGGCTGGTGGCAGGGGGTCAGCGCGGTAGAGTCCGCGCTGGCTGCGGGGGCGAGCGAGGTCACCGTCGTCACACCCGGCACCGGATTCGCGACCGGCCTCTCGCCGGAGAACCGCACCCAGTTGATGAACCGGCTCGCCGGTGCGCCGTTGCGGGTCATCCCGATGACGACCGTGTCCTCGACGACAGCCGCCGGCGAACTGCGGCTGAGGAGCGTCCTCGACGGGCACTCGGCCGGCCTCGGCGCCGACCTCCTCGTGACCGTCGGCGAACGCCGCCCGCGCCCGCTCGACCACGTGCCCGTCGACGGGCAGACGGTCCGCGCGGTCGGCGACTGCGTCGTACCGCGCCGTATCGCACACGCCGTCGCGGAGGGACGCGCGGCGGCACAGGACGTGGCGGACGCTGAACGGGTGTCCTGACCCGGGCCGGCCCGCCGTTTCACTCCCTGACGTAAGGAGAAGGCAATGTCACGTCGCATTGTGGTCGTGGGGGGAGGCTCTGCCGGTGGCATCCTGGCCTCCCGGCTGAGCGAAGTCCCCTCGAACACCGTTACATTGATCGAGGCCGGACCCGACTACCGCACGCCCGGGGAAACCGCGCCGGAAGTCCTCGACGCCAACCGGATCGGCTTCACCACCCACGACTGGGGCTATGTCGCGACCGACGACGTCGTCGCGGCCGACGACAGCCCGACGTTCGGCATCGTGGAGCAGGGCGTCGTGCCCGTCCTGCGAGGCAAGGTCATCGGCGGCTCCTCGTCCGTCAACGGTGCCAACGCCCTGCGCCCCACCCCCGAGGACTTCGCCCGCTGGACCGCCCTCGGCAACGACCGCTGGTCCTGGGACGAGGTCCTGCCCTACCTGAAGAAGCTGGAGGACGACCCGGTCGGCGGCGACCTGCACGGCACCGGCGGGCCCGTCCACATCCAGCGCTTCACCGAGGGCGAGGGTCTGCGCCCCGTCATGGCCGCGTTCCTGGACGCGTGCGCGCAGGCCGGGCACCCGGTCCACGAGGACATGAACGGTGCACAGCGGCTCGGCGCCGGCCCCCTCCCGCTGAACCGTCTGGACGGGGTCCGCCAGAGCTCGGCCGTCGCCTATCTGGCCCCGGCACGTGAGCGGGTGAACCTCACCGTCATCGGCGAACAGACTGTCGACCGTGTGGAGTTCACCGAGGACGGGACGGCGGCCCGCGCGGCGGTCCTCGCCGACGGCACCCGCATCGAAGCCGACCTCGTCGTGCTCTCGGCCGGGTCCATCGGCAGCCCGTCGATCCTCATGCGCTCCGGCATCGGACCGCGCGGACTCCTCGACGAGCTGGGCATCCCGGTGGTGCGGGCCCTCGAAGGCGTCGGCAAGAACCTGCGCGACCACCCGATGGTGTACCTGACCTACGAGGTCGACGAGGCAGCGGTCGGCGACCTCACCCCGCCGCTGCAGGCCGTGCTCACCTTCTCCGCGGGTGGGCCCGGCAGCGGGGGCGCGGGCGACGTGGACCTGCACGCTGTGGCCCTGACCATGGAACCCGGGCAGCTCCTGGTCCCGCTCGTCGTCTACCGCCCGTACTCCCTCGGCAGCATGGAGATCGTCTCCCGGGACCCGGAGGCCGCGCCGCGCATCAGCCTCGGGCTGTTCGACCACCCCGACGACCTGCGCCGCATGGTCGCCGGCATCCGGCACATGCGCACGATCATGGAGTCGGGCCCCTTGCAGAAGTACATCAAGGCCGAGACATGGCCGGGCCCCGACGTCACCACCGACGCCGATCTGATCCGCGCGATCCGCGAGGGCAAGAACACCTGCTGCCACGCCGTGGGCACGTGTGCCATGGGCGGTGAGGGCACCGCGACGGCCGTCGTCGACCAGAGCGGAAAGGTGCACGGAGTCGAGGGCCTGTACGTCATCGACGCCTCCGTCATGCCGGACATCCCGGCCGTCCCGACCAACACGACGACCATGATGCTGGCCGAGCGTTGCGCGGACGAACTACGCGGCGGGGTCTGACAGGTGAGCGGCCGGTCCTGTGCGGCCCGGCCGCTCACCGCTCTCGTACGACGCCTTCCTCCATGGCCCGGACCGTGACACCGAGAGCCGACGCCCGATCACGCAGCCAGTCCCGCAACGCGAACTTCTTGATCTTCCCGCTGGGTGTGTACGGGAGCGAGTCGACCAGGAAGAGACTCTCCGGGAACTTCCTGGTCGCCACCTCCCGCGCGGACAGATGCTCCCTGACCTGGGCAAGCGTCAGGTCACACCCCGGCCGGGTCACGACGAACGCGCACCCCCGCTCGCCCGTCCGCTCGTCCGGCCCGGCCACGACGGCGACCTCGGCGACAGCGGGGTGTGCACCGAGGAGGTTCTCCACCTCGTGGGTGCTGATCTTCTCCCCCGAACGGTTGATGATGTCCTTGATCCGCCCCTCGATCCGCAGCGCGCCGTGCGCGTCGAACCGTGCCAGATCGCCGCTGCGGAACCAGCCGTCGGCAGTGAACGCGGCCGCGTTGAGCGTGGCGTCCAGGTAGCCGAGACAGGTGTCGGGGCCGCGCCACAGCACCTCCCCGACGACACCCGGGCCGACGGGCTCGCCCGCGTCGTCCGCGACCACGACCTCGGTGGGGGCGAGCGGTGTTCCGTCGGTGCGGAGACGGACCCCGGCGGGATCCAGGCGGCCCGAGGCGGTCACCGAGGGGCCCTCCGTCGCCCCGTACATCCGGGTCACCAGGCCGAGCCGCCGCGTGGCACGGCGCGCGAGCTCGTCGGGAATGTCCGCGCCGCCGCAGACGAGGTGGCGGACCGTCGGGGTCGTCACGTCCGACGCCTCGGCGACAGCCAGCAGATCGGTCAGGAACGGCGTCGAGAAGATCATGAAGCTCGCCCGCTCGTGCGTGATCTGCCGCAACGCGGTCTTCGGGTCCCACCGGTCGTGCAGGACGACGGGAGCGCCGAGCAGGAACGGCAGGATCAGCGCGCAGTTCACCCCGGTGACATGCGTGACCGGCGAGGGATTGAAGATCACGTCCCGTTCATTGAGCCCGAACTGCTGGACCAGTGAGGCGTTTTCGAAGCCGAGCGTGTTGTGGCTGTGCAGTGCGCCCTTGGGTGCGGCGGTCGTCCCCGACGTGTACAGGAGCAGGCACACCTGATCGGGGTCGGGATCGGGCAGGGCGCGCACGGTGGCGGCCGGGTCGGGGCCGGCCAAGGTCAGGAACTCGTCCCAGGACGTGGTCCCCTCGGCTCCGCTCCCGCCACCGACCACCACCACATCCCGCAGCCCGGGCAGTTCGGTGCGCAGCCTGCGGTACAGCTCCGGGTAGTCGAAACCCCGGTGGTCACCCGGCACGAACGCGATGTTCGTTTGGGCCTGGCCGAGGATGAAGCGCAGCTCGTGCCCGCGGTAGATGGGAACGATCGGGTTGGCGACGGCGCCCACCTTCAGCACCGCCTGGAACAGCACCACCGCTTCGGCGATGTTGGGAAGCTGGAACGAGACGACGTCGTCCTGGCCGATCCCGCGTGCATGCAGGGCCGCCGCCAGCGCCGTCGCCTGACGGTCGACGTCGGCGAACGTGAGCCGCCGGTCGCCGTCGACCACGGCGAGCGCGTCCGGCCACACGGCGGCCGCCCGCGTCAGATACCCGCCGAGCGGACGGTCCCGCCACGCTCCACGCTCCCGATAGCGCGCGGCCGACTCGGGCGCGGGCGGATGAGTGGGCCACATGCTCTCCATCCCCTCCCTCAGGCGTCGTACGTGTAGAACCCGCGCCCGCTCTTGCGCCCCAACTGCCCTGCCGCGACCATCCGTTGCAGCAGCGGGGGAGCGGCGTACAGCGGCTCCTTGAACTCCTCGTACATCGACTCGGCGACGGCCTGCGCCGTGTCCAGGCCGATCAGGTCGAGCAGCCGCAGCGGCCCCATCGGGTGGGCGCAGCCCAGTTCCATGCCGCTGTCGATGTCCTGCGCGCTCGCCATCCCCGACTCGACCATGCGGATCGCGGCCAGCAGATACGGCACGAGCAGCGCGTTGACCACGAAGCCCGAGCGGTCGGGCGCCTGGACGACCTCCTTGCCGAGCCCCTCGGCGGCGAACGCGCGGGCGCGGGCCAGGGCCTCGGCGCCGGTGGTGAGCGCGGGGATCACCTCGACGAGCCGCTGTACGGGGACGGGGTTGAAGAAGTGCAGGCCGACCACCTGGGAGGGCCGGCCGGTGGCGACGGCGAGGTCGACGACCGGGATCGAGGAGGTGTTGGTGGTGAGCACGGCGGCCGGGTCGGTGACCACCTTGTCGAGCCGGCGGAACAGCTCCAGCTTCACCTCCCGGTTCTCGGCCACGGCCTCGATGACGAACTGCCGGTCCGCGAGCTCCTCCAGGTCGTGCGTGAAGGAGAGCCGGGCCAGAGCCTGGTCGCGGTCGGCGGCGGTGAGCTTGCCGCGCCGCAGACCGCGGTCGAGGGACGCGGTGATCCGGCCGCGGCCGGCGGCCGCCAGTTCGGGTGTCGACTCGGCGACGGTGACATCGAGGCCGCGCAGCGCGGCGACCTCGGCGATGCCGGAGCCCATCAGGCCGCAGCCGACGACACCGAGACGGGAAATATCGGACATGAAGGTCCTCTCGTTGCTGCTCAGGAGATGGAAAGTCGGATGGGCCTGCCGGATCCTCATACTGAACCGAAGTAGGTGAAGGACTCAAGGGATTCTATTGAAGTCGGTTCAGTTCGATGGGAGTCTCGGGGCGTCTGGAAGGTCCGGGCGCAAGGTCCGGACGGAACAGCCGAACCCCGGGAGGAACCGTGCTCGCCGCCAGGTTGTACGGAGTGAAGGATCTGCGGATCGAGGACATGCCCGAACCCGAGCCGGGCCCGGGCGAGGTGAAGATCCGCGTGGCGTACGCGGGCATCTGCGGCACCGATGTGCACGAGTACTTCGAAGCGCCGCGCGCCACCCATGTGCCCAACCCGCTGACCGGCGCCACGCTGCCGCAGACGCTGGGGCACGAGTTCGCGGGAACGGTCGTGGGTCGCGGTGCAGGGGTCGACCGGGTGGCGGTGGACGACCGGGTCTGTGTACGCCCGATCCGCACCTGCGGCCAGTGCCCGCGATGCACCTCCGGCCTGTCGCATCTGTGCAGCCGGCTCGCGGCGATCGGGGTGACCTCCCCGGGTGGCGGCCTCGCCGAGTACGTGGTGGTGCCGGCCGGCGCCGTGCACCGCCTGCCCGAGGGGCTGCCGCTGGAACAGGGTGCGCTCGTCGAGCCCATGGCGGTCGGGCTGAACGCGGTGGAGCGGGCCGGAGTCGGGGCCGGCGGGAGTGCGCTGGTCACCGGCGCGGGCGCGGTGGGCATGGGTGCGCTGTTCGCGCTCAAGGCGCACGGCGTCGAGGACGTGACCGTGGTCGAGCCCTCGCCGTCGCGCCGCGCGGCGGCCGAGCGGCACGGCGCCCGGGTGCTCGACCCCGGCGCGGCCGACGTGGCCGAGGAGGTGCTGCGCCGTACCGGTGGCAGGGGAGTGGACGCCGCGATCGAGTGCTCCGGGCGGCCCGACGTGCTGGACGCCGCACTCCGTTCGGTGGCCGCCCGTGCACCCGTCGTCCTGGTCGCCCTGTACCCGGGCCCGGTCGCCCTCGACACCTCGGTCCTGCGGCTGGCCGAACTCGCCCTGCTCGGTGCCGAGGCGTATCCCGACGGCGTCTTCGAGCGGGTCATCGGCCACATGTCCGACGGGCGGTATCCGACGGACGGCTGGCTCGATCACATCCCGCTCACCGAGACGGTCGCGGGGCTGCACGACGTGCGGGACGGGCGGCGGCTCAAGGTGCTCGTCGACGTTGGGGCGAGCGACGTGCTGCTGCATTCCTGAATCAGGTTCAGTTGGAGGGTTGACAGTGGGTCGGCAACTCTCCAAACTCGTAGTGAATTCAGTTCAGTTTCGGAAGTTCGGCAGAACCGGAGGGTTCAGAGATGGCAGTGGAAGACGAGATCCAGTTCGAGCGTGACGGCCACGTCGCCCGCGTCTGGCTCAACCGCCCCTGGAAGAAGAACTGCGTCACCGTGCCGATCCTGGACCGGCTCGACGAGATCATCACCGAGGTCGACGCGGACCCCGAGCTCCGTGTCCTGGTCATCCGTGGCCGCGGCAACACCTTCTGCTCAGGCTTCGACCTCGACAGTCTGAAGGCGGACTTCGTCGGCAAGTCCAACGCCATCGACGTCGCGGTCAAGTCCGCGAAGGTCTGCGACCGCCTCTACTCGATGAAGACCCCCTCGGTCGCCGTCCTGGAGGGCTACGTCACCGCGGGCGGCTTCGAGATCATGATCTCCTGCGACTTCGCGATCGCCGCCGACGACGCCAAGATCGGCGACTTCCACATCAACCGCTCGCTGTTCGGCGGCGCGGGCCCGATCTACCGCGTCCCGCGCATGATCGGCATCCGCAAGACCAAGGAGCTGATGCTCACGGGCAAGCTGCTCTCGGGCGTCGAGGCCGCCGAGTTCGACCTCATCAACAAGTCCGCTCCCGCGGAGAAGCTGGACGAGACGGTCGAGGAGTTCATCAGTCACCTCACCGACAAGAGCCCGTTCACGATGTGGCTCACCAAGATGACCATCGACCGCAGCCTGGACGCCGACACCCAGTCGCTGATGGTCATGGAGCACCTCGCCGTGGGTGTGGCGCTCAACTCCGACGACGCCGCCGAAGGTGTGTCGGCCTTCCTGGAGAAGCGCGAGCCGAAGTGGACGGGGCGCTGACCGCGATGACCACGCCTCCGCGGAGTCCGGCCGCCGGGCTCCAGGGCGCACGCTGCTCCGGCTGCTCGGTGGCCCTCTACCCCGCGGACGTCACCTGCCCGCGCTGTGGAGGGGCGGCCCAGCCGCTGGCCCTCCACGGCGAGGGCACGCTGTGGACCTGGACCGTGCAGCGCTATGCGCCCAAGTCGCCCCCGTACCAGGAACCGCCCGGCGGCTTCCGCCCGTTTGCGCTCGGCTACGTCGAGCTGGTGGACGGCGTCCGAGTGGCGGCGGTCCTCGACGTCGACGACCTCGACGACGTACGGATCGGGATGCCGCTCACGGTGACCGCCGGGGACGGGGTGCCCAGGGCCAGGCCGAACGCCCCTACAGGGGCGAACAGTCCTAGAGAGGAGGGGCCGTGAGTACCGACGTCCTGGTCTGCGGCGCCGGCCGTACGCCCTTCGGCCGCTCCGAGGCGAGCGGCCGGCAGCTTGCCGTGAGCGCGGTGAACGCCGCGCTCGCCGACGCCGGTATCGAGTGGTCCCGGGTACGGGCGGCCTTCGGCGGCAGCGACAGCGCCGGGCTCGCCGACACGCTCGTCGCCCAACTCGGGCTGACCGGTCTGCCGTTCGTGAACGTCAAGAACGGGTGCGCGACCGGCGGCAGCGCACTCGTCTCCGCGGTCAACGCCATCCGCTCGGGCATGGCCGACGTCGTCCTCGCCGTCGGATTCGACAAGCACCCGCGTGGCGCCTTCGACCCGCGCCCCGAGGACTGGGGCCTGGGCGCGGAGTACGGCAGCGACGGGCTGATGGTCACCACCCAGTTCTTCGGCATGAAGATCCAGCGCTATATGCACGACCACGGGATCACACCGCTGACCCTCGCGCGTGTCGCCGAGAAGGCGTACCGGAACGGCGAGCTGACGCCCGAGGCGTGGCGGCGCAAGCCGGTGTCCGCCGGGGAGATCCTGGACTCGGGCATGGTCAGTGACCCGCTCACCCGCTTCATGTTCTGCTCTCCGGGGGCGGGCGCCGCGGCTCTCGTCCTCTGCTCGCCCGATGTCGCCCGCACCCTGGACGGCCCGTCGGTGACGCTGCGTTCGGCGGCCGTACGCACCCGCCGCTACGGCTCGTTCGAAGTGTTCAGCCCGTCGATCCCCGGCGGGGAGCTGACGAGCGTGAGCCGCGACGCGTCCGCCGCCGCCTTCGAAGAAGCGGGCATCGGCCCCGGCGACATCGACCTCTGCCAGCTCCAGGACACCGAGAGCGGCGCCGAGGTCATGCACATGGCCGAGTGCGGCTTCTGCGAGGACGGTGAGCAGGAGCGGCTCATCGCCGCCGGCGCCACGGAGATCGGCGGCGCGCTCCCCGTCAATACCGACGGCGGGTGCATCGCCAACGGCGAGCCCATCGGCGCCTCCGGCCTGCGCCAGGTCTACGAGGTGGTGCAGCAACTGCGCGGCCGGGCCGGCGAGCACCAGGTCCCCGGCGAGCCCAGGGTCGGCTTCACCCACGTGTACGGCGCCCCGGGCGTGAGCGCCTGCACGGTCCTGTCCCGCTGAACGAAGGAGGTGTCCCGGCCCTATGAAGAGCCCCGTGAACAGTGGTGTTCCGGAACCGGAGGAGTTCCGTGCGCAGGCCCGGCGGTGGCTCGCCACGGTCGCCCGGCCGCGGGCCGCCGAAGGGGAGTGGGGCAGCGGCTCCGATTCCGTCGCCGTGTTCGAGAACTGGACCGAGGACGAGGAGCGCGCCCACACCGCCCGCACCCAGGAATGGGAGCGCACCCGCTACGACCAGGGCTGGGGCGCCCTCACCTGGCAGCAGGAGCTCGGCGGACGCGGCCTGCCCGCCTCCTACGAACAGCTCTACCGCACCGAAGAGGCAGCCTTCGACGTCCCCCAGCGCACCGAGATCTTCCCCGTGACCCAGGCGCTCGTCGCCCCCGCGATCGGCATCTGGGGCACCGAGGAGCAGAAGGCCCGCTGGCTGCCTCCCATGCTGCGTACCGACGAACTGGCCTGTCAGCTCTTCTCGGAGACCGAGGCGGGCTCCGACCTCGCGGCGGTGCGCACCCGTGCGGTGCGCGACGGCGAGAACTGGGTGCTGACCGGGCACAAGGTGTGGACCTCCGGCGCCCGCGTCGCCACCTGGGGCGTCGCCGTCTGCCGCACCGACCCGGATGCGCGCAAGCACGCGGGCATCACCGTATTCCTGGTGCGCATGGACGCCCCGGGCGTGACGATCCGCCCCATCCAGCAGATGACCGGCGGCGCCAGCTTCAACGAGGTCTACCTCGACGGCGTCGTCGTCCCCGACTCCGACCGGCTCGGCCCGGTCGGCGCGGGCTGGAAGGTCACGCTCAGCGTGCTCGCCTCCGAACGCCTGGACTCCGGCAACCTCGGGCTCGACAACGCCGACCGGGCCGTCGAGCTGGCCGGCCATCTGCCCCGGCCGCTCACCGGCGGTGAACAGCGCCAGGCCGCCGACCTCTACGTCCGCGCCCTCGTCCAGCGGCTCATCGGACTCCGGGTCACCGGCGCCCTCGTCGCGGGACGCGAACCCGGCGCGGAAGCCTCGGTCGGCAAGCTGTACGCCACCGAGACCATGCGCCGCACCAGCGACCTCGTCTCCGAGCTCCTCGGCCCGCTCCTCGTCGCGGACACCGGCGAGTGGGGCACCTACGCCTGGACCGAACACGTCCTCGGCGCGCCCGGCTACAGCATCGCGGGCGGCACCGACGAGATCCAGCACAACATCCTCGCCGAGCGGGTGCTCGGCCTGCCCAGGGAGCCCGTCCGATGAGCACGGCGATACAGATGACAGCGCTGGCGGAGCGAGTACGCAAACGACTCGGTGTGGCCGAAGGGGAGTTGAGGACGCTCCCTGGTGGTCACTCGGGGCTGACGTACTCGATCGACGCGGGCGGCGCACGGTACGTCGTCAAGGCGGTGCCGCCGGGGCAGCGGCCCGTCGGGCGCAATGACGTACTGCGCCAGGCCCGGGTCCTCGCCGCGCTCGCCGGATCACCGGTGCCCGTGCCGGGCGTCGTCGCGGTCGACGACGAGGAGCCTGGCTGGTTCGCCATGGAGTTCGCGTCCGGCGAGGCGGTCGAGCCGGTCCTCGACGAGCCCGGGATCTCCGTCATGACCGCGCGAGCCCGCATGACCGCGATCGCCCACGTGCTGCGCCGGCTGCACGCCACCGACACCCGCGCGCCCGGCCTCGACGCGCCCGACCCACTCGACGTGGCCGGTGAGCTGGAGCGCTGGAGTCGCACGATGCGCGCCGTGCCGGAGGAACTCCGGCCAGAAGCCGGTGAGTTGATGGCGCGCCTTGCCGATGAAGTGCCGGACGGCCTGCCTCCCGTACTCCTGCACGGCGACTTCCGGCTGGGCAACGTCCTGTGTGTCGGCGCGCGGCCTTCCGCCGTCGTCGACTGGGAGATCTGGAGCGTCGGCGACCCGCGCATCGACCTCGGCTGGTTTCTGCTCTTCGCCGACCACCACAACTTCCCGCAGCTCGGCCGCGCCGTCCCCGGCCTGCCCACCGAGGCCGAACTCCTCGATGCCTATCGCGACGGCGGCCCCGCCCTGCCCGCCATGGACTGGTTCCGCGCCCTGGGGCGCATGAAGATGGCCGCGATCATGGGGCACAACCTGCGCCGCCACCGCGAGGGCAAGCATCACGACCCGGATCAGGAGCGGCTGCCGCCCACCATCGCGGCGATGATCCGCACGGCGCGCGACATCCTCGGCTGACCATTCCGACCACCTGAGAACAGGAGTAACCGTGGACTTCGGACTCTCGCCGCGAGCGAGTGAACTCCAAGGCCGCATACGGTCGTTCATGGAGGAGTACGTCGTCCCGGCGGAGGCCGCGTACGACCGGCAGATCGCCGAGGCCGACGACCCGCACGCGCAACCGCCGGTGATGATCGAACTTCAGGAGAAGGCCCGCGCCGAGGGCCTGTGGAACCTTTTCATGGCGCACGGCGAGTGGGGCGCGGGGCTCACCAACCTCGACTACGCGCCGCTCGCCGAGCTCATGGGCCGCTCCATCATCGGCAACGAGGTGTTCAACTGCTCGGCGCCCGACACCGGCAACATGGAGCTGCTTGCCCTCTACGGCACCCCTGAGCAGCAGGAGCGCTGGCTGAAGCCGCTTCTCGCGGCGGAGATCCGGTCCTGCTTCGCGATGACCGAGCCCGAGGTCGCCAGCTCCGACGCCCGTAACATCCGGACCCTCATCACCCGTGACGGCGACAGCTACGTCGTCAACGGCCGCAAGTGGTACACCTCCGGGATCCTCGACCCCGACTGCAAGCTGATCATCCTGATGGGGAAGACCGACCCGGGCGCGCCCGCCTACCGGCAGCAGAGCATGCTGCTGATCCCACGCGACACCCCGGGCGTCACCGTCGTCCGCGACCTGCCGATGTTCGGCTACACCGACCGTTGCGGGCACGGCGAGGTGCTGTTCGAGAACGTGCGCGTACCCGCCGAGAACATCCTCGTCGGCGAGGGGGAGGGCTTCGCGCTCGCCCAGGGGCGGCTCGGACCGGGCCGGATGCACTACGCGATGCGCGCCGTCGGATTCGCCGAGCGTGCCCTGCAGTTGATGTGCGAACGGGTCACCGCGAGGCAGGCGTTCGGCGGTCCGCTCGCCGACCGAGGTGTCGTACGGGAATGGGTCGCGCGCAGCCGCATCGAGATCGAGCAGCTCCGACTCCTCGTCCTGAAGTCGGCCTGGCTGATGGACACCGTCGGCAACGCCGCCGCCCGCATGGAAGTCGCCGCGATCAAGGTGGCGGCCCTGGATGTCGCCCACAAGGTCGTCGACCGCGCGGTGCAGGCGCACGGCGCGGCGGGCGTCAGCGACGACACCGTCCTGGCCCGGCTCTACGCCATCACGCGGGCGCTGCGCATCGCCGACGGCCCCGACGAAGTGCACTTGCGCACCGTCGCCCGCCAGGAACTCGCCCCGTACAAGCAGAAGTTGCAGGAGAAGAACGACAAGAAGGCAGGTGCGGCAGCATGAGCGCCGACGCGACCAGGACCCCGGCCCCTGTCCTCGACGGCAGGGTCGCCGTCATCACCGGCGGCTCCCGCGGCATCGGCCTCGGCATCGCCACCGCCTACCGGGCGGCCGGCGCGCACGTCGTGATCGCCGCGCGCAAGCCCGCGGGACTCGCCGAGGCGCGCGAGGAACTGCTCCGCGTCAAGGGCGACGGCGACGTCCACACGGTCGTCGCCAACGCCGGCGAACCCGACCAGGCCGAGGCATGCGTCGACGAGACCATGGCGCGCTTCGGCCGCCTCGACATCCTCGTCAACAACGCGGCGACCAACCCGTACAACGGCGACCTGCTCGACCTGGACCTGCCGCGCGCGGAGAAGACCGTCCGCGTCAACCAGTACGGGATGATCGCCTGGACGCGCTGCGCCTGGCGGGCCTGGATGGCCGAGCACGGGGGAGCGGTCGTCAACATCGCCTCCGTCGGCGGCCTCATCGTGGACCCGCACATCGGCTACTACAACGCCACCAAGGCCGCCATGCTCCACATGACGCGGCAGCTCGCCTACGAACTCGGGCCGCGGGCCCGCGTCAACGCCATCGCTCCCGGGCTCATCAAGACCGAACTGGCCCGCGCCGTATGGGAAGTCCGCGAACCCGTCCTCACCGCCAAGCTGCCGATGCGCCGCCTCGGCACGGTCGAGGACGTCGCGCACGCCGCCCTCTTCCTGGCCTCGGACGCCTCCTCCTGGATGACAGGACAGACCCTCGTCCTCGACGGCGGCGCGACCGCCCTGCCGATCGGGGTGGAGGAATGAGCGCGCCCCGCCCGGTGGCCGAGCTCTTCTCCCTGGAGGGCAGGACGGCGATCGTCACCGGCGCCTCCGCGGGCCTCGGCGCGCGCTTCACGTCCGTCCTCGCGCAGGCCGGCGCGACGGTCTTCGCCGCCGCGCGCCGCATCGACCGGCTGAAGGACCTCGCCGACTCCCACGCGCGCATCCACCCGGTGGCGTGCGACGTCTCGCAGGAGGCCGATCGGCTGCGCCTCACGGACACCGCGCTCGCTGCCACCGGCCGCATCGACATCCTGGTCAACAACGCGGCCACGTCGGGCGAGACGCGCGCCGAGGACGAAACGCCGGAGGACTTCGCCGACGTCCTCGGGGTGAACCTCGTCGCGCCCTTCCACCTCGCCCGGCTCGTCGCCGAGTCCCCTGACGCCGGAGGCACCGGCAAGAGCGTCATCAACGTCTCCTCCATCCTCGGCCTGGTCTCCGCCGCCCCGCTCGGCGGCGCGAGCTACTCGGCGTCCAAGGCCGGACTGATCGGTCTGACCAGGGAACTGGCCGGGCAATGGGGAGGTGCCGGGGTGCGGGTGAACGCCCTCGCTCCCGGCTGGTTCCGCACCGAGATGACCGCCGAGCTGTTCGGTGACGAGCGCTCGCGACGCTGGGTCGAGCGCAACACGCTGCTGCGACGCGGCGGCGACGGCCACGAGCTCGACGGCGCACTGCTCTACCTCGCCTCGGACGCCTCCACGTACTGCACCGGACAGGTCCTGACCGTCGACGGCGGATGGACGGCGCGATGACGGCCGTACGTACCGAGATCGACGCGGGCGGCCTGGCGCGGGTGACCCTGTGCCGGGGCGAGGCGGGCAACGCCATCGGCCTGGAGACGGCCCGCGGGCTCCTCGACGCCGCCCGCGCGTGCGAGCGCGGCGCCGTACGGGCCGTGCTGCTCACCGGCGCGGGCACGGCCTTCTGCGTCGGCGGTGACCTGCGCGAATTCGCCCGGCTCGAAGGCGAGGCGCTGCACAAGCACCTCATCGCGGTCACCGACGCGCTGCACGAGGCCCTGTGCGTCTTCGCGGCGCTCGACGCGCCCATGGTGGCCGCCGTCCAGGGAGCCGTGGCGGGTGCGGGCATCGGGCTCGCGGCCGCCGCCGATGTGACGCTCGCCGCCGACACCGCCGCTTTCACCGCCGCGTACACCGGCATCGGCTACTCACCCGACGCGGGAGTCAGCCGGTCTCTGCCCCGCCTCGTCGGCCCCAAGCGGGCCCTGGACCTGCTCCTCACCAACCGGCGCGTACCGGCGGCCGAGGCCGCGGCGATCGGACTGGTCAGCCGCGTCGTCCCCGCCGCAGAGCTGTCGGACGAGGCGGAGCGCACCGCCGAAGCCCTGCGCCGGGGGCCGACCGGCGCCTTCGGCGCCACCCGCCGGCTCGTCGCCGCCGGGCAGAGTGCCGACCTGGCCGCGCACCTGGACCGTGAGGCCCGCGCGCTCGCCGCCGCGGCCGCGTCCGACGAAGGCCGTGAGGGCGTCGCCGCCTTCCTCGGTAAGCGGGCGCCCGAGTTCACCCGCATCCCCCGCGCCTGAAGTCCCCTTACTTCACCACCTCTTGGAGCCTCCCATGACGGAAGCCTTCATCGTCGGAGCCGTCCGTACCCCGGTCGGCCGCCGCAAAGGCACGCTTCAAGGCGTGCACCCCGCCGATCTCGGCGCCCATGTGCTGCGCGCCCTGCTGGAGCGAGCGGGCGTGGACCCGGGCGCGGTCGACGACGTGTACTTCGGGTGCGTCGGCCAGATCGGCGCCCAGACCGGGAACGTGGCCCGCACCGCATGGCTGTCCGCGGGCCTGCCGCAGCACGTCCCCGGCACCACCATCGACCGGCAGTGCGGCTCCTCCCAGCAGGCCGTGCACTTCGCCGCGCAGGCCGTCGGCTCCGGCGCCGCCGATCTCGTGGTCGCGGGCGGCGTGGAAGTGATGAGCCTCGTGCCGATCGCGAGCCCGATGCTCGTCGGTGAGCAGGCCGGTCTCGGCAGCCCCTACGCGGGCGACGGCTGGCGCGAGCACTTCGGGGACCAGGAGGTCTCGCAGTTCCGCGGCGCTGAGCTGATCGCCGAGAAGTGGGGCGTCTCGCGCGAGGAGATGGAACGGTACGCGCTCACCAGCCACCGTCGGGCCCTCGCCGCCCAGGCCGACGGCGTCTTCGACGACGAGATCGTGCCGTCCTTCGGGCTCACGGTGGACGAGGGCCCGCGCGCCGACACCACGCTGGAGAAGATGGCGGGCCTGAAGCCGCTCACCGAGGACGGACGGCTCACCGCCGCCGTCTCCAGCCAGATCTCCGACGGCGCGGCCGCACTCCTGATCGCTTCGGAGGAAGCCGTACGCCGCCACGGACTGACTCCGCTCGCCCGCGTCCACACCATGGCCGTCGTCGGGTCCGACCCGATCCACATGCTGACCGGCCCGATCCCCGCCACCGAGAAGGTCCTCGACAAGGCGGGCCTGACCATCGGCGACATCGACCTGGTCGAGATCAACGAGGCGTTCGCCTCCGTCGTCCTGGCCTGGCAGCGGGAGATCGGCGCCGACCCGAAGCGGGTCAACGCCTTCGGCGGCGCGATCGCGCTCGGCCACCCGCTCGGCGCCACCGGCGCGCGCCTGATGACCACACTCGTTCACCAGCTTCACCGGACCGGTGGGCGCTACGGTCTGCAGACGATGTGCGAAGGCGGCGGCATGGCCAACGCGACCGTGATCGAGACGCTCTGAGCCGACGGTGCGGTCGCCGGGGTGTCCGACCGATTGGCAACTGAGTTCAGCTTGGGTCTACCCTCGGTGGGCAGGCGTCGGGTGACGGTGCTGGACGGCAGCGCCGGGTAAGGACCAGGGTGGAGTCATGACGAGGATCGTTGAGCCGGAGGCGGGACCGCGGTCCAAGCGTGCGGCCATCCTCACGGCCGCGGTGGACTGCTTCGGCGAGGCCGGCTTCGACGCCACGAAGTGGTCGACCGTGGCCGAGCGGGTCGGTATCGGACAGACGGCCCTCTACCACTACTTCGAGTCGAAGACCCACTGCCTGCTGACCATCATGCGGCTCGAACTGGAGCGCTCACACGACCGGTTCGTCGAGGCCACCAAGGGAGCGGAGGACCCCGTCGAGGCGCTGCGGGCCGCGGTCCGGGCGGCGTACGACGTCTCCCCGCAGGAAGTACTGCAGATGCGCATCCTGCAGAACCACATGGACCTGCTGTCCGGCACGCGCCGGTCCAAGCGCGAGGAGGCCGAGCGCGTCGCGGCCCGCCAGCTCGTCCAGGTCGTCGAGCGCGACTGGACGAACCTGCTGGTGAAGGGCATGTCCCAGGGTGCCTTCCCGCTGCGGGACGCGCAGCTTCTCGGCAGCAGCGTGCTGGGTCTGATCGTCAGCGTGTGGCGCTGGTACCGCCCGTCGGGGCCCACGCCACTGGCCGAGATCAGCGAACTGATCGAGGGCGCGTGCGTGCGGATGGTCGCCACCTGACCCGCCCGGCCTGACCCGAGCCGGCGCGCCGGGCGTCATCGCGTACGCGCCTCACGGCCCCCTGACGGATGTCTTCCGTCAGGGGGCCGTTTCGTCGTCCGTGCCGTGCTGACAGGGAACGTCACCGACCATTGCCAGGCGTGTTTCCGCAGCATTAAGATCCCTCTGAACCAAACTGAACTGAACTCAGGTTGAGGTGAGGAGAGGGCATGCGACGGCTCAGGACGCGCGCGCTCATCGCCGCAAGCGTCGCGATGCTCGCCCTGGTGGCGAGTGCCTGCGGGACCGGTGACCCCGCGGCGGTGCGCGACGGCAAGGTCATCAGAATCGGTGCCTGGCACCCACTCACCGGAGCCCTCGCCTCCTTCGGCATTCCTGAACGGGCTGGGGCCGACGCGTACTTCAAGTACGTGAACGCGCACGGCGGGATCAACGGCCGCAAGATCGACTGGGTCGTCAAGGACAACGCCTCCGATCCGCAGCAGACGGTCCAGATCGCCCGCCGGCTCGTCGACCAGGACGGCGTCGCGGCGATCGTCGCGACGAACGGGACCGCCCAGACGCAGGCCACGTTCCCCTTCGTGCTGGAGCAGTCGAAGGTGCCGATCCTGAACACCCTCGGTGGCGACGCGTCGTGGTACAGCCCGTCCCGCGACGGACTGTACGGGCTGCAGACCCTGTACGAGGACCAGGCGGCCGCGCTGGGGAACTGGGTCGTGCGCGACGGAGCGAAGAAGGTCGTGGTCGTGCACAGCGACCCGGCCGCCTTCGTCAACGTGTCCAAGGAGGTCGGCCCGGCCGCCCGCAAGACCGACCCGGACGTCCGGGTGAAGCAGCTGAAGGTCAAGTTCGCGACCACGGACTACAGCCCGGTGATCAGCAAGGTGAAGGCGGAGAAGCCCGACGCCGTCGTGCTGATCCTCGCCGCCGCCGAGGCCGCGACCTACCTCAAGGAGGCCAAGCTGCAGGGGCTCCGCGTCCCCTCGTACGGCTATGCGCCCGTGGCGGCGCAGTCCACGCTGACGCTGGCGGGCAAGGCGGCCGAAGGGTTCAAGTCGGTGCAACTGGTCAAGTCGCCGCACGACGACGACCCCGCCGTCAAGGAGTTCCGCGCGGCGATGGCCAGGTACGAACCCAAGCAGCCGGCCGACTTCATCACCCTGTGGGGATGGGAGGCGGCCAAGGCATTCGTGGAGGTCGCGAAAACCATCGACGGGCCGGTCACCAGCGCGTCACTGACCCGGGCCTTCGAGAACGCGCGCCACGTCGACACCGGCGTGGGGCCGGTGCTCACCTTCTCCCCGCGAAACCACCTCGGCACCCGCGACGTACAGAAGGTCGTGGCCAGGAACGGGCGTTGGGTATCGCAGGGTGACTTCTTCACCCCGCCGAAACGGGACTGACCGACAGCGGCTGCCGCCGTCGGCAGCCCCATCCACCACTGAGAGGACCACCCATGGCCGACGTGCTGCGCGACTACATGGCGCGGATGGACACCGACACCCCGGAGCGGGCACTGGACCTCCTCGTACCCGACTTCCGCTTTCGCATCGCCCTGCCGGGCCGGGAGGAGACGGGACGATCGAAGGGGGAGTTCGCCGCCTACATCGGGGGCCGCAACGCCGTCGAGCGGGAGCACAAGATCCTCCGGTACGCCTCCGACGGGGACCTGGAGACCGCGTACGGAGTGGTGATCGAGCGGGGGAAGCCCGTCGGATCGTTCATCTCGGCAGCCGTCGTCACCCCCGACGGGCGGATGGCGCGCTACCAGTCGTACTTCACCACGACATTCGACCTCATCGACCTGCCGGAGTGACAGACGTGACCGACACCGCCACCACCGCTCCCGTGCCCGCCCCGTTCCTGACCGCATGGTTCGAGATCCTCGACGGCGACCAGCCGGACAAGATCCTGGACCTGATCAGCGACGACTTCACCCTGTCGATCCTCTTCTCCACCGGCGACGGCAACGCGACCGACTTCGCCGGTGACCGCGCCGCGCTCGTCGGCTACCTCGACCAGCGTGAGCGCGGCACCCGCACCCACCACCTCCTGTCCGCCACGACGCTCGGCCAGGACGAACTCTTCCTCGGCGAGGTCCGGCGGGCCGGCGTACCGGAGGCGACCTTCGTCGCCGCCGGGCGGGTGGGTGACGACGGCCGGCTGCAGCGGCTGCTGATCGGCCGTTCGTCCGAAATCCGATTCAACTAACAGCGTACGGAGGGTAGTGATGTACAACCTCGTCCTGCTGGCAGCCCGGCCGCCCGAGTGGGCGCACGAGCGGTTCATCGACTGGTGGCGCGGCGACCACGCCGAGCTGACCTACCGCCTGCCCGGACTGCGCGCCTGGCGGCACACGGAGATCGACCAGGCACTGGAGCCGCGTTCCGAGGGCTGGGACGGGATCTCGGTGCTGAGTTTCGACTCCCCGGAGGATCTGAAGGACGCGCTCGCGAGCCCGCAGTGGGCCGAAGCCGTGGCGCAGGTCGGGGACATGAAGGGGCGGCGCATCGCGGTGATGGGCCACGAGGCGGAGCTGTTCACCGGCTGAGCCTCCCGGCTCGGCAGCAGGTGTTCGGTACAGAGTTCGGTACGGAGTTCGGCACAGCGTAGCGAGGAAGCGGCATGCGACAGGTAGTGCGGGAGTTCCAACAACGGGCCGGGCAGGCCGACTTCGTCGCCGTCAGCGACGACGCGGGCAGGCATACGGCGCGCGAGCTGCTCGCCGAGGCGGCGAGCCTTGCCGAAGAGCTGTTCCCCGGCGCGGCGCAGGGCGAGGGCGGCACCGTCATGGTCCAGGCCGACAACTCATGGCGCACCGTGGCCGCCACGCTGGCCGTGGGCCTGCGCGGAGGCGTCCTCGCCGTGGTCAACCGGCACACCACACGGACCGAGTTCGCCGCGGCGTTCGAGGACATCCGCCCGGATGCCGTCGTCGCCGAGTCCTCGGCCATCGAGGAATGGGACGTGCCGGATATCGTCCCGGGCCGGGCGGACCGCCCGGTCCTCGACGGCTGGACCGCCCACCGCACCAACGAAACCCCCGACATCTCGCGTTGGGCGGGTGGCGTCCTCATCGGTCTGACCTCGGGCTCGACAGGGAGACCCAAGGGTGTCGTGCAGTCCGAAGCGGCGCTGCGTTACGCAGGCGAGCGCACCGTCGAGATCAACGGCCTGGCCCGCGGTGACGCGGTGGCCGCCATCGTGCCGCTGTCGTCGACGGCCGCGTACTGCTTCGGCGCTTACCTGTCCCTTCTCCTGGGCGGACCGCTCGTCCTCACGGCCAAGTGGGACCGGGCGCTCGCCCTGCGGCGGATGGCCGAGGAACAGGTGCGCTGGACCATGTGCGTACCGACCATGGCGCTGCAGATGGGCGCGGAAGCCGCCGGATCCGGCATCCTGGCCGGCGTCCGGGCGATCACCGTGGGCGGCGGCCCCATGGACCGCGGCGCCCTGGCCCGCGCCGAGCGGTCCCTGGGCACGAAGATCCTGCGAGTCTTCGGCATGTCCGAGTGCCTGGGCCACACCTCCCCGCGCCCCGATGACCCCGAAGAGCTGCGCCTGGGGCGGGACGGCCGCCCCTTCCCGGGCACCCGGCTGCGGGCGGTCACCCCGGACGGCGCGGAAGCCGGTCCGTGCGTCACGGGACGGGCGCAGGTACGCGGCCCCTCGCTGTTCCTCGGCTACGCGCGCGAAGGCCGCGTCGAGCCACCGGAGCTGACCGAGGACGGCTACTTCCCCACAGGGGATCTGCTGCTCACGCACGAGGACGGCACCGTCAGCATCATGGGCCGCGAGAAGGACGTCATCATCCGAGGCGGCCGCAACATCGACATCACCGAGATCGAGCGGGCGGTGGCCGGATACCCACGAGTGGCCCGGGCCTGCGTCGCCGCCGTCCCGGACGAGGTGCTCGGCGAGCGGGTCGCGCTGCTCGTCGTCACCGAGGACGGCGCCGGCATCACCCTGCCGGAGATCACCGGCCACCTGGAGGGCCTCGGCCTGTCCAAGACAAAATGGCCCGAATTCGTGTACGGCGTCGAAGAGCTGCCGCAGACCAAGGTCGGGAAACTCGACCGGTCCGGGGCCCGCGACCTGGCCCGGCGGCTCCGCGGCGACACGTTCCACGGTGGCACAGCAGCAAGTGAGGGAGCGTCATGACGCAGAGGTTCGATCAGGGTCCGTGGGCCGCCGCAGGAGTCCAGACCGTACAGCCCGGGGTGCACCGAGTACCGCTGCCGCTGCCCAACGACGGCCTGCACGCCGTCAATGTCTACCTGCTGGAGAACCTGGCGGACGACGACGGCATCGTCATGATCGATGGCGGCTGGGCGATCCCCGAGGCGCGCAAGGCGCTCGAGGAGGCCATGGCCGCCATCGGCCGCGACCTCGGGGACATCAGTCACATCCTGGTCACGCACATCCACCGCGACCACTACACCAACGCCGTGGAGCTGCGCCGGCTGCTCGGCTCGCGCGTGTACCTGGGCGCGGGGGAGCGGCCGGGCCTGGAGATGCTCCACCGGCTGGGCAGCGACGAACCCGCCGGATCGGTGGCGACGCTCCGTCAGGCGGGAGCAGGTGAACTGGCGGACCAGATTCAGCAGTTGGACCACGGCGGCTACGATCCGGCCGTGTGGGAGGCTCCCGACCGCTGGCTCGGCGCGGAAACGCTCAGCTTCGGCGGGGACGGCGGCGGAACGCTGAAGGTCGTCCCCACGCCCGGTCACACCACGGGACACGTGGTCTTCCTCGACGAACAACGCGGACTGCTGTTCTCCGGGGACCATGTCCTTCCCCACATCACCCCGTCCATCGGCTTCGAGCTGGCGGAGCCCGGCGGCCGCCCGCTCGCCGACTACCTGGACTCGCTGCACTTGATGACGCGGTACGCCGACGCCCGTCTGCTGCCCGCGCACGGACCGGTCGCCGACAGTGCGCACACCCGTGTCGCCGAACTCCTCACGCATCACGACAACCGGCTCGCGCAGAGTCTGAAGGCGCTCGGTGACGCCACACGGGACGCGCACGAGGTGGCGCGCCAACTGGGCTGGACGCGCAGGGAAATGCCGTTCGGTGACCTCAGCGCGTTCAACCAGATGCTCGCCATCAACGAGACGGCGGCACACCTGGACGTCCTGGTGCTGCGCGGGAAGGCCACCGTGTCCTTCGTCGACGGGGTGAACCAGTACACGCGCGTGCGCTGAGTTCAGCCGGGGGAAACGGGAGCGGGGCGCGGCAACTGCCGCGCCCCGCTCGCCTGTTCACGGTCAGCGCGCCGTCCAGCCACCGTCGACGTACACCTCGGAGCCGGTCACGAAACTCGCGTCGTCGGACGCCAGGAACGCCACCGCTCCGGAGACCTCCTCCGGCCGGCCCAGACGTCCCATGGGGGTGCCCTCCAGCATCGCGGTGTGCCGGGGCGTGCCGCGCCACAGCTCACGGGAGAGCGGCGTCTCGATGAAGCCGGGGTGGACCGAGTTGACGCGCACCCCGCGGGCGGCCCAGTGCAGGGCCGCGTTCTTCGTCATCAGGCGGACCGCTCCCTTCGCGGCGTGGTACGAGAACTGGCTGCCGAAGCCGCCGACCGTGCTGAAGATCGAGGCGATGTTGACGATCGAGCCGCCCCCCGTCCGCTCGATCGCGGGCCCGCCGTGCTTCATGCCGAGCCAGACCCCTTTCTGGGTGACCGCGACGACCTTGTCCCAGGATTCCTGGGTCTCCGTCTCCACGGTCCTCATCTCGGCGATGCCCGCGTTGTTGACGAGCACGGACAGGCCGCCCAGCTCCTCGACGACCCGCGCGACCGCCGCGCTCCACGCTTCTTCGTCGCTGACGTCGAGGGCGAGCCCGAGCGCCCGTGCGCCGGCGTCGGTCGTCAGCTCCTTCGCCAGGGCGTTGCAGCGGTCGGCGTCCACGTCGGTCACCACGACGGTGGCGCCTTCGGCGGCCAGCCGGTGCGACACGGCGGTGCCTATGCCGCCCGTGGCACCGGTGACCAGGGCCACCTGTCCGGACAGTCGGTGCTGCACGTCTCCTCCTTCGGTACGCACGACGGTGGTCACGCCAGCAGCTCGAGGCCCGAGCGCAGCAGTGCGGGGACCGCGGAGCCGACGTGTTCGAAACCGGTGCCGACGGTCTGTCCCGCGAGATAGCGGGCGTGGATGCCCTCGGCGATCACGGCGAGCTTGAAGCAGCCGAGCGCCTGGTAGAAGGCGAGGGAGCCGATGTCGCGGCCGGACAACGCGGCGTACCGCTCGGCGAGTTCGCGGCCGGCCGGGAAGCCGGGGTTGGCGGTCGGGACGTGGCGCGCCCCGAGGACCGGCTCGCAGGCCGGATCCCAGTACATCAGGAGCATCCCGAGGTCGGCGAGCGGATCGCCGAGCGTGGCCATCTCCCAGTCGACGATCGCCGCGATCCGTCCGACGTCGCCGGGAGCCAGGATCGTGTTGTCCAGCCGGTAGTCGCCGTGCACGATCGCCGAGGTGCCGCTCACCGGGAGGGAGGTGGTGAGCCGGCCGTACAGGGCGTCGAGGCCGGACAGCTCCCGGGTGGCGACCTTGTCCCACTGGCCCCGCCACCGGCGCACCTGCCGTTCCAGGTAGCCCTCGGGGCGGCCGAAGCCACCGAGCCCGGCGTCGACGGCATCCACCGAATGCAGCTCCACCAGGGCGTCGACGAGCGCCTCGGCGCTGCGGCGGGCGTCCCCGGGGGACAGCGCGGCGGCCGCCTCGCCGTCGCGCAGCACCGTGCCCTCGACGAAGTCGACGACACAGAACGGCGCCCCGATCACCTCCGGGTCCGTGCACGAGAGCACCGCGCGGGCGACCGGCACGCCGGTCCCGCCGAGCGCGGACACGACCCGGAACTCCCGGCCCATGTCGTGCGCCGTCGGCGTCAGCACCCCCAGCGGCGGCCGACGCAGCACCCAGCGGTGAGTACCGTCCGTCACCTCGTACGTGAGATTGGAACGCCCGCCCTGCAACAGGCGAAGACTCAACTCGCCCGCGCACTCGGGCACATGACGCGCGAAGTAACGCTGCAACGCGGCCATGTCCACGCCGGCCACAGCCGCCCCGGTCCCGGTCATCGCGTTTCCCTCCGCTCCGTCGCGGCCCGCACCGCCCGCTTGGCGATCGCCCAGCGGTGGGTCTCGGACGGGCCGTCGTAGATACGGAAGGGACGGACTTCGCGGTACAGCCGCGACAGCGGGGCGTCCCCCGAGATGCCGAGCGCGCCGCACACCTGGACGGCACGGTCGACCACACGGCCCACCGCCTCGGAGACGTACGTCTTGGCGATCGAGGTGTGCTGGGCGGCCGAACGCCCCTGGTCCAGTTCCCAGCAGGCCCGCCACAGCACCGCGCGGCCGGTCTCGATGTCGATCTCCGAGTCCGCCAACAACTGCTGCACCATGCCTAGTTCGGCCAGTTTTCCGCCGAACGCCGAACGGTCCGCCGCGCGCTCCAGGGCGACGTCCTGCGCCCTGCGCGCCACGCCGAGCCAGCGCATGCAGTGCGTCATGCGCGCGGGACCGAGGCGCACCTGGGCATAGCGGAAGCCCTCGTCCACCTCGCCCAGGACGGCGCTGTCCGGCACCTCGCAGCCTTCGAAGACGACCTCGCTGTGCCCGCCGAACAGACCGTGGTCCAAGGTGTCGATATTGCGGACGATCTTCATGCCCGGGTTGTCGGAGTCGACCAGGAACATGGTCGCGCCGCCCGGGTCACCCGGGCCGCCGCTGGTGCGGGCCACGCAGATGGCGAACGCCGCCCCGTCGGCCCCGCTGATGAACCACTTGCGGCCGTCGATCCGCCAGCCACCGCTGGTCCTCGTGGCCACGGTCGCCAGCGCGCGCGGATCGGAGCCGGCGCCCGGCGCCGGCTCGGTCATCGCGAAGCAGGAACGCACCTCACCCGCGGCGAGCGGCCGCAGATACCGCGCCTTCTGCTCTTCGGTGGCCACCACTTCGAGCAGATGCATATTGCCCTCGTCGGGCGCCGCGCAGTTGAGCGCGAGGGGACCGAGAAGGGAGTAACCGGCTGCCTCGAACACGACCGCCTGCCCGCGCAGATCGAGCCGGAGCCCGCCGAATTCCTCGCCGACATGCGGAGCGAACACCCCGGCCGCCCGGGCCCCTTCCTGCAGCCGCCGCCGCAGCGGCTCCGGCCCGGCGTGGACGTCCCCGTCGCACGCCCGCTCCTCGGGTATCACCACGTCCCGAACGAACTCCGCGGTGCGCCGTGCGATGCCGGCGACCCGCTCGTCGATCTCGAAGCTGATGGACACGTCTCTCCCCTGATCTTGGCTACTGACCATTAGCCATGACATGGCCGAGCAGGGTGCGGTGTCAAGGGTTCGGTCTATAGTGGCTGCTCAGGAGTGGCATGGCTGGCTAATCAGCAATAGCTGGAGGAGGGGACACGTGACTGAATCCCCACGTGAGGCATACGAGCGGCCGCATCGGCCGCCCCGCGCCGAGGGGACGCCCGCGGCCGATCGCCGGGCGGGGATCCGCGAGGCCGCGCTGAGGCTGTTCGCCGAGCAGGGCTACCGGTCCACGACCATGACCGACATCGGAGCCGCCGTCGGCATCCGCGGCCCGAGCCTGTACAAGCACGTGACGTCCAAGCACGACCTCCTCGCCGAGATCATGATCGGCACGATGGAGCAGCTCATCGCGGACAACTCGGCGGCGGTGGCGGGCGTGGACGATGTGCGCGAGCAGCTCCGCCGCTCCGTGGAGGCGCACATTCGCTATCACGCGCGCCACCGCCTGGAGGCATTCGTCGGCAATCGCGAGATCGGCAGCCTGGAACAGCCCGACCAGGCGCGGGTGCTCGCCCGCCGCAGCGACTATGAGACCCGCTTCCGTGAGCTCATCGAACGGGGTGCGGACGAGGGCGTCTTCCGTGTCCCTGCGGCCAGGATCGCCTCGTACTCCATCCTCGACATGGGTATTGGCGTGTCGAGCTGGTTCCGCGAGGGAGGGGAGTTCACCGTCGATCAACTCGCCTACCAGTACGGTGACATCGCGCTGCGCATCGTGGGAGCGCCGTAGCGGGCGCTGCGTTGTGGGCTCCGGGTCAGGTGCTGAGTAGCCAGATGAGGGTGACGGTGCCGATGAGGCCGATGGCGCCGAGGGCGGTGCCGGCGAGGGCGGTCCACAGGCGGCCGGCGCCGCGCCGGGCGTGGTGGATGCCCGTCGCGCCGAGGGTGACGGCGAGGGCTCCGGCGATGATCGTCCATGGAAGCGTGACGAACACGAGCGGGGGCACCCATGCGCCTATCGCGGAGAAGGCGCCGAGGACGAGTGCGGTGGGACCCAGGGCGACGGCGGGTGTGTCGGTCGGGTTGGGTGCGGTCGGCTCAGCCATGACGTGCTCCCCCCTTTTTTTGAACGAGTTCAAATCGTTCCGATCGTACCGCCTCCCCTCCAGCGACAGCGCGCCCGGCCCGGTGACCGCCGCCAGTCGGTATCGGTCACCGGGATCGGGCGCCGTGGCCAGGGTGGACAGGCGGTTGACTCCTTACCTGCGCAGGCCCGCCCAGGCTCCAGCCGTTCTCGGCCGGCCGGATGTCGTCCTTACGCGGTCTTCGCGCCGACGGTCCCGGTCTTCACGAGATGTTGGCGGATGGCGATCGCATGCAGCGCCGTGGCCATATCCGAGCGCGCCGGCAGCGTCGTGGTCACCTCCGAGCGCTTCCGGGCACCGCGCCGGATGGTGAGGGGAAGCCGCGGGGCCGCGGCACGTGCGCTCGGTGCCGCGGTGGAGGCCGCGAGCGAGGGGTTCAGCAGGAGTCGCGTGATGCCCAGCGGGACGGTCAGGGCTCGCAGGGCCGGCTCCGAGAGCTTGATCCACGCCTGGCCGGGGCCGAGCGTGCTGACGAGCTGCTGCAGGGTGGTGAAGCCGACGGCGGTACGTTCGCCGAGCGGCGTACGGAACAGGCGGGCCGCGTATCCGGCAGGCCCGGGCCGGACGGGTACGTACAGTGCTCCCGCCCGGCCCTGGCCACGCGCTTCCGGCTCTTCGGCCGGTGAGACGTCTGACATGGCATTTCCTCCTTGAGGAGCTGGGGTCCTCCGGGGCGCGCCAGAAACCATGTGCCCGCTGGAGCGGAAAAACGTACGCATCCTGACGCCTTGCTGACGAAATCCCGGATTCGGTGACGGAGTGCTGATGCACCCTTGCGGTGCGCGAACCTCTGGGGAGGGCTTCCTGTGGATGAGCGGCCTCTTCTGAGCGGCCTCCCGCACGGTCGCGTACGGTGGGAGAGCGGCAGCCCGTTCGCGGCCCGGCGCTGTCAACCCCCGGCAGTCGGCCAGAATTCGGGCGGAATAAGCCCTGCTGGTATTGTCCCGTTCATGACATGACGGGGGCATGATCTCCTCGCGGCATGAGACCAGCCGGAAGCATCAGGATCACCGTCGCTGCCATGGCCGCCTCAGCCTTACTGGCCGCCCTCGGCAGCACCGCACAGGCCGCCGGACCCGGTGCCGCCGAGGGCACCCGCCTTCCCGGAGTACACGTCGACCGCGACACCGCGAAGTCCAGTACGGTACGCGCCTACTGGACACCCGAGCGCAGAGCCGAGGCGATGGCCCACCCCGCCGACGCGGGCACCGCCCACGAGTCCGCCACGCGGCAGAAGAGAACCCCGACCGACGGGGCCGACCTGCCCGATGTGTCGATGTCCGCCGGTCCGACGCTCCCGAAGGGCGCCGCCGGGGACGCGGAGCGGAACGCGCGGGCGGCTGCCGACGACCCCGAGCTGTCCCGGTCGCTGCGCACGCCGTTCCCGCACCGGTCCCCGTGGCGGCAGACCGGACTCCTCCTGTTCCAGCAGGCCAACGGTAAGCCCGCACAGTGCACGGCGTCGGTCATCACGCACGACAACCGCTCCATGCTGTGGACCGCCGCGCACTGCCTCTACGACAAGGAGAGCGGCGGCTGGACCAAGAACAGCATCTTCCTGCCCGGTTCCCGGGGCGGCGACGACCCGTACGGCGGGTGGGTCAAGGACTACTCCGTCGTCCCCCAGCAGTGGATCGACGAACCCGACTACCGCTACGCGGACATGGGCGCCATGGTCGTCAAGAAGGACGCACAGCGCGGTTACCTCCAGGACGAGGTCGGCGCCTACGGGTATGAGTTCCGCTCCAACTCCCCGGACAACGACCTCGTCTTCTCCCTCGGCTACCCCGGCCGCGGCTACAACCGGCCGGACAGCGACTTCAGCGGCGAGGACCAGATGTACTGCGCCGGTGACACCGTGGACGCCTCCGAGTGGAACCCGCTGGACGAGCGGCTTCAGATGGACTGCGACATGGGCGGCGGCGCTTCCGGCGGCCCGATGGTCAAGAACCTGGTCAGCGCGCCGCAGATCGTCGGCACCAACAGCCACCGCAACGTGGACTCGTCCGGCAACTACACGGACAACCACCTGTTCTCCTCCGAACACGGCGCACAGGCCGCCGCCGTGTACCAGGCCGTCGAGTAACCACCCTTTCCAGTCAGGGAGTTGCAGTGGCCCCGGGAGTTTCAGGCAGAGGAAGTGCCCCTACTTGAACTCCCTGGGCCCGTCGTGGCGCAGGACCTCCCGCAGCTCCTGCTCCGACATCCACGACTCCCGCTCGGCCTGCGTCGGCCGCTTCACGACGGCCCCGCCGCCGTCCCTCGGAGACGTGTGAAAAGCGGTGAGGACCGCGACCCCGGCGGACGCGGCCAGGGCTCCCGCGAGGAGCCGCCGCGTACCCGGTTTCCAGTGGCGCATCGCATCTCCTGTGCGTCGGATGCGTCCAGGATGCCGTCTCCCGGCAGTACTCGTGAAGGGCCGGCCCGTCAGCCCGGCGGTGTGACGACGAGATCGGCCAGTTTCCCCCACGGTCAGCTCAGCTACCCGTCAGGTCCCGCAGCGCCTCGTTGAGTTGGAGGACGTTGACCCGCGGTTCACCCATGAAGCCGGCGATGCGGCCCTCGGTGTGGTCCTCGACCAGCCCGGCCACCCGGGCGACCGGGAGGTGATTGCGCTCCGCGACGCGGTGGACCTGGAGCCGGGCGTACTGCGGGGAGATGTCCGGGTCCAGGCCGGAGCCGGAGGAGGTGACCGCGTCGGCGGGGACTTGGGAGGGGCGTACGCGATAGCCCGGCACCGAGTTGTCGCGTACGACCGCGGCCTTGGCGTCCTTGACCCAGGTCAGCAGCTCCGGGTTGTCGGCGGAGCGGTTGGTGGCGCCGGAGAGGAGCAGCTTGTACTGGGTGTTGACGGTGTTGGTGCCGAGGCCGTGGGAAGGGCGGGGCTGGAACCACTTGAGGTCCGGCCGCGGGGTTTCCCGGCCTTTGGCGAGCGGCAAGTCGTAGCGCTGCCCGATCAGTTCGGAACCGACGACCTTGCCGTCGGCCTTGATTTCCGAGCCGTTGGCCCGGTGGGGGAAGAGGCCCTGGGCGATGCCGGTGACCGCGAGCGGGTAGAGCACGCCGCACACGACGGTCAGGAGCAGAAGGGCGCGCAGGCCCGCGCCGACGAGCCGGGCGGTGTGGGTGACCGAGTTGTTCATGACCGTGATCAGCCGATTCCGGGGATGAGGGAGAGAAGCAGGTCGATGAGTTTGATGCCGAGGAAGGGGGCGACGAGGCCGCCGAGCCCGTAGATCCCGAGGTTGCGGCGGAGCATTCTGTCCGCGCCGGCCGGCCGGTACTGGACGCCCTTCAGGGCCAGCGGTACCAGCGCGATGATGATCAGCGCGTTGAAGATGACGGCGGAGAGGATCGCGGAGTCGGGAGAGGACAGCCGCATGATGTTGAGCTTGTCCAGGCCGGGGTACACCGCGGCGAACAGTGCCGGGATGATCGCGAAGTACTTGGCG
This sequence comes from Streptomyces ochraceiscleroticus, assembly GCF_000720485.1. GTDB lineage: Bacteria > Actinomycetota > Actinomycetes > Streptomycetales > Streptomycetaceae > Streptomyces > Streptomyces ochraceiscleroticus. Next base: position 18,328 of record NZ_JOAX01000021.1, on the reverse strand, counting down.
ACGTCGTTGGCGATCGAGAAGGTCGTCAGCGCGCCCCGGGTGATGAGGAGTTGCTTGCCGATCTCGACGATCTCGATGAGCTTCGTCGGGTTGGAGTCGAGGTCGACCATGTTGCCGGCCTCCTTGGCGGCGGAGGTGCCGGTGTTCATGGCCACGCCCACGTCCGCCTGGGCCAGCGCCGGGGCGTCGTTCGTACCGTCGCCCGTCATCGCGACCAGCTTGCCGCCCGCCTGCTCCCGCTTGATCAGGGCCATCTTGTCCTCAGGCGTGGCCTCGGCGAGGAAGTCGTCCACACCCGCCTCGTCCGCGATGGCCTTCGCGGTCAGCGGGTTGTCACCCGTGATCATGACAGTCTTGATGCCCATCCGGCGCAGCTCCTCGAACCGCTCCCGCATCCCCTCCTTGACCACGTCCTTGAGGTGAATGACACCCAACACCCGCGCCCCGTCGGCGCCTTCGACAGCGACCAGCAGGGGCGTGCCGCCCGCCTCCGAGATGGAGTTCGCGATCTCTTCGGCGTCCTCGGGAACCGTGCCACCCTGTTCCCTGACCCAGGTGAGGACCGAACCGGCCGCTCCCTTACGGATGCGGCGCCCGTCGACGTCGACGCCCGACATACGGGTCTGCGCGGTGAAGGCGATCCACTCCGCGTGCGCCAGATCCGCCTGAGTGCGCTCGCGCAGCCCGTACTTCTCCTTGGCCAGCACGACCACGGAGCGGCCTTCGGGGGTCTCGTCGGCCAGCGAGGAGAGCTGGGCGGCGCTCGCGACCTCGGCGGCGGTGGTACCGCGTACGGGGACGAACTCGGCGGCCCGGCGGTTGCCGAGGGTGATGGTGCCGGTCTTGTCCAGCAGGAGGGTGGAGACGTCGCCCGCGGCCTCGACGGCGCGCCCGGACATCGCCAGGACATTGCGCTGGACGAGGCGGTCCATGCCGGCGATGCCGATCGCGGAGAGCAGTGCGCCGATCGTGGTCGGGATGAGGCAGACCAGCAGGGCCACCAGGACGACCATGGTCAGATGCGTGCCCGCGTACGACGCGAACGGCGGCAGGGTGGCCACGGCGAGCAGGAAGACGATCGTGAGGGACGCGAGCAGGATGTTCAGCGCGATCTCGTTGGGTGTCTTCTGCCGGGCCGCGCCCTCGACCAGATTGATCATCCGGTCGATGAAGGTCTCGCCGGGCTTCGCCGTGATCCTGATGACGATGCGGTCGGACAGTACCTTCGTACCGCCGGTGACCGCGGACCGGTCGCCGCCGGACTCCCGGATGACCGGCGCCGATTCGCCCGTGATCGCGGACTCGTCGACCGATGCCACGCCCTCGACGACGTCGCCGTCACCGGGGATGATGTCGCCCGCCTCGCACACCACCCGGTCGCCGACGCGCAGTTCGGTACCGGGGACGCGCTCCTCCGTGTCACCGGCGAGGCGGCGGGCCACGGTGTCGGTCTTGGCCCTGCGCAGGGTGTCCGCCTGCGCCTTGCCGCGGCCCTCGGCCACGGCCTCCGCCAGGTTGGCGAAGAGGACGGTCAGCCAGAGCCAGGCGCTGATCGTCCAGCCGAACCAGTCACCGGGGTCCGTGCAGGCGAACACGGTGGTCAGCACCGAGCCGACCAGGACCACGAACATCACGGGCGACTTCACCATGATGCGCGGGTCGAGCTTGCGTACCGCGTCCGGCAGCGACTTCACCAACTGCCCGGGAGCGAACAGACCGGCGCCGACGCGCCCTTGGCCCTCGTGTCCGGTCGGCGGATCCTGGCGCGGCGCGCGGGTGGGCGGGGCGGTGGGCAGGAGGGCTTCTTGCTGCGTGGTGCCGGCTGCTTGCCTCGTGGTGTCGAGTTCTTGGTTTGTGGTGTCGGTGGTCATGACGCCAGTCCTTCGGCGAGCGGGCCCAGCGCGAGGGCGGGGAAGTAGGTCAGGCCGGTGATGATCAGGATCGAGCCGACCAGCAGGCCGGTGAACAGCGGTTTCTCCGTACGGAGGGTGCCCGCGGTCTCGGGGACGGGCTGCTGCTCGGCGAGCGAGCCGGCCAGCGCGAGGACGAAGACCATCGGCAGGAAGCGGCCGAGGAGCATGGCGAGTCCGATGGTGGTGTTGAACCACGGGGTGTCGGCGTTGAGCCCGGCGAAGGCCGAACCGTTGTTGTTGGCGCCGGAGGTGTAGGCGTACAGGATCTCCGTGAAGCCATGTGCTCCGGTGTTGGCCATGGAGTGCGGCGGGGTGGGCAGGGCCATCGCGGCGGCGGTGAAGCACAGCACCAGCGCCGGAGTGATGAGGATGTAGCAGGCGGCCAGCTTGATCTGCCGCGTGCCGATCTTCTTGCCCAGGTACTCCGGTGTCCGGCCGACCATCAGGCCCGCGAGGAACACCGCGATGATCGCCATGATCAGCATCCCGTACAGCCCGGAGCCCACGCCGCCGGGCGCGATCTCGCCCAGCTGCATGCCCAGCAGGGTGAGGCCGCCGCCGAAGCCCGTGAGGGAGGAGTGGAAGGCGTCCACGGCACCGGTCGAGGTGAGCGTGGTGGAGACCGCGAAGAGGGAGGAGCCGCCGATGCCGAAGCGGGTCTCCTTGCCCTCCATCGCAGCGCCCGCGGCCTGCAGCGCCGGGCCGCCGTGGTGGAACTCCGTCCACATCATCAGCGCCACGAAGCCCACCCAGATGACGCCCATCGTGGCGAGCAGCGCGTAACCCTGCCTGAGCGAGCCGACCATCCGCCCGAACGTGCGCGTCAGGGCGAAGGGGAGGAGCAGGATCAGGAAGACCTCGAAGAGGTTGGTGAAGCCGTTGGGGTTCTCGAAGGGATGGGCGCTGTTGGCGTTGGCGAGGCCGCCGCCGTTGGTGCCCAGCTCCTTGATGACCTCCTGCGAGGCGTAGGCACCGCCCTGCCACTGCTGGTGACCGCCCAGGAACTGGCCGACCTCGTGAATGCCGGCGAAGTTCTGGATCGCACCGCACGCGACCAGGACGATCGCGCCGATGACGGACAGAGGCAGCAGGATGCGCACGGTGCCGCGCACCAAGTCGGCCCAGAAGTTGCCCAGTTCGCCGGTGCGGGACCGTGCGAAGCCGCGTACGAGGGCCACGGCGACGGCCATGCCGACCGCCGCCGAGACGAAGTTCTGCACCGCCAGGCCGCCGGTCTGCACGACGTGGCCCATGGCCTGTTCGCCCGCGTACGACTGCCAGTTGGTGTTGGAGACGAAGGAGGCGGCGGTGTTGAACGCCTGGTCCGGGTCGATCGAGGCGAAGCCGAGCGAGCCGGGCAGGGAGCCCTGCAGCCGCTGCAGCAGGTACAGGAGGAGGACGCCCGCCGCGGAGAAGGCCAGCACCCCGCGCAGGTACGCGGGCCAGCGCATCGCCGTGTCCGGGTGGGCGCCGATGCCCTTGTAGATCCACTTCTCCACCCGCAGGTGGCGCGGGGAGGAGTAGACCCGGGCCATGTAGTCACCGAGCGGGCGGTACGCGAGCGCCAGCGCGGCCATCAGTGCCAGCAGCTGGAGCACGCCGGCAAGTACGGGGCTCATGTCGCGCTCAGAACCTCTCCGGGTCGATGAGGGCGAGAACGAGATAGCCCAGCAGGGCGACGGCCACGATGAGGCCGACGATGTTTTCGGTGGTCACAGCTTTGCGACCCCCTTGGCGACGAGGGCCACCAGCGCGAAGACCGCGAGCGTGGTGACGACGAGGGCCACGTCGGCCATCGAGAGCTCCTGAACGAGTGGGAGGTGAACTGACGGTAAGAGCAAACCGCCGTTCCGAGTCCCTGCGCTCGCCGTTGACGGCTCCCTTACGGGAGCGGCCCCGTGCTTGATGTCTTTCTAACGGTTGGCCTTGCGACCTGCGGAAATGCCGACGGCCGGGTCGAGATCGACCCGGCCGTGTGCACTGGTAATCCCGCGCTCGGCGGGCCGCCGCGCCACGTCAGTCGCAGTGGTCCCGGCGCCGGGTACCCGGGCGGGTGCCCGTATCGCACATTCGCTGCCCGCCCGACGCCAAGGCGCCTCAGCCCTCCGCGAGCGCCTTGATGCCCTTCAGGGTCGCCGCCATGCCCGTGCGCAGCTCGGCGAGCCGGGCCTCGATGAGCTGCTCCTCCCGGTCGGGCATACGGGCGATGACGGCGCTGAGCCCGGAGGCGCCGGGGCCGATGCGTACCGAATGCCGTACGAGGACGTGCCCGCATGCGGGCTCCAGGACGAAACGCCAGGTCGCGAGGGACTGCGCGGGGTCCGCCACCGGTGCGCCGAACCGGCCGCCGGTGTCCAGGACGGCCCAGCAGAACTCGCGCTCGGCGGCGACCGTCACGATCTGTGAGACGGTCTGCCACTCGCCGATCTTCGGGTGGCGGTTGTGCCCCGTGAAGCGTGCGCCCGGCGCGGGCGCGGTGGCGCCGTCGAGCCATTCGACGCGGTGCAGTTCGGGGCTCATCCGGGCGGGCAGGTCGATGTCGCTGACCAGCTCCCAGACCCGCGGCGCGGCCGCCGCGATCCGAATCTCGTACTCGGCCGCCGGGCCGTCGGCATAACGCATCGTGTGTCCTCGTCTCCCTCGGTCGGGGAGAAAGTACTGGCCGCCGGGCCCGGCGACGGCGGCGGGGTGGCCTTGGGCCGGGGCCGGGCGTCCGAGGTCGGGAGTCCGGGCCCGCCGGGCGCGCGGCGGGCCGCCGCGATGCGGCCCCGCGGGCTCGCCGCGAGCGTTGCGGGACGCCTCCGGGCGCGTGATGATGGCTGCCTGGGAGCGGCCGCGCCGGGCGCGGCGCGCCGGCCACAAGGGAGCGAGCCATGGCCGAACCGGGTGACCTGCGGCAGACGTACGCATTCAGCTGCACCGGATGCGGACACGCCTGGAAGCAGACCTACGACATCGTGATCGTCACCGACTCCGCGGGCCAGCGCTCCCAGGAGTACCGCATCGAAGGGCGCAGGGTGCGTTCCCCGCTGACCTCGCCGATCTGCCCGCACTGCGAGCGGCGGCACGTGCACGCGGTGCCGGTCGGCCTGGCCGAGCGGGCCCTCGAGGCGGAGACCGCGCCGCAGTCCCGTCCCGAGCGCGATGAGCACACGCCGCACATTCCGCACGGCCCCCATTTCCACCTGCGCCGTCACTCCGGCCGGACGCGCAGCGAGGACGGCTGACGTCACTGAGGCTGACGTCACTGAGGACGGCCGGGGGCTTCCCTAGGGGCTGACCGCCAGCACGAGATACGCGGCCAGCAGGGCCAGGTGGACGCCGCCCTGGAGGGGCGTGGCGCGCCCCGGGATGACCGTCAGGGTGCCGACGACCACGGTGAGGGCGAGCAGCACCATGTGCGTCGCGCCGAGGCCGAGGACGAGCGGGCCGCTCAGCCAGATGGACGCCGCGGCGACCGCGGGAATGGTCAGGCCGATGCTCGCCATGGCCGAGCCGAGCCCGAGGTTCAGGCTCGTCTGCACGCGGTCGCGGGTGGCGGCCCGTACCGCCGCGATGGTCTCCGGCAGCAGGACGAGCAGCGCGATCACCACGCCGACCACCGAGGACGGCAGCCCCGCCGCGGCCACCCCGGCCTCGATCGTCGGCGACACGGCCTTGGCCAGCCCGACCACGCCGACCAGTGCCAGGGCCAGCAGGCCCAGGCTGGTCAGGGCCGTCCGCCGGGTGGGCGGATCGGCGTGGTCGTCCTCGTCGATCACCCTGCCGGACGAGGTCACCGGGAGGAAGTAGTCCCGGTGCCGCACGGTCTGGGTGGCGACGAAGAGCCCGTAGAGCACCACGGCCGCGAGCGCGGCGAAGATCAACTGTGCGGGCGCGAACTCCGGCCCCGGCTTGCTCGTCGTGAAGGTCGGCAGCACGAGGCTGAGCCCGGCCAGCGTGGCCACGGTGGCGAACGCCGCGCCCGTGCCCTCCGGATTGAACACCGCGACCCGCCGCCGCAACGCGCCCACCAGCAGACACAGCCCGACGATGCCGTTGCAGGTGATCATCACGGCGGCGAAGACGGTGTCCCGGGCGAGCGAGGCGGACTTGTCCCCGCCGTCGGTCATCAGGGTGAGGATGAGCGCGACCTCGATGATGGTCACCGCGACGGCGAGCACGAGCGACCCGAACGGCTCGCCCACCCGGTGGGCCACCACCTCCGCGTGGTGCACCGCCGCGAGCACCGCGCCGGCCAGGAAGCACGCCACGAGGGCCACGGCCGGGCCGGGCAGCGAACGGCCCCAGGAGAGCGCGAGCAGGACGACGGCGAGTACGGGAAGGGCGGCGGTCCAGTGGCCGGCGACCGCCCGGACGGTACGCAGCATGGCTCGACCTTCTCAGATCGCCCGGCGAGCTGCGCGCGGAAGAGGCGCGCGTCCGCCCCTTCCGTATTACTGGAACACGTTCTACCGTGCGGGCGACCCCACGGGCCGTCAGTCCACGGCAGCGACGGGCCGTCAGACCGGGACAGGAGGGGCCGTGCACCTCGAATACACGCCCGAACAGCAGCGGCTGCGCGCCGAGCTGCGGACCTACTTCGCCCAACTGGTGCCGGACAACGCGTACGCGCGGTACGCGGCGCCCGCCGAACGGAAACGGTTCTACCGCGAGACGGTCCGCCGCCTGGGCGCCGACGGCCGGCTCGGCGTCGGCTGGCCCGAGGAGTACGGCGGCCGCGGCCTCACGCCGATGGAGCAGTTCGTCTTCTTCGACGAGGCGGCCCAGGCGGGCGTGCCGCTGCCCCTGATGGCGCTGAACACCGTCGGCCCGACGATCATGAAGTACGGCACCGAGGAGCAGAAGGCGTACTTCCTGCCGAGGATCCTCTCCGGTGAGATCGACTTCGCGATCGGGTACAGCGAACCGGACGCGGGCACCGATCTGGCGGCCCTGAAGACCCGCGCGGTACGGGACGGGGACTCCTACGTCGTCAACGGGCAGAAGATCTGGACCACCAACGGCGACACCGCCGACTGGGTGTGGCTGGCCGTCCGCACCGACCCCGAAGCGCCGCCCCACAAGGGCATCAGCATGCTCCTGGTCCCCACCAGTGACCCCGGCTACTCCTGCACCCTCATCAACACCCTCGCCGGCCACGACACCACCGCGAGCTACTACGAGAACGTCCGCGTCCCCGTGAGCCGCCGGGTCGGCGCGGAGAACGAGGGCTGGCGCATCATCACCAACCAGCTCAACCACGAACGCGTCACCCTCGCCGCGCACGGCGCGATGGCCATCCGCGCGCTGCACGACGTCCAGCGCTGGGCCATGGAGACCAAGCTCGCCGACGGCCGGCGCGTCATCGACCTGGGCTGGGTCCGCACCCGGCTGGCCCGCACGCACACGAAACTGGACGCCCTGAAGCTGCTCAACCGGCGCATGGTCGACGCCCTCCAGCGCGCCGCCCTCACCCCGCAGGACGCCTCAGCCGTCAAGGTGTACGGCTCCGAGGCGCGCCGGGACGCCTACGCCTGGCTGCTGGAGGTGGTCGGCGCGGCCGGCCCCCTGAAGGAGGGCTCGGCGGGCGCGGTGCTCCACGGCGAGCTGGAGCGCGGTTACCGCTCGGCCGTCATCTTCACCTTCGGCGGTGGGAACAATGAGATCCAGCGGGAGATCATCTCCTGGATCGGCCTGGGGATGCCCCGCGTACGCAGATGATCCCGTACGGGTGAAGGGCGGTTCCGCGGTGACGGAGGGGCGGTGGGCGACGCGTACATACGGGAGAACTGCATGGCTGCCCGTCCGGTGGGGCCGGCCCCCGCCACCGCCCCTCCCGCTGGCCCCCGTACGCGCGCTGCTGTGGCGGCGGGTGGCCTCGCTGGCGTACGAGGCGCTCCCTCCGTACGCGCACGAGCTGTACGGCAGGCCGGTGCCGCCCCCTGCGGCCGTCGACCGGCGGCTGCGCGCCGCGGGACGCGTACTGCGGGCGGTCCCGCCGACCGTGCGCCGGCAGCTGCCGCCGAAGCACATCCTGCGCGCGGTGGCCAGACTCGGACCCGGCACCCGCCCGTCGGCCTACAAGCTGTGCCACCCGGCCGCCATACTGAGGGCTCACGGTGCTCAGGGGGAGCCACAGGAGTGACGACGGCGACGGGGGGCGGCAGCAGGCGATGGGGGAGAGCAGGCTGATCCACGGCCGTTACCGGCTGATCGATCTGATCGGGCGCGGGGGCATGGGCGAGGTGTGGCGGGCCCGGGACGAGTCCCTGGGCCGCCAGGTCGCGGTGAAGTGCCTCAAGCCGCTGGGGCAGCAGCAGGACCCCTCGTTCATGCGGGTGCTGCGCGAGCGGTTCCGGCGCGAGGCGCGGGTGGCCGCGGGGCTGCAGCACCGCGGCATCACCGTCGTGCACGACTTCGGCGAGGACGACGGCATTCTGTACATCGTCATGGAGCTGCTGGACGGGCGCAATCTCAGCCAGCTTCTCGACGACAACCGCAAGGACCCGCTGCCCGTACCGGACTTCGTCGAGATCGCCGACCAGGTGTCGGCGGCGCTCGCGTATACGCACGAGCAAGCGGTCGTGCACCGGGATCTGAAGCCGGCGAACATCGTCCGGATAGCGGACGGCACGGTGAAGATCTGCGACTTCGGCATCGCCCGGCTCGGCCACGACATCGGCTTCACCGCCCGCCTCACCGGCACCGGCATCGCCATGGGCACCCCGCATTACATGTCGCCCGAGCAGATCGCGGGCGGCACCATCGACCACCGCAGCGACCTGTACTCGCTGGGCTGCGTGCTGTACGAACTGGCCACGGGTGTCCCGCCGTTCGAATTCGACGACGCCTGGGCCGTGCTCGTCGGACACCGCGACACCGCGCCCGAACCGCTCCGCAAGCGCCGTCCCGACCTCCCCGAGCCGTACGAGCGCATCGTCCTCGACCTGCTCGCCAAGGACCCCGACGACCGCCCGCGCGACGCCGCCGAGCTGGGCAAGCGCATCGCCACCGCCCGCGCTCCGCAGTCGGTCGGCGCCGGGCTGCCCGCCTGGGCCACCGGCATGCGGATCGGAGCCGGCGCGCGGCCGGCCCGCGCGTCCCGCACGCCGTCCCGAGGCGCCGTCGGCGAGCTCACCGGCTCCTGGACCGCGGGCTTCGAACCCGACCGCCCCGAGGGCACCCCGCCCGCCCGGGAACGCCCCACCCCCTCGCCCGCGACGCTCGCCGCGCTCGCAGGGCGGCACAACGCCGGGCTGAGCCTGGGGCGGCTCGGGCGCTGGGAGGAGGCGGGCGAGGTGCACCGCGCGGTCGCCGCCGAACGGGAACACGTGCTCGGGCCCGACCACCGTGACACCCTCGCCAGCCGCTTCGAAGTGGCCTTCACCCTCTCGCGCTCCGGCCGCTTCGCGGACGCGCTGCGCGAGTACGAGGCGGTCGCGGCGGGCCGCGAGCGGACGCTCGGCCCCGAGCACGCCGACACGCTCGCGGCGCGCCAGGAGACCGCGTACGTCCTCGGCAGGCTGGGCCGCCACTTCGAGGCGCACCAGGTCTACACGGCGGTACTGGCGGCCCGTGACCGCACCATGGGCGCCGACCACCCCGACACCCTGCGCTGCCGCCACAACCTCGCCTTCAACCTCAGCCGCCTCGGCCGTCTGGAGGACTCCTACGAGGTGGCGTGGGAGGTCGCGGCGGCGCGCGCCCGGGTGCTCGGCGAACGCCACCCCGACACCCTCGTGACGCGCTGCGAGGTGGCCTACACGCTCGGCCGGCTGGGGCGCTGGCCCGAAGCGCTGCGCACCTACCAGGACGTGGCCGCGGCGCGCGCACAGGCGCTCGGCTCCGACCACCCCGACACGCTCGCCGCGACCTACGAGGTCGGGATAAGCCTCGGCCGGCTCGGCCGCAGCGCGGAGGCCCTGACGCTCTACCGGGACCTGGTGGCGGCCCGTACGGAGGCGCAGGGAGCGGAGGACCCGGAGACGCTGCGCGCCCGGCACGGCCTCGGCGTCAACCTCGGGCGGCTCGGGCGCTGGGAGGAGGCGCTCGCCGAAGCCCGCGAGGTGTGCGCGCTGCGCGAGAAGGTGCTCGGCGCGGAGCACCCGGACACGCTCGTCAGCCGCCGCGAGGTCGCGGTGGGGCTGGGGTGGCTGAGGCGCTGGGCCGAGGCGCTGTCCATGTACCGGGGGGTCGCCGAGGCCCGCGAGCGAGTGTTCGGGCCCGACCATCCCGACGCGCTGGCCAGCCGCACGGATGAGGCGCACTGTCTGGAGCAGCTCGGCCGCGCCGCCGAGGCGGTCGGTCTGTACCGCCGGGTGGCGGCACTGCGGCAGCAGCGGGGGACGCAGGGGCACTGAGGCGTACGGGTGACAGCCGGACCCGGGGCGTACAGGTGGCACTCGGCGTCGAGGTGTGGCGGTGGCGGCCGGTGTGGAGGGGGAGTTGATCGAACGGGCTCAGAAGTGACCGTTCCCGTTCGCTGCTGACCGGAGGAGTACCGACCTCTGGCCGGTACTGATCGCTCCGTGCTACCAAGAGACATGCCGGAACGGACGTCCTATGACGTGATCATTGTCGGCGGCGGGCACAACGGCCTCGTCGCCGCCGCCTATCTCGCCCGCGCCGGGCGCAGCGTGCTCGTACTCGAACGGCTGGACCACACCGGTGGCGCCGCCGTCTCCACCAGGGCCTTCGCCGGGATCGACGCCCGGCTCTCCCGCTACTCCTACCTCGTCAGCCTGCTGCCCCCGAAGATCGTGCAGGACCTCGGGCTGCGCTTCGCCGTTCGCAAACGCACCGTCTCCTCCTACACGCCCGCCGACCGCGACGGCCGCCCCGGCGGGCTCCTCGTGGGCGGCGGCCCGGCCCGCACCCGTGCCGCCTTCGAAGCGCTGACCGGCTCGGACCGCGAGTACGAGGCGTGGGAACGCTTCTACGGGACCACCGCCCGGCTCGCGGAGCGTGTCTTCCCCACCCTCACCGAACCGCTTCCCACCCGTGCCGCGCTGCGCGCCCGGATCGACGACGAGGACGCCTGGCAGGCGCTGTTCGAGCGGCCGGTCGGCGAGACCATCGAGAAGACCTTCGCCGACGACCTCGTACGCGGCGTCGTCCTGACCGACGGCCTGATCGGCACGTTCGCCTCCGCGCACGATCCGTCCCTGCGGCAGAACCGCTGCTTCCTGTACCACGTCATCGGCGGCGGTACCGGCGACTGGGACGTGCCGCTCGGCGGCATGGGCGCACTCACCGACGCGCTGGCCCGCGCCGCCCGGCAGGCAGGCGCCGAGATCGCCACCGGACACGAGGTGACCGGCCTGGCCACCGACGGCACGACGGCCGAAGTGACGTGCGCACAGGGCACGTTCGCCGCCCGCCACGTCCTGGTGAACGCCGCCCCTCAGACGCTGGCCACGCTCCTCGGAGAGCAGCCGCCCGAGCCCCCCGAAGGCGCCCAGCTCAAAGTCAACATGCTGCTGACGCGGCTGCCCCGGCTGCGGGACGAGACCGTCGACCCGCGCGAGGCGTTCTCCGGCACCTTCCACGTCGCCGAGGGCTACGAGCAGCTCGAGACCGCCTACCAGCAGGCCGCGGCCGGCGAACTGCCCACCGCACCCCCCAGCGAGATCTACTGCCACTCCCTCACCGACCCCTCCATCCTCGCCCCCGACCTGGTGCGCCAGGGCTACCAGACCCTCACCCTGTTCGGCCTGCACACCCCGGCGCGGCTCTTCGCGGATGACAACGACGCCGCCCGGGAACGCCTCCTGCAGGCCACCGTCGAACAGCTCGACGCGCACCTCGCCGAGCCGCTGGCCGACTGCCTGGCCCACGACGCCGACGGCCGCCCCTGCATCGAGGCGAAGTCCCCACTGGACCTGGAACGGGACCTGCGCCTCCCGGGCGGCAACATCTTCCACGGCGACCTGTCCTTCCCGTACGCGGAGGACGGCACGGAGGACACTCTGGGCACCCCCGCCGCCCGCTGGGGCGTCGCCACCGCGCACCCGAACGTCCTCCTGTGCGGCGCGGGCGCCCTCCGGGGCGGCGGCGTCAGCGGCATCCCGGGGCACAACGCGGCGATGGCCGTACTGGAGGGCTGAGGGCACTACCGGAGAGCCGAGGGCCTGCTGCTCTCTAAGGGCTGGGCGCGCACACCAGGCGCAGCACCGCGTCCAGTCCGCGCACCGCCCCTGGGGCGGCGCCGGCCGGCAGTACGTAGGACCGCAGCCCGCTGCCCGCCGCGCCGCCGTCCTTGGCGGGGTGGTCGCCCACCATCAGCGTCTCGGCGGGTGCCACGCCCAACTCCCGGCAGGCGTGCCCGAACAGCGCAGGGTCGGGCTTCTCCGTGTCGTGCTCGAAGGAGTGCACCCACACGGAGAAGTACCGGTCGAGCCCGTGGTGCGCGAAGGTCGGACGCAGATCCCAGCCCACGTCACTGACCACACCGAGCGCGATGCCCCGCCCCGCGAGGGCGTCCAGCGTCGCCGCCGCGTCCGCGTACGGGCGCCAGTGCTCCGGCGACCGCAACTGCTCGTACAGCGCCTCCGCGACCGGCACCAGGCCCGGCACGGACGCGTACCACGTCGTGAACGCGTGCCTGTGAGCCGCAGCGGACACGTCGCGGCCCCGCTGCGCCGCGACGACCGCAGGCTGCGCCAGACCGGCCTCCAGACCCGTCAGCAGGTCATCCATCGCCGCCTCGCTCACCGGGGAGCCGAGGGCGGCACGTATGCGGTCGGCGTACGACGCGATCTGGAAGAGCGTGCCGGAGAAGTCGAAGAGCACGGCACGGACGGGGGAGGGGCGGAGCGCGCCGTCCGGGGTGCGCAGCGGGCCCTCGGGGCCGCAGACAGGGAGAGGTCTCATGGCAGGGATCTTCCTCCGGCAGCCGTAAAGCCGGCGTAGAAACCGCCGTGGAAAGAACCATGGAAACTGACGTGGTGTCAGAAAATCTCTTCCCTCGTGCGGCGGGCTGCGGCATCCTGCGCGCATGCAGACGGAGTTGAGCAGCACACTGGGTGTCGAGCACGCCGTCTTCGGGTTCACGCCGTTCCCCGCCGTGGCCGCGGCGATCACCCGGGCCGGCGGGTTCGGCGTGCTCGGCGCGGTACGGTACGCCGCCGCCGACGACCTCGCGCGCGACCTGGACTGGATGCAGGAGCACACCGACGGCCTGCCGTACGGCCTGGACGTCGTGATGCCCGCCAAGAAGGTCGAGGGCGTCACCGAGGCGGACATCGAGGCGATGATCCCGGAGGAGCATCGCGCCTTCGTCGAGCGGACGCTCGACAAGCACGGGGTGCCGCCACTGCCCGAAGGCGCGGCGCCCGGGTGGCGGATCACCGGCTGGATGGAGCAGGTCGCCCGCTCCCAGTTGGACGTCGCCTTCGACTACCCGATCAAACTATTGGCCAACGCACTGGGTTCGCCGCCCGGCGACATCGTTCAACGAGCCCACGATCACGGCATTCTCGTCGCCGCGCTGGCCGGCAGCCCGCGGCACGCCCGGCACCACAAGGAAGCCGGCATCGACATCGTCGTCGCTCAGGGCTACGAGGCGGGCGGGCACACCGGGGAGATCGCCACGATGGTGCTGACCCCCGAAGTCGTGCGCGCCGTCGACCCGCTCCCCGTACTGGCCGCGGGCGGCATCGGCACCGGCGAACAGATCGCCGCCGGCCTGGCCCTCGGGGCGCAGGGCGTCTGGCTCGGCTCGGTCTGGCTGACCACCGAGGAGGCCGAGCTGCACTCGCCGCGGCTCACCCGGAAACTGCTCGCGGCCGGCCCCGGTGACACCGTCCGCTCGCGCGCCCTCACGGGCAAGCCCGCGCGCCAGCTCCGTACGGAGTGGACCGACGCCTGGGACGACCCGGCGGGCCCGGGGCCGCTCCCCATGCCCCTGCAGGGCCTGCTCGTCGCCGACGCCCTCTCGCGCATCCAGAAGTACGAGACCGAGCCGCTGCTCGGCACCCCCGTCGGCCAGATCGTCGGGCAAATGAACAACACCCGCAGCGTGCAGGCCGTCTTCGACGACCTCACCCGCGGCTTCGAACGCGCCATCGACCGCATCAACCGCATCGCGGGTCGCGTCTGATCCGCCCGAAGGGAGCTCGGCCATGTCGCAACCCCCCACCGGCTTCTGGGCCCAGGCCGCAGCGGACCCGGACCGTACGGTCCTGATCGCGCAGGACGGCGAGGAGTGGACCGCGGGCCGGCTGCACGCCGCGTGCAACCGGCTCGTCCACGGGCTGCGCGCAGCGGGCCTCGAACGCGGCGACGCGTTCGCCGTCGTGCTGCCCAACGGCGTGGAGTTCTTCACCGCCCACCTGGCGGCCTCGCAGGCGGGTTTCTACCTCGTACCCGTCAACCACCATCTGGTCGGCCCGGAGATCGCCTGGATCGTGGCCGACTCCGGGGCGAAGGCGCTGATCGCCCACGAGCGGTTCGGTGAGGAGGCGCGCGCCGCCGCGGACGAGGCCGGAATGCCCGCTGAGCGCCGCTACGCGGTCGGCACGGTCGACGGCTTCCGCCCGTACCCGGAACTCCTCGCCGGACAGCCGGAGACGGCTCCTGAGGGCCGCACGCTCGGCTGGGTCATGAACTACACCTCGGGCACCACCGGACGCCCGCGCGGCATCCGCCGCCCGCTGCCCGGCAAGCTCCCCGAGGAGACCCACCTCGGCGGCTTCCTCGGCATCTTCGGCATCAAACCGTTCGACGACAACGTGCACCTGGTGTGCTCGCCGCTGTACCACACCGCCGTCCTGCAGTTCTCCGCCGCCGCCCTGCACATCGGCCACCGGCTCGTCCTGATGGACCGCTGGACACCCGAAGAGATGCTGCGCCTCATCGACACCTACAGGTGCACGCACACCCACATGGTCCCCACTCAGTTCCACCGGCTGCTCGCCCTCCCGGAGGAGACCCGGAACCGGTACGACGTCTCCTCGATGCGGCACGCCATCCACGGCGCCGCGCCCTGCCCCGACCACGTCAAACACGCCATGATCGACTGGTGGGGGAGGTGCGTGGAGGAGTACTACGCGGCCAGCGAGGGCGGCGGCGCGTTCGCCACCGCCGAGGACTGGCTCAAGAAGCCCGGCACGGTCGGCAGGCCCTGGCCCATCAGCGAACTGGCGGTCTTCGACGACGACGGCCGCCGCCTTGCGGCCGGGGAGCTGGGCACCGTCTACATGAAGATGGCCACCGGCGGCTTCCGCTACCACAAGGACGACGGCAAGACGGAGCAGAACCGTATCGGCGACTTCTTCACCGTCGGCGACCTCGGTTACCTCGACGAGGACGGCTACCTCTTCCTCCGCGACCGCAAGATCGACATGATCATCTCCGGTGGCGTCAACATCTACCCCGCCGAGATCGAGGCCGCGCTGCTCGGCCACCCCGCGGTCGCCGACGCCGCCGTCTTCGGCATCCCGCACGACGACTGGGGCGAGGAGGTCAAGGCCGTCGTCGAGCCGGCGGACGGCCGCCTACCGGACGAGGCACTGGCCGCCGACATCCTGGCCCACTGCGCCACCCGGCTGGCCGGCTACAAGCGCCCCAAGAGCGTCGACTTCATCACCACCATGCCGCGCGACCCGAACGGCAAGCTCTACAAGAGGCGACTGCGCGCTCCGTACTGGGAGGGGCGGGAACGCGCGCTCTGAGGCGCGGCGCGGACGCGCGCTCCGAGGTGCGGCGAACGCTCGCTCTGAGGCGCGGCGCGGCGCGGCGGCTGTGGCTCCGGAGGCCGGCGCGTCACGGTGCCGCCTCCCTTGACCCGGGCGGAGGCTGGGCACAGGATCGCGCCATGGCAGGAGTGCGGAGCAGTACGGTCGACGGAATGCTGCGGCGGAGCGCGCGGCGGGTGCCGGAGCGCACGGCGGTGCGGTACGCCGAACGGTCCTGGACCTACCGGCAACTGGACGAGGCGGTCACCGCCGCAGCCCGGCTGCTCCTCGGGGAGGGACTGCACCCCGGCGACCGGGTCGGATCGTACGGGCACAACTCCGACGCGTACCTGATCGGATTCCTCGCCTGCGCCCGCGCCGGCCTCGTCCACGTCCCGATCAACCACCACCTCACCGGCGAAGACCTCCAGTACATCGTCGAACAATCCGGCAGTTCGCTGGTCCTCACCGAACCGGCACTCGCCCACGAACTCCCGGACGGCGTACGGACCCTGCCGCTCCGCGACGCCGACGACGCGCTGCTCGCCCGGCTGGCACGGCTGCGCAGAGACCCCGCGGGTCTCGCCGCCCTCCCGCCGCTCGCGGACGTCGACGCCGAAACCCTCGTCCAGCTCCTCTACACCTCCGGCACGACCGCGCTCCCCAAGGGCGCGATGATGACCCACCGTGCGCTCGTCCACGAGTACGTCAGCGCCATCACCGCACTCGACCTGGCCGAAACCGACCGGCCGCTGCACTCCCTCCCGCTCTACCACTCCGCCCAGATGCACGTCTTCCTGCTGCCCTACCTGGCCGTGGGCGCGGAGAACACCATCCTGGACGCGCCCGTGGCCGAGACCATCTTCGAACTGGTGGGCGCAGGGCGCGCGGACAGCCTCTTCGCGCCGCCCACGGTGTGGATCGGCCTCTCCCGCCACCCCGACTTCACCGCGCGCGACCTGACCGGGCTGCGCAAGGCGTACTACGGCGCGTCGATCATGCCCGTGCCGGTACTGGAACGGCTCCGCGGCCGCCTCCCCGGCCTCGCCTTCTACAACTGCTTCGGGCAGAGCGAGATCGGCCCGCTGGCGACCGTGCTGGGACCGGGCGAGCACGCGGGACGGATGGACTCCTGCGGACGGCCCGTGCTCTTCGTGGAGGCGCGGGTGGTCGACGAGGAGGGCCGGGACGTGCCCGACGGCACGGCGGGCGAGGTCGTCTACCGCTCGCCGCAGCTGTGCGAGGGGTACTGGGAGAAGCCCGAGGAGACCGCCGCCGCCTTCAGGGACGGCTGGTTCCGCTCCGGCGACCTCGCCGTACGGGACTCCGAGGGGTACCTCACGGTCGTCGACCGGGTGAAGGACGTCATCAACTCCGGCGGCGTGCTGGTCGCTTCCCGGCAGGTCGAGGACGTGCTGTACGAGCACCCGAAGGTTGCCGAGGTCGCGGTGATCGGGCTGCCGGACGACCGGTGGATCGAGGCGGTGACGGCGGTGGTCGTACGGACGGAGGACGCGGGCGACCTCGGCGAGCAGGAACTGATCGACGCCGCCCGCACCCGGCTGCCCGCCTTCAAGGCGCCCAAGCGGGTCGTCTTCGTCCCCGAGCTGCCGCGCAACGCCAGCGGCAAGATCCTCAAGCGGGAGCTGCGGGAGCGGTTCGGCAGCTGACGGTGAACGGTCGTCGCCGAGCCACCGCCGGGACGGCGCGGCATCCCGGCGGCATGCCGCCTGACCTGCGATGACGTGTCGCTGCGGGGCGACTGTCAGTGGTGCCTGCCATGCTGGAACAGCTCAGAAGAACGCACTGAAAACGCTCAGAGAATGGGCGGTGCGGTCCGTATCCGGCCGGCGGGCGCACACCGTCATGACAGCAGTTCATACGCTTCGCCTCACACCGAAGGATCTGCTCATGCTCTCGACCAAGTACGAACCGGGCGCGCCGAACTGGCTCGACCTCGGTGTCCCCGACGTGGACGCGGCCGTCGCCTTCTACAGCGAGGTGTTCGGCTGGACCTTCGAGTCCGCCGGGCCGGACGCCGGCGGTTACGGCTTCTTCCGGCTGGACGGCAGGATCGTCGCCGCGATCGGCCCGCTGGTCGAGGAGGGCGCCAGCCCCTCCTGGACGGTGTACTTCCACACGCCGGACGCGGACGGCACGGCCAAGGCGGTGGAGACGGCCGGCGGCACGGTCCGCGCCGCGCCCATGGACGTCTTCACGGCGGGCCGGCTGGCCGCGTTCACCGACCCCGACGGTGCTCAGTTCGCGGTCTGGCAGCCCGGCGACACGAAGGGGCTGGACGTCGTGATGGAGTCCAACGCCCTGTGCTGGACCGAGCTGTACACCACGGACAGCGCCCGGTCGAAGGACTTCTACCACTCAGTCTTCTCCTGGCAGTACCAGGACCTGCCGATGGGTGAGGCGGGCGCGTACACCATCGTCGTACCGGCGGGCGTCGCGGCCTCGCCCGCGTTCGGCCAGGGCGGCATCATGCAGCTCCCCCAGGAGAACCTCGACCGCGGCTCCACGTCCGAATGGCACCCGTACTTCGGCGTGGACGACTGCGACGCGACGGCAGCGGCGGCGACCGAGCGCGGTGCGGTCGCCCTCATCCCGCCGGTGGACGCGGAGGGAGTCGGCCGCCTGGCGATGTTCCGCGACCCGTACGGCGCCACCTTCGCCATCATCAAGGGAGAACCGCCCACGAGCTGACGGGGGATGGGGGCGGGGGACGGGGGACGCCGAGCGAAGAGGGGG
>NZ_JOAX01000020.1 GCF_000720485.1 Streptomyces ochraceiscleroticus | reverse complement strand
AAGGCGCTGTCGGTGGCCGGCAAGGCGGGCAAGGTCATCGACCCGATGACGTATGTCGCCAAGGGCGCGGGCGCCGGCCTCACCAAGATCGGCGACATCGCCAAGAGCATCAAGGGCATCGGGAAGATCGATGTGCCCGCTCTGCCGGCGGATGCGATCAAGCTGCCGGAGGGATCGCTCAAGCTGCCCGACGGCGCCGTCCGGCTGCCCGAGGGTGCGGCGGTTCCCGAGGGTGCGACCAGGCTGCCGGACGGCAACGTGCGGCTGCCCGACGACGTACCGGCCCTGCCGGAGAACGCCACCAGGCTGCCGACGGGTCCGGGGGAGCCCGCCCGGTACTTCGACGGCGACGGCAACCTGCTGGACGAGCACGGCAACGTCGTGGACAGCATCGACAACGCGCCCAAGGAGGGCTCGCCGCACGTCGAGCCGCCCGCAGGCTCGGACCTGCCGCGGGTGGATGCCGACAGTCCGGCCAAGGTCCCGGCCATGGCCGGTGCTGCCCACGCCGCCGACAACGCCGGCCACGTTCACCTGGGCAACAGCCTCGACACCCAACTCGGCGACACGGGCCGCCTCGCCGACGATGCCGGCACGCCGGGCGGTCATGTGGGCGACAACGCGCCGGGCGGCCACGCCCCCGGCCACCTCGGCGACACCCCGGGCAACGGCCTGCCGGGGCACCTCGGCGACACCCCCGGCGGCCTGCCCGGCCGCATCGGCGACACACCCGGCGGCACGGCCGACCACCTCCCCGGCGGCCACGCCGACGACCTGGCACACGGCCCCTCGGCCAGCCACGAACCTCCCACGGGCGGCGGGCACACGGGCGGCCACGGCGATGGCCCGGGCGGGCACGAGGGTCACCCCGGTTCGCACGGTGAAGGCCCGGTCGGCGGCCACGAGACGCCTGCGGGCGGGTCCGGTGGCGAAGGCGGCCCCGGCGGCAGCGGACCGGGCGGGCCCACGGGACCTCATGGGCCGGACGGCCCGGAAGGCTGGGAGCGCCACGCGGACGACTCCGGTCCGCTCGAGCGTGGCAGCGAGCTGGAACAGCAGGTCCGGGAACAGGTGCGGGGCACCGCGGTCAAGCACGGCGACGTGGAACGCATCCTGCAGAATCTGGCCGACGAGCCGGCGGGCCGGGAAATCGCCGACACCATCGCTTCGGGACGTTTCAGGGACGCTCCCAATTTCTCGAGTGTGGTGTCCGCGCTGACCGGAAAGGGGGAAATCTCCGGCTGTCTCGAACAGATCCGGCTGGCCAACCGTCTGCACGAAAGCGGACTCACCGACATCTCGTTCGAGATCAAGCAGGGCGGGCACGAGATCAAGCCCGGTGTCTTCACCGAAGCGAAGACCGACCTCGACGTCATGGCGCGGGACGCGGACGGAAATGTCCATGGCTGGCAGTTCAAGGACATGACCGGAAAGGATTCGCCCGCCGATCCGGCGAAGGTCACCCGTAACATCTTCAAGAAGATCGGTCAGCTCACCGACTCGAAGGCGGACATGCAGACCTTCGTCGTCGAAACAAAGGCATCACGGGCCGAAATGGCCACTCAGATCGGACGATTCCAGAAGGGGTACGACTTCGATGGCGTGCAGTTCGTCATCCGCTCGCCGGACGGTATCCTCTTCGTCCCGCGTGAAGGCGGGATGTTCATGCCGGAGGGAGCGCTGTGATCGCTAGTACGCCTGTGGCCCGCTGGGACTGGGGCCGCGACGACGAGTCGGCGGACGCCCTCCTGCTGTGCCTCCGTGATCTCCTGACCGCGTTTTCCGTATTGGCCGAGCACCGGTTCGCTGGCGGTGCACCGACCGTACGTGTTTCCGTCAAAGAGGCGGGAAAGACGAACACCTTCCTTTTCGAGGGTGAGTTCACCGCAGCGGGTATGCGAACCCCGGCCGAGACAGCCGAAGAGCTCGCCGGCGAGGTGCGGGCCGCCCTTCGCCCCGGTGCGGTCGGCGGGGTGTCGGCCGATGTTGCCTGCACGGGCACGGTGGCCGGGGTGGAGGGGGAAACGCGCCAGGAGAATCTGTTCCGGCTCGGCGCCCACGCGGCCGCGGATTTCGTAAGTGTGGAAATGACGACGTCCACGGATGTCTGGATGCCGTACGACCTCAAGGGCCGTCCTCAGCCCGCGGTGCACCAGGCCAACGCGCCACGCCTGGCCGCCGCCCTGCGTGACCTTGAGAAGGCGCTGGAGTCCGAGACCGAACCGGACGACCCGACCCACTTCGGCAAGCCGACCGAGACCGGTGTCGAGAACCGCCGCGAACCGGACGGGACCCCGTCCGATGTGTGGTCCCGCTTCGAAATCCCGTCCCGGACCGAGGTCTTCCGCCACGCGCCCGCGTTCCGCCCCGGATACCGACGCACGGCGGACGGCGATGTGCAGTACGTCCCCATCCGGAGCGAGCACGGTGTACTGGGCTACCTCTGGGCCTCCGACGCGGATAGCGCCGCGAGCTTCGAGCCCCGCGTCGCCGCCGACGAAGAGGGCCGCCGGGTGGGTCTGGCCTGGCTGGACCACCTGGCCGCCGCGTACGACCGGGGCCTGTCCCCCTCCCGGGCCCTCGTCGAGCTGACCGGCCCGGCGACGCCCCCGGCCACCCTGGCCCTGACCTCACTGCGCGAACTCGCCCGGGAGGACTGAAGCTGTGCGGGGAAGAGCCGGCTGAGAAAGCGGTCCACGTGACGCGCATCGCTATCGATGACCCCGAGGTCGAGGAGCGGATGGGCGAGGCTGTCGTCAGCCGGGACGGCTACGTGGACGGTGTGCTGTACGGCGCCTGTCGCGAGTGATGCCGAAATGGTGCGTTCCACATCGAACGTAGTGAAGGCTATTCGCACAGGAGTTGCGGTCGAAGGGGCTGAACCTGAAGTGACCGCACAAGAACCGCGCGTCGTCCTCGACCGGATTCGCGGTATCACCTGGGACGACGACTTCAGCGTGTCGCTCGGGCACGCCCGCTCCCGAGCCCTGCTGATGCGCGAGTACCTGCGCCGTGCCGCGCTCTGGGCCCAGGCATACGGTGCCGAGGTCGCGTGGCCGTTCTTCGGCGTCGCGGAATACGCCGCTCCCGAATTCGAACCGGCTCCCGAGCTCGCGACCGAGCTGGAGGAGTACGCGTCGCACCTCGGCACGCCCTCTCTGCGGAGGGTATGCCGAGGCGCCGTACGGTGGGCGGCCCTGCGCGAGAACGAGCCCGGATCGCCCGAGCTGTCCGAGCTGCCCGACCCGTACGAGCCCCTGCTGCTCATGTTCGGGCGCGGCGGGTATTCCGTCGAGGAATTCATCGACCTGTACGGCGTGCTGATCCCGCACGGGAGCCTCAACTCCAATCTCCGGGCCGAGCCCTTTCTCACCCTCGCCGCCAGCACTCTCGGGGTCGGCCGGGAATCGGAGACGTACGACGAGGTGTTCACGCGGAATCTCCGCTGGGAGCCGACCGATTACCTCACACGCTTCGCAAGACATGTCGAATGCGGTCAGGTCCGGATCACCGAGCCCGAGGCCGCTGCTGTCATCGAGAAGATGACCGGCTGACCGATGCGGGTCAGAGGGCGAGTCTCAAGCGCGGGCCGTGGCAGCGGGAGACGCAGATGAGCATGGTGTCGCCGGCTGACCGTTCGGCTTCCGTGAGGAGGTGGTCGCGGTGGTCGGGGGTGCCGGACAGGACCTCGGTCTCGCAGGTGCCGCAAGTGCCGGCGCGGCAGGAGGAGAGCACCTGCACACCGGTGTCCTCTACTGCCTCCAGAATCGAACGGCCGGGCGGTACGCGGACGGTGAGTCCCGAGTCGGCCAGCTCGACTTCGAAGGAGGAGCCCTCGGCGGGCGCCGGGCGGAAGCGTTCCACGTGCAGCGCGTCCTCGGGGAGCCCTGCCGCCCGGCACTGCACCTCGATGGCGGCGAGCAGCGCCTCGGGGCCGCAGGCGTACACGTGGGTGGCCGCGTCCGTGGCCTCCAGGAAGCCCGCCAGGTCCAGCAGCCCGTACTCGTCCTCCGGGCGCAGCGTGACGCGCTCCCCGTGTGCCGCGAGCCGGTCGGCGTAGGCCATCGAGGCGCGGGTCCGGCCTCCGTACAGCAGCCGCCAGTCCGTCCCGGCCGCCTGCGCGCGGGCGATCATCGGCAGCAGCGGGGTGATGCCGATCCCGCCGGCGAGGAAGAGACAGCGGGCGGGCGGAGTGGACGGGGGTTCGAAGGGGAAGTGGTTGCGGGGCGCGGAGGCGGTGATCTTGTCGCCTGTCGTGAGGCGATCGTGCACGTACGAGGAGCCGCCCGTGCCCGCTGCCTCGCGCAGTACCGCGACCCGCCACTCGGCCCGTACGGCCGGGTCCCCGCACAACGAGTACGAGCGGGCCAGGCCCGGCGCGAGGTGGAGGTCCAGGTGGGCGCCGGGCGACCAGGCGGGCAGCGCGCCGCCGTCCGGGCGGCGCAGCGACAGCTCGCACACGCCGTCGGCGACGGTCCGTTTGCGCGCGACGACGAGGTCGAGGGAGGCGTCGGTCATCGGGCCGCCACCGCTTCCGGCCCGCCCGGCACCCCGGCCGCAGCCGGCTTCGCCGAGCCCGCGATCATCCGCTCCAGTACCCGCCGCGCCGCCAGCCCGCCCGCGTCGATGCCGACGCTCAACTCCTGTACGCGGCGGCCCTCTTCCTCGGCCGTGACCTTCTCCAGGATGTCCAGCGCCGTCACGTCCTGAAGGACGACGGTGCGGTTGAACTCGTGCAGGAAGCCGCTCACCCCCTCGTCCTCGCGCGCGAAGTCCCGCGCCACCAGCCAGAAGTCGTACGTGGTGGTCTCGGTGGACGGGGTGATGGCGTACGCGATCTCGGTGTGGAAGGCGTCCGGGTCGCTGCCGTCGGCGCCCGGTACCGAGCCGACCGGCGCGATCCGGCTGTGCAGCAGGTACAGACAGGGCGCGTGGTACTCGATGTCCTGCCAGCGGCTGACGCGGCCCTTCAGGCCCGTCGAATCGGCGTAGAAGGGCGGGCACTCGGCGTCGTCCATGTGCCGGCTCACCCGGACGATGCCGCGCTCCTCGTCGGCCTCGGTGGTGATCGGGGTGGCGGCGACCTCCGGGGTGCCGATGTACCCGCCGTGCAGGAACGTCTCGTGGGAGAGGTCCAGGAGGTTGTCGACGAGCAGTCCGTAGCGCGCGTTGAGCGGTTCCATGCCGCGGACGACCGTCCACTCCGGGTCGGCGAGCCAGGGGGCGCGCGGCACGGCGGACACGTCCGCGCGCGCCGGGTCACCGATCCACACCCACACGAAGCCGTCCAGTTCGGCGAGGGGGTACGAGGCGACGCGCGCGGTGCGCGGCACGCGGGCCTGGCCCGGTACGGAGACGCAGGCACCCGCCCGGTCGTAGGTGAAGCCGTGGTAGCCGCAGACCAGCCGGCCGTCCTCCAGAGCGCCTTCGGAGAGCGGGTAGCGGCGGTGGACGCAGCGGTCGGCGAGCGCGACGGCCTCGCCCTCGGGCGTGCGGTAGAGCGCCAGCGGCTCGCCGCAGACCGTACGGGCGAGGATCTCCTCGCCGCCGGTCTCGCTGCCGACCTCGCTGCTGTACGCGGCGACGTACCACTGGTCGCGGGCGAATGCGGTGGGAACGGGCATGGCGCGGCCTCCTTGACGCACAGGGGGACCCGGACGGCCCCGGGTGTCGCCACAGACTGGGCGGCGCCCCGGAGAGCGGCAAGGGCCTCTTCCAGCAGCTGGAAACATGCGTGCACGGGGGTTGCGCGCCGCACCTCCGATACGCAAGGCGCGCTCACAAACACCCGGTAGAGGCGCGCTCAAAGAAGCGGCAGGCTCCGCGAGATGCCCTGCGCGGCGACGCGCACCGCGGGCGCGAGCAGGGCCGCGCGGCCCTCGCTCACCGGGACGACGACCGACAGCGCGGCCACCGCCCGCCCGTCGGGACCCCGGACGGGCGCCGCCACGGACACCGCGTCCATCGTGATCTGCCGCTCGCTGACCGCCACTCCGGACGTGCGCACGTCCGCGAGGACCGACCGCAGCAGTGCCGGGTCGCCGATCGTGCGCTCGGTGAAGCGGCGCAGCGGCGCGGCACACACCTGCGCGACCACGGAGGGCGGCGCGTACGCCAGGAGCGCGAGGCCCACACCGGTGGCGTGCAGCGGCCAGCGCGCCCCGACCCTCGTACGCACCCCGACCGCCGAGCGCCCCGAGATCAGCTCGATGTACACCGTCTCCAGGCCGTCCCGTACGGCGAGTTGGACGTTCTCGTGCGTCGCTTCGTAGAGGTCCTCCATGAAGGGCAGCGCGGCCTGCCGCAGCCCCACGCCGCGCCGCGCGAGCACTGCGATCTCCCACAGCCGCAGCCCGATCTCGTACCGGCCGTCCGCGCGGCGTTCCAGCGCGCCCCACTCCGTCAGCTTGCCGGCGAACCGGTGCGCGGTGGCCAGCGGCAGACCGGCCCGGCGGGCCAGCGCGGTCAGGGTCAGGCTGCGGTGCGCGTCGTCGAAGGCGCCGAGCAGCGCGAGCACCCGGTCGGCCGCCGACCGCCCGCTCCCGGGCCCGGCCTGCGGATCGCGCAGGGCCATCGCGCCACCCCATCTCCGCTCACCCGGCCGTACATGAAGTCGCGAGCATAGTGGTGCCCCGGAGCAGCGCCCAGGGCCGGGCGCCGGCCGGGCTCTGAGAGAGTGGGGGCATGAGCACAGCGCACACCGGTACGGGCCAGGCGCCCGGTTCTACGGGCCACGCGCCCGGCCACGTCGTCGTGATCGGCGGCGGCATCTCGGGTCTGGCAGCCGCGCACCGCGCGCTCGACGGCGGCGCGCGGGTGACCGTACTGGAGGCGTCCGGACGGCTCGGCGGCAAGCTGAAGGCCGGCGCGGTCGCGGGCGTACCGGTCGACCTCGGCGCCGAGTCGATGCTCGCCCGGCGCCCGGAGGCGGTGGCGCTCGCGCGGGCCGTCGGGCTCGGCGACCGGCTGCAGCCGCCGTCCACCGCGACCGCCTCCCTGTGGACCCGCGGCGCCCTGCGCCCGATGCCCAAGGGCCACGTCATGGGCGTGCCCGGCGGCCCGGCGCCGCTCGCCGCCTCCGGCGTGCTCTCCGACGCGGGCCTCGCGCGCATCGAGGAGGACGCGGAGCTGCCGCGCACCGAGGTCGGCGAGGACGTCGCGGTCGGCGAGTATGTCGCCGAGCGGCTGGGCCGCGAGGTCGTCGACCGGCTCGTCGAGCCGCTGCTGGGCGGGGTGTACGCGGGCGACGCGTACCGCATCTCCATGCGGGCCGCCGTCCCGCAGCTCTTCGAGGCGGCGCGGAACCACCGCTCCCTGACGGAGGGCGTCCGGGCCATCCAGGCGCGCACGGCCGCCACCGTCCACCAGACGGGCCCCGCCGCCGCGGGACCGGTCTTCATGGGCATCGACGGCGGCATCGGCACGCTGCCGGGCGCGGTCGCCGACGCGGTACGGGCCAAGGGCGGCGAGATCCGCCTGAACACGCCCGTGGACGCGGTGCGACGGACCGGCGACGACGGCTGGGAGGTCCGCGTCGAGGGCCGGACCCTGCAGGCCGACGCGGTCGTACTGGCCTGCCCTGCGCCCGCCGCGGCCCGCATCCTCCGCCACGAGAGCCCCGCCGCCGCCACGGAGCTGGACGGCGTCGAGTACGCCTCGATGGCGCTGGTCACCATGGCCTTCCGCCGTGCCGACGTCGAGCGGCAGCTCACCGGCAGCGGCTTCCTCGTCCCGCCGGTCGACGGCCACAAGATCAAGGCGGCCACGTTCGCGAGCAACAAGTGGGGCTGGATCGACGCCGCCGACCCGGACCTCTTCGTGCTGCGCACCTCGATCGGGCGGCACGGGGACACCGCCGACCTGGAGCGCGAGGACGCCGAGCTGGTGGACCTCTCGCTGGCCGACCTGCGCGAGGCGGTCGGGCTGCCCGCCGCGCCCGTAGAGGCGCGCGTCACCCGATGGGACGGCGGCCTGCCGCAGTACCCGGTCGGCCACCTGGAGCGGGTGGCCCGCATCCACGAAGCCGTGGACCGGCTCCCCGGCCTCCGGGTGTGCGGCGCGCTCTACGAGGGCGTCGGCATCCCGGCCTGCATCGCAAGCGCCACCAAGGCCGCCGACGCGGTACTGGCCACCCTGACGCCGGGCATTCCGGCCGACGAGTGAGAATGGATGACATGACTGACGCCACCCCTGGGCCCGCGCCCGAGAAGACCCCGAACGCCGGCAAGAAGGCGAAGGACCTCAACGAGGTCATCCGCTACACCCTCTGGTCGGTGTTCAAGCTGCGTGCAGCCCTCCCGGAGGACCGCAGCGGCTACGCCGAAGAGGTCGATGAGCTGTTCGAGCAGCTCGCCGCCAAGGACGTGGTGGTCCGCGGCACGTACGACGTGTCCGGCATCCGTGCCGACGCCGACATCATGATCTGGTGGCACTCGGAGAGCTCGGACGCGCTCCAGGAGGCGTACAACCTCTTCCGCCGCACCAAGCTCGGCCGCGCCCTGGAGCCGGTCTGGTCGAACATGGCGCTGCACCGCCCCGCCGAGTTCAACAAGTCGCACATCCCGGCCTTCCTGGCCGACGAGCAGGCGCGCAACTACGTGAGCGTCTACCCGTTCGTGCGCTCGTACGACTGGTACCTCCTCCCCGACGAGGACCGCCGCCGGATGCTCGCGGACCACGGCAAGATGGCGCGCGGCTTCCCCGACGTGCGCGCCAACACCGTGCCGTCCTTCTCGCTCGGCGACTACGAGTGGATCCTCGCCTTCGAGGCCGACGAGCTGTACCGCATCGTCGACCTCATGCGGCACCTGCGCGGCTCCGAGGCGCGGCTGCACGTCCGCGAAGAGGTCCCGTTCTACACCGGCCGCCGCAAGCCGGTCTCGGAGCTGGTGGCCGGGCTGGCCTGACCGGCCCCCGCGCCCGACTCACTCCTCGCCGGGCTCGGGCTCCTTGTGCGGCTTGCAGAATGCATCCCGCTCCGGGACCCGCCCGGTGAGCAGGTAGTCCTCGGTGTACTTGTTCACGCAGTCGTTCTCGCTGAAGGCGATCCCGTGCGTGCCGGCGTCGCGCTCGGTGACCAGCGTGGACCCCGCCAGCCTGCGGTGCAGCTCCCGCGCCCCCTCGTACGGCGTGGCGCCGTCCCGCTCCGCCGCGAGCAGCAGGACCGGGGGCAGCACTCCGGGAGCCGTACGGACGTCCAGCGGGCGCTGCTGCTGCAGCGTGCGCGCAGGCCGGGGCCAGAACGCGCAGGGCAGGTTCATCCACGCGTTGTCCCAGGTCTCGAACGGCGCGACCTGGGACACGATCGTGTTGTCGCGGTCCCACGTCGCCCAGTCCCGCGGCCAGTCCGCGTCATTGCACTCCACGGCCGAGTAGACCGCGTCGCCGTTCTCCTTCGACGCCGCGTCCGCCGGGTCCGGCGCCGCCTGCGCGATCAGCGGCTTCGGGTCGCCCTTGAGGTACTTGGACAGCGCGGCCGCCCGGATGGGCCAGTAGTGGTCGCTGTACCCCGCCATCAGGAAGGCGGACTGGAGCTGGGCCGGGCCGACCTTGCCGCCCGCAGGCTTCCGGCGGAGCTGCGCGGCCGCCCGGTAGTACGACGTGCCCACCGCCTCCGCCGTCGTGCCCAGGCGGTACGTCTTGTGGTGCTTGGCCACCCAGGCCCGCCAGTCGTGCCAGCGGCCCTCGAAGGCGATGTTCTGTTCGAGGTTGTTCTGGTACCAGACCTTGTCCGGGTCCGGGTTCACGACGCTGTCGAAGACCATCCGGCGCACGTTCCCCGGGAAGAGCGTCGCGTACACGGCCCCGAGGTACGTGCCGTACGACGCGCCCATGAAGGTGAGCTTCTTCTCGCCCAGCGCGACCCGCAGCATCTCCAGGTCACGCGCGTTGTTCAGCGTGTTGTAGTGCTGCAGCGCGGACCCGGCCCGGCGTGCGCAGCCCTCCGCGTACTCCCGCGCCTCCTTGATCTTCTGCTGCTTGAAGCGCTCCGAGGGGTGCACCGGGCTGTCCGAGGGCGCCTTCGCGGACTGCTCGGGGTCCTCGCAGGAGAGCGGCGCCGAGCGCCCCACCCCGCGCGGCGCGTAGCCGACGAAGTCGTACGCCCTGGCCGTGCGGCGCCACTCGGGCAGCCCGCCGTACATGGGGAAGGCCATCGCGGAGCCGCCGGGGCCGCCGGGGTTGTAGAGCAGCGCGCCCTGCCGCTCGCGCGCGGGGCCACTGGCGCGCCGCCGGCTGACCGTGAGGTCGATCTTCCTGCCTTCGGGGTGCGCGTAGTCCAGGGGGACGCTGACCTTGCCGCACTCCACGCCGGCCGGGAGGTGCTCCACGGGGGCGCAGCGGCCCCATGAGATCTTCTTCGGGGCGGGCACGCGGAGCCCGGTCTCCGCGCCGTCCGCCGGAGCGGCCGCCAGTGTGCCCAGGACCAGTGACCCGATGGCGCCGAACAACGCTACTGCCTTCACAAGCCGTCCCTTCGTGGGTCACCGTGCCGCCTCCGAATGGCGTCACCGTGTGTGACAAAAGGGATACTTGAGCGGGGATTTGGTGATGTAAAGCACCGGGCGCCGGTGTCGGAAGGGATGCCCCGGAAGAGACCGTGCGGGACCGCGGGGTGGCTGCCTCCGGGGCTTTTCGACGAAGGCTCTCAGCGCGCGGCGTTCGCGTGGGACCGGCCCGCGCGGCCGGTGCCCTCCGGCGCGGGCGCCGAGGCGGCCGGCGGCAGCGAGTAGGTCGCGGACGGGGTGGCGGGCTCGGGCGGTGCGGGCGGCGCCGAGGGCGTCGGCGGGACGGGCGGCGGCGCGGCCGGCGACGTCGGCGAGCTCGACGCCTGCGTGTCCCGCGCGATGCCGTCGAAGTCCACGAAACCGGTGCGTTCGAGCACGGTGATGTGGTCGAGCACGGTCGCGTTGGCGTCGTCCGCCAGCCCGCGGACCAGCGAGTTTCGGGTCGTCGCGCGGACCTGTGCGACGACCGTGAAGACCCTGCCGTGCGCCAGCCGCAGGATGTTGGCGAACTTCCGGTCGTACTCGGCGCCGCGCGCGGCCTCCAGCTCGGAGAGCCAGCCCTGCTGCTGGTCGTTGGGCTGGTTGGGCAGGTCGACGCCGAGCTGGCCGGCCACCTCCCGTACGTGCCGGTCGAGTTCGGTGTGCCCGTTCACGAGGTGGTCGCCCGCGGTCCGTACGGCCTTGGTGGTGCCGCGCTCCTGCGCCTGCTGCCCGGCCGGCAGCTCCCACAGCCCGGCCAGCCGTACCTTGGTCACGAAGTCGCGGTCGAGCGGGGAGAGCGGGCCGGAGCGGGTGGCGACGGTGCCCGCGTCGGGGTCGGTGCCGGCCGCCGACAGCCCGGCGAAGGACAGGATGGGGAAGAGCAGTGCGGCTGCCGTCGCGACGAGTGCGGCGACGACGAGACCGGTTCCGGTGACGGTTCGCATGGTGCCTCCTGGTGCGGCACCGCACGCTAATCGGGCTGGCCGTGCCCGCGCCCCCGTTCGCCGAAGCCCGCTCAACAAGGGGCGGGGGTTGGTACGTTGGCGGGTTTCCGGGCCCGTGTGGCCCCGCGCCGTGCGGCCGGGCGCGCGGTTCAGCCGCCCGATCAGCCGCCGATCAGCTACCCGAGCCGCACCACGTCCCGCCGGTGTCCCCGGCCGCGCTCCAGTCGGCGCCGGGGCCGGTCGAGGACACCGCGGCGGCCGTCGCGCTGCCGGCCGCCGCCCGCTGCGCCTCCAGCAGATGGTCGCGCAGTACCCGGTCCACCAGTACCGCCACGCCGCCGACGGCCACGGTGAGCGCGGCGGACCGGTCCGCCGGGCCGGTGACGGCCGCCCTGTTCGCCGCGCGAAACTGCTTCAGGGCCCGCTTGCCGGCCTTCGTGATGCGGCGGCGCACGGCGCTCCGGCACAGCGTGCCGACGAAGATCCCCGCGAACACCGCGGGCGTCACCTTCAGTACGAACGGCATGTTCTGCGGGTACTGCGGAGCGCCGTCGTCCAGCGCGCCCGTCACCGACTGGAAGATGCCGAGGAAGAAGACGCACATGCACGCGCCGATCTGCAGCCGGGCGAGCTGCCGCCAGCGCCGGCCCGTCTCCGGGCGGCGCAGCAGGCCGCGGTCGGCCAGCCGGTCGCCGATCTGCTGGACGGCCGCGCTGCGCATGACCGTGGGGCGCAGCCGCGTCAGCGAGCCGCCGGGCGTGCGGACGAGCGCTTCCAGCACCGCGGACTCGACCGGGTCGTGCGAGACGGCGGGGCGGCGCGCGGTGACCGTTCCGGGGCCGCCGATCGCCAGCCGGCCGTCGCCGTGCATCCCGGCGATCGCCGCGTCGGCGACCCGGCCGGGACCGCCGGCGAGAAAGGCGTTGTCCCAGAGGTCCTGCGAGTCCGCCTCGACGAGCACGGTACGGGGGGACGGCGTGGCGCGGCGGGTGTGGACCGTACCGGCGATGAGCACCACTGAGGAAGCGGCGACGGCCCAGTACACCAACTGCGCGAAGGACAAAGTGATTACCTCCCACTCCGGGGTCTGTCGACATACTCCACCCGCGAGGCACCCGCCGGCACGCTCGGGGGTGCGCTCCGGCCGTCCGCCGTCCCGTCCGGGGCCGGACCGCCGCCCCGGGGCCGGTCCGGCGACCCGTCCGCAGTGTGGCCCGTCCGGGGCAGCAGGCGGCCGGTCACCGTGCGGGCCAGCCGGGCCAGCCGTGCGGCGGCGCCGGCCGACGGCGGGGTGGGGCCCGAGCGCTCGCGCCACCACTGTGTCAGCTCCCGCCGCGCGGCGGGGTGCGCCGGCAGGCCGAGGGCGAGCAGATGGCCGGCGAAGTCCAGCGCGTCGCGGCGGTAGCCGCCCCGCATCGGCCGGTGCTGCGCGTAGTCCAGGAAAGCGCTGCGGTAGTCCGCTCCGAGTATGCCGGGCAGCTCCGGCGCGACCGAGGCGATCACGTCGGCGCGCTTGCCCGCCAGCGCGCGCCGCTGCACGGCCAGCCGCTCCCCGTCGAACCCCGCGGGGTCCGGTTCGCCCGCCACCAGCGCCGCGAGCAGCTCCTCCTGCGCGGCGGCCAGGCGGGGGCGGGCGGCTTCGGTCTCCTTGGCGGCTGTGTCGTCCGGGGCGTTGCCCAGGTTGATGCTCCGGTCGTCGGGCCGGGGGACTGGGCGCGCGCCGGACCCGAGCCCGGGCCGCAGCGCGGTCGTTTCGACGACGGTCCGTATGGCATCCAGTTCGGCGGCGAGCTCCTCCGTAGCGGGGAAGTTCTCATCGCGTTCGAGGAGGACACCGGGCGGGCCGACGCGGGCGCACAGCTCGGCGAGTACCTCCAGAACGGGCTGCGTCACGGGGTGAGCATGGCTGTCGTGCCACACCCCGTCCCGTTCGAAACCGCCCGCGACATGGACGTACGAGATCGCCTCCACCGGCAGCGCCGCGAGCGCGGCCGCCGGGTCCTCGCCCCGGTTGACGCGGTTGGTGTGCAGGTTCGCCACGTCGATCAGCAGCCGTACGCCGGTCCGCTCGACGAGCTCGGCGAGGAACTGTCCCTCGGTCAGCTCCTCGCCCGGCCAGTTGACCAGCGCAGCGATGTTCTCCAGCGCCAGCGGTACCGGCAGCGCGTCCTGCGCGATGCGTACGTTCTCGCACAGCACGTCCAGCGCGTCGTACGTCCGCGGTACGGGCAGCAGGTGCCCCGCCTCCATGCGCGGGCCGCCGGTCAGCGCGCCGCCGGCCCGTACGAAGGCGATGTGCTCCGTGACGAGCGGCGCGGCGAGCGCCTCGGCGCGCTCGGCCAGCGCGGCCAGCCGCCCGGCGTCCGGCCGCTCGGCGCCGCCCAGCCCGAGGGAGACGCCGTGCGGCACGACGGTCGTGCCGCGGGCGCGCAGCGCTTCGAGGGCGGGCGGGAGGTGGCCCGGGCAGATGTTCTCGGCGACGACCTCGACCCAGTCGATACCGGGCAGCCGGGCGATGCCGTCGGCGATCTCCGGCCGCCAGCCGATGCCGGTGCCCAGGAGCGGCGTGTGTGCCGGCCGCTCCCGGTGGTCCGTACGGCCCGGCTGCCGCTCCCGGTGGCCGGTGTGCCCTGGCTGCTCCATGGTTCCCCCTCCACTCCCGACTCCGCGTATTCCGTACTCATCACCCCTCTGGGGAGGACGAACCGTCCATGGGCCGGGTTCAGAGCCGGATCTGAGCTTTTCCCTGCCTTTGCGCAGCGTACGGCGCCCGTACGGGGCGTTGGCGCGGCGCACGGGCGGGGCCGGTGCCGCGGGCGGCGCGTCAGCGGGCCGTTTCGGCGGCCACCGCGGCGCCGAGCCCGAAGAGGACGGTGCCGGTGAGCTGTTCGAGGCGGCGGCGGACGCGCGGCCTGCGGAAGACGGCCCGTGCGCGGTGCACGGCGAGGGTGACGGAGCCGAGCCAGACGACGCCCAGTAGGGCGTGGACGGCGACGAGCATCAGGGTGGTCGCCACGACCGGCGCGCCGTGCGGGATGAACTGCGGCAGCAGCGACATGTACACCACGCCGACCTTCGGATTGAGCACGTTCGTCAGCAGCCCGGTGCGGAACGCGCGCCACGGAGTCTGCGGTGCCTCCGGACCGGTGGGGCCGGCCGGGTCGGCCGCGCCGTCCGCCGGGGCGCTTTCGGCGGGCTCGGTGGCCGCCGTGGCGGTGCGCCGTGCGCTGCGCAGCGCCTGGAAGCCGAGCCACATCAGGTACGCGGCGCCCGCGATCCGCAGCCCGTCGTACGCCACCTGGGACGCCGACAGCATCGCCGTCAGCCCGGCCGCGCCCGCCAGCCCCCACACGAAGCAGCCCGCCGCGATGCCGAGCGCGGAACACAGCGCGGCGCGCCGCCCCGAGCCGAGCGCGGTACGCAGCACGACCGCGAAGTCCGGACCGGGGGAGACGGTCAGCAGGGCGGCGACGACAGTGAACCCGAGGAGTGAGGTGTACACGCAAGAAACGGTACGTGCTCGGCGATGCCCCACCGGCCGCGGGGCTGTGCACCGAGGCCGGTGGGGTGGTACGCCGCGGCCGGTGGGGGCGCCGCCCTCTCCGGCTCACCGGCGGGTGAACTCCGGCTGGGTCACCGTGCCGACCCGGGTCGGGCGGCCGAGCAGGCACACCTCCCGGAACTGCCACAGCAGCGCACCGGTCGGCGCGTGGATCACCATCCCCGGGCGCAGCGGCATCTGCAGCAGCGGCCCGCCGTCCGGAGCCGTGACCCACCGCGGCAGGTCCGGCTCCCGCAGCCGCCGCAGCGGTACGTGGTGCACCGACTGGACCTCGTCCGGGGCCGGCCGCGGCAGCGCCGGTCCACGCGGGACGACGACCAGCGGCGTGATGACGAACCCGGAGTCGGTACGGAAGTCGTCCAGATACCCGGCGATCTCCTCGGGGCCGGCGTCGACCGAGGTCTCCTCGGCCAACTCCCGCAGCGCGGCCGCCTCCGCCGACTCGCCCTCGTCCAGGCGGCCGCCGGGCAGCGCCCACTGCCCGGCGTTGCGGCCGCGCGGCGCCCGCTTGATCACCAGGACGTGCGGCTCGTCGCGGTACGGGAGAACGGTGAGGCACACGGCGGCGTGGCGCACGCCCTCGGGCACGGCGATCTCGCGCCGTTCGAAGGCCGCGAGGTTCGCGCGCAGGGCGGCTTCGAGCCGGGACGGAT
Organism: Streptomyces ochraceiscleroticus; assembly: GCF_000720485.1. Lineage (GTDB taxonomy): Bacteria > Actinomycetota > Actinomycetes > Streptomycetales > Streptomycetaceae > Streptomyces > Streptomyces ochraceiscleroticus. The sequence goes on along the minus strand of NZ_JOAX01000020.1, from coordinate 277,298 downwards.
CCGCGAGGTCCGCTTCCTTCAACGTCGACATCGGCATCATCACGATGTACCACGCCCGGACGCCTGTTCCCACCCTTTCGCGGACGTTCACCGGCTCGTTCGGCGTACCTTCACTCGCTCTTGCCCGTGCCGCGGGCTCCTGGTCCCATGGGGGAGGGGCGGGGCCGGCGCCGTGGCGGTCTCCGCCGGAGGCGAGTCCCGCGAGGGGTGCGCGAGGGGTGATGTCCGTGGAACCGACGCCGGACTACCCCGACCGGAGCTACCTGCCGCCGGACGACGACCGAGACCGCCGCTACCTGCCGCCGGACGACCCCGACCGGCTCTTCCTGCCGCCGGACGACGACCTCGCGCCGAACCGCCCCGGGGAGGTGCTCCGCACCCACCTCGCCGCACACCCCCTCGACGGCCCCGCGCTCTTCGCCGCCCGGCTGCTGGGCCGGCGGCCCGTACAGGACGAGTGGCGGCGCCGGCTCGCCGCGGAGTGCGCGGTGGGCGCGGAGCTGGAGCGGCTGAGCCGCGGCGGCTGGCACGTGCTGCATTCCCTGCCGCTGCCGCCCGGCAGCGAGATCAGCCACCTGCTCATCGGGCCGGGCGGGGTCTTCTGCATCGCCACGGAGTGCGTACGTGCGGCGCGCGTACGTGCCGACGCCACCGACGTGCACCCGGGCCGCGGCCGGCGCCCGCAGCCGTACGTGCGCCGCACCCGGCAACGCGCCGAGCGCGCCACCTACGCCCTGACCCGCGCCTGCGGCTTCCCGGTCCCCATCCACCCCGTACTCGTCCTCATCGGCCCCCACCACATCGAACAGCTCCCGCCGGAGCAACCCGGCCCGGAGCCTCCCGTCGACGCGAGCCCGGAGGGCAACGCGGACGTGCCGGCCGACGCGGAGGCGAAGGGTGACGACGCGGCCGTCCGTCTCATGGCCGGGGCCCAGGCGGTCACCGCCCTCGGCGCCCTCGGCGGCGTACTGACCCCCACCACCGCCAACCGCATCCACACCCTCGCCCGCAACCGCCACACGTGGCACGGGGTGTGAGGCGGCGGCAGGCGCGCGCCGGCCGTCTCCTTGGACCCAGGAGCGGCCCGCCTACGGCTGTCGCAGGGGCCGGAGGGGGCAGAAGCGACTGCCGCCTTCGGCCACGACGGTGTTCCCGGGGGCGATCTCCGTGAAGCCCGCGTCACGGACGACGGGCAGGCCGCTGCGTATCAGTGCCGCCCAGCGGTCCGGCTCCGCCGTGCGTACCGACAGCGGGAAGCCGGCCGCCTGCCAGGCCGCCCGCTCGGGCTCGGACAGCTCCCACCACGCGAGCTGCGCGCCGTGGCCCGCCTGGGCCATCGACTTGCCCGCCGACATCTTCAGCTCCGGGCTCAGCCACAGCACGGGCCCCTCCGTGCCGGGCGCGCCCGGCGGCTCCGGGTCGTCCAGCTCCGTACCCGAGACCTGGAGCTTGGCCAGCTCCTTGGGCCAGCCGTCCAGCGGCACCGGCGGGAAGACCCGCACCTCGGCGGAGTCGCCGGTGACCGTGATGCCCGGCAGCTCCGACGCGCGCCGCCACTCCGCGCCCCGCGCCCGCCGCACGACCTTGCGGATGCGGGCGTCCTGCCAGTCCCGTACGGCAGCGGCCCACTCGCCCTCGCCCAGCGAGCGCGCGTCCGAGAGCAGTACGAGCACCGCCCGCGCGGCCGTCTCCAGCGCGTCCGTACGCGCCGGCGGCGCGGTCTTCTCCAGCCGGACGACCAGCGGCAGCACGAACTGCGGTGCCGCGTCGCGGTCGGTCTCCTCCCGGCGCGCGGGGGCGGCGGGGGCGGGGGTCTCGGTATGGCCGGTGCTGTGGGTCTCGGTGCTGCTCACGGTTTCAGTCTGCCAGCAGGTACTGACAATCCCCGGCCCGGAGCCGTCCCCTCCCCGGGCCTCCTTGGCGGAGGGAAGAGTTCCGGGCGATCATCCTCACCATGCAGAGCGAACTCTTCTCGTCCGAGAACTTGGTCACCCCGGCGACCGCACCCGGCATGACCCTGCAGAACGCCAAGTCGGTCAAGTACGTGGTGGACGGCGAGTGCTACGCGCGCCAGGGCTCGATGGTCGCTTTCCGCGGCAACCTGCAGTTCGAGAAGCAGGGCCAGGGGGTGGGCAAGTTCCTCAAGCGCGCGGTCACGGGCGAGGGGCTGGCTCTGATGGCCGTGCGCGGCCAGGGGGAGGTGTGGTTCGCGCACGAGGCACAGAACTGCTTCATCGTCGACCTCGCCCCCGGGGACAGCATCACCCTCAACGGCCGCAACATCCTGTGCTTCGACGCCACCCTGTCCTACGAGATAAAGGTCGTGAAGGGCGCCGGAATGACCGGCGGCGGGCTCTTCAACTCCGTCTTCACCGGGCACGGCCAGCTCGGCGTGATGTGCGAGGGCAACCCGATCGTCATCCCTGTCAGCCCGCAGTTGCCGGTCTTCGTGGACACCGACGCGGTGGTCGGCTGGAGCGCCGCGCTGAAGACCTCGCTGCACCGCTCGCAGAGCGTCGGGTCGATGATCCGCGGCGGCTCGGGCGAGGCCGTACAGCTCCGCCTGGACGGCGAGGGGTTCGTGATCGTACGGCCCAGCGAGGCGAAGCCCACCCAGTCGTCGAACGGCTGAGGCGGTACGCGAACGGCACGGAGAAGGACCCCGGAATGAAGCTGCACAAGGTGGGGCGGCGCTACGGGCTGCGCGGCCCCTGGGTGCTGCGCGACGTCGACCTCGAAGTGCCGCGCGCGTCCCTGCTGCGCATCGAGGGCACGAACGGCAGCGGCAAGTCCACGCTGCTCCGTCTGTTCGCCGGGATCGACGCACCGAGTACGGGCCGCGTCACGGGACGCCCGCGCGCCGCGTACGTACCGGAGCGCTTCCCCGCGGCGCTGCCCTTCACGGCCTTGGAGTACCTCGGCCATCTCGGGCGCGTCCACGGGCTGCGCGGTGCCGCGCCGGCCCGCCGGGCCACCGAGTGGCTGGAGCGCTTCGGGGCGGCGGGGCACGCCCGTACGCCGCTCGCCGAGCTCTCCAAGGGCACCAGCCAGAAGGTCGCCGTCGTACAGGCGCTGCTCGCCGAGCCCGAACTGCTCGTCCTGGACGAGGCGTGGACCGGCCTGGACGGCACGGCGCGCGGCACCCTCGACCGCGCGGTGGCCGAGCGCGTCGCGGCCGGCGGCACCGTCGTGTTCGTCGACCACGACCCGGCCCGCCTGGCCGGTGCCGCGGACGCCTGCTACCGGGTCGTGGACGCGGGCCTGCGCCCGCAGGACGCGCACTCGTACGCGGCGCGCGCCACCCGGGAGCCGAGCGCCACCTCGGGGCCGCGCGTGACCGTGGTGGCGGAGGGCCCGCCCGGTGCCGCCCCGCCGCCCGGCCTCCCCGGAGCGCCCGTCACCGGGCCCGGACCGGACGGCACGACCCGGCTCACCGTCCCCGCCACGCATTCCGACACGCTGCTGCGCGCCCTCCTCACGGCCCGTCCCCCGTGGCACATCCACGCGGTGGCTCCCGAGGGCACCCACCCAGCCCACTCGGGCCACCCCGCCCCGACCGCCCAGACCGCACCGAGGCCCGATACCCCGTGATCCCGCTGCTCCGCTACCACGTCGCGCTGCTCATCGGCTCGCACCGCTGGCTGCCGCCCGCCCTCCTGTACGCCGCATTCGTGGCGATCGGCATCCGGGCCGGCGATCCGGTGCTCGACGGGTACGGGTACGCCGCCGCCCCGCTGCTGCCCGTGGCCGTGTGGCTGGTGCGGGCCTGCGTGACCGGCGAACCGCCTGCCGCGCGGGCCTGCACCGCGGCGGCCGCGGGTCCCGGCCGCGCGCACCTGGCGGCCGTCCTGACCGCGACGCTGGCCGCGACGGTCCTCGGGGCGCTCGGTACGGGCTTCGTCGCGCTGGTCTCCGACCCGCACAGCGCCGATCACCGCACCCTGGTACCGATGGGGCCCGCGGCCCTCGCCGGGACGCTCACGGCGCTCTCCTGCGTCCTGCTGGGCACGGCAGCCGGCGCGCTGGCCAACTGGCCGGTGCTGCGCAGTACCGGATGGGCGGTCCCCACCGGTGCGCTGGCCGCCCTGCTGCTGCTCGTCACCGCGGCCTCGCCCGCGAACGCCGCGGTCAGCGGCCTGGTCACCGGCTCGGCCGACGGCACGGTGACCGTTCCCTGGCTGCCGCTGGGCGCGGCCGCCCTGATCGCCGCCGCGGCCGTCGCGGCGGCCTGTGCGCTCAGCTCCCGGCGTACCTGAGCGGCAGCGGCAGTAGGCTCGGGACCATGCCGCCCGCCACCCAGCACCCCGCGCCCGAAGACGCACCGCTCGCCGAGTGCGTCCTGTGCCGCGAGCCCACCGAGTACCCGGAGACCACCCCGGGCATCGTCCTGTGCCCGGTCTGCGAGTGGCAGGAAGCCCAGCGCACCGCCTGTTCGGGCTAGTCGAGCCCATACAGACGGTGCGCGCGCTCAGCCTCGAAGGGCCGCTCGGCCCCGAAGGGCGGTGATCACGGTCAGAAGGGCCCCGTCACGGCGAACGTCGTCCCCGGCGTGTAGCAGTTCACGTACATCGTGCGCCCGTCCGGCGCGAAGGTGACGCCCGCGAACTCGCCCCACTCCGGCTTCTCCGGCGTCCCGATGTTCTGCCGGCCGCGCGCCATCGGGTACACCGCGCCCTTCCGGGTCAGCCCGAAGACGTGCTGCGCGCCGTCCCCGTCCTCGCACACCATCAGGCCGCCGCTGGGGGCCAGGCAGATGTTGTCGGGGGACTCACCGGGGAGCTGCAGATCGCTGTCCGGGCCGAAGACGACCACCAGCGTGAGAGAGTGCCGCTTCGGGTCGTACCGCCACACCTGCCCGTAGTGGTCGGCGGCCGAGCCCTCGTCCCGGTGCGCGAAGCTGGACACGAAGTACACGCAGGAGCCGCCCCAGTAGCAGCCCTCCAGCTTCTGGGCGTGCGTGATGCCCTTCGTACCGAAGTCCTGGAAGCGGATGGGCGTCTGCTTCGCGAGCGGGTCCGGGACGTCCACCCACTCGATGCGGTCGAACGTCGCGCCCGTCTCCTTGATGGCGGAGAGGTCCTTCACCCCCGGTACGCGCATCGCCTGCAGCCGGCCGCCCGCGCGCAGTGAACCGGTGCCGCCCAGCGGCTTGTTCGGGTGGAAGCGGTAGAAGAGCCCGAACGGCTTCTCGAACGCGTCCTCGGTCTCGTAGACCGTGCCGTCCCGGGGGTCGACCGCGATCGCCTCGTGCTGGAAGCGGCCCATGTCCGTGAGGGGCACGGCCCCGGTGCGCCGCGGGTCGTACGGATCGACCTCGAAGATGAAGCCGTGGTCCTTGGTGTAACCCTCCTCGCCCGCCTTGAACTCGGTCTCCTCGCAGGTCAGCCAGGTGTTCCAAGGGGTGGGGCCGCCGGCGCAGTTGGTGGAGGTACCGGCGATGGCGACCCGCTCGGAGACCACCTCGTTGTGCGCGTCGACCTCGATGGCCGTACAGCCGCCCTCGCCCATCGGGTCGTAGGTGATACCGGGCACGGTGGGCACGGCGGAGCGGGACTTGCGGCGGTTCTCGTGGTTGCGCACCAGGTGGGTGTGGCCCCGGCGGCCGCGGAAGGCCGCCATGCCGTCGCAGTTGCTCGGTACCTTGCCCTCACCGGAGAGCAGCGGGGAGCCCTCCCGGGACAGCACCTTGTAGCGGAAGCCCTTCGGGAGGTCGAGCAGGCCGTCCGGGTCGGGAACCAGCGGTCCGTAGCCGTCCGGGCCCGTCGACTGGGCAACAGCGGTACCGGCGAAGATCTCCGAGACGGCGCCGGAGAAGGCGATTCCCGCCCCCACCGCGCCGGTTCTTGCAAGGATCTGACGTCGTGTTGCGGACATGAAGCAACTCCCTGCTGGCGGACAGGTGATGTGACCGGATGTGTGTACCACGTCACAGGGCCGCCGGGAACCACGCGCGTAGAGGTGTGGTGACAAGCCGTGGCGGGGGCTCTGGCGCCCTGGCAGGGGCGCCGGGGGCTACTTCTCCGTGAGCTGCTTCGCGTCGCGTGCCAGCGCCGTCAGGCGCGATATCGCGCGGAAGTACTTCTTGCGGTAGCCGCCCTTGAGCATCTCCTCGCTGAACAGCTCATCGAACGGCTTGCCGGACGCCAGCACCGGCACCTCGCGGTCGTAGAGCCGGTCGGCCAGCACTACGAGGCGCAGCGCCGTGGACTGGTCCGGCACCGCCTGTACGTCCGTGAGGCAGACCGCCCGGATGTCGTCGCACATCCCGCCGTACCGGCTCGGGTGCACCTTCGAGAGGTGGTCCAGCAGCCCGGGGAAGTCGTCGAGCGAGGCGCCGGGCGTGGCGTACGCGACCCGGGTGACGGTCTCGTCGTCGAAGGGCGCCGGGGCCTCGGGCAGCCCGCGGTGGCGGTAGTCCTCGCCATCGATGCGCAGCGGCCGGAAGTGCGCGCTCAGGCCCTGGATCTCGCGCAGGAAGTCGGCGGCGGCGAAGCGGCCCTCACCGAGCTTGCCCGGGAGCGTGTTCGACGTGGCCGCCAGTGCCACGCCGTGCTCGACCAGCTTGGCCAGCAGGGAGGAGACCAGCACCGTGTCGCCGGGGTCGTCCAGCTCGAACTCGTCGATGCACAGCAGGCGGTGACCGCTGAGGGTGCGCACCGTCTCCTGGAAGCCGAGCGCGCCGACCAGGTTGGTCAGCTCCACGAAGGTGCCGAACGCCTTGAGCTCCGGTGCGGCGGGCGTGGCGTGCCACAGGGACGCCAGCAGGTGGGTCTTGCCGACGCCGTAGCCGCCGTCCAGATAGACGCCGCGCGGGCCCTGGGGCGCAGCGGGCTTCTTCGAGAACCAGCGCCGCTTGCCGCTCGAGGAGCTCGCGCTGCCCCCGATGCTTGCCGCGAAGGAGCTGAGCACCTGTACGGCCTCGGCCTGGCTGGGCTGCGAAGGGTCCGGGATGTAGGTCTCGAAGCGCGCGCTCTGGAAGCGCGGCGGCGGCACCATCTCCGCGACCAGCCGGTCGGCGGGGACGTGCGGGGCGCGCGCGGTGAGCGCGGCCGGGGCCGCGTCGTCCGAGGGACCGGCGGCCTGGCCGGTTATCGGAGCGGGCTGCGAGGGCGACGAGGGCGTGGAAGGTGACACAGCGCTCCAGCGTAGTCGCTGCACGGCACGGGCCGGACCGCTGAGCGAGGCATGTCACACGGCCGTCTCCGTGCCACACTGCGGCCTATGCGACGTCTGTTCCCCTCTCCCGCCCCGTCCGCGCCGTCCGGAAACGCACCCTCCCAAGGAACCTCCGGTGAAGCGGTGTCGCCGCCGCCGGACGGGTACCGGGAGTGGATGGAAGACCGGGAATGGACCTTGGACGAGCTGGCGGAGGCATACGCGTATCCGGAGGCAGCGGCCGGCACGGAGGCGTCCCACGGCTGGCTGCGGGCCAACATGGTGTCCTCGGTGGACGGCGCCGCGCACCATGAGGGCCGCTCGCACCCCCTCTCGAGCGACGCCGACATGCGGATCTTCGGTGTGCTGCGCGGGCTGGCCGACGCGGTGATCGCCGGCGCCGAGACGGTGCGCCAGGAGGGGTACCGGCCGGCCAGGGCGCGCGAGGCGTTCGCCGCGCGGCGGGCGGCGGCCGGGCAGGGGCCCGCGCCGGCCATCGCCGTGGTGAGCGCGAGCCTGGACCTGGACTTCTCGCTGCCCCTCTTCACGCAGCCGCTGGTGCCCACGGTCCTGCTGACCGGCGCGGCCGCCGACGAGGACCGGGTGAAGGCCGCGCGGGCGGCCGGTGCCCAGGTGGTCTTCGTCGGGGAGGGCGCGGCGGTGGACCCCGCACGGGTGACTGGCGCGCTCGCGGACCTGGGGCTGACCCGGCTGCTCACGGAGGGCGGGCCGCGGCTGCTCGGCCAGTTCGCCGCGGCGGGCGCGCTGGACGAGCTGTGCCTGTCGCTCGCGCCGCTGGTGACGGTGGGGGACGCGCCGCGGATCATGAACGCGCCCGGCCTGGCGGTACCGGAACGGTTCCGGCTCGCGTCCGTACTGGAGGACGACGGATTCCTGTTCACCCGGTACCGCCGCCCATGAACCGTTTCACCGCACCTCCCGGGCGTTCGGCGGAATTTCTCGTTCCGCTTAGCTTCCAGTGGGCACACTGAAGGAACGAAAGCCCCGTCCTGCGACGGGGAAGGATGGTTTCTGTCGGACCACCGCTCCGCGGCGGTCCATGAAGCGGAGAAGAAGGGCGCGCGTCGTGTTCACGAGCGTATTGATGATCGAGAAGCCTCTGTCGCCCGCGGACGTGGAGTTCGTCACCACGCTGCACGGCAACGATGAGGTCTCCTTCGTCGTCCTCATGCAGCCGCGCGGCGAGCAGGACGTGCTGCTGCGGGCCATCGACGACGTAGCCCTCGGGGAGTTCGACGAGGCCGTGCGGGAGGGGGACGAGCCCGAGGGCGCGCAGGCGGAGCCGCCCGCGGAGCGGGCCCTGTCGCACACCCTGCAGCAGCTTCGGGGCGCGGGCGCCGAGGCCATCGGCCAGGTGGTCGAGGATCATCCGCTGGACCTGCTGCGGTCGGTCGTCGACCAGACGGGCGCGGACGAGGTGATCGTGCTGACCGCCCCGCACTTCGTCGAGGAGTTCTTCCACCGCGACTGGGCCTCCCGCGCCCGCCACAAGGTCGGCGTGCCGGTACTGAAGCTGTTCGCACACGCGCCGGGCGAGCCGGCGGGGGAGGCGGGCTAGGAGCCCTCGGAGCCGCTGTCAGGCGCCCGTCGGCGCCCCCGCGCCGACCCGCCCGTCCCGTACCTCCACGACCGCGTCCACCGCGCCCAGGTGCGACCGGTCGTGCGTGACGAGGACGGTCGCCGTGGCCCGCCGGTGGGTGAGCGTGGTCAGCAGGTCCAGAACGGCCGCGCCGCGCTCCTGGTCCAGCGCGCTGGTCGGCTCGTCGACCAGCAGGACGGCCGGGTCGTTCATCAGCGCCCGCGCGATGTTGATGCGCTGCCGCTGGCCGCCCGAGAGCTGGTGCGGCCGGCGGTCCGCCTGCCCGGCGAGCCCCACGGCGGCCAGCAGCTCCTTCGCCCGCGGCGCGGCCTTACGGGGCGAGCGCCCGTCCAGGTGGGCCATCGCCTGCAACTGCTCGGCGGCGGTCAGCGAGGGGAGCAGGTTGGGCTGCTGGAAGACCATGCCGACCTTGTCGCGGCGGAGCGCGGTCAGCCGCGCCCGGCTCATCCCGGTGGTGTCGACGCCGTCGATCGTGACGGTGCCGCGGTCCGGGGTGATCAGGGTGGCGGCCACGGCCAGCAGGCTGGACTTCCCCGACCCCGAGGGGCCGAGTACCGCGGTCATGGTGCCGGCGGGCACGTGCAGCGACACCTTGTCCAGCGCGGTCAGCCGGGAGCCGCCGTCGGGGTAGGTGAGGGTCACATCGGTCAGATCGAGGCTCATCGGGTGCTCCACGGGGCGGTCGGCGCGGTACGGGGACGGCGGTGGCGGCGCGTCATCGGGCGCTGCCCAGGGCCGTCAGCGGGTCCACGGAGGTGATACGGCGGATGGACAGCGCGGCGCCCACCGCACCCAGCGCGATCATGATCAGCGCGGGGACCAGCACGGTGGCCGGCTCCAGCACGAAGGGCACGGTGCCGCCGACCGCAGCCCCCACCCCGGCGGCGAGCGCGGTGCCCAGGCCCGTACCGAGGACCAGCAGGACGACTGCCTGACCGAGCGCGTCCTTCAGGAGGTAGCGGGTCGAGGCGCCGAGCGCCTTCAGTACGGCCACGTCGCCGCTGCGCTGGATCGTCCACACGGTGAAGAACGCGCCGATGACCAGCGCCGAGATGGCGAAGAGGAAGCCGCGCATCAGTTGCAGCGAGCCGTTCTCCGCGGTGAAGGACCCGATCGCCTGCAGGGCGTCGGCGGAGCTCACCGTCTTCGTGCCCAGCTCTTTGTCGGCGGCCGTGAGCGCGCCGGCCCCCGCGTCCTCGGTGGTCAGCGCGAGGACGGTCGAGCCGCCCGTACCGCGCGCGGCGGCCGGACCGCCGCCCACCCGCTGCCAGTCGTCCAGCGAGGTCCACACCACGGGCGTGTGGCTGTACATCGCCTCGCCCGACACGGCGGCGACCCGCAGCCGCTGCCCGGCCAGCGTGAAGCGGTCCCCGGCCCGTACGCCCAGCTCGTCGGCGGCCTTCTCGGAGAGCACGGCGGCGCCGTGCGCGATCACCCGGGATTCCGGTGCCAGCCCGGAGCCGGGGCGTACCCCGAAGGCGGACAGCGCCGCGTTACGGGGCCCCGACTCGGCCTTCGTGGTGGCGATGCCCAGCGGCTCGGCCCGGTCCACCCCGGGCACTCCGGCCCAGCGTTCCGCGGTCTTCGCACTGAGGTGCGAGTCGGTGAACGACACGTCGTCGCCCTGCGCCGGCGCGGAGAAGACGAGGTGGTCGGCGGGGAGCGAGGCGACCGCCGAGGTGTTCTCTCGGCCGAGGCCCGCCGTCAGGCCGGACAGCAGCCCCACCAGCACGGTGATCAGCACGATGACGGTCCCCATCAGGGCGAACCGCCCCTTGGCGAACCTCAGGTCCCTCCAGGCGACGAACACGGCCTCGGAGCTCCTTTGCGTACGGTGCCGGGCCGGTGCCCGGCGGCTGCTCCCAAACCTCGCGGCAATGGGGTGCGCCGGGCATCGCGCCGAGGACGGCTTCCCCGGTATCGAAAGGCCGCCGACCCGGTCAACCTTTCGGTTGATGCCGCCCTGTGGGGCTCCGCATAGCCTTGAAGCTGTCGTGAACCCGCACTCCCTCACCCCCGTTCTCCGGGTGCTGCGCCTGTGCCTGCACCTGATGGTCGCCGCACTGCTGGCCCTCGCCACGATCAGGGCGGCCGCCGAGCACGCGCCCGACACACCGGGCGTCATCGGAGCGGCCGTCGTGCTCGCCTTCGTATACGCACTGGGGCCCGTCCTCCCGAAGGTGTCCGCCGCCCCCGTGGCCGCCGCCCTCTGGCTCGCCGCCGTACTGGCCGTATGGGCCCTGCTGGTGCTGCTCACCCCGGACGGCGTCTGGCTCGCCTTCCCGCTCTTCTTCGTGCAGCTTCATCTGCTGCCCCTGAGGTGGGCGCTGCCCCTCGTAGCGGTCACCACCGCCGTGGCCGTCGGCGGCTTCGGGTGGCACGCCCGTACCCTCACCGTCGGTACAGTCCTCGGGCCCGCCCTCGGGGCGGCCGTCGCGGTCGCCGTCGTCCTCGGGTACCAGGCGCTGTACCGGGAGAGCGAGCAGCGGCGCCGCCTCATCGAGGAGCTGACCGCGGCCCGCAGCGACCTGGCCGCAGCCGAACGCACCGCCGGCGTCCTGGCCGAGCGCGAACGCCTCGCCCGCGAGATCCACGACACCCTCGCCCAGGGCCTGTCCAGCATCCAGCTCCTGCTGCGGGCCGCGGAACGGGCCCTGCCCGACCGTCCCGACGGCGCGCTCGGCCACGTACGGCACGCCCGCGAGGCCGCCGTCGACAACCTCGCCGAGGCCCGCCGCTTCGTACGCGCGCTCAGCCCGCCCGGCCTGGAACACGGCTCGCTGCCCGCCGCCCTCGAGCGCCTGTGCGCCACCACGGCGCGTACCAGCGGCCTCGCCGTGCACTGCCACGTGTCCGGTACGCCCGCCGAACTGCCCACCCCGCAGGAGGTCGCCCTGCTGCGCATCGCCCAGTCCGCACTGGCCAACACCGTGCAGCACGCCGCGGCGGGCCGGGCCGAGCTGACCCTCAGCTACATGGACACCGAGGTCGCCCTCGATGTCGTCGACGATGGCACCGGGTTCCGGCCGTCCGAGGTCCCGGCCCCGGGCACGGACTCCACCGGCTCCGGTTTCGGCCTCGCCGCGATGCGCGCCCGGGCCCGCGCCCTGCACGGCACCCTCGTGGTCGAATCGGCACCGGGGGAGGGCACGGCCGTCGCGGTCACCCTGCCCACGGCCGCCACAGTCAGCACGGCCCCTGGGGCCGCGACCCCCACCCGACTCCCGGAACAGGCCCCGTGACCGACACCCCGCAGACCAGCGACCGCGCCCCGGAGGACGACGCCCCCGAAGGCCGCATCCGGCTCCTCCTGGCCGACGACCATCCCGTGGTACGCGCCGGGCTGCGGGCCGTCCTGGAGACGGAGCCGGACTTCGAGGTCGTCGCCGACGTGCCCACGGCGGAGGAGTCCGTGGCGCTCGCGGCGCGGCCCGGTGTCGACGTGGTCCTCATGGACCTCCAGTTCGGCGGCGAGATGCGCGGCCCGCAGGCCACCGCCGAGATCACCGCCCGGGACGGCGCGCCCCGCGTGCTGGTGCTCACCACGTACGACACCGACGCCGACATCCTCGCGGCCATCGAGGCCGGCGCCACCGGCTACCTCCTCAAGGACGCGCCGCCCGAAGAGCTGGCCGCCGCCGTCCGCACCGCCGCCGCCGGGAAGTCCGCGCTCGCGCCCGCCGTCGCGCTCCGCCTGATGGACCGGATGCGCACGCCCGCCGCCGCTCTCTCGCGCCGCGAGACCGAGGTGCTCCAGCTCGTCGCCGACGGCCTGTCCAACGCGCAGATCAGCAAGCGGCTCTTCCTCAGCCAGGCGACCGTGAAGTCCCACCTCGTGCACATTTACACCAAGCTCGAGGTCGACTCCCGTACGTCGGCCGTCGCGGCGGCGACGGCACAGGGACTGATCCGGCGCTGAGGCGGTGCGCCGAAGCGGTGCGCCGGCATGGCGCGGGGCGGCCGGGCGACCGGCCGTGGCCGGGATTGTCAGTGCGGGGTGCGAGAATCATGACCGCCCCGACAGACTGACCGGCGAGCGCCGGCCGACCGTCCGAGCAGACCGTCCAGCAGACCGACCGACCAGGGAGACGTCACGATGGCACCCGGCATCCCCGCCGCGATGGACCGACCGCACTTCATCGGCATCGGCGGCGCCGGCATGTCCGGCATCGCGAAGATCCTTGCGCAGCGCGGCGCCGCCGTCGCGGGCAGCGACTCCAAGGAGTCGGCGACCGTGCTGGCCCTGCGCGAGGCCGGTGCCACGGTCCATATCGGCCACGCCGCCGAGCACCTCGCCGCCGACGCCACCAGCGTCGTCGTCTCCTCCGCCATCCGCGCGGACAACCCCGAGCTGGCCGCCGCCGCCGAGCGCGGCATCCCGGTCGTGCACCGCTCCGACGCCCTCGCCGCCCTGATGGACGGCGCGCGCCCGATCGCCGTCGCCGGCACGCACGGCAAGACGACCACCACGTCCATGCTGGCCGTCGCCCTGACCACCCTTGGCCTGGAGCCCTCGTACGCCATCGGCGGCGACCTCGACGCGCCCGGCTCCAACGCCCACCACGGCACCGGCGACATCTTCGTGGCCGAGGCGGACGAGAGCGACCGCAGCTTCCACAAGTACGCGCCCGACGTCGCGATCGTCCTCAACGTCGAGCTGGACCACCACGCGAACTACGCCTCGATGGACGAGATCTACGAGTCCTTCGAGACCTTCGTGGGCAAGGTGCGCCCCGGCGGCACCCTCGTGATCTCCGCGGACCACGCCGGTGCCCGCGAGCTGACCACCCGCGTCCGCGGCCGCGCCGACCTCACGGTCGTCACGTACGGCGAGGCGGACGACGCCGGCCTGCGCGTCCTCGACATCACCCCGCGCGGCCTGACCAGCGAGGTCACCGCGCTGCTCCCCACCGGCGAGGAGCTGGCCTTCACGGTCTCGGTCCCCGGCCGGCACTACGCGCTGAACGCCACCGCTGCCCTGGCCGCCGCCACGGCCCTCGGCATCGCGCCCGCCGACCTCGCCGCGGCGCTCCCCTCGTACACCGGCGTCAAGCGCCGCCTCCAGCTCAAGGGCGAGGCCAAGGGCGTCCAGGTCATCGACTCGTACGCGCACCACCCGACGGAGATGACCGCCGACCTCGAAGCGATCCGGGGCGCCGCCGCCGACTCCCGCGTCCTCGTCGTCTTCCAGCCGCACCTCTTCTCCCGCACCCAGGAGCTGGGCCGGGAGATGGGCCAGGCGCTCGCCCTCGCCGACGCCTCCGTGGTCCTGGACATCTACCCGGCCCGCGAGGACCCGATCCCCGGCGTGACCAGCGACCTGATCATCAAGGCGGCCGAGGCCGCCGGCGCGACGGTCACCGCCGAGCACGACAAGTCCGCGGTTCCCGACGTCGTCGCCGGAATGGCGGGCCCCGGCGACCTTGTTCTCACCATGGGAGCGGGCGACGTGACCGAGCTGGGCCCCGACATCCTCGCCCGCCTCGACGCCTGACCCAGTACGCCGGCCCGAAGGAGCGAGAGATGGCCTACGAGATCGACAAGCCCGACGAGCAGTGGCGCGCCGAGCTGACCCCCGCGGAGTACCACGTCCTCCGCGAGGCCGGCACCGAGCCCGCCTTCGTCGGCGAGTACACCGACACGGAGACCGCCGGCGTCTACTCCTGCCGCGCCTGCGGCGCCGAACTCTTCCGCTCGGACACGAAGTTCGCCAGCCACTGCGGCTGGCCGTCCTTCTACGACCCCAAGGACACCGACGCCGTCGAGCTGATCGAGGACCGCTCCCACGGCATGGTCCGCACCGAGGTCCGCTGCTCCCGCTGCGGCTCCCACCTCGGCCACGTCTTCGAGGGCGAGGGCTACCCCACCCCCACCGACCAGCGCTACTGCATCAACTCCATCTCCCTGCGCCTGGCTCCGGACGAGGAGGGCTGAGCGCCCCGCCGGCCTGCTCCGAGCCGGGCGCTGCTGCCCCGTGACGCTCATGGCCGTTCCCGCTGTTCGCTACGGCTGATCTCGTCTTGGCGGGGACGGTGGCCGTAAGGGCGCCGGGAGCAGGGGAGTCGCGGAACAGCGGCAGCACATCCCTGACGGCGCTTCAGTCCACCCTTCGGGTCAGCACCCTCCCCAGGTCGTACCGCACCGGCTCCTCCAGTTGTGCGTACGTGCAGCTCTCCGGATCGCGGTCCGGGCGCCAGCGGCGGAACTGGGCGGTGTGCCGGAAGCGCTGCCCGTTCTCCATGTGGTCGTACGCCACCTCCAGCACCCGCTCCGGGCGCAGTGGTACCCAGGACAGGTCCTTCTTGCCGCTCCAGCGGCTGGGCGCGCCGGGCAGCCGCGCCGACTCGTGCGCCTCCTCCTCCGCCCAGTGCGCCCAGGGATGGCCCGCCGCCGACTCCATGCGCAGCGGCTCCAGCTCGGCCACCAGCTCCTCGCGCCGCTTCATGGAGAACGCGGCGCAGACCCCCACGTGCTGCAGCGCGCCGGCCGCGTCGTACAGGCCGAGCAGCAGCGAGCCGACCACCGGGCCGCTCTTGTGGAAGCGGAAGCCGGCGAGCACGCAGTCCGCCGTGCGCTCGTGCTTGATCTTGACCATGACCCGCTCGTTCTGGCGGTACGGCATGTCCAGCGGCTTGGCGATCACGCCGTCCAGGCCGGCACCCTCGTACTCCGTGAACCACTCGGCGGCGAGCGCGGCGTCCGTGGTGGCGGGCGCGAGATGGACCGGCGCCTCGGCGCCCTGCAGGGCCTCCGTCAACCGGGCGCGCCGCTCCTTCTGGGGCGCGCGGAGCAGCGCTTCATTGTCCAGCGCCAGCAGGTCGAACGCGACGAAGCCCGCGGGGGTCCGCTCGGCGAGCAGGTCGACCCGGGACTTGGCGGGGTGGATCCGCTCGGTGAGCGCGTCGAAGTCCAGCCGGTCGCCGCGCGCGATCACGATCTCGCCGTCCAGCACGCAGCGCTCGGGCACATTGAGGCGCAGCGCCTCGACCAGCTCGGGGAAGTAGCGGGTGAGCGGCTTGCCGGTGCGGCTGCCGAGCTCGATCTCGTTGCCGTCCCGGTAGACGATGGCCCGGAAACCGTCCCATTTGGCCTCGTACTGCATGCCGGACGGGATCTTCGCCGCCGGCTTGGCCAGCATCGGCTTCACGGGCGGCATCACCGGGAGATCCATATCCTGATTGTGCGCGTACACCCCTTACGTCGCCCGACGAGCGCGCCCGGCCGTGCGCCCTTACCGTGGCGCCCATGAGCGGTACAGACGGTGCCAAAGGCTCAGGCGGTGCGGCAGAGGAGATCGAGGTCGGCGGCCGTGCCGTACGGCTGTCCCACCCGGACAAGGTCTATTTCCCGGAGCGCGGCTTCACGAAGCGGGACCTGGCGCAGTACTACGTGGCCGTCGCCGACGGCATCACCCGGGCACTGCACGACCGGCCGACGACCCTGGAGCGGTATCCGGACGGGGTCACCGGCGAGTCGTTCTTCCAGAAGCGCGCCCCGAAGAACCGCCCCGACTGGCTGCCGACCGCCCACATCACCTTCCCCAGCGGCCGCTCGGCCGACGAGATCTGCCCCACCGAGCCCGCCGCCGTCCTCTGGGCGGCGAACCTGGGCTGCGTCACCTTCCACCCCTGGCCGGTCCGCCGCGGCCGGCCCGACCACCCCGACGAGCTGCGCATCGACCTCGACCCGCAGCCGGGCACCGGCTACGCGGACGCCGTACGGGCCGCCCACGCGCTGCACGCCCTCCTGGACGAGCTGGGCCTACGGGGCTGGCCGAAGACCTCCGGGGGCCGCGGCCTGCACGTCTACGTACCGATCGCGCCGCGCTGGACGTTCACCGAGGTGCGGCGCGCGGCCATCACCGTGGGGCGCGAGCTGGCCCGCCGGATGCCGGACCAGGTGACGACGGCCTGGTGGAAGGAGGAGCGCGGCGCCCGGATCTTCGTCGACTACAACCAGATGGCGCGCGATCGCACCATCGCCTCCGCCTATTCGGTACGGCCGAACCCGCGTGCCACGGTGTCCGCGCCGCTGCGCTGGGAGGAGCTGGACGACGCCGAGCCGGCCGACTTCGACCTGGCCACGATGTCGGCCCGCTTCGCGGAACGGGGCGATGTGCACGCCGATATGGCCGAGGAGAGCTTCGGGCTGGAGTCCGTGTTCGAGCTGGCCGACCGCGCCGAGCACGACGGCCTCGGCGATCTGCCCTATCCGCCCGACCACCCGAAGATGCCGGGCGAGCCCACCCGGGTCCAGCCGAGCCGCGCCCGCCACAAGGGCTGACGCCCGCCATCCATACGCCGTCCAGCGCGCCCGCGCGCCCTGCCAGCGCCCGTACGCCCGCGCGCCACACCCCCGCGCCCGCTTGTCACACCCGCCCCCCACGCCGGATCCTCGTCGCCAGCCACAGGTCGAAGCGGTCGTCCGCGTCGTCGAGGCGGCGGCCGGTGAGGGTCATGGCCTTGTCGAGGCGGTTGCGGACGGTGTGGCGGTGGACGCCGAGGCGGCGGCTGGTGGTGTCCCAGGAGCCGCCGGTCTCCAGCCAGGCGGCCAGTGTGGCGATCAGCTCCTCGCCGTTGTCGGCGAGGTCCAGCGGACTCAGGACGGCGTCCGCGTAGCCGAGGAGGGTGCGCCGGTCGCCGAGCTCCAGGAGCAGCCGACTGGCCTGGCTCTCGCGTGCTTCGACCGGCGCGCCCGAACTCCGGCTCAGGCCCAGGAGCCCGGCTGCCTGCCGCAGGGAGGCCCGTACGGCCTCGGGGGCGGCCGGCGGGCCGAGGCCGGCGGGACAGCCCGGTGTGAAGCGGCCCAGCACGTCCCGTACGTCCAGCTCCTCGGCGACCACCGCCTCGACGAGGCCGCCCTCGGTGACCCGCACCAGTCCGCCCGGGATGGCGAGGGCGAGGTCGGCGGCCGCCTCCTGGGCGGACTCCGGGGGCGCCTCGACCACGACGCCGCGCACCCGGTCGGTGGCCAGCCCGACCGAGGCGAGGATGTCCTGGGCGCGCCCCGCGGCCCGCTCCTGCCCCCCCTCGGGCTCGGCGAGCAGCTCCGAGAGGAGCGCGGAGCGCCGGCGCCGCTCCGGCTCGTCCATCAGGTGGCGCCGCTCCAGCTCCAGGGAGAGCAGGGAGACCAGACCGGGGACGACGGCGCGGGCCGAGGCGTCGGGGCCGCCGCTGAGGAGGAGCAGGCCGCGCAGCCGGCGGGCGCCCAGCGGCTGCACTTCGAGTTGCTGACCGCCGGCCGTACTGGCCGCGCTGCCGCGCAGCCCCCGGGAGGCCACCCGGTCGATGAGGTCGCGGGCGCTGTCCAGTACGGACTCGGCGTCCGGCCCGCCCGAGGCGAGCAGCCGCCCCAGGGGGTCGAGGACCGCGGCCCCTACCCCGGTGGCCGCCGTCCACTCCTCCAGCATCGGGCGCAGCCCGTTGTCCGTGGCCGCCGCGGTCAGCCGCCGCTGGGTCGCGAAGGCCCGCTGCAGGACCTGCCGCTCCTCATGGGCGCGCGCCTCGAAGACGGCCTTCGTGACGGCGATGAACGGCACCTCGTCCGGGACGGTGAGCAGCGGCAGGCCGGCCTCCTGCGCCGCGTCCACCAGGGGCTGCGGCGCCGCCTGGTACGGGAGACCGTGCCCGAGGCCGAGCGCCAGGGCCGCCGCGCCGCCCGCCGCCACGTCGGCGACGTACGCGCGGCAGGCGGCGGGCTCCATCGGCAGCAGCAGCCCGATGGTCATCAGCAGCTCGCCGCCCTGCAGCCACTCGCCGGGATGCAGCAGGTCGGAGACGGTGGCGGCGTCGATGGTGCGGTCCAGCAGCCCGGGCGCGGGGTCGCCGGTGACCGAGAGGTTCAGGTCCGGGCGCGCCAGGAGATCGGTGAGGTACAGCGGCATAGACATAGTGTCCATCACATATCTATCGGATGGACGATCGGGCGATCGAAGCGGCTCCGAACGGGCCCGTAGGTTCACACCACCGCGCTCACCCCCGGGCCGCACCACCCCCGCAGGCCCCCACCGTCCCCGTACTACGGCCCCCCAGCCGATCAACGCACCACCCGAGGAGGACCCATGGCTGCCGCCCCCAGGGTCATCGAACAACGATCGATCGACTATGTGCCCGTGCGCGAGCGCCACGGCAAGGTCTGGCACCAGGGGCCGTTCTGGTTCACCGGGAACTTCGTGCTCACCACGATGGTCACCGGCTTCCTGGGCCCCGAGCTGGGCCTGAGCCTGGGCATGTCCGTGCTGGCCGTCGTGCTCGGTGCCTGTTTCGGCACCTTCTTCATGGCGTTCCACGCCAACCAGGGCCCCCGGATGGGCCTGCCGCAGATGATCCAGTCGCGCGCCCAGTTCGGCACCCGCGGCGCGATCGTGCCCTTCGCCGCCGTCGTCTTCGTGTACGTCGGCTTCAACGTCTTCAATGTGGTGCTGGCCACGGAGGGGCTGCAGACGGTCCTGCCCGGCGGCACCACCCTCTGGTACGCCTTGATCATCGCCCTCGCGATCGTCCTCGCGGTCGTCGGCCACGACCTGCTGCACCTCGTGCAGCGCTGGCTGACGTACGTACTGATCGCCGTCTTCGGCGTGCTCACCATCGGGGCGTTCGTTCAGCTCGACCCGGGTACCGCGCACGCCGCCGCGTCCGGTGGCGGCTCGACGTGGACCTCCTTCCTGGTCGTCTTCTCCGCCGCGGCCGGCTACCAGATCAGCTACGCGATCTACGTCTCGGACTACTCCCGCTACCTGCCGAAGGACGTCCCGGCCCGCAAGGTCATCTGGTGGACCTACGCCGGCGCGGCCGGCTCCGCAGTCTGGCTGATGTCGCTCGGCGCGCTGCTGTCCTCCGCGCTGCCCGAGCCGGGTGCGATCACCGGTATCCGCCAGGTCGGCAACGACATCCTGCCCGGCTTCGGCACCTTCGCCGTGGTGGTCTCCTCCATCGCCCTGATCGGCATCACGGCCGTCAACGCGTACGGCGCGATGCTCACCACCACCAGCGCCGTGGACGCCTTCCGGACGGTCAAGCCGACCGTCCGGCTGCGGGTCGCCGGCATCGCAGCGGTCGGCGTCGTCATCTTTACCGTCGCCATGCTGCTCCCGGAGAACTACCTGGAGAGCTTCAACACCTTCGTGCTGATGATGCTGTACTTCCTGGTGCCGTGGACCGCGGTCAACCTGGTGGACTTCTACTGCGTGCGGCGCGGCCACTACGCGGTCACCGCGATCTTCGACTCGAACGGCGGCATCTACGGCCGCTGGTCCTGGCGCGGCATCGTCTCCTACGCCGTCGGCTTCCTCACGATGATCCCGTTCTTCGCCACCCACGCCTACGAAGGCCCGGCCGCCAAGGCCCTGGGCGGCGCGGACCTCTCCTTCGTGCCCGGCCTGATCATCGGCGGCGGGCTGTACTACCTGCTCAACCGCAACCTCGACCTGGCCGCCGAGCAGGCCGCGGTCGAGGCGAGCGAGCGCGAGCTGGACGGCGAGCCGGCGGAGGACGACCCCGCGTCCGCCGCCGCTCCGGAGGCCGTCACGCCCTGAGCACCGCCACCTCAGCGGGCTCCAGCCGCAGCAGGCCGTCCGCGCCCCGTTCCGGGGGCGTCGGGCGGCCTGCGAGCGTCTGTGCGCCCTCGTACGGCAGCGGGACCGCGGCCGTACGCGAGGGGTGCAGATTCACCGCGAGGTGCACGCTCCCCGGGCCTTCGGGCGTCAGCCGGTCCAGCCGCAGCCACCGCGCCTCCTCGTCGTACTCCACGCGCGTACGGGCCAGGTCCGGGTCCGTGAGGGCCGGGAGCTCGCAACGGAGCGCGAGGAGCGTGCGGTACCAGTCGAGCAACTCCGCGTGCGGCGCGCGCCCCGGTTCACTCCAGTCCAGGCAGGAACGTTCCCGGGTGGCCGGGTCCTGCGGATCGGGGATCTCCTCGGCCTGCCACCCGTGCGCGGCGAACTCCCGCCGCCGCCCGTTGCGTACCGCCTCCGCCAGCTCCGGATCGGTGTGGTCGGTGAAGAACTGCCAGGGCGTGCCCGCGCCCCACTCCTCGCCCATGAAGAGCATCGGTGTGTACGGGGCGCACAGCACGAGTGCGGCGGCGCATGCCTGAAGGCCGGGGGAAAGCTGCGCCGAGAGGCGGTCGCCGAGCGCGCGGTTCCCGATCTGGTCGTGCGTCTGCGTGTAGCCGAGCAATCGGTGTGCGGGGGTGGCGGGTATGTCGAGCGGCGCGCCGTGCCTGCGCTCCCGGAAGCTGGAGTACGTACCGGCGTGGAAGAAGCCGCTGGTCAGCGTGGTCGCGAGGGCCGCCATCGGAGCCCGCGCGAAGTCGGCGTAGTAGCCCTGGGCCTCGCCGGTGAGCGCGGCGTGCAGGGCGTGGTGGAAGTCGTCGTTCCACTGTGCGTGCAGGCCGTGGCCCCCGTAGGGGCGCGGCGCCGTCGTCCGCGGATCATTGAGGTCGGACTCGGCAATCAGGAACAGCGGGCGGCGCAGTTGTGCGCCGAGCGCGTCCACCGCCTCCGACAGCTCGGCGAGGAAGTGCCGGGCCCGGGTGTCGTGCAGCGCGTGCACGGCATCCAGACGCAGCCCGTCGATCCGGTAGTCGCGCAGCCAGGACAGCGCGCTCCCTATGAAGTACGCACGGACCTCGTCCGACCCCGGGGCGTCGAGGTTGACGGCGGCGCCCCAGGGCGTGTGGTGGGTGTCGGTGAAGTACGGCCCGAAGGCGGGCAGGTGGTTGCCGTACGGGCCGAGGTGGTTGTGCACGACGTCCAGGACGACGCCGAGCCCGAGGCCGTGCGCGGCGTCCACGAAGCGCTTCAGCCCGTCCGGGCCCCCGTACGGCTCGTGCACCGCCCACGGGGCGATGCCCTCGTACCCCCAGCCGTGCGTACCGGGGAACGGGCAGACCGGCATCACCTCGATGTGCGTGATGCCGAGCTCCTTCAGATGCGGCAGCCGCTCGACGGCCGTATCGAACGTGCCCCCGGGGGTGAACGTCCCGATGTGCAGCTCGTAGAGGACCGCGCCGGGCAGCCCGCGGCCCGGCCAGTCGTGCCGCCAGGCGTACCGGGCGTGGTCCACGACCGCGGCCGGGCCGCCGGGGCCGTCCGGCAGCCGGGCCGCGCGCGGGTCGGGCAGCGGCTCACCGCCGTCCAGCCGGAAGGCATACCGGTCCCCGTGGCCGGCCGGGACCTCGGCCCGCCACCAGCCGGGGCGCGCGGAGCCGGAGCCGCACTCCATGGGAACGGTCCGGTCTTCCTGTACGAGCTCCACCCGACCGGCGTCCGGTGCCCACACCTCGAAGAGCACGTGGCCTCTCCCTCCTCGTCACACCACCGCGACGCGCCCCCGTGGGCACCGACGCGCCTGCGTGCTGCGCCTACCCGTCGAAGAAAGCACGCTCCTGGGTGACGGGGTACCCCGCCTTGGCGAATGCCGCCGCCATTGGGGTGTTGTGCTGGTCCGTCTCGGCGACGATCCGGTCCACGCCGAGCGCGGCCAGATGGCGCGTGCAGTCGGCCAGCAGGTCGTACCCGTAGCCGTGGCCGCGCTGCGCCGGGACGACGCCGATGAACCCCACGACGGGCGACGTGTGGTTGCGTGCCGGGACGTGCAGCCCGACGACCTCCCCCTCGGGCGTGTACGCCACCCGCCACCAGTCGCGCGGCGACGGGCACCAGTGGAAGAACTCCAGCTCCTCCCGGGCGGCCTGCTCCACACCGCCCGCGGCGACGGCCCGCCGGGCGTGCGCGTCGAGCGAATCGCGCTCCACCTGGCACAGCACGTCCAGGATCACCTCGTCGTCCGGCTCCGGCCGGAAGACCAGCCGCCCCGGGTCCGCGGGCACGCCGCACTCGGGGGTCCAGACGTACTGGAAGCGCTCGACCATCGGGCGCAGCCCGGCGGCCCGTACGACGTCCATCCGGGCCTCTGCGGCGGCCCGCACCTCGCGCTGCGCACGCCAGCCGGGCGGTAGCAGCAGGACGTATTCCGCCGCCAGCGGCGCGGCCCGCAGCAGCTCGGCCGCCGCGGCGGCCTCGCCGGGCGCGAAGTCCAGCCGGTCCAGGGCGATCGGGCGGGTGTCGTCCGGACCGGCCCACCATGCGGCGCGCGCCACGACGACGCCGTCGCGCAGCGCGACCCACGTCCATTCGGGGCGGTACACGCCGCCGGCCGCGACCGTGGCGTACGGCCGGCCGAAACGGTCGTGCCCCAGCAGTGGGGCCGTGGGGTCGTGCAAAGTGTGGAAAAGATGCGCGTCGCCTTCGGTGAGCGCGCGGATGACCAGGTCGGTCATGGGTGTACGAGTCCTCTCGGAGGCACGCTCCCGACGCCCGTCAGCGTATGCGGCGGGCGGCGCCGGAGCGCGCGAACAGATCATTGGCCGTGCCGTACATGCCGTTCCGCCTCCTTCCGCTCGCCCCACCGGCCCGCCTGTCGCGGGCCGTTCGCGTGTCCGCACAGTAACCGCCCATCCGTGCGCGGCGCGAGCGAATTTCCGGTGCCCCGGGTGCTGCCTGGACAGAAGGCCGGAACTCGCCGGACAATCGGCGGCATGACATCGCTCGAATTCCCGGCGCGACCGGCCCGCTTGTCGGATGCCGAGCGGGATCGCGCGCTGGCGCTGCTGCGCGAGGGTGCGGCCGACGGGCGGCTGTCCCAGGACACCTTTCTGCGCCGCCTGGAGCTGGTGCTCACCGCACGGCACCGCAGCGAACTGGACAAAGCCACTGGCGACTTGGCCACGCGTGGCCGCTTCGAGGGCGCCGTGCTGCGCGCGGTGGGCAAGGCGTCCGCCTTCCACCTCATGGTCCGCAGGGCATGGCGCACGGAGCGCCTCCCCAAGCTGCTGCTGCCGGACCCCGGGCCGTTCCCCCTCCTGATAGGCCGCGCCCCGGGTGCGGGCCTGCGCCTGAACGACGACACGGTCTCCCGTTCCCACGCCCAGCTCCGCACCTCGGGCGACGTCTGGCTGCTGCGCGACCTCGGC
This sequence comes from Streptomyces ochraceiscleroticus, assembly GCF_000720485.1. Lineage (GTDB taxonomy): Bacteria > Actinomycetota > Actinomycetes > Streptomycetales > Streptomycetaceae > Streptomyces > Streptomyces ochraceiscleroticus. Next base: position 253,549 of record NZ_JOAX01000020.1, on the reverse strand, counting down.
TCCATGAACGGCACGTTCGTCAACGGCCGTCGCGTCCTCGGCGAGGTCGCCGTCAACCCCGGTGATCACGTCAACTTCGGCAGCGTGGCCTACGTGCTCACGGGGCGCTGAGGACCAGAAGGGCCACCGGCCACCGGTCCAGGAGGGCGGCCAGCGGGACCGTGGGGCCTTCGAAGTCGCGGCCGGTGAGCAGGTCCCGCCAGGTCGCAGACGCCGCGCCGGGGAGCTGGAGGGTGGCCGTGTGCCAGCCGCCGGACTCGGCGAGGCGGAGCGAGAGCCGGGTGGCCACGGTCACCGCGCGGTCGGCGCGGGCGAAGGCCACGCAGTGGCCGTCCGGATCGCCGGCGGCCTGCAGCGACCGGTACGCGCCCTGCGGGCCGAACCACTCCGGGTGCGCCCGGCGCAGCCGCAGCGCCGCCGCGGTCAGCCGCAGCTTCTCGGCGGAGAGCCCCGACGTGCCGTCCGGGGCGCCGGCCGGGCCGCCGCCCTCCCCGCCGCCGTCCACATCGGCCAGGAACTCCGGTGAGAAGCGCGCGGGGGCGCGGTTGTCCGGGTCGACGAGTGCCAAGTACTCGTGCTCCGTGCCCTGGTAGAGGTCGGGCACGCCCGGCATCGTGAGGTGCAGCAGCGCGGCGCCGAGCACGTTGGCGCGGATGAAGGGGGCCAGCTCGTCGGCGAACGCGGTCAGTTCGGCGGCGGCCGCGGGACTGCACGGGCCCGCCCGCAGGAATTCCGTGACCGACTCCTCGTACCACGTGTTCTGTTCGGTCCACGTGGTGTGCAGCCCGGCCTCCCGCACGGCCTTCAGGACAGCCGGCGCGAGCCGCTCGAAGGGGATGCCGTCGCCCGCCGGCCCCGGGGCGACCGCTGCTCCACAGGAGGGGACGTGGAGGTCCGCCGCGCCAGGAAGGGGCGCGGTGGTGCCCGCCAGTCCGAACGCCGTCTGCCAGGCCGTCCACGCCATCTGCGGATCGGGTTCGATGCCGTCCATCGTGCGGGCCGTGCACGCGTTCAGCCGGGTCACCACCTCGCGCCAGCCTTCGGGGCACTCGCTGACGGCGGCGAGGCGGGCCCGGACGTCGGCGCTGCGCTTGGTGTCGTGGGTGGACAGCACCGTTCCGGACGCCGGCCAGGACTCCTGCAGACGGGCGCAGAAGGCGTGGAACGCCGCCACCGGGACCGCGGGCGCACCGGGGTCGCCGCCGACCTCACAGGCGGACAGCAGCGGCGCGTACCGGTAGAACGCGCGGTCCTCCACCGACTTGGCGTGCAGCGCGGAGGCGGTCTGCGCGAAGCGGGCGGCGAAGTCGTCGTGGTCCGCGCTGTCGCCCCCGGAGCCGTCACGCAGCCGGCCCAGCGCGAGGTCGCGCACGAGCGCCACGGAACGGGCCTCCTCGCGTACTTCGAAGGCGGCCGCCGCACCCTCGGCGGCCGCCGCCAGCATCGCTGCGTCCCGTTCCGCGCACCACGGGTCGTGCGCGTACGGGCGGTACACCGGGAGCCGTACGAGTAGTTCGTGCAGGGCGCGGCGCAGGGCCCACGGCGCGTGGTCGCCGTGGTGCGGCGCGCGCTCGCTGATGCGCGCCGCCGTACGCACCAATCGGTCGACCTCCGCCGACAGCTCGTGGGTGACGACTTCGTACGCGGCCTGCCGTACCGTTTCCTCCCAGTCGCCGCCGCGGTCGGCCAGCGGTGCGACGGCGTCACGGTAGACCCCGAAGAGCCGGTCGACGCCCTCCGGGCACACGAAGAGCCCGTCAATGTGGCGCAGCGCGTCGTAGCCCGTGGTGCCCGCGCAGGCCCAGCTCTCCGGAAGCCGTTCGTCCCCGGTGAGGATCTTCTCGACCACCGTCCAGCGCCCGCCCGTGGCCTGCCGCAGCCGTGCCAGATAGCCCGCGGGGTCCGCGAGCCCGTCCGGGTGGTCGATGCGCAGCCCGTCGATCACGCCGTCCTCGACGAGCCGCAGCACCGTGGCGTGCGTCGCGCGGAAGACCTCGGGGTCCTCGACGCGGACCGCGATCAGCTCGGAGATGGTGAAGAAACGCCGGTAGTTCAGCTCGGTGCGGGCCAGCCGCCACCAGGAGAGCCGGTACCACTGCGCATCCAGGAGCTGCGGGAGCGGCAGCCGCTCGGTACCGGGACGGATGGGGAACGCGTGTTCGTGATAGCGCAGCACATCCCCCTCGACGCGCATCCGGGGCAGCTCGTCGGCCAGCCGCCCGCCCAGTACGGGCATCAGCAGCCGCCCGCCGTGCCCGCCCTCCCAGTCGATGTCGAACCAGCGGGCGCAGGGCGAGGCGGGTCCGTCCCGCAGAACGGACCACAGCGGCCCGTTCAAGGAGGCGGGGGCCGGCCGGGCCATGTGGTTGGGCACCAGGTCCACCACGAGCCGCAGGCCGTTCGCCGCGGCCGTCCGGGACAGCGCGCGCAGCCCCTCCTCGCCGCCCAGCTCGGCGCGCACCACGGAGTGGTCGACCACGTCGTAGCCGTGCGTCGACCCGGGGACGGCGCCGAGCACGGGGGAGAGGTGCAGGTGCGAGACGCCCAGGGCCGCGAGGTACGGCACGGCCTTCTCGGCCGCGGCGAACGGGAAGTCCGGCTGGAGCTGCAGCCGGTAGGTGGCGGTGGGCGGCGCGCTGAATTCGGGCGTCATGGGGACACACGTACCCGCGCGGTGCCTTGTTGCTTCATCCGATCGGGCGGGGTGTGCCCCGTTTTTCGTTCGTACGTCCTGCCCATACGGGGCACGCCCGCCGGCCCGATAGCGTCGGGCGATGACCGCTGTACTGGCCACCTACCGCACCGTGCTCGCCACGACCGGCCCGGTGCTGCCCGCCGTCTCCTTCCTCGGCCGGCTGCCCACCGCCATGTGTCAGCTCGGCAGCGTCCTGCTGGTCACCGAGACCAGCGGCAGCCTGGCGACGGCCGGCGTGGCCGGTGGCGCGCTGGCGGCCGGGCAGACCGTGGCGGGGCCGCTCATCGGCCGGCTCGCCGACCGGCACGGGCAGCGCCCGGTGGTGCTGGCGGCCTGCTGGGCCAACGCGCTCGCCGTCACTGCCCTCGTACTCGCCGCGCTGTCCCACGTGGCGACGCTCCCGCTGGCCCTCCTCGGGCTGCTCGCCGGGCTGACGGTGCCCCAGGTGGGACCGCTCGCCCGGACCCGGCTGGTCGCCCTCGTACGGCGCTCCGGGGCCGACGAGCGCACGGTGAACGCCGCGCTCTCCTGGGAGGGCACGCTGGACGAGGTCTCCTTCGTGCTGGGCCCGGCGCTGGTGGGCGTGGCCGCGGCGGTCGCGCACCCGGCCGTCGCGCTCGCCCTCGCGGCGCTGCTCCTCGCGACGTGCGGCTCGGCGTTCGCGCTGCACCGGACGGCGGGGGTGACGGCGCCTGGCGCGCGGGAGGCGCACGCTCCCGTGGCGCACGGCCGCACCGCACGCCTCCCCTGGCGGCTCTTCCGGCCCGGACGACACGCCGAAGCGCGAGAAGCCCGCAGGACGGCCCGGCGCGACCGCCCCCGCATCCCGGCGGGCGCGCACGCGCTGCGGGTCTCCATGGCCCTCCAGGGCGCCATGTTCGGCGCCTCGCAGGCCGGCATCACCGCGCTCACCGAGCGGCTCGGCGCTCCCGGCCACGCGGGCCTGGTCTACGCGGCGATGGGCGTGATGAGCGCCGTGGCCGGGCTGTCGCTCGTCCTCGTGCCGGCCCGGATCGGCCTGCCGGCCCGCTGGCGGGCCGCCGCGGTGGGCCTGACCGTCCTCTCCGTACCGCTGCTGTTCGTCGGCTCCCTGGGCGCGCTGTACGCGGTGGTCGTGGTGCTCGGCGTGGCCTTCGCGCCGCACCTCATCACGATCTTCGCGCTCACCGAACGGTTGGTGCCCGCGCGCCGGATGGCCGAGTCGATGGCCTTCCTGACCAGCTCGGTCGTCGGCGGGCAGGCGCTCGCGCTGGCCCTCTCGGGGCGGCTGGCCGAGTCGTACGGCCCGCCGGCCGCCTTCGCCGTCGCGGTCGCCGCCGCCGTCCTCGTGCTGTGCCTGGCGCTGACCGTCCGGTTCCGCACGCGTCCGGAGAGCGCGGGCGCACCGCTCCCGGTCAGGCCGGCCGCTGAAGCACCATCAGGCTCCGCGGCACCAGGGTGAGCGTGTCGCCGGCGCGCACCTTCGGGCCGCCCTCGGCGACCTTCTCCGGGCGCGCGGTGTCCACCACGGCCTGCCACTGCCGGCCGTGGTCCATCGGCACGGTGAACTCCTTCTCCTCGCCATGCGCGTTGAACAGCAGCAGGAACGAGTCGTCGGAGATCCGCTCCCCGCGCTTGCCCGGCTCGGAGATCGCGCTCCCGTTGAGGAACACCGTCAGCGACTTGGCGTGCGCGGCCTGCCAGTCCCGCTGCCGCATCTCCTCGCCCTCGGCCGTGAACCACGAGATGTCCGAGAGCTCGTCGTGCGTGCCCTCCATGGGGCGGCCGTGGAAGAAGCGGCGCCGCCGGAACACCGGGTGGTCACGCCGCAGCCACACCATCTTGCGCACGAACTCCAGCAGTCCCAGCGCCTCCTGGTCCTGGCCGTCCTCGCCCTCCTTGGGCCAGCGCACCCACGCCAGCTCGTTGTCCTGGCAGTAGGCGTTGTTGTTGCCCTGCTGGGTGCGCCCGAACTCGTCACCGTGGCTGAGCATCGGCACGCCCTGCGAGAGCATGAGGGTGGCGATGAAGTTGCGGATCTGCCGGGCACGCAGCTCCAGCACTTCGGGGTCGTCCGTCTCGCCCTCGGCGCCGCAGTTCCAGGAACGGTTGAAGCTCTCGCCGTCCCGGTTGTCCTCGCCGTTGGCCTCGTTGTGCTTCTCGTTGTACGAGACCAGGTCGTTCAGCGTGAAGCCGTCGTGGCAGGTCACGAAGTTGACGGAGGCGAGCGGCCGGCGCCCGTCGCCCTGGTACAGGTCGGACGAACCGGTCAGCCGGGACCCGAACTCCGCGAGGGTGCGGGGCTCGCCGCGCCACAGGTCGCGCACGGTGTCGCGGTACTTGCCGTTCCACTCGGTCCACAGCGGCGGGAAGTTGCCCACCTGGTAGCCGCCCTCGCCCACGTCCCACGGCTCGGCGATCAGCTTCACCTGGCTGACCACCGGGTCCTGCTGGACCAGGTCGAAGAAGGACGACAGCCGGTCCACCTCGTGGAACTGCCGGGCCAGCGTGGCCGCGAGGTCGAAGCGGAAGCCGTCCACCCGCATCTCGGTCACCCAGTAGCGCAGCGAGTCCATGATGAGCTGGAGCACGTGCGGGCTGCGCATCAGGAGGCTGTTGCCCGTGCCCGTGGTGTCCATGTAGTACCGCGGGTCGTCGGTCAGCCGGTAGTACGAGACGTTGTCCAGCCCCCTGAAGGACAGCGTCGGCCCCATGTGGTTGCCCTCGGCCGTGTGGTTGTAGACCACGTCGAGGATGACCTCGATGCCTGCCTGGTGCAGCGCGCGCACCGCCGACTTGAACTCCAGCACCTGCTGGCCGCGGTCGCCCCAGGAGGCGTAGGCGTTGTGCGGCGCGAAGAAGCCGATCGTGTTGTAGCCCCAGTAGTTCGCCAGGCCCTCGTCCGCCAGCCGGTGGTCATTGACGAACTGGTGTACGGGCATCAGCTCCAGTGCCGTGACCCCGAGCGTCCGCAGGTGGTCGATGATCACGGGGTGGGCCAGCGCCGCGTACGTACCGCGCAGCTCCTGCGGGAGCTCCGGGTGCAGCATCGTCAGGCCCTTGACGTGCGCCTCGTACATCACGGTCTCGTGGTAGTCCGTACGCGGCGGCCGGTCGTCGCCCCAGTCGAAGTACGGATTGACGACGACCGACGCCATCGTGTGCGGCGCCGAGTCCAGGTCGTTGCGGCTCTCCGGCTTGCCGAAGTGGTAGCCGTAGACCGCCTCGTCCCAGTCAATGGTGCCGCTGACCGCCCGGGCGTACGGGTCGAGCAGCAATTTCGCCGAATTGCAGCGGAGACCCTTGGCCGGCTCGTACGGGCCGTGCGCCCGGAAGCCGTACCGCTGCCCCGGCATGATGCCGGGCAGATATGCGTGACGGACGAACGCGTCGGACTCGCGGAGCTCGACCGCTGTCTCCGAACCGTCGTCGTGCAGCAGACACAGCTCGATACGTTGTGCCGCCTCGGAGAACACCGCGAAATTGGTGCCCGCACCGTCGTACGTGGCACCTAGCGGATACGCCTGTCCCGGCCAGACCTGCATGCGTCGACTCTTCCACTTCCTAGAGGGGTGCCGCGACGGACTGACGACCGCGGACCAAACCGGAATTCTTCCCCGATGAGCGACGAACAGTGGGATGTTCGCGAGATCTTCGCCGAAAGGCAGGCAACCTGCCGCGAAACAGGGTCCTCCGACCGGGGGAACGGTCAGGTGTCCGACCGCAGATCGCCATGTATGACGACATGACGCGTCGTAAGGGGCCTCATGGGCGTGTCGCGACTCCTGAGCAATCACTTTCGGCCTCGTTCCCGAGTGCCTCCGGAGCCGCGCGAGACCCCTGACGAGGAGCGTGACGAGGGGAGAGTCCGCCGGGACTCCCGTGCGGCTCCCGGTGACTCCGCCATGACGGCGCTATGACTCCGCTCACGCCCCCCTTCCCTTTCCGGACACAACGGGCACAGAGAATAAGGGGAGTTGGTGGAAGAGTCGGCGCATCGGGCTGCACCCCCTCCCGGACCCGCAGTAGGGTGCCTTGATCGTTGGCACGGAGGTTCGGAAGGCGGTGTACAGGTGAGCTCGGGCGGGTTGGAGTTGCCTCCTGGTGACGATGGTCATGAGGGCGGCTCCATCGACGCACCGCCCGGTGCGGTGTCCCTCGCACGCCCCCTGGAGATCGGGGCGGAACTGGAGTGGGGCGCCGATGCCTGGAGCGAGGTCCGCACCCGCGCCAGACGCGCCGGGCGTGCGTACATCTGGCTGAATCTGGTCGAACAACGGCTGCGCGCCGTTGTCGCGGCCGTGCTGCGCCCCATTTACGAGCCGGTGCACGGCGACGAGTGGGTGGTCGCGGCCGCCGGGCCCGCCGGGCAGGAGTGGGTGCACCGCGCGGTCGCCGTACGGGAGGTCAGCCGCCGCAAGGGGTACCTCCTGGACCCCGCCGACGACAACATCCTCAGCTTCCTCACCCTCCCGCAGCTCCGTGAGCTGATGGTCCAGCACTGGCCCTGCTTCGAGCCGTACTTCGATGACCGGCGCGACGTCGAGCTGGGCCTGGACGAGCTGGAGGTGGCCCGCAACATCGTCTCCCGCAACCGCGCGCTCTCCGAGACGGTGCTCGCCCAGGCCGAACGCGCCTCCGCGCGCCTCCTGGAGATACTCGGCTCCGGCATCGGCACCCGTACGGCCGGGCGGCTGCCCATCGACGCCGTCGAGGACCTGGTCGGCGACCGCTACGCCGACGTCGTCGGCGTCCACTCCGACCGGGTGCGCCTGCAGCGCCAGCTGCCCGCCGAGGACCTCTTCGGGGGTGCACGGCGGCTCGACGCGGTCGGGATAGGGCTGAACCTCCTCGTACAGAACTACTCGGGCCGCCGGCTGGTCCGGCTCGCCGAGTCCGGCTGCCGGGTACGGCTGCTCTTCCTCAACCCGGCCAGCAGCGCGGTGCGCCGCCGCGAGCGGGAGCTGGGCCTGAAGAAGGGCGAGATGAGCCGCTCGATCGAGAGCAACATCATGCACATGCGGCGGGTGCGGGCCCGGCTGCGCGACCCGGGCGCGTTCGAGATCCAGGTCTTCGACGAGACGCCGCGCTTCACGGCGTACCTCGTGGACGGCGACGGCCCGGACGGCCTGGCCGTCGTCCAGTCCTACCTGCGCAAGAGCCGGGGCATGGAGGTGCCGGTCCTGGTGCTGCGCGGCGGCGGCCGGGAGGTCGTGCGCCACGAGGACGGCCGGGAGAGCGACCACGGGCTCTTCGAGGTGTACCGCGAGGAATTCGAGAGCGTGTGGGCGGACGCGCGGCCGGTGTCGTGACGGGCTGCGGCCCCGCGGGTCCCTCGGGCCCCGCGAGGGCCTCTGCGGCCGTCGCGGGGTGTCCGTGGCCGGTGGCTCAGGGTGTGCCCGTGATCCCGCCGTCGACGCGCAGCTCGATGCCGTTGACGTAGTCGGCGAGGGGGCTCGCGAGGTACAGCACCGCGCCCGCGATGTCCTCCGCGCGCCCCAGCCGGCCGACGGGATTGGGCGCGTACTGAGCCGCACCCTCCGCCACGGGCTCGCCGCGCTCCTCGAACATCCGGCGCATCGAGGGCGTTTCGATGACGCCCGGGCTCACGCAGTTCGCCGTGATTCCCGTACCGGCGAGGTGCTGGGCCAGGCTCGTCGTCATGTTCACCACCGCGGCCTTGGCTGCGGAGTACTCGACCATGTTCGGCAGGGGCGTCCGCACCGCCCGGCTGCCGACGTTGATCACCCGGCCCCAGCCGTGTGCGCGGAGCGACGGCAGCAGCGCCTGCGTGACGCGCGCCGCGGACAGGACATTCCCCTCGAAAGCGGCCCGCCAGTGCGCGTCCCGTACGCCGTCCCAGTCGTGCTCGGCGAACGGGCCCGCGTTGTTGACCAGGATGTGCACCCCGAAGTCCCGCGCGGCGGCGGCCACCCGCTCCGCGCCGTCCGGCTCGCCGAGGTCGCCGAGCACCACGTCGGCGCGGACGCCGTGCTCCGCGGCGCGGCGCGTGACCTCCTCGGCGGCTGCCGCGTTCCGCCCGTGCACCAGCACGTCGCAGCCCTCGGCCGCCAGCAGCGCGGCGACCGCCGCCCCGATCCCGCCACTGCTCCCGGTCACCAGCGCCGCCCGCCCGGCCAGTTGAAGATCCATGCCGGCCACCCTAGGGGCGCATGCCCGGGGGGCGGGGCGGGATCCGGCGGCGTTGTCAGTGGTGCGTGGGAGAGTAAAGGCACACGAGATCGCGGACGGACGAGGCCGGCGGATCGCGCGGGCCGCAGCGGCCGTGATCGCGTGCGACACGGGGGACGCACCACTGAAGGAGGCCGCATGAGCTGGCACAAGGAACCGCTGGTCGGCTTCGACCTGGAGACCACGGGCACCGACGTCGAGACCGACCGGGTCGTCACCGCGGCCGTCATCCGGCTCGACGCGGCGGGGCGGGCGGCGCCGGCGCTGAGCTGGGTCCTCGACCCGGGCGTGCCGATACCGTCCGAAGCGGCGGCCATCCACGGCTTTTCGACCGACGCCGTGCGGCTGCGCGGCCGCCCGGCGGCGGAGGGCCTGGCGGAGATCACGGACGCGCTCGAGGCGGCGCTGCGCGCGGGGACACCGCTGGTGGTGATGAACGCCCGGTACGACCTCTCGCTGCTGGACCGCGAGTGCCGCCGGCACGGCATACCGCCGCTGTCCGACCGGCTCGGCACGGACCCGGCCCCGGTCGTCGACCCGCTCGTCCTCGACAAGCACCTCGACACGTACCGGAAGGGCAAGCGCACCCTCCAGGCGCTGTGCGCGCACTACGGCGTGGCGCTGGACGCGGCGCACGAAGCGGGCGCGGACGCCGTGGCCGCGGTCGAAGTGGCCCGCCGCATAGGCGCGAAGCACCCGGAGGTGGCCGGCCTGACGCCGCCGGCCCTGCATGCCCTGCAGCGCAAGGCGGCCGCCGACCAGGCCGCCTCCTTCCAGCGCTACTTGCGCCGCACGGCCGACCCCGCGGCCCGGGTGGAGGCGGCCTGGCCGCTGATACCGCAGGGGTGACGCCGCGCGGGTGACGCCGCTCCGGGGGAGCGGGCGGGGGAGAGCGGGCGTCAGCGGTGGCCGAGCACGTTGACCACCCGGCCGTTGGGGTCGCGGACGAAGAAGCGGCGTACGCCCCACTCCTCGTCCTGCAGCGGGTGGACGATCTCGGCACCGTTTTCCCGCATCACCGCGTAGGCCGCGTCCACGTCGTCCACCTCCACGCTCATGTCGGGCACGACCGGGGCCGTCCGGTCGCTCGTGAAGAAGCTGACCTGGGCGGTCGGGCTGGACGGGGAGGCGAGAGTCATGACCCAGCCGAGATTCATGACCTCCTCGAAGCCCAGGAGGCCGTAGAAATCACGGCTTTCGCCCACCGCTTCGGACTGGACGTTGGGCACGACACGGCGAATGGCCATCGGTGTCTCCAAGTGAGAGGACGGAAAAACACCTTAGGGGCGCGGGGCGGGCCCGACCGGGACGAGAGTGAGGTAGGCGATGCCGAGGAGACCGCGGTAGCCCGTCAGCCAGGAGGCGCGGTGGGCGTCGGCCCGTTCGCGGGTCTCGGGGGCGAGCGGGTGGTCGGGGTGGGCGGCCAGCCACTCCTCGACGTCGCAGCGGTAGCCGGACTCGAACGCCTCCCACTCGTCGCGGTTCGCCGTCTCCACCCAGGCCGGGCGGAAGTCCTCCTCGACGGCGAGGTCGACGAGTTCGGCCAGGCTGAGGTGGTCCTCGGCGGTGGCCCCGGGCCACATCCGGGCCAGTTCGGCCGCGGCCGGCGGGCGCTGCCAGAAGCCCTCCCCGTACAGCACGCGGCCGCCGGGGGCGACGAGGCGGCGCAGTTCGCGCAGTACGGTGCGGAAGTTGTTCGGGGACTCGGGGCCGGCCACGGCATGGCCGGAGCCGAGGCAGAGCACGAGGTCGGCGGGGCCGCGGGTGGTGCCGTGTCCGGACTCCTCGGCGAACTCCACGCGGCCGGCGAGCCCGCGGGCCGCGGCGTTGGTCCGGCCCCTGGCCAGGTCGTCGGCGTTGAGGTCGATGCCGAGCCCGGTGGCGCCGGGCGTCGCGTCGAGCACCCGCAGCATGAACTCGCCCCAGCCGCAGCCGAGGTCGAGCACGGTGGCCGGGCGTGCGGCGGCGAGCCGTTGCACCATCCGCGCCGCCCGCTCCTCGGACAGCGGCCCGTGGAAGGCGAGCCGGGTCAGCCGCGGGGGCCCGTTACCGTCGGGGCCGGTGGCGGACGGGGCGGCGCTTGTGTCGGTCGCGGCGTCCGGGCCGCGGCCCGGCGGTGGCGCGTCCGCGCGAGGTGCGGGAGGTGTGGTGTCGGGCATGGGGCGGGACGCTAGCCCGCGGACGGCCACGAACGGTACCGAATATCGCGGCGGCCGCGAACGGCTGCCGATCGGCCCGGCCGGCCGTCAGCTCGACCCCGCAGACCGGCTGGCTCTCAGACCGGCCCCGCAGGCCGACTGGCCGCTAGATCGGCTCGGCAGAGCGGCTGGCCGTCAGCTCGCCCCCCAGACCGGCCGGGTTGGCCGACCGGCCGTCAATCGGCCCCCCAGGCTGGCCGGCGGTCAGATCGGCTCGTCAGATCGGGCCGGCTGGCCGACGGGCCGTCAGCTCGGCCCCGTAGGCTGGCCGACGGGCCGGTCAGACCGTCTCCGCAGGCCGACCGACCGTCAGCTCGGCCCCCGCGAGCCGGTCGGTCCTCAGAACGGGTACCACCGCACCGCCGCGTCGCCCTCCCTCAACGAGGCGACCCGGCGGCGGAATTCCTTCAGGGCCGCGGGGTTGCCCGGGGCGTGCTGGGAGACCCAGGCGCAGCTCGCGGTCTCGCGGGAGCCGCGGAGCACGGCGCAGCCCTCCCAGTCCCGCACGTCCCAACCGTAGGCCTGTACGAAGGTGTCGTACGCGTCGGCGCCCAGGCCGTACCGGTCGCGGCTGAGCGCCATGACCACCAGGTCGTGCTCGCGCAGGTCGCGCGAGAAGGTCTCCAGGTCGACCAGGACCGGGCCGTCCGGGCCGACATGGACGTTCCGCGGGATCGCGTCGCCGTGGATGGGGCCGCGCGGCAGGTGCGGCTCCAGGGCCGAGGCCGCGGCGGCGAACGCGTCCCGGCGGCCGCGCAGATACTCCGCGTCCTCCCGCGACACCGCGTCCCCCGCCAGCCGCAGCCAGCGCTCCACGCCGCCCAGCAGCTCCCGCCGGGGCAGCGCGAACGGCGGCTCGGGCAGCGCGTGCACCCGTCGCAGCAGCTCGGCGAGGTCACCGGGCCCCGCAGGCCGTACCGCCTCGGGCAGCCGCTCCCAGAACGTCACGGGGTGGTCGTCCACGAGCCGCGCCGTCGGCTCCGCCGCGCGCACCGCCGGTACGCCCGTCTCCGCCAGCCAGCCGGCCACCCGCAGCTCCCGCTCGGCCCGCTCCAGCAGCTCGGCGCTGCGGCCCACGCGGATCACGGGGCCGGCGTCGCCGAGCGCGAAGACCGCGTTCTCGCCGAGCGCGAGCAGCTTGGCGTCCGCCGCGGCGTCCGGCCTGCCGGCCGCGGCCAGGACGTCCCGTGCGCGCGCTTCCGTGAAGGGCGTGCCCGTCGTGGCGTCCGCTCCGCCACTCGCCTCGGTCATGGTGCTGCCTCCTGCGCTCCGTGAGCGGTGTCGCTGACGCTCCGGTGGTTCCATCAGCCGCTCGGTCGCTCCGGTGTTTCGATCACCCACAGTCTCTCAGGCGGCTCTGACAACCAGCCCGCACAGGCCCCGCGTCCGCACAGGCCCCGCATCCGCACAGGCCCCGCGTCCCCACCCACCCCCACGTCCGTCCAGGTCCCCCGGGCCCTACAAGCCCCGCCCACTGCCTTGACGGCACCCCCCGCTGTCACGACGATGACGACGGCTGTTCGTGCGGCTGTTCGTGTGTCCGGGCGCGCGCGGCCGTTCCGTATCGGATGTACCGGATCAGCCGGACACATCGGACCGAGCCGCGCCAAGGAGCCCCTGCCGTGACTCTCATGACCGCGGCGAAGCGGTCAGCAGGCCCCCGGGCCGGTGCCGGACCGCGCCGCGACCACGGTGTGTGGTTCCTCGTGCTGCCCGCGCTGATACCGATCCTCGTGCTGAGCGTCGGCCCGCTCCTCTACGGGGTCGCGCTGGCATTCACCGACGCGCAGTCCGGGCGTACCGAGCCGACCCAGTGGGTGGGGCTGCTCAACTTCGCCGACCTGTTCCGCGACACGCTCTTCTGGGACTCCTTCCGCATCGGGCTGGTCTGGGCGCTGGGCGTCACCGTCCCGCAGTTCTTCCTGGCGCTCGGCCTCGCGCTGCTGCTCAATGAGAAGCTGCGGCTGCGCTGGCTGGCCCGGGCGCTGGCCATCGTGCCGTGGGCGATGCCCGAGGTCGTGGTCGGCATCATGTGGCGGCTCGTGTACCACCCGGACGCGGGCGTGCTCAACGAGACGCTGCGCGGCCTCGGGCTCGGCGACGGCCGCGACTGGCTGAGCGGCCTGGCGACCGCGCTGCCCGCCGTCATCGTCGTCGGCATCTGGTCGGGCCTGCCGCAGACCACCGTGCCGCTGCTGGCCGGCCTGCAGAACGTGCCGCGCGAGCTGCACGAGGCGGCGGCCATGGACGGCGCGGGCGCCTGGCGGCGGTTCCGTACGGTCACCTGGCCCGCGCTGCGCCCGGTGGCGCTGGCGATCAGCGCGCTCAACTTCATCTGGAACTTCAACTCCTTCGCGCTGGTCTTCGTGCTGACGGACGGCGGCCCCGGAGGGCGCACCCGGCTGCCGATGCTCTTCGCGTACGAGGAGGCGTTCCGGTACGGGCAGTTCGGCTACGCGGCGGCGATGGGGCTCGCGATGGTCGCCGTCGTCGCGATCCTGCTGGCCGTGTACCTGGCCGGCCGGCTCAAGGGCGAGGAGGCCCCCCGATGACCGCCGGCGCCGACCGCCCCGCAGCCACCCGCCACGTCCCCGCCGCCGGCGGCCGCAGGCGTGCCCCCGGCCGCCGCAAGCGCACCGCCGCCCGGGCCGCCCAGTACCTCGCCCTCCTCTGCTACCTGCTCTTCCTGCTGCTGCCGTTCCTGTGGCTGGTGTCCACCGCCTTCAAACCCCCGCGCGAGCTGGGCAGCATCGATCCGACCTGGGTGCCGCACGACCCGACGCTCGCCAATTTCCGTGCCGCGTTCGACGAGCAGCCGCTGCTGCGCTCGGCCGCCAACAGCCTGCTCGCGGCGGCCGGGGCCGCGCTGCTGGCCGTCGTGGTGGCCACCCCGATGGCGTATGTGCTCGCGCGCTTCCGTACGCGGCTGGCGCGGGCCGCGACCGGGTGGGTGGTGGTCAGCCAGGCGTTCCCTCTGGTGCTGGTGATCATCCCGCTCTTCCTGCTGCTGAAGGCCCTGCACCTGGTGGACTCGCTCGGCGGGCTCACCCTCGTGTACGTCGTCTGGTCGCTGCCGTTCGCGCTGTGGATGCTCACCGGGTACGTACGGGCCGTGCCGGCCGAGCTGGAGGAGGCGGCGGCCGTGGACGGCGCGGGCCGGGTCCGCACGCTGGTCTCCGTGACCGCGCCGCTGCTCGCGCCCGGGATCGTCGCCACCGGGCTGTTCGCCTTCATCACCGCCTGGAACGAGTTCTTCTTCGCGCTCGTCCTGCTCAAGTCGCCGGAGAATCAGACGATGCCGGTCGTCCTCACGCACTTCCTCGGCGCGGAGGGCGCCGCCGACCTCGGCCCGCTCGCCGCCGCCGCGCTGCTCGCCACGGTGCCGAGCCTGCTCCTCTTCGCCGTCATCCAGCGCCGCATCACGGGCGGGATGCTGGCCGGGGCGGTGAAGAGCTGATGCCCGCTCCCGCCCGCGCTCCGATGCGCCGCCGTACGTTCCTGGGCGCCGCGGCCGCTCCCGTACTGGCGGCCGCGCCCGTACTCGCGGGCTGCTCCGGCGGCTCCAAGGCGTCCGGACCCCGCCGCCCCCTGCGCTTCCAGTCCCTGGCCTGGCAGGCGGAGTCCGTACGGGCCAACAAGGCGCTGGTGGCCGAGTGGAACCGGCAGCACCCCCGCAGCCCCGTCGAGTACGTGCAGGGCGCCTGGCCCACCGTCCACGACCAGCTCCTGACCGCCTTCGAGGGCGGCGAGGCGCCGGACATCATCCACGACGCCTCCGACGACCTCGCCGACTTCGCGTACGGCGGCTACCTCGCCGACCTCACCGGGCTGCTGCCGGACCGGCTCGCCGCCGATATTCCGCGGCACAGCCTGCGGACCGGCACCTTTCAAGGGCGCCTCTACGGGGTGCCGTTCCTCCAGGAGCCGCGCGTCCTGATCGCCAACCGGAAGCTGCTGCGCGCCGCCTCCAGGGTGCGCGTGCCCACACCGGACCGACCCTGGAGCTGGGCCGAGTTCCGGGCGGCGGCCAAAAAGCTGACCAGGGACGGGGGCCGGGACGGGCACCAGTACGGCGTCGCCTGGCCCCTGAAGGAGCCGGTCTCCGCGACTCTTAACCTCGCGCTGTCCACCGGCGGCCGGCTCTTCCACCGCCGCGCCGACGGCCGCGCCGAGGTCCGCTTCGAGGCGGCCGACCAGGTCGTGCCGCGGACGGTCCACGACCAGGTGCACGCCGACGGCAGCGCGGCCCGCGCCACGCTCGGCATGGGCGGTTCGGACACGCTCCCCGGTTTCTTCGCCGGGCGGTACGCGATGGTGCCGCTCGGCTTCTCGTACCGGCAGCAGATCGTTCAACAAGCCCCCAAAGGGTTCGAGTGGACGGTGCTGCCGGCGCCCATGGGGAGCGCGCACGCCCAGGGCGTGAGCCCGCAGACGCTCTCGATCGCCGCCGACTGCCCGCGCAAGGAGGAGGCGATGGCGTTCCTCGCCTTCCTGCTGCGCCCGGAGAACATGGCGCGGCTGGCGCTCGGCGACTGGATGCTGCCCACGGGCACCGAGGCGCTGCGCGACCCCCGGCTGCGGGTGGTGAAGTACGGCTGGGCCACGGGCACGGCGCTGGCCGGCACGCTCCGGGCCGCGCCCGCGCAGTCCGTACGCGGTTATCCGGAGTGGAAGGACAAGATCGCCACGCCGGGGCTGCAGGAGTACTACAGCGGCGCGATCGGTCCGACGGAGCTACGGAACCGACTTGTCGAGGACGGCAATCTCGTCCTCGCCCGCTACCAGCGCTGAGCGCCATCCGCCACCAGGCACCCGCTACCAGCCCCGCCCGGGACCCGCTCCGGAAGGCGTTTGTTGCCCCATCTTGCTGAAATGTAACGGGAGTTGAGGCAACCAGAGTCAACTCGGGTGCTCAATTTGACCGGGTGTGACGGTATTTGCATTTTTGCAAGGTTGTTGCCTATGTCACACCCGTGGGGGAGTCTTGAATTGGACGCGTCAATCAGTCAGGGTTTCGAACCAGCCCGGCGCAGATTTTTTCGTGCAACCGGGCTGCAACGCAACGCTTTCCCCCCACACCATCAAACGAGGAGAACCCTCGCTATGGCTCACAAGCGTTCCAGCAAGAAGCGGCTGATCACCGGCATAACCGCCGTCGTCGCCGCGACCGGTATCGCCGCCGTCACCGCGGTCACCGCCGACGCCAGCCCCGCCGAGGGCAGGATCTATGGCGCGAGCGCCAAGTCCGCCGTCAGCGGCAGCTACATCGTCATGCTCAAGGACCAGGCCCGTACGGCCGAGAACAAGGACCTCGCCGCGGAGTACGGCGGCAAGGTCAAGCGCTCCTACAGTGCGGCCATCGAGGGCTTCTCCGCCACCGGCCTGAGCGAGACCGAGGCCAAGCGGCTCGCCGCCGACCCGGCCGTCGACAAGGTCGTCCAGAACAAGAAGTTCTCCA
This sequence comes from Streptomyces ochraceiscleroticus, assembly GCF_000720485.1. Lineage (GTDB taxonomy): Bacteria > Actinomycetota > Actinomycetes > Streptomycetales > Streptomycetaceae > Streptomyces > Streptomyces ochraceiscleroticus. The sequence continues at coordinate 237,027 of NZ_JOAX01000020.1, read as the reverse complement.
TCGACGGCACCCAGGACAACCCCCCGTCGTGGGGCCTGGACCGCATCGACCAGGAGGACACGGCCGGCGACAGCAAGTACAACTACCCGGACAGCGCGGGTGAGGGCGTCACCGCGTACGTCATCGACACCGGCGTGCGGACCACGCACAAGGACTTCGAGGGCCGCGCGTCCTCCGGCTTCGACGCGGTCGACGGCGACGACAACGCCGATGACGGCAACGGCCACGGCACGCACGTCGCGGGCACCATCGCCGGTGCCGCGCACGGCGTCGCCAAGAAGGCCAAGATCGTGGCTGTCCGCGTGCTGGACGACCAGGGCTCCGGCACCACCGAGCAGGTCGTGGCCGGCATCGACTGGGTCACCAAGAACCACCAGGGCCCCTCGGTCGCCAACATGTCCCTCGGCGGCGGCGCGGACGAGGCGCTCGACGCGGCCGTGCAGAAGGCCGTCGACTCCGGTGTCACCTTCGGCGTCGCGGCGGGCAACGAGTCCACCGACGCGGGCCAGGGCTCGCCGTCCCGCGTCAAGGACGCCATCACGGTGGCCGCCAGCGACAAGGACGACAAGCAGGCGGACTACTCCAACTACGGCAGCATCGTCGACATCTACGCCCCCGGTACCGACATCACCTCGGACTGGAACGAGGGCGACGACGCCACCAACACCATCTCGGGCACCTCGATGGCCACCCCGCACGTCGTGGGCGCCGCCGCGGTCTACCTGGCGGGCCACCAGGACGCCAAGCCCGCGGACGTCGCCACGGCGCTGACCGAGGGCGCCACCCCGGACAAGATCTCCAACCCGGGTGAGGGCACGCCGAACAAGCTGCTGAAGATCGTCGAGTAAGCAGCCTCGGTACGTCAGTAAGCCCTCAGCACATCGAGTAAGTCGGGCAAACAGCCCTCGACATCCGCGCCCGGCACCGGAACACCGGGCGCAACCGCCGGCCGTCGCGCTCGCCCCCACGGGGCGCGGCGGCCGGCGGCGTCGAGCGGGAAAGGCGGAGTGCGTAGCATGGCGGGTGTGGCGCACACGGTGGGTATCAAGGATGTCGCACGCCAGGCCGGCGTCTCCATCGGCACGGTCTCCAATGTGATCAACCGTCCCGACATGGTCGCGAAGGAGACCCGCGAGCGGGTGCAGGCGGCCATCACCGCGCTGGGCTACGTCCGCAGCGAGTCGGCGCGTCAGTTGCGCGCGGGCCGCAGCCGGATCATCGCGCTGCTCGTGCTCGACATGGGCAACCCCTTCTTCGTCGACGTCGCGGCGGGCGCGGAGCGCGCCGCGCGCAAGGAGGGGCTGGGCGTGATGCTCTGCAACAGCGCCCAGAGCCCGGCCGAGGAGGCGGAGTACCTCTCGCTCTTCGCCGAGCAGCAGGTGCGCGGCGTGCTGATCACGCCGGCCGACCTGACCGGCGGCACGCTCGCGCGTTTCCGGCCGCGCAACATCCCGCTGGTCTTCGTCGACCGGGTCCTCGGCAGCGCGGAGGGCTGCTCGGTCTCGGTGGACGACGTGGCCGGCGGCGCGCTGGCCGCCCGGCACCTCGTCGAGCAGGGCCACGAAGGGCTGGTCTACGTCAGCGGGCCGATGTTCCTGACCCAGTGCCAGGACCGGCGTACGGGGGCGATGCAGGCGCTGCGCGAGAGCGGCCTGCCGGAGTCGGCGCTGCGGCACATCGAGGCGGAGCGGATGGACGTCGCGGCGGGCCGGGACGCGGGCGCCCGGCTGCTGGGCATGTCGCCCCGGCCGACCGCGGTCTTCTGCGCCAACGACCTGCTCGCGCTCGGCGTCTTCCAGGCGCTCTACGGCGCCGGGCTGGCGGTCCCCGACGACATCGCCCTGGTGGGGTACGACGACATCGAGTTCGCCGCGGCCGCCGCCGTGCCGCTCACCTCCGTACGGCAGCCCGCCCGGCTCATGGGGCGGACGGCGGCCGAGATGCTGATCGAGGAGACCGGCGACCGGGCGGCGGACCACGAACACCGGCAGGTCGTGCTCGCGCCGGAGCTGGTGGTCCGCGCCTCCACGCTGGCCGCCCGCGGCTGACCGAGGAGGCGGGATGAGCACCGAAGCGTGGATCGTCGTGGTGGTCGCGGGGGTGCTCGTCCTGGCGACGGTCGTCCTCGCCGTCCGTCTTCTGGTGCGGCTGGTCCGCGCCCGCGGGCTGCTGCGCGATGCCGGCGTCCCCGTGCAGAACAAGGCGGTGTTCTGGGGCGCGGTCCTTTACCTCGTCTCCCCGGTCGACCTGCTGCCGGACCCCGTGTACCTCGACGACATCGGCATCCTGTTGCTGGCGCTCCGCTCGCTGCACACCGCGGCCGCGTCCGCCGGGCTGCGTGCCCGCCGCGACTGAGCACCCGGCCGGACGAGTGTCCGGCCCGCACGGCGGCCGCGGCGGCCCCGTCACGCCGCGGCCGGACCGCTCAGCGGACGGTGTCCGCGACCGGCACTCCGAAGTCCGGTGTGCCGTCGGCGCGCCAGCCCAGGGTCTGGACGCGGGTGTGCCGGTTGGGGTCGTTCAGCGGGTCGCCGGTGATGTCCTTGTACTGCCGCGCGTGGTAGACGAGGACGTCGGTGCGGCCGTCCTCGGCGACCGTGAAGGAGTTGTGCCCCGGGCCGTACTGGCCGGTGGTCTCGTTGCTGGTGAAGACCGGTACGGGCGACTTCGTCCAGGAGGCCGGGTCCAGCAGGTCGGCGCGCGCGTCCGCAGTGAGCAGCCCCATGCAGTAGTTGCTGTCGGTGGCGCTGGCGGAGTACGTCATGAAGACCCGGCCGTTGCGGATGAGCACCGACGGCCCCTCATTCACCTTGAAGCCGCGGGTCTCCCAGTCCAGCGTGGGCGAGGAGAGCCGCACGGGCGGGCCGCCGAGCGTCCAGGGGTTGGCCAGCGGAGCGATGTAGAGGTTGGAGTTGTTGACGATGCCCGGCTCCTGCTGGGCCCAGATCAGATACCGCCGGCCGCGGTGGGTGAAGGTGGAGGAGTCCAGCGAGAAGGTGTCCCAGGCGGTGGCGATCTGTCCCTTCTCGGTCCAGGTGCCCCGGAAGGGGTCGGGGTGGGAGTTCTCCAGGACGTACATCCGGATCTTCCAGATGTCGTCGGACCGGCCGGCCGCGAAGTAGATGTACCAGCGGCCGTCGATGTGGTGGATCTCCGGCGCCCAGATGTGGGCGGCCATCTCGCCGGTGGTGTGCTTGCGCCACAGTACGGTCTCGTGCGCGTCCGTGAGGCCGCGCAGCGTACGGGACCGGCGCAGCACGATGCGGTCGTACTCGGGGACGGTCGCGGTGAAGTAGTAGAAGCCGTCGGTGTGGCGGTGGATGTGGGGGTCGGCGTGCTGTCTGACCAGCGGGTTCGGGTACGTCGCCGCGGGCCGGCGGCGGCCGGCGGGCGCGGCGTGGGCCGCCGTGGCGGGCAGCCCGGCGGCCGCGGTCACGGCCAGCGTGCCCAGCAGCACGGCTCTGCGGCTCGGTTCGGTACGGGACATCCGGTGCTCCTTCGTGGCGGGTGGGCGGATCAGCCGGTCTTCTTGATCCGCAGGAACGTGACCGAGTGGGCGGGGAAGGTGTGCGTGAACTGGCGGCCGATGCCGCGCAGGGTCGACTGCCGGGGCGCGATCGGCTGTGCGTCGGCGGTGTTCACCGCGTCCGGGTCGCCCTGGAGCGTGGTCAGCCGGGCGGTCGAGGCGACCTTGGTGCCGAGGTCGATCCGCGTCCGGGCGGCCGCGTCCTGCGCGTTGACGACCTTGACGATCAGCTCGCCGGTCTTCTTGTCCTCGGTCACGACCTGGCGGAAGGGCTCGGCCTTGGCGTCGTCGGTGAAGGAGCCCCACTTCTTGCCGTCGAGGTAGAGCGTCACCTGCCGCCCGCGGACCTGGACCTTCAGGTCGTAGCTCCGGCCGGTCTCGATCTTTGTGCCGTCCTCGGTGCCGGCCATCGTCTGCTTGGCGCCGCCGGTGGTCTTCTCCACGGCGGAGCGGGTGTTGCCCCAGCCGCCGAGGTTCCACCAGTAGTGGTTGCCGGTGTCCTTGACGCCGAAGGCGACCATGAAGCCCTCCTTGCCGGACTTCTTGGTGGCCTTCACATGCAGGTCGTAGTTCTGCCAGCCGGGGTCGCCCGCGGTGACCAGGGTGTTCTCGGCCGCGGCGTCGGACTGGACGTATGCGCCGTCCTCGACCTGCCACGTGCCGCGCCCGGCCGCCTTCGTCCACTTGCCGTCGCCGTTCGAGAAGTCGTCGCTGAGGAGCGTCTTCCCGTCCGCGCCGGTGACCGTCACGTCGTCGTACGCGGCACTGGTCGCCCAGGTGGACAGGCCGATGGCGCCGGTGATCGGGGCGGTGGTGGCCGGGGTGCCGGAGGCGGTGCTCGGGACGACCCGGTCGCCGGCGTTGTTCATGAACAGCTTCTGGACCTCGTAGTTCGCCGAGCCCCAGGACCGCTGTCCGTCGAACCAGATCATGTCGGGGCGCCACTGCACGGAGTCGGTGCGGGCGAGCAGCGGGGCGTACGAGGCGAGCTTGACGACGTCGGCGTTGCGTTCCAGGCCGGTCATGTACGCGGCCTCGGACAGTGCGTTGCCGAAGCGGTTGTCCTGGGAGGCGTACTCGCCGAGGAAGACCTTGGGGCCGTTGCGGTCGTAGGAGTCGTAGCGCTCGTTGTTCTCGAGGAACCACTGCGGGCTGTTGTAGTAGTGCTCGTCGACCATGTCGACCTTGGCATCGCGGTTGAGCTGCCAGGCCCGGTCGAAGATGGTGCCGCTGTCATCGGGGCCCGAATTGCTGATGACGGTGACGTCCGGATACTTGGCCTCGATGGCGGCGCGGAACTCCTTGAAGCGGGCGAAGAACGCGTCGGGGAGGTTCTCCTCGTTGCCCACCTCCAGGTGTGTGAGGTGGAAGGGCTTCGGGTGGCCCATCGCGGCCCGCTTCCTGCCCCACTCCGAGGTCACCGGGCCGTTGGCGAACTCGATCAGGTCCAGGGTGTCCTGGACGTGCCGCTTCAGCAGCGCCGGATCGTCCGTCACCTTGTTCTCGCCGCACCCGGTGACCAGCGCGGGGACCACCGGCAGCGGCATCGCGCCGATGTCCTCGGCGAACTGGAAGTACTCGTAGTAGCCGAGGCCGTAGGACTGGTTGTAGCCCCAGAAGTTGGCGTTGGTGGCGCGCTCCTCGACGGGGCCGATGGTGTCCTTCCACTGGTACGAGCGCCTGCGCTGGTAGCCGGATGCCTCGTCGTACCCTTCGTGGCTGCCGGTGTTGACCAGGCAGCCGCCGGGGAAGCGCACGAAGCCCGGGTCGAGCGCCGCGATCTTCTCGGCGAGGTCCTTGCGCATCCCGTTCGCGCGGCCCTTGTAGGTGTCGCGGGGGAACAGGGAGATCATGTCGAGCGCGACGGGGGCGCCGGACGCGACGGTGAGCCGGCCGGTGGCGGAGGTGCGGGAGGCGGTGAAGGTTGCTGTGTACTTCGCCCAGCCGCCCCGCGCGGTGACGCGGCGGGCGGCCGCCAGCTCGCCCGAGGAGTCCCGCAGGGTGAGGGTCAGGGGCGCGCCGGCCGCCTCGCCGGTGCGGGCCCAGACCGAGAAGTCGTACCGCTCGCCCTTCCGCACCGCGATGCCGGTGCCGTAGCCGGAGTTGGTGACGGATGAACCGCCGTCCACGGAGAGGTAGTTGCGGTTGCGGGCGTTGAGCCGGCCGTCGTCGTTCACCACCTTCGCGGAGCCGGTCGTGTCCCACGAGGTCAGCGGCGTGTAGGAGGCGTTGTCGGCGCGGTCGTACTCGAAGGAGCGGTTCTGGACCTGCTCGGCGTACAGGCCGCCGTCCGCCGCGCGGTTGATGTCCTCGAAGAAGACGCCGTACAGGGTGTCGTCGATGGCCGGGCCCTGGTGGGCGGGGTCGACGTTCAGGGTGTAGTCGGTGGGGTCCGCGGCCGCCGGGGGAGCGGCGAGGGCGGGCACCGCGAGGGCGAGGGTCAGCGCCCCGGTGAGGAGGGTGAGCCGCCCGCGTCTTCGCGGCCGTGACCGTGGCGCTGCGGATGCGGACGAGGGTGCCGTGGTGGGCATGGTGCGCTCCTTGACGGGCTGTTCGAAGGAACGGACTGTTCGAGATATCGGACATTGCTCGGGATATCGCCCAGTGAGGATTGCGTCCGACCTGTCACCCCGTCAACACCTCTGAGCGCGACCGCGAAATCCTGCGGGGACCGTTGACACCGCTCCCGTCGTGGCATTACCTATCTCGCAGCATTTCGAACGTGTGACGAAATTTCGAACGCTAAGCAGTCGGACACCGCGAGCCGTGAAGGGGCACCTCCCGTGCGCATCACCGGAATCAGCACTCATGTCGTCGGGACGCCCTGGCGCAACCTGACCTACGTCCAGGTCCACACCGACGAGGGGCTCACCGGCGTCGGCGAGACCCGCATGCTCGGCCACACCGACGCGCTGCTCGGCTACCTCCGCGAGGCCGAGGCCAACCACATCGCGGGCTCCGACCCGTTCGCCGTCGAGGACCTGGTGCGCCGCATGAAGTACGGCGACTACGGGCGGGCCGGCGAAATCGTGATGTCCGGCATCGCGTGCGTGGAGATGGCCTGCTGGGACATCAAGGGCAAGGCGCTGGGGGTGCCCGTCTGGCAGCTGCTGGGCGGCAAGGTCACCGACAAGGTCAAGGCGTACGCCAACGGCTGGTACACCACCGAGCGCACCCCGGAGGCGTACCACAAGGCCGCCCAGGCGGTCGTCGAGCGCGGCTACCGGGCGCTGAAGATCGACCCGTTCGGCACCGGGCACTTCGAACTCGACCACGAGGAGACCGTGTACGCGGTCTCGCTGATCGAGGCGGTACGGGACGCGATCGGTCCCGAGCGGGAGCTGATGCTGGAGATGCACGGCCGCTTCAGCCCGGCCACCGCCGTCCGGCTGGCCCACGAGATGGCGCCCTTCAAGCCCGCGTGGCTGGAGGAGCCGGTACCGCCGGAGAACCTCAAGGCGCTGGAGAAGGTCGCCGCCAAGGTCGACATCCCGGTCGCCACCGGCGAGCGCATCCACGACCGCATCGAATTCCGCGAGCTCTTCGAGTCGCAGGCCGTCGACATCATCCAGCCCGACGTCGGCCACCTCGGCGGCATCCTGGAGACCCGCAAGCTCGCCGCCACCGCCGAGACCCACTACATGCTGGTCGCGCCGCACAACGTCGGCGGCTCGGTGCTCACCGCCGCCTCCCTCCAGGTCGCCGGCTGCACCCCGAACTTCAAGATCCTGGAGCACTTCAACGACTTCGCCGACGCGGAGATCAAGAAGGTCGTGAAGGGCGCCCCGCAGGTCGTCGACGGCTACTTCCAGCTCTCCGAAGCGCCGGGTCTGGGCGTCGAGCTGGACACCGACGCCGCCGCCGAATTCCCGCAGCAGCAGGCCCGGTTCGACCTCTGGGCCGAGGGCTGGGAGAAGCGCGACCCCACCGGGGCCGGCCGGTGACCGGCCGCGCGCTCGTCCTGGACGCGCCCGGCTCGTACCACTTCGAAGAGGCCGAGCCGGCCGCGCCGGGCCCCGGCGAGGTCCGCGTCCGGGTGCACGCTTCCGGTGTCTGCGGCAGCGACCGCGAGCTGTACCAGGGCACGCGCCCGGCGGGGTACGTGCGGTACCCGGTGGTCCCCGGGCATGAGTGGTCCGGCACGGTCGAGGCGGTCGGCCACGGCGTGCCGGAGGCGCTGCTGGGCCGGAAGACCGTCGGTGAGGGCTTCCGCAACTGCCAGGTGTGCGCCCGCTGCCATGCGGGCGAGACGACGCTGTGCACGGCCGGGTACGAGGAGACCGGGTTCACGCAGCCCGGCGCGATGGCCGACACGCTGGTGCTGCCCGCCCGGCTGCTGCATCCGCTCGCCGACGGCGCCGACCTCACGGCCGCCGCGCTCCTGGAGCCCGCGGCCTGTGTCGCGGCCGCGGCGCTGAAGGCCGAAGCGCGGCCGGGGGAGCGGGTGGCGGTGGTCGGCACGGGCACGCTCGGCATGATCGCCGTACAGTTCCTGGCCGCGGCATCGCCCGCCGAGCTGCTGGTGGTCGGCCTCGGCCGGGACCGGGAGAAGCTCGCTCACGACTTCGGGGCGACCTCCTTCCGTACCGCTGACGAGCCGCTGCCGGACGACTTCGACGTGGTCATCGAGGCCGCCGGATCGGCCGACGCGGCCCGCACCGGGGCCGGACTGCTCCGCCGCGGCGGCCGGCTGGTCCTCACCGGCCTCCCGGCCCCGGGCGCCACCGGCCTGGACCCCACCGACCTGGTCGTCCGCCAGACCGAGGTGCGGACCGTCTTCGGCGCCCCGCCCGCCGCCTGGGCACACGCCGTGCGCGCCTTCGACGCCGGACTGCTGGACCTGCTGCCCCTGGTCACCCACCGCCTGCCGCTGGAGGGCTTCGCGGAGGCGATGGCGCCGGGCGCCGGAAAGGTACTGCTGCACCCCTAGGCACGACCAACCCGCCCGGCCCGGCCGCCGCGTGCTCCGCCCCACCATCCGAAGGGAACCCCACCCATGCCCACCCGCAGACGAGCCGCCATCCTGGCCGCCGTCCTCCTCATCGGCTCGCTCACCGCCTGCGGTCAGGAGGCCCGCGGCGGCAGCCGCTACAAGCCGGACACCGGCAAGGGCGGCACCATCGGCCTGGCGATGCCCACCAAGTCCTCCGAACGGTGGATAGCCGACGGCAAGAACATGGCCGAGCAGTTCCGCAAGGCCGGGTACAAGACCGACCTCCAGTACGGCGACGACAAGGTCGAGAACCAGGTCGCCCAGATCGAGAACATGATCACCAAGGGTCACCGGCTGCTGGTGGTCGCGGCGATCAACGGCTCCGCGCTCACCGAGGTCCTCAAGCGCGCACACGACGCCGGCATCCCCGTGATCTCGTACGACCGGCTCATCCTGGGCACGCCCTACGTCGACTACTACGCGTCCTTCGACAACGAGAAGGTCGGCCGCCTCCAAGGGCAGTACATCCTCGACCAGTTGAAGCTCAAGAAGCCCGACAAGGGCGCGAGTGAGCACTACAGCATCGAGCTGTTCGCCGGCTCGCCGAACGACAACAACACAAAGTACTTCTGGAGCGGGGCCATGAAGGTCCTCAAGCCCTACTTCGACTCCGGACAGCTCGTCGTGCGCAGCAAGCAGACGAAGATGAACCAGGCGACCACGCAGGACTGGAACGGCGGCATCGCACAGAAGCGCATGGACGACCTCATCAGCAAGAGCTACGGCGACGAGAAGGTCGACGCGGTCCTCTCGCCGTATGACGGGATGTCGATCGGCATCATCTCCGCGCTCAAGAGCGCCGGTTACCGCGGCAAGGACCTGCCGGTCGTCACCGGGCAGGACGCCGAGCTGGCCTCGGTGAAGTCCATCATCCGGGGCGAGCAGACCCAGACGGTGTTCAAGGACACCCGCAAGCTCGCCAAGCAGGCCGTCCAGATGGGCGACGCGGTGCTGACCGGCAAGAAGCCGCAGGTCAACAACACCACCGACTACGACAACGGCAAGCGGATCGTCCCGGCCTACCTCCTCGACCCGGTCTCCGTCGACAAGTCCAACACCGGACTCCTCGTCGACGAGGGCTACTTCACCGCAGGACAGCTCAAGTGACGGCCCGCGACGCCACGTCGGAGCGTCCCGTACTGGAGATGCGCGGCATCACCAAGACCTTCCCCGGGGTCACCGCCCTCTCCGAGGTGACCCTGACCGTGCGGGCCGGCGAGATCCACGCCATCTGCGGGGAGAACGGCGCGGGCAAGTCGACGCTGATGAAGGTCCTCAGCGGGGTGCACCCGCACGGCAGTTACGAGGGCGAGATCCGCTTCGAGGGCGAGCCGGTGGCCTTCAAGGACATCAACGCCAGCGAGCGGCACGGCATCGTGATCATCCATCAGGAGCTGGCGCTCATCCCCTTCCTCTCGATCGCGGAGAACATCTTCCTCGGCAACGAGCAGGGCCGGCGCGGCCTCATCGACTGGCCCACCACCCTCAGCGGCGCTGCCAAGCTGCTCAAGCGCGTCGGGCTGCGCGAGAACCCGCAGACCCCCGTCGCCGACATCGGCGTCGGCAAGCAGCAGCTCGTCGAGATCGCCAAGGCGCTGTCGAAGGAAGTGCGGCTGCTCATCCTCGACGAGCCGACCGCGGCCCTCAACGACGAGGACAGCGCCACCCTCCTGGCCCTGATCCGCGAGCTGCGCGACCAGGGCATCGCCTGCATCATCATCTCCCACAAGCTCAACGAGATCCGGGAGATCGCCGACGCGGTGACGATCCTGCGCGACGGCCGGACCATCGAGACGCTGACCGTACGGGCGCGCCCCGAAGACGCGGCGGAGCTGTCGGAGGACCGCATCATCCGCGGCATGGTCGGCCGCGACCTGGACCACCGCTTCCCCGACCGCACGGAGTACGAGGGAGAGGACGCCGGGGAGATCGCGCTGACCGTACGGGACTGGAGCGTGCGGCACCCGGTCGACCGGACCCGCAAGGTCGTCGACGGCGCGTCGCTGACCGTACGGCGCGGCGAGATCGTCGGCATCGCGGGCCTGATGGGCGCGGGCCGCACCGAACTCGCGATGTCCGTCTTCGGCCGCTCGTACGGGATCCACGAGGGCGGGACGGTGGCGGTCGGCGGCCGTGAGGTGAACACCGCGACCGTGCCCGCCGCCATCGCCGCCGGGATCGCGTATGTCACCGAGGACCGCAAGCAGTACGGCCTGAACCTCATCGACACCATCCACCGGAACATCTCACTGGCCTCGCTGCGCGGCATGACGCGCCGGGGCGCCGTGGACGAACACCACGAGCGGTCCGTCGCCGAGCGCTACCGCACTTCGATGAACATCAAGGCGCCCACGGTCTTCGAGCAGGTGGGGCGGCTCTCCGGCGGCAACCAGCAGAAGGTCGTGCTCAGCAAGTGGATCCACGCCGACCCCGAAGTGCTGATCCTCGACGAGCCGACCCGCGGCATCGACGTCGGCGCCAAGTACGAGATCTACACCGTCATCGACCGGCTCGCGGCACAGGGCAAGGCGGTGCTCTTCATCTCCTCCGAACTGCCGGAGCTGCTCGGCATGTGCGACCGGATCTACACCATGGCCGAGGGCCGGCTGACCGGCGAGGTCGCCCGCGCTGACGCCACGCAGGAAGTCCTGATGCGCCAGATGACCATGAACAGAAGCTGAGGCCCGCGATGACGACCACGACCACCCCACCCAAGGACTCCGACACCGCGGTCCCGTCCGCCGTCCGCTCGGCCGGCGCGCTGCTGGTGCAGAGCGTGCGGAACAACATGCGCCAGTACGGCATGCTCACCGCGCTGGCCTTCATCGTCGTGCTGTTCCAGATATGGACCGACGGCACGCTGCTGCTGCCGAACAACGTCTCCAACCTGATCCAGCAGAACAGCTACATCCTGATCCTGGCCATGGGCATGATGATCATCATCATCGCGGGCCACATCGACTTGTCCGTCGGCTCACTGGTCGCCTTCGTCGGCGCCATGTCGGCGGTGATGATGGTGAAACAGGACGTGCCCTGGGTCCTGGCACTGGTGCTGTCGCTGCTGATCGGCGCGGTCGCGGGCGCCTGGCAGGGCTTCTTCATCGCCTACGTCGGCATCCCGTCCTTCATCGTCACCCTGGCCGGCATGCTGCTCTTCCGCGGCCTGACGCAGATCGTGCTCGAGGGCCAGTCCCTCGCCCCGTTCCCCGAGGGCTTCCAGAACCTCGCCAAGGGCTTCATCCCGGAGATGGGCCCGTACACCCAGTACCACAACCCCACCCTGCTCCTCGGGCTCGCCGCCGTTGTCTTCCTGCTGCTGCGCGAGTGGCGCGACCGGCGCCGCCAGCTCGCCCTGGACCTCGACGTGCTGCCCACCGGACTGTGGGCCACCAAGTGCGTCGCGCTCACCGCGGCCGTCGTCGCCTTCACACTGACCCTGGCGAGCTTCCACGGCGTGCCGGTCGTGATGCTGGTGATGTGCGCGCTGCTGCTCGCCCTCGGGTACGTCATGCGCAACGCCGTGATCGGCCGCCATGTGTACGCGCTGGGCGGCAACAAGGCGGCGGCGAAGCTGTCGGGTGTGAAGGACAAGCGCGTCACCTTCCTGGTGTTCGTGAACATGGGCGTCCTGGCGGCGCTCGCGGGCTGTGTGTACGCGGCGCGGCTGAACGCGGGCACCACGCAGGCCGGCCTGAACTTCGAACTGGAGGCGATCGCCGCCTCGTTCATCGGCGGCGCCTCGATGAGCGGTGGCGTCGGCACGGTGATGGGCGCCGTGATCGGCGGCCTCGTCCTCGGCGTCCTCAACAACGGCATGTCGCTCGTCGGCATCGGCACGGACTACCAGCAGGTCATCAAGGGGCTGGTGCTGCTCGCGGCGGTCGGCTTCGACATCTACAACAAGCGCAAGGCCGGTTCCTGACCCGTACGCTTCCGGACTTCCCGAGGAGACAGCGATGACGACCAGCAGACGTACCGTGATGGCCGCGGCGGCCGCCGGGCTCGCGGCGACCGCCGTCGGCGCCGGACCGGCCTTCGCCGCGGCGCCCGCCGCGCGAGGCGGCCGCCCGCACAAGGAACACTTCGGCACCCTCCCCGACGGCACCCGCGTCGACCGCTGGACGGTGGAGAGCGGCGGCACCCGGCTCGGCGTGCTGTCCTACGGCGGCATCGTCCAGACCCTGGAGATCCCCGACCGCCACGGCCGCGTGGCCAACGTGTCGCTCGGCTTCGGCGAACTCGCCCCCTATCTCACCGCGGGCACGTACTTCGGCGCCCTGATCGGCCGCTACGGCAACCGCATCGCGCGCGGCACCTTCACCCTCGACGGCCGGACCTACCACCTGCCCGTCAACGACGGGCCGAACAGCCTGCACGGCGGCGACCGGGGCTTCGACAAGCGGGTGTGGGACGTCGAGCCGTACGCCGGCGGGGACGGCAGCGGTCTCACTCTGCGGCGCGTCAGTCCGGACGGTGAGATGGGCTATCCCGGCACCCTGGCCGTCCGCGTCGACTACGTCCTCGACCGCCGCGGCGACCTCCGCATCTCGTACGAGGCGACGACGGACAAGGCCACGGTCGTCAACCTCACCAACCACACCTACTTCAACCTGGCGGGCGAGGGCAGCGGTGACGTCCTCGGCCACACCCTGCGGATCGCGGCTTCCCGCTACACCCCCGTCGACGACACCCTCATCCCCACCGGCGAGCTGCCGAAGGCGGCAGGCACCCCCTTCGACTTCCGGCGCGCCAAGCCGATCGGCCGGGACATCCGCCAGGGCCATCAGCAGCTCGTCTTCGGCGGCGGCTACGACCACAACTTCGTACTGGACAAGGGCGTCACGGCCACCCCCGAGTACGCCGTGACGCTCGCCGACCCGGCGTCGGGCCGCGTCATGGGCATCGCCACCACCGAGCCCGGCGTGCAGTTCTACAGCGGCAACGGGCTGGACGGCACGCTGCGCGGCACCTCCGGCGCGCTCTACCGCCAGGCCGACGGCCTCTGCCTGGAGACGCAGCACTTCCCCGACTCGCCCAACCGGCCGTCCTTCCCCGCCACGGTGCTGCGTCCGGGCCAGACCTACCGGACGACGACCGTGCATTCCTTCGGGGTGCGCTGAGCGTGCACTGAGACGGAGGCCGTGGGGGAGAATGGGAGTTCGACCCGGGCGCGGCAGCGAGTCGCGCCCGCCCGGTGGCAGGAGAACGAACAGGAATGCCCCCAGCCGACCTCCAGGCGGACTGCGCACAGTGCTTCGGGCTGTGCTGCGTCGCGCTGCCCTTCGCCGCGTCGAACGACTTCGCGGCGGACAAGGACGCCGGTACGCCCTGCGCCAACCTGCGGGCCGACTTCCGCTGCGGCATCCACGCACAGCTCCGGGACAAGGGCTTCCGCGGCTGCACGGTCTTCGACTGCTTCGGCGCGGGGCAGAAGGTCTCGCAGGTGACGTTCGGGGGACGGGACTGGCGGCAGAACCCGGACAGCGCCCGGCAGATGTTCGCCGTCTTCCCCGTGATGCGGCAGCTCCACGAGCTGCTCGCCTACGTGACCGAGGTGCTGGACCGGCCCGAGTGCCGGCCGGTGCACGCCGGGCTCCGCCGCGCGTCCCAGGACCTGGAACGGCTCACGCTCGGCCCCGCCGACGTGCTGGCGGAGCTGGACACCGAGGCGGTCCGCCAGGAGGTCAACGCGCTGCTCGTGCGCGCCGGGGAGCTGATACGTGACGCCGTCCCCGGCAAGAAGAAGAACCACCGCGGCGCCGACCTCTTCGGCGCCCGGCTGCGGGGCACGAACCTGAAGGGCGCCAGTCTGCGCGGCGCGTGCCTGATCGCGGCTGACCTGTCGGGCGCCGACCTCCGCTCCGCCGACCTGATCGGCGCGGACCTCCGGGACGCGGACCTGAGGGGCGCCGACCTGACCGGCGCCGTCTTCCTCACCCAGGCCCAGCTCAACGCGGCCAGGGGCGACGCGCAAACCGGGCTGCCCGAGTCCCTGGTCCGCCCCGCCCACTGGCAGGGCTAGTCACCGGATCTCAGGCCGTCAGCGCCGGCGCCGGCCGTCGCAGTGTCTCCGCGTACCGCAGCGCCAGCAGGTGCGCCAGCTCCGGGGCCGGGCCCAGCACGTCGGCGAGCAGGTCGGCGCCCGCCTCCCGGGCCCCGGCCACGATGCGGTCCGGCAGCCGGCCCGGCGCGATGACGTACGGCGCGACGGCGATCCGCGCCACGCCTTCCGCCCGCAGTTCCCGCACGGCGTCCTCCGTACGGGGAAGGGATGCGGAGGCGAACGCAGGCCGCACGGCACACCAACCAGTGGTACGCCGCCACTCCCGCGCGATTTCAGCGATCACTGCGATCGCCTCCGGGTCTGAAGAGCCCGCCGAGGCCAGTACGACCCCGGTCGAGGCACGGTCGGCGGGGGAGAGCCCCGCCTCACTGAGCCGCCGCTCCAGCGCGCCCACCAGCAGCGGCGCCGGACCGAGGACAGCCGCCTGCTGGACGCTCAGGCGGGGCAGCCGCGCGCAGGTCTCGCGCAGCACCGAGGGGATGTCGGTCTTGGCGTGGAAGGCGCGGTTGAGCAGCAGCGGCTGCGCGACCACCTCCCGTACGCCGTCCGCGTGCAGCCGCTCCAGCACCTGCGGCACGCTCGGCGCGTTGAAGTCCAGGTAACCGACCTCGACGCGCAGTTCCGGGTGGAGCGCCCGGACCCGCTCGCACAGCGCGCCGACGGTCGCCGCGTGCCGCGGGTCCCGGCTGCCGTGCGCGACGACCAGCAGCGCCGGCCGTTCGCGCAGCCCGCACCGGCCGGCGGCCGAGGCGGTGCCGGAGGTGGGGGCGAGCAGATGGGGTCGCATGGCGGTGGTTTCCTTCGACGGGGTCGACGGGGTGTCAGCGGGCGTTGGGAAGCAGTCCGCGGCTGCGCAGCACGCGGCGCTCGATCGGTGCGAAGATCAGCAGCTCGATGCCGATGCCGACGACCAGGATGAGCAGGATCGCGGCGAGTACGAGGGACATGTCCGAGCCCACCCGGCCCTGGTCCAGCAGTTGGCCGAGGCCCGCGCCGAGGTCCGGCGAGGTGGCGATCAGCTCGGCGGCCATCAGCGAGCGCCAGGAGAACGCCCAGCCCTGCTTCAGGCCCGAGATGTAGCCGGGCAGCGCGGCGGGCAGCAGCACGTGCCGTACGCCCTTCATGCCGGTCGCGCCGATCGTGCGGCCCGCGCGCAGGAAGAGCGGCGGGATCTGGTCCACACCGGAGACCAGGCCGTTGGCGATGGACGGCACCGCGCCCAGCAGCACGACCGCGTAGATCGTGGCGTCGGTGATGCCGAACCAGATGATCGCGGCGGGCACCCAGGCCACCGACGGCAGCGACTGCAGGCCGGAGAGGATCGGGCCGATCGCCGCGCGCACCGGGCGGACCCGGGCCACCAGCAGGCCCAGCGGCGTGCCGATGACCAGCGAGGCGGCGAAGCCGAGCGCGCCGCGCGAGACCGACTCCCACACGTAGCTGAGGAGCGTGCCCTCCAGCCACTTCTCCCGCAGCGAGCCCCACACGTCCAGCGGGCTGGGGAGCTGGTAGTGCGCCTTGAGCTCGAAGTGGTAGGCGAGCTGCCACAGGGCCAGCACGATCACGACGGCGACGACGGGCGGCACGACCTTGGAGAGCAGCGTGCGCAGCACGGGCGGGCGGCTGACGGCCCGCGTCTCCAGCGCGTCGAGCCCGGCCTCCAGCCCCGCGGTCTCGCTCCCGCGTGCGTCGGCAGCCTTGGCGTCGGCCGCGTTGCGGGTTTCGGTGGTGGTCTCAGTGCTGGCCATGGCGGCGGATCTCCCCACGGAGCTGTTCGGTGATCTCTACGGAGAGCTCGGCGACGGCGGCGTCCTCGATGCGGCGCGGCTGCGGAATGTCGACCTCCCACTGCCGGGCGATCCGCCCGGGCCGGGAGGACAGCAGGATGACGCGCTCGGCCAGCCGGACCGCCTCGCGGACGTTGTGCGTGACGAAGAGGACGGAGAGCTTCGTCTCTTCCCAGATGCGGGTCAGCTCGTCGTGCAGCACGTCACGGGTGATGGCGTCCAGCGCGGCGAACGGCTCGTCCATCAGCAGCAGTCCGCTGTCCTGGGCGAGCGCGCGGGCCATCGCGACCCGCTGCCGCATACCGCCGGACAGCTCGTGCACCCGCTTGCCGTATGCGCCCTTCAGCCGTACCAGCTCCAGCAGCCGCTCGGCCTCGTCGCGGCGGTCGGCGCGCGGCGTGCCGCGCAGCTTCAGGGCCAGCTCGATGTTCTTGCCGGCGGTGAGCCAGGGGAAGAGCGCGTGCTCCTGGAACATCAGGGCCGGGCGGCTGCCGGGCACGTCGATGCTCCCGGCGGTCGGCCTGTCGAGCCCCGCGACGAGGTTGAGCAGCGTGGACTTGCCGCAGCCCGACGCGCCCAGGAGGCAGACGAACTCGCCCGGCGCGACATCGACCGTGATGTCGTCCAGTACGTGCTGCTGCGCGCCGGGGCGGCCGAAGGACTTCGAGACGTGGTCGATACGCGCCGCGTAGCCCGCCGTCTCCTGCGTGCCGGCCGTGGCGGCCTGCTGGGTGAGAGTAGGGGTCGTCATCGGTGTCACCTCCTGGGAACCGTACGGATCGATCGGTTACTGCGCGCCGAGTCCGGCGGCGCCGACCGGGGGCCTGCCCTCGGCCTTGAGGACCTTGTTGAGCAGCCGGAGGTCGTAGATGCCGTGCAGGTCGGGCTTCTTGAGCAGCCCGGACGTGACCGCGTGCCGCGCCTCGTCCTTGAGGGTGGCGGCCAGCGGGTCGTCGGTGACCTCGACGTTCCGGAAGGCGGAGTTGAGCACCTTGTCGGACAGCGGGGTGCCGGACACCTTGGGGTCGGCGAGCGAGGCGTTGACCGCCTGGGCGGCCTCGCCCGGGTGGCCCTTGATCCAGTCGTTGGTCTGAACCGAGCCGCGCAGCACCGCCTCGACGGCCTTGGGGTGTTCCTTGAGGAACTGCTGGCGGACGACGATGTTCGTGATGACGAACTTGCCGTCCTTCCAGAGCTGCTTCTCGTCCAGCAGCGTGCGGCCGCCCTCGGCGACCAGCTTGGACGCGGTCGGCTCGGGCACCCACGCGCCGTCCACGCCGCCCTGCCGGAAGGTGTTCGGGATCTCCTTGTTGTCCTGCCGGAGGACCCCGACCTCGCCCTTACCGGTGTCCGGGTCGACCTGGTAACCCTTCTCGTGCAGGTAGTTCAGGAGCGCGACGTCCTGGGTGTTGCCGAGCTGCGGGGTGGCGATCCGCTTGCCCTTCAGGTCCTTCTCGGACTTGATCTTCTTCGGGTTCACCACGAGCGAGACGCCACCGGACGCCGAGCCGCCGATGATCTTCAGGTTCTTGCCGTGCGACTGCACGTACCCGTTGATCGCCGGGGACGGCCCGATCCAGCCGATGTCGATCGTCCCCGCGTTCAGCGCCTCGATCTCCGAGGGGCCGGCGTTGAAGATGTACGGCTTGACCTGCGTGCCGCCCAGCTCCTTCTGAATGAAGCCCTTCTGCCGGTCCACCATCGGCGTCGCGTGTGTGACGTTGCCGAAGTACCCGACCTTCACCGCGTCCAGACCGTCGGTCTTCGGGCCCTTGGCGGCGACCTTGTTCCCGGTCGTCGGCGCCTTGGAGCCGTAACCGCAGGCCCCCAGCGCCCCGATCAGCAGCGGGACGGCGGCGGCCGCCGCCAGCAGGCGGCGGGCGGTGGAGCGGGGGCGAGCGGCAGGCAGCACGGGAGGGGTTCCTCTCGGTGGGCCGGGCGGTACGCGCCCCTTGGCTAGGGCGCGCCCGGCAGGTCAGGTGGTCTTCGGAAGGGTCCTGCGGGCAGGGCGGAGCGGAGCGGCGTCAGCGCACACATCGGCCGACTCCGCCCTGCCCGCTGCCGAGGGCGCCGCTGCCGATCCGGCCGCCCTCCTTCGCGAACGTCGAGAACGCCTCGCCCGCCATGACTAGAAGTCCCAGCCCTCGTCGTCGGCCGCCTGCTGGGCGCGGGCCGCCTCGGCGTCCTCGGCGAACGCGGTACCGGCCATGCCGGCGGTCAGCGTCGTACCGTCGGACGGGTCGATGAGCAGGAACGAGCCGGTGCGCCGGGAGTCCGCGTAGGCGTCCACCGGCAGCGGCTCGGCGGTACGGACCCTGATCCGGCCGATGTCGTTGGCGACCAGCTCGCCCGGCGCCGGGTGCTGGGACAGGTCGTCCAGCGTGAGCCGGGAGCGGATCTCCTTGACGATTGCCTTGACCGTGCGGGTGGTGTGCTTGAGCAGCACCCGCTGGCCCTCGACGAGCGGCCGGTCCGCGACGTGGCAGATGGTCGCCTCGATGTCCTGGCTCACGGCTGGCGCGGCGTCGGCCGGGGCGATCAGGTCACCGCGGGAGATGTCCAGGTCATCGGTGAGCCGGATGGTCACCGACTGCGGCGCCCAGGCCACGTCCACCGACTCGCCCAGTGCGTCGATGCCCTCGATGGTGGAGGTGGCGCCCGAGGGCAGCACCTTCACGCGCTCGCCGACGCGCAGCACGCCGGAGGCGATCTGGCCCGCGTAACCGCGATAGTCGGGGTGCTCGGCGGTCTGCGGCCGGATGACCACCTGGACCGGGAAGCGGGCCACATCGGCGCTGGGGTCGTGGGTGACCGGCACCGTCTCCAGGTGCTCCAGCACCGTCGGGCCGCCGTACCAGTCCATGTTCGCCGACGGGGTCACCACGTTGTCCCCGGCCAGCGCCGAGATCGGGATCGTGGTGATCTCCGGGACGCCCAGCGAGGCGGCGTAGGTGGTGAACTCCTCGGCGATGGCCGCGAAGACCGACTCCTGGTAGTCCACCAGGTCCATCTTGTTCACCGCGAGGACCACGTGCGGGACGCGCAGCAGCGCGGCGACCGCCGCGTGCCGGCGGGTCTGCTCGACGACACCGTTGCGGGCGTCGACCAGCACCACGGCCAGCTCGGCGGTGGAGGCGCCGGTGACCATGTTGCGGGTGTACTGCACATGGCCCGGGGTGTCGGCGAGGATGAACCGCCGCCGGGGCGTGGCGAAGTAGCGGTAGGCGACATCGATGGTGATGCCCTGCTCGCGCTCGGCGCGCAGCCCGTCGGTCAGCAGCGCCAGGTCCGGCGCCTCCTGACCGCGGTTGCGGGAGGCGTGCTCCACGGCCTCCAGCTGGTCCGCAAGGACCGACTTGGAGTCGTGCAGCAGCCGCCCGACCAGGGTGGACTTGCCGTCGTCGACGGAGCCCGCGGTGGCGAACCGCAGCAGCGAGGTCGCGCCGGCGTCGATGACGCCGTCAGTAACAGTGCTCATGGTTAGAAGTACCCCTCGCGCTTACGGTCCTCCATGGCGGCCTCGGACATCTTGTCGTCGGCCCGCGTGGCGCCCCGCTCGGTGAGCCGGGAGGCGGCGATCTCCGCGATCACGGCGTCGTTGTCGGCCGCATCGGAGTCCACCGCGCCGGTGCAGGACATGTCGCCGACCGTGCGGTAGCGCACCAGCCGCTTCTCGACCCGCTCGCCCTCCTTCGGGCCGCCCCACTCGCCCGGCGCCAGCCACATGCCGTTGCGGGCGAAGACCTCGCGCTCGTGCGCGTAGTAGATCGCGGGCAGCTCGATCTTCTCGCGGCCGATGTACTGCCACACGTCCAGCTCGGTCCAGTTGGAGAGCGGGAAGACCCGGACGTGCTCACCGGGGGAGTGCCGGCCGTTGTAGAGCTGCCACAGCTCCGGGCGCTGCCGGCGCGGGTCCCAGCCGCCGAACTCGGTGCGCAGCGAGAAGACGCGCTCCTTGGCGCGGGCCTTCTCCTCGTCCCGGCGGCCACCGCCGAAGACCGCGTCGTAGCGGCCCTTGTCGATGGCGTCCAGCAGCGGAACGGTCTGCAGCGGGTTCCGCGTACCGTCGGGGCGCTCGCGCAGCTCACCTCGGTCGATGACGCGGGCGCGAACGCCTTCAGCGCCAGGTGCAGCATGACGATGGAGTCCTTGCCGCCGGAGAAGAGGATCACCGGCCGCTCGAACTCGCCCGCCACCTCACGGAAGATGTGCACCGCCTCCGACTCCAGCGCGTCCAGGTGGGACAGCGCGTACGGAGAGTCGTCGCCCTCCGGGGTCGGGCCGGTACCGGTGATGGCCGTTGCCGTCGTCATGCCAGTCCCCTTTCGGTGAGCAGCGCGTGCAGCGCCGCCGCGGACTCCTGCACGGTCTGGGTGTGCGACTCGATCCGCAGATCGGGCGACTCGGGGGCCTCGTACGGGTCGTCGACGCCGGTCAGCCCGGAGATCTCGCCCGCCGCCTGCTTGGCGTACAGGCCCTTCACATCGCGCTCGGAGCACACCTCGACGGGCGTCGCGACGTGCACCTCCAGGTACGCGGTGCCCTCGGTCTGGTGGCGCTTGCGCACCGCCTCCCGGCTGTCCGCGTACGGTGCGATCACCGGCACCAGCGCCTTGACGCCGTTGCTGGCCAGCAGCTCGGCGACGAAGCCGATGCGCTGGACGTTGGTGTGCCGGTCCTCCCGGCTGAAGCCGAGGCCCGCGGAGAGGAACTCCCGGATCTCGTCGCCGTCGAGCACCTCGACGCGGTGGCCCTCGCCGCGCAGCTTGCCGGCCAGTTCGTGCGCGATGGTCGTCTTGCCCGCGCTCGGCAGACCGGTCAGCCAGATCGTGGCGCCCGTCATGGATATCTCCTGAGTGTCCGTCATCGTGCGTGCCGCGCTATCCGTGCAGTCCGCACTCGGTCTTGTTGCTGCCGGCCCAGCGGCCGGCCCTGACGTCCTCGCCCTCCAGCACGCGCCGCGTGCAGGGGGCGCAGCCGACCGAGGCGTAGCCGTCCTGGAGCAGCGGGTTGGTGAGCACGCCGTGCTCGGTGACGTAGGCGTCCACGTCGGCCTGCGTCCACTTCGCGATCGGCGAGACCTTCACCTTCTGGCGCTTGGCGTCCCAGCCGACGACCGGGGTGTTCGCCCGGGTGGGCGACTCGTCCCGGCGCAGGCCCGTCGCCCACGCGTCGTACGCCGTCAGGCCCTCTTCGAGCGGCTTGACCTTGCGCAGCGCGCAGCACAGGTCCGGGTTGCGGTCGTGCAGCTTCGGCCCGTGCTCGGCGTCCTGCTCGGCCACCGTCTGACGCGGCTTCAGGGTGATGACGTTGACGTCCATCACCTCCGCGACCGCGTCCCGGGTACCGAGGGTCTCCGGGAAGTGGTAGCCGGTGTCCAGGAACACCACGTCCACGCCGGGGAAGGCCCGCGAGGCCAGGTGCGCGACGACCGCGTCCTCCATCGAGGAGGTGACGCAGAAGCGCGGACCGAAGGTCTCGGCGGCCCACTTGAGGATCTCCAGCGCCGAGGCGTCCTCCAGGTCGCGGCCCGCCTGCTCGGCGAGCGCCTGAAGGTCTTCGGCGCGTGCGGTCTGCTGGGCGTCGGTTGCGGTGGTCACTGTGTACCTCCGTCGGTGGCGGGGGAGTTGGCGGTCCCCGGGCTCAGCAGCCCCAGGAACTTCAGCCGGAAGGCCCGGCTGCAGGACCGGCATTCCCAGGCCCCGTGGCCTTCCTCCGAAGGCCGCAGGTCCTCGTCCCCGCAGTAAGGGCAGAAGAACGGAGCGGCGCGCTCACTCACTTGAGAGCACCCTCTTCGGCACGGGCCGCCCACTGGGCGAACCGCTCGCCGTCGGTGCGCTCCGCCTCGAAGTTGCGCAGCACCCGCTCGACGTAGTCGGGGAGTTCATCGGCGGTGACCTTCAGGCCGCGGACCTTGCGGCCGAAGCCGGCCTCCAGGGCCAGCGCGCCGCCCAGGTGCACCTGGTAGCCCTCGACCTGGTTGCCGTTGTCGTCCAGGACGAGCTGGCCCTTGAGACCGATGTCCGCGGTCTGGATACGGGCGCAGGCGTTCGGGCAGCCGTTGAGGTTGATGGTGACCGGCTCCTGGAAGTCCGGCATCCGGCGCTCCAGCTCGTCGATGAGGGACGCGCCGCGGCCCTTGGTCTCGACGATGGCCAGCTTGCAGAACTCGATGCCGGTGCAGGCCATCGTGCCGCGCCGGAACGGCGACGCCTTGACCTGGAAGTCCAGCGCCTCCAGCCCGGCGACCAGCGAGTCGACCTGGTCCTCGGTCACGTCGAGGATGATCATCTTCTGCTCGACGGTGGTGTTGAGGCGGTCCGAGCCGTGCTCGGCGGCCAGCTCGGCGAGCTTGGTGAGCGTCTTGCCGTCGACGCGGCCGACGCGCGGCGCGAAGCCCACGTAGAAGCGGCCGTCCTGCTGCTTGTGGACGCCGATGTGGTCGCGCCACTTCGAGGTGGGCGCCTCGGGCGCGGGGCCGTCGACCAGCTTCCGCTTCAGGTACTCGTCCTCCAGCACCTGCCGGAACTTCTCCACGCCCCAGTCGGCGACCAGGAACTTCAGCCGGGCGCGGTTGCGCAGCCGGCGGTAGCCGTAGTCACGGAAGATGCCGACGACACCGGCCCAGACGTCCGCGACCTCGTCCAGCGGCACCCAGGTGCCCAGGCGCTGGGCGAGCTTGGGGTTGGTGGACAGGCCGCCGCCGACCCAGAGGTCGAAGCCGGGGCCGTGCTCGGGGTGGTTCACGCCCACGAAGGCCACGTCGTTGATCTCGTGGACCACATCCTGGACAGGGGATCCCGAGACCGCGGTCTTGAACTTGCGCGGCAGGTTGGAGAACTCCTTGCTGCCGATGTAGCGCTCGTGGATCTCGTTCACGGCCGGGGTGCCGTCGATGATCTCGTCGGCGGCGATGCCGGCTACCGGGGAGCCGATGATCACACGTGGGCAGTCGCCGCATGCCTCGGTCGTGGACAGCCCGACGCTCTCGAGCTTCTCCCAAATGGCGGGGACGTCCTCGATGCGGATCCAGTGGAGCTGGATGTTCTGCCGGTCGGTGATGTCCGCGGTGCCGCGGGCGTACTGCTCGGAGACCTCGCCGATGGCGCGGAGCTGCGCGACGGTCAGCCGGCCGCCGTCCACGCGCACGCGCAGCATGAAGTACTTGTCGTCCAGCTCCTCCGGCTCCAGGACCGCGGTCTTGCCGCCGTCGATGCCGGGCTTGCGCTGGGTGTAGAGGCCCCACCAGCGCATCCGTCCGCGCAGGTCATTGGGGTCGATCGAGTCGAAGCCGCGCTTGGAGTAGATCGTCTCAATGCGTGTCCGCACATTGAGACCGTCGTCGTCCTTCTTGAACTGCTCATTGCCGTTGAGCGGAGTGAAGTGACCAACGGCCCACTGCCCCTCGCCGCGGTGGCGTCCGGCCTTGCGGCGGGTCGTGGCGGGGCGTTCCGGAGTGGCGGCCATGGTGATACGTCCTTCTCGGCGGCTGCAGGGGATGCGGTTTCAGGCAAGGTGCACCCACTGTGACCTGCGAAGACGTGCCGGATCGCGACGCGTGGAAGCGCGCCTTGGCATGACTTGCCGGATCAGGGGTGGTCGCACGTCCGCGACGATGGGGACGGCGGGAAAGTCGGTGGAGCTGGGTGCTGTCAGGGGTTACCGGTCAGAGTCGCCGACCCCTGTGGGTACAGCGTCAGCGCGCCTGACAGATGGCGCTGGACACGCGCGCAAGGTCGACGTGGCGCCGACTCACCAAGGCAATTCCAGCTCGAGACATGACGGAAGCGTGTCACGACGGTCTTGGACCAGTCCACCGTCGTCCAAAATGCGGACGAGTATGTCTTGAAAAGTGAGACATTGTGGCGCCGGTCACGTTCCGCTTGAGGTGACCGGCGCCCGGGGCGTGGCTCAGGCGCCAGGCCAGGGGCCCGGCGCCGCCATCTCGGGTTCCTCCGTCACGGTCGTGTCGTACACCCGGAACCCGCGGCGCTGGTAGTTGGCCATCGCATACTCGCCGTCCTTGCTGCAGGTGTGCACCCACACCCGCTTCGTCGGCTCGCACTCCGGCCGGCGATCGGCCAGGTCCCAGGCGCGCGCGATGCCGTACGAGAGCAGATGGCCGCCGATCCGCCGGCCGCGGAACGCCGGGATCAGGCCGAAGTAGACGATCTCCACCGACGCGTCCGGCCGGGCCTGCAGCTCGATGAACCCGGCCGGCGTCCCCCGCTCGTACGCCACCCATGTCTCCGTACCGGGCTGCTTCAGGTGCGTCTCCCACTCCGCGTACGTCCACGCCAGCCGGTCCGTCCAGGTCACGTCCCCGCCCACCGCCGTGTACAGGAACCGGCTGAACTCGGGCAGCGGCGTCCCGGACAGCACGATCCGGACCTCCTGCTCGGCGGGCGGCTCGACGGCGGGCACGAGGTCCGCCGGG
The DNA here is from genome assembly GCF_000720485.1 of Streptomyces ochraceiscleroticus. Lineage (GTDB taxonomy): Bacteria > Actinomycetota > Actinomycetes > Streptomycetales > Streptomycetaceae > Streptomyces > Streptomyces ochraceiscleroticus. The sequence continues at coordinate 212,220 of NZ_JOAX01000020.1, read as the reverse complement.
GCGGTCTGCTCCAGGTACCAGGTGGTGACAGTCTCGGTCATGGCCGTCACCCAATCATGCGGTGCGACGGCCCGGGCCTCCGGTACCGGCCCACGCGGCCCGGCCCTCAGCGGCAGCCCGCTCGCGCCGCGACCACCGAAGGCGCCGTGGAGTGGGGGAGGAGATCCGGCGCGCGCGGCGGGCGGCGCAGATCGACGTCGACCTCGTCGGCGAAGCGGTACGGGCGGTGCGAGAGGACGCAGCCGAGGGTGCGGCGCAGCCGGGAGAGCTCCGCGCGGACCGTCGCCGTGCGGCGGGCGTCGCCGAACAGGTCGAGGGCCAGCTCCGCCGACGTGCGGCCCTCGGGGTGGACGGCCAGGGTGAAGAGCAGCTCGGCGTGGCGCGGGCTCAGCTCGTGCGTCCAGCTTCCGGCCGGGCCGCCGACCGTCACCGTCCAGCCGGCCCGGCCGCTGAGGTCCAGCACCACCCGGCTCGGCGCGGGCCCCGGCGGCCCGTCCTCCCCGATCCGCACCAGCCAGCCGCCCGGCAGCGGCTCCAGCGCGCAGGCGCCGTACCGCGGCAGCCACAGCGGGCCGGCCTGCGGCGACCGGGGCAGCGCGATCCGCGTGGGCGGCGCCGTGCCGGTGGCCGCGGCCGTCCAGCCGTCCCGGTCCACGGCCAGCGCCCGCCCGCCCAGCCGGGCGAGCAGCGGCGCGGCGCTCGCCCGCAGCCGGTCCAGCGCGGCCAGGTGCCGGGTGCGCTCCTCGCACTCGGCGAGCCGGGCGACCGCGGAGACCAGCGAGAGCGTCGTGGGATGGAAGGAGTGCGCCGGGCCGCTGAGGTCCACCACACCCAGCAGCCGCCCGTCGCGCGGGTCGTGCAGCGGCGCCCCGGCACAGGTCCACTGGTGGTGGGTGCGGACGTAGTGCTCGGCGGAGTGCACCAGGACCGGGGCGCGGGTGACCAGCGCGGTACCGATGCCGTTCGTGCCGACCACGTCCTCGGTCCAGTCGGCGCCCGGCTCGAAGCCGTGCCGGTCGGCCATCCGGCGCACCGGGGCCGCGCCCTCCCGCCACAGCACCCGGCCCTCGGGGTCGGTCACCACCAGGATCTGCTGCGCGGCGTCCGCGGCCGGGAGGAGGTGGGAGTGCAGTACGGGCAGCAGCCGCAGCAGCTGCGAGCGGGCCCGGCGCTCCTCCAGCTCGGTCAGGGACAGCGGCCGCGCGCGGCGGTCCCGGTCCGGGTCGAGGCCGCTGCCGATCACCCGCCGCCAGGATTCCCCGATCACGCTGCGGGGGCCGTCGGGCGGTTCGTCCCCCGCGAGGGTGGCCTCCCGTACGGAAGCCAGCCGGCGGGCCGCTTCCCGGGGGTCCAGCGCCGCTGCCAGGACGGGGGTCCGGGTCCTGTCGTGGTGCCGTGTGCTCAACATCGCTCCGCTTGTGCTGTTTTGGGGTATCGCCGCGGCCCATCGTGCCGGGGCCGGGGCCCGGCGGAGGCGGAATCGGCAGATCCGTTGCAACGTCGTGCAACGGTTGCCGCGCCGGGTGCGAGCGGAAAGGCTGGGCGCGAGCCGTTTCCGTACGCCGGGGACCGGGCCTCCGTACCGGGTCCGCCCTCGCCAGGGCCGGCCACTCCCGCCGGAAGCGGTGCCGAGTCGGCGCGGCACCGCTTCCGCGCGGCGGCGGCGTCCGGTCCGGCACCCTGCGCGGCGTCACGTCATGGGCCGTCGCCGCCCTGCCGGATACGGTGGCGAGGTGCAGCCAGCGAACGAACCAGCCGAGCGCCCCACGGGCCGTCTGCACAGGGCTCGCGTCCTGTACCGCCATGTACCGAAACGCCGCCTCGGGTGGCTGCTGCTCAAGGACACCGTGCACTCCTGCGTGGAGTACCGCGTCACCGGCCTCGCCGCCGAGGCCGCCTTCTTCTGCCTGCTCTCGCTGCCCCCGCTGTTCCTCGGCCTCATCGGGCTGCTGGGCTATCTGCAGCCGTGGGTCGGCCACGACACCATCGACACGATCCGGGCGAACATCCTCACCGCGTCCGCGGCCGTGCTGTCCGACAAGGGCGTCGACGAGATCGCCCGGCCGCTGCTGGACGACATCTTCCGCGGCGGTCGCCCCGACGTCATCTCGATCGGCTTCGCCATCGCCCTGTGGTCGGGCTCGCGTGCGCTGAACGTCTTCGTCGACACCATCACGATCATGTACGGCCTGGAGGGCAGGCGCGGCATCGTCGCCACCCGCCTGCTGGCGTTCTTCCTCTACCTCGTCGCGCTCGTGCTCGGCGCGGTCGCGCTGCCCCTGATGGTCGCGGGCCCGGACACCGTCGTCCATCTGCTGCCGTCCAGCGAGGACGTCATCCGGGCGCTGTACTGGCCGGTCGTCCTGCTGGTCTCGGTCGCCTTCCTGACCACGCTGTACCACGTGTCCGTACCGGTCCGCTCCCCCTGGCAGGAGGACATCCCCGGCGCGGTGGTCGCGCTCGCGATGTGGCTGCTGGGCAGCCTGCTGCTGCGTGTCTACCTCGCCGCGACGGTCGAGGGCCCGACGATCTACGGCTCGCTCGCCGCGCCCGTCGCGGTCCTGCTGTGGATCGGCGTCTCGGCCTTCGCGGTACTGGTCGGCGCGGCGGTCAACGCGGCGCTGGACCGGGTCTGGCCCTCGCTGGAGACCGCGGCGGGCCGCGCGGAGCGCGAGGAGCGCCGCCGCGCCGAGGCCGAACCGCTGCGCCACGCGCGGGAGGAGGCCGAGCGGGAGAACGAACTCGACGACGGGGACGGGGAAGAGAGCGCAGGCGGGGGCGGGCCGGGGCCGGAGAAGGAGAAGTGACGGCGCCCCGTCTCCGGGACGGATCACCGCGCTCGCCTCACCGCCGCTCGCCGAACACCCGCCGGTACGCGCCGGGCGTGGTCCCCAGCGCCGCGCGGAAACGGCGCCGCAGATTGACCGCCGAGGAGAGCCCGACCCGCGCGGCCACCGCCTCCACCGCGAGGTCGGTCTCCTCCAGCAGCACCCGCGCCGCGTCGATGCGCCGGGCCAGCAGCCACTGTCCGGGACTGACGCCGAGCTGCTCGGCGAACCGGCGGGCGAGCGTCCGCTCCGACAGCCCGGCCCGCTCGGCCAGCCGGGCCACGCTCAGCTCGCCGTCCAGCCGGCTCAGCGCCCACTCCAGTACCGGCGCGAGCGACGCGTCCGCGCGGGCCGGGGCCGCGGGCTCCGCCGCGTACTGCAGCTGACTGCCCTCCCGGTGCGGCGGCAGCACCATGCCGCGGGCGATCGCGGCGGCGTACGCGGCGCCGCGGTCCCGCCGGACGAGGTGCAGGCACAGATCGATGCCGGCGCCGCTGCCCGCGCTGGTCGCCACGTCCCCGTGGTCCACGTACAGCACGTCCGCCTCGACCCGCACGGCGGGGAACTCGGCGGCCAGCCGCGCGGTGCGCCGCCAGTGCGTGGTCGCGCTGCGGCCGTCCAGCAGCCCGGCCTGGGCCAGCGCGAACGCGCCGCTGCAGATGCGGGCGCCGTGCCTGCGTGCGTCCGGTATGGCGGCCTGCGGCGACTCGCCGTAGGAGTGCGGCTCCGTCGCCGGGTGCGGCCACATCGTGGCTGCTCGCGCAGTTCCCCGCGCCCCTTCAGGGGCGCGGGGAACTGCGCGAGCAACCCGCGGGACGGGGCGGTCGGCCGACGGCCGGATCACCCACGGCGGGAAGTCCGTCGTGCTGACCCCGGCACAGGCGAGGTCGGCAGCAGCACAGGACCCGCCGGGAGCGGGGCGGCATCAGATGCAGAGCGACCGAGCTGAAGACCGTGCTGCACGTCGACGACGCGGAGACGCAGGAGGTCGGCCCCGGCATCGTGCGGCGCCGGCTGCAGCGGACCGAGTACGCCCGGGGCTGGCTGATCGAGTTCGCTCCGGGGGCGGAGTGGCCGGTGGTGGACCACCATCCCGCCGAGGAGCGGTACTTCGTCCTCGACGGGGAGGTCATCGAGGGCGACGAGCGGCACGGGCCCGGCACGTACGTGGTGTTCGCGCCGGGCAGCAGCCACCGGCCGCGGACGGAGACGGGGGCGCGAATCCTCGGAATCACCGTCCGGGGCCGGTGACCCGGCGGCGCCGGCGGCCCGGAGCCGTCGGCGCCGCACCGGCATCCGTCAGATCAGGTCCATCGCCGCCACCTCGTCCGGGCGGCCGTAGCTGACCGGGCCCTGGAAGCGGTGCCGGGCGGTGGCGAACCACCACACCGTGGCGATGACCAGCACCACCGCGAGCGCGATCGGCGCGTAGTTGAACGAGCCGGGCGTGATGGGGGACGCCTGCGGCAGCATGAACAGCACGTTGCTCAGCACGATCCAGACCACCGCGACCGCCGCGACGGGCCTGCCCCAGCGGCCCAGGTTCCACGGCCCCGGCTCGAAGGTGTCCAGCCGCAGCCGCAGGAAGATCGGTACGCCGTACGCGAGGAACAGCCCGACGACGTTGACGCTGACGATGGCGGTGAAGGCGGTGTGCGACCACCAGCCGGGGATCACCAGCACCAGCGAGCAGGCGGCGGCGAGCCAGACCGCCTTGACGGGTGTACGGGTGCGCGCGGAGACCGAGTGCCACCAGCGCGAGCCGGGCATCGCGCCGTCCCGCGAAAAGGCAAAGATCTGGCGGGTGTTGCTGGTCATATTGGCCAGTCCGCAGAAGAGCATCGCGCCGATGACGATCAGCAGCAGGAACTTGGCGGTGCCGGTACCGAGCGCGTCGATGAGAATCTGTACGGGCGGTGCGTCAGCGCTCGCTTCCGCTGAGTAATCACGTATCGCGTAGACCAGGGCGAGCATCAGGACCAGGCCGGCCACGGCGGAGTACCCGATCGCCCGCATGATTCCCTTCGGGGCGTTGACGGTCGCGCCCACGGTTTCTTCCGACATATGGAAGCTGCCGTCGAATCCGGTGAACGTCCAGCTCGTGACGAGCAGGCCCAGCAGCGCGCCGTAAAGTCCGTTGGTGAAGCCGGTGTTGTTGGCGAAATGCGTCACGAACGAGGCCGACCGGTGGTGTTCGGGCAGCACGGTCAGCGCCACGACGATGACCACCATCCCGACCAGCAGCCACCACACCGAGATCCGGTTCAAGATGGCGACCAGGTGCACGGTGTAGGTGTTGGCCAGCGCCTGGACCAGCAGGATCGCCGCCGTGATGAGGACCGTGCGCTGCTCGGAGACCTGGTAGGACGGCCACTGCATCGCGAGGAACGCCTGGATGAAGGTGGCCGCCGCATAGCCGGTGGCGGCCGTACCGCCGACCTGCCCCACGAAATTCAGCCAGCCCGTGTACCAGGACCAGGCCCCTTTGTGCCGCTTGGCGAGCTTGCCCGCGGAGAAATACAGCGCGCCGCTGGTGGGATAGGCGGAGGTGATTTCCGCCATCGAGGCGCCGATGAAGAGCACCAGAATAGAGACGGCAATCCAGCCGAACACCAGGACGCGCGGACCGCCGGCATTCATGCCGAAGCCGAAGGACGAAAAAATCCCGGATATGATGTTGATGATCGTGAAGGAGATCGCGAAATTGTCGAATGCGCGGAATCTCCGGGTGAGTTTCCGGGGATATCCCATGGCGTGCAGGGTCGCGTCATCGTCCAGCGTGGGGGGCTGCTCCTCCCGCCGGCGGGCGCGCACCCGGGCGAGAAATGCGGAATCGGACACGGACGAACCTTTCCGGTGACGGTCAGTGAGGTGTCGGTGTGATGTGGGGGGAACGACACTCATCCCGAGTCGGGACAGTGCTCATCCCGGGTCCGGACAGTGCTCATCCCGAGTCGGGAGCGTGCGGGACGGGGAGCCCGCACCGGCGCCTGGCCCTGCTGAGCTGCTCGGCCGGGTCGCCGAACGCGCTCCAGGGCATCCGTGAGGCGTACGGGCCCATGGCCGTGAAGACCGCCCGCGCCTCGAACTCGTGGCGTGCCATGCACAGCGCGTGCGCCAGATACGCCAGGTCCAGCACGGGCGTGAAGCGGTAGCCGGCCACCTCCGGCAGCCAGTGCTGGTAGATCCGCAGCGCGACCTGCCGCCACTGCGGCTGCTCCCACGTGCGGTCGGCGAGCGGCGCGCCCGGGTCGTACTCCTCGACCGCGGCCACCAGCGGCAGCAGCCGCAGCGCCGAGGCGGCCGGGGCGCGCTGCGCGAGGAAGGCGGCGACGTCCCAGGCGGCGCCCGCCGACCCGCCGTGCCGCGCGAAGAAGCACGCCAGGAAACGGTGGTGGGCCTCGCGGTGCCATGGATCCAGCCGCAGGATGTGCGAGAAGAGCGACCAGGGGCCGGGCGGCGCGGTGATCAGGCCCTCCGGCGCCGGGTCGAGGTGGCGCTGGAAGCGGGCCAGCGAGAGCCTGGCGGCCCATGGCGTCGGGTCCATCGGCGCGAGCTCCGCGGCGCGGTCGCAGGCGGCCAGCGCGATCCGGCTCAGCGTGGTGGCGTGCCGGTCGTGCGCGTCGGCGGCGCGGGAGGCGCGCAGCGCCGCGACCCGCGCCCACAGCAGCGCCGCCTCGGTCCCCGGCTCCTCGGCGAGCCAGCGCTCGGTCAGATCCGAATCGGCCGCCTCGGAGGCCAGTACCAGAGAACGGTGCGCCCGTACGCCGAAATCGTCGCGGCTCTCCTTCAGGATCTCCCGGGCGCTGAAGTAGCGCCCCGCCCGCACATCCACACAGGCGCTCGCCAGCCGCCGGTCATCGGCCGCCGGATGCCATACGTACTGCCCTTCGAACAGGCCAGCGGCCATGCTGCGTGCCGTTCCTTCCCCCGTAATCGGCGATGCGCATTCGGCCGGAAATCCTCCAGGTCTCCGGCTGACGCCACACCTTACTCAGGTGCCACACGGACCGAAAGCAGGCACTCGAGCAACTAATTTTCGGCGGCTGGTTATCGGCGGCTGTCGACAGATTCTCAGCAGGGCGGTACGGAAAATCGTTGGCGACGCCGTGCACGGCCGCTCTAGGCTCTGCACGTACGAGATCGCCGACGAGCGATCCGGCGACGACCGACGAACGAGGAGGTGTGGACCGATGGCTGTCACTGCGCTGGGCGCTGCCCGCATCCGGAAGATCATCCACCCCACCTCCGTGGTTCCCGGCTGACCTCAACTCCTCTTCGGCGCGCCCGAGTTGCGCGCCCGCCGCCGGGACCACCCGCTTCGAAGGGTCATCCCGTTGTCCGACCTCACGTCCGACATCACCGCTGCGCACCCCCTCGCCCCCTACGGCTGGGACGCGGACCACGCGCAGGAGTTCACCCCGTACGCCGAGCAGGGTCTGCTGCCCGGCCGCCTGGTCCGCGTCGACCGCGGCCGGGTGGACGCCGTCGTGCCCGGCGACGACGGCGTCCGTACCGTGCTCGCGAGCACCGCGCTCGTGGCCACGAGCGACCCGCTCAAGGTGCCGTGCACCGGCGACTGGGCCGCGATCGATCCCGGCAGCGGGCCGGACGCCGTCGTCCGCGCGCTGCTCCCGCGGCGCACCGCCCTGGTGCGGTCCGCCTCCTCCAAGCGCTCCGAGGGCCAGATCCTGGCCGCCAACATCGACCACGCGGTCGTCGCCGTCTCCCTCGCCGAGCCGCTCGACCTCGGACGCGTCGAACGCTTCGTGTCCCTGGCATGGGAGAGCAGCGCCACCCCCGTCGTGGCGCTGACCAAGGCGGACCTGGTGCCGGACGCGGCGGGCCTCGCCCACCTCGTCGCCGACACCGAGACCGTCGCGCCCGGCGTACCGGTACTGGCGGTGAGCGCGGCGACCGGCGCAGGGCTGGACGTCCTCGCGGCGGTACTGGCCGGCGGCACGTCCGTGCTGCTCGGCCGGTCCGGCGCGGGCAAGTCCACCCTCGCCAACGCGGTGCTCGGCGCCGAGATCCAGGACGTGCACGCCGTACGCGACCGGGACGGCAAGGGGCGGCACACCACGACCACCCGCGACCTGCTGGTGCTGCCCGGCGGCGGGGTGCTGATCGATACCCCGGGGCTGCGCGGCGTCGGCATGTGGGACGCCGAGGAGGGCCTCGCCCGCACCTTCACCGATGTCGAGGAGCTGGCTGCGCGGTGCCGGTTCCACGACTGCGCGCACACCGCCGAGCCGGGGTGCGCGGTGCTGGCGGCCGTGGAGGCGGGCGACCTGCCGCAGCGCCGCCTGGACAGCTACCGCAAGCTGCTGCGCGAGAACCAGCGCATCGTCGCCAAGACCGACGTCCGGCTCCGCGCCGAGCTGCGCCGGGACTGGAAACAGAAGCAGGCGCTCGGGCGGCACATGGGGGAGCGGAAGCGGGGGCCGCGAGGCTAGCCGGCCGGTCCGGGCCGCCCGCCCCGCGACGGCGGGCGGCCCGGAGGCGCGTACCCGCGCACGGGCCGCCCCGAGCGCCATGTCCGATTTCCGCCGGAAGCGGCTGCCGCGATCCCGCACACTGGACGGTGTGAAGGACGAAAGCAGCAGGTACGAGGCGGTGGCGAGCCGGGACGCGCGCTTCGACGGAGAATTCTTCTTCGCCGTGGTGACGACCGGCATCTACTGCCGCCCGAGCTGTCCCGCTGTCACCCCGAAGCGGGCCAACGTGCGGTTCTTCCCGTCCGCTGCCGCCGCCCAGGGCGCCGGCTTCCGGGCCTGCCGCCGCTGCCGCCCGGACGCCGTCCCCGGCTCGGCCGACTGGAACGTCCGGGCCGACCTGGTGGGCCGCGCGATGCGCTTCATCGGCGACGGCGTCGTCGACCGCGAGGGCGTCGCGGGCCTTGCCGCGCGGCTCGGCTACAGCGCCCGCCAGGTGCAGCGCCAGCTCACCGCCGAGCTGGGCGCAGGCCCGGTCGCGCTGGCCCGCGCCCGCCGCGCGCACACCGCGCGCATCCTGCTCCAGACCACCGGCCTGCCGGTCACGGAGCTGGCGTTCGCCGCCGGCTTCGCCAGCGTCCGGCAGTTCAACGCGACCATGCGGGAGATCTACGGCAGCACCCCCAGCGAGCTGCGCGCCGCGGCACGCGGCCGCACCGCGCGCGGGGAACACGGCACCCCCGGCGGCATCCCGCTGCGGCTCGCCTTCCGGGGCCCGTACGCCGCCCGGGAGATCTTCGACGACCTCCAGGTCGCGGCCGTACCGGGCGTCGAGGAGGTCATCGGCGTCCCCGGGGCCCGTACGTACCGCCGCACCCTGCGCCTCACCTACGGCACCGCCGTCGCCGAGGTCGGCGAGCGGCCCGGAGGGTCCGCAGGGCCGGTCCGCTCCGGCTGGCTCGACTGCCGGCTGCACCTCACCGACCTGCGCGACCTGCCCACCGCCGGCCAGCGGCTGCGCCTCCTGTTCGACCTGGACGCCGATCCGTACGCGGTCGCCGCCCGGCTGTCGGCCGACCCGCTGCTCCGGCCGCTGGTCGCGGCCCGCCCCGGGCTGCGCTCGCCGGGCGCGGCCGATCCGGCGGAGCAGGCGGTACGGACCGTGCTCGGCGGGCCACCGGAGCGCGCCGCCGCCCTCGTACGGGCGCACGGCAAGCCGCTGGACACCCCCGACGGCACGCTCACCCACCTCTTCCCGACGCCGGAGGAGCTGGCCGGGGCGGATGCCGGGGAGGGCGTACGGGCGCTGTGCGCGGCGCTCGCCGACGGCACGGTGGACCTCGCGGCGGGCGCGGACCGGGACGCCGCCGAGCGCGCCCTCGCCGCGCTCCCGGGCGTCGGCCCCGCCGCGGCGGCGGTCATCAGAAGGCGCGCCCTGGGCGACCCGGACGTGGGCCCGCCGGACGCCGCCCCGGAGGCGGAGCGCTGGCAGCCATGGCGCTCGTACGCCTTCCAGTACCTCCGGCACGCGGGCCTTCTGGCCGGTGCCGCGCACGAAACCGAAGACCACGACACGGCTCACTCCGAAGACCGCAACACGGCTCACGCCGAAGACCACGACTCGAAGGACAGCATCAACCATGCCGCTCTACACGCTGCTTGACAGTCCGCTCGGCCGGCTGACCCTCGTGGGCGAGCCGTCGGCCGACGCCCCCGGCGGCACGGTACTGATCGCGCTCTCCCTGCCCGGCCAGAAGGGCGGCGTCGTGCCCTCGGGGGACTGGATCCGTGAACCGGCCGCCTTCGCCGAGGCGGAACGGCAGCTGAAGGAGTACTTCGCGGGCGAGCGCCGGGACTTCGCGCTGACCCTGGCCACCCGCGGCACCGCCTTCCGCGAGCGCGTCTGGACGGCGCTGGACGCCATCCCGTACGGCGAGACCGCCAGTTACGGGGAGATCGCCCGCCGCATCGGGGCCACGCGCCCCGCCGTTCGGGCCGTCGGCACCGCGATCGGCGCGAATCCGCTGCTGATCCTGCGCCCCTGCCACCGCGTCATCGGAGCCGACGGCTCGCTCACCGGATACGCCGGTGGCCTGGACCGCAAGCGCACCCTGCTGTCCCTGGAGGGCGTCGACGCGGCCCGGTGACGCGTCGCGGAGCACTCTTTTGTGCACTGTTTCGCTGCCACTCGGCCATGGACAATACGGTCCATGAGCCAGCAGGGGGACACACGCGGACATGAGGACGACTGGTGGCGCGAGCTGTACGAAGCGGGCGACGGCAAGCCGGGTGACGCGGGGCCCTCGACCGCGCCGGACACGCTGGACGACCGCGTCGACTCGGCCCTGCGCACGCTGGACGCGGCCGTCGCGCCCGAAGCGGCCGATGCGTTCGAAGCAGCCGATGAGGCCGACGCGCCCGAGCCGCCCGTCCCCGTAGTGGAGTTCATCGGGGACCGCCCGCCCACGTACGCGGCCGAGCCGGTCGCGCTGCCCGCGGCCGACCCGGCCGACCTCGCCGGGCTCGTCCCGGACACCGAGCTGGACGGCGCGCAGTACGGCACGCTCACGCTGCGCGCCGCGTCCGTGCGCGGCGACTCCGCCCGGTACCGCGGCGACCCGCGCCGCGACGCACTGCTCACCGCCCGCTTCGGTGCCGGGCGGCAGACCCTGATCCTGATCGCCGTCGCCTCCGGTGCGCACGCCTCGCCCGAGGGGCACCGCGCGGCGCGGGACGCCTGCCAGTGGATCGGTGCCGCCGTCGGCCGCTCCGGCTCGCGGCTGGCCGACGACATCCGTACCGGCCGCCGCGAAGCTCTCAGGTCCGGGCTGCAGCGGCTCACCGACCGGAGCTACGGCCGGCTGCGGGCCCGCGCCGCCGAGCTGGGCCTGGACCCCCGCGAGTACACCGCTTCGCTGCGCTGCCTGCTGCTGCCCGCCGACCCGGCGTGCCGCACCCGCGTCTTCTTCGGCCTCGGCGGCGGCGGGCTCTTCCGGCTCCGGGACGGCGTCTGGCAGGACCTGGAGCCACCGCTGCCGCCGGACGAGGCGGTCGGCGGGCCGGTCGTCGGGTACGGCACGCAGTCGCCCGGCATCCCGGCGCAGCGCGGGCCGGCCGGCCCGGAGCCGACCGCGCAGGACCCGGAGCCGACGATGAACCTCGGCGTGACCGGGGCGCCGGGAGCCACTCCCGAAGCCGCTCCCGAACCCGTCGGCGAACCGTTCCTCTTCCGCGCCTCCGTGGCCCGCTCCGGCGACACCCTGCTGCTGTGCAGCGCCGGTCTGGCCGAGCCGCTGCGCGAGACGCCCGACTTCGCCGCGCGGCTGGCCGGGCGGTGGGCCGAGACCGAGCCGCCGGGGCTGGCCGCCTTCCTGGCCGACGCCCAGCTCCGCGTGAAGGGCCACGCGAAGGACCGCACGGCCGCGGCGGTGTGGGAGAGCTGAGTACCGCGGTGCGGTACAGCCGAGAGCTGCGCCGCAGCGCGCCGTACGCCTTCCGGGGCCGCCCCGGGAATGAGTGGTAGAACCGAACCGATGCCGCAAAGGCGGGCAAATCACCTCCCCGCGGGCGGCGCGAGCCACTGATCCCCACCCGAAGGGCGTGCGCGCGATGGCGAAGCAGACCGTGGCCGAGCAGTTCGTCGACATCCTGGCGCGCGCCGGGGTCAAGCGGCTGTACGGAGTCGTCGGCGACAGCCTGAACCCCGTCGTCGACGCCATCCGCCGCACCTCGGCCGTCGACTGGGTCCAGGTCCGGCACGAGGAGGTCGCGGCCTTCGCGGCCGGCGCCGAGGCCCAGATCACCGGCCGGCTCGCCGCCTGCGCCGGCTCCTGCGGCCCGGGCAACCTCCACCTCATCAACGGCCTGTTCGACGCCCACCGTTCGATGGCCCCCGTACTGGCGCTGGCCTCGCACATCCCGTCCAGCGAGATCGGCACCAGCTTCTTCCAGGAGACCCACCCCGACCAGCTCTTCCAGGAGTGCAGCCACTACTGCGAGCTGATCTCCAACACCCGGCAGATGCCGCGCGTCCTGCAGACCGCGATCCAGCACGCGGTGGGCCGCAGCGGCGTCTCCGTGGTCGCGCTGCCCGGCGACATCGCGGGCGAGCCGGCCCCCGAGCGCGCCGAGGAGCACGCGCTGGTCACCGCGCGGCCCTCCGTGCGCCCGGGCGACGCCGAGATCGCACAGCTCGCCCGCATGATCGACCAGGCCGGCAAGGTCACGCTCTTCTGCGGCAGCGGTACGGCGGGCGCGCACGCCGAAGTCATGGCACTGGCCGAGAAGATCAAGTCGCCCGTCGGCCACGCGCTGCGCGGCAAGGAGTGGATCCAGTACGACAATCCGTACGACGTCGGCATGAGCGGTCTGCTCGGGTACGGCGCCGCCTACGAGGCCACGCACGAGTGCGATCTGCTGATCCTGCTCGGCACGGACTTCCCGTACAACGCGTTCCTCCCGAAGGACGTGCCGATCGTGCAGGTCGACGTGCGAGCCGAGCACCTCGGCCGCCGTTCCACGCTGGACCTGGCCGTCTGGGGCGACGTACGGGAGACGCTGCGCTGCCTGACCCCGCTGGTCCAGGAGAAGAAGAACCGCCGCTTCCTGGACCGGATGCTGAAGAAGCACGCCGACGCGCTGGAGGGCGTGGTCAAGGCGTACACCCGCAAGGTGGACCGGCACGTGCCGGTCCACCCCGAGTACGTGGCCTCGGTGCTGGACGAGGAAGCCTCGGACGACGCGGTCTTCACCGTGGACACCGGCATGTGCAACGTCTGGGCGGCGCGTTACCTCACGCCCAACGGGCGCCGCCGCGTCATCGGTTCGTTCACGCACGGCTCGATGGCCAACGCGCTGCCGCAGGCCATCGGCGCGCAGCTCACCGACCGCAGGCGGCAGGTCGTCTCGATGTCGGGGGACGGCGGATTCTCCATGCTCATGGGTGACTTCCTCACCCTGGTCCAGCACAATCTGCCGGTGAAGGTCGTCCTGTTCAACAATTCCTCACTCGGGATGGTCGAGCTGGAGATGCTGGTGGCGGGCCTCCCCTCGTACGGCACCGGCAATCAGAACCCCGACTTCGCGGCCATCGCACGGGCGGCGGGTGCGTACGGCGTCCGCGTGGAGAAGCCGAAGCACCTGCGGGGCGCGCTGCGGGACGCCTTCAAGCACAACGGGCCCGCGCTCGTCGACGTCGTCACCGACCCGAACGCGCTGTCCATCCCGCCGAAGATCAGCGCCGACATGGTGACCGGGTTCGCGCTCTCCGCGGGCAAGATCGTGCTGGACGGCGGCGTGGGCCGGATGGTCCAGATGGCCCGGTCCAACCTCCGCAACATCCCCCGCTTCTGAGCCATTACCGTCCAGCGGGGCACATGCCCCGCACCTGTGCCCTTTGCGCAGGAGGAGTCAGGAGCTTCTGGGCTGCGCCGCAGTGCCGCGGGGGTCCGGACGCGGGCGTAGCCGTACCGGGCCACTCGGCGGACCCCGCGCCTCGACAGCTCCTCCGGGAGGAGCTGTACCGGCTGCGGCAGTGGGCCGGTCGACAGCGAGGGCGAATTCGTCCTACGGACGGCCGTGTCGCCCCGACGTTTCCGCCCTTGTCATGACAGCCGGGCCGGACGTTGGTCGGGACCAACCGGGCATCCCGTGGCATATGCGGAAGCAGGGGGCGAAGCTTGGGTCGTACCCCGACGGGCATGCATCGATCTGAGGTTGTTCGAAAGATCGGGGATGAAGATCGGGGACACCGGAGCGCTCGGGGCGGGGAGGATGAAGCGTCAGCCTGTACGGGGCGAGCAACTGCACGGACGGACCGACGGGCCGGTCACCGGCCCCTTCGACGGCCGTGGCGGCACATGGATCGAAGGGCAGCGGCCGAGGGCCATCCGGCACCGGCTGCGCCGCGCCGACCTGACGGCGGTGGCGATGGTCCGCAGGGACCTGCGCCAACTGCTCGTCCACTGGGGGGATTCCGGCAGGTCGGACATCGCGGAGCTGCTCATCAGCGAGCTGGTCACCAACGCCCTGGTGCACACCGACCGGGGCGCCGTGGTGACCGTGACGGTCACCGACCGCCTGCGGGTGGAAGTACGGGACTTCGTGTCCCGGCGGCCGCAGCCCCGCAGACCGACCACCGAAGGCACTTCGGGGAGAGGACTGATGCTGGTGCGCTCGCTCGCGGACTCCTGGGGCATACGGATGCACGGGGTCGGCAAGTGCGTGTGGTTCGAACTGGGCGGCACGGCGGCGTGAGTGCCGGTGCCCGGATCGGGTGAACGTGCGGCGGGCCGCCCCTTCAGGGGGCGGCCCGCCGCTCTGCTGTCACGGTCCCTTCGGCTCGCTCAGCCGAACTGCCGCTCGATCTCGGCGAGTTTCTCCTCCAGGGAGTCCAGTCGCGGGATCGTCTGTGTGTCGTCCTCGGCGGTGAGGTCCACGGTCCGCCGGCCCGACCGCTCGGCGCCGCCATCGGCGCGGCCGGTCACGGCCTTCAGCGTGGGGCGGGTCCGCAGCCGGCCGCCCTCCGTTTCCATGCCCGGGCTCCCGGCAGGAGGCGGCGCCTCCACCGCCTGCCCGTCGGCCCCCTGCCCCCCGGCCGTATGGTCTCCGGCCGTACGGCCCTCGCCCGCAGGGGCCTCGATCGCCGGCGCTCCGGCCTGCTGCGCCACCGGCCGTCCGGTCACCGCGGCCGGCACCTGACGGGGGCCGCGCCCCCACCGGTGCTGCCGGTTCAGCGCCTTCACCCGGGCCCGGTCCAGCTTGTCCTGCTCGCGCCGGCGCCGCCGGGTCTGCTCCTTCTCGCGGCGGTCCTCGCGTACCTCATCGACCGCCTCGTCCAGGCTCCGCACGCCCTCCAGCAGCATCAGCGACCAGGCGGCGAACGTCTCGCGCGGGGCACGCAGCCAGCGCACCATCCGGATCTGCGGCAGCGGCCGCGGCACCAGACCCTGTTCGCGCAGTGCCGCCCTGCGGGTCTGCTTGAGCGCCCGGTCGAAGAGGACGGCGGCCGACAGCGACATGCCCGCGAAGAACTGCGGCGCGCCCGCGTGGTCCAAACCGCGCGGCGCGTGCACCCAGTTGAACCACGCGGCCGCGCCCGCGAACGTCCACACCAGCATCCGGGAGCCGAGCGCCGCGTCACCGTGGCTGGCCTCGCGCACGGCCAGTACGGAACAGAACATCGCGGCGCCGTCCAGGCCGAACGGCACCAGGTACTCCCAGCCCCCGGAGAGGTTGAGGTTCTGCCGGCCGAAGCCGACCAGGCCGTGGAAGGAGAGCGCGGCCGCCACCGCGGCGCAGCAGAAGAGCAGCAGGTAGGACGCCGAGCCGTAGACCGCCTCCTTGCGGCGCCGGCGTTCCTCGCTGCGCTCCCAGGAGTCGTCGGCCGCCTTGTCCGCACTCTGCTTGCCGCGCAGGACCACCGCCACGGCTGCCGTGACACCGACGAGCAGCAGGGCTCCCGGGACGAGCCAGTCCAGCGATATGTCCGTCATTCTCATCTGGGACCCCTTGCATCGCGGTACGCGTTTCGCGCGACATCCTGGCGGAGTCGGCCGGTACGGCAGGGGTTTTCGGGGCAAGAGGACGCCAAGGAGGCGCCCCGGCCCGCCGAGAGGGGCAAACTGTTCGCACAGCCTTGAGGGCGGCGGCAGTTGAGTTCGATTTCCGCCACTCGATCGGGTGGCGGGGGAGTAGAGCGTTGTGGCGGGGGAGCGGAGCGCTCGGGTCAGGCGCTCGCGGTGAGCCGCGCGACCCGGTCCGCGTCACACGTACGCGGACAGGTGACGCAGGTGTCCTCCGGGCGCACGGTGTAGAACATGCAGCAGCTCGCGCGGTCCCGCGTCGGGAGCGCCTCGCCGGCCGGGCCGGTCAGCTCGCGGAAGCCCGCGCCGCCGACGTACGGCGCCGTCGAGCCCGGCAGCAGCCGCGCCACCTCGGCCACGGCGCGCGGCTCCTCGCCGAGGAGGTGGCCGAGGTACCACAGTCCCTCGACGATCTCGTCCGTCGCCATGCCCCACAGGGCGCGCGGGCCGCGCCGCACGCGGGGCCGGAAGCCGTCGAGAACCGGCCCCAGGTGCTCGGCGACCGCGGCCCGCACCTCGGCGCGCAGCGCCTCTTCGTCGGCCACGACCACGGCACCCGGCAGCCCGGCCGCCGGGTCGTCGGGCAGGCACGCGAAGGACGTGATGCGTACGGCCGCGTGGCCCAGCTCCCGCGGGAAGAAGACGGCGCCGGCGGGCAGCCGGGGCACCCGGCGGTGCAGGAACCACGGCATGGTGATCAGCAGACAGGCCGGCCAGGCATACCGGTGCAGACCGAAGCTGGCCACGACGTCCGGGCGGGCGCGCTTCCCGTAGTTCTTGATCACCTGCGCGTCGTCCCAGGCCAGGAAGGCGTCCAGGGCCGCGCCGCCGGCCGCCAGCTCCGCCGCGCTCGTCCAGTCCTCGCCCGTCGGCGCCGCGTCCTGCGGCCCGAGCTCGGTCACCCGCAGCCCCGGGAAGACCTCGGTGAGCCGGGCATAGGCGCCGGTCACGGGGGAAGGGGACGGCCGGGCGGCGAGGACGGAAGCAGGCATGCGGAGGACCACCGAATCGCGTCGTTGGCAGGTAAGGCTTACCTTAGCGGAACTCTCCGAGGTTTGAACTGCGACGGGGGCCGCCTATGGTGCTCAAGGACATCAGGAGGTACCCCATGGAGCAGCGCGGAGCGGAACAGCCGCCGCGAATACGCGCGCGCGTGCCCGCGCAGGGGCGCCCCGAGGCGGTACGCGGCCGGCACCCGGCCGACGCCGACGGCGCCGTCACCCACGCCGTAGCGGCCCCGCCCGCAGCACCCTCCGCCGCGCCGCGCGTCGCCGCCCCGGCCGCGCCGTCCGCCGCCCCGGCCGAGTCCTCCGCCGCGCCGTCCGTACGCAAGCCGCAGCGGCACTCCGTACGCGCGCAGGTCCTGTCAGCCCTTCGCGACGCGCTGCTCTCCGGCGAGCTGGCCCCCGGCGCCGTCTACTCGGCGCCCGCGCTCGCCGAGAGCTTCGGCGTGTCGCCGACCCCGGTCCGCGAGGCGATGCAGCAGCTCGCCGTCGAGGGCGCGGTCGAGGTGGTCCCCAACCGCGGCTTCCGGGTCGCCGAGCGCACCCCCCGCGACCTCGCCGAGCTGGGGGAAGTACGGGCCATGCTGGAGGTACCGGCCGTACTGCGGCTGGCCCGCACGCTGCCCCCCGAGCGCTGGGAGGAGCTGCGCCCCCTGGCCGCCGCGACCGTCACGGCCGCCGGCCACGGCGACTGCGTGGCCTACGCGGAGGCGGACCGCGCCTTCCACCGCGCGCTCCTCGCCCTGACCGGCAACCGCCAGCTCACTCTCGTCGCCGACGACGTACAGCGCCGCACGACCTGGCCGTGCGCCGCCACGAGGGTCGGCGTCGCCGACCTCCTGGCCGACGCCTCGGACCACATGGCCCTCCTCGACGCCCTCCAGGCCCAGGACCTCCCCCTCACCGAACGCATAGCCCGAGACCACCTCACGGGGAACCGCTTCCTCCACTGAGGCTCGCGTTTCTTCCGTTGAGGCTCCGGTCGTTACGCCGGTGAGGCGCCGACCGTTACGCCGCCGTCGTCAGATGATCCGCCAGCCACGTGGGCACGCCGTCCATGAGGCGGAAGAGGCGGGCGGCTTCGGCTCGGAGGCGGGCTGCGTCCTCTTCCGGTGCGGCGTCGGCCAGGGCGGCGAGGGCGGGGGCCGTGCCGATGAGGTAGCCCAGTTCCTCGCGGATGCGGAGGGATTCGGTGAAGCCGTGCCTCGCCTCCGCCAACTCGCCGTCGCGCAGGGCGAGTCCGGCCAGATGGCGCCAGGTGAAGGAGAGCAGGAGCGGGTCGTCGTGCGCGGTGGCCGCGGCGTGTGCGCGGCGGTAGGCGGCCCGCGCGGACTGCGGGCTGTCGGCGATGTGCTCGGCCATCAGGCCGCGCCGGAAGTCGAGCAGCGCGCGCCCCTCGGCGGCCGGTGGCAGCAGCGCCGCGGCGCGGCCGAGCGCCGCCCTGGCCTCGTCGGCGCGGTCGCGTACGCCCAGGACCGTGGCGGCGTAGGCGAGATGGCCGCGCTCGCAGGCCGCGTCGCCGCGCTCGTCGTCGGTGCCCGCGCGGGCCTCGGCGTACCGCAGCGCGTCCTCGGCCTCGGCCCAGCCGGTGCCGGTGAACATGCAACGCTCCACGAGGAGCGCCGCGCGGCGGAGAGCGGCGGTCGGGTGGGCCGCCACGTGTGGTGCGAGCAGTGCGGCCGCGTCCTCCCAGCAGCCGCGGGACCGGAGCCGCCAGACCGCCCGGTCCAGTGGGTCGTCCCCGGTCCCGTCCGCGGCCGGGCCGGCGGTCCTGGCCGCCGGCAGTCCCGTCACCGGTGCTCCCGGCACCGGCAGTCGTTCGACAGATCCTTCGGACCCGTTGGTTTCGGCAGATTCCGGCATGGCGGTGTCCGCCACATTGCCCTCCCCGAGCGCACCTTTGAGCTGGACTGGAAGCAGTGGGCGAATCTCAGCACGAATGTCGGCGTGGGGCCAAGGGGCTGGGTGAATGATTTCACAATCTCCGGCGGGCCGTGTACGGCGCGGAGTTGAGGCGCTAGAGAAGCCGATCATGGCTGCCCGGCAGGGGGGTGCGCAGGCGGTGATCGGTCGTCGGCCGCCCTGACCTGGCGCTTCGGTCGCCGTCGCGACAGCGCGCGAAAGCCGCTCGAACGAGTGATCCGGAATCGCGCGGTCGGCCCCGCGCCGTGCGCCCTTTGCCGCCCGCCCCTTGATCCCGGCGCCCGGTCCCGGTGACGGAGGCGGCGGTGGACGCGTGGCGGAGTGCGGACCACCGGATCGCGGGGGTGCGGAGTGCCCGTCGGCGGGGCGGAGATCATCCCCGGCGCCGACCGCTCCGCCCTACTCCCAGGGGATGTTCAACCACGGGCTGGCCGGGTCGGTGGTGAGGATGTGGTGCGCGGTGGCCATGTCTTCGTACCAGTGGCCGAACTCCTCCTCGTCGAACTGCAGGCAGCGGCCGAGGATGAAGCCGGCGGAGAAGTCCTCCCAGGAGCGGTACGCGCTCCGGCTGGCCGCGCCCGCGCGCAGCACGGCCTGCTCCGCCTCCGGCAGGGTGCAGTAGCGCGCGCCGAGCCCCCAGCGGGCCATGCCCGAGGCGCGTCCGTAGTCCCATGCCTCGACGGACCGGACGAACTTGCCCTCGGGCAGTACGCCGTCCGCGCGGAACCGTGCCTCGTACCGTGCGATCCGGCCGATGAGCCGCTGCACCCCGGCGACCTGCGAGGCGACCTCCGCCTCGCCGGGCGGCTCGGTCTTCGTCACGCCCTCCGGGGTGAGCTTGACCTCGGCGCCCTTCTCGGCGTTGTGCCGCAGCACCCGCTCGGCCACCCCGCGCCAGTGGTCCACGCTCACGGCGCCCGCGAAGTCCAGCGCGAGCGAGCGCCGCACGGCGAGCGCGAACTCCCATACCTCGCTGACCATGTCGGCGGCGGTCAGCCGCTCCTGGGCCTGCTGCCACGTCGCGCGGTCGGTGACGTTCCAGAACTCGGCGAGCTGCTTCTTCTCGGGGTAGTAGCCCCGGCCGTGGTGGGCCATGGCGTTCCACGGCCGGCCGTTGCTGACGAACAGCAGAGCCCCGCAGGCGAGTCCGTGCGCCACCGGACCGTGCAGCGGCCCGCCCACGTGCAGGGCCCGCAGTCTGATCCCCTCCTCGTCGGAGGAGGCAGCGGCCGCGGCGTGCCGCTGCCACACGGCCCGGTGCTCGGGGGAGGTCGGGAAGTACGCCTCGCACGGGCTGCCGGGGTTGACGGCCAGCCACGGCGGGTCGTGCGCTTCCCAGTTGCGCGCGTACCAGTCCAGCGAGCCGGACCAGAAGACCGGGTCCTCGACGGGCGCGGGCAGCATGCCGATGGTGAAGGCGGCCAGGCAGGGCGTCCCGGTGCGCTGGTCCCAGTACGGCTGGAAGCGCACCGTGCCCGGATGGGCGTCGGCCGCGGCCCGGGAGTCGGCGATGAACAGCTCGTTGCGGGCCAGTACGTCGAAGTACGCGGGCCAGTCGCCGCGCGTCTTCGCGTCGTGGAGCTGCTGCTCGACCTCGCTCGGCGGCTGCCAGACCGGGGCCGCCGGAGTCGCCGGTTCCGCGGGGTCCGGCTCGGCGGCCGCCTCCGGCCCGTTCGTCATCGCCATGGGAAAACCTTATCGAGCCGTGATCACCGGGCGCGCGGGGGCTGGCCAGCGGTGATCACAGGATGCGCACGGCCGGCCGAGCGGCGCTCACGTCATCCGCAGGGCCAGGAAGAAGTCCAGCTTGTCCTCCAGGCGGGACAGGTCGCGGCCGGTGAGCTGCTCGATGCGGCCGACGCGGTACCGGAGGGTGTTGACGTGCAGGTGCAGCCGGCCGGCGCAGCGGGTCCAGGAACCGTCGCTGTCGAGGAACGCCTCCAGTGTGGGGATCAGCTCGGCGCGGTGCCGGCGGTCGTAGTCCCGGAGCGGGTCCAGCAGCCGGGCCGTGAAGGCGCGGCGCACGTCGTCGGGCACGAAGGGCAGCAGCAGGACGTGGGAGGCCAGCTCCTCGTGGCCGGCGGCGCACACCGGGCCGGGCCGGGCGGCAGCGACCCGGCGGGCGTGCCGGGCCTCCTCCAGCGCGCCGCGCAGTCCCTCAGCCGAATGGACGGCGGCGCTGACGCCGATGGTGAGCCGGCCGTCGTCGGCGAGCCCGCGGGCCAGCGGCTCCTGGACCGCCCGGAGCAGCGACTCCGCGTGCAGGCCCTCGGCCTTGGTGTCCGAGTCGTCCTCGTGCAGCGCGGGCAGCGGTACGAGCGCGACCGCCTCGTCCCCCGTGTGCGCCACGGCGATGCGGTCCGCCGGGTCGGGGCCCGCGCTGCCGGGGTCGACCAGGATCTCTTCGAGGAGGGTCTGCGCGACCGGGCCGCCGGGCAGCTCCCCGCCGTCCCATTCGACGCGCGCGACCACGACCTGCCAGTGCGGCGCCGTGCCCAGGCCCGGCAGCAGCACGGGCGCGGCGACCCGCAGGCGGGCGGCGATCTCGGCGGGCGGGGCGCCGGTCTGGACGAGCTCCAGCACCTCCTGCGCGAGCCGGCGGCGCACCGTACGGGCCGCGTCGCGCCGGTCCCGCTCCACGGCGATCAGTTGCGTGACGCCCTGCAGCAGGTCCAGCCGCTCCGCCGGCCAGTCGCCGGCGTCCGCCTCGACGGCCAGCAGCCAGTCCGAGAGCACGGTCTCGCGCAGGTCGCGGCCGCCGCTGCGGATGGGGAAGAGGGAGTACGTGCTGTTGCCGAGCAGGACGCGGTGCGGGCTGCGCCGCCCGCTGCGCGCCGCCGCCAGGTGCTCGCCCGCCAGCCGGGCGCCGACCGCCGCGTCCCCGGCCGGCGTGGCGTCGCCGCCGGGTGCCGCGCCCGCGATCCGCCGTCCGGTGGGGGAGAGGACCCAGGCGCGCAGGTCGAGGTCGGAGCCGAGCAGGTCCAGGACGACCTCGGGGCCCCCGCCCGCCGGGCCCGACGTCATCAGGCGGCGGTGCCGGTCGACGACGGCGGCCAGGTCGCCGGCCCGCTCGCCGGAGACCTGCCGTACGACGTACTCGGTGATCGAGGCGAAGGAGACCGCCTCGGTGACGGAGAAGAGCGGCAGGCGGTGGTGCGCGCAGGCCGCGATCAGGTCGTCCGGGACCGGCCCCAGCTCCGCCGTGCCGGCCGCCAGACCCGCCACCCCCGCTTGGGCCAGGATGCGTACGAAGGGCTCGGAGTCCGCCGGCTCGCGCCGCCAGGCGAGCCCGGAGAGCACCAGCTCGCCCCCCGAGAGATAGCGGCTGGGGTCGCGCAGGTCGGTGGTCATCACGCCGCGGACCGTTCGGTCCAGCTCGTCCTCGCCCCCGAGCAGCCGCAGGCCCAGGGAGTCGGTGTCCAGGAGTGCGCGGAGCCGCATGACGTTGCCCGCCGATCTTTCTGTCTGGTGTTGCCGGTGGAATACCGCGAGGTTGCCGTGCCCCGCTTTTCGTTCGAATCTACAAGACGGCTGGCCTGGCCAGCCAACCGCTTCATGGTTTCGGTGACTGCACCGGGCGCGTGCCTGGCACGTGTACTGGGTCACATCGCGTAACTGAAACATGAACGACCGATGAACGACTTCGGAGAAGAGAGCCACGCATGGACTTCCTTCGCCCCGCCAGTTGGGAGGAGGCGCTCGCCGCGAAGGCCGAGCACCCCACCGCTGTGCCGATTGCGGGCGGCACGGACGTGATGGTCGAGATCAACTTCGACCACCGCCGCCCCGAGTACCTGATGGATCTGAACCGCATCGGTGATCTGCGGGAGTGGGAGACCGGAGCGGACACGGTACGGCTCGGCGCCTCCGTCCCGTACACCCAGATCATGGAGAACCTCCGCGCCGAGCTGCCCGGCCTGGCCCTCGCCTCGCACACCGTCGCTTCCCCGCAGATCCGCAACCGCGGCGGCGTCGGCGGCAACCTCGGCACGGCGTCCCCCGCGGGCGACGCGCACCCCGCGCTGCTGGCGTCCGGCGGCGAGATCGAGGTCGAGTCGGTACGCGGCCGCCGCATGATCCCCATCGACGAGTTCTACCTCGGCGTGAAGCGCAACGCCATGGAGCAGGACGAGCTGATCCGCGCCGTCCACCTGCCGAAGGCCACCGGGCCGCAGCAGTTCTCCAAGGTCGGCACGCGCAACGCCATGGTGATCGCGGTGTGCGCGTTCGGTATCGCGCTGCACCCGGAGACGAAGACGGTCCGCACCGGCATCGGCTCGGCCGCGCCCACCCCCGTACGCGCCAAGGAGGCGGAGACCTTCCTCGCCGCGGCGCTGGAGGAGGGCGGCCACTGGGAGTCCGGCGCGCCGATTCCGGTGTCCGTGGCGAAGCAGTTCGCCCAGCTCGCGAGCGGCGCCTGCAACCCGATCGACGATGTGCGCGGCAGCGCGAAGTACCGCCGGCACGCGGTCGGCATCATGGCCCGCCGCACGCTCGGCTGGGTCTGGGAGTCCTACCGCGGCGACGGCCGCACAGCACAAGGAGGCGCACAGTGCGCGTGAAGTTCACCGTCAACGGCCGCGAGCAGACGGCCGACGACGTCTGGGAAGGCGAGAGCCTGCTGTACGTGCTGCGCGAGCGGATGGGCCTGCCGGGTTCCAAGAACGCCTGCGAGCAGGGCGAGTGCGGCTCCTGCACGGTCCGTCTGGACGGGGTGCCGGTGTGCTCCTGCCTGGTCGCGGCCGGGCAGGTCGAGGGCCGCGAGGTCGTCACCGTCGAAGGGCTGGCCGACTTCGCCCAGCAGCGTGCGGAGCACGGCGGCTGCGGTGCGGGGGTCTGCGGCGGCAAGGGCACCACGCTGGACGAGGCGAAGGGCTGGGCCGCCAAGCCCGCCGGTACGGGCGACAGCCAGACGGGTGAGCAGGTGAAGCTCTCGCCCATCCAGCAGGCGTTCATCGACGCGGGCGCCGTCCAGTGCGGCTTCTGCACGCCCGGCCTGCTGGTCGCCGCCGACGAGCTGCTGGAGCGCAACACCCAGCCCTCCGACGCCGACATCCGCGAGGCGCTGTCGGGCAACCTGTGCCGCTGCACGGGCTACGAGAAGATCCTCGACGCGGTCCGCCTCGCGGCCGCCCGCGGCGAGTCCGAAACCGCAGGAACGGGGGCCTGACCATGGCCGGAGTCACCCGGACACCCACCAACCTCACCCAGGGCAGCACGACCCCGGCCGGCATCGGCGCCTCCACGCTGCGGCCCGACGGCACGCTCAAGGTGACCGGCGAGTTCGCGTACTCGTCCGACATGTGGCACGAGGACATGCTGTGGGGCTTCACGCTGCGCAGCACCGTCGCGCACGCCGAGATCCGCTCCATCGACACCTCCGAGGCGCTCGCCCAGGCCGGTGTCTACGCGGTCCTCACCTACGACGACCTGCCCACCGCGGTGAAGAACTACGGCCTGGAGATCCAGGACACCCCGGTACTGGCCAACGGCCGGGTGCGGCACCACGGGGAGCCGGTGGCGCTGGTCGCCGCCGACCACCCGGAGACCGCCCGCCGGGCCGCCGCCAAGATCAAGATCGTCTACGCGGAGCTGCCGGTCGTCACCGACGAGGCCAGCGCCACCGCCGAGGACGCGCCGCTGCTCCACCCGGGCCGCAAGGACCACCACGCGGGCCACGTACCGCACCCGAACATCGTCCACCGCCAGCCGATCGTCCGCGGCAACGCCGACGAGGCCGCCAAGCGCGCGGACGTGATCGTCACCGGCGAGTACGACTTCGGCATGCAGGACCAGGCGTTCCTCGGCCCGGAGTCCGGCCTCGCGGTGCCGGCCGAGGACGGCGGCGTCGACCTGTACGTCGCGACCCAGTGGCTGCACTCGGACCTGCGGCAGATCGCGCCGGTCCTCGGCCTGCCGCCGGAGAAGGTGCGTATGACGCTCTCCGGCGTCGGCGGTGCCTTCGGCGGCCGCGAGGACCTGTCGATGCAGATCCACGGCTGTCTGCTGGCGCTCCGTACCGGCAAGCCCGTCAAGATCGTCTACAACCGGTTCGAGTCCTTCTTCGGCCACGTCCACCGGCACCCGGCCAAGCTCTGGTACGAGCACGGCGCCACCAAGGACGGCAAGCTCACCCACCTGAAGTGCCGCATCGTGCTGGACGGCGGCGCCTACGCCTCCGCCTCCCCGGCCGTGGTCGGCAACGCCTCCTCGCTCGCCGTCGGCCCGTACGTCGTCGACGACGTGGACATCGAGGCCATCGCGCTCTACACGAACAACCCGCCCTGCGGCGCCATGCGCGGCTTCGGCGCGGTCCAGGCGTGCTTCGCGTACGAGGCGCAGATGGACAAGCTGGCCAAGGCGCTCGGCATGGACCCCGTCGAGCTGCGCCAGCGCAACGCCATGGAGCAGGGCACCCTGCTGCCGACCGGGCAGGTCGTCGACTCGCCCGCGCCGGTCGCCGAGCTGCTGCGCCGCGTGAAGGCCATGCCGCTGCCGCCGGAGAACCAGTGGGAGACCACCGAGGGCGCCGACGTCCGCGCGCTGCCCGGCGGCCTGTCCAACACCACCCACGGTGAGGGCGTCGTCCGCGGCATTGGCTACGCCGTCGGCATCAAGAACGTCGGCTTCTCCGAGGGCTTCGACGACTACTCCACCGCGCGCGTCCGCATGGAGGTCATCAACGGCGAGCCGGTCGCGACCGTGCACACCGCGATGGCCGAGGTCGGCCAGGGCGGCGTGACCGTCCACGCGCAGATCGCCCGTACCGAGCTGGGCGTCCAGCAGGTCACCATCCACCCGGCGGACACCCAGGTCGGCTCGGCCGGCTCCACCTCGGCGTCCCGGCAGACCTATGTCACCGGCGGCGCGGTGAAGAACAGCTGCGAGGCGGTGCGCGAGCAGGTCCTGCAGAAGGGCCGGCTCAAGTTCGGTACGTACCACCCGGCGTGGGCCACGGCCGAGCTGCTCCTGGAGGGCGGCAAGGTCGTCACCGACGGCGGCGAGGTGCTCGCCGACATCGTGGACGTGCTCGGCGAGGAGTCGGTCGAGGTCGAGCTGGAGTGGCGGCACCGCCCCACCGAGGCGTTCGACCTGGAGACCGGCCAGGGCAACGGCCACGTGCAGTACTCCTTCGCGGCGCACCGCGCGGTCGTCGAGGTCGACACCGAGCTCGGCCTGGTCAAGGTCATCGAGCTGGCCTGCGCGCAGGACGTCGGCAAGGCGCTCAACCCGCTGTCCGTCGTCGGCCAGATCCAGGGTGGCACCACCCAGGGCCTGGGCGTGGCGGTCATGGAGGAGATCATCGTCGACCCCAAGACCGCGAAGGTACGCAACCCCTCCTTCACCGACTATCTGATCCCCACGATTTTGGACACCCCCACCATTCCGGTGGATGTCCTCGAACTTGCCGATGAGCACGCGCCTTACGGGCTGCGTGGCATCGGTGAGGCGCCGACTCTGTCGTCGACCCCGGCTGTCCTCTCCGCAATCCGGGCGGCAACAGGTCTGGCACTCACGAAGACGCCGGTGCGTCCGGAACACCTCACCGGCACGTGAGCCTCCGGGCGGTGCGGACATTTGGGGTGTCCTGTCCGTCCTCCTGCGGTTCGTACCGCCCGGAGTTTCCCCCACGTCAGCCCGGGCTCCTAGGATCCGTCCTCGGCGCCGCACCTGGCTGAAAAACGTTCGTCTCGGGCCGTCCCCCGGGTCGTGCGGCCCGTTCCATCCCAAATCTCACATTCCCCCCTCTTGTGAGTGCCCCTATGAACCTTGGGAGATAGGCACCATGACCCAGCCCACCATTGAGCCGACGACCACGGCGGAGGACGCCGGCGCGGGTACGCGCCAGCCCGCCGGCCGGTCGTGGCTCGACCGGTACTTCCACATATCCGAACGCGGCTCGACCCTCGGCCGGGAGCTGCGCGGCGGCATCACCACCTTCATGGCGATGGCGTACATCCTTCTGCTCAACCCCGTCCTGCTCAGCGGCAAGGACGCGGTCGGCGGCACCCTCTCGCCCAGCGCGGTGATCACGGCGACGGCCTTCGCGGCGGCGCTGGCCACGCTGCTGATGGGTCTCGTCGGCAAGGTGCCGCTGGCGCTCGCCGCCGGCCTGAGCGTCTCCGGCGTGCTCGGCACCCAGGTGATCAGCGACATGACCTGGCCGCAGGCCATGGGCATGTGTGTGATCTACGGTGTCGTGATCATGCTGCTGGTGATCAGCGGCCTCCGCGAGAAGATCATGAACGCGATCCCCCTCGCGCTCAAGCACGCGATCACCATCGGCATCGGCCTCTTCGTCACCATGATCGGCCTGGTCAAGGCCGGTTTCGTCGGCATCGGCAACGCCTCGGCGCCGGTCACCCTCGGCGTCGGCGGCCACCTCTCCGGCTGGCCGGTCCTCGCCTTCTGCATCACCCTGCTCGTCATCTTCATGCTGCTGGCGCGCAACGTGCCCGGCGCGATCCTCATCGGCATCGCCGTCGGCACCGTCTTCTCGCTGATCGTCACCGCGGTCAACGGGCTCGGCGACAAGCAGTGGGGCCTGGCGACCCCCAAGCTCCCCGACACCCTGGTCTCCACCCCGGACTTCGGACTGCTCGGCAAGGTCGAGTTCGGCGGCTTCGCCGAACTGGGCGCCGCCACCGTCGGCATGGTCGTCTTCACCCTGGTCCTGGCGGGCTTCTTCGACGCCATGGCCACGATCATCGCCGTCGGCCAGGAGGCCAAGCTCGCCGACCACCTCGGCCGGATGCCGGGCCTGAACAAGGCCCTGCTCATCGACGGCGCGGGCGGCGCGATCGGCGGCGTCTCCGGCGCCTCCGGCCAGACCGTCTTCATCGAGTCCGCCAGCGGCGTCGGCGAGGGCGCCCGTACGGGCCTGTCGGCCACCGTCACCGGCCTGCTCTTCGGCCTGGCGCTGCTCTTCACTCCGCTGGCCGAGATCGTCCCCGCCCAGGTCGCGTCCGCCGCGCTGGTCGTCATCGGTTCGATGATGATGCAGAACGCACGGCACGTGGACTGGAAGGACCGTTCCGTCGCGATCCCGGTCTTCCTGACCGTGGTCCTCATGCCGTTCACGTACTCGATCGTCAACGGCGTCGCCGCCGGCGTCATCTCGTACTGCGCGATCAAGCTCGCGCAGGGCAAGTGGCGCGAGCCGGGTCCGCTCATGTGGATCCTCTCGGTGGTCTTCATCTTCAACTTCGCATTCGTCAATGTGGGGCATTAGGGACCGGTCCCGCTGCCCCGCCCGGAGGCCCTGACCGGCCCTCCGCGCAATCGCAGACAAGGAGCTGGACATGCTGGACATCGCCGATGAGCTGAACCGGTGGGTCGAGCAGGGACGCGACTTCGCCGTGGCCACCGTGGTGGGCGTCGGCGGCAGCGCGCCCCGGCAACCGGGCGCCGCCCTCGCCGTCGACCGCGACGGCACGGCGATCGGGTCCGTCTCCGGCGGTTGCGTGGAGGGCGCGGTCTACGAGCTGTGCCAACAGGCCCTGGAGACCGGCGAGCCGGTCCTGGAGCAGTTCGGATACAGCGACGAGGACGCCTTCGCCGTCGGCCTGACCTGCGGCGGCATCATCGACATCCTCGTCACCCCGGTACGCACGAGCGCCCCGGAGCCATCGCAGGGGCCGGACGACCCCCCGGCCCCGGTGGACAGCACCTCCGGGACGCTCGTCGCGGCGGTGGCCGCCGCCGTCACCGCTGAGGCGGCGGCCCTCGCGCGCATCGTCTCCGGCCCGGCCGAACTCCTCGGCCGCGCCCTCCTCGTACGCGCCGACGGCAGCCACACCGGCAGTCTCGGCGGCCACCCGGCACTCGACCGCACCGCGGTCGAGGAGGCCCGCGCGCTGCTGGACGCGGGCCGCACCACCACCGTCGAGATCGGCGCGGACGGCAGCCAGTGCGGCGTCCCGCTGACCCTGCTCGTCGAATCCTCCGTACCGCCCCCGCGGATGCTCGTCTTCGGCGCCATCGACTTCGCCGCCGCCCTGGTCAGGGCCGGCAAGTTCCTCGGCTACCACGTCACCGTCTGCGACGCCCGGCCCGTCTTCGCGACCAGGGCCCGCTTCCCCGACGCCGACGAGATCGTCATCGACTGGCCCCACCGCTACCTGGACTCCCAGGAGCTGGACTCCCGCGCGGTGCTCTGCGTCCTCACCCACGACGCCAAGTTCGATGTCCCGCTGCTGGAGCGGGCCCTGCGGCTGCCCGTCGCCTATGTGGGCGCCATGGGCTCCCGCCGTACCCACCTGGACCGGCTGCGCCGGCTGCGCGAGGCCGGCCTGACCGACCTCGAACTCAACCGCCTCCGCTCCCCGATCGGCCTCGATCTCGGTGCCCGCACCCCCGAGGAGACGGCGCTGTCCATCGCCGCGGAAATCGTCGCCACCCGCCGCGGCGGCACCGGCGTGCCGCTCACCGGCGCCCATACCCCGATCCATCACGACACGTCGGTCACGACACGCCGTATCGGATCGGTTGCCTGAGGGCAGCAATACCGCTCCCCGTAGGCGGAAGCTAAGATCGGCGGCCGACCGTCCGCGCCATTCGTGGGCGGCTGTCGCCATGTCCGAGAACGAAGGAACACTGCACGATGAACTCGCCGGACAGACCACTCACCCCGATCTACGACCAGCTCATCAACGAGCAGGGTGACGTCGCCACGGCTGCGCGCGAGCACGCCGAGAAGACCGAGCGGGAAGCCAACGAGGTCCTGGACTTCCGCATGCCGGCCCCGCCGGCCCAGCCGTCTTCGGCGCAGTAGTTCCCGAGGCGTCACTTCCCGGGGCGTCGGTTCTACGGCGCCCCCGGCACCCTCAGCGCCAGTAGCGCCACGTCGTCCTCGTTGGCCGCGTACAGGGCCCTGCTGAGGAGCTGGTCGCAGAATTCGTCCAGGGAACGGTCGGCGAGGGCGGCGGCGAAGCTGGCGAGTTGGTCCAGGCCCTCGCTCAGCGGCAGGTCGCGGGCCTCGATCAGGCCGTCGGTGTAGAGCACGACCGTGCTGCGCGGCGGGAGGGCCTGCCGGAAGTCGGTGCGTGCGGGCGACAGCTCGGTACCGAGTACCAGGTCGGCGGCGCCGTGCTCCAGGAAGCACACCCGGCCGTCGTCGTGCACCAGCAGCGGCGGCGGGTGCCCGGCGTTGGTCCAGCGGAGCTGCCAGTCGCCGTCCCGCTCGACCTGGGCCAGGATCATGGTGGCGAGCTGCACGTCGCTGATGTGCACGAGGGCCCGGTCCAGCCGGTCGACGGTGACGGACGGGGCCTCGGTGTGCTCCCACGCGAAAGCCCGCAGCATGTTGCGTACCTGCGCCATACAGGCCGCCGCCTGCAGGTCGTGGCCGACCACGTCCCCGATGACCAGCGCCGTCGCCCCGTCCGGCAGCCGGAAGGCGTCGTACCAGTCGCCGCCGACCCGGGAGGCGTGCGGCGCCGGGTGGTAGCGCACCGTCATTTCCAGGCCCTCGATCCGGGGGAGTGGCGGCAGCAGATGGCGCTGCATGGTCTCGGCGACCCGCCGCTGCCGCTCGTAGAGCTGCGCGTTGTCCACGGCGAGCCCGGCCCGGCGGGCGATGTCGTCGACCAGCGCCAGCTCCGCCGCGTCGAAGGGCTTCTCCTGCTCCGTACGGACCAGGGTCAGCGCGCCCAGCACCTTGCCCGGGCCGCGCAGCGGCGCGATCACCGCGGACCGCATGCCGATCGCCTGGAACATCTGGCGCTGCAGGACGGCGATGCCGGAATCCGGCGGCCCCGCGTAGTCCTCGGGCGTCACGATCCGCGGCGCGGCCCCGCGCAGCACCCGGGACAGCGGCATCCGTGACCCCTCCAGCAGCGGCGGCATCGGCCCGGCCAGCTCCTCGACCCGCACGTGCCGGCCGCCGACGTGGTGCACGACGGCCACCCGCCGCAGCTTGCCCTGCTCCTCCAGGAGATCGACCACGGCCCAGTCCGCCAACCGGGGGACCACCAGCCGTACGAGCCGCTTCAGCGACTCGTCCAGGTCGAGCGTGGAGGTGAGCACGGCGGTGGTCTCGGCGACGATCGTCAGCCGGTCGGCGAGGTCGGTCAGCGCCTCGAGGTTCTCCGGCGGCGCCGGCGTCTGCGCCTCGCCCGGCGGCCGCTCGAAGAAGACCACCACCGCGCCGTCCGGCGCGCCGTCCACCTCGTACGGCACGGACACTCCGCCCACACAGATCAGCTCGCCGTCCCCGCGCGCGAACCACTGGCAGCCGTCCAGGGACCGCGCCTGACCGGACAGGAACGCCTGGAGGAGTACGCAGTTCGGCCGCGGCAGCCGCGACCCGTCGGGATTGCGGTGCAGCAGCTCGTGCGGGTCGCCGCCGAGCAGCTCGCCGGCCGGGCGGCCCAGCAGCTCCTCGGCCTTGCCGTTGACGTGCGAGATCCGCCCGTAGCCGTCCTGGATGTAGACCCCGGCCGCCAGCCCGGCCGGCAGTACCGGCTCCGGCTCGCTCCCGGTCGCGGGATCCGCCACGCCCGGCCCTCCTCACTCACGCCACCTGCACGGATGCCCTCCTCCAGCGTCTCGCAGGATCGCCGGCGCGGCCCGCCGGGAAGCAGTGGCGCGAGAAGGCGCGGCTACGGCAGCAGGCCCGCCCGGCGCGCCGCGACCACGGCCTGCAGCCGGGTGCGGACGCCCAGCTTGCGCATGGCGGAGCGCAGATAGCCCTTGACCGTCTCCGGGCGCAGCCCCAGCCGCTCGGCGACCGCGACGTTCGTCGCGCCGGAGGCCACGCAGGAGAGCACGTCCACCTCGCGCGGCGAGAGCGCGACCGCCCGCGCCTCGCGGTGCCCGCCCGAGGCCGCCGCGAGCCGCCCGCAGGCCGCCAGCATCTCCTGCCGCAGCAGCGGGTCGCCGACCCGCTGCGCCAGGGTGCGCAGCGCGCTGTGCGCCTCCCTGACCTCCTCCCACATCACCGGATCGGCGGCGGTCGGCTGCCGGGCCACCGACAGCAGCCGCTCCGCCTCGTCCTGCACCACCAGCGCCTGCTCCAGCTCCCTGGCCGCCTCCAGCGCGGCGGACAGTGGCCGGTCGCCGAGCTGCAGCGGCTGCCGCAGCGCCCCGTACAGCACGCCGCGCACCCGCCGCCGCACCACGACCGGTACCGCCAGTACGGACTTCAGTCCTTCGGCGCCGACCGCCCCGTCGTACTCGTGGCTGATCACCGCGGAGGAGTGGTAATCGGTCACCGCGAAGGGCCGGGATCGGGCCGCCGTCTTGCCGCCGAGGCCGTTGCCCGAGTGGATGGACAGCCCGCGCAGCGCGGTGGTGGCAGCGCCGGTCAGCTCGGTGATGCGGAACCGGCCCGTACCGGTCACCAGCCCGCCGAACGCCACGGGCAGCCCGCTCGCCCTGCGCAGCCGCAGCAGCGCCGCCCTGACGTCCGCCGACCCGCTCTGCTCTGGCTCGTTCGGCACGCGCTAACCTCCGCTTCCCCCCATTCGGGGGTGGTGAGACCTGCGTCACTGATTACACGATGGCCGGAAGCCGCGGGGCAATGAGGAGGACACATGCCGGACGCGCACGGGACCTGAGGACGAGACGGCCTGCTTGCGACGGGATTGACCGACGGCGAGCCGGTCGAGGATACGGAAGCGGCACTTGACCGGACCGCCCACCCGAGCTGCCCCGGTTGCCCAGCCGAATGTTGCGAACACAGGAGAGAGTGCAATGCGGACACCGATGACCGTCGCGGACTTCCTCGACCGGGCAGAGCTGGGCTTTTCCGGCAGCCCCGGTGTGATCGACGAGCCGAACCAGCCCGCCTCGCCGGTGCCCGGGTCCACCTACGGCCGACTCGCGGAGCGCGTACGGGCCTGGCAGGCGGGCTTCGACGCACTGGGCGTCGGCGAGGGCGAGCGAGTGGCCGTGGCCAGCCACAACTCCGCCCGCCTCCTGGAACTCCTCTTCGCCGTCCCGATGAGCGGCCGCATCTGCGTGCCGATCAACTTCCGCCTCAAGCCCGAAGAGGTGGAGTACTTGGTGCAGCAGAGCGGTGCCTCGGTGCTCCTCCTCGACCCGGAACTGGAAGAGACCCTCTCCGGCATCAAGGCCCGCCACCGCTTCATCCTCGGCGACCAGACCGAGAACGAGCTGATGCGCTTCGGCGTCGAGCCCCGCCCGTGGTCGAACCCGGACGAGGACGCCACCGCCACGATCAACTACACCTCCGGCACCACCGCCCGCCCCAAGGGCGTCCAGCTCACCCACCGCAACATCTGGGTCAACGGCCTGACCTTCGGCCTCCACACCCGCGCCTGGGAACGCGATGTCTACATGCACACGCTCCCGATGTTCCACTGCAACGGCTGGGGCATGCCGTACGTCATGGCCGGCCTGGGCGTCAAGCAGGTGGTGCTCCGCAAGGTGGACGGCACCGAAATCCTCCGCCGCGTCGACGAACACGGCGTCACCCTCATGTGCGGCGCCCCTGCCGTCTGGAACGCGGTACTCGACGCGGCAGCCACCTGGGAGGGCGAGATCCCCGGCCGCGACCGCGTCCGCGTCGTCTGCGCCGGCGCCCCGCCCCCGAGCAGGACCATCCAGCGGATGAACGACGAACTGGGCTGGGAGTTCACCCAGATCTACGGCCTGACGGAGACCTCGCCCCTCCTGACCTTCAACCGCCTCCAGCCCGGCGACGCCGGCCTCCCCGCCGAGGAGCGCGCCCGCAAGCTCTCCCGCGCCGGCATCCCCGCCCTCGGCGTCAAACTGCGGATCTCCGGCTCCGGCGAGGTCCTGGCCCGCTCCAACACCGTCCTGGACGGCTACTGGGAAAAGCCCGAGGAGACCGAAGCGGCCCTGGGCGACGGCTGGTTCCACACCGGCGACGGCGGCACCATCGACGAGACCGACGGCCACCTCACGATCTCCGACCGCAAGAAGGACGTCATCATCACCGGCGGCGAGAACGTCTCCTCGATCGAGGTCGAGGACACCATCTTCAGCCACCCGGCCGTCGCCGAGGTCGCCGTCATCGGCGTCCCCCACGAGAAGTGGGGCGAGACCATCAAGGCCCTGGTCGTCCTCGCCGAGGGCACGACGGCCACGGAAGCCGACATCATCGCCCACTGCAAGCAGCACATGGCCGGCTACAAGGCCCCCACCACCGTCGAATTCCGCGACGTCATCCCCCGCACGGCCACCGGCAAGATCCAGAAGTTCAAGCTCAGGGAGCCGTACTGGTCCGGCCAGGACCGGCAGGTCAACTGACCCGCGGCCGCCGCGGCGTCAGTCGTGGGGAAGGAGGGTTCCGAGAGGGCCGAGGTCGAGGTTGAGGTCTTCGGGCCGGATCCCGTGCTGCTCACAGAGCTCGGTCATGCGCTGGTCGAGCATCATGAGGGTGGTGCCGATCTCTTCGACCTGTGCGTCGTGCAGGTCGCCCTGCTCGATGCGGCGGATCGCCTGACGTTCCATGAGCTGCCGCAGCAGCTCCACCACCGTCAGGACGAGGGTGGCCAGGTCCTTCCCCAACCGGTCGCGGTCCACGTCGAGTCGTGTGCTGGTCACAGGGGCCCTCCGTCCGGCCACGGCGCCGGTACGCGTTCGCTGACCGACGAAAGGAGCGCGTGCAGCGAGACCCGTACCAGCGGAACGTCCGCGATGGCGATGACCAGGTCACCGCTCACCACCACACCGGTGGCCAGGACGCGGTCCAGCAGGTCGACGAGCGGAACGCCGATCGGTCCGGACAGGGGTCCGGGGGTGTCCCAGGGCACCGGTTCTCCCGTCATCGTTCACACCTCGCTGATGAACGAATAGGGGACCCACGGGCCGGAGAGCTCGATGCGCGCTTCGGTCCGGCCGCGCAACGCCCGGGTCAGCTCGGCGAACTCCTGCGCGCGCTGTTCGGCCACGAGGTAGGTGGCGTTGAGCACCTGGCTGCCTTGCGCGTCCGACGGCCGCCGGCCGTGGGTCCGCAGCCTGCGCGCGGCGGTGGCGAGTTTCCCCAGCTCGGCATCGACCTCCTCCGCGATCCGCAGACTCTGCTCAAGGCACTGCTCGCGCCGCTGCTGGAGGCCGCGCTTGCGCTCCAGGTAGGCGAGGCCGGCGCCCGGGGCCGGCCGCCCGCGGTCCGCGGACGGAACGGGCCGGTCCGCACCGGCGGGCGGCGGGGCCGGGGAGCTGTAGACCTTTACGCCCCACTCGGCATGGTGCGCGATGCGCCTGAGTACGGCGTGAAAGCGGTCCGCCTCGCTCTCCAGCGCCTGCCGGGCTCTTGTGTCGCTGAGGTACAGGGTGGCCAGGGGCAGGGGGATGACGGGGCCGTACGCCGCGGACGCGGACACGACCTCGTTGTGGGCACGGGCGCACCGTTCGAGGTCATGCGGGTCCGAGAGGCGCTGCTGCCACGCCTCGTCGGTGAAGTCGTGCGCGGGGACGCTCTGGACGACACCGACCAGTGAACCGAGCGGCAGGGTGCGCACGGGCTCCCCGGCGCTCATACCGCCCAGATCCGCGACGACGGCCGGGTCCAGGGTGCGGGTGACGGCGAAGACATAGGTGGCTCCGGCCGCCGGGCCGGAGGCGCGTTGCGTCATGTGCGTGGTGTCTCCTTGCTCTGTTCCGTCCCTTCCTCCAGAGACGCCAGCCGGTCGCGCAGCTCGCGGTTCTCGTCCTGGAGAGCGCTGCGGGCTGCCCGGGAGCTGAGCGCGGGGTCGGTCTCCCACCAGTCGATACCGGCCTTCTTCGCGGTGTCGACCGAGGCGACGAACAGCCGCAGCCGGATGGTCAGGAGCTCGATGTCGAGAAGATCGATCTTGATGTCGCCGGCGATGACGATCCCCTTGTCGAGCACACGCTCCAGGATGTCGGCGAGGTTGGCGTTCGGCGGCCCCGGGACAGGGGCGGAGCCGGTACGGAAATCGACGTTACTCACCCGCGCACCTCACCCCTTCTTCTCGTCGGCCGCTCGTCCCACTCCTCCTCATCGCCTTCCTCGTCGCCCTCTTCCTCGTCCTCTTCCTCGTCCTCGTACTCGTCCTCGGCGTCCTCGTCGTCGCTCTCCCGGCCTTCGTCTTCGTCCTCCGCCTCCTCGTAGTCGTCGTCGCCCTCCTTGTCCTGCGACTCGGCTTCTTCCTCCTCCACCGCTTCTTCGTGCGACACGACGACTTCCCCGTCGCGGATCTCGCCGCGCCAGGCTTCGGGCTCTTCGTCGGTGAGGGTGACGTACCGCTGGAAGTGCTTGAAGTCCAGCCGCACGCGACGGCCCTGCGCCCGCCAGAGATTGCCCGTCTTCTCGAAGAAACCGGCCGGGTAGTACTCGAGGACCAGGACGATGCGTGTCAGCGTCGGCCCCAGCTCGTGGAAGCTCACCGCCCCGCGTGTGGTGCCCTTGGCCCCTTCGGACGTCCAGACGATGCGGTCATCGGGGATCTGCTCCAGCACGGTGGCCTTGAAGCTGCGGGCGGACGGCCCGACTTTGACCTTCCAGTCGCTGGCTGCCTCATCGCTCTTCGAGACGTTCTGGACACCCTTGGTGAAACTGCTGAACTTGTCGTACTGCGTCCAGTGGTCATAAGCGGTACGCAACGGCACGCCCACATCGAGGACTTCGATGATGTTCATGAACTTGCCGCCGCTGGAGCCGCCTTTCCCCTTGCCGCCCCCGAACGTCTCCTTGGCCTTGTCGACGATGCTGTCCTTGACGCCCTTGGCTTTCTCCGAAGCGATCGCCTTCAGCGGGGATTCGCCCTTGACCAGGCGGGACCCGATGGCGGGCAGTGTGCCGCCGTTCTCGGCCGCGTCGGACAGCTGCTCCGTGAGGCCGGTGAGCTTTTCGCCCGCCTTGTCGGCGAGTTGGCCCGCCTGGGCGCTGAGGTACTTCGTCAGCTCCTCACGCAGTCGGCTGAATCCCGATTCCTCGGGCACTTCCTCTTCCGTTCTGCCCATGCCGCGTCACCTCCGCCGACCTGCGCGACTGGCCGTCTTCTTGGCAGCGCGTTTCGAGGACGTCTCCTGCTTTCCCGGTGCTTTCTTCGCCGCGGACTTGCGCGCCCCGGCCGTCTTCTTGGCCGGTGCCTTTTTCGCGGGGGCCTTCTTCGCCGCCTTCTTCGCCGGCGGCCTGTCCTTCCCGCCGGCCTTCGCAGCACGCTCCTGCGGCGCCTCGTCCTCGTCCTCCTCCTCTTCCGCCTCGTCGGCCGCACCCAGTTGTGCCGTCCGCTCGCTGAGGGCGTCGGCCAGTGACGACATGCTTCGGTTCGCGGCGGCTGTGACTGCCTTACGTCCGGCGTCGAGCACCTCGCCCCGCAACTGCTCCTGGAGTTCGGCCACTTGCGGGATCTCTCCGAGCCTGCGCATTCCCTCGGCGGCGAGCTCACGTGGCTGGAGGCCGAACCGCCTCCCCGCCAGGTATGTCGCAGCGGTGAGAGCCAGTCGGCCTTTCTTCGTCCGGCCCAGTACGTAGCCGCCGATCACCGCGGCCGCCAGTGTCACCTTGGTCTGTTGGTCCATGAGGAGTCGCATTCGCGTTGTTCAACGAGTGGGTGGGGAGGGGGCGGACGCGTACAACCGGTCGAGCAGCATTTCCTCCTGCCGCTCGAACTCGTCGAGGCCGATGTGTCCGTCCTCGAGCTCCTGATTGAGCGCGCCGAGCTGGGCGCGGAGTACGGCCGGGTCGTGAATCTCGTTCTCGGCGGCGTCCCGGAGCTTGTCCGCCACCCAGACCACTCCGCGGACCGGAGCCAGCGGCAGCGTGAGCAGACCGGTGATCAAACCCATGTCACATCACCGCGGTCGGCGCGGGGGCCTGGTCGGCGACGAAGCTGTAGCACGGCAGTGGACCCGCCACCCGGAGTTCCGCGCGTTCCTGGTGCGTGAGGGCGAGCTGCCGGGCTGTCGCGGTGAAACGTTCGGCGTCATCCCGGTCGACGAGGAAGGACGCATTGACGGCGCACCCCTGGACGTCCGGCCCCGCGACCACCGCGTGTGCCAGAGCGGTGAGCTCACGTACCACGCGCGTGCCGGCTTCGGCCGCGCGGCGGGCGAGAGCGGCGGCCACGGCCTCACCGAGCCGCAGGTCGGCCGCGTACCCGGGACGGTGGCGTGCGTCGTCCCGCAGCTTCCGGATCTCCGGGTCCTCGCGGACCAGGGCAGCCAGCGCGTTCTGCGCCGCCACGGCCTTGACGTTGAACTCGACCCTGCCGGTGAGCTGCTCGAGCGTCGCGAGGTGCCTCGTCCGGGCCTCGGCGAGCTGCCCGCGCAGTGTCTGCTCATCCGGGGCGACGACGCCGAAGCGCATGGGAAGTACCGGCCCGTCCTCGGACAGTGCGAGCAGGAGTTCCTGGTGCGCGAGCAGGTCGCGGCGCCGGGCGCGCAGCTGGGGAGGGGCATCGCTGACAACCGCGGCGATGGCGCCCTCGCGCAGGATCCGCGGTACGGCCGGGGGACCGCCCACCGCCGGCGTGTTCGCCGGCAGCGGCTGCCCCGACCGGATCACGGCATAGACATACAGACCGTGGTCCGCCACAGCTCACGCCTCCGCTCGTCGACGCTTGGTGCCCGAGGTGCGGGCCGGGGCACGCCGTCGGGGCTTCTCCTGCTCCTCGGTCTCCTCTTCGGTGTCCTCGTCGTCACCGCCGCCGACCGCCTTGCGCACCGTGTCGCCCACGCTCTCGGCGGCTCTTTTCACCTTGCGTTTGCCGACGGACTTGGCCACGCCGCCGCCGAGCAGCTCGGGAATGGTGGTACTGCCCGAATCGCGCTCCAGGTCCAGGCGGTTGCACGCCTCGGCGAACCGCAGGTAGGTGTCGACACTGGCCACGACTATGCGCGCGTCGATCTTCAGGATCTCGATACCGACCAGGGAGACCCGGACGAAGACGTCGATCACCATGCCCCGGTCGAGGATGAGCTCCAGTACGTCGTACAGCGTGCCGGCGCGGGGTCGGCACATGACATCGTCGGAGTAGGTCGTCGTTGTCATGGTCATGGCTACGCCCTCTCGGCTGGTCGGACCCCACGGATCACTCGTCCGCGGAACCCCTTCGGTAACGGCGGACCCTTCGGTACTCCAGCAGCTCACCGTCGCGGTCGAGCTGCACTTCGTAGGACGCCAGGAGACTGGTCGTGTCCGGGATCCGCGCGACCTCGAGGGCGTCCACGACGACGCACCAGCCCTCCTCGGTACGCCGGACAGCGGACGCCCCCTCCGGGGCATGGCCGATCAGCGCCTCCAACCGCGTGCACGCGAACTCGGCGGCCTTCTCGGGCCCCCGCACCGCTGAGGTGCGCCGAGTGGGTGTTCCGGAGGAAGTCCCGTTCCGAGCGCGACGTTGTTCTGCCATGGCACCGAGTCTTGCTACTGCCGCCTGGGACGCATCCCGGGCGCGTCCATTCGGCACCCACCCCGCCCTCGGCGACGCGGGGACCACGGCCGGCCGAGTCCGCCGTACCGGGCACGGGCCGGCGTGGCCGGTCCGTCCGAGTTCCCCAGCACGCCGGCGATAGCGTGGTCGAGACCCGAGTGATGAGGAGGGCGCGTGCGATTCGCGCTGGACGCACTGTTCGCCGACGTGCCCGCGGAGCAGGTCGAGGAAGCTCGTGACTTCTACAGGTCGAGGGCGGCAGGCCGTGGCCCCGGCACACTGGAGGAGCTCAAGGAGGTACGAGCGAGGAGGTCCGCTCCTCGTGCCGCCGATCCGCCTGCCATCGAAGAGACGATCGAAGCCACGGGAGCGCGCGTCCCTGTCCGGATCCTCACGCCTGTCGACGGTCCGCCGCGGGGCGTCTACCTGGACATCCACGGCGGCGGGTTCTACATGGACTCCGCGGCGCGAGGGGACCGACGCAACCGCGAGCTCGCGGACGCCCTGCACCTTGCCGTTGTCAGCGTCGACTACCGGCTGGCGCCTGAGCACCCCTGGCCGGCGGCCCCCGACGACTGCGAAGCGGCGGCGCTCTGGCTCGTCGAAGAAGCCGAGGCCCGCTTCGGAACGTCCCGACTGGCGATCGGCGGGAGCTCCGCGGGAGCCACCCTCGCCCTGGCGACCCTGCTCCGGCTGAGAGACAGAGGTGCCGTTGGCCGATTCACCGGCGCCGCACTCCAATTCGGTACCTACGACCTGAGCGCACGAACCCCGGCCGGTCGCCGCATCGCGGACGAGTACTTCCTCCAGGCTTATGCCGGCCATGTGGAAGACCGCGCCGTTCCCGACATCTCTCCCCTCTACGGCGACCTTCACGGGCTTCCCCCGACGCTGCTGATCGTCGGAAGCGAAGACGTGTTGCTGGAGGACAACCTGGCCCTGGCAGGCCGGTTGTCGGCGGCCGGCAATGACGTCGAGCTCCGCGTCTACCCCGAGTCACCCCACGGCTTCACGGGCCACCCCACGGCAATGGCCAGGACGGCGCTCAGCGGCGCCGACTCCTGGCTGCGTGAGCGCATTGCGTGACCGAATCGCGCGATCGTAGGGACCTGCGATCGGCGCCCTGACCCACCCTTGATCGTTGCAGTCGACCGGATCCGGCGCCGTAGCACACTTTCTCTCTGGCCGCACTCGGCGTGGCCGAGGGCGGCAGACTGTGTGCCCAGCCCTGCGCGGGCGAGGTGCAGAGGGGAGAAGGACGATCGTGGCCGTGGGCGAGCGGGAGATGGGCAATCTGCCGGCAGGGAAGACGAGGATGGTCGGCCGTCGTGCGGAGCTGGCGGAGCTCGGGCGGCTGTTCGCGGGGGCGGCGCGGCTGGTGACGCTCACGGGGGTCGGCGGGGTGGGCAAGACCCGGCTCGCGCTGGAGGCCGCGGCCGGGCTGCAGTCCCGGTTCCGGGACGGGGTGTGGCTGGTGGAGCTGTCGCCGCTGCGCCAAAGCGGGCTGCTGCCGCACATCATCGCCGAGGCGCTGCCGCTGGCCGACCAGACCGCCCGCCCGATGATCGATGTACTGGCCGACTATCTGGCGGACCGGGAACTGCTGCTGGTGCTGGACACCTGCGAGCATCTGACCGACGCCTGCGCGCTGACCGTCCAGGTGCTGGCGCGGGCCGCGCCGGGCCTGCGGATCCTGGCCACCAGCCGCCGCACCCTGAACGTCCCCGGCGAGGAGGTGCTCACGGTCGAGCCGCTGCCGATCCCGGAGACCGACGATCCCGCGGGATCGCAGGCGGATGCGGTGGTGCTGCTGGCCGAGCGCGCCGCCCAGAGCGCCCCCGGCGTCGCGGTCACCGAGGCCGGCCGGGCAGAGCTGGTCCGCCTGAGCCGGCGGCTCGACGGCCTGCCGCTGGCCATCGAGCTGGCCGCGGCGCGCCTGGGCGAGCTGTCCGTAGGGGAGTTGACGGTGCGGCTGGACGACCGGTTCGCGGTCCTGGGGGAGACCGACGAGCTGGTGGAAGGAGCCGGTCCTGCCTGGCATCAGGCCCTGCGGACCGCGATCGGCTGGAGCCATCAGCTGTGCAGCCCGGCCGAACGACTGCTGTGGGCACGTCTTTCGGTGTTCGCCGGGACCT
This sequence comes from Streptomyces ochraceiscleroticus, assembly GCF_000720485.1. Taxonomy (GTDB): domain Bacteria; phylum Actinomycetota; class Actinomycetes; order Streptomycetales; family Streptomycetaceae; genus Streptomyces; species Streptomyces ochraceiscleroticus. The sequence continues at coordinate 170,982 of NZ_JOAX01000020.1, read as the reverse complement.
TCGACGCCGAGGCCGCCCGGCAGGTGTGCGCCGACGCGCATCTGGCCACCGAGCGCATCACCGGCCTGCTGGCGGCGCTGGTCGACACGTCGATCCTGATCTGGCAGCCGACCGGTGGCGGGGAGCGGTACCGGATGCTGGACACCTTGCGTGAGTACGGTGCCGGCTGGCTGCGCCGCCTGGGCGAGGAGGGCGAGTTCCGCCGCCGTCACCGGGACCACTACCGTTCGCTGGCCCACCGGGCGGATGCCGCCTGGATGGGCCCTGAGCAGGTCGCCTGGTACGACCGGACGACCGCCGACCACGCCAACTTCCGCGCCGCCCTGGACTTCTGCCTGGGCGAGGGAGAGGACGGACACGCCGCGCTGGAGCTGGTCGGGGCGCTGTGGTTCTTCTGGCTCGCCTGCGGCTTCTTGCGGGAAGGCCGCCACTACCTCGACCGAGCCCTGCAGCGGTGCCCGGCATCGGGCCCGGTGCGCAGCAAAGGGGTGTGGACCGGCGGCGTGATCGCCATGGGGCAGGGCGACTCCGACACCCTCGCGCGGATGGTACAGAAGTTCCGGGCCGACGCCGAGGCGGCAGCCGACCCGGCCTCGCTGATCGCCGCCGCCCACCTCGAAGGCACGCACCTGCTGATGTGTGGGAAACCCGCGCAGGCCGCCACGGTCATCAATGCGGTGCCGTACACCCAGGAGCACGGCGGTGCGTACACCGGGGCGCGCTTCCTGGCATGGATGGTACGCACGTACGTCCACACCAGCCTGGGGGAGTTCACGGAGGCCGCCGCGGCAGCCGCCGCTCTGCGCGCGGAGTGCGTCACACGCGGCGAGCGGTGGATCCGGGCCTACGCCGACTACGTACAGGGGCAGACGGCGTTCGGCCTGGGCCGACTGGACGAGGCCGTCACGCACACCCGAACCGCCCTGAAGGGTAAGGCTGTGCTCCACGACAGCATCGGCATGGCCATGGCCCTCGACCTGCTCGCCTCGGTGGCCGCCGCCATCGGACAAGGCGAGCGGGCGGCCCGCCTCCTGGGCATCGGCCAGCGGATCTGGGACACCACCGGCCGGTCGCAGGTCGGCCTTCCCGACCTCCTCGCCGCCCGCGAAGCCTGCGAACGCCAGGCCCGCAAGACCGCCGGGGACTCCGGGTACGAGGCGGCATTCCGCAGGGGCCTGGAGGACAGCACCGACGACGGCCTCGCCTACGCCCTGCACCAGACCTGATCGCGCAGTTGAACGTCCGTCCGGGGCAGGCGGGGCCCATCCTTCCGGTGGCGGTGCCCCTCATCAGGCCGGACGAGGCATGGACCGTGGCCCGGCCGATCTTTCTCGCGCGCCGGGGTAGGCGGGCCATGGAGCCCCGGGGCATGCTTGGCGCCATGTTGCCGCAGGCAGGTACGGGGTGACCGAGGCGCCGAGTACCGCGAGGAGGACCACCGATGAGCGCAAGCGATAACGCCACCGAGAAGGCCACCGGAAACGCCACCGCACCCGACGGCCGTCCGCTGTCCTACGAGAGCGGTGCGCGCGACCGCCCGCTGCTGGACCGCACCATCGGCGCCGATCTGGAGCTGGCCATCGAGCGGTTCGGTGACCGCGAGGCGATGGTGGACGTGGCCGGCGGGCGGCGGTGGACGTACGAGCAGTTCGGGCGGGCCGTCGACGAGGTCGCGCGCGGGCTGCTCGCCAAGGGCGTCGCGAAGGGCGACCGGGTGGGCATCTGGGCGCCCAACTGCCCCGAGTGGACGCTGGTCCAGTACGCCACGGCCCGCATCGGCGCCGTCATGGTCAACATCAACCCGGCCTACCGGGTGCATGAGCTGGCGTACGTGCTGAACCAGTCGGGCGTGGACGTGCTGGTCTCCGCTGTCACGCACAAGAGCAGTGACTACCGGCGGATGGTGGAGGAGGTGCGCGCGGACGTCGAACGGCTCCGGGAGGTCGTGTACATCGCGGATCCGAGCTGGGAGGAGCTGCTGGCGGCCGGTACCGCGGTCCCGGCGGCCCGGGTCGCGGAGGTCGCCGCGACGCTCACCCCGGACGACCCGATCAACATCCAGTACACCTCGGGCACGACCGGCTTCCCCAAGGGCGCCACCCTCTCGCATCGCAACATCCTCAACAACGGCTACTGGGTGGGCGAGACGGTCGGCTACACCGAGCGGGACCGGGTCTGTCTGCCGGTGCCCTTCTACCACTGTTTCGGCATGGTCATGGGGAACCTCGCGATCACCTCGCACGGCGCCTGTGCGGTGATTCCCGCGCCCGCCTTCGACCCGGCCGCCACGCTGCGTGCCGTGCAGCAGGAGCGCTGTACGTCCCTGTACGGGGTGCCGACGATGTTCATCGCCGAGCTGAACCTCCCCGACTTCGCCTCGTACGACCTCTCCTCGCTGCGTACCGGGATCATGGCGGGCTCGCCCTGCCCGGTGGAGGTCATGAAGCGGGTGGTCGCCGAGATGCACATGGCCGAGGTCTCCATCTGCTACGGCATGACCGAGACCTCGCCGGTCTCCACCCAGACCCGCCGCGACGACGACCTGGAGCACCGTACGGAGACGGTCGGCCGGGTGCTGCCGCACGTCGAGGTGAAGGTCGTCGACCCGGCGACCGGCGACACCGTGCCGCGCGGCGAGCCCGGCGAGCTGTGCACCCGTGCGTACAGCGTGATGCTCGGCTACTGGGAGGAGCCGGAGCGCACGGCGGAGGTCATCGACCCCGAGGGCTGGATGCACACCGGGGACCTGGCGGTCATGAACGACGACGGCTATCTGCGGATCGTCGGCCGGATCAAGGACATGATCATCAGGGGCGGTGAGAACGTCTATCCGCGAGAGATCGAGGAGTTCCTGTACGGGCACCCGAAGATCGCGGATGTGCAGGTGGTCGGCGTGCCGGACGAGAAGTACGGCGAGGAGATCGCGGCCTGCGTCATCCTCAGGGACCCGGCCGACACGCTCACCCAGGAGGAGCTGGCCGACTACTGCCGCGACCGGCTCGCGCACTACAAGATCCCGCGCCACCTCGACATCCTGGAGTCCTTCCCGATGACGGTCAGCGGCAAGGTCCGCAAGATCGAACTTCGCGACCGGCTGGCGCGGGAGGTGTCCGGCGGTTCAGCCGGCCAGGCGTAGAAACGTCCACGGGTCGTGGGCGTTGAGCACCGTGATTTCCTCTTCGCGCGCGGCCTCGGCCAGCCGCCGCTGGTTGGCGATCCGCAGCTCGGCGTCCACCTGGGCGTCGAGCTGGATGAAGTCCAGCAGCGGGTGGGAGGACGGGTCCTCCGGGGCGATCTCCCGGTGGTAGAAGTAGGCGTCCCCCGCGTGCAGCAGCCACCGGTCCCCGTCCCGTACGGCGATCCCGGCGTGCCCCGCGCTGTGCCCGCCCAGCGGCACGAGCAGGAAGTCCCCGCCCAGTCCCGCCAGTTCGCGCACCCCCGCGAAGCCCGCCCAGGTGTCGCCGCCGTCCCCCTCGTACGTCTCCCAGCGCGGGCCGTGCGCCCAGTGGGCGGGGCGGTAGCGGCGGCTGGGGGCTTCCGCCGCGGCGGCCGTCAGCTCCTCGGCCCGCACATGGACCCGCGCGGCGGGGAAGTCGGGCAGCCCGCCGGTGTGGTCCACGTCCAGGTGAGTGACGGCGATGTGCCGGACGTCCTCGGCCCGGAACCCGAGCCGTTCGACCTGCCGTACGGCCGGTTCGGCGGGGTCGAGGGCGGGCGACGCCAGTTCCCGCCACGCCGGGTCCAGGGTCTCCTGCGGGCGCCGCACGTCCTCCGTACCCAGCCCGCTCTCGACCAGCACCAGCCCGTCCGTGTCCGTTTCGACGAGCAGGCAGTGGCAGACGACGGGCAGCGGCCGGGGCCCGTCGTAGGTCGCCTCGACGGTCGTCATCGAGCCGCAGTTGAGGTGATGGACCTTCATGCCGCCCCTCCGGTGGTGACCGTCGCCAGCCGTGCTTCGATGTGGGCGCCGACCTGGCCGGCGATGGTGTGCAGGACGCCGACGTCCCGGCGTACCTGGGCGAGCAGCAGAGCTCCCTGTACGGAGGAGAGCGCGAGGTCGGCCAGTTCGGCGGCCGTGTCCTCGGGCGCTCCCCAGCTCTTGAGCTGTTCGCGCAGCCCCGCCAGCCAGCCCTCGTACGTCGCCGCGCAGGCGTCCTGGATCGGTCCCGCCTCGCCCGCCTGCTCCAGCGCGACGGTGGCGACCGGGCAGCCGTCCCGGTAGCCGGAGGCCGCCAGCCCGTCGGCCAGCACGTCGCCGAGCGCGGTCACCGCGGCGCGCGGCCCGTCCGCGGCGGCCACCGCCGCAGCCATCCGCTCACCCAGGTCGCGCCCGGCCAGTGCCGTCGCCTCGGCCGCCAACTGCTCCTTGCCGCCCGGGAAATGGAAGTACAGCGATCCCTTGGGCGCGCCACTGGCCGAAAGGATCTGGTTGAGTCCGGTGGCCCCGTACCCCTGTCGCCGGAACAGCTCGGCGGCGGTACGCAGGATCCGTACGCGCGTCTCTTGTCCCCCTGAACGTGTCATGGCGAGGACTCTAGACCGACTGGTCTACATAATTCAACGGGCTGCAGGGTCCACGATCCTCAAGGTCGGTCGAGGCGGAGGCGCTGCGCGCGCGGCAGGCCGGCGACGACAAGGTCGTAGGAGTCCTCGATCAGGGCGCGGACCAGGTCGTCGGGGAGGGCGCCGGTCAGGGTGACCGTGTTCCAGTGGCGCTTGTTGAGGTGGTAGCCGGGGACGATCTCGGGGTGGGCGGCGCGCAGCCGCACCGCCTCCTCGGGGTCGCACTTCAGGCTGACGGTGAGCGGGTCGGCGGCGTCCAGCGAGGAGAGCGCGAAGATCTTTCCGCCCACCTTGTAGACCGCCACGTCGGGGTTGCCGGGGAAGGGGAATTCCTCGGCCGAGCCGTTGAATTCCAGACAGAAAGCGCGCAGGGCGTGGTGATCGAACATGTGGTCATTATGTGGTGCCGAGCTCTTGACCTGACTTCTCGTCATATGGCTGATTGATAGATCTCTTGACGAGGTGATGGAGGAAAGCTCTGTGCTCACGCTCGAAGGCAAGACCGCGATCATCACGGGTGCGGCCCGCGGCCAGGGAGAGGCCGAGGCCCGGCTCTTCGCCCGGCTCGGCGGGCGGGTGGTCCTGGCCGACGTGCTGGACGAGCCCGGGAAGCGGGTCGCCGACGAGATCGGCGAGGCGGCGCGCTATGTCCACCTCGATGTCACGGACGAGGAGGGGTGGCAGGCGGTCGTGGACACGGCGGTCTCGGCCTTCGGTGGCGTGGACGTACTGATCAACAATGCGGGCGTGTTCCGCTCGATGCCGCTGGCCGATGAGTCGGTGGAGAACTTCGAGCGGACGCTGCGGATCAACCTCGTCGGTCCGTTTCTGGGGATCAAGGCGGTGCGGGAGGCGATGGTCGCGGCCGGCGGCGGCTCCATCGTCAATATCTCCTCCGTCGGCGGGCTCACCGGCATCCCCCGTACGGGCGGCTACGGCGCCTCCAAGTGGGGGCTGCGCGGCCTGACGAAGATCGCCGCACTGGAGCTGGGCCAGTACGGCATCCGGGTCAACTCCGTGCACCCGGGCGTCATCGACACCCCGATGGTCGCCGAGGTCGCGGCCATGCCGGAGTCCGGCGCGCACCCGGGCGTCGCGCTGGGCCGCGTCGGCCTGCCGAACGATGTGGCGGGCCTGGTGGCCTTCCTCGCCTCGGACGCCTCCGCCTACCTGACCGGGGCCGAGATCGCGGTGGACGGCGGCTCGTCGGCGGGTCCCATGCCGCCGGCCGCCGCGCAGGGCGAGGCTGCCGCGCAGGGCGAGGCTGCCGCTGTGGGATAAGTCTCGCCCGCCGTTCCGTCAGGGGCGAAGGGGGCGCGGCGTGACAGAACGGGCGCACGGTGCCAGCCGGTTGATGGCTGGTTCCGTGCGCCCTTCTTGCCGTTGCGGCACTCCGTAGACTGTTCGGGGAGATGAACGGTACGACGATTGTGCCGTTCGGTTGACGGAACAGGCGCGGGGTCGTGCCGCGGCGGAAGGGCGGGAAGGGTGAGCGCTCCCGAGGGCTCGATCCGGGACATGCTGGCGGCGAACCTGAAGCGCGCCAGGGCGCGGCGGGGGCTCTCGCTCTCCGAGCTGTCCCGGCGCTCCAGGATCGGCAAGGCGACGCTGTCGCAGTTGGAGTCCGGCACCGGAAACCCCACCATCGAGACGGTGTTCAGCCTCTCGCGCGCGCTGGAGATGCCGATCTCCGGACTGCTGGACACCCGCCCGGCCGACGGCCCGACCGTGGTGCGCGCGGCGGACGTCGAGGTGCTCAGCGGTGACGCGGTGGACCTGCGGCCGCTGCGCCGCTTCGAGCTGGGTGAGGGCGGCTTCGAGGTGTACGACCAGCAGGTACGCGAGGGCGCGCGGCAGAACTCGCTGGGCCACGTCGGCACCGAGCACACGATCGTGCAGGCCGGGCGGCTGGCCGTGGAGGTGGACGGCGAGCGCATCGAGCTGGGTCCCGGCGACTACGTCGGCTTCGACGCCTCGCGGCCGCACGCCTATACGGCGCTGGGCGGCCCGGTCCGCTCGGTGCTGCTGCTCCACTACCGGGCGGGCGTGCGGCCGGCGGACGGCGAGGCGCACCCGGTGCTGGGTCCGCACGCCTGAGTGTCGCCGCACACCTGCCTGACTATGCGTCAGGTCAAATCCGTGTTGCCCCCATTGACCTCACGACGGCCCCCTCCTAGCCTCGCATCGTTCGGTAAAGCGAACGAAGGGGCGGCCAATGCGGTCGATGAACGGAACGCGGGTCGTGGTGCTCGGCGCCGGGATCGTCGGCGCGGCCTGCGCACGCGAACTGGCCCTGGCCGGCGGCTTCCAGGTGACCGTCCTGGACCGGGGCGGCGCCGCCGAGGCGACCACCGCACACGGCGAGGGCAACGTCCTCGTCTCCGACAAGGGCCCGGGGCCCGAGCTGCGGCTGGCCCAGTTGTCGCGCCGCCTCTGGCCCGAGGCGCTGGCCGCGATCGCCGACGGGCCGGCCGGCAGCGCCAACGGGCCGTCCGGCAGCGCCGACGCCGTACGCGCCGTCGAATGGGACCCCAAGGGCGGCATCGTCGTCGCCACCACCGAAGCGGGCGCGGACGGGCTCCACCGTTTCGCCGCCGACCAGCGTGCGGCGGGCGTCCGGGCCGAGGTCCTGGACGCCGACGCGCTCGCCGCCGCCGAGCCGCACGTCACCCGCGACCACACCGCCGCCCTGCACTACCCCGAGGACGCCCAGGTGCAGCCCGCCGCCGCGGCCGCGGCACTGCTCGGCGACGCCCTCGCGCACGGCGCCACGCTGCGCACCGGCTGCGAGGTCCTCGGCGCCCGCACGAGGGGCGGCCGCCTCACCGCCGTCCGTACCGCCGAAGGCGACCTGGCCGCCGACCTCTTCGTCAACGCGGCGGGCCCCTGGTCCGGGCGGCTCGCCGCCCGCCTCGGCGCCCCCGTCGACGTCCGCCCCCGCCGCGGCGACATCCTCGTCACCGCGCCCCTGCCGCCCACCGTCTTCCACAAGGTCTACGACGCCGACTACGTGGGCGCCGTCGGCAGCAGCGCCGAGGACCTGCAGACCTCGGCCGTCGTCGAGGCCACCCGCGGCGGCACCGTCCTGCTCGGCTCCTCCCGCCGCCGCACCGGCTTCGACGACCGGCTGCGCCCCGAGGTGCTCGCCGCGATCGCGGCGAAGGCGCTCCGGCTCTTCCCCGGCCTCGCGGGCGTCCCCGTGATGCGCGCGTACGGCGGCTTCCGCCCGTACGTGCCCGACCACCTCCCGGTCATCGGCGCCGACCCGCGGCTGCCCGGGCTGTGGCACGCGAGCGGCCACGAGGGCGCCGGCATCGGCCTCTCACTCGGCACCGCCCGCCTGCTGCGCGACCTGGTGCGCGGCACCGAACCGGAGATCGACCCCGCCCCGTTCCGGGTGGACCGCCCCGCCGTACTGGGCGCACTGGCCCCGAGTGAGGAGAGCGCATGAGCCCCCGACTGATCCGTGCCGCGGCCGACGCCACCGGGCGGCGGCCCGGCCGGCCGCTCCGTATCACCGTGGACGGCGAGCCGGTCACCGGCATCGCGGGCCAGAGCATCGCGGGAGTACTGCTCGCGGCCGGCCGCACGTCCTGGCGCACGGCACGCTCGGGCGCCCCGCGCGGGGTGTTCTGCGGCATCGGCGTGTGCTTCGACTGCGTACTGACCGTCAACGGCGCGCCGGACGTACGGGCCTGCCGGCGCCGGGCGGCGGACGGGGATGTGGTGACGACCCAGAGTCGGGTGGAGGTAGCGGACGGGGATGTGGCGGCGAGCCAGAGTCGGGCGGAGGTAGCGGACGGGGACGTGGTGACGACCCAGAGTCGGGCGGACGGATCGACCGACGGCGCTGCGGGGGAGGGCGCATGACGGTGCGTCAGGTCGTCGTGATCGGCGCCGGTCCCGCAGGGCTCGCCGCTGCCGCCTCCGCGCTGGCCGCCGGGGCCGCGGTCACCCTCCTCGACGCGGCCGAGCGGCCCGGAGGTCAGTACCACCGCATGCTGCCCGAGGAGTACGGTGCCGCCCGGCCCGGCCGGCTGCACCACGGCTGGGCCGCGTTCGAGCGCCTGCGCCGCCGCGTCCTCGGCCATCCGCGCTGTACCTGGTTGGCGGAGACCGCGGTCTGGGCGCTGGAGCGGCCGGAACCCGGGCACCCCGGGCTGCCCCTCGTCCACACCCTGACCGGCCCCGCCGACGGCACGGACCGGCCGCGCCGCACCCTCGCCCCCGACGCGCTGGTCCTCGCCCCCGGCGCCCACGACCGAGTACTCCCGTTCCCCGGCTGGGAGCTGCCCGGGGTGTACGCGGCCGGTGCCGCGCAGGCGCTCGCCAAGGGGGAGCGGCTGGTCATCGGCGACGACGTGCTGCTCGCGGGCAGCGGACCGTTCCTGCTCCCCGTCGCCGCCGCGCTGCTGGAGGCGGGCGCCGGGGTACGGGCGGTCCTGGAGGCGAACCCGCCCCGGACCGTCGCCCGCGGCTGGGCGCGCCGCCCCTGGGAACTGGCCGAGCAGCCCGGCAAAGCCGCCGAACTCGCCGAGTACACCGCTTTGTTGGCCCACCGCCGGGTCCCGTATCGCATGGGCAGGACCGTCATCGAGGCGCGCGGGGACGGCCGCGTGGAAGAGGCGGTCACCGCGCGGCTGCGGCCCGACTGGTCGGTGATACCGGGAAGCGAGGTGACCGTCGCCGTGGACGCGCTCTGCGTCAGCCACGGCTTCAGCCCGCAACTCGAGCTGCCGCTGGCCGCGGGCTGCGCGCTGCTGCGGTCCCCGGCCGGTGAGTTCGTGGCCGTCGACGGTGACCAGCTCACCAGTTGCCCGGGCGTGTACGCGGCCGGGGAGATCACCGGCATCGCGGGCGCGCCGGCCGCCCGTACCGAGGGCGCGCTCGCGGGCTGGCTCGCGGGCGGCGGCGACCCCGCGACGCCCGCGCTGCGCCGGGTCCGCCGCAACCGCGACCGGGGCCGCGCCTTCGCCGCCCGGCTGGCCGCCGCCCATCCCGTCGGGTCGGCCTGGCCCGGCTGGCTGCGCCCGGAGACCGTGATCTGCCGCTGCGAGGAGACCGATTACGGGACGCTCTGCCGGGCCGCCACCGAGGAGGCCGGCGCCGCGCCGCGCGTCGCCAAGCTCGCCACCCGCGCGGGCCTCGGCCCCTGCCAGGCCCGGATCTGCGGACCCACCGTCGCCGAGCTCACGGCCCGGCTGAGCGGGAACAGCCCCGGGTGCCCGGCGGACGGCCTGCCCGTCGCAGCCCCGCACCGCCGCCCCATCGCCCAGCCCATCCGTCTGGGTGAGCTGGCCAGTAGCCCCGCCCCCTCGGAACCCGACACGAAGGAGAGCACCGCGTGAACAGCACCGCCTCCCACCGCCCCGCCGGCCTCGGCGGCGTGGTCGTCGCCACCGCGCTCCCGTACCGCGAGGACGCCGCCGCCCCCGCGGGCCTCGCTCCCGACCTGGACCGTTACGCCGAGCACTGCCGCTGGCTGGTGGCCAACGGCTGCGACGGCGTCGGCCCGAACGGCTCGCTGGGGGAGTACTCCTCCCTGACCGACGAGGAGCGCCGCGCGGTCGCCCGTACCGCGATCGAAGCGGTCGGCGGTGACGGCACCGTGATCGTCGGTGTGCACGGCGTCGGCAGCCACCAGGCCCGGCACTGGGCCGAGGTGGCCGCCGAGGACGGCGCCGACGGCGTGCTCTGTCTGCCGCCGACCATGTACCGCGCCAACCCCGGCGAGGTGCTCGCCCACTTCGAGGCGGTGGCCGGCGTCGGCCTGCCCGTCATGGTCTACAACAACCCCATCGACACCAAGGTCGACCTCACCCCGCAACTCCTCGGCGAGATCGCGGGGATCGACAACGTCGTGGCGGTCAAGGAGTTCTCCGGCGATGTGCGGCGCGTGCTGGAGATCAAGGAACAGGCGCCGGGGATCGACATCATCAGCGGCGCGGACGACGTGGTCCTGGAGAGCCTGCTGATGGGCGCGGTCGGCTGGTTCGCGGGCTTCCCGAACGTCTTCCCCGCCGAGTCCGCGAAGCTGTACGCGCTGGCCAGGGCCGGTCGGCTGGAGGAGGCACGCGCGCTGTACGAGCCGCTGGTCGCCGCCTTCCGCTGGGACTCCCGCACCGAATTCGTGCAGGCCATCAAGGCGGGCATGGAGCAGGTCGGCCGGTACGGCGGTCCCTGCCGCCCGCCGCGCGGCCCGCTCGTCCCCGAGCACCGCGAGCAGGTCAGGGCCGACATGGCCCGCGCCATCACCGCGCTCGAGAAGCTGGCGGCCGCCTGATGAGGTCGACTCGCACCCTCAGCGCCGTCGACTCGCACACCGAGGGGATGCCCACCCGCGTGGTGACCGGCGGGGTGGGCCCGATACCGGGCGCCACCATGGCCGACCGCCGCCGGTACGCCGTCGAACACCTCGACGGGCTCCGCCGGTTCCTCGTCGACGAGCCGCGCGGCCACCCCGCCATGAGCGGCGCCCTGCTGCAGCCGCCCACCCGTCCCGACGCCGACTGGGGCGTCCTGTACATCGAGGTCAGCGGCTTCCTGCCGATGTGCGGGCACGGCACGATCGGCGTCGCCACCGTCCTGGTCGAGACCGGCATGGTCCCGGTCACCGAGCCGGAGACGGTTGTCCGGCTGGACACCCCGGCCGGGCTGGTCGAGGCGCGGGTGACCGTGCGGGACGGTGTGGCGGAGCGAGTCACCCTGCGCAATGTCGATGCGTTCGCGCTCGAACAGGACGCCAAGGTGGACGTCCCCGGGCTGGGCGAGGCCCGCTACGACATGGCGTACGGCGGCAACTTCTACGCGATCGTGGAACTGGAGCGGCTGGGGCTGCCGTTCGACCGGGCCCGCAAGGACGAGATCCTGGCGGCGGGCCTTTCGATCATGAAGGCCGTCAACGAGCAGAACCGCCCGGAGCACCCCACCGACCCGCTCATCTCCGGCTGCAAGCACGTCCAGTTCCTCGCGCCGGGGTCGGACGCCCGGCACTCGCGCAACGCCATGGCCATCCACCCCGGCTGGTTCGACCGCTCGCCGTGCGGCACGGGTACCTCGGCCCGGATGGCCCAGCTCCACGCACGCGGCGAACTCCCGCTGGACACCGAGTTCGTGAACGAGTCGTTCATCGGCACCCGGTTCACCGGGCGGCTCGTCGGCACCACCGAGGTCGGCGGACTCCCCGCCGTCGTACCGGAGTTCTCCGGCCGCGCCTGGATCACCGCCATCGCCAACTACCTGCTGGATCCCCGCGATCCCTTCCCCGAAGGCTTCGTCCTGTGAGCGTCGCGAGAGAGATCTTCCGCCGCAAGCCCGTGGACTCCTCCGAGGAGGAGTCCGCCGGCGGACTGCGCCGCACGATGGGCCTGTGGCAGCTGGTCGCGCTGAGCCTGGGCGGCCTGGTGGGCGCGGGCGTCTTCTCGCTGGCCGGGGTCGTCGCGCACGAGGACGCCGGACCCGGCGTGATGCTCTCCTTCCTGATCGCGATCATCGCCAGCAGCGCGGCGGCGCTCTGCTACGCCGAGTTCGCGGGCACGATCCCGAAGGCGGGCTCCGCGTACACCTACTCCTACGCGGCGCTCGGCGAGGTCGTCGGCTGGGCCATCGGCTGGGACCTGCTGCTGGAGTACACCGCGATCGTCGCCGTGGTGGCCATCGCCGTCTCCGGATACTTCTCGTACGTGCTGCACGGCATCGGCCTCGACCTGCCGGCCTGGATGCTCGGCGCGCCCGGCACCGGCGCCGGGCACCGCGTGGACCTGCTCGCCGCGCTCCTGTGCCTCCTCCTCGCCTTCGTGCTCTCGCGCGGGACGAAGGAGTCGGCGCGCTTCGAGACGATCCTGGTCGTGGTCAAGCTGGGCATCGTGGCGCTGGTGGTGATCGCCGGGGCCTTCCACATCTCGGCGGGGAACTACAGTCCCTTCCTGCCGTACGGCCTCGGTGGCGCGTTCACCGGCGCCGCGACCACGTTCTTCGCGGTCTACGGGTACGACGCGATGAGCGCGGCCGCTGAGGAGAGCGCCGAGGCGAAGAAGGTGCTGCCGAAAGCCATCGTGATCTCCCTCGGCATCGCGGCCGTGATCTATCTGCTGGTGTGTGTCGTGCTGCTGGGCATGCAGGACTACCGCCGCATCGACGTGCACAGCCCGTTCTCCAGCGCGCTGGCCTCCGTCGGTCTCGGCGGGCTGGGCATGGTCGTCGCCGTCGGCGCGATCATCGGCATCACCACCTCGGCCTTCGCCAACATGCTGGCGGTGTCCCGGGTCTGGTACTCGATGAGCCGGGACGGGCTGCTGCCGCGCTACTTCGCCCGCAACCACCCGAAGCGGCAGGTGCCGACCCGGGTGATCTGGCCCGTCGGCATCGGGTCCGCGCTGATCGCCGGGTTCCTGCCGATCCGGGAGGCCGCCGATCTCACCAACATCGGCATCCTGATGGCGTTCATCGTCGTCGCGGTGGCCGTGGTCGTCATGCGCCGCACCCGGCCCGACCTGCCGCGTGCCTTCCGTACGCCGCTGGTCCCGCTGGTACCGGCCATCGGCGTCGCCTTCTCCGTCTGGCTGATCAGCAATCTGGACCCGGTGACCTGGGTGCGGTTCGCCGGGTGGATGGTGCTCGGGCTGATCGTGTACGCGGTGTTCGGCTACCGGAACTCGCAGGAGAACCCGGCCCGTGCCGACCTGAGTCAGGAACGGGAACGGGTCACGGACCCTTCCTGATCAGCTCGTCCGCCGGGTCGTTCACCGGCTGCGGGGTGCCCGTGAGGTCCATGACGAAGAGCGGGACGTGCAGCGCGTCGGCGCGGGCCCGGGCGTCGCGCGCGTAACCGGCCAGGGAGAAGAACACCGCGAGCGCGGAGTCGTTGAGGCCGTTCAGCCAGACCGTCTCGATCTCCCGCAGCCGGGTCGGTCGGGTGGTCGGGTCGACCTGGGCGACCAGTCCGCGGCCCCGCACGTCCACCCCCGACGAGCTGCGCTCGGGGGCCCGTACGACCTCGGTGAAGCCCAGCCACTTCAGGTACTGGACGGCGGCGGTGACGCAGTCCCGCGCGGTGCGGATCGTCACCGGGCGGAAGGCGGGGCGCAGCGTGGCCGGGGGCGCGGGGGAGCGGTGCACCGCGCGGCCGAGCGGGGTGGTCTCCGGGGCCGGCGGTCCCGGGGCCGGTATCACCGGGACTCGGACGACCGTGCCGCAGGCGCACGCCGACTCGGGCGCCGGCCACTCGTCCAGCCGCCCGCAGGACTCGCAGCGCACCTCGACCCAGGAGCTCTGCCAGGTGCGGTGCTCGATCTCGACGGGCACCCCGCCGCGCAGCACGGGCATCGTCAGCGGCGCCCCGCACGCGCACGGGAAGGTGGGCGGGGTGAAGGCGTTCTCGCGGCGGCACGTGGGGCAGCGCACCGGCACGCTGTCGGCCATGTTCGGCTCCTGGCGGGTCGTTCGGCTCATCGCCGTCCATGGTCTCCCGGAATGCGCCGTTCATGGGGCGAATCGCGAGGAGAGACGCGCACAGGGCCCGGCACGTCCGTGACCGTACGGACGTGCCGGGCCCTGCGGGTGGTTCCCGCCCGGTGGCACGGGTTACAGGCGCGACAGGACACGCGCCACCGGACGGAGTCTGGAGTGAGGGATGGGGTGAGGGATGGGGTGAGGGATGGGGTGGAGAAGGTGTGCTCCGCGGTGCGGGGGAGAGGAACGCGCCCTTCCCTATGAGACGCGCCCGTACCACCGCACTGGTTTCTCCCGCCGCGCCGCGGAGCCCACCGTCGGCCGGCGGCCGAAGCCGCCGGCCGGTCCGTACCGCCCGGCCACCCCTCAACGGGCCGGACGGTACGGACGCGCAAGGGTGCTGACCTCCCGTCAGTCCTCACGCAGCCTTTCGAGGACCGGAGCTCAGTCCTCGCGCAGCTCGCGGACCTTGGCCTCGACGCGCTTGCCGTAGTCCGGGTCCGCCGCGTGGAAGTGCGCGAGGTTCTTCTCGATGACGTCGTCGCGGGAGACCTGCGAGAGGCCGCCGGCGATGTTCGCCACCAGGCGCTTCTTCTCCTCCTCCGACATCAGCCGGTAGAGCTCGCCGGCCTGGAAGAAGTCGTCGTCCTTCGTGTGCTGCGGGGCCTCGTGGGTGCCGGTGTGGCCGGTGAGGGCGAACGGGGCGGACAGCGCCTCGTTCGTCTGCACCGGGCCGTCGTAGCTGTTCGGCTCGTAGTTCTTCGCCTGCCGGCCCTGGGAGTTGGAGGCCATCAGACCGTCCCGGCCGTAGTTGTTCGCCACGGTCGCCTTGGGGGCGTTGACCGGGAGCTGGGTGTGGTTGACGCCCAGGCGGTAGCGCTGCGCGTCGGCGTAGGCGAAGAGCCGGCCCTGCAGCATCTTGTCGGGGGACGGGCCGATGCCGGGCACGAAGTTGTTCGGCGAGAAGGCGGACTGCTCGACCTCGGCGAAGACGTTGTCCGGGTTGCGGTCCAGGACCATCCGGCCGACGCGCTGCAGCGGGTAGTCCTTGTGCGGCCACACCTTGGTCAGGTCGAACGGGTTGAAGCGGTAGTCCGCCGCCTCGGCCGCCGGCATGATCTGCACGTACAGCGTCCAGGACGGGTACACGCCGCGCTCGATGGACTGCAGCAGGTCCGTCTGGTGCGAGTTGGCGTCCTTGCCGGCCAGCTCGGCGCCCTGGTCGGCGTCCAGGCAGCGGATGCCCTGGTTGGTCTTGAAGTGGTACTTGACGAAGAACTGCTCGCCCTCGGCGTTGGTCCACTGGTAGGTGTGCGAACCGTAGCCGTTCATGTGGCGGTACGAGGCCGGGATGCCCCGGTCGCCCATCAGCCAGGTGACCTGGTGGGTGGCCTCGGGGGCGTGCGCCCAGAAGTCCCAGACGTTGTCCGGCTCCTGCTTGCCCGTGAAGGGGTCGCGCTTCTGCGAGTGGATGAAGTCGGGGAACTTGATCGGGTCCTTGATGAAGAACACCGGGGTGTTGTTGCCGACGAGGTCGTAATTGCCCTCTTCGGTGTAGAACTTGACCGCGAAGCCGCGCGGGTCACGCGCCGCGTCCGGGCCGCCGAGGCTGTCGGCGACGGTCGAGAAGCGGATGAAGAGCTCGGTCCGCTTGCCGACGGTGTTCAGGAAGTCGGCGCGGGTGAAGCCGGTGACGTCGTCGGTCACCTCGAAGTAGCCGTACGCGCCGGAACCGCGGGCGTGCACCACACGCTCCGGGATGCGCTCCCGGTTGAAGCGGGCGAGCTTCTCGATCAGGTGCTGGTCCTGCAGGACGATCGGGCCACCGATGCCGGCGGTGGCGGAGTTCTGGTTGTCGGCGACGGGGGCGCCCGACTCCGTGGTGAGTGTGCGCGCCGTCAGCGAGGGCTTCGTCATGGTGACCTTCCGTACGAAGAGCGCGGAAGCCGACTTCCGCATGTTGGAGCGTATGGAGGGCTCCAACCAAACGTCAACAGTTTGTTGAAAACTTGCTGGTGTCCTTCTACCACCGCACGCAGCGGCCGGAAAAGGGTTCCCGGCGGCGGCACCTGGGCGCGACAGGACAGGTGTCGGCGCCGCCGCCGGAAGTCTGTGTGTGCTGTTATGTATCGGGCCTGGCCAGCACGTCCACCAGGACCGGGCGCCGCGTGGAGACGGCCTCCTTGCGGGCCCACTCCAGCGCGGAGCGCAGCCCGTCGCGGGCCGTGACCCGGCACCCCGAGCAGTCGTACGCCTCGGCCAGACGCACGGCGTCCGGACCGCGCTCGTCCCGGCCGAGCAGTAACTGCACGTACGGCACCGAGCACTCCGCTGCGACCGCCAACTCCTCGGCGAGCGGCGGGAGTCCGGGCCCCGTGCCGATGCCGACCAGTACGGCGTCCGGTGCCGCGGCGGCCAGTGCGGCCCGTGCGCCGAGCGCCGCGGGGACCGCCCAGCCGGATGGCCCGCCGCGGCCGCCGAGCAGCAGCCGCCGTGGCCTGCCGACCGGGAGCAGGGCGCCGCCCCACTCTCCGTACACCTCCTCCGTGAGGACGAAGCAGGCGTCCGTACCGAAGGCCGCGTCGAGCTCCGCGTGGACCCGGCGGACCGGGACCGGGGCGCCGCCCGGGCCGGGCGCAGGGACCGCGGCCCCGGTGGGCCCGGTCCAGGTTCGAGGCCGCGCCGTGCTCTCCCGGGCGGCGTCGTGCAGCGCCTCCAGGAAGAGCCGCGCATCCGCGACGATCCCCAGGCCGGCCGTGCCGTACCCGCCGATCGCCGACGGCTCGGCGTCCACCTGGATCACCGTGGGCACCCCCGCGAGGAGGCCGGCGGCCCGCCCGGTGCCGAGCGCGAGCACGCAGTCCGCCGCACCGAGGGCCTGCTGCCCCGGAGAGCACCCGACGGTACCGGCGTACAGCTCGTCGCCGTCCCCCGCGCAGCCGCGGCCGCCCGGGGTGTCGGCGAACGGCACCCGCAGCCGGCCGGCCAGCGCGCGCAGCGCGGCACCGGCGTCCGCCGCGGTCACCCCGCCGCCCGCCAGCAGCAGCGGTCGGCGCGCGGCCAGCAGCAGCTCCAGCGCGGTCGCGACCTGCGGCGGATGCGGTGCGCCGCTCCGTACGGGCAGTGACGCGTCGACCGCCGGATCGTATGCGATCTCCGTCCCGGCGTCGGCGGGCAGTTCCACCAGCACCGGCCCCGGCCGGCCCTCGCGGGCCGTACGGAACGCCTCGCGCAGCGCCCACGGCAGGCGGGCGGCCGAGGCGGCCGGTAAGACCTGCTTGGCCACCGCCCGTACCGGCTCCGCGGGTCCCGCGGTGAGGCAGATCAGGGGCACGCCGTCGGTGCGTGCGGCGTGCAGTCCGGGGACCAGCCCCGGCCCCGACGCCGCGCCCGCGACGACCACCCCGGTGCGCCCGCTCGCGCGGGCCCAGCCGTCGGCCATGTGGGCTGCGGACTGTGCGTGGCGTGCGGTGCGGAGAGCGGTGCCGGCGGCCGCGAGCGCCGCGTACAGCGGGCCGCCGGGCGTGTCCGGGCAGCCGAAGGCGGCGTCGCCGCTCTCATCCCGGACGATCCGGGCGGCCGCCGCTGCGGCGGTCATCCTCGGCATCGGTCGCTCCCCCCGGCCCGTCCGTCGTGCCGGGCGCGCCGCGTCCGGGGTTGTCGGCGATCTGCACGTGCCCGGTCTTGTCCGCATAGGCGTCGATGACCTCGTTGAGGTCCTCGCCGTTCATGGCCAGGTGGTACAGGTCCATCAGGAACTTGGCGTTGCCGAGCCCGGTGGCCGCGTTGACCTTGTCGACGATCTCGATGGCCTTGGGCGCGGAGACGATCGGGCAGAGCGGCGACTCGGGCTTGTTCAGCGCCTCGATCAGCAGCGTCGCGCCGATGGAGTCGGCGGCCCGGGCGGCGTAGGTGAGGTTGGCGAGGGCCACCTCGTCCTGGAGGACCGGGTCGACGCCCTCGATGCGGTTGCCGTAGAGGGCGTTCAGCGCCGTGCAGCCCATCGTGCGGGCGAACTCCACCGCGACCGGTACGTTGGCGCGGAACTTCTCGGACTCCTCGCCGGGCAGGGAGAGGGCGCCGCGGTCGGGGCCCGGGAGCTGACCGGCGTAGAAGTTCAGGCCGACAAGCCGGGTGCCGGCGTCGTTCAGCGCGTCCCGCAGGGCGTCCAGCTCGGCCTGCTCGGGCACCGGCGCGTCGACCCACGGCCACCACAGCTCGACCGCGGTGAAGCCGGCGGCGGCCGCGGCGGCGGGGCGCTCCAGCAGCGGGAGCTCGGTGAAGAGGATCGACAGGTTGACGTCGAAGCGCGTGTCGGTGAAGCCCATGCGGGGTAAGCGCCTTCCGTATTGCGAAACTTTCTTTCTGCGTATTGGAAGAGTGCCCGCGGGGAAGGAGAGCTGTCAAGGGGGCCCGCACGACCGATTCTGGTGGCCGGCCCGGCGTCGGCAGTAGGTTGACGGGTGTGCGATTGAGAGTGGAGTTCACGACGGAACCGTTCGACCTGGACGAGGCGCCGGACCACGCGGTGGTGGCCCGTGAGGTCGTCACGGGCGCCGAGCTGGACGCGGTCGACGTCGGCCCGTTCGGCAACACCGCCGAGGGGGACGCGGAGCGGGTGCTCACCGCGGTGGACGCGCTGCTGCGGGAGTCCCTGGCGGCCGGCGCCACCCGCGTCTCGCTCCAGGTCAACGTGGTACGCGACGGCCGGGACGGCCAGGACGGCAAGGAGGCCGAGCGGTGACCGAGGCTGCCGACCACCCGTTCGTCCAGGCGGTGAAGCCGCTGGTGGATGCGATGGGCGGGGAGATGGTCGCGCCGGAGCTGGCGCAGGGGGACGACGTCGTGCTGACCTGGGAGGGCGAGGACCGGGTGGCCGTACGGCTGCCGCACCTCTCCGACTCCCTGGATCACCTGCTGACGGACCTGGAGCGCCGGCACGGCCGCCCGCTCGCCGAGCTGGACCGCAAGACCAAACAGTCGGTCGTGCGCATCCTGGAGACCCGCGGCGCCTTCTCCGTACGGCACGGCGTGGAGACCGTCGCGAGCGCGCTCGGCGTCTCGCGCTTTACGGTGTACAACTATCTCAACAGGGAGAACGGGGCGAAGGCCGAGCGCTGACCGGCTCCCGTCACTTACCTCGCGGCAAACCGTCACAAGCCGTCGTTCCGGGTTTCCGGAACGGCGGCTTTCGTGTTGCCGAGTTTTCAACAAAGTGTTGACGTGGTGTTGTCGGGAGACTTAGCTATGCCCAGCCCGTCCAACGCACAGCACGACGCAGCCACGGAGGCTTCCCGTGTCTTCGAGTACGACTCCGGGGCTCACCCGGTTCAATGCCGCCGATGTCAGCGAGGCCCAGGCCGCGCTGCACGAGGTGTGTGCCAGCGAGGCGTGGGGGAGCAAGATCCTCGCGCAGCGCCCGTACGCCGACACCGAGGCCCTCTTCGCCGCCAGTGACGCCGCCATGGCCGAGCTGACGGCGGACGACCTGGCCGAGGCGATGGCGGGGCACCCGCCCATCGGCCGCCCCAAGCCGGGCGACCCCACCTCCTCCCGCGAGCAGCGCGGGATGGCGGGGGCCTCCGACGAGCTCAAGGCCGAGATGCTCGAACTGAACCTGGCCTACCAGGAGCGCTTCGGGCACGTCTTCCTCATCTGCGCCACCGGCCTGACCGCCGAGCAGATGAGGGACGCGGTCCGTAACCGGATCGACAACGCGCCGGAACACGAACGAGAGATCGTGCGTGGGGAGCTCGTCAAGATCAACCGCATCCGCCTGACCCGCCTCGCAGAAGGAGACGCAGCATGAGCAGCGACACGGCTGCCGATCAGACGTCGGTGTCCACGCACATCCTGGACACCAGCGTCGGCCGCCCCGCAGAGGGCGTGGCCCTCACGCTCTCGGTGCGCTCCGGCAGCGACGGTGCATGGACCGCGCACGGCGCGTCCAAGACGGACGCGGACGGGCGCTGCAAGGACCTGCCGGCCCTGCCGGCGGGCACCACGCACGTACGTCTCGACTTCGAGACCGAGGCGTACTTCGTTGCAGGCCAGCACAGCCTTGCAGGCCAGCACAGTTCGATCAAGCAAGCCGAGGAACAGCAGGACGCCCCCGCGCTACGGGACAGCGGAGCCTTCTTCCCGGAGGTGGCAATCACCTTTGCCGTCAAGCCGGGCGAGCACTACCACGTACCGCTGCTGCTCAACCCGTTCGGCTACTCCGTATACCGAGGGAGCTAGCACCGACATGCCCACGATTCTCGGCCAGAACCAGTACGGCAAGGCGGAAAACCGGGTCGTAAAGATCACCCGGGACGGCGACACGCACCACATCAAGGACCTCAACGTCTCCGTCGCCCTCTCCGGCGACCTGGAGGAGGTCCACCTCTCCGGCTCCAACGCCAACTGCCTGCCGACGGACACGACGAAGAACACCTGCTTCGCGTTCGCCAAGGAATACGGCATCGAGTCCGCCGAGCAGTACGGCATCCACCTCGCCCGGCACTTCGTCGACAGCCAGCCGTCCATCCACCGGGCGCGCATCCGCATCGAGGAGTACGCCTGGGAGCGCATCGCCGGCTCCGACGCCAACTCCAAGTTCATCGGCGCCGACGAGGTCAAGCACTCCTTCGTCCGCAAGGGCCAGGAGACCCGCCTCGCGCAGATCACGTACGACGGCGAGAAGTTCGAGATCCTCTCGGGCCTCAAGGACCTGACCGTGATGAACTCCACGAACTCCGAGTTCTGGGGCTACATCAAGGACAAGTACACGACGCTGCAGGAGGACTACGACCGTATCCTCGCCACCTCGCTCTCCACCTGGTGGCGGCACAACTGGACGTCCGACGAACAGCGGATGCCGAGCTGGGAGCGGTCCTACGACCAGGTCAAGAAGCACATCCTCAACGCCTTCGTCGAGACCTACTCCCTCTCGCTCCAGCAGACCCTGTACCAAATGGGTTCGCGGGTCATCAACAACCGCAGTGAGATAGACGAGATCCGCTTCTCGGCGCCGAACAAGCACCACTTCCGCCAGGACCTCTCCCCCTTCGGCCTCGACAACGAGGCCAAGGACGGGGCCGTCTACTACGCGGCGGACCGCCCGTACGGGCTCATCGAAGCCACCATCCTGCGCGACGGTGTCGACGCACGCATCCCGGTGGACATGACCAACCTCTGACGGCTCTCCCACGCCGCGAAGTGCCTCGTTTCCCCCTCCCGTTATCCCGCACGGCGGGAGGGGGCCGCGAATCCTGAGGGGAACGACCCATGGCACAGCAATCGCACGTTGAGCACCACCCCGTAACCGACGTCCACCCGGTGGACGAGAAGCTGGGGCCCAAGCGGCTCGTCCCCGCCGCCCTCCAGCACATCGCCGCCATGTACGCCGGCGTGGTCACCCCTCCGCTCATCATCGGCCAGGCCGCCCACCTGGACTCGGCCGGGCAGACCCGGCTGATCGCCGCGAGCCTCCTCATCGCCGGGCTCGCCACCCTTCTGCAGACCCTGGGGATACGGAAGTTCGCCGGAAACCGGCTGCCGTTCGTGAACGCCGCCTCCTCGGCCGGCATCACGCCCATGCTCGCCATCGCCGAGACCACCGCCAAAGGGCACCAACTGCCCGCGATCTACGGCGCGGTCATGGTCGCCGGCGTCTTCTGCCTCGCCGTCGGCCCCTTCTTCGGCAAGCTGCTGAAATTCTTCCCGCCGCTGGTCACCGGCGTCGTGATCACCCTCATCGGGGTCACGCTGATGCCCGTACCGGTCGGCTGGGCGCAGGGCGGTGACGCCAAGGCGTCCGACTACGGCGACATGAAGTACCTGGCACTGGCCGGCTTCACGCTCGTGGTCATCCTGCTCATCCAGCGGTTCACCCGGGGCTTCATCAAGCAGATCGCGCTCCTCCTCGGCCTGGTCATCGGCACCCTCGCCGCGATCCCCTTCGGCCTGGCGGACTTCTCCTCGATCCGCGAGGCGCCCATCGCCGCGCTGCCCACGCCCTTCGCCTTCGGCCCGCCGGAGTTCCAGCCCGCCGCGATCCTCTCGCTGTGCATCGTCATGCTCGTCCTGATGACCGAGTCCTCGGCGGGCATGCTGGCACTCGGCGAGATCTGCGACCGCGAGTGCACCGGGAAGACCATCACCCGCGGGCTTCGTACGGACGGCATCGCGACGCTCATCGGACCGATCTTCGGCGGCTTTCCGACCAGCGCCTTCGCGCAGAACGTCGGCGTCGTCTCGCTCACGAAGGTACGCAGCCGCTACGTCGTCGCCGTCGCGGGCGGTGCCCTCATCGTGCTCGGCGCCTTCCCCGTGCTCGGCGCGGTCGTCTCGCTGGTCCCGATGCCCGTGCTCGGCGGCGCCGGCATCGTCCTCTTCGGCTCCATCGCCGTCAGCGGCATCCGCACGCTCTCCGAAGCGGGCCTGGACGACAGCTCCAACATCATCCTCGTGGCCGTCTCGCTCGGCGCCGGGATCATCCCGCTCGCCGCGCCGACCTTCTACGCGGACTTCCCGGCCTGGGCACAGACCGTCCTGGGCTCCGGTATCAGCGCCGGAGCGCTCGTCGCGGTCCTGCTCAACCTGTTCTTCCATCATCTCGGCACCCGGAGCACCCCACGGGGAGCAGTACTGTCAGCTGCCTCGCCCGGCTCCGGCACTCAAATCCCGTAGGGCCATGCCGTGCCCAAAACCGCCAGAGAACGAAGGAACCGCCATGGCAGCATCGGCATCCCCTGACAGCGCGGTCGCGCGCGTCATCATCGAGAACTGCGCGATCGCGACCGTCGACGCCGACGACACCGAGTACGCCTCGGGACATGTCGTCGTCGCCGGCAACCGGATCGAGTCGGTGGGCGCGGGACCCGCGCCCGAGGGCCTGGACGGTGTCGTCCGCCGTATCGACGGCACCGGCCACCTGCTCACCCCCGGCCTGGTCAACACGCACCACCACTTCTACCAGTGGATCACCCGCGGCCTCGCGACCGACCACAACCTCTTCAACTGGCTGGTCGCGCTCTACCCCACCTGGGCCCGCATCGACGAGCCGATGGCGGCGGCGGCCGCGCAGGGCTCGCTGGCGATGATGGCCCGCGGCGGCGTCACCACCGCGATGGACCACCACTACGTCTACCCGCGCGGCGCCGGCGACCTCTCGGGCGCCATCATCAAGGCCGCGTCCGACATGGGCGTACGCTTCACGCTCGCCCGCGGCTCGATGGACCGCGGGGAGTCGGACGGCGGGCTGCCGCCGGACTTCGCGGTGGAGTCCCTGGAGGGCGCGCTCGCGGCCACCGAGGAGACCATCGACCGGCACCACGACGCCTCCTTCGACGCGATGACGCAGATCGCCGTCGCCCCCTGCTCGCCGTTCTCGGTCACCACCGACCTCCTCAAGCAGGGCGCCGAGCTGGCCCGCCGCAAGGGAGTACGCCTCCACACCCACGGCAGCGAGACCGTGGAGGAGGAGAAGTTCTGCCACGAGCTGTTCGGCATGGGCCCGACCGACTACTTCGAGTCCACCGGCTGGCTCGGTGAGGACGTGTGGATGGCGCACTGCGTCCACATGAACGACTCGGACATCGCGGCCTTCGCCCGTACCCGTACGGGCGTCGCCCACTGCCCGTCCTCCAACGCGCGCCTCGCGGCGGGCATCGCCCGGGTACCGGACATGCTCGCGGCCGGCGTCCCGGTCGGCCTCGGCGTGGACGGCACCGCCTCGAACGAGTCCGGCGAACTGCACACCGAACTGCGCAACGCGCTCCTCATCAACCGCCTCGGCCCGCACCGCGAGGCCGCCCTGAACGCCCGTCAGGCGCTGCGCCTGGGCACCTACGGCGGCGCGCGGGTGCTCGGCCGGGCCGGCCAGATCGGCTCGGTGGAGGCCGGCAAGCTCGCCGACCTGGTGCTGTGGAAGCTGGACGGCCTCGGCCACTCCACCATCGCCGACCCGGTCACCGCGCTGGTCTTCGGCGCGGCGGCGCCGGTGACCCTCTCGCTGGTCAACGGCGCACCGGTGGTCGAAGACAACCGCCTGGTCACCGTCGACGAGGACGCCATCGCGCGCACCGCGCGCGCCGAGTCGCAGCGGCTCGCCCGCATCGCCGCCGGGGGCTGACCCTCGGCGGTACGCACCATCCGTACGGCACAGCCCGTACGGCACACCTGAAGACTCGGCCGGGGGGGACGGCCCCCGGCTGAGCTTGTGGATCCGAGCGGGGTCCACAAGCGCCGGACCCCGGGGACGCGGGCACGAACCCGTGTCCCCGGGGCCGGTCCCTCACCCGCTCTCCCCGCGTCACCACGCACCACCCCTCCACGCGCGCCATAAGCGCACAGCAGCACCCGCAACCGCACTCGCACCCGCACGGCATCACATGGCAGTCCCTCCGTGACAGGCTCGTGCCACCGGCCCGGTGGCACAGAAATCGAAGGAGGCCCGCAGTGGCCGCAACACCCGGGCAGCAAGTGGAGGGGGACCGGAAGCATCCGGTCGACGAGACCCTTCCGCCTTTCAGAATGTTCACCAGCGGCCTGCAGCACGTGGCCGCCATGTACGCGGGCGTGGTGGCCCCGCCGATGATCGTCGGGCCGGCCTGCGGGCTGAGCGCGACCGAGACGGCGTTCCTGATGGGCGCCAGCCTCTTCACCGCCGGTATCGCCACCCTGCTGCAGACCCTCGGCTTCTGGAAGATCGGCGCCAAGCTGCCGTTCGTCAACGGCGTCTCGTTCGCGGGCGTCACCCCGATGGTCGCCATCGGCAAGGCGCAGAGCCCCGAGAACGCGCTGCCGATCATTTTCGGCGCGGTGATCGTCGCCGGCGTCCTCGGCTTCTTCCTCGCGCCGTACTTCTCCAAGCTGGTCCGCTTCTTCCCGCCGGTCGTCACCGGCACCGTGATCACCCTGATCGGTGTCTCGCTCCTGCCTGTGGCCTTCAACTGGTCGCAGGGCGGCAACGCGGCCGCGCCGGACTACGGGTCGCTGACCAACATCGGTATGGCAGCGCTGACATTCGTCATCGTGCTGGTCCTGCGGCGCACCCTGCGCGGCTTCCTCCAGCAGATATCGATCCTGCTCGGCCTGATCGCCGGCACGCTCATCGCGATACCCGTCGGCATCACCGACTTCAGCGTGATCACCAAGGCCGATGTGGTCGGCTTCCCGACGCCCTTCCACTTCGGCGCCCCGCAGTTCGACATCGCCGCGATCATTTCGATGTGCATCGTGATGCTGGTCTGCATGACCGAGTCGACCGCCGACATGCTGGCGCTCGGCAAGATCGTCGGCCGGCCCGCTGACGAGCGCACCATCGAGGGCGGCCTGCGCGCCGACACCCTCGGCACGGCCGTCAGCCCGCTCTTCAACGGCTTCGCGTGCAGCGCGTTCGCGCAGAACATCGGCCTGGTCGCCATGACCAAGGTACGCAGCCGTTTCGTCGTGGCTGCCGGCGGTCTGATCCTGATCGTCCTGGGCCTCTGTCCGATCGCCGCGTCCGTCATCTCCCTCGTGCCGCTGCCGGTCCTGGGCGGCGCGGGCATCGTGCTCTTCGGCTCGGTCGCCGCCAGCGGCATCCAGACCCTGTCGACCGCGGCCCTGGAGAAGGGCGAGAACGCGCTGATCGTCGCGGCGGCCGTCGGCATCGGCCTGATACCGATCGCGGCGCCCGACTTCTACCACAATTTCCCCAAGGACCTGCTGGTCGTCCTGGACTCCGGCATCTCCACCGGCTGTCTGATCGCCATCGTCCTCAACCTGCTCTTCAACCACCTTCGCGCAGGTTGTGAAGGTGAACAGCAGGGGACAGAGGGGCAACTGGAAGAAGGAATTCCGCCGCAGAGGTCGGCAGAAGGGTCTTCCGCTGCCGGGGTGCACTGACGTAACGTCGTGCCGCCCAGCGCATGACGGAAGTTACTTTCCAGTCTTGAGGCCGGTCCTGCCGTGGCCGCTCCGTACCGTACGGAGCCCAGGGCGGGGCCGGCCGCATCCCGTACGAGACGGAAGAAGCGCCACCCATGAGTTCTGCCCGCGTCCCGTCCGACGCCTCCGCACCACCCGCGGCCGGCCCCGCCGCCGTTCACCCCGTCGACGAGGTGCTGCCCGCGGGCCGCATGCTCGTCGCGAGCCTGCAGCACGTCGCCTCGATGTACGCCGGTGCCGTCTCCGTACCGCTCGTTGTCGCGGTCGCGGCGAAGATGTCCGCCGCCGACACCGCCGTCCTGATGGGCGGCAGCCTCCTGATGGCCGGCATCGCGACGCTCCTGCAGACCCTCGGCATCGGCAACTTCATCGGCTCCCGGCTGCCGTTCGTCAACGGCGTCTCCTTCGCGGGCGTCGGCGTCATGCTGACGATCCTCACCACTCAGGGCGGCGTAAAGGCGGGCATGCCCGTCGTCTTCGGAGCGATCATCGTCTCCAGCCTCTTCGGCTTCCTGGTGAGCTCCTACTTCTCCCGCCTGGTGCGCTTCTTCCCGCCGGTCGTCACCGGCTCGGTCATCCTCCTCATCGGCGTCTCACTGATCCCCGTCGCGTACGACTGGATCGTGGACGGCTCGTCGAGCGGCACCCCGCACCCCGAGAACATCGCCCTGGCCGCCGCCACGATCCTGGTGATGCTGCTCCTGCAGCGCTTCACCCGCGGCTTCCTGAAGCAGATCAGCATGCTCTTCGCGATGGTCTTCGGCACGCTGCTGGCGATCCCGATGGGCCTCGCCGACTTCTCCAAGCTCGACGACGCGGCGCTGGTGGGCATCCCGTCCCCGCTGCACTTCGGCGCCCCGCAGTTCTCCCTCCCCGCGATCATCTCCATGTGCGTCGTGATGCTGGTGATCCTCACCGAGTCCACCGCCGACATGATCGCCCTGGGCAAGATCGTGGACAAGGACGTCGACGAGAAGACCATCGCCCGCGGCCTGCGCGCCGACAGCCTCGGCTCCGCGCTCAGCCCGCTTTTCAACGCCTTCCACGCCAGCGCGTTCGCGCAGAACATCGGCCTGGTCGTGATCTCCAACGTCCGCAGCCGCTTCGTCGTCGCGCTCAGCGGCGGCCTGCTCGTCCTGATCGGCCTCAGCCCGGCCGCGGCCGCCCTGATCTCGGTCGTCCCCATGCCCGTACTGGCCGCCGTCAGCCTCTTCCTCTTCGGCTCCATCGCCGTCAGCGGCATCCAGACCCTGCTCCAGGCCGACCTGCACCGCGGTGACAACGCCCTCATCGTCGTCGTCACCCTCGGCGCCGGCCTCGCCCCGGCTCTCTCGGACGGCTTCTACGACGCCTTCCCCTCCTGGGCGCAGATCGTCCTCGGCTCCGGCATCTCCACCGGCTGCCTCCTGGCCGTCACCCTGAACCTGGTCTTCAACCACCTCGGCAAGCGGGCCCGCACGACGGCGGAGGAGCCGGCGGCGGTGCACTGACCGGCGCGTCGGCCGGTACCCGGTCACCGGCGGGCAGGGGCGCGTGGGGTGCCCCGCCCGCCGGCCTACGGCGTGCCGGACCGGCCGGCGCCGCAGCGGTCAGCCGATGTGGTACGGATCCCCGTACACCTTCCAGTCCAGCGGCGGATCCAGGTTCATATTCCCCTTGTTGAGGAAGACGCGCTGCGCGGTGTCCACCCGGCTCGTGTCACTGTGCGCCTCCTCCTGCTTCATCGCCCACACCCGGGCGTCCAGGAAGGCACCGAGGTACTTCTTCTCGTCCCCGCCCTGCGCGGGCGTCTTCGCTTTCGCCAGCGCCTTCTTCCGAATGCTGCCGAAGCTGGTCGCGTCGTCCCCGTCGCCATGCATCACGATGGCGTCGTAGTACGCGAACTGCCCGAGCACCCCGACCCCGTCGGCCTTCCCCCGCTTCACCGCCGGGTTGAAGTACACCCGGTCCCGCTCATCGTTCTGCGCCTTCCGGAAGTCCGCATCCTTCGCGGCCTCCTTCCAGGCATCGGTGAAGCCCGGGTCCAGCCCCTCGTGCGAATCGCTCCCATCCACCTCCCGCAACGCGGGCAGGTACTCGGCCAGCCCATTCCCCGGCTTCCGCTGCGTGTAGAGCTCCACCAGCTCCACCATGTCGTGCGTCCCGGAACAGAACCCGATGATCCCGCCGGTGTACCCGCGCCCGTCCCCGATGTCCTCTATGTAGCCGTACTGCGCCTTCCAGTCCAGCGAGGAATTCTCCGCACTGGACACCAGCTGCATGGCGATCTCCTTCTTCGCCGGATCATCGAGCCCGGCCGGCGCGGCATGCGCCGACGAGGGCACGGCGAGCAGTGCGAGACCGAGGACGGCGCCGGCGACGGTCCTGCCGGCCGCCGCGACTTTCGATCGGGTACGCATGGTGGATCTCCTCCTGTCAGGAGTGCTCCGTGGGGGGTCCATGGGGATTCCCCAATCGTTAGGAAGCTTTCCTACCAGAGGCGGGAGTTGCCGTATACCCGTCAGAACGCCGGGAGTTGGCGGTCAGTTCTTCGGACCTGTCTCGGCGGCCGTCATGCGTTTCATAGTTTGCGAAGGGCCATCCCGGAGGCTGGCAAGGAGTGTTCGTGAAGATGCCACGCAAGTCGTCGCTCGACCTCGTCGCTCTCGTCACCGGTCTGATCTTCGGCTTCGGAACCAACCTGGTCACCGCCGACCCTGCCGGTTGGTGGGGTCCGCTGCGGTCGATCGACGAGTACGCGCCGATCTGGTTGTCAACGGGCGTGGCAGGGGTGGTGATCTGGGAACTGGTGCGGCGGAGAGCCGCTCGGCGGCAGACACCATGGACGCGCCCTGACAGCCCCTACCCCGGCCTTCAGGCATTCGGGGAGGACCGGGCGGGTGTCTTCTTCGGGCGCACGGAGGAGATCGCCGAGATCACCGGTCGGCTCGCGGTCGGTGGGCCGGCCTGGCAGCGCTTCGTCACCGTCGTCGGGGCCTCAGGAAGTGGCAAGAGTTCTCTTATCGCAGCCGGAGTCCTCCCTAAACTGCGGCGGCGATGGAAAGTGCTCGGCCCCATACGCCCGGGTGTCGAACCCTTTACTGCCTTGGCTCATGCTCTGCTCGTACGGGAGAGTGAGGAAGCGGACCGGGGAAGCATCCTTCGGTGTGCGGCCGAGTTATATGGCGAAGCAACAGGACTCGCGAGCGACCCGCGACGCGCACCGCGGGTCCTGACAGCTGCCCTGGTGGCTGCGCAGGGCCGTCACTCGCGGATCCTTCTGGTCATCGACCAGTTGGAGGATGTCTTCCGCTCTGTCCCGGCGGAGGAGCGAGATCTCTTCCTCGACCTGCTGGGTGCGGCGCTGCAGGCTCATCCACACCTGTACGTCCTGGCGGCCCTGCCTCCTGACAGCCTGCGGGAAGCAGCGGTGATACGACACCCGAACCTCTTCCGTGTCAAATACCCCTTGGGTGCTCTCCGCCCGCGGCAGGTCAGGGAGGCCATCGCCGGGCCGGCTCGTGCCGCCGGGGTCGACATCGACGGCAGTGTCGTGGAGGCACTGACGGTGGAGGCGACGGCTGGTGACGCGCTTCCCTTGCTGGGTCAGTTGCTCCGGGAGCTGTACGAGCGGGCGGGTGACAGCCACGAGATCGGGCGGCATCTCTACGAGCTGACCGGACCGCTGTCCGAAGCCATCGGCCGTCACGCGGAGCGTGTGTACACGGTCCTGGTCGAAGCATGCTCCCCGGAAATGATCGACTCGGTACTCCTGAAGTTCGTCTCGTGGGACGAACGCGGCTTCATGCGGCGTTCCGTGGCCAGGTATGAACTCGGAGAACAGGCGTACGCGATAGTCATGTCCCTGCGCTCAGCACGGTTGGTCACGGAAGCAGACCAGGCCGGCGAAGCGTTCGATCTGGTCCATGAGGCGATTCTCAGACACTGGCCCAGGCTCCACGAACTGCTGTTGCACCATGAAGGCGCGTTACGCCGGATAACGGAACTCGAACGCCGCGCGCGAGCCTGGGACTCGGGCGGGCGCTCGGCCGACGATCTGCTCCGTGGACGACGACTGGAGGAGGCGGAAGAAACGGTTTCATCGACTGTCGTCAGCCCTGCGCTTCTTCGCCTTCTCGAGGCGTCCCGGGCGCGGGAGACCGAGGGGAACGAGGCCCGCGCGGACAGTGTGGCCGTCTGGGCACAACAGGTGTACTCGCGGGAAGGCAATCGGGAACTCGCGCTGGCTCTTGCTGCTGCCGCGTGCGAGGAGTGGGCACCGACGGCTACGGCAGTTCTGACGCTCTGGGGTATCGCTTGCGAGCCGAGTGCCGAATTCCTTGATCTCGGTCATTCGGGGAAGGTGCTCTCCCTCGGCTGGGACCAGGAGACCGGCTGTCTGAGGAGCATCGGTACGGACGGTGTGATGTGTACGTGGTCGCGGGACGGCGAGTTGGTCGACCACCGATATCTGGGCTCCGGCCTTCCTGAGGCAGCCGGTTTGAGTGGTTCTGGCAAGGCTTACTGGGTAGTCGGCGCCGACGGGACGGTGACAGTGCGCCGAACCGATGATGCGTCGTTCACCGCGACCTCGCGCGAGCACGGGGGCCGGAGAGAGCCGGTGCTTGCCACATCCTTTAGCGGTCGAACCATAGTGGCTCAGTTCGAGTTCTCCGGGATTCACATCGTGGAATGGGCCGAGGGCGAAGACGGCGAGGAGAACAGGCAGTGGTTCGTCGAGGCGCCGCACGCTGAAAAGCTCAGGTGTTCGCCACGGGGCGACATGCTGGCAGCCGATCATTTCGGTGATCTGCAAATGTTCCGAGTCGCGGACGGGCAGATGCTATGGCGAACCGGTACCAGTGACGAAGCGCGTCACGTGCTGCTCGATTGGTCGACCGACGGTGAACGGGTAGCGATCCTGCTGGACGGCGTCCTGAAGGTGCGCGCCGCGGGCGACGGCGCAGTGCTGGACGAGTGGCACATCGGTGACCAGGCAAGTGC
Organism: Streptomyces ochraceiscleroticus; assembly: GCF_000720485.1. Lineage (GTDB taxonomy): Bacteria > Actinomycetota > Actinomycetes > Streptomycetales > Streptomycetaceae > Streptomyces > Streptomyces ochraceiscleroticus. Next base: position 140,070 of record NZ_JOAX01000020.1, on the reverse strand, counting down.
CCTCGCCTGGTCACCGGACGGGCGCTTTCTCGCCGTGGGCCCTGGGATGGGGGCGGAAGACCAGTGCCTCACAGTGTGGCGTATCGCCGATCACGAGATCCAGCAAACCATTGAGGTGGAGCGGGGCGTCGAAGAGATCGCCTGGAGTGCTGATTCAGCGACTCTGGCGTGGCGGGTGTGGGCCGGTGGCATGTGGATCTGTGCCGTCGGTTCGCACCACCCCAGACATCTGCTGAGCGGCCCGCTGAGCAGCGCTTCGTGGTCTTCCGAACGAGTCGTGGCGACGTCGCTCGGCAGCGATGCGGTATACGTGGCCCATCCTGACCATGAGATCCGCATCCGAGAGATCACGCGTGCGCAGGACCCACGACCGAGCGAAGTCCGTTGCAGCCCTGACGGTGAACTTGTCGCCATTGGTTTTCGCGCGCGTGTGGAAATCCGCGAGGTGGCTGACGGTCTCTGCCGTACCGTTCTGGAACCGGCCTCCAATGTGCTGTCTCCCGTCAAGTGGGCTCCTGACAGCTCTCTCGTCGCCACCGTCGGCCACGACTTCTGGTTGCACGAGGACGACCAGGTCGAGATATGGGACAGCGTCGTTGGAGTGCGGGTCGCCTCCATGACGGCGGTCGCTCGTATGGGGAATGCTTTGACGTGGAGTCCGGACGGTCTCCGGCTCGCGGGAGCGGCAGCGGATGGCACGGTGTTCATCTGGGATGCCCGCTCGGGCAGGCGTCTCGTGACTGTTTCCAGCACTTCCGGAGGTGTAAGGGATCTCGATTGGTCTCCGGATGGAGGCAAGGTTGCCGTTCTCGGCGAGGATTGCCGAATCCGAGTGCTGAATGCACAAGACGGCGAAGAAGACCTGCAAACGGTCTCCGTCGGTGAGGACGCTCGGGCTGTGGTCTGGTCACCCGATAGTCGGTACTTGGCCACTGGCGGCGGCGGTTGGGCGAGCTTCTGGCTCGCGGCGTCGGGGGCGTGCCACACGGTGAGCCGATTCGGAGGACGCCAGATTCTGGACGCCCAGTGGTCTGCCGACGCGCGCCGATTCATGGTGACGTGCGAAGACCATGTGAGATATGCGTGGGATCTACCACAGCGGACCGATGGCCCAGCTTGCGCATCGCTTCTGGAGCGTGCCGGCATGGACGTTCGCGCGCTGACCGATGAAGAACGTCGGCGTTTCGGACTGTCCGCTCGGCTCTCCACATGAGCGGGCACACCTCCGCCCCGTGACGAACTCCCCGCCCGGGCCTGCTTGGATGGGAAGGTGGAGAGTGACGGGTACCACCGGGAATCAGGGCTGGCGAAAAGCGTCTGGAGCGAATCCGACTTCGAGGACATGGGCTGGCACGACGCCACTGTCCATGGCTTGTACGTGCAGCGGACCGATGGCGTTCTGCCGCGCCTGCTGCTGGACCTCGACTACATCGTGCGCTGGGTCCATCCAATTCCGCCGGCGAAGTACTTTTCCTTCTGGATGTCCCCGGCGACGTTGGTTTTCGATGAATTCTGGGATATTGAAGGCGACTTCGACCACAAAGGGACATATCCGGAGCTGACGATCGACGACGTGCACCGACTGGTGCCGGGCGACGGCAGAGCCGACTTCCCCCAATGGCACATCGAAGGCCATGCGTTCGACCTGAAGTTCCGCGCGGCCGGCTTCCGCCAGTACTTCCGGCAGGCCCCGCGGCTCTCCTCGGTGCAGGTCCTGTCGCCCGCCGAACGTGGCGGGTGCTGCTTCACGGAGGCCGGCTTCAGGTGAGCCGTGCCTGGGATATGGGAATGCCCCGCGCCGGGTGGCACGGGGCATTCCCGAGGGCTCTGGCGCGTGGCGGGCGTCAGTCCAGGAGTTCGTACGCCGGGAGGGTCAGGAAGGCGGCGTAGTCGGTGTCGAGGGAGACCTGGAGGAGGAGGTCGTGGGCCTGCTGCCACTTGCCGGCGGCGAAGGCTTCCTCGCCCACCTCCTTGCGGATGGCGGCCAGTTCCTCGTCGGCGATGCGGCGGACGAGGTCGGCGGTGACCTTCTCGCCCTCGTGGCCCGGCTCCTCGAAGACGACGCCCGCGTCGACCCACTGCCAGATCTGCGAGCGGGAGATCTCGGCGGTGGCCGCGTCCTCCATCAGGCCGAAGATGGCGACGGCGCCGAGGCCGCGCAGCCACGCCTCGATGTAGCGGGTGCCGACCTGGACCGCGTCGACCAGGCCCTGGTAGGTGGGCTTGGCGTCGAGGGAGTCGATGGCGATGAGGTCGGCGGCGGAGACGGAGACGTCTTCGCGGAGGCGCTCCTTCTGGTTGGGCGCCTCGCCGAGGACCGCGTCGAAGGAGGCGCGGGCGATCGGGACCAGGTCGGGGTGGGCGACCCAGGAGCCGTCGAAGCCGTCGCCGGCCTCGCGGTCCTTGTCATTCTTGACCTTGGCGAGCGCCTTCTCGTTGGCCTCGGGGTCCCGGCGGTTCGGGATGAAGGCCGCCATGCCGCCGATGGCGTGCGCGCCGCGCTTGTGGCAGGTGCGCACGAGGAGTTCGGTGTACGCGCGCATGAACGGGGCCGTCATCGTGACCGCGTTGCGGTCCGGGAGGACGAACTTGGCGCCGCCGTCACGGAAGTTCTTCACGATCGAGAAGAGGTAGTCCCAGCGGCCGGCGTTCAGGCCCGAGGCGTGGTCGCGGAGCTCGTAGAGGATCTCCTCCATCTCGTACGCCGCGGTGATCGTCTCGATGAGGACCGTGGCGCGGATGGTGCCCTGGGGCACGCCGACGTAGTCCTGCGCGAAGACGAAGATCTCGTTCCAGAGGCGGGCCTCGAGGTGCGACTCGGTCTTGGGCAGGTAGAAGTACGGGCCCTTGCCGAGGTCGAGCAGGCGCTTCGCGTTGTGGAAGAAGTACAGGCCGAAGTCGACCAGGGCGCCGGGGACGGGCTTGCCGTCGAGCTGGAGGTGACGCTCGTCGAGGTGCCAGCCGCGGGGGCGCATCACGACGGTCGCGAGCTCCTCGGCGGGCTTGAGCGCGTACGACTTGCCGCTGCGCTCGTCGGTGAAGTCGATCCGGCGCTCGTAGGCGTCGATCAGGTTGAGCTGGCCGAGGACGACGTTCTCCCAGGTGGGAGCGGAGGCGTCCTCGAAGTCGGCGAGCCAGACCTTCGCGCCCGAGTTGAGCGCGTTGATGGTCATCTTCCGGTCGGTGGGACCGGTGATCTCCACCCGGCGGTCGTTGAGGGCCGCGGGGGCCTCGGCGACCTTCCAGGAGTCGTCCGCGCGGATGTGCGCGGTCTCGGAGAGGAAGTCCAGGGTGCTGGTGCGGGCGATCTCCGCGCGGCGCTCGTCGCGGCGGGCGAGGAGTTCGTCGCGGCGGGGGGTGAACCGGCGGTGCAGCTCAGCCACAAAGGCCAGGGCGGCCTCGGTGAGGACCTCGCCCTGACGCTCCAGGGGCTCGGCTTCGACGATGGCCAGCGGGGACGGCGCTGGTGCGGACATGGGCTGTCACTCCATTCAGCAGCGGTGCCTTGACGGCCGCCGGGGCGCCCTGGCGGCACTGGGTGCCGAGGGCTCCGAGATACGGTCGCGGGCGCCGTCTGGGGTTCAGGGCGCTTCTGACCAGTGGAGAGTAGTTTCCTTATGGCGGAAGTTCAATGGTTTGTTGACGTCGAGATTCTTTTGATCGACAGATGAGGTGATCGAATGGCGCTGAGTGCCATCGTGGTCACGCTCCATTACCGTCCGGCCCCCCGTCCAGGGCTGCCGAGTCGGGGCAGGTCGGCCGGGGTGTCGATGTCGTACGGCTCGGCCACGTCCGCGCACTCGACGAGCGTGAGCGCGTCGGCGTGCGCCGCGAGATAGTCCCGCGCGCCCCGGTCGCCCGACGCGCCCGCCGCGACCGCGGCCCAGCGTTCCGCGCCGAACAGGACCGGGTGCCCGCGCCGCCCCTCGTACACCGCCGCCGCCAGGTCCGCGCCCGCCTCGTACGCGGCCACCAGCCGGGCCACCGCAGCGGACCCGATGCCCGGCTGGTCGACGAGGGAGACCAGGACCGCGCCCGCGCCCGTACCGGCCAGCGAGGCGAGGCCCACTCGGAGGGAGCTGCCCATGCCCTGCGCCCAGTCCGGGTTCTCGGTGACCGCGTACGCGGAGAGCTCGGCCCGCGCGCGTACCGTGTCCGCCGCCGCACCCAGCACGATGTGCACCGGGCCGCAGCCGCCCTCCCGCAGCACCCGCGCGGCGTTCTCGACCAGTGGCCGGCCGCGGAAGTCCAGCAGCGCCTTGGGGCGCCCGCCCAGCCGCCGCCCGCCGCCTGCCGCGAGCAACAGGCCGGCGACGGGGGGCCGCCCGGCTCCCGCGGGCGGGGCGGGCGGGGAAGTGGTGGGGTGCGCGTCGGCGCCGGAGGTCGTCATGGGACGTGCTTACCGCATCGCGGCGCGTCGCAGCACGCCGCGCCGTGCCCGCCCGCGGTACGCCCGGCGCACCACGGGCGCGTACTGGAAGTCAAGCGCCGCCCGGCGCGACGGCGATTCTGCGTCAGATTTGCCGCCGGACCTCCGCCGAACCGCGCCGGTCACGGTCGCGACATCCCCGGCCGCGGGGTCGCCGGGCCCCGGCGGCGCGCCGGACGGGCCGGTGGGGCGTCATGTGGCGGCGGGGGAGAGGTCCAACTGAATTTCGCTCTCCGTATGGCGCGAATAGCGCACCGTGGCGTTAACTGATCCGCGGCTTCCCGATGGAGCGGGGCCGGGTGAGGGGGCGATGAGGTGCGGTGCGAACCAACGGCCGTGGAGGGTGCCGTCGTTGTGGAGCAATGGCAGAGGCAGCGTGCGAGGCAGGAGACCGGGGTCGAGGACGACCCGCGGGTCGAAGCGCTGCGCGTGGCCGTCGCCAGACTCCGCCGCGAACTGGCCGGGTACCCGGCGGAGCTGCCCGACCGGGGCGTCGCCGAGGAGGAACTGGCCGCGCTGGACGCCATGGTGAGCAGCGGCACGCCGGAAGTGCCGCGGCTGCGCCGCGCCCTGCTGCTGATCGCGGGAGCGGTGGGCTCGGTCAGCGCGCTGTCGCCGACGCTCACCGAGGTGCGCAAGGTCATCGACCTCTTCGGTGACATGCCGCGCGGCTGATCCCACAAGGGCTCCACAGGGGGCCCACAGGGACGAAAGAGCCCGGGAGACGTACGAGGCGGGGCGCGGGGCAACAAGCCCCGCGCCCCGCCTCGTATCTCTGCGACGCCCCGTGCTCCGCTACGCGGCCACTGGCTCCGCTACGCCGGGTTCTGGTTCGCCAGCGCCACCGACAGCTCGCGGGCGACCTCCTGGAGGACCGGCACGATCTTGTCCGTGGCGGCCTCGGTGACCCGGCCGGTCGGGCCGGAGATCGAGATGGCCGCGGCGGTCGGCGAGTCCGGGACCGGCACGGCGATGCAGCGCACGCCGATCTCCTGCTCGTTGTCGTCCACCGCGAAGCCCTGCCCGGCGACCTCTTCGAGGGCGGCCAGGAAGGCATCCGGCTCGGTGATCGTCTTCTCGGTCGCGGCCGGCATGCCCGTACGGCCGAGCAGCGCGCGGACCTCCTCCGGCGCGTGGCCCGCCAGCAGCGCCTTGCCCACGCCCGTGGTGTGCGGCAGCACCCGCCGGCCGACCTCGGTGAACATGCGCACCGCGTGCCGGGACGGCACCTGCGCCACGTACACGATCTCGTCGCCGTCCAGCAGCGCCATGTTCGCCGTCTCGCCGGTCTCCTCGACCAGCCGGGCGAGGTAGGGGCGGGCCCAGGTGCCGAGCAGCCGCGAGGCGCTCTCGCCGAGGCGGATCAGGCGGGGGCCGAGCGCGTACCGGCGGTTGGGCTGCTGGCGTACGTAACCGCAGGCCACCAGCGTGCGCATCAGGCGGTGGATGGTCGGCAGCGGCAGCCCGCTGCTGGCCGACAGCTCGCTGAGACCCACTTCGCCGCCGGCATCTGCCATCCGTTCCAGCAGGTCGAAGGCGCGCTCGAGAGACTGGACGCCGCCGCTCGCGGCTGCGGGCTTGGCTGCGTCGGAAGTGCTGGCGCTGGACGACGGCACGTCGCATTCCTTTCGGATCAGTTGGTGTCGGGCCCGGCGCGTGCAGAGGGAGAATTCCGCGTCCGACCGGAGCAGCCTACCGGTCCGATCCTGTCGACACACTGTCTATCGCACAGTCGTTCCCGCCGGTCAGCCCCCGTTTGGCGGCTGACCCGGGATGCGACCTGGGTTACTCGTCAGGATCCCTTGACGGTCCTAGTGGGTGAAGCTACGTTCTGCAACTCGAAAGCTACTTCCCATTCTGTGGAATCCTCCAATTCACCGAAGCGCCGGACCGCCTCCGCGGAGCCCCCGCTGCCGGGTCCGTCCATCCCCGGGCCGTCCCGTCGCGCTTCCCGGCTGGAGCCTCCGGCTTCCTGGAGTGTCATGCGCATTCTCGTCATGAACCCGAACACCACGGCCTCCATGACCGCGTCGATCCGCGCCACCGCCACCGCCGTGGCGGCCCCCGGCACCGAAATTCTCGCCACCGAACCGCTCTGGGGCCCGGAGTCGATCGAGGGCCACTTCGAGGGGTACCTCAGCGCCGCGGCCGTACTGGACCGTCTCACCACCCTGGACGCCCCCTTCGACGCCCTGGTCATGGCCGGGTTCGGCGAGCCCGGGCGGGAGGGCGCGCAGGAGCTGCTGGACGTGCCCGTCCTGGACATCACCGAGAGCGCCGCCCAGATGGCGATGATGCTCGGCCACTCCTACGGCGTCGTCACCACCCTCGACCGCGCCGTGCCGCAGATCAGCGACCGGCTGCTGACCGCGGGCCTGCTGCAGCGCTGCGCCGGCATCCGCGGTACCGGCCTCGGCGTGCTGGAGCTGGAGGAGGACGCGCGGCGGACCGAGCGGATCATCGTCGAGACTGCTCGCGAACTCGTACGTGCGGGTGCCGAGGTGATCTGTCTGGGCTGCGGCGGGATGGCCGGGCTGCAGGAGAAGGTCGCGGCCGAGCTGGGCGTGCCGGTCGTGGACGGCGTCGCGGCGGCCGTGAAGTTCGCCGAGGCCGTGGTCGGCCTGGGGCTCACCACGAGCACCGTACGCAGCTTCGCCGCACCGCGCCCGAAGCGGATCGGCGGCTGGCCGATCAGCGGGCAGGCGTCGCAGCAGGCGTCGGAGCTGTCCGTTTCGGCCGTTCCGTCCGCGCGTAACGCAGATTTTTCTCCGGAGACATCAGGCATCTGACGTCTGGACCGTATTTCTAGCTCTAGACATCAGGCATCTGACATCTGCACTCTGTAGATTCCCACTCCCCGGGAGGCTCACGTGGCACCACCCTCGCAGCCGGACCCCCGCCTCTTCAATGAGGACCTGGCGCCGGCCCCGGAGCGCAAATGGGGCACGTACAGCGTCTTCGCGCTGTGGATGTCCGACACCCACGCGATCAGCAATTACGCCTTCGCCGCCAGCCTCTTCGTCCTCGGGCTGCCGGCCTGGGAGGTCTTCCTCGCGCTGCTGGTCGGCATCACGATCGTGTACTGGCTGATGAACCGCATGGGCCACGCGGGCCACCGCACCGGCGTCCCGTACCCCGTGCTGGCGCGCGCGAGCTGGGGTGTGTACGGCGCGAACATCCCCGCGCTGCTGCGCGCCGTGATGGCGGTCGCCTGGTACGGCATCCAGACCTGGCTCGCCTCGACGGCGGTGGTGCTGCTCGCGATCCAGATCGCGCCCGGCCTCGACGCGTACCACCACAACTCCTTCCTCGGCCTGTCCACCCTGGGCTGGATCTCCTTCATGGTCATGTGGGGGCTGCAGGCCGTCCTGCTGACCCGCGGCATGGAGTTCATCCGCAAGGTCCAGGACTTCGCGACCGGTCCGGTCGTCTGGCTCGTGGTCCTGGCGCTCGCCGTCTACCTGGTCGTCAAGGCGGGCGGCGACATCTCGCTCACCCACAGCCTCACCGGGCTCAGCGGTACGGCGCAGGTGCGCGAAAGCCTGATCGCGGTGAGCCTGACGGTCGCCACCTTCCTCACCCTCGTCCTCAACTACGCCGACTTCGCGCGCTTCACCCCCGACCACCGCTCCTACCGGCGCGGCAACCTCATCGGCCTCCCGGTGAACTTCACCGCCTTCGCGGTGGTCGCCGTCCTCGTCACGGCCGGCACGATCTCGGTGTTCGGCGAGGCGATCTATGACCCGGTGAAGGTGATCCAGAAGATCGACAACCCGGTCGTCACGGTGGTCGGCGCGCTCTCCTTCATCGTCGCCACCATCGGCATCAACGTGGTCGCCAACTTCGTCTCGCCCGCGTACGACTTCGCCAACCTCGCCCCGAAGTACCTGAACTTCAAGCGCGGCGGCATGATCACGGCGGTTCTCGCGATCGTCGTCATGCCCTGGAAGCTGTACTCCTCGGCGCTGGTGATCCAGTACTTCCTCGGCGCCCTCGGCGCGTTCCTCGGGCCGCTGGTGGCGATCCTGCTGGTGGACTACTACCTCATCCGGCGCGGCCGGATCGACGTGGACGCGCTGTTCGCGGCCGACGCGGCGGGTGCGTACCACTACCGCAGGGGCTACAACCCCAAGGCGGTCCTCGCCTTCGTGCCGTCCGCGGTGGTCGCCGCGGTGCTCGCGCTGGTGCCCGCCTTCGACGCCGTCGCGCCCTTCTCCTGGGTCTTCGGCATGGGCGTGGCCGGCGGGCTGTACTACGCGCTGTCCCGGCGCGGGCGCGTGACCGGCGAGATCCCGGACGGGATCATCCCGTCGCAGGTCAGGGCGGTGCCGGCGGCCCCGCAGCAGGCGGCGGACCCGGTACGGGTGACGGCCGCCGACGCCTCCTGAAGGGTCTTGACGGGCCGCCGCCCGAAGTGAAGACTCTTCAACAGAAAGTTGAATTTCGCAGTGCGGAAACCCGCACTTGCACCGAGCAACAAGAAAGGGGACCGGGTGTCCGACGCACTGCTGGTGCTCCGCTCCACGCGGGTCATCACTCCGGAGGGGACGCGCGCGGCGTCCGTCACGGTCAGGGACGGCAGGATCGCCGAGGTGCTGCCGCACGACGCGGAGCCCCCCGCCGGGGCGCGGGTCGAGGACTTCGGCGACGACGTCCTCCTCCCCGGACTCGTCGACACCCACGTCCACGTCAACGACCCGGGCCGGACGGAGTGGGAGGGCTTCTGGACCGCCACCCGCGCGGCCGCGGCCGGCGGCATCACGACGCTCGTGGACATGCCGCTCAACAGCCTCCCGCCGACCACGACGGCCGAGAACCTCGACACCAAGCGCGAGGTCGCCCGCTCCAAGGCGCACATCGACGTCGGCTTCTGGGGCGGTGCCATCCCCGGCAACGTCAAGGACCTGCGGCCGCTGCACGACGCCGGCGTCTTCGGCTTCAAGTGCTTCCTCTCGCCCTCCGGCGTGGACGAGTTCCCGCAGCTCGACCAGGAGCAACTGGCCGCGGCACTGGGCGAGATCGCCGGCTTCGACGGCCTGCTCATCGTGCACGCCGAGGACCCGGACCACCTGGAGAGCGCGCCGCCGGTCAGCGGCCCCAAGTACGCCGACTTCCTGGCCTCCCGCCCCCGGGCCTCCGAGAACGACGCGATCGCCGGCCTCATCGCCCTCGCCAAGCGGCTCGACGCCCGCGTCCACGTCCTCCACCTCTCCTCCTCCGACGCGCTGCCGCTGATCGCGGCGGCCAAGGCGGAGGGCGTCAAGCTCACGGTCGAGACCTGCCCGCACTTCCTCACCCTCACCGCCGAGGAAATCCCGGACGGTGCGACGGAGTTCAAGTGCTGCCCGCCGATCCGCGAGTCCGCCAACCAGGACGCGCTGTGGCAGGGCCTGGCCGACGGCACGATCGACTGCATCGTCTCCGACCACTCGCCCTCCACCACCGACCTGAAGACCCCGGACTTCGGCAACGCCTGGGGCGGCATCTCCTCCCTCCAGCTCGGCCTGCCCGCGATCTGGACGGCGGCCCGCGGCCGCGGCCACTCCCTGGAGGACGTCGTCCGCTGGATGGCGGCGGCCCCCGCCGCCCTGGTCGGCCTCGACCGCAAGGGCGCCATCGCCCCCGGCCGCGACGCCGACTTCGCCGTCCTCGACCCGGACGCCACCTTCACGGTCGACCCGGCAGCCCTCCAGCACCGCAACAAGATCACCGCCTACGCGGGCAAGACCCTCCACGGCGTGGTCCGCTCCACCTGGCTCCGCGGCCAGAAGATCAACGACGCCGGCGACCTGACCGCCCCGACGGGCGAACTGCTCGTACGCGACTGACACAGAGGGGCGCGGCGAGGCCAGTGGCCCTGCCGCGCCCCGACGGCCTGCCGCCGCTACGGCCGGTGTGGTGAGGTCAGCGTCGTCCAGAACATCAGCTCGTACGCCTGGAGGTGGCGGCCGTAGCGGTGGGCCAGGGGGAGGTCCAGGGCGGTGGAGTCCAGGCCGTGCTGGAGGGCGGTCAGGGTGCGGGCCGTCAGCTCCTGGTCCGGGGTGGCGAAGAAGTCGAAGAAGGCGCATGCCTCGTCGGTGAAGCCGTAGCGGTGCCGCATGGCCTGACCGACGGCGCGGCAGTAGTCGCCCCAGGCGGCGAAGTTGGCGGCGAGGGCCAGTACGGCATCGGCCGGCTCGGCGCCGAGGGCGAGCCAGGCCGCGTACGCCGGGTACGCCTGGCAGCCCGGCCGCGGTTCGTGCGCCGCGACCTCCTTCTCCGTCAGGCCGCAGGCGGTGGCGAGGGTGCGGACGTGCTCCAGCGCGGTCCCCTCCCCGTCGGCGAGGTAGGTGAAGAACGCCGCGAGCGGCGGTTCGGCGGCGGCCCGCCCGGCGAGGTGGCGGAAGCTGCGCCGGTCCGAGGCGATGATGTGGTGCTGCTCCAGGGCGAGCGCGGCGAATACCTCGCGCGGCGCCTCACCTGCGGCGATGGCCGGTACGAGGGGATTGGCGCCGGGCGCTGGGGCCAACTCCCGTACGGCGGAGTCGAGGACATCGGTCGCGGAACGGGCCATGGGCGGCCTCCTCGGCGGGCAACGGCGGGGCGGTGCCCCGCGTGGTCCTCTCCAGTGTGGCGACAGAGCGGCCGCTCGGGGCCTTAATCATTGCGTTACGTATCCGTAGGTGTGGTGTCACAGTGACGGGTGAGGCTAGTGAAGCCGACGCCCGTCCCCCACATGGCGGACGCCGGTGACCACATATTCCGGTCCTCCCCCACAATCCGATCAGGATGGGACCACACAGATGCGCATTCCGCTGGAACCCCCTTCCCGCGCCGGTGCCTGCTGCGCCGGCCCGCGTGCGTCCCGCCGAAGAACCGGCCGCTCCGGCTGACAGCTCACCCCTGCACGGGCACGGGTCCGCCCACACCGCGGCCCGGCCCGGTTCTTCGCGCGCCCTCACGCAAGGAAGGAAACCCCACGGTGCTGATATCGCACCCAGAGAATCAAGCTCAACTACCTCCCAACTCCAGCTCTACGTACGAGAGTTCACCTCCGCTCAAAGAAGGCGCCGGACGGGTCCTGGCCGTTGGTATGCCGGGGCCACGGCTCGACCGGCTCACGCACACCCTGCGCGCCACCGGTCATGACGTACGGCAGGTGACGCCCGGGCTGGTGAGCACGCAGGTCCGGCAGGCCACGCCGGACGCCGTGGTCGCCCTGAACGACGGCCGGGGCGGGCGGGAGGTGATCCGCGAGGTCCGGGCAGCGCCCGCCGGACGGGCGCTGCCGCTTGTCATGGTCACCTCCGGTCCCGGCTCCGCCGAGGTCGCCGACCTGCTGCGGCACGGCGCCGACGACTGCGTCCCCGACGCCTCCGACCCGGTCGAACTCGCCGCCCGTATCGAAGCGAAGCTGCACCGCGTCCCCGTACCGGTCGAGCAGCTGCTGCTGGATCCGCGTACCGGGCTCTACTCCCACCGGCACTTCCTCGACGAGCTGGAGCGGGAGTTCCAGCGCCCGGGAACGGGGCGCCGCGCCGGCCCCTCGGGTGTCATGGCCATGGTCGCCGTAGCCGAAATGGGGGCGCTGGAACACCGGTTGGGCCCGCGCGTCCGGCGCGAGGTCGCCGAGCGGCTGGCCGGCGTCGCCGAACGGCTCGGCAGCACCTGCGACCGCTTCGGCTGGGACGACGCCGGACACCTGCTGATGCTGCTGCCCGGCGTCGACGAGGAGACCGCCCGGCGCGGCCTGGAGAAGTTCGCGCACGCCGTCGCCTCCACCCGCTTCGTCGTCGCCGACGAGAACGTCCGGCTCACCCCGGCCACCGGCCTCGTCCCGCTCGCCGACTGCACCGGGCCGGCGCAGGCCGTCGAGAAGGCGCTCGCCGCGGTCGCCCAGTCCACCAGCCACCGCGACCTGCGCCCGGTGGCGTACGCGCCCTGGATGCGTGCCTCGCACCGCCGCCGCAACCCCTTCGGCGCGGCCCTCCGCGCCCGCCTGACGGCCCTGTCCTCACTGGTCGTGCTGCCCCTCGGGGTGGGCCTGCCCTTCGTGGTCTACCAGCAGGCGTACGGCTGGGACTGGGACGTGGGCTCGGTGATGTACTGGGTCGTCGTGGCCGGACTGCTCATCTCGGCCGCGCTGATCGTCATCGAGTGCCTGTTCTCGCTGGACGCACCGCGCCGCCCGGAGCGGCCCGCGCAGCCGTACCCGCCCGCCAGCGCGATCATCGCCGCGTACCTCCCGAACGAGGCGGCGACCATCGTCGACACCGTCGAGTCCTTCCTCCGCCTGGACTACCCGAACGACTTCGAGGTCGTGCTCGCCTACAACACCCCGCACCCGCTGCCCATCGAGGACACACTCCGCGAGATGGCGGCGCGCGATCCGCGGCTGGTCCTGATGCCGGTCGCGGGCAGTACCTCCAAGGCGCAGAACGTCAACGCGGCGGTGACCCGGGTGCGCGGCGAGATCGTCGGGATCTTCGACGCGGACCACCACCCGGCCCCGGGTGCCTTCCAGCACGCCTGGCACTGGCTCTCGCACGGCTACGACGTCGTCCAGGGCCACTGCGTGGTGCGGAACGGCGACAGTTCGTGGGTCGCGAAGCTGGTGGCCGTGGAGTTCGAGGCGATCTACGCGGTCAGTCATCCGGGTCGCACCCGGCTGTACGGCTTCGGCGTCTTCGGCGGCTCCAACGGCTTCTGGCGCACGGACCTGCTCGCCCGCACCCGTATGCACGGCTCGATGCTCACCGAGGACATCGACTCCACGATGCGCGCGCTCGGAGAGGGCGCGCGCTTCACCGTCGACCGCACCCTCATCTCCCGCGAGCTCTCGCCGACCATGCTCAAGCCGCTGTGGAACCAGCGCTCGCGATGGGCCCAGGGCTGGCTCCAGGTCTCCCTCAAACACCTGTGGCGCAGCCTGCGTTCGCCGCAGTTCACACCCCGTCAGAAGGCCGGCCTGCTCGTCCTGCTGGGCTGGCGCGAGGTGCAGCCCTGGCTGACGCTCCAGATGTGGCCCATCCTGATGTACTCGGTGTGGAAGGCCGGCGGCCCGGACAAGCTGGACTGGACCGTGCCGGTCTGCCTGCTGGCGATGGTCTTCACGCTCTCGGCGGGCATCGTGCAGGCGGCCTTCGCCTGGCGGCTCGCCGTGCCCGAACTGCGCCGCCGCCGCGGCTGGTTCTGGAGCTACGCCCTCCTGTCGACGTTCTTCTACACGCACTTCAAGAACATGCTCGCGCGGCAGGCGTGCATGAAGGAGGCGCTGGGGGACCGGCGATGGCGGGTCACCCCGCGCGCCGCGGCCCCGGCAGCGGCGGCGGGGGAGCGGCCGTGACGGCGACGACCCTGCCCGGCGCGCGCAGCGAGGAGTCGGTGGCCGTCCGCAGCAAGGCCGAGGAGATCCAGGGCTTCCGCGGCATCGCCGCGCTGAGCACGGTGATCTTCCACGTCTGGCAGCAGTACCACGTGTACGACGCGGCCGGCTCGCACCCGCCCGTGGACAGCCCCTACCTCGCCGCGCTGCTCTCCCTCGAAGTCATCGACTTCTTCTTCGTGGTCTCCGCCTATCTGCTCACACTCTCGTACGCGCGCGCCGCCATCGACGGCGGCTCGACCCGCCCGGGGCGGCTGTTCCTCTTCCGGCGGGCGGTGCGCATCGTGCCGCTGTACTTCATCGCGGTACTGGTCGTCTGGTCGAGCCGCAACCCGGAACTGGGCGGCAATTGGCGCGACTTGGTGGAGCACCTCACCTTCACCCACGTCTTCGACCAGCAGCAGATCTTCTACACCCTCGGGCCTGCCTGGTCGCTGTCGCTGGAAGTGGTGTTCTACCTCGCGCTCGTCGCGCTGGGGCCGCTGGCCGTGCGCGCCTGCCGCCCGCTGCGCCGCCGCGGCGCGCGCGTCGCGGTGTGCGCCGGGGGCTGTCTGCTGCTGTTCGCGCTGCCCGTCGTGTGGGTCGCCGTCGCCCGTTACGGGTACGGCGTGCCGCACACCGACTGGACGGTGTACTTCGGCCCGCAGGCCCGCTTCAGCGGCTTCGCGGCAGGCATGGGCCTGGCCGTGCTCGTGGTCGCCCTCCGCGACCGGGGGCGGCTGCCGGGCGGGGCCGCGGCCGCGCTCTCGGCGGTGGCCGCAGGGGCGGTGTACTGGCTGTCCTGGGACTCGCGGCCGGAGAACCTCAGTTTCACCTTCTACCACCCGCTCGCCGCGCTGGCGTGGGCGGCGCTGATGCTCGGCGTCGTGCACGCCAGCGGCCGGGTCCGCTGGCACCGCCTGCTGCGGGCCCGCTGGCTCACCTACCTCGGCCTGGTCAGCTACAGCCTCTTCATCTGGCACGAGCCGGTCATGCTGCAGCTCTACCACTGGGGGCTGCTGCCGGGCCGCCCGGACGGCTTCTGGTGGGCGGTGGCGGTCGTCCTGCTGGTGGCGGTGCCGGTCGCGGTGGCCAGTTACTGGGTCATCGAGTACCCGTCGAGCCTGCTGTACCGGCTCAGGGACGGGCGCGGCCGGCGGCGCGACTTCTATGCGGGGGTGGTGACCCGGTAGGTGCGGCGCGGCTCCTCGCGAGGAGGGGCCGCCCGCCGCACGGCGGCCTCAGGAGGCGGACTTCAGCATGACCACGATGAAGCTGAGGAACGCCAGGAGGACGTGCGAGCCGACCACATAGAGGGCGACCCGTACGGACAGTCCGAGCGGAGCCCGGTCCTCGACATCGTTCTTACGGGCTCCGCCGGACGCCGGCGGGGACGCGGGCTGCTCGGACACGGTGCTGGTCCTTTCCACGACGGGCGGCTTCACAGGCCGCGGCGGTTGCCGCCCAGGCACAGTTCGGTGGCACCGCTCTGCATGAGGGTGTGGACGAAGAGGATCTCGGTGCCGCTGCCGGCGGCGTCGGCGATCCGGTGCGGAGTCAGCGAGTCAAAGTGCGCGGCGTCGCCCGGATCGAGGAGCTGCACCGTCTCGCCGAGCGTGAGCCGCAGCCGACCCTTGAGCACGTACAGCCACTCCTCGCCGGGGTGCACCCGCACCAGACCGGCCTGGCCGTCGTGCGGCGGGACGAACACCCGCAGCGCCTGCATGGCCCGTCCGGGGCCGCCCATCGGCCAGTACGTCCAGCCGCCGGCCTCCGAGGGCTCGGCGTCGCTGCCGCGGAACACCGGCTGGAGCTCCGGCGCGGTCTCGCCGAGCAGGTCGGATACCGTAGTGGCGTACGTCCGCGCCAGGGAGAGCAGCATCGGCAGCGAGGGCTGGCGGCGCCCGGTCTCCAGGCGCGAGAGGTGCGCGGGCGACAGACCGACCCGCCGGGCCGCGGTCTCCAGCGTGAGCCCCGCGCGACGCCGCAGGTCACGCAGGCGGGGCGCGACGACGGGCAGCTCTTCGGGCGCGGCGTCGGCCCCGTTGTCCAGGGGTTCGGTCATGTCTCAGGTATAGCCAGCCTCGGCCCCGTGGGCAAAAGTTTTGCCTCTGAGGCAAAAGGCGTCGCCAACTTCCCGCGCCCCTTCCGTGCTTGTGAACTCCCGGGAAATTTCCCGCACTTGGATTGACAGGTCCATGTCTACGCGCGTCATGCTGTACGGCATGAGAATCCCCCCACGGATCACCCGGATCGGCGCCCTCGGCGCCCTCGCCTCGGCCCTGTTCCTCGCGGGCCCCACCGCCGTCGCCGGCACGCCCGCGGCCGCCCCCGCAGCGGTGGCGTACGCGGCTCCAGCGCACGTGGCGCCCGTACACGCCGCCGCCGTCGGCGACATCTGCTACTCGAAGCTGCCCGGCGAGGCCCACGAGACCCTGGACCTCATAGAAAAGGGCGGCCCCTACCCCTATCCGCAGGACGGCGGCGTCTTCTCCAACCGCGAAGGTGTCCTGCCGCAGCAGTCCAGCGGGTACTACCACGAGTACACCGTCGAGACCCCCGGCTCCCCGGACCGCGGTGCCCGCCGCATCGTCACCGGCGAGCAGACCGACGAGGACTACTACACCTCCGACCACTACGCGTCCTTCGACCTGGTGGACCGCGGCTGCTGAGCAGCTCGCGACCAGTGCGGCGGCCGGGGCGGTGCCCCGGCCGCCGCCGCGTTTCCCCGGCGTGCCGGGCCCCGCGGGCGCCGCCCGGCAGCCAAGTCGCACCCCCCGCTGAGGGATTGTCAGCGGTTGCCGGTAGCGTTTCGGTGGAAACAGCGACCGGGCGGGCATCGGCGGCAAAGCGGCCTCAAGGCGGCGACCTGCGGCGGAGCCCGACCACCGGCGCATCGGAACAGTTCCCGGGGGGCACGGCGGCGGCGCCGTGTGCGGGAGTGACCATGAAAGGGCGGCGAGCTGTCGTGTACCGCTGGGAGATCACCCGGGCCGCACTGGCTCAGCGCGTTTTCGCCATCGTCCGCAGTGAGACGTACGACGAGGCCAGCGCCACGGCCGACACGCTGCTGTCGGCCGGCATCACCAGCCTGGAGATCTCGCTGACCACCCCCTTCGCGCTGGAGGCGGTCACCACGCTCACCCGCGAGCTGGGCGACGACGCGATCATAGGCGCGGGCACGGTCCTGGACGCGGCCTCCGCACGGATGGCCGTGGACGCGGGCGCCCGCTTCCTGGTCTCCCCCCATCTCGACGCCGAGGTGATCGCCACGGGCCATCGGTACGGCCTCCCGGTCTTCGCCGGCGTCGCCACGCCCACCGAAATGGTGCGCGCGCTGGAGCTGGGCGCCGACGCGCTGAAGCTCTTCCCGGCCTCCGGATACGGCCCCGGCTGGCTCAAGGACGTCCGTGCGGCGCTGCCGCAGGCGCCGCTGCTGCCGACGGGCGGCGTGACCATCGAAAGCGCCCCGGAGTGGATCGCGGCCGGCGCGGTCGCGGTCGGCATGGGCTCCGCGCTCTCCGCCGGCGACCGCGACACGGTCACCAAGCGCGCCGCGGCCCTCCTCCCGCTCCTCGCCGCTGCCGCCCCGCCGGCCAAGTCCCCGGGGCTCGGCGCCCTGGACCTGTACGACGCCTGAGCGGCACGCACCGACTACCGCTCCCGGGCTTCTGCCCGCCCGCCTCAGATCCCCCCGCGCAGCATCCGCGACAGCCCCAGGGCCGCCGTGCGGACGGCCGGGGCGAGCTGGGCCGGGCGGAAGCGGGCGCGGGGGACCGCGACGGAGATCGCGGCCACGGCATCGCCGCCCGCGAAGACCGGCGCCGCGATGCAGCTCACCCCGGGCACCGCCTCCTGCTCCTCGTAGGCCAGCCCGGACACCTGCGTCTTCTCCAGCGCCATCCGCAGCCGGGCCGGATCCGTGAGGGAGTGCGCGGTCAGGCTCGGCAGCGGCCGCGCCAGTACCTCCTCGGTCAGCTCCGTGCCGCAGAACGCCAGCAGCGCCTTGCCCACGCCGGTACAGCTCAGCGGCAGGCTGTGCCCGATGTGCGAGGGCAGCTGGAGCGCGTCATGGCCGTGGATGCGCTCCAGGTAGACCACCTCCAGCCCCTCGCGCACGCCGAGATGCACGGTCTCGCGAGTGGCCTCGAAGAGGTCCTGGAGGAACGGCAGCGCCGCCTCGCGCAGATCCCGCCGCCGCGGCACCAGTGAGCCCAGCTCGAAGAGCCGCCCGCCGAGCCGGTAGCGGGCGCCGTCCGTGCGCTCCAGCCAGCCCAGCCGTACGAGGTCCGCCGCGAGCCGGTGGACGGTCGGCTTGGGCAGACCCGTGCGCTGCGCCAGTTCCGCCAGCCGGTACGGGCCGCCGGTCGGGCGGAAGGACTCCACGATCAGGGCGGCCTTGTCGAGCATGCTCGACCCGGCTTCGTTGGCTGCGTCGTTCCGTGTCACGGAACAAACATTGTCCCGTCCACGGCCCCACGTCTATACCGGAGCCCACGCCTTCCCTTCGGAAGATCGCCCGGCCGCCCAGCCGCCGCTCACACGCCGCCTCTTCACGCCGATCAGGAGACGCTCCATGCCGACCCCACCCGAGTCCGTCCGCGCGGACGGCGCGCCGCCCGCCGTCGTCAAGGCCGCCGACATCCTGGCGGAGGCCGCCCGTACCGGCGTGCCCTGCGCCCCCGTACGCGGCCTGCTGCCCGAAGGCGACCTGGAGACCGCGTACGCGGTCCAGCGGCTCACCATCGAGCGCGAAATCGCCGCCGGCGGCCGGATCGTCGGCCGCAAGACCGGCCTCACCTCGCCCGCGGTCCAGGCCCAGCTCGGCGTGGACCGCCCGGACTTCGGCGCCCTGCTCGCCGGCATGGCGGTGCCCGAGGGCGAGCCGGTGGCGGCCGGACGGCTGCTGCAGCCCAAGGTGGAGGCGGAGGTCGCGCTCGTCCTGGGGGCCGGCCTGCCGCACCGCGACTGCACCGTCGCGGACGTGCTGCGCGCGACGGACTTCGCGCTGGCCGCGCTGGAGATCGTCGACAGCCGGGTGGCCGGCTGGGACATCTCGATCGTCGACACCGTCGCCGACAACGCCTCTTCGGGGCTCTTTGTGCTCGGCAGCGCCCCCGTCCCGGTGACGAAGCTGGACCTGCGCGCCGTACGGATGACCATGACCCGCAACGGCGCGCAGGTCTCCACGGGCACCGGCGCCGACTGCCTGGGCAGCCCGCTCAACGCCGCCGCCTGGCTGGCCTCCGCGCTCGCCGCGACGGGCGACCCGCTGCGGGCCGGCGACGTCGTACTGACCGGCGCGCTCGGCCCGATGGCGGCCGCGGCACCGGGCGACGTGTTCGAGGCGCACATCTCGGGGCTGGGCTCGGTGACGACCCGGTTCGCGGCGGAGACGGAAGGAGAGCAGCGATGAGCGAGCACGCCCCCGACGCGCGCACCAAGGTCGCGATCATCGGCTCCGGCAACATCGGCACCGACCTGATGATCAAGGTGCTGCGGCTCTCCGAGAGCCTCGAAATCGTCGCGCTGGCCGGCATCGACCCCGACTCCGACGGCCTCGCCCGGGCCCGCCGGCTGAAGATCGCCACCACCCACGAAGGCGTCGAAGGGCTGGTGAAGCTCCCCGAGTTCGAGGACGTACGGATCGTCTTCGACGCCACCTCCGCCGGGGCGCACCGCCACCACGACGAGGTACTGCGCGCCCTCGGCCGTACGGTCATCGACCTGACCCCGGCGGCGCTCGGCCCGTACGTCGTGCCGCCGGTCAACCTCGATGCCCATCTGGACGCGCCCAACGTCAACATGGTCACCTGCGGCGGCCAGGCCACCATCCCGGTCGTCGCCGCGGTCTCGGCCGTCACGCCCGTCCACTACGGCGAGATCGTCGCCTCGATCTCCTCGCGCTCGGCGGGGCCCGGCACCCGCGCGAACATCGACGAGTTCACCGAGACCACCGCCGCCGCGATCGAGCGGGTCGGCGGCGCGGCGCGCGGCAAGGCGGTGATCATCCTCAACCCCGCCGAACCGCCACTGATCATGCGGGACACCGTGCACTGCCTGGTGTCGGACGGCGACCGCGAGGCCCTCGCCGCGGCCGTCGCGGAGATGGCCGCGCGGGTCCAGGCGTATGTCCCCGGCTACCGGCTCAAGCAGGAAGTGCAGTTCGAGAAGGTCGTCGCGGGCGACCCGCTGCACGCGCTGCTGCCCGCGGCGGCCGCGTCCGGCGACGCCCTGAAGGTCTCCGTCTTCCTCGAAGTGGAGGGCGCGGCGCACTACCTCCCGGCCTACGCCGGGAACCTCGACATCATGACCTCGGCCGCGCTGCGCACCGCGGAGCGCATCGCCGCACACCGCACCAGCGAGGTGGCAGCACGATGACCAGGCACCAAGCCGGCGCACCGGCCCTGTACGTCCAGGACGTCACCCTCCGGGACGGCATGCACGCCATCCGGCACCGCTACACCGTCGACCAGGCCCGCGCCATCGCCGCCGCCCTGGACGCGGCCGGCGTCGGCGCCATCGAAATCGCCCACGGCGACGGCCTGTCGGGCTCCAGCATCACCTACGGCGTCGGCGCGCACACCGACTGGGAGTGGATCGAGGCCGTCACCGACGCCGCGAAGACCGCCGTACCGACCACCCTCCTGCTCCCCGGCATCGGCACCGTCCGGGACCTCAAGCAGGCGCACGCGCTCGGCATCCGCTCCGTCCGCATCGCGACCCACTGCACCGAGGCCGATGTATCGGCCCAGCACATCGCGGTCGCCCGCGAACTCGGCATGGACGTGGCCGGGTTCCTGATGATGTCCCACATGGCGGAGCCCGCCGAACTGGCCCGCCAGGCCAAGCTGATGGAGTCCTACGGCGCGCAGTGCGTGTACGTCACCGACTCCGGCGGCCGGCTGACCATGGACGGCGTACGCGACCGCTTCCGCGCCTACCGCGACGTCCTCGACCCGGACACCGGGCTCGGCATCCACGCCCATCACAACCTCGCGCTCGGCGTCGCCAACACCGTCGTCGCCGTGGAGCACGGCGCCACCCGCGTCGACGCCTCGCTGGCCGGCCAGGGCGCGGGCGCCGGCAACTGCCCGCTGGAGGCGTTCGTGGCCGTCGCCGACCTGATGGGCTGGGAGCACGGCTGCGACCTGTTCCCGCTGATGGACGCGGCCGACGACCTCGTACGCCCGCTCCAGGACCGCGAGGTGCGGGTGGACCGGGAGACCCTGAGCCTGGGGTACGCGGGGGTCTACTCCAGCTTCCTGCGGCACGCCGAGGCGGCCGCCGACCGGTACGGCCTGGACACCCGCACCATCCTCGTCGAGGTGGGCCGCCGGGGCCTGGTCGGCGGCCAGGAGGACATGATCACGGACGTCGCCCTGGACATGGTGGCGGCGCGGGGCTGAGGCTGAGACAACATCCAAACGGCCGGCGCCCGTCCCGGCGTGTCCTGCCGGAACGGGCGCTGTCTGCGGCCAGAGCTGTCAGCGCAGGCGACCGAGGTGAATGACGCTGATGCGGACCTGCCGATCGATGACCTCGTACATCAGGCGGTAGCGACCGATATGGATGCGCAACACGTCGGCGCCGCCGGACGCGCCCTCGGGTCTCGGATCGTCGGCGAGACGGTCGACGGCGCTGAACACCTGCCGCACGCCGGTCGGATCATCCTTGGCGAACCGCTCTGCCTGGGCGAGGGCCTCGGGCTCCCAGATGATCTCGTAGCTCACGCCTCATCCCCGCCGAACACCCGGCGGTACGCCTCGGCCTGCGAGACGCCGGCGCTTTCGCCCTGTGCCTGGCGCGCACGGTAGGCGGACAGGGCCCGCATCTCCTCCAGCTCCAGGGCATCGGCGGGGCTGACCAGTATGGCGATGGTTTGCCCGTGGTCGGTGATGGCGACCGGTTCGCGGGTGGCGCTGACCTCGCGCGCGATGGCGCCCAGCCGGGCGCGGGCCTCCACGATCGAGTAAGTGCTCTCCGTCATGCTCACTACCTTACAGAAGTGTACACATCCTGCCAGGCGATCCGGCCTTTCGACGGCAGCAGCTTCTGACGCCACGGAGAGGGCCGCGGCCACCAGGCACCGGCCCTCCGCCGGGTGGGGGAGAGCTGGAGCGTGGGCCGCCCCTGCGACTCGGCGAGCGCCCGGCCCGCGTACCCGCCGATGTCGTACAGGTACAGGTCGGCCGGGTCGTCGTCGTACAGCGCGTGCAGCTGCGGCAGCATCCGGACGGCGTCGTCGAGGAAGACGGTCATCCCCTCGACCGGGTCCTCGGGCCAGGTGCCGCCGGTCACCGGGGGAAGGGTGGAGCGGTACGGGCGCAGCTCGGCGCCGGTCGAGGTGACCAGGTCGGCCAGGAACGGGTCGTTGGCGTACGTGACGCGGTGGCCGCGGGCCACCAGCTCCCGGATGATCTCGATACCGGGGAGGGTGTGGCTGATGACGGGATTGCCGATCATCGCGATGTGGGCAGTACGGGAAGCCATGGAGGATCACTCGATTCAGATCTGCGGTGGGCAGGACACATCGGCCCGGCACCTGGCGCCTGGTGCTGCGGCGCGGGCGGGCGAACGGGCAGTGCGGCGGGCGGAGTCGCCGCCGGGGCCGTGTCAGCCGTAGATCTGGTGGTGATGCATGGCCCCAACGTAACCTCGTGTGCCTGAGGCGACCAATCATTTTTCGAGGCCCAGCGGCCAGGGGGAGCGCACATGACGGACATCGTCGAACTCACCGCGTTAGGACCGGACTTCACCAGCGACCCGTATCCGTACTACGCCGCGCTGCGGGTGCGAGGCCCGGTGCACCGGGTGCGGCTGCCCGACGGCCGCGAAGTCTGGCTGGTCGTCGGATACGACGAGGCCCGGGCCGCGCTCGCCGACCCCCGGCTGAAGAAGGACTGGTCGGCGCACCCCGAGTGGCAGCCGGAAGGGGACAGCGGCCAGCTCCTCAGCAACATGCTGCAGAGCGACCCGCCGCGCCACACCCGGCTGCGGAAGCTGGTCGCCAGGGCCTTCACCGGCGGCGCGGTCGAGGCGCTCCGCCCGACCGTGCAGCGCATCACCGACGGCCTGATCGACGACATGCTCGCGAAGTCCCCGGACGGCCGTGCCGACCTGGTCGACGCGCTCGCCTACCCGTTGCCCATGACGGTGATCTGCGAGCTGCTGGGCGTGCCGGACCTGGACCGGGAGCGGTTCCGGCGCTGGTCGGACGCGTTCGTCACCACCGACGGGCCGGGCGGCAAGGACGGCACGGAGGCCGAGCTCGCGCGCTACATGAAGCAGCTCATCGAGGACAAGCGGCACACGCCGGGCCCCGACCTCTTCAGCGCGCTCATCCGCACCACCGACGAGGACGGCGACCGGCTCTCCGGCGACGAACTGGTCGGCATGGCCTTCCTCCTGCTCGTCGCCGGCCACGAAACCACAGTCGGACTGATCGCCAACGGCACCCTCGCCCTGCTGCGCCACCCGGACCAGCTCGCCGCGCTGCGTGCCGACTTCGGGCTGCTGGACAACGCCGTCGAGGAGATGCTGCGGTACGACGGGCCGGTGGAGACCAGCACCTGGCGCTTCACCGGGGAGCCGGTGGAGATCGGCGGCACGGTGCTGCCGGCCGGTGACATCGTCGTCGTGGCGCTGGCGTCGGCCGCCCGGGAGCCCGGCCGGTTCGATGCGCCCGACCGCTTCGACATCACCCGCGAGACCCGCGGCCACCTGGCCTTCGGGCACGGCATCCACTACTGCCTGGGCGCCCCGCTGGCCCGCATGGAGGGGCGGATCGCCGTCCGCACGCTCCTGGAGCGCTGCCCGGACCTCGCCCTGGACGCCGACCCCGCCACGCTGCAGTGGCGCTCCGGCCTCCTCATGCGCGGCCCGGTCCGCCTGCCGGTACGGGTGCGCTGACGACGGTACGGATGCGCTGAATGGCGCTGCGGGCTTAAGCTCTTGATCTTGCCGAGCCCTTGTCGGCCCATGCCGGCCCAGGAGCTTGCCCGCAGCCCCCGCCGCGTCAGGAGTCGCCATGAAGCGTGCCGTCACGCTGTCCGCCCTCGCCTGCCTTCTCGCCGCCACCGCCGCAGCGCCCACCGCGTTCGCCGGGGACGGCAAGCCGGAGGCGTCCGCCACGCCGGACGCGTCCGGCACACCCTCCGCGCCGGCCGCCAAGGGCGCCAAGACCGCCAAGGCAGCCAAGAAGAAGGTCGTCCACAAGCTCGCGCCCAGCCTCCTGGACACCGTGCCGCGCCGCGGCACCCTGCGGGTGTGCACCACCGGCGACTACCGCCCCTTCACCTCCTGGGACCGGAAGACCGAGACGTACAGCGGCGTGGACATCGACATGGCGCGGGACCTGGCGAAGAGCCTGGACGCCAAGGCCGTCTTCGTCCCCACCACCTGGGCGAGCCTCGTCGCCGACCTCGACGGCGGGCGCTGCGACATAGCCGTCGGCGGCGTCTCCATCACGCTGCCGCGCGCCCGCAAGCTCGCCTTCAGCGAGCCGACCCGTACGGACGGCAAGACGCCGATCGTGCGCTGCGAGGACAAGGACAAGTACCGCACGCTGGAGGACATCGACAAGCCGGAGACGCACGTCGTCGTCAACCCGGGCGGTACGAACGAGGAGTTCGCGCGCTCGCACCTGAAGCAGGCGAAGATCACGGTGCACAACGACAACAACACGATCTTCGACGAGATCGTCGCGGGCCGGGCCGACGTGATGATGACGGACGCCAGCGAGACGCTCTACCAGGCCAAGCTCCACCCCGAGCTGTGCTCCGTGCACCCGGACGAGCCCTTCACCTTCGCCGAGAAGGCATACGCGCTGCCGCGCAAGGACTTCCAGTTCAAGGGGTACGTCGACCAGTTCGTGCACTTGGCGAAGCACGATGGCACGTATGAGAAGTACGAGGACGAGTGGATGAAGTGACGCGCGGCGCGGGCCCGGCGCGGCGTCAGTCGTCCGTGCCGTACAGCGCCGCGCGCGACGTGCCCCAGTCGCCGGGGTAGTGGCGGTCGAGGGCGGTGAGTGCCTCGCTCAGGGCCGGGACGAGGATGCCGTACGGGTCGGTCAGCGGGTCGAAGTAGGGGCGGCCCGGCTGGGCGTCGGCGCGGACCCGGCCGCTCGCACTGCGGGCCGGCTCCGGGCCGAGCCAGGCGGCGGCCAGCGCCCGCGCCATCGCCGCCGGCGGGCCGTCCTGCGCGAGCGGCCGGACGAGGCGGTGGTAGCGGCGGACCGGTGAGTCGTCGGAGAAGAGGACGTAGTCGCGCACCGGCGCGCGCCGGACCAGGTCGAATGCCTCGCTCCGGGCCGCCCGGTCCGTCGTCCGCTCGAACAAGCGGCTGAGGTACTCCGCGGCCACCGGCAGGTCGCCGAGCGCCAGCGCGTGGTGCGCGGCGACCGCCCCCTGGCCGTGGTCGCGCGCCCGCAGCCGCAGCGCGTCGTGGGCGTGCCGCCAGGTGAACGCGCCGGTCTCCGGCCGCCCGGCCAGTTCGCGCAGCAGCAGGTGGCGCAGCAGCGGGTGCAACTGGTCGGTCTGGCCGTCCTGCACGGGCGGGGTGAGCAGGCCGTGCGTACGGAAGTGGGCCAGGGCGCCCTGCGCGCGCTCGTCCGCGTCGCCCCACAGCCCCCAGGCCGTGAACGCGTGATCCAGGTCGACCGCCGCCGCGGCCCGCGGCAGCAGCTCCCGTACCTCCTCGGGCACGTCCCGCAGCAGGGTGTGCAGCAGGTCGCCCGCGAAGTCCCAGCCCGTGCCCTCGGGCAGCGGTCCGGCCGGCGTGAGCAGCCGGCGCAGCCGGTACGCCCAGTCGGTGTCCGCGGGGAAGCGGGGTAACGCGTCCAGGAGTGCCGCGACCGCGCCGGGGTGGCCGCGCGTCACATCGTGCACGAGGCGGCCGAGCCAGGCAGCCGGGCGCGCGACCGGCGGCCGGGGCAGGCCGCGGGTGCCGCCGAGTGTCTCCGCCGCCAGCTCGGTGACCTCGGCCAGGGACAGCCCGCCGAGCTGGGCGACGACCAGGTCGTCCGCCGTCCGGTTCTCCTGACGGTGCGTCAGGCGCCAGTGGGTGAGCTGGAAGCGCAGGTCGGGCCCGGCAAGTTGCTCGGGGTCGACCTGCCGGGGCACGGTCCCGGCGGTGGCCACGGCCAGCAGCGGGTCCCAGGCCGGGGTGACGCCGCTGTCCAGCGCCCGGGCATGGGCCAGCCCCTGCAGGAACTCCTCACCCACCGCGCAGTCGGCGTTGTCCAGCAGGAGGAGGCAGTTCGTGGAGCGCCGGTGTGGTGTGCCGCTGCCGTAGGCCGTCCGCAGGTCCGAGAGCAGCGCCCGCAGCAGTACTTCGTCCATGATCCCGGCCTCGTCCGGGCGGCCCGCGAGCTGCCGCCGCAGATACCGCAGCAGGTCACGGGCGCTGCCGCTACTGCGCCGTGCGATGCCTGCCAGCGCCCGCTCCAGGTGCCGCAGCCGCAGCCGCGGTTCACCGGCCAGCCGCAGCACGGCGCCGACGCCGGGCGGCGGCGGTGCGTCCCCGAGCGCTTCCAGACTGCTCTGCAGGCCGGCCCGGACGGTACTGGGGACGTCGCCGAGCGGGAACCGGCCCAGCACACCGCGCGCCGACTCGGCCAGCTCTCTTATGGCACGCGGCGCGGGCGCGAGGGCGAACGCGGTGAGCAGCCCGGCGAAGGCCGGGAAGGTGAGCGCGGAGTGCCGGGCGGCGTCCCGGTGGAACTGCCGGGCCGCCTCCAGTGCCACCTCGGTGATCGAGGAGTAGGCGCTGTCCAGGTCCAGCCAGGCCAGCGGCGCGTCCAGCTCCTGGGCGCGCGCCGACAACTGCCGCAGCAGCGTGGTCTTGCCGCCGCCCGGCGGCCCGAGGAAGAGGTAGGCGGGCAGCTCGCTGTGGGCGTACGGGTCGCGGTGCAGCGCGTCCAGCACCGCCGCCTTCAGCAGCTTCTCGCCGCGCGCCCCGTTCGGGGCGGCGGCAGCGGGCCAGGGCGCGGGGGAGCCGCCGTCGAGGACGCGCGGGCCGGGGAGGACACCGGGCACCGGCGCCCGGCCGGCCGCCGTCGTCCTGGGCGCCGCGATCCGTGCGGCCACCGGCAGCTCGGCGGTCGCCGTCCGGCGCGGCCCCGCCGCCTCCGCGCGCCCGATCCCCAGCCGTACCAGCAGCGCGTCGTTCACCCAGGCGAACGCCCTGGCGTGGTCCGGCAGCCGGTCCGGGCCCGCCGGGTGGGAGATCCAGGCGGGGAAGTCCGGGGAGCGGCCGACCAGTTCGTCCATCCGGCGGCCCACCGTCAGCCCGGTCTCCAGCAGTTCGGCGGTGGGGACGGTGTCGAACAGTATGGCCTTCGTCGCCGCGGGAAAGTCGAACTGCCGCAGCCGCTCGGGCACGTCGTGCGCGGCCGGGGGCGGCACGGCGCGCAGCAGTCCGCCGGAGAACACCTCGGCGAGATGCGCGGTCTCGGCGGGCCAGGACACCGACTCCTGCACCAGCCGCATGGCCGGTACGGACACCGGCGCGAGCGCCGCGAGATGGGCGGCGAGGCGGTACGCCTCGGGCGAGACGGTGTCGCGAAACCGCAGCACGGCGGCGGTCGCCGCGTCGGTGCCGGGCGGCGGCGGGGGCGTCGCGGCGAGGTCCTCGCCGAGGTCGCCGGCGGCCGCGGGCGCGGTGCGCAGCAGGGGGAGTACGGCCGTGCCGCCGGGCGAGGCGACCAGCCGAGCCCACTCCGCGACGGAGGCCGGGCGGGGCGCCAGGACGGGGACCGGCACGCCGCGGAAGGACGCCAGCTCGGGCGGCAGGCCCGAGGCGGTGACCTGCCAGGTCGCGTTCGCCGATGCCCGGCCGCGGGTGGTCACCTCCCAGCGGTCGGCCCGTACGCCCGAGCCCTTCCAGAGCTGCGGCGGCAGCACCTGCAGCACCGCGGTCGGGCCGCAGCGGCCCCACCCTGCGAGCACCTCCGCCATGCGGCCGCCGCGCCAGGCCGACCCGATGCCGTCGGTGACGACCAGCACCATCGTGGCGCCGGAGGGGTCCGCGAGGACCGCCGGGTCGCCGTTGGCCGGGCCGTCGCCAAAAGGGCTGCTGCGCAGGGCGGGCCGCCCGCCGCCGCGGGTGTGCAGCCCGTACACCCGGACGTCGCGGAAGGCGCCGAGCCGTTCCAGTACGCCGCGCAGCTCGCCGCAGAGCCGCTGCCACAGCAGCATCGACGTGCCGTCGTCGATGACCAGCGCCAGGTCCAGCCAGCGTTCGCGGGCCGGCAGGATCGCCACGTCCGGGAGCCCGGTCTCGGCCATCGCGTCGACCGTCGCGGCCTCGTCGACCTCGGTACGGACCGGGCTCGGGCGCTGCTGCTGGAGCGGGCGCAGCGCGCGGGAGAGGGCGAGCGCGTCGGTGACGGCCTTGCCCTCGGGGGCGCGTACGGACACGGCCGGGCGGCCGCCGTCCCGCTCGGGGGAGGTGGTGCGGAGCGAGCCGCCGTGCAGACCGTGCCCGGCGTCCGGGCGCCGGGGCGCGCGGGCGGGCGCCTGGGGCCGGGCCTCGCGGCCGGGGGAACGGGAGGGCAGCACCGGCTCCCCGTCCGGCGCCTCCAGCTCCGAGGAGTCGTCCGGCTCCGGCGGCGCCGTCCCGTTCCCCGGCTCCGGATCCGGCTCGGCGGCCTCCTCCTCCGGCACGGGCAGCCGGGTGGCCAGCCAGAGCGCGTCCAGCAGCTCCTGCGGCGACAGCTCCACTCCGCTGTCGCCCAGGATGCGGCGGGCCCGCTCCGGCATCGTGGTTACACCGTCCCGCCGAGCCGGTGCAGCACGGCCTTGCGTACCGCCTCGGCGTCGATGTCCACGCCGCCCGCGCGCAGGAAGACGGCGTTCAGGAGCTGGTCGGTGGCCAGTTCGCCGAGCGCGCGGCGGTTCAGGAACGCGGTGAGCAGGTCGTCGACCTCGGGCAGGATGTCCGGGCCGAGGTGGGCCGCGATGATCTCGCGCAGCCGGGTCTCGTCCGGGTCGGGCAGGTCGAGGCGGACGCAGCGGCGCAGGAAGGCGGGCGGGAAGTCCCGCTCGCCGTTGCTGGTGATCACCACGACCGGGAACTCCCGGCAGCGGACCCGGCCGCGGTGCACCGGCTCGGTCGCGCCCGGATCGGCGGTGAGCACGTCCACGTCGGCCTGGTCCTCGGGCAGCCGGGCCAGCTCCGGGATCTCGAACTCACCGCTCTCGAAGACCGCGAGCAGGTCGTTGGGCAGGTCCACATCGCCCTTGTCCAGCTCGTCGACGAGCAGCACGCGCGGCCGGTCGCGGGGCGCGAGGGCGGTGCCGAGCGGGCCGAGCCGGACGAACGTGCCGATGTGCGGCTCCGGTTCGTCCCGGTCGCGGCGGAGCGACGCCTCGCGCAGCCGGCCCACCGCGTCGTAGCGGTACAGCGCGTCCTGCAGCGTGGCGCGGCTGTTGACCGGCCAGTGCAGCACCCGGCCCAGCGACAGCTCGTGCGCGATGGCCTGCGCGAGCGAGGACTTGCCCGTACCGGGATGGCCGGTGACCAGCAGCGGGCGGCGCAGGTGCAGCGCGGCGCTCACCACGTCGGCCTGCTCCGGGCCGATCAGGTACGGGCCGCCGCCCGGCCCGGCGGCCGAGGTCTCCGTGCGCGCGCGGCCGAACCGGCGCCAGGGCGGCGCCTCGGGCATCGCGGGCCGGCGGGCGAGGCCGTCGCCGCGGAAGAGCCGCCAGCCGTCCGCGGCGCCGGTGCCGCGGACGTCGGCGGGCCGGGCGGGACCGGGGACGGCGGCGTCCGGGGCCTTGCGGGGGTCGGCGGGTGCGTTCTCGGTGCTCATGGCTCCCTGGACTTCCTACAGTTCCGCTCGCTCGGAAGGGTCGGTCAGATGCGCGGTCAGCGGCAGCGGACGGCTCGGATCGTCCCACACCAGGACCGGGCGGGCACGGTGCTCGTCGGGGGAGCGGCGGGCTTTTGCCCGGTACTCCCGTACGGCGTCGGGCAGTTGGTGCACCCGCGAGGGCGGGTCGAGCGCGAAGAGCCGGCCGCCGTCCGCCGCGTGCTCCCCGCGGTCCCACAGCAGTACCGGTACCCCGCAGGCCAGGCACCACGTCGCGGTCCTGGCGCGGGTGCCGTGCGGGGTGCCGACCACCACGACGGACGCGTCCAGGTCCTCGTCGAGCAGCCCGGCCACCCGCCCCGGGTCGTCGTGCGACGCGTCCAGCCGCACCGCGCCCTTCTTGCCCAGCGCCCGCCACCGGCGCCGCCACACGCCGTCGCTGTCGGCCAGCCGCCGGATGCTGGGGCAGCGCAGCACCATCGGATAGCGGGTGCCGACGACCTTGGGCGGCAGCGGCCCCTCGCCCGCGGCGTCCAGGGAGTCCAGGTCGATCTCCAGATCGCCGTGTTCCACGATCAGTTCGACGGCCGGCCACGCCTGTCCGACCGAGGCGCCGGCCAGCCGGTCCAGGTGCTTGTGCAGGACCTTGACGATCTCGGCCGGGGTCAGCGGGTCGGCGCCCGCACCGGCGGCGGGCTGCAGCCGGCCGTCGCCCACGTCCGTCCAGAACCCCACGTCGTACCGGCGGGTGCGGCCGTGGCCCGTGCCGCCGGTCAGCTCCACGACCAGCCGCGGCGGTGCGCTCACCGCGGACTGCGCCCACTGGTCGGCGTCGGCGCGCCGGTCGGCGAGGGTGGCCGCGTCGATGCCGAGGTGGCCCGCCATCCGCTCGTTCCACAGCCGCAGTTCGGTGCGCTGGGCGAGCGGGCTGCCGAGCGCCGCGACGAACTCCACCGCGCGGAGCAGCGCGGGCACGCCCGGCGTTCCGGCCGGCACCTGCCGCCCGTCGCCCGCGCGGCTCTCCAGCGCGCTCACCCAGTGCCGCGCGTACGCGGCGAAGACCTTCGGGTCACTGAGCCCCGTACCGTCCACGACCTTGTCCGGCAGCGGATATGGGAACGCGCTGCGGGTGGCCTCGGGGACCCGCCGCCGGACGTCGTCGGGGAGGGTGCAGAGCAACTGCAGCAGCGCCTGTTCCTCCCACGGGGACATCCAGCGGTCGGTCAGGCGCGGGGTGAGCCGGGCCAGGTCGCGCAGCTCGCGGGCGTGCACCGGGTCGTACGGCGCGAGCACCTCGGCGAGCGCGGGCACCGCCCGGTCGACGGTCAGCAGGACCTCCGTCCACTCCTCCAGCGTGGGCAGCGAGCCGTCCTCGGGATGCGGCAGCCGGCACCGCTCGGCGAAGCGCGCCGCGTGCTTGCGCACATGCGCCTCGTCGGGCAGCGCGCGGTCCAGCAGCACGCGCAGGTCCTCGCGGAGCCGGTCGGGGGTGCGCTGCTGCGGCACCGGATCCGCGCAGTCCGCGAGCAGGGCGCGGGCGCCCGCGGCGATCAGCTCCTCCTTGATGACCTGCCAGGAGAACGACCAGCTCAGCCGGGTGGTCATGGCGGGATCGTAGGGGCCGGGCCCGTGCGTGACCATGGCGGCGACCAGCCCGACCGCGCGGTGATCGCCCACCGACCAGACGGGACCGCCGCTGTAACCGCCGCGGATGGCCGCGCCGGTGGGCCGCCCGTGCACATAGCCGATGCCGCCCTCGCAGGAGACGATCCGGCCGTACGCGGTGTGTTCGGGGTCGCCGGTGCCGTAGCGGGCGCGGACGCTCTGCGCGCCGGTCATCGCGGTCCAGCGGGGCGGGGTGACGCCGGGCGGCGGATCGCCGGTCAGCTCCAGCACGGCGAGGTCGCCGCGCCAGCGCCGGGCGTCGGGCGGCACGGGGGAGTGCCGCTCGGGGAACTGCTCGTCCCGCGGCGGTATCCAGTGCGTGAGCCGGGCGGTGCCGCGGGCGCCGTGCGTGGCGCCGGGGAAGCCCACCGTCAGCTCCACCGCGCCGGGGTGGGAGTGCTCCAGCCGGTCCCGGCCGGCCGCGAGGTTGACGACATGGGCGCAGGTGAGGACGTGCCGCGGGGTGAGGCAGACGCCGGCGCCGACCATGCGGACGCCGCCGCTGGGCGCCGGCGCGGCGGGACTCGGATCGTACGTACCGAGCGCGCCGCTGCCGAGCGCGCTGCCGCCGAGCGGGGTGGCGGCGAACGGAGGCCGCGCGGGCGGCTGTCCGCCGTCCGCCGGGGCGAAGTCCGTGCCGTACACCGTGACCAGCCCGGCCCGCTCGTCCGGCGTCGCGTCCTCCCCGGCGCCCTCGGCGCCGGCGCCGAACCACCGCACTCAGCCCTCCTGGGATGCGGTGTCCGGGAGCTGCCAGCTCGCGGTGATCTTCATGGCGGTCTGGGCGCTGCCCCCGGCGATGCCGAGCTTGAGGTCCTGCCCGATCTGCACGCCGAACTCCACGGACAGCTCCCGCGGAGGGTTCTCCGTGCGCGCGACGGAGTCGTGCACTTCCTGGAGCAGCGGCCCGAGCGGGCTGAGCACCGCCCGCAGCCCGTCCCCGGCGAGCGCGGCCAGCCGCTCGCGGCCCCGGCCCACCGGCTCGACGGTGCCGGCCCCGTCGGGCAGATCAGGACGTGCGGCGGGCACGGCGGGCTCGGGCGTGCCTACGGGGGCGAGGGTGAGGCGGACCAACGTGCGGTCGGACAGATGCAGTTCGGCGTACTCCGGCATTCGTCCATTGTGCCGCCTGCGCCCCCTGTGGCCACCCGTTTCTCCCGATCGGGACGCGCCGAAGCGCTGTCTGTGGTGTGCGGCGGCCCAGGGTGCGGTGATGTCGCTGGACGGCCAGGTCGCGAAGTGGCGCCAGTACATAATGTCCGGACAATGTGACCTCTGGACTTCCCGTCATGGGCAGGGGCGGATACGCTCGGCCGCGTGGGGAAACACGAAGCAGACACCGAGGGCGCCGAGGGCCCTGTCCAGTTCAGCGTCGACCGGAGCAGCCCGGTCCCGCTGTACTTCCAGCTGTCCCAGCAGCTCGAGGCCGCGATCGAGACCGGCAAGCTGGCCCCGGGCAGCCTGCTCGGCAACGAGATCGAGCTCGCGGGCCGGCTGGGCCTGTCCCGGCCGACGGTCCGGCAGGCCATCCAGTCGCTGGTGGACAAGGGGCTGCTCGTCCGCCGCCGCGGCATCGGCACCCAGGTCGTGCACAGCCAGGTCAAGCGCCCGCTGGAGCTGAGCAGCCTCTACGATGACCTGGAGGCGGCCGGCCAGAAGCCCGCCACGAAGGTACTGCTCAACACCACCACCGAGGCCACCGCCGAGGTCGCCGCGGCGCTCGGCGTCGCCGAGGGCGCGGAGGTCGCGCTCGTCGAGCGGCTCCGGCTCACCCACGGCGAGCCCATGGCGCACCTGCGCAACCACCTCCCCCTCGGGCTGATCGAGCTGGAGACCGCACAGCTCGAGAGCACCGGCCTGTACCGCCTGATGCGCAACGCCGGGATCACCCTGCACAGCGCCCGGCAGGCGGTCGGCGCCCGGGTCGCCGACGCGGCGGAGGCCGAGCGGCTGGCCGAGGAGGAGGGCGCCCCGCTGCTCACGATGCAGCGCACGACCTTCGACGACACCGGCCGCCCCGTCGAATTCGGCTCGCACGTCTACCGCGCCTCGCGGTACGCCTTCGAGTTCCAGCTCCTCGTGCGTCCGTAAGAATGTTCTGACAAAGCATTGACGCCGTTCGCTGAACGCCGCTACAAACGCCTCCAGTCGCACTCGCGCGGCAAGGGAGGCGGTTCACGATGCGTACCGTACGAAGCGTCCGCGCGGTCGCGGCAGCCCTCGCGGCGCTCGCCCTCGCCGCCGGCTGCAGCGGCTCCGGCGGCAAGAAGTCCGAGGACGCCGCGTCCGGTGCCTCCGGGAAGGCCGCGAACACGCCCCGCATGACCATCGGCATGGTCAGCCACTCCGGCGAGGGCGACACCTTCTGGGACATCGTCCAGACCGGCGCCGAGCAGGCGGCCGAGAAGGACAATGTGAAATTTCTCTACGCCAATGACAAGGAAGGGTCACGCCAGGCCGAGCTGGTCCGCAGCATGACCGACCAGAAGGTCGACGGGCTCATCGTGACGCTCGCCAAGCCGCAGGCCCTGAAGTCGGCGGTCCGGGCCGCCGTGAAGGCCGGTATCCCGGTGATCACCATCAACTCCGGCGGCGAGTACTCCCGGCAGTACGGCGCCCTCACCCATATCGGCCAGGACGAGTCCGTCGCGGGCGAGGCGGTCGGCGCGGAGCTGGACAAGCGCGGCCGCGAGAAGGCCCTGTGCGTCATCCACGAGCAGGGCAACGTCTCCCTGGAGGACCGCTGCGCCGGTGTGCAGAAAGCTTTCGACGGTACGGTCGAGAACCTCAACGTCGACGGGACGAACGCGCCGTCCTCGCAGTCCTCCATCGAGGCGAAGCTCCAGTCGGACAAGGACATCGACGCGATCGTCACGCTCGGCGCACCCATCGCGGCGATCTCGGCCAAGGCCCGGGAGCAGGCGGGCAGCGCGGCGCAGCTCGCGACGTTCGACCTGAACGCCGCCGTGGTGAAGAGCCTGAAGGCGAAGGACATCACCTTCGCCGTCGACCAGCAGCCCTACCTCCAGGGGTACGAAGCGGTCGATCTGCTCTGGCTGAACCGGACCAATGCGAACGTACTGGGCGGCGGCCGCCCGGTGCTCACCGGCCCGGCCATCGTCACCGGCAAGGACGTGCCGGCGCTGGAGAAGTACACCGCTCGCGGGACCCGCTGACCCCGGGACCAGCACGCATAACGGATACTTGGCGGTTGGGTCCGATCCGTCGGGCCCGCGGAACGACTACGGACAGTGAGATCCACAGGGATCCAGCGATCCAACGAGAAGGGCACGACCTCGTGGCAAGGGTTCGGACAGGGGCACGCGCGCTGGGCGCCGTGCTGGCAGGGGTGCTCGGCCTGGCCCTGGCGGGCTGCAGCGCCACCGGCGGCAAGCGGGCCGAAGAGGCGCGCGAGGCGCAGGTGGCCGGCGGCCGGGCGGCCGTGAACACCCCGAAGTGGACCTTCGCCATGGTCAGCCACTCGGGCGACGGCGACACCTTCTGGGACATCGTGCAGAACGGCGCCAAGCAGGCCGCCGCCAAGGACAACATCAAGTTCGTCTACGGGCACGACAAGGAAGGCAGCCGCCAGGCGCAGCTCGTCCAGTCCTACATCGACCAGAAGGTCGACGGGCTGATCGTCACGCTCGCCAAGCCGGACGCCATGAAGGGCGCACTGGCCAAGGCCGAGAAGGCCGGCATCCCGGTGATCACCGTGAACTCCGGCTCCGAGGTCTCCGAGAAGTACGGCGCGCTCACCCACGTCGGCCAGGACGAGTCGATCGCCGGCGAGGCGGTCGGCGAGGAGCTGAACAAGCGCCACAGGAAGAAGGCCCTGTGCGTCCTGCACGAGCAGGGCAACGTCGGCCACGAGCAGCGCTGCGACGGCGCGCAGAAGACCTTCGAGGGCACGATGAAGAAGCTGTACGTCGAGGGCACGAACATGCCCGACGTGCAGTCCTCCATCGAGTCCCAGCTCCAGGCCGACCCGGAGATCGACTCTGTCGTCACGCTGGGCGCGCCGTTCGCCGCCACCGCCGTGAAGGCCAAGGACCAGGCGAACAGCAAGGCCGAGATCGACACCTTCGACCTGAACGCGCAGGTCGCCGACGGGCTGCAGGACGGCTCGCTCGGCTTCGCCGTCGACCAGCAGCCCTACCTCCAGGGCTACCAGGCGGTGGACCTGCTCTGGCTGTACAAGTACAACTCCGACGTCCTCGGCGGTGGCCGTCCGGTGCTCACCGGGCCCCAGGTGGTCACCAAGAAGGACGCCGGCGCGCTGGCCGAATACACGAAGCGGGGGACCCGATGAGCACCGCCGCACCACCCGCGGAACCGCAACCGACCGAGCCGACCGAGGGCCCGGACGAGCGCCTCGTGCACCGCTCGCTCGCCCGCCGCCTGATGGGCCGCCCCGAACTGGGCGCGGTGGTCGGCGCGATCGCCGTCTTCCTGTTCTTCTCGTTCGCGGCCGACACCTTCCTGCAGGCGGACAGCCTCTCGACGGTGCTGTACGCGTCCTCGACGATCGGCATCATGGCCGTACCGGTCGCGCTGCTGATGATCGGCGGCGAGTTCGACCTGTCGGCCGGCGTCATGGTCGTCAGCTCGGCGCTGATCTCCTCGATGTTCAGCTACCAGATGACGGCGAACACCTGGGTGGGCGTCGGGGTGTCCCTGCTGGTCACCCTCGCCATCGGGGTCTTCAACGGCTTCCTGCTGACGCGGACGAAGCTGCCCAGCTTCATCATCACGCTCGGCACGTTCTTCATGCTGACCGGCCTGAACCTCGGCTTCACCAAGCTGATCAGCGGCACGGTCTCCACGAAGTCCATCGCCGACATGGAGGGCTTCGAGTCGGCCCGGGTGCTCTTCGCCTCCCACCTCACGATCGGCGGCGTGGACATCCAGGTCACGATCCTGTGGTGGATCGCGCTGATCGCGCTCGCCACCTGGATCCTGCTGCGCACCCGCGTCGGCAACTGGATCTTCGCGGTCGGCGGCAACGCGGACGCGGCCCGCGCGGTCGGCGTCCCGGTCACCAAGACCAAGATCGGCCTGTACATGGGCGTCGCCTTCGCCGCCTGGATCTCCGGCCAGCACCTGCTGTTCTCCTACGACGCGATCCAGTCCGGCGACGGCGTCGGCAACGAGTTCCTCTACATCATCGCGGCGGCCGTCGGCGGCTGCCTGATGACCGGCGGCTACGGCTCGGCGATCGGCGCCGCGGTCGGCGCCTTCATCTTCGGCATGACCAGCAAGGGCATCGTGTACGCCCAGTGGAACCCGGACTGGTACAAGTTCTTCCTCGGCGCGATGCTGCTGCTCGCCACGCTGCTGAACGCCTGGGTACGCAAGCGCGCGGAGGCGAGCAAATGAGTACCGCGACCGAATCCGATCCCCGTACCGAAGCCGGCACGCCGCTCGTCGAGCTGAGCGACGTCAGCAAGTACTACGGCAACGTCAAGGCCCTCGAAGGGGTCTCGCTGGAGGTGCACGCGGGGGAGATCTCCTGCGTGCTCGGCGACAACGGCGCCGGCAAGTCCACCCTCATCAAGATCATCGCGGGGCTGCACCAGCACGACGCCGGCTCCTTCACGATCGAGGGCGAGGAGGCCCGGCTCTCCTCTCCGCGCGAGGCGCTGGACCGCGGCATCGCGACCGTCTACCAGGACCTCGCCGTCGTCCCCCTGATGCCGGTCTGGCGGAACTTCTTCCTCGGCTCCGAGCCGACGAAGGGGTTCGGCCCCTTCAAGCACCTCGACGCCCGCGCGATGCGCGAGACCACCCGCTCCGAGCTGCTGCGGATGGGCATCGACCTGCGCGACGTCGACCAGCCGATCGGCACCCTCTCCGGCGGCGAGCGGCAGTGCGTGGCCATCGCCCGCGCCGTCTACTTCGGCGCGAAGGTCCTCGTCCTGGACGAGCCGACCGCCGCGCTCGGCGTCAAGCAGTCCGGCGTGGTCCTCAAGTACGTCGCCGCCGCCCGGGACGCGGGCCTCGGCGTCGTCCTGATCACCCACAACCCGCACCACGCCTACCTCGTCGGCGACCGCTTCGTCCTCCTCAAGCGCGGCACGATGGCCGGCAGCCACCTCAAGTCGGAGATCGCCCTGGAGGAGCTGACCCGCCAGATGGCCGGCGGCAGCGAACTGGAGCAGCTCAGCCACGAGCTGGAGCGCGCGCAGGGCCCGGAGCACCTCGGCGGCCACCCCATGCACTGACGCCGGGCGTACGGGTGCCGGTGGCCGGGTACGGGTGCGGCGCGCGGGACGGCTTCCGCGGAGGCGCCGGTCCCCGGCGGTAGCTTCGCCGGTACGGGTGTCAGGTGACCCCGCGGCGCGCCCGCGCCGAGTACGGCACAGGCACAGCGCCGAGTACGCCACACGCACAGGAGGCTCGACATGACCAGCGCCCCGAGCGGCGGGACCACCATGCGCGCGATCACTCAGGACACCCTCGGCGGCCCGGACGTCCTGCGGATGTCCGAGGTGGCGCGGCCGCAGCCGCTGCCGACCGAGGTGCTGGTGCGGGTGCACGCGGCGGGTGTGAACCCGATCGACTGGAAGACCCGGCAGAGCGGCGGCCTCGGCGTCGTCGGCGATCCGCCGTTCACCGTCGGCTGGGACGTCTCCGGCGTGGTCGAGGAGGTCGGCTTCGGCGTGCACACCCTCGCCGTCGGCGACGAGGTGTACGGGATGCCGTGGTTCCCGCGCGAGGCCGGCGCGTACGCCGAGTACGTCACGGCCCCCTCCCGGCAGTTCGCCCGCAAGCCCGCCCTGCTCAACCACGAGCACGCCGCCGCCGTGCCGCTGGCCGCGCTCACCGCCTGGCAGACGCTGGTCGACGCGGCCCAGGTGACCGCCGGGCAGCGGGTGCTGATCCACGCGGCGGCCGGCGGCGTCGGCCACTTCGCCGTGCAGCTCGCCAAGCACCTCGGCGCCCACGTCATCGGCACCGCCAGCGCCGCCAAGCACGACTGGCTCCGCCGCCTGGGCGCCGACGAGCTGGTCGACTACACCGCCGTACGCTTCGAGGACGAGATCCGGGACGTGGACGTCGTCATCGACCTGGTCGGCGACGAGAAGGACGACACCAGCACCCGTTCGCTGGGCACGCTCCGCTCCGGCGGCCTGCTGATCGCCGTGCCCTCCGGCGTCGCCCCCGAGCTGGCGGACACCGCCCGCCAGCTCGGGTTGCAGGCGTGCGGCTTCCTCGTGGAGCCGGACGGCACGGCCCTCACGAAGATCGCCGAGCTGATCGACAAGGGCGTGGTCAAGGTCGAGGTGGAGGACGTCCTTCCGCTGGAACACGCCGCCGAGGCCCACCGCCGCGGCGAACAGGCCCGCACCAGCGGCAAGCTCGTCCTGAAGGTACGGGACTGACGCTCACTCCCGGGCCCCGGTGGGAAGGGACAGCACCGACCCCGCGTGCAGCGTGATCCGTGCCGGTACGAGGGCGGCGGCGTCGGCCGGCGGCTCCCCGGTGCCGGGGTTGCGGGCGTAGCGGGGGTGCGCGCCGCCGCTGAGCTGGAGGCGGATGCGGTGGCCGGCGGCGAAGCGGTACGCGGTGGAGCTCATCGGTACGGTGATCTCCGAGGGGCCCGGCCCGGCGGCCGGCAGCCGGAGCAGCCCGTCGCAGACATTGGTGGAACGGTTCTCTGCGTCCACGTCGCACAGCCGGGCGAAGACGTCCGCGTAGCCGGTATCCGTGGAGATCCGCAGCCGCGCGGCGACCGGGCCGAGCACGTCGACGGGCTCGGTCAGCGGCGGGCCGGTGAAGGTCAGGACGTCCTCCCGCGCCTCCAGGGCACCGTTGTCGCGGGGGCCGGCTCCGGGGGAGAGCAGCGGGCCGCCCACGGAAGGGGTGGGATCGGCCGGGTCGTAGCGGACGGACGCCAGCGGCGCGGAGTCCGCCGGGGGCTGCCGGGTGAGGGCCCCGTGCGCGGCGGGGAACCAGGCGGTCGTGGCGGGGGCCAGCGGCCAGTCGTCGAGGTCCTGCCAGGCGCCTTCGCCGCCGACATGCACGCGTACGGGGGTGGGGCGCAGGCCGGCGGGGTCGCCGCACAGGTGCGCGCGCAGCCAGCCGAGGTTCTCGGCGAAGACCTCGGGCCAGCCCTGCTGCATCGCGGAGGTGTGCGTCCAGGGGCCGACGAGCAAGGTGGTCGCGCAGCCCGCCCGGCGCAGCCGGTGGTACTGCGCGAAGGTCTGGTCGGCCAGCGCGTCGTGCCACCCGGCGATCAGCGCGGTGGGCACGCCCGGCTGTTCAGCGGCCGCCGCCACGGAGGTGCCGTGCCAGTGCGGGTCGTCGGCGTCCGGGTGCGTCATCGCGCCGTCCAGCCAGGGCACGTCCCCGAGCGCCGGTACGTACGCCTTGCGCAGCGGCAGCGCGGTGGTGATCTCGCGCAGCCGGCGCTTCAGGCGCAGCATCGCGCGGACGAGGGGCACGGTCCCCTGGTGCTGGTACGTCATGCCCGCGCCGACGGCGAGGGCGTTCTCCAGGTGGAAGGCGCCGCCCGCGTGGAAGAAGGCGTGCGGGTCGTGCAGCCCGGCCTGTATCACCATCGCCTTGAGCTCCGGTGGCGGATCGAGCGCGAGCGCCCACTGCACGTACCCCAGGTAGCTGGGGCCGACCGTGCCGAGCGTCCCGGTGAACCAGGGCTGCTGCCGAAG
The DNA here is from genome assembly GCF_000720485.1 of Streptomyces ochraceiscleroticus. Lineage (GTDB taxonomy): Bacteria > Actinomycetota > Actinomycetes > Streptomycetales > Streptomycetaceae > Streptomyces > Streptomyces ochraceiscleroticus. The sequence goes on along the minus strand of NZ_JOAX01000020.1, from coordinate 100,144 downwards.
CCAGGCCACCGTGGCCCGGCCGTCGGCGGCTTCCTGGCGCCACGGGTCGAACCGGCCGCCCGAGCCGCCCGTACCGCGGCAGCTCTGCAGGACCACGTGGAAGCCCTGTTCGGCGAAGAGCATGCCGTACAGGGGTGACCAGGGCAGGCCCCGTCCGTAGGGCGAGCGCACGAGGAGGGTGGGGAAGTCGCCCGCCGCGCGGGGGAAGTAGTGGTCCGTCAGCAAGGGGCTGCCGTCCGCCGCCGGCACCGCGAGCCCCGGTTCCCAGCCGGCTTCGTACCGCTTGGCCGGGAGGCCGCGCCAGGTCGCCCGCAGCATCCGGGAGGACAGCGGCGGCTTCCCCGAAGGCGCGGTCCAGCCGGATCCGGCCATGGTGTCGTGCGTCTGCGGTGTCATCCGCTCTCCCCCTCGTTCCCCTGCATTATTTCCGTACACTGTACGAGAATGGTCCGAGGGAAGGAAAGGTGAGGAACGTGGTCCATCGTGAGGGAGCCGGCGCCGCGGGCGTCGACCCCCAGCAGCTCTGGCTGGGCGCCGCCCGGACCGGCCGAGGCCGCAAGCCCGCTTTCAGCCGGGAGGCGATCACCGCGGCGGCCGTCGCCCTCGCGGATGCCGAGGGGCTGGACGCGGTCACCATGCGGCGCGTCGCCGCCGAGGTCGGCGCCGGCGTGATGTCGCTCTACAGCTATGCGCCCGACAAGGAGACGCTGCTGGAGCTGATGGTCGACCACGTCAGCGGCGAACTCCCGACGGACGGGCCCCTCACCGGCGACTGGCGCGCCGACCTGAAGGCCATCGGCCACCTCCAGCGCGCCCTGATGCTCCGTCACCCCTGGCTGCCCACCGCGCTGACCGCCCGCCGCACGCTCGGCCCGCACGCGCTGGCCTTCCTGGAACGCGCCCTCGCGGCCCTGCGGCCCACCCGGCTGGACGGCGCCGCGAAGCTGGAGGTCTTCAGCCAGCTCACCGGCTTCGTCGCCGGGCACGTCGGGTACGAGATCGCGCAGTCAGCGGCCGCGGAAGCACCCGGCCGGGCCGCGGCCGAGGCCCGCTACCTCGCCGCCGTCGCCGCCGACGGCCACCATCCGGAGCTCGCCGCGGCCCTCGCCGCGCCCGGCCGCCCCCTCACCCCCGAAGCCACCTTCACCCGGTTCCTCGACCGGCTGATCGACGGCCTCGACACCGGCTGACCGCGCCCGCCTCCGAGGTACGCGCGATGCCGCCGTCGAGGTACGCGCCTCAGCCGGAGCCGCGGCGGTTCGCGACCGCCAGCCGGGTGTCCTCGTCGACCAGGTCCGAGTTGATGGCCTGGGCGGCCTGCACTCCGGCCGCCGCGGCGCCGATGACCTGGTCGGAGAGGGAGGTGATGTTTCCGGCCACCCATACTCCCGGCACGTCCGTGGCGCCGGATCCGGCCGCCGGTACGGAGCTGCCCACCGCCTCCCCGGCCGACCGCTCCACCTCGGCGGACAGCCCGAGGGACGCGCAGAGCCCGGCGCGCGCGGTGAACCGCGGCTCCACGACCAGGGCCTGACAGGGCACCCGCCGGCCGTCCGCCAGCCGCACGCCGGCCAGCGCGCCGTCCGCCACCTCCAGACCCGCCACCCGCCCCGGCACGATGGCAATGCCGCGGGCGGCCAGCCGTTCGTGCTCCTCGGAGCCGGGCTCCGGCGAGGCGTGCAGCAGCAGGGTCACGTCCGTGCTCCACTGCCGCCACATCAGGGCCTGCCGGCAGGCGAGCGGCCCCGTGGCCAGCACCGCGATCGCCCGGTCACGGGCCTCCCAGCCATGGCAGTACGGGCAGTGCAGCACGTCCCGCCCCCACCGCTCCGCCATCCCCGGCACCTCGGGCAGCTCGTCGACCAGGCCGGTCGTCACCAGCAGCCGGCGGCCCGCGACCGGCGGGCCCGCTGCCAGGAGGACGCGGAAGCCGCTGCCCTCCTGCGGCTCGGCCGCCACCGCCTCGTCCGATACGAACTCGCCGCCGTATCCGGCCACCTCGGCCCGGCCGGCCGCGAGCAGTTCCCCGGGCGGCATGCCGTCGCGGGTCAGGAAGTTGTGGGTGCGGTCCGCCATGACGTTGCGCGGCCGGCCGTCGTCGATGACCAGCACCGAACGGCGCGCCCGTACCAGGGCCAGCGCCCCGCTCAGCCCGGCGGCACCACCGCCGACGACCACGACGTCGTACCGCCGTTCCTCCTGTGCGTGCGCCACCATGGTCCGACTCTCCTCCCGAGCCGCCTCGCGTACCGGACGGCCGGTAAATCGGGTGCTCCGGCCGGGTGACCGTTGCTACCTTCCGCGCCATGTCTTCCCCTCAGAGAACACCCGGCGGGTCCGTCACCGCAGCAGATGTCGAGGAAGCCGTGCGGCTGGCGGTCACCGTCCTGCGCGGCGCGGAAGGGGCGGACTGGAGCGTGCGGGCCGGCTCCCTGGAGTGGGACTGCTGGGAGACCGCCGAGCACCTCGCCGACGACCTCTTCTCCTACGCCGCCCAGCTCGGCCCGGCCCGTCCGCCGGCGGACGGGCACATACCGTTCGCGTGGACACGGCAGCGGCCGGACGGCCCGGCGAATGTCGTCTTCGCCGACCGTGAGGCGGGCCCCGCTGGACTGCTGCAGGTACTGGAGGCGTGCGGCGGGCTGCTGGCGGCCGTCGTCCGCACGACGCCGCCGGACAGGCGCGCGTTCCACGTCTTCGGTGTGTCCGACGCCGCGGGCTTCGCGGCCATGGGCGTCGTCGAGACCCTGGTGCACGTGCACGACATCGCGGAGGGCCTCGGTCTGTCCTTCACGCCGCCCGCCGGACTGTGCGACCGGACGCTGGCCCGGCTCTTCCCCGACGCCCCGGCCGCGCCCGACCGCTGGTCCGTACTCCTGTGGTGCACGGGCCGCACGGCACTCCCCGGCCACCCGCGTCGCACGTCCTGGCGCTGGGACGGCACGCTCCGGGAGCCCGCCGGGCTCTGACCGGCTGTCAACAGAGGGGTGCCGGCCCCCCGAAGGAGGCCGGCACCGGTGTGGACCCTGACGTTACTTGTTGGCGCACTGCCCGTGTGCGGGGTTCAGCAGCCCGATCACGTCGACGGTGAGACCGCAGGCGTTCACCGGCACGTGGAGCGGTACCTGGATGGTGTTGCCGGACACCACGCCCGGCGAGTGGCTGCTGCTGCCCTGGGCGCCCGAGTCGGCAACGGCGGCGCCGGCGCTGCCGACAAGAGCGGCGGTGGCCAGAATGGCCGCGGCTGCGGCGGTACGGATGCGCATAGCGTTCTCCTCACAGAGGGCGGAACATCAACGGTTCCCATCACAACCCAGAGCGCTCCGCGGGGCCCGTCGGGTTCGGCCGTCAGGGGCATACGGTCCGGAAAAACGCTTGTGACCAGGGGCTTCTGAGCCGGCCGGTGCGCCCGGTCTCGTCAACGCTGCCCGAGCGCGGCGGAAAAGGTTCCCGAGTTCGCCGTACTTTGAGAAAGGCCACAGGTCAGAGGGTTGCGGTGCGCCGCGGGGCGGCTTTGATGCACAATCGCACGGCGGGTGGGCTGTGCCCGCCCCGACGCAAGCCGAGGCCATGGCCTCCCAAGACCGCACAGGGACGAGACGAGCCGAGCATGAGTACGTACCGGGACAGGGTGCACCGTGGATCGGCGCGGGCCACCGTGTTGCGCACGGTCGGCACCCGCGAGCGGCGCTCGCACCTCAGCGCGCCCCGCGTGCCCACCGTCGGCATCGACATCGGCGGCACGAAGGTCATGGCGGGCGTCGTGGACGCCGACGGGACCATCCTGGAGAAGGTCCGCACCGAGACGCCGGACAAGTCCAAGAGCCCCAAGGTCGTCGAGGACACCATCACCGAGCTGGTGCTGGACCTCTCCGACCGGCACGACGTGCACGCCGTCGGCATCGGCGCGGCCGGCTGGGTCGACGCCGACCGCAGCCGCGTCCTCTTCGCCCCCCATCTGAACTGGCGGAACGAGCCGCTGCGCGACCGCCTCGCGGGCCGCCTCGCGGTCCCCGTGATGGTCGACAACGACGCCAACACGGCCGCCTGGGCCGAGTGGCGCTTCGGCGCCGGGCGCAACGAGGACCACCTCGTGATGATCACGCTCGGTACGGGGATCGGCGGCGCGATCCTGGAGGACGGCCAGGTCAAGCGCGGCAAGTACGGCGTGGCCGGTGAGTTCGGCCACATGCAGGTCGTGCCCGGCGGGCACCGCTGCCCGTGCGGCAACCGCGGCTGCTGGGAGCAGTACAGCTCCGGCAACGCGCTGGTGCGCGAGGCGCGGGAGCTGGCGGCCGCCGACTCCCCGGTCGCGTACAACATCATCGAGCGGGTCAGCGGCATCATCCCGGACATCACCGGGCCCCTGATCACCGAGCTGGCCCGCGAGGGCGACGCGATGTGCGTCGAGCTCTTCGCGGAGATCGGCCAGTGGCTGGGCGTGGGCATCGCCAACCTCGCCGCGGCCCTGGACCCCTCGTGCTTCGTCATCGGCGGTGGCGTCAGCGCCGCCGACGATCTGCTCATCGGCCCGGCCCGGGACGCCTTCCGGCGCACCCTCACCGGGCGCGGCTACCGCCCCGAGGCCCGTATCGCGCGCGCCCAGCTCGGTCCCGAGGCCGGCATGGTCGGCGCCGCCGACCTCGCCCGGCTGGTGGCCCGCCGTTTCCGCCGCGCCAACCGCCGCCGCGTCGAGCGCTACGAGCGCTATGAGCGGACCGGCCGCCGATGACCGACCTGGAACAGGCACCTGTGACCGACCACCCCGAGCGCCACGACCGCTCCGAGCGTCTTGAGCGGGACGCGTACGACGACGTTCCCGCGGCGGGCGACGGCGCGGCGCACGCGCCCCCGTCCCCGCCGAGCCGACGGCGCCGCTGGCTCACCGCCGTCGTCGTCTTCCTGCTGATCGCCATCCCGGCCGGCTACCTCGCGCTCTCCGCCGCGCAGAGCCGCGACAGCGGCCAGGAGAAGGAGGAGCGGGCCAAGATGGCGGGGCTCACCTGGCAGTGGCCCTCCAAGGTGCAGCGGCGGATCTACGACGTGCCGATCCCGGCGTACTCGTATCCGGTCGCCTACTTCGAGACCAACTCCTTCAGGACCAGCTCGCTGTACGTGACGTTCCGCACGTCCCAGGACGGCCTGGACACGTTCCTGGCGCACTACGGGCACACCCGCGAGGACCTGCGCGAGGACGTCGCCACGATCTCGCCGAAGCAGGCGGCGCGGGTCAAGTGGGACTTCACCGTCGGGGACGGCTACGCGGGCCTGGTCAACAAGGACAAGGCGCCGCGGCCCTCGCAGCGGATCACGGTCGACTTCGCCGAGGACGGCCACCCCGTGGTGTACATCGTCTCCACGACGCGGTTCTGACACGGCTCCGGCGCGGTCCTGACGCAGTTCTGACGCGGTGCGCGGCCCGTAGCCGGTCCGTTCCTGGCACGGACGACCGGGTTCCGGTGGCGAAACTCTGATGAAGAATGCCGTCCCGATCACATGCGGGCGATCCCGGCCAGCCGGTTATGAGCCGATTCCACCGTCATGACCAACTCTTTCCGGCCTGAGCGGCGTCCGATTGCTGACCCGGGTGTCAGGAGTGGGCGGTTTGATTGGGTAGCGTGGCCGGGTGAGCGAGAAGACCCTGCAGCACCGGATCGACGGCCCCGACGACGCGCCCGTACTTGTCCTCGGCGCCTCGCTGGGCACCACCTGGCACATGTGGGACCGGCAGATACCCGAACTGACCCGTCAGTGGCGCGTCGTCCGCTTCGACCTCCCGGGCCACGGCGGATCCCCCGCTTACCCCGCCGCCTCGGTCGCCGAGCTCGCCGAGCGGGTGATCGCCACCCTCGACGGCCTCGGCATCGACCGCTTCGGCTACGCCGGCTGCGCCATGGGCGCCGCCATCGGAGCCCAGCTCGCGCTCGCCCACCCCCAGCGCCTCACCTCGCTCGCGCTGGTCTCGGCCTCACCCCGGTTCGGTACCGCCGACGCCTGGCGGCAGCGCGGCGTGGTCATCCGTACGAACGGCCTCGACCCGATCGCCCGCACCGCGCCTGAGCGGTGGTTCACGCCCGGCTTCGCCGCCGCCCAGCCCGCCATCGTCGAGTGGGCCGTGCAGATGGTGCGCACCACCGACCCCGGCTGCTACATCGCCGCCTGCGAGGCGCTGGCCGCCTTCGACATCCGCAACGAGCTCGGCAGGATCTCCGCGCCCACCCTCGTGGTCGTCGGCTCCGAGGACCTGATCACCCCGACCGCCGACGCGCGCACCCTGGTCGCCGGCATACAGGACGCGGGTCTCGCCCTGGTGCCCGGCACCTCGCACCTCGCCCCGGTCGAGCAGCCGGCCGCCGTCACCGAGCTGCTCATCCGGCACTTCTCCACCGCCTGGCAGGACAAGCCGGCGGGGCAGGCCGCGCTCGGCGCCACCCCGCCCAAGCCCGTCCTCACCCCGAAGCCGGCGCAGCAGGCGCAGCCCCAGCCGCCGGTCGTCGCCATCGAGCCGGCCGCCGAGCAGCCGGAGATGGTCGGCACCGACTCCTACGAGGCGGGCATGAAGGTCCGCCGCGAGGTGCTGGGCGACGCGCACGTGGACCGCGCCGCGGCCGCCGCCGACGAGTTCACCGGCGACTTCCAGGACTTCCTGACCCGCAACGTCTGGGGCGAGGTGTGGACCCGCTCGGGCCTGGACCGCCGCACCCGCAGCGTCATCACGCTCACCGCGCTGATCACCAGCGGCCACCTCGACGACCTGGCCGTCCACGTCCGCGCCGCGCTCCGCAACGGCCTCACCCCCGCGGAGATCAAGGAAACGCTGATCCACACCGCGGTCTACGGCGGCGTCCCGGCCGCCGGCGCGGCCTTCACCATCGCCCAGCGCGTCATCCGCGAGGAGACCACGCCGGAGGACTGAACTGCCTGGCGGACAAGGTGATGTAAGGCTTGTCCTGGGCACGCCGACGATCAGGTGAATGGGCGCGCACGCACCGCGCCGCACGATGTACTCCTGGCTTTGGCACAGCGTCATCCTGTGGAGAGAGCCATGTATATCCGTAGCACCATGACCGCCTGCAGTCTCGCCGCCGCGGCGATCGCCGGCGGAGCCGGCAGCGCCGTCGCGATCGGCGACGACGGCCCGACGAGCCTCAGCGGCAACGGCGCGGCGTCCGCGTTCGGCAACTCGACGACCCACGGCAATCTGAGCGCAGAGTTCGGGGCGGTCCAGGGCACGCTGAACGAGCTGTGTCTCGGCGTGCCGGCGAAGGCCAATGTCGGTTCGCTGGTGGGCATCCTGGTGCCGATCACGGTGCAGGACGTCAACGTCCTCGCCTCCCCGCAGAACCAGCAGTGCGCCCGCAACACCACCCAGTCCTCCGGCACCGATCAGTAGCTCCGGTCGAGCAGGGGGATCGCCCCGCGCGGCAGGATGGGCTCATGGAACTCGAACTCACCAAGAAGACGCACTCCTGCGTCCGGCTGGCCAAGGACGGGCGGACGCTGGTCATCGATCCCGGTGGCTTCAGCGAGCAGGACGCGGCCGTGGGTGCGGACGCGATCCTGATCACCCACGAGCACCCCGACCACTTCGCCGAGGACCGGCTGCGGGCGGCCATGGAGGCCAACCCGGCCGCCGAGATCTGGACGCTCGCCTCGGTCGCCGAGCAGATCTCGGCGGCGTTCCCGGGCCGGGTGCACACCGTCGGCGAGGGCGACGCCTTCACGGCGGCCGGCTTCGAGGTGGAGGTGCACGGGCAGCTCCACGCGGTGATCCACCCCGACATCCCGCGGATCACCAACGTCGGTTACTTCGTCGACGGCTCGGTCTTCCACCCCGGCGACGCGCTGACCGTCCCCGGCCGCCCGGTCGACACCCTCCTGCTGCCCGTGCACGCCCCCTGGAACAAGGTGGCGGAGGTCATCGACTACGTACGCGAGGTCAAGCCGCGGCACGCCATCGACATCCACGACAGCCTCCTCCAGGAGCACGCCCGGCCGATCTACGACCGCATGATCGGCCAGCTCGGCGGCACCGATCACGGCCGCCTCGCGCCTGGTCAGGCGGCCGCGCTCGGCTGAGGAGGGCGACTGTCACAGGCGGGCGGTAGGTTGGCACTCATGCGCATCGCGACCTGGAACGTCAATTCGATCACCGCCCGCCTGCCCCGGCTGCTGGCCTGGCTGGAGACCACCGGCACGGACGTGCTGTGCATCCAGGAGGCCAAGTGCTCCAAGGAGCAGTTCCCCTTCGACGAGCTGCGCGAGCTCGGTTACGAGGCCGCGGTGAATGCCACGGGCCGGTGGAACGGCGTGGCCGTGCTGTCCAAGGTGGGCCTGGCGGACGTGGTCGAGGGCCTGCCCGGCGACCCGACGTACGACGGCGTGGCCGAGCCGCGCGCCGTCTCGGCGACCTGCGGCCCGGTCCGCGTCTGGTCGGTCTACGTCCCGAACGGCCGCGAGGTCGAGCACCCGCACTACGCCTACAAGCTCCAGTGGTTCGAGGCGCTGAAGGCCGCGGTCGCGGGCGACGCGGCGGGCGACCGCCCGTTCGCAGTCCTCGGTGACTACAACGTCGCGCCGACGGACGACGACGTCTACGACACCGCCGCCTTCGAGGGCGCCACGCATGTCACCCCGGCCGAGCGGGCCGCCCTCGCGGACCTGCGCGGCGCGGGCCTGACGGACGTCGTGCCGCGCCCCCTGAAGTACGACCACCCCTTCACGTACTGGGACTACCGCCAGCTCTGCTTCCCGAAGAACCGCGGGATGCGCATCGACCTGGTCTACGGCAACGAGCCGTTCGCCAAGGCGGTCTCCGACGCCTACGTCGACCGCGAGCAGCGCAAGGGCAAGGGCGCCTCGGACCACGCGCCGGTGGTCGTCGACCTGGACGTGTGACGCGCCGCGCCGGCCGGGGCACGCAGCCCCGGCCGGTCCCGCGCCTCACGGCACGAGCTTGCGCAGCTCCACCGACTCCGCGAGCGCCTTCAGCCCCTCGTCGCCGGGGTGCAGATGGTCGCCGCTGTCGTACGCCGGCAGCATCCGCTGCGGCCGCTCCGGGTCGCGGATCACCGCGTCGAAGTCCAGTACGGCATCCACAGCGCCGCCGCTGTCCCGGATGAAGGCGTTGACGGCCTGCCGCCGCTGGTCGACCTCCGGGTAGCAGTCGGGGTAGCCCTCGCAGGGTGCGACCGTCGCGGCCACCACCCGCAGGCCCCGCTCGTGCGCCCGCCGCGCGATGGCCCGCAGCCCGGTGATCACCTCGGCCGCCGAGGTGCCGGAGCGCACGTCGTTGATGCCCTCGAAGACCACGACCGTACGGGCCGACGTCTGCGCCAGCACGTCCCGTTCCAGCCGGTGCTGGGCGCTGACCCCGCCGGTGTCGGTGCTGATCCCGTCGCCCTTGTAGCGGTCGGTGACGATGCGGTTCGCCGAGATCCCGTGGTTGATCACGCCGTACCTGGGCAGTGCGGTCTGGTTCTGGAAGCGCCGCGCCAGGGTGTCCGGCCAGCGCCGGTTGGCGCCCTCCGTCGACTTCACCCCGTCGGTGATCGAGTCGCCCAGCGCCACGATCGAGCCCGGACCGCCGGTGACATCGACGCCCGAGAGGAACGGCCAGGTCGTGAGAGTGCCGGTGTAGGCGGCGCCGCCCGCGTCGCCCGTCCGGTCACCGCTGCCGGGCGCGCTCACGTACGACCGCTGTATGGCCTCCTTGTGCACGGGTGCCGCGCCCACCGGGCCCGCGAGGTGAAAGCTCACCAGCAGATTGGTATCGGCGGGTACGGCGAAGTCCACCGGGTCGCTGAACGCCTGCGCGCCGGCGGGGATACGGGTGCCGCGCTGCCCGCCGAAGGTGAGCGGCACGGGCTTGCGCGCCGCCTGCGCGCCGCTGCCCTGGACGGCCACGCTCGCCGCGCCGATGTCCACGGGCGTGGCCGCGAAGGTGTTCTCCAGCCGGACCCGGGCCTGCTTACCGCCCGCCCCGGCGTGCACCACCAGCCGCAGCGTCTGGTCCCGCCACGGCCCGACCTTGGTGTACCCGGCGCTGCTGGCCGCCCAGCTCCCGGTCCAGCCGGGCGTGGCCCGGCGCAGCGCCGCGGCGAAGACATGCAGGTCGCGGTCGGGGCCCGGGTCCTTGGGGAGGGTGACCGAGCGGACCTGGCGGCCGGGGCGCACCGGCACCGTCACCGCGTACAGGCGTACCGTTTCCGCACGCTGTCCGGCCGCAGAGTTCAGATGCGGCAGGGCCACCGCCTTGGTGCTGAGGGGGCCGGTCCGCCAGTCCGGCGCGGTCAGCTCGTACGTGCTGCGCGAGCCGTCCTGGTACTCGACCGTGCCGGTGCCGGTGGCGTCCCCGCCGGTCCCGGCGACCAGGAAGGACAGCGCGGTGCCGGCGCCGCTCAGCCGGACGGCCTGGCCGTTCGCCCGTACGTTGTCGGGCGTGCCGGGCGCGGTGCGCGGCCAGGTCAGCCGGGTCGCGTCCAGGGCCAGCGTCCGGCCGGGCGTCCAGCCGGCCGCGGCGAGGTCCTGCGCCGACAGGGAGCTGCCGGCGCCGTCGAAGTCCGCGGCGCCGGATCTGGCGTCGTCGCTCACGGCCTTGTTGTCGAAGAGTCTCGCCAACGGCTGCGGATCTGCCGCGCGTTGCTGGTCGGCGGTGGCCGGGACGGCGGTCCCCGCGACCGTGAGGGCGAGAGCGAGCGGAACGGTTGTGCCCCATTGTCGTACGCGCATCAGACGGCTCCTTCGGTGGCGGGTGCGCCACGGGGTGAGCATGATCCGGTCCATCAGACACAAGCGCCATGAACGTAAGGAGACGGCAGGGGGGCGTCAAGGGAGCCGTGGCGACCGGATGACTCGGGGCGCCGCGCGCCTGTGGCCGCCGCCCGGGCGGGAGTGGGACGCTGCACCCCATGAACATGTCTTTCCTGGACAAGTGGCGCAAGCATCCGCAAGCGGGCCGTTCCGCCGCGGCGCCGGCACCGGGGGACGAGGACGCGGAGGGTATCGCCGATCTGCTGTCGGAGTGCGAGCTGCTGCGCGGTCAGGCCGCGGGAGCGGGGGTGGAACTGGACGATTCGGTGGGCTCGTTGGAGGAGCTGGACCAGCTCCTGCCCGCCTGGCGGTCGGACCCGGAGATCGGGCCGTGGCTGGGCAACGACGTGGGCCTCTACCTCGGTACGGTCCTGGTGCGCACGGTCCCCGGGGCCCGCTGGAAGATCTGGCCCGGCGGTGAGCCGGTCGTCCGGCTGGCTTCGGGCCGCGAGATCGATGTGGTGACGGCCGGTCACGAGTGGGTGGACAGCGGGGCGCCCGAGCTCTCCCAGCTCTACGCCGAGGTCGCGGAGAGCTGAGCGCCTGCGCCGCATCCCCGGCCGGGCGCCTGCCTCACACGAACCCTCACACGAACGCGATGTCGTAAGCGAGCTGCCAGCGGTCGGCCCGTACGACGATGTCCGAGGTCTCCACCGCCCGTCCGTCCGCGTCGAAGTGCGTGCGCTCCACGACCGTGACGCAGCTCCCCGGCGGGCAGCCCAGCGCTTCCGCCTCGGCGCTGGCGGCGGGCCGGGAGCCCACCCGCTCCTCGGCACGCACCACGCGGACCCCGATCGCCGCCATCCGTCCGCGCACGCCGCGGCGCGCGTAGGGCCCGTGCTCCGGGAAGATCACGTCCGTGCCCTCCGTGATCGCCAGCGGTTCCCAGCTCGTCGCGAGCTGCACGGGCCGGCGGTCGGCGAGGTACTCGTACTGCGTGCAGACCACGCTGTCGCCGGGCGCGATGTGCAGCCGCCGGGCCACCGGCTCCGTCGCCGCCTCGGTCGTGGACGTCGCCTCCCACGTCAACGGCGTGCCCTCCGGGCAATTCACATGGGTGATACTCGCGGCGAAGGGCGAGTCGACGGCACCCGTGGAGCGCAGCAGTATGCCCAGCGGCGCCCGGTCCGCGACGAACACCCCGCGCCCGAACTGCCCTTCCGCATACCCCGCCGCCTTCAGCATGCGCACGGCGCGGTCCACGGTCTGGTCGCTGGCTTCGTACGCCCGCTTCAGCTCGGCGCGGGAGGGGATGCGCGCGCCGACGGCGAGGACGCCCTCGTCGATCTGCCGCCGCAGGTCGTCGGCGATGCGCTGGAAAACAGGCCGGTGCTCCACCATGCGCACAGACTCACACATTCCCCTAGGGGGCCGTAGCGGTGTCATCCGGCAACGTCATGATGTGTGTACGGCGTCGGTGACGGTGTCGTATATGAGTGCGCGGACCGAATGCGTGACCTTTTCGCGGAGATGTCGTTGATCGGATGATGGCATCACGGGCGGGGAGGGGCGTCGATGAGCCGGAGGGTGCCGCTGGGTGAGGGCGAGACAGCCCGTACCGCGTGCGCACGCGGCGTGCTGCGAACCGGGGTGGATGAGAAGACCAGTGCGCTCCTGCCTGCCGCCGCGCTCGTTGAGCGGGTGGGCTGGTGCGCTGATCTGGTGTCCGGGATGGTCAGCGCGTTGCTCGCCGAGCATTGGAACGGCCCCGATGTGGACGTGCTCGCCTCCGGCGAGGATGCGGGCTGCAGGAAGCTGCCGTCGAACGCCTGGATGGCGCTGCGGCGTCTCGGTTGGACTGTCGCACCGTCCGAGGGCATCCGGGCCAATGACCGGATTGTGCGTATGGCTCAGGAGCAGGCCGGGCGTGCTCTGCGGTCGGCGAAGTGGCGTGCTGATCTGACTGCCGGAGTGCTCGCGGCGTGGCCCGCTGACCCGGCCAGGCGCGCCCCGGACGAATGGGACGCGGTGCGTGAGGCCGTGCCGGGCGGGCAGCATCTGCCGGGCAGTGCGATCAAGTCCCGCACTCGACAGATCGCCGTCTTCGCCGGGAAGTACGGGCGGCTGCCGGTCGATGTGTTCGAGCTGGAGGCCGCGCCCCGAACTGCCCGGATGCTGCTGCTGTCGGCGTGCGACGGGCAGCAGGCCACCGTTGAACGGCACGAGAGCGACCCGGGCCGGGCGCTGCTGCGGGTGCAGCTCCCCACCCGCCCCGACCCGCGCTCCTACCGGGACTGGACGTGGGTCGCCTGCCCGATCATGCTGCCGCCCACCATCCCGCCCAGCGCGGTGCTGCACCTTCCCACCCTGCGCATCCACCAAGGGCGCGTGCGGGCCGACCTCGCCTTTGCCCACCCCGTTCCCCGGACCCGGCGTACCGGACACACGGTCGCGCTCGGCGTGGACTGGGGTCTCACTACACTGTTGTCCGCCGGGGCCGCCCGGCTGCACGACGACGGGCGTATCACCGGCCTCGGGGCCGGGGGCATGTTCCGCGCCGCTGGTGTCCTGGCGAAACAGCACCGTCTGCGCCGCCTGTCCGAGCACCTGCACGCAAAGGCAAACCACTACCAGCGACTCACCGGCGGCATCGCCGAACATCCCTTGTCGGCCAAGCGCCAGCTTCTCACCGACGAGATCCGACGCGTCGGCGACCGCCGGTCGAACCTCAACGACGCCCTCGCCGGGGCCGCCGCCCGCTGGACCGTCGATCAGGCCATTGCCGTCGGCGCGACGGTGATCTATGCAGAGGACCTCCGCTCGATGGAGGCCAGGGGCATGGGCCGCACGATGAACACTCGACTCTCCCAGACGGTGCGCGGGCAGATCGTGGACCGGATGCGGCACCTGGCCGCCGAGGCCGGGATCGCCGTCGTGACGGTCCCGGCCCGGAACACCTCCCAGCACTGCCCGCAGTGCCTCGTACCGCTACGGCACCGCAAGGCCCCGGACCGGCCCACCACACCCGGTTGGAAGTGGGCCGTCTGCGGCTCCTGCGGCTGGCAGGGCGACCGCGACCAGGGAGCATGGATGCGCGTCGCCGCACGCGGCCTCACCCACCAAGCGAAGACCGTGACCGAACGCGCCGGCGGTGGCATGGTCATCCGCGCGGTGGTGGACACACTCGAAGCCAAAGCCGTGGTCATCCCGAACACCGCGAAGACCAGCCGGGCCCGGTCCAAGACCGGACCCACCCGGCGGCAGACAGAACGCCCCGCGCCCAGGCGACGCAGGGCACCCTCCCCCACCGGTCCTTCGGGTCTGGCGGGCAAGCGTCCGGAGGGACACGCTCACACGGGCCGGACCCGGCTGCCTCGCGCAGCCGACCGGCACCAGGACGTGACGACGATCAGCAAGCACACCACCGACCGGCCTCACAGGCCCCGCGGGGCAGTACTGGGCGCGGGATTCCACCTGCACGCTCACGCTACCCGGCCTCGGTGGGAAGACCCCGAGCCGGACACACTCCGTCTTGCATGGGGTCGCTCAGCTGATCAGAGACGTTAGGTACGCAGGCGTCTCATGTGTACCTAGGGGGTGCGGTGCCTCACCCCGCGTGTCCCCGAGCGCCGAACCAGGGGCATTTGGGGTAGTTTGCGAACTCTCCGCTGTACGGACGTGCCGGACGAGAGTGAGCAGGGCTGCATATGGCCGGTGACGCGCTGATCGAGATGCGCCGGGTCAACAAGTACTACGGGAAGCTCCACGTCCTCCAGGACATCGACCTCACCGTCGGCCGCGGCGAGGTGGTCGTCGTCATCGGCCCCTCCGGTTCCGGCAAGTCGACCCTCTGCCGAACGATCAACCGCCTCGAACCGATCCACTCCGGCACCATCACGCTGGACGGCCACCCGCTCCCCGAGGAGGGCCGCGAGCTGGCCCGGCTGCGCGCCGACGTCGGCATGGTCTTCCAGTCCTTCAACCTCTTCGCGCACAAGACCGTGCTGGCCAACATCACGCTCGCGCCGCTGAAGGTCCGCAGGAGCGGCAAGGAGGCGGCCGAACGGCGGGCCCGCGAACTCCTGGACCGGGTCGGCCTCGCCTCACAGGCCGACAAGTACCCCGCCCAGCTCTCCGGCGGACAGCAGCAGCGCGTGGCCATCGCCCGCGCGCTGGCCATGGAACCCAAGGCGCTCCTCTTCGACGAGCCCACCTCGGCGCTCGACCCGGAGATGATCAACGAGGTGCTGGAGGTCATGCGGCAGCTCGCCCAGGAGGGCATGACGATGGTCGTGGTCACCCACGAGATGGGCTTCGCCCGGTCCGCCGCCAACCGCGTGGTCTTCATGGCGGACGGGGCGATCGTGGAGGACCGCACCCCCGAGGAGTTCTTCACCCACCCGGAGAGCGACCGCGCCAAGGACTTCCTCTCCAAGATCCTCAAGCACTGAGCGGGGGAGTGCGCAGTGAAGAAGACACCACGGGTCGCCACGGCCCTCCTCCTCGCCGTCCTGGCCGTCCTCGCCGCCGCCTGCGGCAAGCCCGGCAGCCCGCCCGCCAAGGGCCCGCGCGGCGACGAGCTCCCCAAGTACCAGGTGCAGACCCGCTTCCAGCTCACCGACTCGCCCACCTGGCAGCAGGCGAAGCGCCGCGGCCACCTGGTCGTCGGCGTCAAGGAGGACCAGCCGTACCTGGGCGAACGGGACCCGTCCTCCGGCGCGTACCGCGGCTTCGACATCGAGATCGCCAAGATGCTCTCCGCCGCGCTCGGTTTCGACCCCAAGTCCCTCACCTACAAGACGATCGCCTCGGCCAACCGCGAGACCGCCGTGCAGAACGGCCAGATCGACTACTACGTCGGCACCTACACCATCAACGACCTGCGCAAGAAGCAGGTCGGCTTCGCGGGCCCGTACTACATGGCGGGCCAGAGCCTGCTGGTGCGCAAGGACGAGCAGGACATCAAGGGCCCCAAGGACCTGGCGGGCAAGCGGGTCTGCTCCGCCGCGGGCTCCACCCCGTATCAGCGCATCAAGGCCGACTACCCCAAGGCCGTCCTCGTCGCGTACGACACCTACTCCGTCTGCGTCGACAACCTGCTCACCTTTCAGGTCGACGCGGTCACCACCGACGACGCCATTCTGCTCGGCTACGCCGCCAAGGCGCCCGACGAGCTGAAGCTGGTCGGCAAGCCCTTCTCCGAGGAGCCGTACGGCGTCGGCCTGCCTCTCAAGGACCCCGCGCTGCGCTTCGCGCTGGACGACGCGCTCGAAGTCGCCGAGAAGAACGGCAACTGGAAGAAGGCGTACGACGCCACCCTCGGGCTGTCCGGAGTGCCCGCGCCGAAGCCGCCCAGGATCGACCGCTACAGGTGAGCTGAGGGAGCCCCCGACACCCATGGACGTACTGACCCACAACTGGTCCCTCTACGGCAAGGGCCTGCTCGGCACCGTCGAGCTCACCGTCTTCGCCTCGCTGCTCGCCCTCGTACTCGGCGTGATCATGGCGGGCTTCCGGGTCGCGCCGGTCGGCTCGCTGCGCACCTTCGGCACGGTATGGGTGACGGTGCTCCGCAACACCCCGCTCACCCTGCTGTTCTTCGCGGTCCTGCTCGGCCTGCCGCGGTTCGGCCTGGTGCTGCCCTTCGACGTCTTCGCGATCCTGGCGCTCGGCTGCTACACCTCGGCGTTCATCTGCGAGGCGGTGCGCTCGGGCATCAACACCGTCCCGGTGGGCCAGGGCGAGGCGGCCCGGAGCCTGGGCATGACCTTCGCGCAGACGCTGGGCACGGTGGTGCTGCCGCAGGCGTTCCGTACGGTCATCCCGCCCGTCGGCTCCACGCTGATCGCGCTGGCCAAGAACTCCGCGATCGCCGGCTCCTTCAGCGTCGTCGAGCTGCTCGGCACGTACAAGACGCTCAATGAGCTGGGCTACAGCATCATCTGGTCCTTCCTCTGGATCGCCGTCGGCTATCTGATCGTGACCCTGACCATCAGCGCGCTGTTCAACGTGCTGGAGAAGCGCTGGGGAGTCGCCCGATGACCGGCACCGCCCTCTACGACGTCCCCGGACCGAGAACCCGCGGCCGGCACCGCCTCTACGGTGTGGTGGCGACGCTCGTCATCCTCGCCGTCCTCGCCTGGGCGGTCTATCTCCTGATCGACACCGGCCAGTTCAGCGGCCGGAAGTGGACGCCCTTCGAGTACCAGGGCATCCAGGAGCTGCTGCTGCGGGGCCTGGGCAACACGCTCAAGGCGTTCGCGATCGCGGCGGTGCTCTCCCTGGCGCTGGGCGCGGTGCTGGCCGCCGGGCGGCTCTCCTGGCACCGGCCGGTCCGCTGGCTGTGCACCCTCCTGGTGGAGTTCTTCCGCGCCATGCCCGTACTGGTGATGATCTTCTTCATCTATGTGGCGCTGCGGGCCGAGCCGCTGACCGCGCTGGTCGTCGGCCTGACGCTCTACAACGGCTCGGTGCTCGCCGAGGTCTTCCGCACCGGCGTGCACGCCGTCGAGCGCGGCCAGCACGAGGCGGCGTACGCGCTGGGCATGCGCAAGACGCAGGTCATGACGCACGTCCTGGTTCCGCAGGCGGTCCGCGCGATGCTGCCCACGATCATCAGCCAGCTCGTCGTCGCGCTGAAGGACACCTCGCTCGGCTTCCTCATCACCTACGAGGAGTTCCTGCACGCGGGCCGGCTGATCGCCTCCAACCTCGACTACGACCTGCCGTTCATCCCCGTCGTCCTGGTCATCTCGCCGATCTACATCGGGATGTGCATGCTGCTGTCCTGGTTCGCCCACTGGATCGGCCGGCGGCAGCGGCGCAACCCGAAGGTCGAGGGGGAGGTGGGCGCCGCCGAGCCGGGCACACTGCTGCCGGGCACGCCCCCGCTGTGACGTGCCCGGCCATCCGCGGTGCTGACGTTGCGTCAGTCCCGTACCGGTACCGACACCCACGACGGGTCGCCGGCCGGCGAGGAGAAGGTGAGCTTCGCGCCGTCCGGGTTGTGCTCGATGTAGAGCGGGTCGACGGAGTCCACGACCACCGCGAGCCGGTGCCCGGCCGGCACGTCGTACGCCGTGGAGAACAGGTCCAGGTCCACGCCGAACGGCGTGCCCGGCTGCTTGCCGTGGAAGGTGAACGGCGCGTGCGTGACCAGCTTCCCGGTGCCGAGCGGGCCGACGTCGTAGAGGTAGGCGACCGCGGTGCCGCTCTCGGCGGTGCTGCTGACCGTGGTGTGCAGCTTCGCCGTGCCGCGCACCCGCTGCTGGGTCTCGTACGGGGCGGACTGCCAGACCGCGGCGGCCGAGCGGGGCAGCAGCGGTACCGACGCCATCGGCGGGACCTTGAAGAACTGGTCCAGCATGCTCGAGAGGAAGATCGTGCCGCCGTTCGCGCCGGAGTCGCGGTTCGTGGCGATGCCGTGCGTGCCGTTCAACGGGATGCGCCGCTCGTCGGAGGGCACGTCCTTCCAGCTCGCGTACCCCTCGTACGCGCCGGTGGAGCGGGACTTGAGCTGGACCGGGGACTCGCGGTCGACGCCGTTGTCGGCGCCCTTGAGGTAGTGGTCGAACCAGCGCTTGGTGTCGGTCCAGGTGTCGTTGGGCAGCCCGAGCAGGCCCGTGGCCTCGGCGGTGGCGTGGTCGCCGGGCCGGAACTCCAGCCGCTTGGGCCCCTTGAGCTTCTCGAAGAAGTCGGCGTACTGGTTCGGCGGGAAGATCGAGTCGCCCCAGGCGTTGCCCATCATGATGGCCGCGCCATTGGCGTTGATCCTGTCGAGGTAGGTGGCGGGGGAGCGCTTCTTCCCCCACGCGATCATCTCGTCCTCCTTGTCGAGGTTCGAGCCGAGGAAGTCCTTCATGATCGTCCGGAGTTCGGCGCTGGGCCGCCCGGTGAGTTCGCCCGCGCCCGCCAGCAGCCCGGCGGCCTGCGCGTGCTGCGTGCGGCCGCTGTAGATGGAGTCGATCAGATCGGCCCACCCGCTGAGCGCCGCGACCGCCTTGATGCGCGGGTCGAAGGCGGACGCCAGCAGGCTGATCCCGGCGCCGTAACTCACTCCGCCCATCCCGACCTTGGCCGGGTCGGCGGGGGTGTTGGCCAGCGCCCAGTCGACGACCTTGCGGGCGTCGGCGACGTCCTGCGGGCCCGCCGTCTCGATGTTCCCACCGGACTGCCAGAAGCCGCGCGAGTTGTACCCGACGACGATGTACCCGGAGTCCGCCAGCTTCTTGGCCTGCGCGACGTATTCGATCTGCGGCATGCCCCAGCTCGTCGGCAGCACGATTACCGGGTACTTCTTGCTGCCGTCGGCGTCGCCGGGGGTAAAGACATTCGCCTTGAGCGTGATGCCGCCGTCTCCCTCGATGTCCACGAACTTCACGGACGCGGGGGCGGTGGCGGCGGCCGGGGCCGCCTGGGCAGCGGGGGCCGTGGCCGTGAGGGTGGTGGCGAGGACGGCCGCGGAGACGGTACCGATCGCGGCGCGCAGCGTCGTACGGGAGGGCGTCATCTACTGCTCCAGGTCGCGGTGTGGGGGAAGAGGCGAAGAGAGGGGGAGTGACCGGTGGCACCGGTACCGAAGTGACTGGAGAGTAAGGCGAGCGAGTTACCGAAGGTAACCCGTCGGTAGGTTACGCAAGGGTAAAGATCTCGTGGCGGCGGCCCTTCGGCGCCCTGTCGCCCCTGAAGAGCCGCAGGTAGGCTCCGGCTTCTGGCGCGAACTCGATGGAGGGAAGGCACAGATGACGCATGTCCGACGCCTGTCGGTGCTGGCCGTGACGGCCGTGCTGGCCGGCTCGCTGGCCTCCGTACCGGCCAGCGCCCGGCCCGCGGCGGCACCCGCGGCCTCCGCGACCGAGGCCCCGCCCAAGTCCCCGGTCGCCGTGGGCTCCGGCGGCGCGGTCTCCAGCGTCGACCCCGACGCCTCGGCGGCCGGCATCGAGGTGCTGAAGAAGGGCGGCAACGCCGTGGACGCCGCGGTCGCCACCGCGGCGGCGCTGGGCGTCACCGAGCCGTACTCCGCCGGCGTCGGAGGCGGCGGCTACTTCGTCTACTACAACGCCAAGAAGCGCTCCGTGCAGACGATCGACGGCCGCGAGACCGCGCCGCTGACCGCGGACAAGGACCTCTTCCTGGAGAACGGCAAGCCGATCCCCTTCAGCGAGGCCGTCACCAGCGGCCTGGGTGTCGGCACCCCCGGCACGCCCGCCACCTGGGACACCGCGCTGGACAAGTGGGGCAGCCGCTCGCTCGGCCAGGTCCTCGCGCCCGCCACCCGCATCGCCCGCGACGGCTTCACCGTCGACGAGACCTTCCGCAAGCAGACCGCCGACAACGCCGACCGGTTCCGCGACTTCCCCGCCAGCGCGAAGCTCTTCCTGCCCGGCGGGCAGCCCCCGGCCGTCGGCTCCACGCTGAAGAACCCCGATCTCGCCCGCACCTACGGCGAGTTGGCGGCCAAGGGCGTGGACGCGCTGTACCGCGGACGGCTGGGCGAGGACATCGTCCGCACCGTCGAGCAGCCGCCCGTACGGGAGGGCTCCACCCGCAAGGTGCGGCCCGGCGACCTCACCGCGGCCGACCTCGACGCGTACGGGACCAAAGTCCAGGCGCCGACGAAGACGAAGTACCGCGGCCTGGACGTCTATGGCATGGCGCCGTCCTCCTCCGGCGGCACGAGCGTCGCCGAAGCGCTCAACATCCTGGAGAACTACGACGTATCCAAGCTGAGCGAGAAGCAGTACCTGCACCGCTACATCGAGGCGAGCCGCATCGCGTTCGCCGACCGCGGCCGCTGGGTCGGTGACCCGGCAGCGCAGAAGGTGCCCACCAAGGAACTGACCTCGCAGCGATTCGCGGACTCGCGGGCCTGCCTGATCAAGGACGACGCGGTACTCAAGAGCCCGGTCGCGCCCGGCGATCCGCGCCACCCGAAGCCGTGCGCGGACGGTGACAAGGCCGCGCCCACGACGTACGAGGGTGAGAACACCACCCACCTCACCGCCGCCGACAAGTGGGGCAATGTCGTCGCCTACACCCTCACCATCGAGCAGACCGGTGGCAGCGGCATCACCGTGCCCGGCCGCGGCTTCCTCCTCAACAACGAACTGACCGACTTCTCCTTCGCCCCGGCGGCCCCCGGCGTCCCCGACCCGAACCTCCCGGGCCCCGCCAAGCGCCCCCGCTCCTCCATGTCGCCGACCGTCGTCCTCGACCACGGCAAGCCCGTGCTGGCCGTCAGCTCGCCCGGCGGAGCCACCATCATCACGACAGTTCTGCAGACGCTTCTCGGCCACCTCGACCGCGGCCTGCCGCTCGTCGACGCCATCGCCGCGCCGCGCGCCAGCCAGCGCAACGCCGCGCAGACCGAGCTGGAGCCGGGGCTGTACGACAGCAAGCTGCGCGCGGAACTGGAGGCGCTCGGCCACTCGTTCAAGGAAAACCCCGAGATCGGCGCGGCCACCGGCGTCCAGCGGCTGTCCGACGGGCGCTGGCTCGCGGCCGCCGAGAAGGTCCGCCGCGGCGGCGGCTCGGCCATGGTCGTCCGGCCCGAAGGCCACACGAACAACCGCTGACCGTATACGGAACAACTGTCTCCGGCGTCCCACAGGGAGCCGGAGACGGTTGATGCCGACTCCCACGCATGGTTACGCTGCGCTTCTCCGTCGGAACGGAACGTCAGTGCGAGAGGCGGCGTGAGGCAGTGGGGGACAGGTTCGAGGGACTGGCCGAACAGGCCAGAGCGTTGCGCGACGGCGACACCACATCGGCCGAACTGGTCGGGCGGTCGCTGGAGCGCATCGAGGCGACCAGGGGCACCGTCAACGCGTTCCGGCTGGTGCGTACAGAGGCGGCGCTCGCCGAGGCCGAGGCCGCCGACCGCAGGCTCGCGGCGGGGGAGCGGCTGCCGCTGCTCGGCGTGCCGGTCGCGGTCAAGGACGACACCGACGTGGCGGGTGAGCCCACCGCGTTCGGCTGCGCGGGCACGTTCCCGCCCAAGCCCGAGGACTCCGAAGTGGTACGGCGGCTGCGCGCGGCCGGTGCGATCGTCGTCGGCAAGACCAACGCCTGCGAGCTGGGCCAGTGGCCCTTCACCGAGGGCCCGGCCTTCGGTGACACCCGCAACCCGTGGAGCCCGGCGCACACCCCGGGCGGCTCCTCCGGCGGCTCGGCCGCCGCGGTCGCCGCCGGACTGGTGCCGGCCGCGCTGGGCACGGACGGCGCGGGCTCGGTCCGTATCCCCGCGGCCTGGACCCATCTGGTGGGCATCAAGCCGCAGCGCGGCCGGATCTCCACCTGGCCGGAACCGGAGGCGTTCCAGGGCATCACCGGCATAGGGCCGCTGGCGCGCACGGTCGAGGACGCGGCGCTGCTCCTGGAGGTCTCCAGCGGCAGTCACCGGCACGACCTGCACCGCCCGGCGCCGGTCGCGGTCCGCGACGCGGTCGGCCGGGACCCGGGACGGCTGCGCATCGCGCTGTCCTGGAAGGCCGCCTGGACCGGTACGCCGCGCCCGCTCCACCCCGAAGTGCGCGCCGCCGTCACGGACATCGCCCGCACTCTCGCCCGCCTCGGCCACGTCGTCGAGGAGGCCGAGCCGGACTACGGGCTGATCGGCCTGTCCTTCGTGCCGCGCGCGACCACGGGCGTACGGGAGTGGACCGAACGGGTGCCGGACCGCACCCTGCTGGACCGCAGGACCCGGGAGGCCGCGCGGCTGGGCCGGCTGCTGGGCGGGCGCGCGCTGAAGCTCGCGCGGGCCGTCGAGGCGCGGCAGCAGAAGCGGGTGGGCGCGGTGTTCGGCCGGTACGACGTCGTGCTGACCCCGACGACGGCCACGCCGCCGCCGCGGATCGGCACGCTCGCCGCGATGAACGGCTGGCGCACCGACCGGGCGATGATCGCGGCCTGCCCGTACGCCTGGCCGTGGAACGTGCTCGGCTGGCCGGGCGTCAGCGTGCCCGCGGGCTTCAGCTCGGGCGGACTGCCGCTCGGCGCCCAGTTGTTGGGTCCCGAGGGCGGCGAACCACGGCTGGTCTCGCTCGCCTCCCAGTTGGAGGACGACCTGCGGTGGTACGAGAAGTGGCCGCGGCTGCGGGCCGGGGCGTGAGCTCTCCGGGGGCCGGCCCGGGAGGCCGGGGGTCAGCCCCGTAGTGGCTCAGCCCAGCAGCTTGACGAGCGCGTCGGTGGTGTCGGTCTCGCCCAGCCGCGGGAAGATCTTCTCCACGCTGTTGCGGTGCGCGTCGGCGTCCATGTCCGTCACGGCGTCCGTCGCGACCGTCACGTGGTAGCCGTGCTCGTACGCGCTGCGCGCCGTGGACTCCACGCCGATGCTGGTCGCGATGCCGGCGAGCACGATCTGCGTGACGCCGAGGCGGCGCAGCTCCATGTCCAGCGGCGTGCCGTGGAAGGCACCCCAGGTCTTCTTGGTGACCAGGAGGTCGGACGGCTGCTGGTCCAGCTCGGGGACCAGCTCGGCCCAGTCGGCGGGCGGGTTGCCGCCGCGGGCCGGGCCCTCCGTGCGGCCGGGCGCGCCCCCGGTGACGTTCACCAGCACGACCGGCAGGCCGCGCTCGCGGAACGCGGCGGCCAGCCGCGCGCTCCGCTCGACGACCTCGGCGGCGGGGTGGGCGGTGGGCAGCGCGACGATGCCCTTCTGCAGGTCGATCAGGACCAGCGCGGTCTTCGGGTCGAGCGTGGTGGCGGTCATCGTTCAGTTCTCCGTCAGTCGTTTCAGCAGCGCGGCGGCCTCGGCCAGTACGCGCCGTTCCTCGGGGGTGGTGTGCTCGGCGATGGCCGCGGTGAGCCAGTTCTGCTTGGCCCGCCGGACATCTGCCAGTACCCGCCGGCCCTCCTCGGTGAGCGCGAGGACGGCCTGCCGGCCGTCGGTGGGGTGCGGGCTCCGCGCGATGACGCCCCGCTCCTCCAGGGCGGCCAGCGTCACCCGCATCGACTGCGGGCGCACCAGCTCGGCCCGGGCCAGCGCCGCGGTCGTGGCCGGCCCGTCGCTGTCCAGCCGGGCACAGACCGCGCGCTGCGTGGGCGTGAGCTGCCCGCTCGGCGACTCGGCGCGCAGCCGGCGCATCAGCAGTCCGACGGCCGCGCTGAGGTCCGTGACGAGCTGCTCGTGCGCTGTCCCCTTGGTCGGCATGGCGGCAGCGTAGAAAAACGACAGCCAAACTTGCAAGTTTGCCTGTCGACCCATGAGTCGGCGGGGTGGCGTGGTGCGCAGGAGGAAAACTCCTCGTAGCCGCGCCGTAACAGCGGCCGAAACACGACTGGTGTGCAATCGGGAGCGGAAAGGGGCGGCATGACGGAGACACGGCTGCGCGATGCGGTGGGCGAGTTCGCGTACTTCCTGGACGGCCTGACCGGGGCGCTCGACGAGACCGAGGGCTGGTACGGCGTCTTCGTGCGGCGCGATCCGGACGGGCTGCGGGCCTGTCTGGAGGGGCGCGAGGTGCCGCCGTGGGACGTGGTCGCCTCGCTGCTCCAGGATCTGGCCGGGCGGCGCGGCGCGCGGGCGGCGGCGGAGGCCGAGCCGCGCGCCCGGCAGCTCCACGGTGCGGCGGCCGCCGCGTACGACGCGCTGACCGGCGGCCCGGAGGTGCTCCGCGACCGGCTCGGCGCGATGCTCGGCGAGCTCCGCCACACCGCCCGCCGCGAACGCGACCTGCACGCGGCACTCCAGCATGCGGACCCCGCCACCAATGTGGCCGGACTGGCCGGTGAGCTCGCCTGGGTACGCGACGACGCGGCGCGCGCACGGGCCCGCGTGGCCGAACTGGAGCGGCGGATCGAGGCGGCGGGGGAGACGGCCGAGCTCCCGACGGCCCCGGCCGAGCTCCCGACGGCTTCCGGGCCGACCGAGCCGGCGGCCGCCCCCGAGCCGGCCGAGCCCCCGGCCGCCGAGGCGCCCGCCGTCCCCAAGCGTCCGCGCGGCGCCCGTTTCGCGGGCCTGGAGGTCTCCGGCGACGGCGCGGAGGCCGCCCCTCCGGCCGTGGCCACCCCGCCGACCGAGGCCGCCCCGTCGCCCGCGGCCCCCCGAGGCGCCCGATTCGCCGGTGTCTACGAGGAAGACCGCGCACCGAAGCACGCCAAGGAGCGCGACAGCGGAACGGGCGCCCCCGGAGCCGAACCGCAGCCGCTCACCCCCGAGACCCGGCAGGCCGTCACCGCCGCCGCGGCCCGCCTCGCGGAGCTGCGGGCGGCAGGGAGCGGCGGCGAGGCGCACGCCCTCCTGTGCACGGCCGCCGACCGCCCCGCCGCCGAACTTCCGTATACAGCCGAGCAGTTGGAGCGGTACGGACTCGCCGCCGACGTGCCCACCCTCCTGTGGGAGGTGGCCTGCCTGCCGTCGGACCGCCTCGCCGCGGCGGCGGAGGCACTGGCCGCCGCGGGCCGTGACCAGGACTGCGCGAGCCTGCTGCGCCAGGGCGTGGCCCGCCCGGTCGCCGAGGTGGCGAGCGCCGCGCTGGCGCTGCGGGACGCGGGCCGTACGGGTGAGGCGCGGGAGCTGCTGGCCGCGCTGGTCCGCGTGCGCACCGCGCAGGAGGCGGCGGGCCTCGCGCGGGCCACGGACGCGCCCGAGGTTCTGCTGCCGCTGCTGCTGGAGGCGGCGGCAGGAGTGGCGCCGCACTGCCACCGCGACCTCGTCCACGCGCTGCGGACGGCCGGCGTCCCCGACCGCCTCACCGGCGCCGGCTGACCCGTCCGCACCACCCCTCACAGCGGCTCGTACAGCAGTTCCCGCAGGGTGCGGAATCGGCCGCGCGGCGCGGCAGAGATGGTCTTGCCAGGGTGCACATCGCGGCCTACGGTCACCTCCACACGCGTAGAGCACACATGGACCGGTGTCTGACGCCCTGGCAAAGGAGCAGCTCATGGCCGATGTTGTACGTGCCGCACTGGTGCAGGCGACCTGGACCGGTGATACCGAGTCGATGATCGCCAAGCATGAGGAGCACGCCCGCGCGGCGGCCGCCCAGGGCGCGAAGGTGATCGGCTTCCAGGAAGTCTTCAACGCCCCGTACTTCTGCCAGGTCCAGGAGCCGGAGCACTACCGCTGGGCCGAGCCGGTGCCCGACGGCCCGACCGTCCGCCGGATGCAGGACCTGGCCCGCGAGACCGGCATGGTCATCGTCGTCCCGGTCTTCGAGGTCGAGCAGTCCGGTTTCTACTACAACACCGCGGCCGTCATCGACGCCGACGGCACGGTCCTCGGCACGTACCGCAAGCACCACATCCCGCAGGTCAAGGGCTTCTGGGAGAAGTACTACTTCAAACCGGGCAACAAGGGCTGGCCGGTGTTCGACACCGCGGTCGGCAAGGTCGGCGTCTACATCTGCTACGACCGGCACTTCCCCGAGGGCTGGCGGCAGCTCGGCCTGAACGGCGCCCAGCTCGTCTTCAACCCCTCGGCCACCTCCCGCGGCCTCTCCGCCCACCTCTGGCAACTGGAGCAGCCCGCGGCGGCCGTCGCCAATGAGTACTTCGTCGCGGCGATCAACCGCGTCGGCGTCGAGGAGTACGGCGACAACGACTTCTACGGCACCAGCTACTTCGTCGACCCGCGCGGCCAGTTCGTCGGCGACGTGGCCAGCGACAGCAAGGAGGAACTGGTCGTCCGTGACCTGGACTTCGCGCTGATCGACGAGGTCCGGCAGCAGTGGGCGTTCTACCGGGACCGCCGTCCCGACGCGTACGAGGGGCTGGTGCAGCCGTGACCCACTACGCCGACGACGCCGCCCATCTGCACGCCCGGCACCGCTCCGTCCTCCCCGAGTGGCTGACCCTGCTCTACGACCGTCCCATCGAGCTGACGCACGGCGAGGGCCGGCACGTCTGGGACTCCGAGGGCAACCGCTACCTCGACTTCTTCGGCGGCATCCTCACCACGATGACCGCGCACGCGCTGCCCGAGGTCACCAAGGCCGTCGCCGAGCAGGCCGGCCGCATCATCCACACCTCGACCCTCTACCTCTCCCGCCCGATGGTGGACCTGGCGGAGCGGATCGCGGCGCTCTCCGGCATCCCCGACGCGCGGGTCTTCTTCACCACCTCCGGTACGGAGGCCAACGACGCGGCCCTGCTGCTGGCGACCACGTACCGCCGCTCCAACCAGATCCTGGCGATGCGCAACAGCTACCACGGCCGGTCCTTCTCGGCCGTCGGCATCACCGGTAACCAGAGCTGGTCGCCGACCAGCCTCTCGCCGCTGCAGACGCTGTGGGTGCACGGCGGGGTGCGCAGCCGCGGCCCGTACGCGCACCTCACGGACGCCCAGTACATCGAGGCGTGCGTCGCGGACCTGAAGGACATGCTCCAGCAGACGGCGGGCGGCGTCGCCGCGCTGATCGCCGAGCCGATCCAGGGCGTCGGCGGCTTCACGGCACCGCCCGACGGCCTGTACGCGGCGTTCCGCGAGGTACTGGCCGAGCGCGGCATCCTCTGGATCAGCGACGAGGTGCAGACCGGCTGGGGCCGTACGGGTGAGCACTTCTGGGGCTGGCAGGCGCACGGCGCGAGCGGCCCGCCCGACGTGCTGACCTTCGCCAAGGGCATCGGCAACGGCATGTCCATCGGAGGCGTGGTCGCCCGCGCCGAGGTGATGAACTGCCTCTCCGCCAACTCCATCTCCACCTTCGGCGGCAGCCCGGTCACGATGGCGGCGGGCCTGGCCAACCTCACCTACCTCCTCGAACACGACCTCCAGGGCAACGCCCGGCGCGTCGGCGGCCTGCTCATCGAGCGGCTGCGCGCGGTGGCCGCGGGGCTGGACATCGTGCGCGAGGTCCGCGGGCGCGGCCTGATGATCGGCATCGAGCTGGTCGAGCCGGGCACGGACGAGCCGTCGCCGCGGGCGGCCGCTGCCGTCACCGAGGCCGCGCGGGAACGCGGCCTGCTCATCGGCAAGGGCGGCCTGAACGGCGCGGCCCTGCGCATCGCGCCCCCGCTCTCGCTGACCGTCGCGGAGGCGGAGGAGGGCGCGAGTCTGCTCGACGAGGCGCTCCAGGAGGCACAGAAGCAGCTCGGCGGCCCGGCCGGCGGCTGACTCGGCGCGCGGGCCCGCCCAACCTGCGCGGGCCCGCGCGAGCGCTGATCATCGGAGCATGGCACCGCCCGCACCCCGGCCCGCAGACCCGCCCGACCTGTCCGCCCTGCGGCCCATGCTCGCCACGCCGGGTCCGCTGCCCGCAGACGGCGCCGATCCGGCCTGGGCGTACGAGGTGAAGTGGGACGGGGTGCGCTGCCTCGCGCACGTGCCGGGGGACGGGTCCGTGCGGCTCGTCACCCGCGCGGGCAACGACGCCACCCGGACCTACCCCGAGCTGGTGGCCCTCGGCGACGCGCTGCGCGGCCGGTCCGCCGTCCTGGACGGCGAGGTCGTGGTGCTCGACGCGGACGGCCGGCCCGACTTCGGGCGGCTCCAGCGCCGGATGAACGTCGCGGACGCGCGCCGCACCGCCCGGCTGCTCACCGACCACCCCGTCCACCTCGTCCTCTTCGACGTGCTGTACCTGGACGGGCGGCCGCTGCTGGACGCCCCGTACGAGGAGCGCAGGGAGGCGCTGGCGGGCCTGGAGCTCGCGGCGCCGGAATGGTCGGCTCCCGGACACGTCGTGGGGAAGGGCGCCGAGGTGTGGGAGACGACGCTGCGCAACGGCCTGGAAGGCGTGCTCGCCAAGCGGCTCGGCTCCGTCTACACCCCGGGCGTGCGGTCCGCCGACTGGCGCAAGACCAAGCACGTGCGCACCCTCGACATCGTCATCGGCGGCTGGTGGGAGGGGCGCGGCGGGATCGCCGGGCTGCCCGGGTCGGTGCTCGCGGGGATCGAGGAGGCGGGCGGCGTGCTGCGGTACGCCGGCTCGGTCGGCTCCGGCCTCTCGGAACGCGAACGGCAGGAGCTGGCGCGGTACTTCGAGATCCTCGCGCGCGACACCTCACCGTTCGCCGGGCCGGTCGAGGTGCCGGGCGCCCGCTGGGTGGAGCCGCGGCTGGTGGCCGAGGTCGGCTACTCCGGCTGGACGGCGGCGGGCCGGCTGCGCCACCCGACCTGGCACCGGCTGCGGCCCGATCTCACGCGGCTGGACTGAGGGACGGCAGGCGCTTCACTGCCACCGGTCGAACGCGTGGAGGACGGTCATGATCCCGTCTTCCCAGGTCGGGAAGTGCCCCCGGATCTGGGAGAGCGACACCGCAGGCTGACGGCGTTGGCCGTCCATCGCGTACACGACGTGGTGGGCGCCGCCCGTCGTGGACACCTGTCCCACCCTGGTGAAGCCGCAGTCGTTCGGGTTCGGGTCCGTGCAGACGAAGATGAAGTAGTCCGGCATGCCGGGTTCCGAGGCGAGCGGGACGAGGAAGAGGCCTCTCCGTTCCACCTCGCGTCGCACGTGGCGATCGATCCTGGACACGTCCGCTGTCGTCATGGCAAGCCCCCGTGCTCACTCGGGCCACCGCACCGGCGGCCTGTCACAGTCTGCGCGGCAGGCGCGGCGGACACAAGAAGGAGTTGCCAAGTCATGGACAGGAAAAGGGAGTTGGCGGACTAACGCTTCGCGCGCGGCAGCCGCTTCGCCCGGTTGAGGTTGATCAGCGGGCCGAGCAGATCGCCGTACCGCTCGCGGCGCTCCGCGATGTCGCCGATGAGGAAGTGCAGGTCGGCGGGGTCCGCGCAGCCGTCGATCTCGTCCCAGGTCACCGGCGTGGAGACGGTCGGCTCGGCGCGTGCGCGCACGGTGTACGGCGTGGCCGTGGTCTTCGCCGCGCTGTTCTGGCTGAAGTCGATGAAGACCTTGCCGGGCCGCAGCGCCTTGGTCATCCGGTGCACCACCTGCTCGTGCAGCTCGTGCTCCGCCTCCACCGCGATGCCCTTGGCGTACGCGGTGACCTCGTCCGACGGGGTGGGCTCGATCGGCACGAGCAGATGCAGGCCCTTGGAACCGGAGGTCTTCGCGTACACGTGGAGGCCGTCCGCCGACAGTCGCTCGCGCAGCCACCCGGCGACCGCGCAGCAGTCGACGATGGTGGCCGGTGCGCCGGGGTCCAGGTCCAGCACCAGCCGGTCGGCCACGCCCGGCTCGTCCTTGCGCCACTGCGGGGTGTGCAGCTCGACGACGAGGTTGGCCGCCCACATCAGGGACGCGGTG
Source organism: Streptomyces ochraceiscleroticus (assembly GCF_000720485.1). Classification (GTDB taxonomy): domain Bacteria; phylum Actinomycetota; class Actinomycetes; order Streptomycetales; family Streptomycetaceae; genus Streptomyces; species Streptomyces ochraceiscleroticus. The sequence continues at coordinate 70,241 of NZ_JOAX01000020.1, read as the reverse complement.
TCCTGCAGCACCACCTGGCGGCCGGTCTTGCCGCTCCGGCGGGTCAGATCGACGGTCTTCACCCAGGCGGGCGTACCGGGCGGCACGTTCTTGGTGAAGAACGTCTCGCCGTCCGGCCCGTCCGGATACCGCAGGAAGGAGACCGGGCGGTCGTAGAGGTGGGCGAGCATCGCGCCCGCGGTCTGCGCGTAGTAGTGCAGCACCTCGCCCTTCGTGGTCCCGGTGGCCGGGTAGAGCACCTTGTCCAGGCGGGTGACCGTCAGCCGGCGTCCCTCGATCTCGGTGATCGGCATACCCTGAGAGTCGCACGAATCGTGACGTAACGGGCGAACACTGAGGGACGCACGTATGAGATCCATCTGGAACGGGTCGATCTCCTTCGGCCTGGTCAGCATCCCGGTGAAGATGTACAGCGCGACGGACAGCGCCTCGGCGGTCTCCTTCGTCCAGATCCACGAGAAGGACGGCGGCCGCATCCGCTACCGCAAGGTGTGCGAGCTGGACGGCCAGGAGGTGTCCCAGGACGAGATCGGCAAGGGGTACCAGGCCGCCTCCGACATGATCGTCCCGCTCACCGATGCCGACCTGGCCTCGCTGCCGCTGCCCACCGCCAAGACGCTGACCATCCTCGCGTTCGTCGACGCCTCCGACATCGACCCGCTGCAGATGGACAAGGCGTACTACCTCGGCGCGAACGGCCCGTCCGCCGCCAAGCCGTACGTCCTGCTGCGGGACGCGCTGGTGCACCACCAGAAGGTGGCCATCGGCAAGGTCGCGCTGCGCAACCGGGAGACGCTGGCCATGCTGCGGGTGCACGACGACGCGATCGTGATGCACGCGCTGCTGTGGCCGGACCAGATCCGCTCCCCGGCCGGCCTCGCGCCCAAGGAGAACGTCCAGATCCGGGACAACGAACTCACCCTCGCCGAGACCCTGATGGACTCGCTCGGCGAGCTGGACCAGGGCGAGCTGCACGACGACTACCGGGACGCGGTCGAGGAGCTGGTCACCGCGAAGCTGGAGGGCGGCGAGCCGGCCGTGCCCTCGGAGGGCCCGCGGCGCGGCGGCAAGGTCATCGACCTGATGGCGGCCCTGGAGGACAGCGTGCGGGCCGCGCAGGAGGGGCGCGGCGGGGACGATGAGGAGAGCGGTACTTCGGCGTCCGTCACGCGGCTGCGGGGGAAGTCCTCGGCGAAGGCGACGGGGGCGGCGGGGAAGAAAGGGACGGGGGCGGCGGGATCGGCCGGGTCCACCGGATCCGCGGGGAAGAAGGCCGCGGCTGAGAAGACCGCTCCCGCGAAGAAGAGCACCGCCAAGAAGGCTGCTCCCGCTGAGAAGGGCGCCGCCAAGAAAACCGCTTCTGCTGAGAAGGGCGCCGCGAAGAAGACCGCGACGGCGAAGAAGACCCCGGCGAAGAAGACCGCGTCACGCCGGAAGGCGGGCTGAGCGCCGACTGAGCGGCGGCTCGGGACGGTACGGGTGAACGCCGAGCTGGTGGGGCGGGGTCCGGGCCCCGGTGGTGCGCCGTGCGGCGCGTCGGCCGATGCGTTGCCCGCGGCCCTTCACGTGCCCGCGAGGACCGCCCGTACGGTCTTGCCGCCGCCGCGGTCCGCGGTGATGTCGAACTGCCGGGACAGCAGTCCCACGATGGCCATGCCCCGGCCGCCGACCGCCTCGTCGGAGAGCGGCTGGACGGTGGGGGTGCGCGGGCTGTCGTCGTGCACCTCGATGGTGACGCCGCTGGCCGCGGCGCTGAGGCGGAGCCGGCAGCGGCTGTTGCCGTGCCGCACCGCGTTCGTGACCAGCTCGGACACGATGAGTACCGCTTCGTCCACCCGGCCGGACACTCCGTCGGGCATCTCCGGATGGCCGAGGAAGCCGCTGGTCAACCTCCTGGCCCAGCGGGCCGACGCGACCTCGCGTGGCAGCGCGTATTCGACGCGCGCGGCGCGGTTCCTGTTCGCGTGCATTGGGTCTCACTCCCTCCCTTGACGGTGGCGGAGGGCGTACGGTCAGCGCGTCGACCCCTCCGCCGTGGCCGGTGCGATCCACACGGCCTGCCGACGGGAGCGGTCATTCCCGCTCGCCCACGCCCCAACCATCGAGTACCCGTTTGCCGACCCGCTGTGACGGAGTGAACACCCGCACCTCAGGGGGCGACCGGCGCTCACGGGCGTACGGGCTCCCGGAGCGGGCACCCGGAGGGCCACCGGCGCACGCCCCACGGGGAAGGATCAAGCCGATCATGGCGGCCCCGGGGCGCCGCACGTCGGCCTCGTACGGCCCGGCACGGCCCGTTGCCCGGCCCCCGGTGCCACCTCCCGGGCCCCGGCTCGTCGCCACTGCGAACGATGGTTTACTATTCAAAGGAAGTGAGGGACGGCGACGCACCGCCGCTGACCTCGCGCTCCGGCGCCCCCGCGGTAACCGCGGCCGCGCCCCACACACCAGCCCCGGCCGGCTTCCCCCGTCTGGCCGGGGCTTCCCCTTTTTTCCGGATGCGGTGCGCCGAACGGCCTACGCGGCGTCCCCCCCAACGCCCTGCGCACGTGGCGGGTGCCGACCTACGCTGCCGGTATGAGTGCACACTTTGACGTCGTCGTCCTCGGCGCGGGCCCCGGTGGCTACGTCGCCGCGATCCGCGCGGCCCAGCTCGGCCGCAGCGTGGCGATCATCGAGGAGAAGTACTGGGGCGGGGTCTGCCTGAACGTGGGCTGCATCCCCTCCAAGGCCCTGCTGCGCAACGCCGAGCTGGCCCATCTGTTCACGCAGGAGGCCAAGACCTTCGGTATCCAGGCGAGCGGCGAGGTCACGTTCGACTACGGCGCCGCCTTCACCCGCAGCCGCAAGGTCGCGGACGGGCGCGTCAAGGGCGTGCACTACCTCATGAAGAAGAACAAGATCACGCAGTACGAGGGCCGCGGCACCTTCGCCGACCCGCACACCCTCCAGGTCGCGCTCTCCGACGGCGGCTCGGAGACCGTCACGTTCGACCACTGCATCATCGCCGCGGGCGCCACCACCAAGCTGCTGCCGGGCACCTCCCTGAGCGAGCGGGTGGTGACGTACGAGGAGCAGATCCTCAGCGACGAGCTGCCCCGCAGCATCATCATCGCGGGCGCCGGCGCGATCGGCGTGGAGTTCGCGTACGTCCTGCGCAATTACGGCGTGGACGTCACGATCGTGGAGTTCCTGGACCGACTGGTGCCGCTGGAGGACGCCGAGGTCTCCGCCGAGCTGGCCAAGCGGTACAAGCGCCTGGGCATCAACCTGCTCACCTCCACCCGCGTCGAAGCCATCGACGACGACGGCAGCGGCAGCGTGAAGGTGCACGTCAGCACGGGCGGGCAGCGGCAGACGCTGGAGGCGGACAAGGTCCTGCAGGCGATCGGCTTCCAGCCGCGCGTGGAGGGCTACGGCCTGGAGAACACCGGCGTACGGCTCACCGAGCGCGGCGCCATCGACGTCGACGGCCGCTGCCGTACGAGCGTCCCGCACCTCTTCGCGATCGGTGACGTCACCGCGAAGCTGATGCTCGCGCACGCCGCCGAGTCCATGGGCATCGTCGCCGCGGAGGCGATCGCGGACGCGGAGACCATGGAGCTGGAGTACGTCATGATCCCGCGCGCGACGTACTGCCAGCCGCAGATCGCCAGCTTCGGGTGGACCGAGGAGCAGGCCCGCGAGCAGGGCTTCGACGTCCAGGTCGCGAAGTTCCCGTTCACCGCGAACGGCAAGGCGCACGGCCTCGGCGACAGCGTCGGCTTCGTGAAGATCCTCAGCGACGGCCGGTACGGCGAACTGCTCGGCGCTCACCTCATCGGACCCGAAGTCACCGAACTGCTGCCGGAGTTGACGCTGGCTCAGCAGTGGGACCTGACGGTCCACGAAGTGGCCCGCAACGTCCACGCACACCCGACCCTCGGCGAGGCGGTGAAGGAGGCCGTGCACGGGCTCGCGGGACACATGATCAACATGTGAGGAGTCGGGTCATACCCCCTGGTCGCGGCACTCCGTGCCCCGTCGTGGCCGTGCCGAAAACGAGCGGCGGCGCGACGGGGTCCGGCGACACTGAAGCATGTCCAGTGTGTCCCGGGGCAGCCGCCCGCACCGGCTGCCCGACCATCCGCTCCGCGTCCGCCTCGGCCCGCTCGCGAGTACGCTGCGGGACGTGTTCGGCTGCCTCGGGGTGATCGTGGCCGCGGTGCTTGTCTCGCTGCTGTGTGTCCTGCTCTCCCAGACGTTCCCGCAACTGGCGGAGATCTCCCCCTGAGGGGCGTCAGGCCCGGCCCCCGGGTCACACGTGGCGCTCTACACCCGTAGATCTCCACACTTCTGACACCCCTTCACACCACAAGGGTCACACCGTGGTGATGCCGGAGTGGCAGCATGCCTGCGGTCGACAGACCGTCGGCCGGCCTCGGCCCGCGCTCCCCCACGTATCCGCGCGGGCCGGCCCACGCGCATGGGGGAGAGGACACCACTCGTGGACATATCCCGTACCACCACTCGGCGCAGAATCGTCACGGCACTCACCGGGACCGCCCTGCTCGCCCTGGCCGTCCAGGTACCGGCCACCGCGGCCCCCGAGCCCGCCCCTTCGCACCGCACCACCGCCACCGCGTACGACACCACCGCGTACGACGACACGTACTACAAGGACGCGCTCGGCAAGACCGGACCCGAGCTCAAGTCCGCGCTGCACACGATCATCAGCTCCGGCGTCAGCAAGCTCAGCTACGACCAGGTCTGGGACGCGCTGAAGGTCACCGACCAGGACCCGAAGAACTCCTCGAACGTCATCCTGCTCTACACCGGCCGCTCGCAGAGCAAGGACGACAACGGCGGCGACCCCGACCAGTGGAACCGCGAGCACGTCTGGGCCAAGTCGCACGGCGACTTCGGGACTTCGACAGGGCCCGGCACCGACGTCCACCACCTCCGCCCGACCGATGTCTCGGTCAACAGCACCCGCGGCAACAAGGACTTCGACAACGGCGGCAGCGAGGTCGGCGAGGCGCCCGGCAACTACACCGACGGTGACTCCTTCGAGCCCCGTGACGCGGTCAAGGGCGATGTGGCCCGCATGATCCTCTACATGGCCGTGCGCTACGACGGGGACGACGGCTTCGCCGACCTGGAGCCCAACGACAAGGTCGACAACGGCTCGGCGCCCGCCATCGGCCGGCTCAGCGTCCTGAAGACCTGGAGCGAGCAGGACCCGCCGGACGACTTCGAGAAGAACCGCAACCAGGTCATCTTCGACAAGTACCAGCACAACCGGAACCCGTTCATCGACCACCCGGAGTGGGTCGGCGCGATCTGGTGACCGGCCGCACGGTCAGAGCCTGACACAGGCTCTCAGGGATGGTGGCCGCCGGCCGCGGCCACCATCCGGCCGCCCAGCTTCCGCAGGTACACGATCAGCTCGGGCGGCTCGTGCACCTCGAACTCCACGTTGAGCAGCGCCAGTCGGAGCGCGAGCCAGTCCAGCGCGTCGCCGCCGGTCAGCAGGCGGCAGCGGTCGGCGGACAGCGGCTCCAGCACCCCGCTGCCCGGGGGCACGTGCCGCGCGGCGTCCTCGGCCGAGGTGTGCAGGACGACCACCGCGCGGTGCCGGGCGCGGTGGCCGGTGACCGACTCGGCGACGTAGGCGGCCGCGTCGTCGGCGGGCAGCGCGCGCTCGGCGGACCGCGCCCCGGTGGCCAGCGGCTCGCGCACCCGGTCGGCGCGGAACGTCCGCCAGTCCGCGCGGTCCAGGTCGTACGCGACCAGGTACCAGCGGCGGTCGGCGCTCACCAGGCGGTACGGCTCGGTGTGCCGCCGCCCGGGGGCGCCGTCGCGCCCCGCGTACCTGAAGCGCAGCCGCTCCCGGCGGCGGCACGCGGCGGCCAGTACGCCCAGTACGGCGGGGTCCGTGGTGGGCGCGGTGCCGCCGGCGGTGAGCAGCCCGTACAGCGGGTCGGTGGCCTCCTGGAGGGCGGCGACGCGGCGGCGCAGCCGGTCGGGGAGTACCTGCTCCAGCTTGGCCAGGGCGCGGACCGAGGTCTCCGCCACGCCGGTCACCGCGCCGCCCGCCGCCGCGTGCAGCCCGATGGCGATGGCCACCGCCTCGTCGTCCTCCAGGAGCAGCGGCGGCATGGCCGTACCGGCGGCGAGCCGGTAGCCCCCGACGGCGCCGATCGTGGCGTCGACCGGGTAGCCCAGGTCGCGCAGCCGTCCGACGTCCCGGCGGACGGTCCGCTCGGAGACGCCGAGCCGGCCGGCCAGTTCGGGTCCGGTGTGCTCGCGCCCGGTCTGCAGCAGCGAGAGCAGTGTCAGCAGCCGGGCCGGGGTGTCACTCATGCGCACTCACGCCCTCCAGGGTGGCAGCGAAGCAGGACATGAACTGTCCTGCTTCTTTCCTACCGTGCGGGGTATGGCGACAGACAGCATCCGCATCACCGGGGCCCGTGAGCACAACCTGAAGGACGTGACGCTGGAGATCCCGCGCGGCCGGCTCACCGTCTTCACCGGGGTCTCCGGCTCCGGCAAGTCCTCGCTGGTCTTCGGCACGATCGCCGTGGAGTCGCAGCGGCAGCTCGGCGAGACGTTCGACTGGTACGTGCGCAATCGCCTGCCGAAACACGAGCGCCCGAAGGCGGACACCATCGAGCGGCTCTCCCCGGCGATCGTGGTGGACCAGCGGCCGGTCGGCGGCAACGCCCGCTCCACGGTCGGCACGATGACCGACATCCACCCGATGCTGCGGGTGCTGTACTCGCGCTGCGGCACGCCGAGCGCGGGGGAGGCATCCGCGTACTCGTTCAACGATCCGGCGGGGATGTGCCCGGAGTGCGACGGGCTCGGCAAGGTGGTGCGTCTCGACCTCGAACGGGCCCTGGATTGCGCGAAGTCGTTGAACGAGGGGGCGATCCGGCTCCCGATGGTCGGCGTGGGCAGCGCCTGGTGGCAGATGTTCGCCGAGACGGGGCTGTTCGACCCGGACAAGCCGCTGGCCCAGTACACCGAGGCGGAGCGCAAGCTGCTGCTGTACGACGACACGGGGCGCAAGGTGCGGCGGGCCCGCGCCCGTAACGACAACTCCTACGAGGGGCTGGTGGTCGGGTTCCACCGGCAGTACGTCAACCGCGATGTCTCGGGGCTGAGCGAGCGGCTGCGGGACGCCGTGCGCCGCTTCGTGCGCGAGGACGTGTGCCCCGAGTGCGGTGGCGCGCGGCTGGCCGCGGCCGCCCGCAAGACCCAGGTGGCGGGGCTGACCCTCGCGGAGATGACGGCCCTGGAGGCGGACGAGCTGATCACCGTGCTGCAGGGGATCGACGACCCGGTGGGCGGGCCGGTCGCCGCGCGCGCCGTGGCCTCCCTGGAGCGCGTCGTCGGCATCGGCCTCGGCTACCTGAGCCTGGACCGGGAGACCGCCACCCTCTCGGGCGGCGAGGGCCAGCGCCTGAAGACCGTGCGCCACCTCGGGTCCAGCCTGACCGGTATGACGTACATCTTCGACGAGCCGAGCATCGGGCTGCACCCGAGGGACGTCGCGCGGCTCAACGCCCTCCTGCTGCGGCTGCGGGACCACGGCAACACCGTCCTGGTGGTCGAGCACGATCCGGACGTCATCGCCGTCGCCGACCACGTCGTCGACATGGGCCCCGGAGCGGGCACGCACGGCGGCCGGGTGGTGTACGAGGGCACGGTCGAGGGGCTCGGGGAGGCGGACACCCCGACCGGCCGCGCGCTGCGCCGCACGGCCGGCTTCAAGGCCGCGGCCCGCGCGCCCGCAGGGCTGCTGCCTCTGGAGGGCGTGACGCTGCACAACCTGAAGAACGTCTCGGTCTCCGTGCCTACGGGGGTGCTGACGGCCGTCACGGGGGTGGCGGGCTCGGGCAAGAGCACGCTGGCCACCGAGGCTTTCCCGGCCCGGTACCCGGAGGCGGTCGTGGTGGGCCAGGGCGCCATCGGGGCATCGTCGCGCTCCACCCCGGCGACCTACCTGGGCCTCATGGACCCGCTGCGCAGGCTGTTCGCCCGTACGCACGGCGTCCCGCCCGGCCTGTTCAGCTTCAACTCAGCGGGTGCGTGCGGGAATTGCGGCGGCCGCGGCGAGATCCGTACCGACCTGGCGTTCATGGACCCGGTCACCCGGACCTGTGAGGCGTGCCGCGGGCGGCGCTTCCACGAGGACGTACTGGCGATGACCGTGCGGGGCAGGTCGGTCGCCGACATGCTGGACCTGACGGCCGAGGAGGCCCGGGACTTCCTGGCCGGGGAGCCGGCGATGCGTGCCCCGCTGGCCGCCATGAACGACGTGGGCCTCGGGTACCTGCCGCTCGGCCGGTCGGTGTCCTCGCTCTCGGGCGGCGAGCGGCAGCGCCTCAAGCTCGCCACGCACCTGGACGGCACCGGCGGCGTGTACGTCCTGGACGAGCCGACGACCGGGCTGCACATGGCCGATGTGGACGGGCTGCTGGCGCTGCTGGACCGGCTGGTCGACGCCGGGAACACCGTGCTGGTCATCGAGCACAACATGGATGTCGTCCGGCACGCGGACCGGGTGATCGACCTCGGCCCGGAGGGCGGCAGGCGCGGCGGCGAGGTCCTGTTCAGCGGCGTGCCGCGGGGCCTCCTGGACCGTCCGGACTCGCCCACGGGGCAGCATCTGCGGCGCAGGTGATCGCGAAGCGGTGATCGCCGTACGGATAACGGGCGGTCAAATTCTCGTTGCTTATCTGTCGGAAACGGTCAGGAAGTGGCACGCTCTCACCGGCCCAACTGCCGCTTCACAACAGGAGGGTCTGGTTCCGCGTGTACTCGCGCGGACCGTGCTCCGCCTCGCACCATCCGCACCACTCCGTACGACTCGTATGAGCGGGCGGCCGCTACCCATGGCCGCCCACCCCCCTCGACGGGCCGCCACCCCGCGGCCCCGTACCAAGGAGACCGAGTGAGAGGCTCTGCCCACAGACGTAAGTCCGCCCTCCGTGCCGCTGCCCTGGTCGCTTCGGCGGCCACGGTCGTGCTCGGCGTTCAGAGCGCCCCGGCCGGCGCTCAGAGCGGCTCCCAGGCCGGTGCCGTCGCCCTGTCGCCGGGGCAGCGCGCCGCCGCCGTGCAGGATGCCCAGTCCGGCGCCGCCGCCACCGCCCGCGCCATCGGCCTCGGCGGCAAGGAGAAGCTGGTCGCCCGGGACGTCATCAAGGACGCCGACGGCACGGTGCACACCCGTTACGAGCGGACCTACGACGGCCTGCCGGTCCTCGGCGGCGACCTCGTCGTGCACGCGAAGAAGAACGGCGACCGCAAGGTCACCAAGGCAGTGTCGGCACGAATAGCCGTGCCGACCACCACGGCCGAACTGCCCGCGGCGAGCGCCGAGAAGAGCGCGCTGAAGACCTCGGCGGCCGAGAAGAACACGAAGACCGACGCGCCGCAGGCCCCGCGCAAGGTGATCTGGGCGGCCACCGGCAAGCCCGTTCTTGCCTACGAGACCGTCGTCAAGGGCGTCCAGAAGGACGGCACCCCCAGCGAACTGCACGTCGTCACCGACGCGGCCACCGGCAAGCAGCTCTTCGCCGATGAGCGCATCGAGACCGGCACCGGCACCGGTGACTACAACGGCACGGTCACCCTCGGCACCACGTCCACCGGCTCCGGCTACGACCTGAAGGACGGCGGCCGCGGCGGCCACCGCACCTACGACCTGAACCAGGGCACCTCCGGCACCGGCACCCTCTTCCACGACGCCGACGACGTCTGGGGCGGCGGCCGCCAGTCCGCCGGCGTCGACGCCCACTACGGCGCCGCCACCACCTGGGACTTCTACAAGAACGTGCTGGGCCGCTCCGGGATCAAGAACGACGGCGTCGCCTCGTACTCGCGCGTCCACTACGGCAACGCGTACGTCAACGCCTTCTGGTCCGACAGCTGCTTCTGCATGACCTACGGGGACGGCGCGGGCAACGCCAACCCGCTGACGTCGCTGGACGTGGCGGCACACGAAATGAGCCACGGCGTCACCTCCAACACCGCGGGGCTGCGCTACAGCGGCGAGTCCGGCGGCCTCAACGAGGCCACCTCCGACATCTTCGGCACCTCGGTCGAGTGGTACGCCAACAACGCCAACGACTCCGGTGACTACCTCATCGGCGAGAAGATCGACATCAACGGTGACGGCTCCCCGCTGCGCTACATGGACAAGCCCAGCAAGGACGGCGCCTCGCGCGACTACTGGTCCAAGGACCTGGGCCGGATCGACGTCCACTACTCCTCGGGCCCGGCCAACCACTGGTACTACCTGCTCTCCGAGGGCAGCGGCGCCAAGACCATCAACGGCGTGAGCTACAACAGCCCGACCTACGACGGCAAGGCGGTCAGCGGGATCGGCCGCGCCAAGGTCGAGAAGATCTGGTACCGGGCGCTCACCACGTACATGACGTCCACGACCAACTACGCGGCCGCCCGCACCGCCACGCTCTCGGCGGCGAGCGACCTCTACGGCGCCTCCAGCGCCGAGTACCAGGCCGTGAACGCCGCCTGGGTCGCGATCAACGTGCGCTGAACCGGAACCCGGCACGGCTGCTTTTCGATCACTCGTCCGAGTGACTCCTCCGGTATCCCGCTTTTCGGTCCGCCGGCTGGGTAGTTCCCGGACGCACGCCGGGGGGCGCGGGCATCCGCAAGGGTGCCCGCCTTGCCCGCCCCCCCGGCACCGTCGAGAAAGGCCGGGGACCGTGACACAGCCCTTCCAACTGCCGGATTTCTACACGCCGTATCCGGCGCGCCTGAACCCACACGTCGAGGCGGCCCGCACGCACAGCAGACAGTGGGCGCGCGAGATGAACATGCTCGAGGGGTCCGGCATCTGGGAGCAGCGGGACCTCGACGCCCACGATTACGCACTGCTCTGCGCCTACACCCACCCCGACTGCTCCGCCGAGGACCTCGCCCTGGTCACCGACTGGTACGTCTGGGTCTTCTTCTTCGACGACCACTTCCTGGAGATCTTCAAGCGCTCCGGCGACCGCGAGGGCGGCAAGGCGTACCTCGACCGGCTGCCCGCCTTCATGCCGATGGACCTCGCGGAGGGGATGCCCGAGCCGACCAACCAGGTCGAGGCCGGCCTCGCCGACCTGTGGACCCGCACGGTCCCCGCGATGTCCCGGGGGTGGCGCGAGCGCTTCTCGGAGAGCACGGTCAACCTGCTCAACGAATCCCTCTGGGAGCTGTCGAACATCAACGCCCACCGGGTGGCGAATCCGGTGGAGTACATCGAGATGCGCCGCAAGGTCGGCGGCGCGCCCTGGTCGGCCGGGCTGATCGAGTACGCGGCCAAGGCCGAGGTCCCCGACCGGGTCGCGGCCTCCCGTCCGCTGCGGGTGCTGCGCGACGCCTTCTCCGACGCCGTGCACCTGCGCAACGACATCTTCTCCTACCAGCGCGAGGTCGAGGACGAGGGCGAGCTGAGCAACGGCATCCTCGTCCTGGAGCGGTTCCTGGACTGCTCGACCCAGGAGGCCGCCGAGGCGGTCAACGACCTGCTGACCTCACGCCTCCAGCAGTTCGAGCACACCACGCTCACCGAACTGCAGCCGCTCTTCGCCGAGTACGCGCTCGCGCCGGACGAGCAGGCCAGGGTCCTCGCGTACGTCAAGGGCCTGCAGGACTGGCAGTCCGGCGGCCAGGAATGGCACATGGTCTCCAGCCGCTACATGAACGGCGCGGGGGAGGGCACGGCCCCCGGGGCCCCGCGGCGCTTCTTCTCGCTGCCGCTGGGCGCCCTGGGCCTGGCCGCGCTGGACGTCACGCCGACGGCGCCGACCACGGCGCGCGCCGAGGCAGCGCGCGCCCGTACCTTCACGCACGTACCGTTCCAGAAGGTCGGCCCCTCCCGGCTGCCGGACTTCAAGCAGCCACTGCCCGGCAGCCTCTGCCCGCACCTGGACACGTCCCGGAAGAACCTCGTCGAGTGGGCCCACCGGATGGGCATCCTGGAGGAGCAGCCCGGCATCCCCGGCTCGCAGGTGTGGACCGAGGAGAAGCTCCTCGACTACGACCTGCCGCTGTGCTCGGCGGGTCTGGACCCCGACGCCACTCTGGAGGAGCTCGACCTCAGCTCCGCGTGGCTCGCCTGGGGGACGTACGGCGACGACTACTACCCCGTGGTGTTCGGGCGCCGCGGCGACCTGGCCGGGGCCAAGGCGATGGACGAGCGGCTGGCGGCCTGCATGCCGCTGGACTGCTCCCCGCCCCCGCCGGCCACCCACGCGCTGGAGCGCGGCCTCGCCGACCTGTGGCAGCGCACGGCGGGCCCGATGAGCGCGGAGAACCGCCGCCGCTTTCACGACGCGGTGCGCGTGATGACCAGGAGCTGGCTCTGGGAGCTGGACAACATGGTGCAGAACCGCATCCCCGACCCGGTCGACTACATCGAGATGCGGCGGCACACCTTCGGCTCCGACATGACGATGAGCCTCTCCCGGATCAGCCACGGCAATACCGTGCCCGACGAGATCTACGAGAGCGGGCCGTGGCGGGCCCTGGAGAACGCCGTCATCGACTACGCCTGCCTGCTCAACGACGTCTTCTCGTACCAGAAGGAGATCGAGTACGAGGGCGAGGTGCACAACGCGATCCTCGTCGTGCAGAACTTCTTCGACGTCGACTACCCGACCGGGCTGCGCATCGTCGACGACCTCATGAACAGCAGACTGGACCAGTTCGAGCACATCGTGGCGCACGAACTCCCGGTCCTTTACGACGACTTCGGCCTGGACGCCGAGGCGAGGAAGGGCCTGGGGACCTACATCGCCGAGCTGGGCGACTGGATGTCCGGCATCCTCAAGTGGCACTACGACTGCCGGCGCTACAAGGAGTCCGACCTCGTCCGGCACCACTCGCCGGAGCAGCCCGGCGGCCCCGACGCGGCCGGCGGGTGGCGCCCGCCGGTCCCCACCGGCCTCGGCACCTCCGCCTTCCGGGTCCCGCGGCCCGAGCCCGTCGGCTGACGCGCGGACGGCCCCTCGGCTGACGCGCGCGGACGGCCCGCCGGTGCCGCACCGGCGGGCCGTCGTGGCTCTCAGGGCAGGATCTTCTCCACTGCCGCCTGCCCCTCGGCGGCCAGTTTGCGGCGTGCCCATTCCAGATTCTTGGGCGTCAGGTCACGCCCGGTGGCCATCACCAGGTCCTCGGGGGTGGCGTCGGCCGACGGACCGCTGTGCAGGCTGCGGTCCGGAGTGGTGAGATCCTCGGGCTCGGGCCGCGATTGCTTGTCCATGCCGCCTCCTCGCGCCTCATGTGTTCCTCCATCTTTGCCGCAGATCGGCCGGTGTGCACTCCGAGCCGGACCGGCGACCGCCGCGGTGACCGTCCGTAGGTATCGATCGCCGACCGTCACGGATTCCCGGCGGCCCGGAGAGCGGCCCCCGACTGGCGTAACCCGCTCGTTCCGGTGGGTTAACGACCGCGGTATTGCCCGGTCGGGTGTCATGCTTCTACCGTCTGTGGATCCGGCCGGGCTCTACGGGTGTAGACCGGCCGCGACGCGGTGTCAGGGACGGCAGGGGTGGGTCGGTGCCCGGGTGACGATGCGCGTGGGCTGCTTCTGCCGCTCCGGTCAGTGCCGGAGTGCCGGCGGTGGAAGGGGACAGGACTGTGAGTCGTACGGTCATCCGTGGCGGGCCGGTCATCACCGCCGCCGACGAGACCCATGCCGATGTCCTGGTCGAGGGCGGCCGGGTGGTCGCACTGGCCGCACACGGCTCGGAATACGCGCTCGGCTGGCCGGAATCGGCCGACCGCTTCATCGACACCGGCAAGCACGTCATCCCGGGCGGCGTCGACTTCGGCGGGACCGCCTCCTCCGACACCTTCGCGACCGGCACCGACGCGCAGTGCGCCGTCGACTACGCGTTCCACATGATCCTCTCCGACGTGAACTGACGGGTGAGCCACCGCACCCGCCGCATCCGGCGTCATGATGCCCGATCGCTGCAACTGAGGCGCACACTCCACCCACCGACCACCCCCCCATCGATCCCATCGATCACTAATCGACGACCGGGCCGGGACCGCAGACGGACGGATGCCTGGCACTGGAGGTGCGAAGCATGACCCGCACGCTGATCACTGGTGGCCTCGTCATCACGGCCGCCGATGAGGTCCACGCCGACGTACTCATCGAGCATGGCCGCATCGCGGCCCTCGCGGCCCCGGGCACCCACGAGTGGACCGCGGACCGCGTCATCGACGCCGCCCAGAAGTACGTGATCCCTGGGGGCGTCGATGCCCACACCCACATGGAGATGCCCTTCGGCGGCACGTACGCCTCGGACACCTTCGAAACGGGCACGCGTGCGGCGGCCTGGGGCGGCACCACGACGATCATCGATTTCGCGATCCAGAACAGGGGACACTCGCTGCGCGAGGGCCTGGACACCTGGCACGCCAAAGCAGACGGCAAGTGTGCGATCGACTACGCCTTCCACATGATCCTCTCCGACGTGAACGAGCACGTGCTGAAGGAGATGGATCTTCTCGTGGGGGAGGGAGTGAGCTCGTTCAAGCTGTTTACCGCGTACCCCGGGGTCTTCTTCAGCGACGACGGTCAGATCCTCCGCGCGATGCAGAAGGCCGCCACCAACGGTGGGCTGATCATGACCCACGCGGAGAACGGGCTCGCCATCGACGTCCTGGTCGAGCAGGCACTGGCTCGCGGGGAGACCGACCCCCGCTATCACGGCGAGGTACGCAAGGCCCTGCTGGAGGCGGAGGCGACCCACCGGGTGATCAAGCTGGCGCAGGTGGCCGGGGCACCCGTGTACGTCGTCCACGTATCAGCCCAGGAAGCGGTGGCGGAACTGACCCGCGCCCGCGACGCCGACCTCCCGGTCTTCGGCGAGACCTGTCCCCAGTACCTCTTCCTCTCCACGGACAACCTCGCCGAGCCGGACTTCGAGGGCGCGAAGTACGTGTGCTCGACGCCACTGCGCCCCAGGGAGCACCAGGCCGCCCTCTGGCGTGGCCTGCGCACGAACGACCTCCAGGTGGTCTCCACCGACCACTGCCCGTTCTGCTTCGTGGGCCAGAAGGAGTTGGGCCGCGGCGACTTCTCCAAGATCCCCAACGGCATGCCGGGCGTGGAGAACCGCATGGACCTCCTCCACCAGGCGGTCGTCGACGGCCACCTCACCCGCCGCCGCTGGATCGAGATCGCCTGTGCCACGCCGGCCCGCATGTTCGGCCTGTACGGCAGGAAGGGCACCATCGCCCCGGGCGCGGACGCCGATGTGGTGATCTACGACCCGCACGCCGAGCAGGTCCTGTCGGCAGCCACGCATCACATGAACGTGGACTACTCGGCGTACGAGGGCAAGCGCGTCACGGGTCGGGTGGAGACGGTCCTGTCCCGCGGGGAATTCGTCATCGAACAGCGGGAGTTCACGGGGCACGCGGGCCATGGCGCCTATACGCCGCGCTCCACCTGCCAGTACCTCGGCTGAGAAACCCGGAGGCCCGTGCCCTGCACTTCGGGGAAGTCGCTTGGCCCGCGCGTCCCCACGCCCCTGCAACGAATGTGGTGGCGTGGGGAGATGGTCCACGTCAGTGGGGCGTCTTGCATCAATACCCCACGAATCTTGCCCATCACTACCGAACTGGACCTAACCCTGCTCGCGGGTGAGGGGAAGCGGGCATGCTGCTGGCCCTGGAGGCGATCTGGCGGCAGGCCTCGCGCCCGCGGGGATGGTCCCGTCTTCCGCAGCTCGGGCGGGGTGTGGCCCTCTGCTCATCGCACCCGCGGGGATGTACCCGTCTTGATGGGCCCGCATCGACGCGGGCGGCCGTAGACGGATGGCCGCCTCCCCCCTGCGCCCGCAAGGCTCCGGGAGATGGAACCTCTGGATGGTGCGATGTGCGATCGCTCAGGTTGCTGCTGTCCGCTGGGCGCGGGCCGTGCTGCTGAGGAGCGGGCGTACGGCCAGGCAGACCTCGACCAGCCGCTCCACCTGCGCGTCGGTGAGACCGGCATGCAGCGATACCCGCATCGTCGCTCGTCGCCGTGAGGTGGCCGGCGGGCCGAACGGTGACGGGAACACCCCGCGGGACATCATCGCGTCGCGCAGTTTGATGGCCTGCAGCTCCGTCCCGGCCTCCAGCGGGAGGATCGGTGTCTGCGAGCCGTGCAGATCGATCCCGCCGGCCGTCAGCTCCCGCCGCACCCACTCGGTGACATGGTGCAGCCGCTCGCGCCGCCACCCGTCCTCCCGAACGGCGTGCAGCGCGGCCTGCAGGCCGGCCAGATCGTGTGGCAGCAGGGTGGAGCTGAATACCGCTGGATACGACTCGTGCTTGAAGTAGTCGACGAAGTCGGGGTCGCAGCAGGTGATCAGTCCGGCCCGGCCGGCGAACGCCTTCGACAGGCTGACGGTGCGGAAGTGCACCGAGTCCTGCAGGCCGAGCGCCGCGACGATGCCCTCGCCCCGCTCCCCGTGCACCCCCAGTGAGTGCGACTCGTCGACGACCAGCACGCAGCGGTTCTCCGCGGCGACGGCGGCGATCTCCGCCAGCGGGGCGAGGCTGCCGTCCGAGGAGTACACCCCGTCGACGGCGATGATGCCGGGACCGTGGTCGGCGATGCGCCGGCGCAGATGGTCGAGGTCGTTGTGGCGGAACAGCCGGGTCTTGGCCCGGGCTGCGTGGGCTCCCTCCCACAGGGACATGTGCGCGATGACATCGATGTAGATGGGCGTCGACGGGTCGGCGATGGCCTGCAGCAGGCCGGTGTTGGCGGCCCATCCGGACTGGCAGAGGATGCCGGCCGGGGCACCCATGTGCGCGGCCAGCTCCTGCTCCAAGGACAGCTGCGGATGGTCGCCGAAGAGGAGGATGCCGGACATCAGGGTGCTGGTGCCCGCGGCGTTGAGCCGTTCGGTCATGGCCTCGATGATGCGGCGGTCGCGAGCCAGGTGCAGGTAGTCGTTGTTGTCGACGATCACGGCGTCCGGTCCGGGGGGACGCCCCCAGAAGAGGTGGTCTCCGCCCCAGTCCTTGGGGACGCGGATGCGGGCGAAACGGTCTACTCGGTAGCGCGACTGGGGTGGAATGGGGATGACCATGCCCAGGGTGTGCCCATCCCGGAGTCAGGCACTCCGGACAGGGAGCAGGCCGCCCCGATGGGGTGTACACGGGTATACCGCGCGCCCTGCAAACCACCCGCGCGGGGCGCGTTCGGACGCCGGCGCACGGGCATGCCTCCCCCGGCCGGGCGGGAATCCGACCCGTCCCGATTCTGAGGAGGGCGCATGACGGCAGCAACCACGGAGACCACCGACATCCTCGACCGCAAGCTGGAACGAGCCTTCGAGCTGATGGATTCGGACGCCAACGGCGAGCTGGTCGAGGGCGATCTGCTGGTCCTCGCCGACCGGCTGGCGGCGGCCTTCGAGAGGGGAGACGACCCCGCCCGCAAGGAACGGCTGCGCAACGCATTGCACCGGATCTGGCAGGACCATCTCGCCGGCATGGACGACGACGGTAACGGCTATGTGGACGTGGCCGAGTTCACCCGCGGCTTCCGGGCGGCCGCGAGGGACAACCGGGGAAAGTTCCTTGCCGATCTGAGCGAGGTCGTCGCCGCCTGGATGGACCTCGTCGATGTCAACGGCAACGGACGAATCGACGTTGACGAGTATCGGCTCATGTACGAGTCGGCCTTCGGAATTACGCCCGAGGACCTGGAGTACGGCTTCCGGCAGCTGGACCACGACGACAGCGGAGAGCTCGACGAGCAGGAGCTGCGGCAGGCCACCGAGGAGTACTACACGAGCAGCAACCCCGACGCACCCGGAAACTGGCTTTTCGGGCCCCTCTGAGCCCCTGCTCAGTGCTCAGAGGGCCTGCCCAGAGCGTCCCGAACGACACTTCCCTCGACCTCAAGACCGCCATCCGCGCCTCATTGACGGAGACAACACCGCTGGTAAGCCCGTCACCTGCGAAGTCCGTCGGCCGGATACTCGACAAGGTCAAACGGTAATTGACGTCAAGCACGCGACATTAGTTGTGCTTCATCAGCTTTACTGGCCGCCGACGGTGGGCGGTGTGTCGCGGTCGCTCACGGCGAACTCCACGGCGACCGAGCGTGGCCACTGCGCGCCCTGGCGGTGCAGTACCTCGTAGCGCTGGTCGCCGAGCGCCTGCCGGGCGGTGGCGTCGAACCGGGCGTGCAGGGCCCCCAGCTTCGGGTTACCGACGAACGGCGCCGCGCCCGCCAGCGCCAACACCGCGCTCGCCGCGCCGAACAGACAGGCCGCGCGGGCATACCGGCCTTCCTGCGCGGCGACCCAGGCCAGCAGGCTGAGGGAGGACGCTACGCCGAGCAGGTCGTCGCGCGCGAACTGCAGCTCAAGCGCGCGGCGCCCGCCCTGGCCGGCGGCGGTGGTATCCCCGGAGAGCACCTGGGCGATGCCGCTGGAGATGAGGATGAACGCCGTGAAGTAGCTCTCCTCATTGCCCTCGCCGAGCAGGTCTCGCGCTTTGGCGAAGGCGGCGAGCGCGGCGTCGAGGTCGCCGGCGATGGTGTGGGCGACGCAGCTGCGGATCGCGGCCAGGCACATGCCGGAGGTGTCGCCGACGTCGCGGAAGATCTCGGTGGCCCGGCGCAGCAGGTCCAGGCCCGCGTCGGGCTCACCGGCGTAGGCCAGCGCCATCCCGCGGCTCATGGCGGCATATCCGGCCAGTCGGAGGTCGCCGAGCCGGTCGGCGACCTCCTGCGCCTCGTCCGCGCATTGCTGCGCCGCCGCGTGCTCGCCCCGGTACGTCGCATAGGTGCAGCTCCATACCAGGGTGGTGAACCGGTCGGCGGACGGCTCGGGCGCGCGATCGAGCGCCAGGTCCATCCAGTGGCCGGCCTCGCGGGGCTGCCCGGCACAGGTCCAGTACGGCCACATCACCGCCGTCAGTGCCACAGCGCCGACACCGCCGCCCTCGTCGAGGGCGTAACCGAGCGCGGCGCGCAGGTTTTCCCGCTCGGGGACCAGTGCCCAGTACAGCGGCACCTGCTCGGAGGTGAGGAAGCGGTCGGCGAAGTGGCGCAGCAGCGAGGTGTAGTGGGCGACGTGGCGGCGGCGGCAGGCGTCGCGCTCACCGGCGGCCTGCAGCCAGAAGGCGCCATATTCGCGGATGGTGTCGAGCATCCGGTAGCGGTCACCGCCCCCGGTGGGCACCCAGGACAGGATCGAGGCATCGGCAAGCGCGCTCAGCAGGGCCGGGATCTTCTCACCGGGGAGCCGGTCATCGGCGCACACCCGACGCACCGCCTCGGCGTCGAAATCGCCGGCGAACACCGAGACCCGCGCCCACAGCAGCCGCTCTTGCGGCGTGCACAGTTCGTTGCTCCAGCCGATCGCGGTACGCAGCGCCTGATGCCACGGAGGATCGGCGTCCGGCACCGCCTCGCGGTCGTTGCCCAGCACGCTGAACCGGTCGTCCAGCCGCTCCGCCAGTTCGCTGATGCTCAGCTCATGCAGCCGGGCCGCAGCCAGCTCGATGGCCAGCGGCAGCCCCTCCAAGCGGCGGCACAACCGCACGAGATCCGGCCGATTGGCGTCGGTAACCGTAAAGCCCGGTACGGCCTGGGTGGCCCGCTCGGCCAGCAGCGCCACCGCATCCTCCGCGCCCGTGGCCAGGTCGCCCTCCTCGGGCACGGGCAGCGGGTCGAGCACCACCACCTCCTCGTCGGCCAGATTCAGCGGGCGCCGACTCGTGGCCAGGATCCGCAGGCCCGGTGCGGCCCGCAGCAGCACATCCGCCGTCAGGGCGCAGGCCTCGGCGAGGTGCTCGCAGGTGTCCAGCACCAGCAGCGTCTCCCGCTCGGCCAGGTACTCGGCCACTACGTCGATCACCGACCGGGTCGTCTGGTCGGCCAGCGGCAGCGCCTCGGCGATGACAAGCGCGACCAGCTCACCGTCCCTCAGCGGCGACAGCTCAACGAACCACGCCCCGTCCCGGAACTGCGCCTGCACGGCCTCCGCGGCCGCCAGCGCGAGACGGGTCTTCCCCACGCCGCCGACCCCGGTCACCGTCACCAGCCGAGACCGCCCGCACAGCCGCGCCACCTGCGCCAGCTCCGCCTGTCGCCCGACCAGACGGCTCGTCTCCTGCGGCAGGTTCCCCACCCGCCGCTCCTCCGCCAGCCCATCCGCCACCCGGACGCTCCCCGATCCCGAACCCTGCCATGTTCGTCTGCTGGGCCCGTTGGTAGCAGAACGCCGAGCCCCTCCACAGGACTTCGGGCACCTTGGCCACGGCCTCCCGCTCACCGTGAAAGAGTGCGGCGCGGGCCTGGCCCGCAAGAGCCAGGGAGAGCCTCCTTGGCCTCGGGAGTGTGCGGTGCCTGCGGACCGGGCCACCTGCCCTGGCCCGGCCACCAGCCTCCGCCGTCCCGGGTCCTCGGTGCCCTGAGCACCACGACCGATGTGCGGCGAGGCGGGGCTGGACGGACTTGCATCGCCCGTCCAGGACCAGGCCCCCGCAGATACCACTCGCCCCAGCGACGCAGTTCCCGCCACGCCAGGCGAACACACGATCCACGAACTCCGCCAGATCCTCGCGGAGCCGTCAGCCCGCCGCGGGACCGACCAATCCCGTGGTCTGCCGGTTCACCTGGAGGGGGCCCTCACTGTGTTCCGGTCTGGAACTCATAGGCGATCGCATCGATCACCTCACGATGGTCTTGCCAGCGGCCACCATGCTTCCAGCGTCCGGTCCGGGAGTAACCGCCGGGGTGTAGACGATGTCCACTTGGACCTGGCCGCCGATCATCGGGTTCATTCCTGCGATGGAGACGGGAGTGCCGTCCGGGGTCTCCCAGAGCGTGTAGCGCTTGTCGGCGAAGCGCGTGTCGGCCCAGGAGTCGGCGTCCATGGAGACCACCTCCCCGACGGCCTTGGCGAACTCGCCGCACCAGTACATCGTTTGCTCAAGGTCCTGCTCGCCCAGCACGCGGCCCCGGCCCGCCGGCATCGGCTCCGGTGGGGTGAGTGTGTCGAGGCGGTAGAGACGGAGCCGCGTGTCGCGGAGCTTCGGCGTCGCGCCGGTGTGCCGCTGCCATGCCTCGGCGAAAGCGGTGGCTGTGCTGTGGTCCGCGCTGATGGAGGGAAGGGAGTGCCCGAGGGCGGCCAGGTGAGCGGCGAGGGAGTCGGCCTGCTCGGGCGTGAGCGGGGAGAGGCCCAGAGCACGGGGCGGGAGGCGGTAGAAGGTGGCACAGGCCTCGCCCGCTCGCTCCAGCAGCCCGAAGACGGGGACTTCGGTACCGAACGACTCCGCTCCACGCGTTCGCACTCTCTCGGCCCACGTCAGCTGCATGACGTGCAAGCCTGGCCGTGAGCGCAGGAAGTCTCCGGCCCGGACGAGAAAGTCGTCGACGTCTTCGGTGAGGTACCAGGCATCCGGGCGCATGCTGCATGCTCCCTCATGCTATGGAAGTGCTCAACGGGTCCCGCCAGGGCGAAGAAGCAGCCGGTGGTGATGCCCGCGGCCAACTGAAGCGGGCAATGAGGCGCGCAGTCGCCCCCGGTGCGGAGGCCGAGGGGAAAGTGCCGACCCCGAACGAAGAGAACGCAGAGGGCGATCCCGCAGGGCAGCTCTGCCACGCAGGCGGTGCTACGTCGCGGCCGGCGGTCATCACTGCGACGTGGAGACCGCGAACCTTCAGCGTCACGGAAAGGATGCGCTTGGCTTCGGTTTTCTTTGAGGTCAAGGGATGCTGGAATTCAGTGGTGAATGCGGAAAGCGAAAGTGAGAAATGAGGCGCTCTGGTAGAGCATCGAATACTGTTTCTCGGTATGAACTGCCCCGGCTGTGATCGGCAGTCGGGGCGCACCGATGTCGGCCGGACCATGAAGGACATCCACCGTTGGGTCTATGACACCACGGACCGCGGTGTACGCGTGGCCACCGCCGACTGCCGCATCGACAGCGACGACGAGATGTTCGGAATCCAGCTCAGCCTCCTCGCCTACATGGTCGAGCTGGAACACGCCATGATCCTTGACCGCATCGTGGGCGGCAGGGAGAAGAAGCTGGAAGCCGGTGGGTGGTCGGGAGGAGTGCCCCCGTTCTGGCTCGAACCTTCCGGCAAAGGAGTGAATCAACTTCCCGCAAGCTCGAGCGGCTCGCCGCGGAGAGGCTCGGTGACGTCCCTCAAAGGGAAAGAGCAGCAACTCCTGAAGATGCGCGACGAAGCGATGGAGCGGCTGCGGGAAACCGAGCTGCAAGAGGACCGGGCCAAGGAGATCCTGGAGCTCGCCCTGCGCGCCGGTCCGCAGCTGGGCGACCGGGATGCCCCTTCGAAGCATGGTTCAGGGACAGCGAGCGCCTGGTTCCTCCGCCTCTCAGTGATGCGCAGTGGGAACGTGTCGAGTCCCTCTTGCCAACCTCCAGGAAGAAGTCCAGGATTGTTCCTCCTCGGGTCGCTTTCGAGGCGTCACTCCACAAGGTTCGGCATGGACTGAGATGGAAAGATCTACCCGGACACATCACTCAAGGACAGCGCCCACAGGCCATCTACCAGCGGGCTCTGCGCTATTTCCACGCCGGGGCGTGGGGAGAGGCTGTATGCGCTCTTGGCTGCGCCGCGGGCACACCGGTACCGCCGCTCTACGGACTGCCCGATCTTCATATCACCGGTTCCTTCGATTCGACTATCTCCACGCCGCCGCAGAGCCGCGTCTGCAGCCCGCCGGAACCCGCTGTTGCCGGAGAGGTCGAAAGCGGCCCCCACGGGGTACGGGACCACGCGACAGAAGTAGGCGCCCACGCACATTTTTCAAATTGTTCACGGCCTACCCGGGGGTGTTCTACAGCGACGACGGGCAGATTCTGCGCGCCATCGCCTGCGCCGCGCCGGCCCGGATGTTCGGGCTGTATCCGAAGAAGGGCACGATCACGCCCGGCGCCGACGCCGACATGGTCATCTATGACCCGCACGCCGAGCAGCTCATGTCGGCCGAAACCCACCATATGAACGTGGACTACTCCGCGTACGAGGGGCGGCGGGTGACCGGTCAGGTGGAGACTGTCCTCTCCCGCGGTGAAATGGTCATCGAGCGATGGGAGTTCACCGGCCGGGCGGGCCACGGACAGTACGCGCCGCGGGCCACCTCCCAGTACCTCTCCTGACCCGCCAGGGCCCGGGCGCGGAGACCCTCACCCGGGACGCCAGTCGTCATCACCGGCTCTATACAAGGGAGTGGAAGCGATGGACTTCGGAGTCGTCCTGCAGACCGACCCGCCCGGCTCGGCCGTGGTCGGGCTCATGCGCCGCGCCGAACGGCAGGGCTTCCGCTACGGCTGGACCTTCGACTCCGCCGTGCTCTGGCAGGAGCCCTTCGTCATCCACGGCCGCATCCTCGAACACACCGAGCGGCTGATCGTCGGCCCCATGGTCACCAACCCCGGCACCCGCACCTGGGAGGTCACCGCCTCCACCTTCGCCACCCTGAACGAGATGTACGGCAACCGCACGGTCTGCGGCATCGGCCGTGGCGACTCGGCGATGCGGGTCGCAGGGCGCCGCCCGAACACCCTCGCCCGCCTCGGCCAGGCCATCCCCGTCATCCGCGACCTCGCCGAGGGCCGCGAGGCCATCGTGGACGGCAAGCCGCTGCGGCTGCCGTGGGTCCGCGACGGAAAGCTGCCCGTCTGGATGGCCGCGTACGGCCCCAAGGCGCTGGCCATGGCCGGCCGGCTCGCCGACGGCTTCATCCTCCAGCTCGCCGACCCCTTCCTGACCGAGTGGATGGTCAGGGCGGTACGGAACGCGGCCACCGAGGCCGGGCGCGACCCGGACGCGCTGACCATCTGCGTGGCGGCGCCCGCGTACATCGGCGACGACCTCGCCCGCGCCCGCGAACAGTGCCGTTGGTTCGGCGGCATGGTCGGCAACCACGTCGCGGACCTGGTGAGCCGGTACGGCGAGCACTCCGGCATGGTCCCCGAGGAGCTGACCGCGTACATCAAGACCCGCGAGGGCTACAACTACGCGCACCACGGCCGCGCCGACAACCCCGACACCGCCTTCGTCCCCGACGAGATCGTCGACCGCTTCTGCCTCCTCGGCACGCCCGAGGCGCACCTCAAAAAGCTCCGCGCCCTGCGCGCCCTGGGCGTCGACCAGTTCGCCCTGTACGCGATGCACGACGCGAAGGAAACGACGATCGACGCGTACGGCGAGCAGATCATCCCGACGCTGGCGGGGGAGTGAACACGCCCACGGTGCCGGCGGACAACCGGGGAGACGGGCGGCCGGACCCGGGCGGCCGCATCGAGCTCCCACCGGACGCGATACCGGCCGACGGCCGCTTCGCCAACGCCGACCTGCGTCCCGTGCCCGCCGCCGAACGCCACTGGACCACCTACAACTTCGCCGCGCTCTGGGTCGGGATGGCCCACAACATCCCTTCCTGGACGCTGGCCTCCGGCCTGGTAGCGCTGGGGATGGACTGGAGACAGGCCGTCCTCACCATCGCCCTCGCCAATGTCATCGTGCTGCTGCCGATGCTGCTCACCGGGCATGCCGGACCCAAGTACGGCATCCCCTTCCCGGTCCTCGCCCGCGCGTCCTTCGGACTGCGCGGAGCGAACCTCCCGGCGCTGGTGCGGGCCGCCGTCGCCTGCTGCTGGTTCGGCATCCAGACCTGGATCGGCGGCCAGGGCATCTACATCCTGCTCGGCAAGATCTTCGGCGGCGGCTGGGCGAAGGCGGAAACCGTCGCCGGGTACCCCTGGACTCTCTGGCTCTGCTTCGCCGCCTTCTGGGCGCTCGAACTGGCCATCATCGCGCGCGGCATGGAGACCCTGCGCCGCTTCGAGAACTGGGCGGCGCCCTTCGTCCTGATCGGCGCCGTGGCCCTGCTCGCGTGGATCGCGGCGAAGGCGGGCGGCCTCGGCCCCCTCCTGGACCAGCCGGGCACCCTGGGCTGGGGCACGGACTTCTGGCGGGTCTTCTTCCCGTCCCTCATGGGAATGATCGGCTTCTGGGCGACGCTGTCCCTGAACATCCCCGACTTCACGCGCTTCGGCGCAGGGCAGCGCGCACAGGTCTGGGGCCAGACGCTCGGACTGCCCACCACCATGACGGCCTTCGCGCTGCTCTCCGTCCTGGTGACCTCCGGCTCCCAGGCGGTGTACGGCGTGCCGATCTGGGACCCGGTGGCCCTCGCGGGCAAGGCCGACAACGTCTTCGGCCTGCTCTTCGCGCTGGTCACGGTCCTCATCGCGACGATCAGCGTCAACATCGCGGCCAACGTGGTCTCCCCGGCCTACGACCTGGCCAACCTCGCCCCGCGCTTCCTCACCTTCCGCAGCGGCGCGCTGATCACCGGCGTGATCGGCGTCCTGGTCCTGCCGTGGAAGCTCACCGCCACGCCCGAGCTGTACATCTTCACCTGGCTCGGGGTGGTCGGCGGCCTCCTCGGCACCGTCGCCGGCATCCTCATCGCGGATTACTGGATCATCCGCCGCACCGTCCTCGACCTCGCCGACCTCTACCGCCCGGGCGGCCGCTACTGGTACACGGCCGGCTGGAACTGGCGGGCCGTCCTCGCCTTCGCCGTGGGCGGCCTCCTCGCGGTCGGCGGCTCCTACTCGGCCCCGGGGAAGGGCCCGTTCCCCGCCGACGGCCTGCTCCCCTTCCTCCGCCCCCTCGCGGACTACGGCTGGGCAGTGGGCCTCGGCGCGTCACTCGTGCTGTACACGGTGCTGATGCTCCACCGCCGCGGAGACCCCTCGGACACGCACTAGGAACTAGGGCGCACTGCTGGGAATCACGCAGTTCTTCGGCTGTTCATGCCCGGTGGGCCAGCCCAGGCCGACGAACTTGAGCTGACCCAGGCCCTGTTGGCCCGGGTCCAGCTCGACCACCGCGGCCGGCTTGTCGTACGCGTTGCCCCCGCTGGTCAGACAGATCAGGCCGCTCGTGCCCCGCACCCGGTGCCGGGACTGGAGCAGCGACCACTGCCTGCCGACGTCCTCGCGGCTGGGGACCGCCTCGGCGCCGCCCTTCTGTGCCTGGTGCAGCGCCTTGCCGATGGTGATGAGGCCGTCGTACACCAGCATCGTCCGGGAGTCCTGCAGATCCGGGTCGGAGCCGAGCCGTACGCCCTCGCCGCGCGCGCTCTCGATCTGCTTCTTCAGGGTGTCCAGGGCCGCCAGGGGCTCGGTGAGGTACTGGGGGAGCTCCGCCTCGGTGGGCTTGCGCTTGTGCTCCGCTTCCCACTTCCGGTTCCATTCGGCCAGCTCGGTACGCCAGGCGTCCGGATGCGCGGGCGCCGCGTACTGCACCGTGACCTTCGGCCTGCCGTCGGTGCCGCGGAGCTGTGCCCAGTTCTGCTCCGTCATGGCCTGCCGCAGCGAGGCGGCGTCGGAGCCGCTGACGATGGTGTAGTGCCGGTTCTTGCAGTCCACCTGGGCGAGCTTGAGCGCGAAGATCCGCAGGTGCAGCGTGCGGCCCGCGAAGTACACGGTGTCGGCGCCGGAATCGCAGATGTTGTTGGCCGTCTGCGCGAACTGGTTGCCGGTCGAGCCCGCCTCGTCGATGGCCGGGGACTCGAAGGGCATCGCGGCGGGACCGGCCGGGCCCTTCTCCTTGATGCCACTGAACGCCTTTGCCAGCGATTCGCTGTAGCCGTCCTGACGCTGGTCGTAGACCAGTACCGTCCTGCGGTTCTCCCGGCCCCGTTCGCCGTTGAAGTTGGCCAGCGCCTGGGCCGCGTCGTGGTTGGTGGGGATGATCCGGGCGAGGCCCGGGAACCGCAGCTTCGCCGTGCCGTCCGTCCGGTCCTCGTTCGCTATCCGGTCCCCGCTGATCCGCGAGGCGAGCACCGGGACCTTGTGCGCCGTCAGCCGTTTGACGGCCTTTTCGGTGTCACCGAGGCTGAGGTTGAAGCCCGTGACGGCGCGCAGCCGGTCCGTGGGCGAGTCGGCCATCCGCAGCAGGGTGTCCACTACCTTCCCCTGCTGCTTGTAGTCCCGCCCGGGGTTGGCCAGTACCAGCCGGATCTTCGGCGGCTCGCCCTCGCCCTCGTTGGCCTGCCGCTGGCCCAGGTACGCGCCCTGGAGGTCGCTGCGCATCTGGCGGCGCAGCGCCGCCCGGTCCGACTGGAGCGGCAGCATCACCGCCACCGTGACGTGCGGCTGGCCGTCGATCTTCTTGTTCTGGGCCGCGATGGCCCGGGACACGTCGCGGATCTCCGGCGTGCCGAAGTCGTAGCCCTCGCCATTGACGCCGATGCACTCGTCGCCGACCCGCTCGATTCCTTCGGTACAGGTGTCCAGCTTGTGGGTGATGAGCACCGCGAGCCACACGCACCCGGCCAGCGCGCCTACGCCCAGCAGCGCGTAGAGGATCTTCTTCCAGATGGGCATCCCCGTTATCTCCTTCGCCCGAGCTGCTCTGTGCAGGTGCAGCGCAGCAGCGGTTGCTCGTTCGCCGCCAGGCCGCTCCAGTGGGTCGCCGTCCTGCTGAGCTGTCCCGCGCCGTCGAACTCCATGATCGAGAGGAGTCCCAGCAGCTTGGCCAGCGTGCGGGCCGTCTCCTTTCCGGTCGGCCTGGTCCGCTCCTCGCACAGCCACACCGCGTGCAGCAGCTGGTCGACGGTGCGGCGCAGCGCCGGTCCGTCCGCCGTCACCAGGCCCTGGGCGCGCTCCCGCCGGGCGTCCGCACCGCCCGGATACGGCGCCTGGGCGATCTCCAGCAGCTCCGCGCACCACTCCTCGGGGCGCCCGGGCAGCGTGGCGGCCAGATGGCGGGCCACGTCGTCCGCACCGCCGGAGACGAGATGGTGGTTCATGCGGTGCGCCGTGACCGAGCGGAACGCGCCGCCGCGTGTCTCCTCGCCCGTCGCCGCGCGCAGCGCGTAGTGGTCCCGCAGCAGATGATGATCGGCGTACCAGGCGGCGGCGCCGGGGCGCAGCCCGTACAACCGGTGCACCAGCATCTGGCGCAGCCCGAAGTCCCCGATGAAATGCCGCTCGCAGCTCGGCCACCCGGTGTCGGTGAGCAACTGCGAGACATGATGCACCGTCAGGTGGTGAACCCGGCCGGCCTGATGGTGTCGCAGCAGGACGTCCGCACACTCTTCATCGTGTGCCACCGACAGATGCGTGAGCAGATCCAGCCACTGGTCGCGGTGTTCGCTCGGCAGCCCCACCGGGAGCTGGTCCAGGACCAGCTCCTGGAGCAGTACTTCCGTCACCGGCCGCTCGGTGGTGCCGTCGCCGGGGAGCAGCAGCGGGGCGGCCAGCAGGTCCCGGTCGTTGGCGTCCTCGGGCATCCGGAAGGCCGCGGCCGCGGCGGCGAGCCGGATCACCGTGTGCGGCCGCCCGCCGCTCAGCCGCGCCACGGCGGCGTCGATGCGGCGGCGGTTCGCGCCGCCCTCCGGCTCCGCGTGCTTCTGCCGGCGCTCGGTCTCCCGGCGGAGCTGGTCCCCGGTGAGGAACGGCATCCGCAGCAGCAGTACTCCGTCGGCCAGCGGCGCCCGGTCCGGCCCCGCGTCCGTGCGCCGGGACCACGCGGGCGGGCCGCCGTTGGCGGGCCGGAACTCCGCCGGCGGCACCACCTCCTCCGGCGGCAGGCCGCCGTGCAGGAAGGCGCCGCCGTCCGCCCGGAGCGCCGTGCCCACGATCACCACGCGGTCGCGCTGCCCGGCCCGGCGGTCGGCGAGCACGGCGCGCAGCAGCCGCTCTCCCAGGGGCGACACCGCGTGATCCAGCAGCAGCCCCGGGCGGCCGACCCTGCTCAGCCGGCCGACCATCGAGGCGTATGCCGCCTCCAGGTCCTCGCGGAGCGCCCGGAAGAGGAACCCTTCGGCCAGCTCCCGTGCCTCGCCGCCGGCCTGGAAGTCGGCGGCGAGATTGCTCAGCCCGTGCTTGGGCTGGCCGGCGGCGCCGGGATACGCGCCGTAGATCCGCTCCAGTTCCACCTTTCCCCGGGGCGCCAGGCGCTCGAAGAGGGCGTCCAGCAGCGCGTTGCTCACCGCCGCCGAGTACGGGTCGAGCTCTTGCCCGGACAGGGTCGTCAGCAGGTTCCGGACGCTGCCGCGGAGCACACCCCGCCAGAAGTCGCCTGCCCCCAGGCCGCGGAGGCGCCCCCTCTGGGGCAGCTCCTCGTACCGTTCGACCTCCGTCGCGACCGCCTCCGGGGTGCCCTCGGCGGCGCCGGTCGCGATCACCGCGAGGCCCGTGAAGAGCCGGGGGAACGCGAAGGAACCGCCCGTCCCCTGCCAGGTGCACAGCCGCCGGGCGACCTCGGCCAGGGCCTCGGTCGCATCCGAGCGGGCGCCCGGCTCCGGCTCCGCCCGGTCCGCGTACACCGGCGAGCCGGTGTCCAGATAGATCACCGGCACCTTGGTGGCGAACCGATCCCGCACCGCGCGCAGCAGCCGCCCCTTGCCCATGCCGGGGCCGCCGGTGAGCAGTACGACCGGAAGGTCGGGGCCGTACAACTGCTCCCGCCCGCTGCCCGACGGCGATCGCCCGAACAGGCGCGCGAAGAAGCCCTCCTCGCTGAGCAGCTTCTCGAACCCCAGATCATCACGCACGGACTCCTCCCCCTGGAGTGCTCTCCCGCCCGGGAACGGGAAACCGGCGCGCCGTGGCCGGTGTGTCGGGGAGAGGCTAATGGAACGCGTGGAACGTGAACCCATTCTTCGGGGTAATGAGGTCTGTGCGGAAGGGAACGGAGTGGGTGGGTTTACCGCGGAGTTGAGCGGGCGAAGTGCTCCTGCGAGGGCCGGTTACGGCACCCGGGACGTCCACTCCGGGTCGCTGAACTTGGTGGTCGCCAGGTCGCGGGCGCGGGCGAACTCCTCGTCCGTGACCGTGCCGTCCGTGCCGCCGTAGCGGGCGCGGAAGGAGGCGATCATGCGGGTGATGACCTCGGAGCGGGGGAGGCCGGTCTGGCGGCGGAGCGGGTCGACCCGCTTCTTGGCGCTGGTGGTGCCCTTGTCGGAGAGCTTCTCCTTGCCGATGCGGAGCACCTCGACCATCTTGTCCGCGTCGATGTCGTAGGACATCGTCACGTGGTGCAGGACGGCTCCGGAGCCCGCCACGATGCGCTTCTGGGCCGCGCCGGCGATCTTGCCGGCGTCCGTCGCGATGTCGTTGAGCGGCTTGTACCAGGCGTTGATGCCCATGTCGCCGAGCGCCCCGAGCACCCAGTCGTCGAGGTAGGCGTAGCTCTCGGCGAAGGTGAGGCCGTGGACCAGGGACTCGGGGACGCAGAGGGAGTACGTGATGGTGTTGCCGGGCTCGACGTACATCGCACCGCCGCCGCTGATCCGGCGGACGACCGTGATGCCGTGCTTCTCGGCGCCCGCCGGATCCACCTCGTTGCGCAGCGACTGGAAGCTGCCGATGATCACGGCGGGGCGGTCCCACTCCCAGACGCGGAGCGTCGGCGGGCGCCGGCCCTCGGCGACCTCGGTGGTCAGTACCTCGTCCAGCGCCATGTGCAGCGCGGGCGCCTGCGGCGGCTCGTGGATGATCTGCCAGTCGTAGTCGGTCCAGTCGGTGGCCTGGGCGACGGCCCGGCGGACCGCGACGCCGACCGACTCCGCGGTGAAGCCGATCATGGCGACACCCTCGGGGAGGGCGGCCTCGATGCGGTCGGCCAGGCCCCGGGTGCCGGTGTCGGCGGGCGCGCCTTCCAGGGCCGCGTTGATGTCCAGGAGCGCGTCGTCCGGCTCCAGGAAGAAGTCCCCGGCGACGCGCACGTGGCGCAGTACGCCGTCCGCGACCTCCAGATCGACGACGACCAGCTTGCCGCCGGGCACCTTGTACTCACCGTGATGCCTGCTCTGCACGGCGCTCACCCTCCACGTCTCCGCGGCCGTCCGGACCGGCCGGCCGCCCGGTCAACCGTATCGCCGAGGCCGTCATTCCCCACCAAAGGGGTCAAGCACGTCGGTCACGGGTGCAAACCGGCCAGCAGCCGGGGCAGCGCCTCGCCGATCGGGTCGCGGACGATCTCGTCGGCGAGCGCGTCGTACGGGGTCGGCTCGGCGTTGACGATGATCAGGCGGGCGCCGTGTTCGGCGGCCAGGCCCGCGAGCGAGGCGGCGGGCTGGACCGAGAGGCTGGTGCCGACCGCGACGAACACGTCGCAGTTCTTCGCCACTGTGATCGCCGCGCCCAGTACCTCCGGGTCCAGGCTCTCGCCGAACATCACGGTCGCGGACTTCATGATCCCGCCGCAGTCGAGGCACGCGGGGTCCGGGTCGCCCGCGGTCACCCGGGCCAGCGCGTCGGCCATCGGCGTCCGGGCGCGGCATTCTGTACACACCGCGGTACGGGCGTTGCCGTGCAGCTCCAGGACCTTGCGGCCGGGCATCCCGGCGAGCTGGTGCAGCCCGTCGACGTTCTGGGTGATCACGCGGACGGGGACTCCGGAGCGCTCCAGGGCGGTGACGGCCTCGTGCGCGGCGTTCGGCCGCGCGCGGAGCGCCGGGCCGTCCCGCCGCATCAGCCAGGACCGGCGCCGGATCTCGGGATCGTTCATGTAGTACGCGTACGTGACGAGCTTCTCGGCATCCGGGTCGCGGCGCCACACCCCGTTCGGCCCGCGGTAGTCGGGGATGCCGGAGTCGGTGGAGATCCCGGCACCGCTGAGGATCGCGACCAGGGGGCGCCGGGCGCCGTCATCGGAGCCGCCGCCCGGTCCGTCGAGGGGGTCGTGGGTGGGGTCGTCCGTGCTGCTCATGTCGTCAGCGTACGCAGCGTGGAGCGGGCGGTGGCGGGGGACTTGGCCGGTTTGTCGGGCGCGGTTATTTAGATGTAACCAGAAACTTCCTCAAGATCCGGGACGGCCTCTTGCCGGTCGTCTGTATGCGAAATACGGTCTGCTGCATTCGTTCCTGGTGATCGTTCGCGATGCGTTCTCGTTCTTGATGATCGTTCGGGAGGTAGGGTCACGTGCGCCGAACAGCGGCTGTTCCCTTGGCGGTTGGGCTGGTGATCGGCGCCGCGGGGTGCGGGTCGCTCACCTCCGCCGCCACCGAGGTGGGCGGGCTCCGGATGACCGACCCGCGCCCCGTGCGGGACGGCGGCACGCTCACCGTCGCCCTCAAGTCCGACCCCGACAAGCTCGATCCGACCCTCGCGCAGACCCTCGTCGGCCGCACCGTCTTCGCCGGCATGTGCGAGAAGCTGTACGACACCGACCACGCGGGCAAGGTCGTGCCGCAGTTGGCGGCGGCCCTGCCGAAGACCTCCGACGGCGGCCGGACCGTGACCGTCCCGGTCCGCCACGGCGTGACGTTCAGCGACGGCACCCGCCTCGACGCGGCCGCCGTCGCCCGCTCCCTGGAACGTCACCGCACCCTCCCCGGCTCCGCCCGCGCCACCGAACTCGGCCCGCTCGTCAAGGCCGAGGCCGCCGGCCCGTACACCGTCCGCATTCGCCTCAAGGGGCCGTACGTCCCGCTCACCGGCGTGCTCGCCGACCGCGCGGGCATGGTCATGTCCCCGCGGGCGCTCGCGAAGTACGGCAAGAACTTCACCAACCACCCTTCCTGCGTCGGCCCGTTCAAGTACGTCGAGCGCGTCGCGGGTGACCGGATCGTGCTGGCGAAGGACCCCCGGTACTACGACGCGGACAAGGTCCACCTGGACCGCGTCGTCTACAAGACCATCACCGACGGCAGCGTCCGGCTCGCGAACCTGCGCTCCGGTGACGTGCAGGTCGGCGACCAGATGGGTCCCGTGGAGGTGCAGAGCTCGCTCACCGAGCCGCAGCTCCAGCTCTTCAACTCGCCCTCGCTCGGCTACCAGGGCCTCGGCTTCAACATCGGCAATGTGCACGGGACGGGGGAGAAGCCCGGGAAGCTGCGCACGGTGCTCGCCCGTGAGCCGCGCGTCCGCGAAGCCTTCGCGCTCGCCCTGGACCGCAAGCTGATCAACAAGGTCGTCTTCCAGGGCATGTACGAGCCGGCCTGCGGCCCCGTCTCGCCGGAGTCGGCCCTCGCACCGGGGGCCGACGGCTGCCCGGAGCGCGATCTGCCGCGCGCGAAGAAGCTGCTCAAAGAGGCGGGCGTCAAGCTCCCGGTGCTGATCG
Organism: Streptomyces ochraceiscleroticus; assembly: GCF_000720485.1. Taxonomy (GTDB): domain Bacteria; phylum Actinomycetota; class Actinomycetes; order Streptomycetales; family Streptomycetaceae; genus Streptomyces; species Streptomyces ochraceiscleroticus. The sequence goes on along the minus strand of NZ_JOAX01000020.1, from coordinate 37,144 downwards.
AGCTGAAGGTCTCCACCTCGCCCGAGGACAGCCGCCTGGGCCAGGTGATCCAGGCGATGGCGCGCGAGGCGGGCTTCGACGTAAGGCTGCGGCCCATGGAGTACGCGACGCTCCTGGAGGAGACCGACGCAGGGCAGTTCGACGCGTACGTCAGCGGCTGGTCCGGGCGGCTCGACCCGGACGGCAACATCGCCTCCTTCGTCGGCACGGCCGGCGCCATGAACACCTACGGCATCTCGGACCCGGCGATCGACCGGCTGATCGCCGAGGGCCGCACCACCGCCGACCGAGCAGGCCGCGCCCGCGTATACACACAACTCGCCGACCGTATAGGCGACCAGTACGCGCTGATCTACCTCTACCGGCAGAAGAACTACGTCGTGGCACGGAAGGACGTGGCGGGCGTGCGGGTCTACGGCGACGGCCTGGTGCGCGTCAAGGATGCGGGGTACGCCCGATGAACTGCTTCATGAACGCGGGGTGCGCCCGATGAGCAGATATCTCCTCACCCGGCTCCGGCAATCGGTCATCACGCTCTTCCTCGTCAGCGTCGTCGTCTTCGCCGGCATCCGCGCCCTGCCCGGCGACCCGGCCCTCGCGCTGGCCGGCGAGGAGCGCAGCCCCGAGGCGCTGGCCGCGATCCGCGAGGCGTACGGGCTGAACGACAACATCGTGGTCCAGTACGGACGGTTCGTCGGCCACGCCCTCACCGGCGACCTCGGCACCTCGGCCCGCACCGGTCTGCCCGTCCTGGACTCGATCCTCAACGCCCTTCCCGTCACGCTCGAACTGGCCGCGCTCTCCCTCCTCCTGGCCGTCGTCCTCGGCATCGGGACGGGCGTCCTGGCGGCCGTGCGACGCGGCAGGGCGACCGAGTGGCTCGCCAACGCCGTCGCCCTGCTGGGGCTGTCCGTCCCCACCTTCTGGCTCGGCATCGTCCTCGTCCTCGCCTTCGCGATCGCCGTACCGGTCTTCGCGGCGTCCGGTTACGTGCCCTTCGGCACGGATCCGGTCGACAATCTGCGGCGCATGGTGCTGCCGGCCGTCGTCCTCGGCTCCGGGCTCGCGGCCGTCGTGATGCGGCAGACCCGCGGCGCGATGCTCGACAGCCTCTCCGCCGACTACGTCCGCACCGCCCGTGCCAAGGGCCTCTCGCGGCGCCAGGTCATCGGCGGGCACGCGCTGCGCAACAGCCTGGTGACCGTGGTGACCGTCCTCGGCCTCCAGCTCGGCCACCTCATCTCCGGCGCCGTCGTCACCGAGCAGATCTTCGTCCTGCCCGGCTTCGGCAAGCTCACCATCGACGCGGTCTTCACCCGCGACTACACGATGCTCCAGGGCGTGGTGCTGTGCACCTCCGCCGCCTACATCCTCGTCAACCTCGCGGTCGATGTGCTCTATTCGGTCATCGACCCGCGCATCCGGCTCGGAGGCGCCCGATGACCGCCACTCCGGACAGCCCGGCCACCCCAGCCGCTGCTGACGCCCCGGTTGCGCCCGCCGTGCCGCCCGCCGGCGCGCCGCGCCCCGGCACCCTGCGCACCCGGCTGCGCGCCCTGCGCAGGAACCGGCTCGCCCTCACCGGCACCGTGATCGCCGCCGTCTTCGTACTGGCGGCACTCTGCGCCCCGCTGCTCGCCCCGTACGACCCGGCAGGGCCGGACTTCGACGCCGCGCTGGCGCCGCCCTCCTGGGCGCACTGGCTCGGCACCGACGACCTCGGCCGCGACCAGCTCTCCCGGGTGATCTACGGCGCCCGCGCGTCCATGCAGGTGGGCCTGCTCGCCGTGGTACTGGCCTTCCTCATCGGTGTACCGCTGGGCCTGGCCGCCGGGTACTACGGCAAGTACGCCGACTCCGCGGTCTCCCGGCTCACCGACACCCTCCTCGCCTTCCCGTTCCTCGTCCTCGCCGTGGGACTGGCCGCCGTCCTCGGCCCGTCGCTGCTCAACGCCACGCTCGCCATCGGGATTTCGCAGGTGCCGGCCGTCATCCGCATCACACGTGCCGAGACGCTGCGCCTCAAGCACCTGGACTACGTGGGCGCCGCGATCGTCAACGGCGGCGGCGACGGCACCGTCCTCGCGCGGCACATCCTCCCGAACGCCACCTCGGCGCTGATCGTCCAGGCCACCGTCGGCATCCCCGCCGCGATCATCGGCGAGGCGCTGCTCAGCTTCCTCGGCCTCGGCGTCCAGCCCCCGGCCCCCTCGCTCGGCGTGATGCTCGCCGGCGCCCAGCCCTTCCTCGGCCCCGCGCCCTGGATGGCGGTCTTCCCCGGCCTCGCCATCGTCGCCGCGACGCTGGCCTTCAACCTGCTCGGCGACGGACTGCGCGACGTCCTCGACCCCCGCGGAGGCACCCGATGAAGCCCTCGACGAGTCGCCAGGCTCTGGGCGCACCCGTACTGAGCGTCCGCGACCTGTCCGTCTCCTTCCGCTCCGACACCCGCACCGTGCATGCCGTCGACTCCCTCTCGTACGACGTGGCGCCCGGGGAAGTCCTCGCCATCGTCGGCGAGTCCGGCTGCGGCAAGTCCGTCACCTCCATGGCCGTCATGGGCCTGCTGCCGTCCACCGCGACCGTCACAGGGTCCGTCCGGCTCGGCGACCGGGAGCTGGCCGGCGCTGCCGAGAAGGAGCTGGCGAAGGTCCGCGGCAAGGACCTCGCGATGATCTTCCAGGAGCCGATGACCTCGCTGAACCCGGTCCTCACCGTCGGCCGCCAGATCGGCGAGGTACTCCGCCGCCACCAGGGCCTGAGTCGCGCGGAGGCGAAGGAGAGGTCCGTCGAACTGCTCGGCCTGGTCGGCATCCCCGCCCCGGAGCGCCGCGTGGCGGAGTACCCCCACCAGCTCAGCGGCGGTATGCGGCAGCGCGTCATGATCGCCATCGCGGTGGCCTGCGACCCGGCCGTCCTCATCGCCGACGAACCGACCACCGCGCTGGACGTCACCGTCCAGGCCGGCATCCTCGAAGTCCTCCAGTCGCTGCGCGAACGCCTCGGCACCGCGATCGTCCTCATCACCCACGACCTGGGCGTGGTCGCCGACGCGGCGGACCGGGTGCTGGTGATGTACGCGGGCCGGGCCATCGAACAGGCCCCGGTCGACGAGCTGTTCGCCGCGCCCCGGCACCCGTACACACGCGGCCTGCTGGGCGCCGTGCTGCGGCCGGGCCAGGAAGGCAAGCGCCGGCTGCCGGAGATCCCCGGACTGGTACCGAGCCTGACCGCCCAGCCGGACGCCTGCACCTTCGCCGACCGCTGCGCGCACGCGGATGAACGCTGCGGGACGGCGCGACCGCCGCTGACACCCGACTCGGGCCACCGGGTGGCGTGCTGGCACCCCGTCGCAGTGACGCATGAGGAGGCCGCCCGATGAGCGCCGTACACAACATCCCGGCCCCGCGCGCCTCCGCAACGGACGACGCCCCCGTACTTGAAGTACGCGATCTGGAACGGCACTTCACCACCTCCGGCGGCACCGTGCGCGCCGTGGACGGCGTCAGCCTCACCATCGGGCGCGGCGAAGTGCTCGGCCTGGTGGGGGAGTCGGGCAGTGGCAAGTCCACGGTCGGCCGCTGCGTGGTCCGCCTGGACGAGCCGACCGGCGGCCGCATCGCCCTGAAGGGCACCGACATCACCCACCTCTCGCGCCGCGCCCTGCGCCCGCTCCGCACCGACATGCACCTGGTCTTCCAGGACCCGTCCTCCTCGCTCGACCCGCGCATGACGATCGGGCAGATCGTCGCCGAGCCGCTGCGGCTGCACCGCCTGGTACCGAGGTCCGGCCTCCGGGGCCGCGCCGAGGAGCTGCTCGGCCAGGTCGGGCTGCGCCCGGAACACGCCGACCGGCACCCGCACGAGCTCTCCGGCGGCCAGCGCCAGCGCATCTCCCTCGCCCGCGCGCTCTCCGTAGCCCCGGACCTCCTGATCGCCGACGAGCCGACCTCGGCCCTGGACGTCTCCGTCCAGGCATCCGTCCTCAACCTCCTCGCCGACCTGCAGCGGGACCGCGGCTTCGGCTGCCTGTTCATCACCCACGACCTGGCGGCCGTGGAGTTCCTGGCGGACCGGATCGCCGTGATGTACCTGGGCCGGATCGTCGAGGAGGCCCCGACGGCACAGCTCTTCGCCGACCCCCTCCACCCGTACACACAGGCCCTCCTCTCCGCGGCCCCCGTACCGGACCCCACCCTCCAGCGCACCCGCGAACGCATCGTCCTGACCGGCGACCTCCCGAGCCCCCTGTCCCCACCCCCGGGCTGCCACTTCCACACGCGCTGCCCGGTGGCGATGGACCGCTGCCGCACGGAGGTACCGGAGCTGCGGGAGCTGAGGGAGCCGCCCGCCATGTCCCGCAGAGTGGCGTGCCACCTGGCCAACACAAGCCCGTCCGGCGATTGAGGACGAGCCCGCAGGGCGATCCCGGCGCGCCACAACGCACCCGCACCAAGTCACCGACAGGAGCCAGTTTGTTCACCACCCGCCCCACCCTCAATGGCACGTTCGGAATGGCCTCGTCCACCCACTGGCTGGCGTCCCAGTCCGCCATGGCCGTCCTGGAGGGCGGCGGCAACGCCTACGACGCCGCGGTCACCGCCGGCTTCGTACTGCACGTCGTCGAGCCGCACCTGAACGGCCCGGCCGGCGAGGTCCCGATCATCCTCGCCCCGGCCGGCGGCCCCGTACAGGTGCTGTGCGGCCAGGGCCCCGCCCCGGCCGGCGCGACCGTCGCGCACTACACCTCGCTCGGCCTCGACCTCGTCCCCGGCACGGGCCCGCTCGCCGCCGCCGTACCGGGCGCGTTCGACGCCTGGATGGTGCTGCTCCGCGACCACGGTACGAAGTCGCTCGCCGAGGTCCTCTCGTACGCCATCGGGTATGCACGCAATGGCCACCCGGCCGTCGAACGCGTCGGCGAGACCGTGGAGACCGTCCGCGAGCTCTTCGAGAACGAGTGGACGACCTCGGCCGAGCTGTACCTCCCCGGCGGCCGTTCCGTGGCTCCCGGCGGACTCCTGCGGAACGAGCCGCTCGCCGACACCTGGGAGCGGCTGGTCCGCGAGGCCGAGGCGGCGGGCCCCGGCCGCGAGGCACAGATCGACGCGGCCCGCCGCATCTGGCGCGAGGGCTTCATCGGCGAGGCGATGGCCGCCTTCGCCGCGCGCCCCGCCATGGACACCTCCGGTGAGCGGCACGCCGGCACGCTCACGGGCGACGACCTCGCCGCCTTCCGGGCCACGTACGAGGAGCCGGTCACGTACGACTGGAACGGCTGGACCGTCGCCAAGGCGGGCGCCTGGTCACAGGGCCCGGCCCTCCTCCAGCAGCTCGCGCTGCTCCCCAAGGAACTGCCCGCCTACGGGAGCGCCGAGTACGTCCACACCCTCATCGAGGGCACCAAGCTCGCGATGGCCGACCGCGAGGCGTGGTACGGCGACGCGGAGGGCGCGGGCGCGGCCGACGTACCACTGGGGACGCTGCTCTCGGCCGAGTACAACGCCGGGCGCAGGGCGCTGATCGGCGGCACCGCCTCGTACGAGCTGCGCCCCGGCCGCCCCGAGGGCCGCGCCCCGCGCCTCAGTAAGCACGCCGCCGCCGTGGCCGCCGGAGAGCCGGGCTTCGACGCGCTGGGCGTCTCCGGCGCCGGCGAACCGACCGTCGCGACCGGCACCGGGGGCGCGGGCAAGGCCGCCGTCGCCCCCGAAGTGGACCGCAACGGCGCCACCCGTGGCGACACCTGCCACATCGACATCGTCGACCGCTGGGGCAACATGGTCTCGGCCACGCCCTCCGGGGGCTGGCTCCAGTCCAACCCGGTGATCCCGGGCCTCGGCTTCCCGCTCGGTACGCGGCTGCAGATGGCCTGGCTGGAGGAGGGGCTGCCCAATTCCCTCACCCCGGGCCGCCGCCCGCGCACGACCCTCACCCCGTCCCTGGCGCTGCGCGACGGGGTGCCGGTGATGGCCTTCGGCACGCCGGGCGGTGACCAGCAGGACCAGTGGCAGTTGCACTTCTTCCTGGCCGTGGCGGTGCGCGAGCCCGTACGCGGCGGCCTCGACCTCCAGGGCGCGATCGACGCGCCGAACTGGCACACCGACTCCTTCCCCGGCTCCTTCTTCCCGCGCGCCATGCGCCCGGGGAGCGTGACGGTGGAGTCCCGTATCGGCGAGGAGGTCGTCGCGGGGCTGCGGGAGCGCGGTCACGACGTGACCGTCGGTGACCCCTGGTCCGAGGGCCGTCTGTGCGCGGTCGCCCGCGACCCGGAGACCGGCGTACTGTCCGCCGCCGCGAACCCGCGGGGAATGCAGGGATACGCGGTGGGCCGCTGACTCCCCGATACCGACCGGACACCACAGGTCACCACTGTCCGCGTGCACCTGGGGTTCATCTGGACGCCAGGTGCCGTGTCAGTGGTCCGTGCTTCCATGGAGACATGATCGAAGCAATTCCTGCGATTCCTGCAAACAACGACGACAGGACGGACAGGGCGGACATGACGGGCTCGGCCGTGACGGCGGAGGCCGTGCTCGCGGCCGTCGACCTGGACGCCGTCGAGAAGGCCGTCCGCGAGGCCGCGGCGGCCGAGATCCTGCCGCGCTTCCGGCAGCTCGCCGCCCACGAGGTGGTGGAGAAGAACGGCCCGCACGACCTGGTCACCATCGCCGACCAGCGCGCCGAGGAGCACCTCACGACCGCCCTCACCGCCCTGCTGCCCGGCTCGGCCGTGGTGGGGGAGGAAGCGGTGCACGCCGACCCTGCGGTGCTGGGCGCGCTGCGCGGCGACGCGCCCGTGTGGATCGTGGACCCGGTCGACGGCACGCGGCAGTTCGTGCACGGCGACCCCGGTTTCGCGACCCTGGTCGCGCTCGCCCACCGCGGCGAGCTGCTGGCCTCCTGGACGTACGCGCCGGCGCTGGAGGAGATGGCCGTCGCGGTGCGCGGCGGCGGCGCCCGGCTGAACGGCCGCCGGCTCCGCGCCGGCGCGCCGCACGAGGGCAAGATCCTCGAAGTGGCCATGTCGCACCACGACTTCACCACCGTCGCCGAGAAGCGCGCGCTGTCGGGCCTGGTCTGCGAGGGCGTCGCGCCCCGCCCCTGCGGCTCGGCGGGCCTGGAGTACCTGGCCGTCGCCCGCGGCACTCTGGAGGCCACGGCGTTCACGTGGGAGAACGCCTGGGACCACGCGGCGGGCCTGCTGCTCGTCCAGGAGGCGGGCGGCGCGAGCATGACCCTCTCCGGCGCGCCGTTCCGGATATCCGGGGGCAACACCCTGCCGTTCACCGCGGCGCGGGACGAGGCGACCGCCCGGCGTATCCTCGACCTGCTGGCCGGTGACACAGGCTCAATGGCAGGTGACACGGGCTCGGCCGCCGACTGATCCTCGACGCGGAGGATCGACACGAGGGGAGTGGCGCAGGTGCCGACGATGCTCGATGCCGTGGTGATCGGAGCCGGACCGAACGGCCTGACGGCGGCGGTCGAACTGGCCCGCCGGGGCATGTCCGTCGAGGTCTTCGAAGCCCGCGACACGATCGGCGGCGGCGCGCGTACGGAGGAGCTGACGCTCCCCGGCTTCCGGCACGACCCCTGCTCGGCCGTGCACCCCACCGGGATCGGCTCGCCCGCCTTCCGTGACCTCCCCCTGGAGCGGTACGGCCTGGAGTGGCTGCACCCCGAACTCCCCATGGCGCACCCCTTTCCGGACGGCAGCGCCGCCGTGCTCTCCCGCTCCGTGGGCGAGACCGCGCGTTCCTTCGGCGTCCGCGACGCCGGACCGTACCGCCGCCTGGTCGACCCCTTCCGCGGCAAGTGGGACACGCTCGCGCGCGACATGATGCGCGGCGTCTTCGAGGGCTTCCCGCGCGACCCGGTGACGCTCGCCCGCTTCGGCCTGGCCGGCATCCCGCCCGTGGCCGTGCTGAACCGCCGCTTCCACGACGAGAAGGCGCGCGCCGTCTTCGCCGGCTGCGCGGCGCACGTCATCCACCCGCTCACCGGCATCGCCACCGGCGCCATCGCCCTGACCTTCATGCTGGCGGCGCACGCGTACGGCTGGCCCATCGCCCGCGGCGGCTCGCAGGCCATCCCGGACGCGCTCGCCGGGTACCTCCGTGACCAGGGCGGCGTGATCCACACGGACTACGAAGTCAAGCGCCTGGACGACCTGCCGCCCGCCCGCGCGTACATCTTCGACACCTCGCCGACGGCGCTGGCCCGCATCGCGGGGCTCGGCAACGCCTTCGCCTCGTACCGCTACGGCCCCTCCGCCTTCAAGATCGACTACGCGCTGTCCGGGCCCGCCCCGTGGACCTCCGAGGAGGCCCGCCGCGCCGGTACGGTCCATGTCGGCCCCACCGAGGGCGACATCGGCCGCGCGCTGCGCGACGCCCATGAGGGCCGTGCCCCCGAGCGCCCGTTCCTCATCACCTCCCAGCCCAGCCTGATCGACCCCACCCGCGCCCCCGAGGGCAAGCACACCTTCTGGGTATACGGCCACGTCCCCAACGGCTGGACGGGCGACCTCACCGACGCCATCGAGCGCCAGTTGGAGCGCTTCGCCCCCGGCTTCCGCGACCTCGTACTGGCCCGCGCGACAGCGGGCCCGCCCGAACTGGCCGCGCGCAACGCCAACTACGTCGGCGGCGACATCGGCGTCGGTTCCTTCTCCGGCCTGCAGACCCTGCTCCGTCCCAAGCCCCGCCGCAATCCGTACACCACCTCCCACCCCGCCGTCTTCCTCTGCTCCTCGGCAACCCCGCCGGGCGGCGGCGTCCACGGCATGTGCGGCCACAACGCGGCCAGGGCCGCCTGGCGCCGCATCAGGGAGACCCGCGGCTGAGCGCCTGCGTACCGGGGTCCGCCCCACAGCCTGCGGCGGGCGCGGCGGCTGCGCGATGATGCCCGTATGAGTACGGGCAAGGACAGGCACGACGAGGGCGCGCGGCTGACGCTCGTCCTCGGGGACATCACCGAGCAGGACGTGGACGCCGTCGTGAACGCCGCCAACTCCTCGCTGCTGGGCGGCGGGGGTGTGGACGGGGCGATCCACCGGCGGGGCGGGCCGCGCATCCTGGAGGAGTGCCGGGCGCTGCGCGCGTCCCGGTACGGCCGCGGGCTGCCCACCGGCCAGGCGGTGGCGACCACGGCGGGCGACCTGCCGGCCCGCTGGGTCGTGCACACGGTGGGACCGGTGTACTCACGGGAGGAGGACCGGTCCGCGTTGCTCGCCTCCTGTTATCGGGAGTCGATGGGCGTGGCGGTGGGTCTGGGGGCCCGTACGGTCGCCTTCCCGGCGATCTCGACGGGCGTGTACGGGTGGCCGCTGGACGACGGCGCGCGGATCGCCGTGCGGACGGTGCGCGAGGCGCTCGCCCGCGGCACCGGCCCGCTGGACGAGGTCCGCTTCGTCGTCTTCGACGACCGGGGCCGGGAAGCCTTCGCGGCGGCGCTGGAGGAATAGACCGGGCGCGGGAGGGGGCCCGGAGGCCCCTGGACCGCCACGTCCATGTCGGATTCTCGCCAGCCACCGGGCGCCGCCTGCGAAATCCTTGAGGCATGCACACCGACACCGAGCGGTGCGTACGCGCCGTGCAGTCCAAGGACGCCCGTTTCGACGGGTGGTTCTTCACCGCCGTCACCACGACGAAGATCTACTGCCGGCCGAGCTGCCCGGTGGTCCCTCCCAAGCCGGCCAATATGCGCTTCTACCCGAGCGCCGCCGCCGCGCAGCAGGCCGGTTTCCGGGCCTGCAAGCGGTGCCGGCCCGATGCCAGTCCCGGCTCCCCGCAGTGGAACGAGCGGGCCGACGCGGTCGCGCGGGCCATGCGGCTGATCGGCGACGGGGTGGTGGACCGGGACGGGGTACCGGGGCTGGCCGCGCGCCTCGGGTACAGCCCGCGGCAGGTGGAACGCCAGCTACTGGCCGAGCTGGGCGCCGGGCCGCTCGCCCTCGCCCGGGCCCAGCGCGCCCAGACCGCGCGGCTGCTCATCGAGACCAGCGCGCTGCCGATGGCGGAGATCGCGTTCGCCGCCGGGTTCGCCTCCATCCGTACCTTCAACGACACGGTGCGGGAGGTCTTCGCGCTGTCGCCGAGCGAGCTGCGGCAGCGCGCCCGACCGGCAGCGCGGCCCGACGAGGGCGACACCGGCGGCACGGGCGGCAGCGGCGGCGGTACCGGCGACGCGCCCCCGCTCACCACCCTCGCCCTCCGCCTCCCCTTCCGTAAGCCGCTGTGCCCCGACAACCTCTTCGGGCACCTCGCCGCCACCGCCGTCCCCGGCGTGGAGGAGTGGCGGGACGGCGCGTACCGCCGCACCCTGACCCTCCCGTACGGACACGGCATCGTGGCGCTCACCCCGCGCCCCGAACACATCGACTGCCGGCTCTCCCTGACCGACCTGCGCGACCTGGCCGGGGCCATCGCCCGCTGCCGCCGGATGCTCGACCTGGACGCCGACCCCGAGGCGGTGGACGCGCTGCTGGCGGATGATCCGGTACTGGCGCCGCTGATCACCAAGGCGCCGGGGCGGCGGGTGCCGCGCACCGTGGACGCGGACGAGTTCGCCGTACGGGCGGTGATCGGGCAGCAGGTGTCGACGGCGGCGGCGCGTACGCACGCGGGGCGGCTGGCCGCCGCGTACGGGGAGCGGATCGAGGACCCCGAGGGCGGCCTCACCCACCTCTTCCCGAGCGCGGCCGCGCTGGCGGAGCTGGACCCGGAGACCCTCGCGATGCCACGCACCCGGCGCGCCACGCTCACCGGCCTGGTCGCCGCGCTGGCCGACGGGGACCTGCAGCTCGGGCCCGGCAGCGACCGCGAGGAGGCCCGCGCCCGCCTCGCCGCGCTGCCCGGCTTCGGGCCCTGGACGGTCGAGTGCATCGCGATGCGGGCGCTCGGCGACCCCGACGCGTTCACCGCCACCGACCTCGGCGTGCGCCGCGCGGCGCAGGGCCTGGGGCTGCCCGGCACGCCGGCCGCGCTGCTCGGCCGGGCCGCCGCCTGGCGCCCCTGGCGCGCGTACGCGGTCCAGTACCTCTGGGCCACCGACGACCACCCGATCAACCACCTACCCACCGACTGAGAACCACCGATCGAGAGCCACTGACCGAGAACCACCGACTGAGAACCACCGACTGAGAACCACCGACTGAGAACCACTGACAACTGGGGGATCACTCATGTCTGTTCGTACGTTCACCGTCATGACCGAGACGCCGGTCGGGCCGCTCACCCTGGTAGCCCGGGACGGCGCGCTCACCGGCCTGTACATGACCGACCAGCGGCACCGGCCGCCGCAGGAGACCTTCGGCCACCCGGAGGAGCCGGCGGCCGAGCCCTTCGCCACCGCGATCCGGCAGCTCCGGGCGTACTTCGCCGGCGAGCTGACCGCCTTCGACCTGCCGCTCCGCCTCGACGGGACGCCGTTCCAGCGGCGCGTGTGGGCGGCGCTGTGCGAGATCCCGTACGGCGGGACGCTCTCGTACGGGGAGCTGGCCGGCCGGCTCGGCAAGCCGTCGGCCGCCCGCGCGGTGGGGCTGGCCAACGGCAAGAACCCGATCGGGATCATCGTGCCCTGCCACCGCGTCGTCGGCGCGGGCGGCGGCCTGACCGGCTACGGCGGCGGCCTGGACCGCAAGCGCCGCCTGCTCGACTTCGAGCGGCAGGTGACGGCGACCGCGTGAGGGGCCGCGGGTCAGGCCGGGCGTCGGGGCGGTACGCCGTCCTCCAGCTCGGCCGGCCCGCGGCCGTCCGCCAGCGCGTCCAGCGCGGCGCCCAGCCGCAGCCCGAACGGCCCGTCCACATAAGCGCCCAGCTCCGCCGGGTCCACCAGGCGCCAGGAGAGCAGCTCCTCCTCCTGGAGACGGATCGCGGCGAGCTGCGGCTCGTCCAGTACGCCGCCGTCGAAGAGGTACGACACCAGCGGCGGCCGCTCCCGGCCGCGCACCCAGTCCACGGCCAGCAGCCGGCCCGGCTCGATGTCCAGGCCGATCTCCTCGGCGGTCTCCCTGCGGGCCGCCTGCCGCGGCGACTCGCCCTGGTCGGACTCCACGGTCCCGCCGGGCAGGATCCAGGTGTCCTTGTAGTTGGGCTCGACGAGCAGGACGCGCCCGGCGGCGTCGCGGAAGATGGTGCCGGCGCCCGCGAGCACCCGGGGCAGGCTTGCGATGTAAGCGGCGTAATCCAAGGTCACGCCCGCGAGCCTAACCTCATCCGCCGCGTGCGGCACGGGCGTTCAGGCGTCAGGGCCGTCCGGGCTGTCACGGCCGCCGGCCGCCAGCCGGTACGTCCGCTCGGCCAGTTCGCTGATCCGTATGCCGTCGAAGCCGAAGACGGCGGTACGCAGACGGTCGTGCAGCGGCTCCGTCCACTGGGACGGGATCGCCGCCGCACCGCACAGCACGCCCGCCACCGAGCCGGCCGTCGCGCCGTTGGAGTCGGTGTCCAGGCCGCCGCGTACGGTCAGCGCGATCGTGGAGGTGAAGTCGCCCTCGCCGTAGAGCAGTCCGGCGGTCAGGACGGCGGCGTTCGGGACCACGTGGATCCAGTGCAGATGGCCGACCTCGCGCTCCATCTCGGCGAGCGTGTCCGCCCAGGCGAGGCCCGATTCGTACAGCGCCGTGGTGTGCCGGACGGTACGCGCGAGCCTGCTGCCCGCGGGGATACGGGCCAGCGCCGCCTCCACGGCTTCGCGCGGCCCGCTCGCCTCGAAGGCCGCCGCGATCAGCGCGGCCGCCCACATCGCGCCGTACACGCCGTTGCCGGTGTGCGAGAGGACCGCGTCCCGGCGGGCCAGCGCGGCCGCCCGGCGGGACCGGCCGGGGGAGACCCAGCCGTACACATCCGCCCTGATCAGCGCGCCGATCCACTCCTGGTACGGGTTGTCGGTGGTGGCGGCGAGCGGAGGCTTGATGCCGGTGGCGAGGTTGCGGTACGCGGCCCGCTCGGCGGTGAAGGTCTGCAGGTACGGCAGCCGGCGCAGCCAGAGCGTGCCGAGCTGTTCGGTGGTGAAGTCGGTGCCGTGGGTCTCCAGCAGGTCCAGTACCAGCACGGAGTAGTCGATGTCGTCGTCGCGGCAGCTTCCGTCGACCCGGCCGCGTACGCAGCTCCGCCACTCGGGGCGAAGCTGTGCGGCGTCCTCGGCGGACGGGGGCGGGGGGAGGTAGTCGGTGAGCGGCAGCGCGTCGGCCCGGCGCAGGTAGTGGTCGATGCGGTCGCGGGTCCACAGGTCGCCGTGCTCGATGGGCTTGCCCAGCATGTTCCCGGCGATCCGGCCGAGCCAGCCGCCGTGGATCCGGTCGGCGAGGCCGGGTGGCCGGGCGGCGTCGGTGGGCGCACTGCTCTGCGACGGCGTCATGCGTACAGGTGTACCGAAGTCCGCGGGGGTGTGCGCGGGTCCGAACGCGCCGAACCGGGACGCGGCGTGCGGAGGCGGGGTACCGTACGACCGTAGTGAGTGGAAAAATAAATCCGCTTCGTGGAAATCGTGATCGGCGTCTCTGTTCTCCCTGCCCGCCGCCGGATAGGGTCACAGCGGCGCGACGGCAGTGCGACGGCAAGGGGAGTCAGGGTGGCGGACGTGGACGCAGCAACGACAGAGGCACCGGCAGCACACGTGCTGATCGCCGCGGACAAGTTCAAGGGCTCGCTGACGGCCGTCCAGGTCGCCGAGCACGTCACGGTCGGTCTGCGGCGCGCCGTACCGGACCTCTCCGTGGCGGCCGTCCCGGTCGCGGACGGCGGGGACGGCACGGTCGCGGCGGCGCTGGCCGCCGGTTTCACCCGGCACGAGGCGCGGGTCACCGGGCCTCTCGGGGAGCCCGTCACGGCCACGTTCGCGCTGAGCGCCGACGGTACGGCCGTGGTGGAGATGGCCGAGGCGTCGGGCCTCCAGCACCTGCCGGACGGCGTCTTCGCGCCGCTGACGGCCACCACGTACGGCACCGGCGAACTGCTGCTGGCCGCGCTGGACGCGGGCGCCCGCTCCATCGTCTTCGGCGTCGGCGGCAGCGCCACGAACGACGGCGGCGCGGGGATGCTCGCCGCCCTTGGGGCGCGCTTCCTGGACCGCGGGGGTGAGCCGGTCGCGCCCGGCGGCGGGCCGCTTGCCGGCCTCGCGACCGCCGACCTGAGCGGGCTCGACCCGCGCCTGGCCGCCACGGAGATCGTGCTGGCCAGCGACGTCGACAACCCGCTCACCGGCCCGAAGGGCGCGCCCGCGGTCTACGGCCCGCAGAAGGGCGCGAGCGAGGCGGACGTCGCCACGCTGGACGCGGCGCTGGCGCACTACGCGAAGGTGCTGGAGGCGGCGGTCGGGCCGAAGGCCGCCGAGCACGCGGTGGCGCCCGGGGCGGGCGCGGCGGGCGGCATCGGGTACGGGGCGCTGGTCGGACTGGGGGCGACGTTCCGGCCCGGCATCGACGTCATGCTCGACGTGCTCGGCTTCGGCCCTGCGCTGGAGCGGGCCACGTTCGTGATCACCGGAGAGGGGTCGCTGGACGAGCAGACGCTGCACGGCAAGGCCCCTGCGGGCGTGGCCGCGGCGGCCCGTGCCCGCGGCCTGACCGTCGTAGCGGTCTGCGGCCGCCTCCTCCTCCCGCCGTCGGCGCTCCTCCAGGCCGGGATCGAGCGGGCCTACCCCCTGACGGCCCTGGAGCCGGACCCGGCCCGCTGCATGGCCCTTGCGGGCCCGCTCCTGGAACAGGCGGCGGAGTCCCTCGCGCGGGATTTTTTGGCGTAGCCGTCGGGCCGGGGATCGGGCGCGCCTCCGCGGTGGCGCGCGCGGTAAGCAGGCCCCGGACCCACCCCTTCCCGAAACCGGGGCTGCGCCCCTGGACCCCGATCGCCCTCCGGGCTCGTCCTCAATCGCCGGACGGGCTTGAAGAACAAGCCCCTCCGGCGATTGAGGAGCGGGGTCCGGGGCAGCGCCCCGTGCGCTCCGGCCCGCAGCCGCCCACAACGGCCGGAGGCCCGGTACGCACCCCCTGAGGGGCTCGTACCGGGCCTCCGTACGTCGGCCACCCACCGCCGGAACTACGGCAGCTGCGCTGCCCTGGCCTCGCGCCGATTGTCCCGGAACGTATTCACCCGCCGAGCCGTGGCGAAGAGCGGAATCATCGCGCCCGTCACGACCTGCAGCGCGCAGCCCGTCTGCAGCAGAAGCTGGCCGGCCGGCGCGTCCAGCGCCCACGCTGCGAGCATCGCCATGCTCGCCACGATCCAGGAGAGCATCGCGACCGCGAGGCGCCCCCGCGGCTTCGGGTACTCCACCCGGCTCACCATCAGCCACGCGACGCCGATGATCGCCAGCAGCGTCGGCAGGAACGGCAGCTCCAGCAGCACGATCGCCACGACGGTCAGCGCCCCGAAGGGGCTCGGCATGCCCTGGAACATCCCGTTCGGCACCGTCACGCAGGAGAAGCGGGCCAGGCGGAGGATCACCGCCAGCAGCACCACCACCGCCGCGACCACCGAGACCCGCTGGTTCGCGTCCTGGGCGACCATGCCCCAGGTCACCACGAAGTACGCGGGTGCCAGGCCGAAGCTGATCAGGTCGGAGAGGTTGTCGAGCTCGGCCCCCATCGCCGAGGCCCGCAGCTTGCGCGCGACCAGGCCGTCGAACAGGTCGAAGACCGAGGCGAGCAGCATCAGGATCACGGCCATCGCGGCGCTGTGGCGCGCCATGCCGCCGTCCTCGGTGCCCGTGAGGTGCGGGATCAGGACGCCGGTGGTCGTGAAGTAGACGGCCATGAAGCCGCAGATCGCGTTGCCGAGGGTGAGCGTGTCCGCTATCGACAGCCGCGTCGACAGCGGCATGTCGTCGTCCTCCTCCTCGGCCGCCCAGCCCGCCTGGGTATCGGGATCAATCACGGTCAAGACGAGTCACCCCCGCTGTGGTGGCCTGGCCGACCTCGACGGCGGCCTCGACGCCCTCGGGCAGGTACACGTCGACGCGCGAGCCGAAGCGGATCAGACCGATACGCTCGCCCTGCTCGACCTTGGTGCCCTCCGGGACGTACGGGACGATGCGGCGGGCCACCGCACCGGCGATCTGCACCATCTCGACGTCACCGATCTCGGTGTCGAAGTGCCAGACGACCCGCTCGTTATTCTCGCTCTCCTTGTTGAACGCCGGAACGAAGCCGCCGGGAATGTGCTCGACGGACGTGACCGTGCCGGCCAGCGGCGCGCGGTTCACGTGGACGTTCAGCGGGCTCATGAAGATCGCGACGCGGGTGCGCCCGTCCTTCCACGGCATGATGCTCTGCACCACGCCGTCGGCCGGGGAAATGACGCGGCCCTGAGCGATGTCGCGCTCGGGGTCGCGGAAGAACCACAGCATGCCCGCCGCCAGAGCGGTGGCGGGCACGGCGACGGCGGCCCAGCGTCCCGAGCGCCGGGAGCGGGCCAGGCTGACCGCTGCCGTTGCGACGGTCGGCAGGAGCCACGGCGACGCTCCACGCGCGAGGCGGACGCGACCGCGGTGTGCAGAGGATTGGCTGTGGGGCATGGATGACCTTCGTAGCGGAGGATGCCGCGTAGGGATGGGGGACGGCGGCTTTCCGGGGATGCTATCGGTTGCGAGCGGCAACTGGCCAAGAGCCAACGCCAATCCGTGGTCGAAGTCCGGTAACGGGGTGTGATCTTCTTCTCGAAGAAAACACCCCGAAACGGACATTCACCCCTGGATGCGGTACTCCTCCAGTAGCCGGCGCCCGATGATCATTTTCTGGATCTCAGCGGTACCTTCACCGATGAGCAACATGGGCGCCTCGCGGTACAGGCGTTCGATTTCATATTCCTTGGAGAAGCCGTAACCGCCGTGGATGCGGAAGGCGTCCTCCACGACCTCCTTGCAGTACTCGGAGGCGAGGTACTTCGCCATGCCCGCCTCCAGGTCGTTGCGCTGACCGGAGTCCTTCTTGCGGGCGGCGTTGACCATCATTGCATGGGCCGCCTCGACCTTTGTCGCCATTTCGGCCAATTTGAACTGGATGGCCTGATGCTTTGCGATCGGTTTGCCGAACGTATGCCGTTGCTGGGCATAGTCCACACCCAGCTCGAACGCACGCTGCGCGACGCCGCAGCCACGCGCCGCGACGTTCACCCGGCCGACCTCGACGCCGTCCATCATGTGATAGAAACCACGTCCGGTCTCGCCGCCGAGCACGCGGTTCGCCGGGATCCGGAGGTCCTGCATGATGAGCTCGGTCGTGTCGACGCCCTTGTAGCCCATCTTCTCGATCTTGCCTGGGATGGTGAGCCCGGGACGGACCTCGCCGAAGCCGGCCTCCTTCTCCACGAGGAAGGTCGTCATCGACTTGTGCGGGGCCGTGCCCTCGGGGTGGCCCTCGTCCGTCTTGACGAGGACCGCGACCAGCGTCGACGAACCGCCGTTCGTCAGCCACATCTTCTGGCCGTTGAGGACGTACTCGTCGCCGTCCTTCACACCCTTGGACGAAATCGCCGACACGTCCGAGCCGAGCGCCGGCTCCGACATCGAGAAGGCGCCGCGGATTTCACCGGCCGCCATCCTCGGCAGGAAGTAGTCCTTCTGCTCCTGCGTGCCGTGCTGCTTGAGCATGTACGCCACGATGAAGTGGGTGTTGATGATGCCGGACACCGACATCCAGCCGCGGGCGATCTCCTCGACCGTCAGGGCGTAGGTGAGCAGCGACTCGCCGAGGCCGCCGTACTCCTCCGGGATCATCAGCCCGAAGACGCCCAGTTCCTTGAGTCCCTCGACGATCTGCGCCGGGTACTCGTCCTTGTGCTCCAGCTCGGTGGCGACCGGAAGGATCTCCTTGTCCACGAAATCGCGGACCGTGGAGAGGATTTCCCGCTGGATGTCCGTCAGACCCTCGGTCTGTGCCAGGCGCGCCATGGCTACTTCTCCTTCGCCGCAGGGGTCCGGAGCTCCGGGCGGCCGGGCTGCTCGCCGCCGCGCTCCTTGATGTACGTGGCCGTCGGCACCATCACCTTGCGCCGGAAGACGCAGACGAGCGTGCCGTCCTGCTTGTAGCCCTTGGTCTCGACGTACACGATGCCGCGGTCGTTCTTCGACTTCGACGGCGTCTTGTCCAGCACGGTCGTCTCGCCGTAGATCGTGTCGCCGTGGAAGGTCGGCGCCACGTGCCTGAGCGACTCGATTTCGAGATTCGCGATCGCCTTGCCGGAGACGTCCGGGACGGACATGCCCAGCAGCAGCGAGTAGATGTAGTTCCCGACCACCACGTTCTTGCCGAAGTCCGTCGTCTTCTCGGCGTAGTTCGTGTCCATGTGGAGCGGGTGGTGGTTCATGGTGAGCAGACAGAAGAGGTGGTCGTCGTACTCGGTGACCGTCTTGCCGGGCCAGTGCTTGTACACGTCGCCGACGGTGAACTCTTCGTAGGTGCGGCCGAACTGCATCGCGCTTACGCCTCCGGGGCCTCGAACTTGGACGTACGGGTCATGCCGGCGGCCCGGCCCTTGCCGGCGATGACCAGCGCCATCTTCCGGCTGGCCTCGTCGATCATCTCGTCGCCGAGCATCGCGGAGCCCTTCTTGCCGCCCTCCTCGGAGGTGCACCAGTCGTACGCATCGAGGATCAGCTCGGCGTGGTCGTAGTCCTCCTGCGAGGGCGAGAAGACCTCGTTGGCGGCCTCGACCTGGCCGGGGTGCAGCACCCACTTGCCGTCGAAGCCCAGCGCCGCGGCGCGCCCCGCGACCTCGCGGAAGCCGTCCACGTTCTTGATCTGCAGGTAGGGACCGTCGATCGCCTGGAGGTCGTTGGCGCGGGCGGCCATCAGGATCTTCATCAGGATGTAGTGGTAGGCGTCGGCGCCGTAGCCGGGCGGCTGCTCGCCGACGACCAGGGACTTCATGTTGATGGAGGCCATGAAGTCGGCCGGGCCGAAGATGATCGTCTCGGTGCGCTGCGACGCCTGCGCGATCTCGTTGACGTTGTTGAGGCCCTGCGCGTTCTCGATCTGCGCCTCGATGCCGATCTTGCCGACCTCGAAGCCCATCGTCTTCTCGATCTGGGTCAGGAGCAGGTCCAGCGCGACGACCTGCTGGGCGTCCTGCACCTTGGGCAGCATGATGCAGTCCAGGTTCGGGCCCGCGCCCTCGACGACCGTGATGACGTCCCGGTACGTCCAGTGGGTGGTCCAGTCGTTGACCCGCACCACGCGCGTCTTGCCGGTCCAGTCGCCCTCGTTGAGCGCCTTCACGATGTTGTGCCGCGCGTCCGGCTTGGCGAGCGGCGCGCAGGCGTCCTCCAGGTCCAGGAAGACCTGGTCGGCGGCGAGGCCCTGGGCCTTCTCCAGGAAGCGGGGGTTGGAGCCCGGGACCGCGAGGCAGGAGCGGCGGGGGCGGAGCCGGTTGACCGGGGTGGCGGGGCTGGTCATGCGGGGACCTCCAGGGGATCGAGCTTGTTCGCGGTACGGATCTCGTCGACGATACGGCCGATGATCTCCGTGATACCGAAGTCCTTCGGGGTGAAGACGGCGGCGACACCGGCCTCGCGCAGCGCTGCCGCGTCCGCCGAGGGGATGATGCCGCCGACGATGACGGGGATGTCGTCCACGCCGGTGCGGCGCAGCCGGGCCAGGACGTCCGGTACGAGCTCGGCGTGCGAGCCGGAGAGGATGGACAGGCCGACGCAGTGCACGTCCTCGGCGACGGCCGCCGAGACGATCTGCTCGGGGGTCAGCCGGATGCCCTGGTAGACCACTTCGAAGCCCGCGTCACGGGCCCGTACGGCGATCTGCTCGGCCCCGTTGCTGTGCCCGTCCAGGCCCGGCTTGCCCACCAGGAGGCGCAGCTTGCCGCTGCCGAGCTCCTCGGCCGTACGGGCGACCTTCTCGCGGACGGCGGCGAGCGGGGTGCCGGCCTCGGCGGCGACGGCCAGCGGGGCGCTGGAGACGCCCGTAGGGGCCCGGAACTCGCCGAAGACGTCCCGGAGGGCCCAGGCCCACTCCCCGGTCGTCACACCGGCCCTGGCGCACTCCAGGGTGGCCGCGAAGAGGTTGGTGTCTCCGGCGGCCGCCTTCTTCAGCGCGGAGAGGGCCTCCTGCGCCCGGTGCTCGTCCCGGGAGTCCCGCCACTCGTGCAGCGCCTGCACGACCCGCGCCTCGTTCTCCGGGTCGACCGTCATGATCGCGGTGTCCAGGTCGGCGGTGAGCGGGTTGGGCTCGGTGGACTCGTAGCAGTTGACGCCGACGATCTTCTCCTCGCCGGCCTCGATGCGGCCGCGCCGCTCCGCGTGCGAGGCGACGAGCTGCGACTTCAGGTAGCCGGACTCGACGGCGGCCATCGCGCCGCCCATCTCCTGGATTCGGTCGATCTCGGCCAGGCACTCCTCGACCAGCGCGTCCACCTTGGTCTCGATGACGTGCGAGCCGGCGAAGATGTCCTCGTACTCCAGCAGGTCCGACTCGTGCGCGAGGACCTGCTGGATACGGAGCGACCACTGCTGGTCCCAGGGGCGGGGCAGGCCCAGCGCCTCGTTCCAGGCCGGGAGCTGCACGGCACGTGCCCGCGCGTCCTTGGAGAGCGTGACGGCCAGCATTTCGAGGACGATGCGCTGGACGTTGTTCTCCGGCTGCGCCTCGGTCAGGCCCAGGGAGTTGACCTGGACGCCGTACCGGAAGCGGCGCTGCTTGGGGTTCTCGATGCCGTACCGCTCGCGGGTGATCTTGTCCCAGATGCGGCCGAAGGCGCGCATCTTGCACATCTCCTCGACGAAGCGGACGCCCGCGTTCACGAAGAAGGAGATCCGCGCGACGACGTCGCCGAACTTCTCCGGCGGCACCTGCCCGGAGTCCCGTACGGCGTCCAGCACCGCGACGGCGGTGGACATCGCGTACGCGATCTCCTGCACCGGCGTGGCCCCGGCCTCCTGCAGGTGGTAGCTGCAGATGTTGATCGGGTTCCACTTGGGGATGTGCGCGACCGTGTACGTGATCATGTCGGTGGTCAGCCGCAGCGAAGGCCCGGGCGGGAACACATGCGTGCCCCGCGACAGGTACTCCTTCACGATGTCGTTCTGCGTGGTCCCGGACAGCTTGGAGATGTCCGCGCCCTGCTCCTCGGCGACCACCTCGTACAGCGCCAGCAGCCACATGGCGGTGGCGTTGATGGTCATCGAGGTGTTCATCTGCTCCAGGGGGATGTCCTGGAACAGCCGGCGCATGTCGCCGAGGTGGGAGACCGGGACCCCGACCCGCCCGACCTCGCCGCGGGCGAGGACGTGGTCGGGGTCGTAACCGGTCTGCGTCGGGAGGTCGAACGCGACCGACAGGCCGGTCTGGCCCTTGGCGAGGTTACGCCGGTACAGCTCGTTGGACGCCTCGGCGGTGGAGTGTCCCGCGTATGTCCGCATCAGCCACGGACGATCCTTCTGACGCTCAGTCATGTAAACGGTCTCCCGTACCTCTTCGTCGGCTCAGACGTTCCGGAAGCGGTTGATCGCGTCGATGTGCTTGGCGCGCTTCTCGTGGTCGCGGACGCCCATGCCCTCCTCGGGGGCCAGCGCGAGGACGCCGACCTTGCCCTGGTGGAGGTTGCGGTGCACGTCGTACGCGGCCTGGCCGGTCTCCTCCAGGGAGTACGTCTTGGACAGCGTCGGGTGGATCTTGCCCTTGGCGATCAGGCGGTTGGCTTCCCACGCCTCGCGGTAGTTGGCGAAGTGCGAGCCGATGATGCGCTTCAGCGACATCCACAGGTAGCGGTTGTCGTACTGGTGCATGTAGCCGGAGGTCGAGGCGCAGGTGGTGATGGTGCCGCCCTTGCGGGTGACGTACACGGAGGCGCCGAAGGTCTCGCGGCCGGGGTGCTCGAAGACGATGTCGATGTCCTCGCCGCCGGTCAGCTCGCGGATGCGCTTGCCGAAGCGCTTCCACTCGCGCGGGTCCTGGTTCTCCTCGTCCTTCCAGAACTTGTAGCCCTCGGCCTTGCGGTCGATGATCGCCTCGGCGCCCATCTTCCGGCAGATCTCTGCCTTGTCCTCGCTGGAGACGACGCAGATCGGGTTGGCGCCGCCGGCCAGCGCGAACTGGGTGGCGTACGAGCCCAGGCCGCCGGACGCGCCCCAGATCAGGACGTTGTCGCCCTGCTTCATGCCGGCGCCGTTGCGGGAGACGAGCTGGCGGTACGCGGTGGAGTTCACCAGGCCCGGGGCCGCCGCCTCCTCCCAGGTCAGGTGGTCCGGCTTCGGCATGAGCTGGTTGGACTTCACGAGCGCGATCTCGGCGAGGCCGCCGAAGTTGGTCTCGAAGCCCCAGATGCGCTGCTCGGGGTCGAGCATCGTGTCGTTGTGGCCGTCGGAGGACTCCAGCTCGACGGAGAGGCAGTGCGCGACGACCTCGTCGCCGGGGTGCCAGGAGTTCACGCCGGGGCCGGTACGGAGCACGACGCCGGCCAGGTCGGAGCCGATGACGTGGTACGGCAGGTCGTGGCGCTTGCTGAGCGGCGACATCTTGCCGTACCGCTCCAGGAAGGAGAAGGTCGACACCGGCTCGAAGATCGAGGTCCAGACGGAGTTGTAGTTGACCGAGGACGCCATGACGGCGACCAGGGCCTCGCCCGGGCCCAGCTCCGGCACGGGCACCTCTTCGAGGTGCAGCGACTTGCGCGGGTCCTTGTCCCGGCTGGGGAGGCCGGCGAACATCTCGGCCTCGTCCTTGTGCACGGTGACCGCGCGGTACGACTCGGGGACGGCCAGGTTCGCGAAGTCTTCGCGGTTGCTGTCGGGCGCGGTGATCGCGTCAAGAATGTGGTTCACGGTATGCCTCCGGCGAAGCACGCTGAGGGAACGGCTTTGAGGGAACGTCGGGGGTGGTGCGAAGGCGGTGCCGTCGGTTCGGCTGTGTGGTGCTCGGCAGGCGCGGGTGTGCGCGGGAGGTTGCCTGTGACGCAGGCATCCGGGCGCGCGGACCAGTGGTTCGCGGGGACAACCGGTACGCCGAAGATCGGGTGCACCGGCCGCCCGGACACCCTCAACGTATGACACCGCGTGCCAGCCGACAAGGCACTCGGTGCCAACAATTTCTCTCAGATGTCATCCGTGTGGCACGCATGAGCAACAAAAACCACCGCAAAAGCGGACTATCCGCCACCGCTGGGTGTGCTGCGTGATGTTTGTTACTCGTGGGTCGCACAGCAAAGCGCCGCCACGTCCAGGACGTGACGGCGCTCTTCGCGGCTCGTGATCAGTTGTTGTGCTCGCGCAGCGCCTTCTGGATCGTGCGCATGACCTCGCTGAGCGGGGCGTCCGTACGGGCCACCGTCACCAGTACCTCGCCCTCCCGGGCCGCCGTCGCGGCGGGGGGCGGTCCCGCGGGCGTACGCCCCGCCCCGATGCCCGTGCCGAACGTCTCGCGGACGATCGCGAAGGCGTGGTCGAGCTGCGTCTCCACGTCCCCCTGCGCGCCCGCCCGCAGCCAGCGCCGCAGCACGTGGTTGTGCGCGGTGACCACCGCGGACGCGGCGACCTCCGCGAGCAGCGGATCGTCGTTGCCCTCGCGGTGCGCGCCCTCGTCGAAGTGCCCCAGCAGATAGCGCGTGAAGAGCCGTTCGTACCGGGCCACCGAGGCGATCTCCGCCTCGCGCAGCGTGGGTACTTCGCGGGTCAGGCGGTAGCGGGCCACGGCCACGGCCGGCGAGGCCGCGTACATCCGCATGACCTCTTTGATGCCGCGGCACACCGTGTCCAGCGGGTTCTCGTGCGCGGGCGCCGCGTCCAGCACGGCCTCGGCGCGTACGAGGGTGTCGTCGTGGTCGGGGAAGATCGCCTCTTCCTTGGAGCGGAAGTGGCGGAAGAACGTGCGCCGGGCGACGCCGGCCGCCGCGGCGATCTCGTCGACGGTCGTCGCTTCGTAGCCCTTGGTCGCGAACAGCTCCATCGCCGCCGCCGCCAATTCGCGGCGCATCTTGAGCCGCTGGGCGGCTGCGCGGCGCGAGCCGGGCGTCGTGGTGTCGGGACCGTCTGAAGGCTGCGTACGAGCGGGCTGGGACATGTGGGGACGGTACTTCATAATCCCTCGGCCTGCGCCATTCGCCCGGGGGACGGGCTCCCGGGAGGCCGCGGGAGGGCCGCCTCCCGGCTCGAGCAGCCCGCCCCAGCCACGCCCGGCGTCAGCGCTTGACGTACTCACGGAAGCCGCGGCCGGTCTTGCGGCCGAGGCACCCCGCGGCGACGAGGTGCTCCAGCAGCGAAGCCGGGGCCAGGCCCGGGTCGCGGAACTCCGCGTGCAGCACCTTCTCGATGGCCAGCGAGACGTCCAGGCCCACCACGTCGAGCAGTTCGAACGGTCCCATCGGGTAGCCGCCGCCCAGCTTCATCGCGGCGTCGATGTCGTCCGGGGAGGCGTAGTGCTCCTGGACCATCTTGATCGCGTTGTTGAGGTACGGGAACAGCAGCGCGTTCACGATGAAGCCCGCCCGGTCACCGCAGTCCACCGGGTGCTTGCGGACCTTGGCGCAGACCTCCCGCACCGTCGCGTGGACGTCGTCGGCCGTCAGGACCGTCCGCACGACCTCCACCAGCTTCATGGCCGGCGCCGGGTTGAAGAAGTGCATCCCGATGACGTCCTGCGGGCGCGAGGTGGCCCGCGCACAGGCCACGACCGGCAGCGAGGAGGTCGTGGTGGCCAGCACCGCGCCCGGCTTGCAGACCTTGTCCAGCGTCCCGAAGAGCTGCTGCTTGATCTCCAGGTCCTCGGCGACCGCCTCGACGGCCAGATCCACCTCGGCGAAGGCTTCGAGCGAGTCCGCCGGGGTGATCGCGGCGAGCGCCGCGTCCCTCGCCTCCTCGGTCATCCGGCCCTTGGTCACGGACCGGCCCAGCGACTTCTCGATCCGGGCCTTGGCCTTGTCGGCCTTCTCCTGGCTGCGCGCGGCGAGCACGACCTCGTAACCGGCCTTCGCGAAGACCTCCGCGATGCCGCTCGCCATCGTGCCGGAACCGGCCACGCCGACGCTGCGGACCGTACGGGCCCCGGACTGCTCCCCGGCCGCGGCCGGGGTGTCCGCGTTCGCCACGACGGTCGCGGAGCCCGGCGCCTCGTACGTGTAGAAGCCGCGGCCCGCCTTGCGGCCCGTCAGCCCCGCCTCGGCGAGCTGGCCGAGGATGGGCGCCGGCGCGTGCAGCCGGTCGTGCGAGGCCGCGTACATCGCCTCCAGGACGGTACGGGCGGTGTCGATGCCGATGAGGTCCAGCAGCGCGAGCGGACCCATGGGCAGCCCGCAGCCCAGGCGCATGGCCGCGTCGATGTCCTCACGCGTCGCGTACTTGGACTCGAACATCGCGGCGGCCTGGTTCAGGTACCCGAAGAGCAGGCCGTCGGCGACGAAGCCGGGGCGGTCGCCCACCGCGATCGGGTCCTTGCCCAGCTCGCGGGCGAGCTCCGTGACGGCGGCCACGGCCGTGGGCGCCGTCAGCACGGAGGAGGCCACCTCGACCAGCTTCATGGCCGGCGCCGGGTTGAAGAAGTGCAGGCCGAGCACGCGCTCGGGGCGCTGCGAGTCGGCGGCCAGCCGGGTCACCGAGAGGGAGTTGGTGCCGGTGGCCAGCACGGTGTCCGGGCGGACGATGCCGTCCAGGGAGGTGATGATCTGCCGCTTGAGCTCGTAGTCCTCCGGCACCACCTCGATCACCAGATCCGCCTCGGCGGCGGCCTGCAGATCGGAGAAGGTGCGGAAGCGGGCCAGCACATCGGCCCGCTCGCGCTCGGTGATCCGCTCGCGGCGCACGGCGCGGGCGGTGGACGCCTCCAGGGCGGTGACCGAGCGGCGGACCGCGGCGTCGTCGATGTCGATGCCGATGACCTCGCGGCCGGCGCGGGCGAGCACCTCGGCGATGCCGGTACCCATCGTGCCGAGGCCGACGACGGCGACGGTGGCGATTCCGGATGCGGCGGTGGCGGGGGACAGGGGCGAATCAGGGGTGGACGAGAGGCCCATCGCGAGACTCCTGAGGGTGTTCCCCTGCGGGCAGGGGAGAAGTGACGACTGAGGGTGAGCGCACACGCGGCCGCCGCGATCGATGCGGTCGACGCCATCGGGGGATGCGGTCGAGGGGCGTGTACGGAAGGAGCTGCGCGGCGGACCCTGTCCCGGGGCCACTGCCGGTCACTCCGCTGATGTCGTGCTGTGCGGTGCCGAACCGACTTCACTCATGGCGGCTGCGTCACCAGGCCGCCGGAGCAGGGGTGCTGCTCGTGCCAGCAGATTAACTCGCGGGTAATGGCAAGCGCCAGGGGGGAAAGGGGGAATTAATCTGTGGCGCGGGCCACGTCGAGGCAGTGGGGGAGGAGCATCGCAAATGGAAGACCAATTCCACGAGTTGACCGACCGGGTACGGGGCGAGCTGCGGTCACCGGCCGATCTCGTCACCTACGAACGCCTGCTGGGCCTCGCCCGCAAGAACACCCCGGCGGGCAGAGAAGAGCTGGCCAGAATGCTCACGGCGGTCGAGCGCCCGCTCTGGACGCGCGAGATCGCGGCCTTCTCCCTCGGCTGCGCCGGCGACCGCCGCGCCTTCGAGACGCTCGTCCTCCTTCTGAACTACCGCGACCCGGTCCGCTGCGCCACCGCCGCGCACGCGCTGGCCCGCCTCGGCGACCCGCGCACGGCCCGCGCCGCCGCGGCCCTCGCCACCAACCCGCTCCGCACGGCCTACGCGCTCCACCCCGTGCGCCTCCTCGCCGACCTCCGCGCCCCCGAGTCCGTCCCCGCCCTGATCTCCACCCTCGAACGCCTCCTCACCCCCCACACTCCCTACTGGCGCGTCGCCCTCGCCTGCGTGGAGGGCCTCGGCGCCCTCGGCGACCGCCGCGCCGTCCCCGCCCTCACCGCGGCCCTCGACCACCCCCGCCTGGCAGCCGCCGCGGCAGCCTCCCTGGCCCGCCTGGACCCCGGGACCGGCTGAGCACGGCACTGCAGGGAGGCACTACAGCGCGGCGCTACAGGAGGGTGAGCTGGGTGGGTACCTCGGTGGCGACCGGGGTGCGCTGGGGCGGGACGCGGCGGTGCGTGGTGGCGTGGGTGGGGCCGATGCCGTACTCGGTGGCCAGGTCGTGGACCTGGCGGGTGATGCGGCGCTGGTACCACTTGGGGGCGTAGGCGCCGTCCGCGTACAGGCGCTCGTACCGCGGCACCAGGTGCGGGTGGTGCTCCGCCAGCCAGGCCATGAACCACTCGCGGGCGCCCGGGCGGAGGTGCAGCACCAGCGGCGTCACGGAGGACGCGCCGGCCGCCGCGGTGGCCCTTACGGTGGCGCGCAGTTGGTCGGGGTGGTCGCCCAGGAAGGGGATGACCGGGGCCATCAGAACGCCGCAGCCGATGCCGTGCTCGGTGAGGGTGCGGACGGTTTCCAGGCGGCGCTCCGGGGACGGCGTGCCGGGCTCGACGGTGCGCCACAGCTCGCGGTCCAGGAAGCCGACGGACATGGAGATGCCGACATCGGTGACCTCGGCGGCCGCGCGCAGCAGGTCCAGGTCGCGGAGGATCAGCGTGCCCTTGGTGAGGATGGAGAAGGGGTTCGCGTGGTCCCGGAGGGTCTCGATGATGCCGGGCATCAGCCGGTACCGGCCCTCCGCCCGCTGGTAGCAGTCGACGTTCGTGCCCATGGCGATGTGGTCGCCGCGCCAGCGTCTGCCGGACAGCTCGCGTCTCAGCAGGTCGGGCGCGTTGACCTTCACCACGATCTGGCTGTCGAAGCCGAGGCCGGTGTCCAGGTCGAGATAGCTGTGGGTGCGCCTCGCGAAGCAGTACACGCAGGCGTGAGTGCAGCCCCGGTACGGATTCACCGTCCATTCGAACGGCATACGTGAGGCGCCCGGGACCCGGTTCACGATCGAACGGGCCCGTACCTCGTGGAAGGTCACCCCGCGGAATTCAGGCGTGTCGATGGTCCGGCTGACCACGTCCGTACCGAAGAGCGCGGCCGTGCGCGCCGGGCCCGACGGGTCCGCCGTGTGCTCGCTCAGATTGTTCCAGCGCATCGCGCCTCCTCCTGGGTGGTGCCGGCCCCCGCTCGAGATAATAGAACAGGTGTTCCCTTCGGTGCTGTCAACCCGGATTTGGGCGCGCCGCGCCGGAGTGGTTGGCTTGCTGCGCACAGCGCACGACCAGCGAGCGAGCACCGGAGGGCAGCACACATGGGCCAGGTCGAAGCCACCACGCAGCGGGAGATCGCGGCGAAGCCGGAGGACGTCTTCGACGCCCTCGCGGACTACTCGGGTACGCGCCCGAAGCTGCTGCCCGAGCACTTCAGCGAGTACGAGGTCCGTGAGGGCGGCGACGGCAAGGGCACCCTGGTGCACTGGAAGCTCCAGGCGACCAGCAAGCGCGTCCGCGACTGCCTGCTGGACGTCGACGA
The DNA here is from genome assembly GCF_000720485.1 of Streptomyces ochraceiscleroticus. Classification (GTDB taxonomy): domain Bacteria; phylum Actinomycetota; class Actinomycetes; order Streptomycetales; family Streptomycetaceae; genus Streptomyces; species Streptomyces ochraceiscleroticus. The sequence continues at coordinate 8,776 of NZ_JOAX01000020.1, read as the reverse complement.
GCCGGCCGAGGGGCAGCTCGTCGAGAAGGACCGCAACTCCTCGATGGTGACCACCTGGACCGTCACCCCGGCGGGCGAGAACCGCGCCCGGGTCACCGTCACCACCACCTGGCAGGGCGCGGGCGGCGTCGGCGGCTTCTTCGAGCGGACCTTCGCGCCCAAGGGCCTCGGCCGGATCTACGACGCGATCCTCACCAACCTCGCGGCGCACGCGGAGAAGTAAGACCCCGGAGGACTCGGGGGCTCACCGGATCGGGTGGTTTCCCGTCGTGCCCGCATGACGCGGGCCGCCCGTGGTCCGGAGGTTAAAGCCCTGATGAGGGCCCGATGGGGCGCTCCCGTGCGGCTGTTGACGGGCTGTCCCGTCCCGAACGCGCCGTTTCGTCACGCTTGATCGCAGTTGTCGCCCGATGCGAGAACAGGGCGCGGCACAGGTGTGACGAGGGGAGCAGCACGTGGGCGGGACCATCCTGGCGGAACCCGACGAGAGGTCGGGAGCGCCGGCGACCGGAGCGGTGACGGCCGTACTGGACACCGGTGGCCCACCCGGCCCCGGCCCCGCCCCGGAGCGGCCAGGACCCCGCCGCTTCCGCCCCGTACTGCTCCTCGGCCTGCTGCCCGCGCTGCTGCTCGCGGCGCTCGGCCAGACGATCGTCGCCACCCCGCTCCCGGAGATCGCCGCCGAACTGCGCGCGCCGGACCGGATGTCCTGGGCGGTGACGTCGTACCTCCTCGCCGCCGCCCTCGGCCTGCCGCTCCTCGGCAGGCTGGGCGACCACCTGGGCCGCAAGCCGGCCCTCCTCCTCGCGCTCCTGGTCTTCGTGGCCGGGGCGGCCTCGGCCGGTCAGGCGCACATGATGGGTGAACTGACCGCCTTCCGCGCCGTCCAGGGCTTCGGCGCCGGCGGGGTCATGGCCGGCGTACAGGCCGCCCTCGCGGCGCTCGTACCGCCGCGTGCGCGCGGCCGCGCCCTCGGCCTGGCCGCCGCCGTCTTCGGGCTCGCCGCCGTCGCGGGCCCGGTGCTCGGCGGCCTCCTCGCCGAACACGCCTCCTGGCGCTGGTGCTTCACGCTCAATGTCCCCGTGGGGCTGGCCGTCTTCCTGGTCCTGGCCGTGGCGCTGCGGCTGCCCCGGACGGCCCGCCGCCCGCGGCCGGACGTCCTCGGCGTCCTGCTGCTCGCCGTCCTCGCCACCTGCCTTGCCCTGCTGGCCAGTTGGGCCGGTACGGAGTACGCCTGGGACTCGCGCGTCGTTCTCGGCCTCGGCTGCGGCGCGCTCGGCAGCGCCCTGCTCTTCGTGGCCGTCGAACACTTCGCCGCCGAACCGATCCTGCCGCCCGGCCTCCTCCGCGACCCGGCCTTCCACGTCACCGGCCCGGTCGGCGCCGTCCTCGGTATCGCGCTCCACGGGGCCGCGGGCCACCTCCCGGCCTTCTCGAACACGGCCTTCCCGCACGCGCCCGGTGGCGCCTCGGCCACCGCGGCCGGGCTGCTCATGCTGCCCCTGACGGGCGGCGCCGTGCTCGCCGCCGCCGTCGCGGCCCGCCTCATCGGCCGTACCGGACGCCACCGGATCTTCGCCGTACTGGGCTGCGCGCTGGCCGCCGAGGGCATGTGGCTCCTGGCCCACCTGCGCGCCGACACCGGCCGCGCCACATACGGCCTCTGGACGGGCATCCTCGGCCTCGGAGTCGGCTTCGTCCTGCCGGTCCTCGTACACGCCGTACGGCGCGCCGCACGGCGTACCGGCCGCGCCACCGCCCCCGGCGCGTACGTCCGGCAGCTCGGCGGCAGCGCCGGCGTGGCCGTCCTCGCCGCCCTCCTGGCCGAGCGGGCGGCCCGCCACCTCACCGTGCCCGTCCCGCTGCACGACGGCCCCGTCGCCGCATACGTACAGGCCGTCCCCGGCACCTTCCGCTACCTCGTGCCCGTACTCCTCCTCGGGCTCCTGCTCGCCTTCTTCCTCAAGGAGAACCCCCTGGTGACCCACGCTCCCCACTCCCCGCACGGCCCGCACAGCGCACTCGGCGAGGGGAGCGCGGAGGCCGTCGCGACCGTCCCCGCCGCCCGCGCCGCGCCCGCCGCCGCGCCGTACGCCCCGGCCGGCGTCCCGGTCTGCGGCACCGTGCAGCACCACGACGGGTCCGTCGTCCCGCGCGCCGCGCTCACCCTCATCGACGTCTCCGGCCGGCAGATCGGGCGCGGCGCGACCGGCGAGGACGGGCGGTACGCGCTGAGCACCCCGGGCAGCGGCGCCTACGTACTGATCGCCTCGGCCGGCGGCCACCAGCCGCAGGCCGTCAGCGTCACGGTCGGGGACCGGCCGGTCGACCTGGACGTGGTGCTGGGCGGCGCGGGCCGGCTCGCGGGCACGGTCACCACGGCCGACGGCACGCCCGTACGCGACGCCATGGTGACGCTCACGGACGTGCGCGGCGAGGTCGTGGCGACGACCCGCAGCGGGCGCGAGGGCGGGTATGTGATCGGCGAGCTGGTGGCGGGGGAGTACACGCTCGCCTCCAGCGCCCCCGCCTTCCGGCCCGCCGCGCTCCCGGTGACCGTCCAGGCGTCCCGCGAGACCCGGCAGGACGTCGAGCTGGCGGGCGGCGCCGTGCTGCGCGGTACCGTACGGGCCGGTGGCGGGCGCCCCGTGGAGGACGCCCGGGTCACGCTCCTGGACGCGGGCGGCAACGTGGTGGACACCGCGACTACGGGGCCCGACGGCCTGTTCCGCTTCGTGGACATGGCCGCCGGCGAGTACACCGTCGTCGCCTCGGGCTATCCGCCGGTCGCCACGGTCCTCCAGGTCGCGGGCGGCGGCCGCACGGAGCGCGATCTCCAACTGGGTCACGAGGACTGACCCTTGGGCTCCCCAGGGCGCGGCCGGGTGCGCTCGCGGGCGCGCGTGCTCCCCGGGTGCACGCGCATCCGCTGCGCGCACGAGGCGGAAATATGCACCCTCCTGCGTCCACGGCCACCGCGCGGCGCTCCTTTCCGCTACGGTCCCGTGCCCATGGACGACCGTCGTCCATGGGGTCATAGGGAGGGGTGCGGAGTGCTGAGCCAGCACGTTCGTCCGGGAGTAATGCGAGGCAGCACGGCCTGCGCCCCGGGTGCCGCACTTCGCGGAATGCGCCCCGCCAGGAAGCGTGTGGCCGTACCGTGGTAGCGGGACGCAGATCATGCGTACGCGTACGAAGGAGCAACCGCCCATGGAGCGTGGCCCGTCGCACGGCGACGACATGGTGAGCGCGGCACCAGGGGTGCCCGCGCCGCGGGACCCTGAGCCCGGCCGGATCCCCCTGGCCGTCGTCGTGGTCGACGCCCATGGTCTGGTGTCCCACTGGAGCCGGGGCGCACGCCGGCTCTTCGGGCCCTCGCGCGAGGAGGCGGTGGGCGCGCCCGCCGTGGACCTGATGCCCGTCTCGGGCGCGCTCGGCTCCGACGAGTGGCACAGCACCAACGGCGTCGTCGGCGCCGAGGACCCGCACGGCCCCGACCTGGAGTCCGCGCTCGGCGGCGAGACGTCGTTCCCCCGGGCCGGACGGGCCCGTACGACGGACCCGGAGCGCGGCCGCGTCGACATACTGTGGTGGGCGTATCCCCTGGTCGGACCGGGTGACGAGCGGCTGCTGGTGCTGGCGGCCGACGCCGGGCAACTGCACGGCGAGAGCGGGAGCGAGGGCGAGCGGGACCGTGAGCGATTCGCGCCAGGTTTCGCGCTGCACACGGACTTCCCCGGCGCCCACGACCTGGCCCGGCGGCTGCCCGAGATCCTGCCGAGCATGAGCCCGCAGGAGAGCGCCCGTATCGTCTCCCAGGTCCTCGAACTGGGCTATCCCGTCCTGGAGATCAGCCAGCAGGAGCGCTTCCCGGTCACGCCGGACTGGGGCGTGCCGCGCCGCGTCGAGCGGCGGGCGCGGCTGCTGCGCACCGCCTCCGAGGCCGCCGACCCGCAGACCGCGGCGGCGGCCGCCGCCGAGCTGGAGTCGGACCTCGAATACGCCGCGGTCCGCGAGCGCCTGGAGTTCCTGAACGAGGTCAGCGGCCGCATCGGCTCCTCGCTCGACCTGGCCCGCACGATCCAGGAGGTCAGCGAGGCGGTCGTGCCGCGCTTCACCGATGTCGCGGGCACGTATCTGCGCGAGCAGGTCATCGCCGGTGAGGGCTTCCCCGACGGCCCGCCGGACACCACGACGATGTGGCACCGCGTCGCGCTGGAGCACAACGACGAGCCGGGCCGCTGGGACGACGTAGTGCCGGTCGGCGAGTCCATGCCGTTCCCCGCCCACACGCCGTTCTTCCAGTGCATGACCACGGGCGAGCCGGTGCTCATCCCGCGCATCAGCGAGGAGATGGGCCTGCGCATCGCCTCGCAGTTCGAGAAGCGGGACATCAGCCCGCTGATCAGCCTCCGCTCCATGCTGGTCGTCCCCCTGAAGGCGCGGAACGTCGTACTGGGCTTCATGATCCTGCTGCGCCACCCGGAGCGTACGGAATTCAACGACATGGACCGGGTCACGGGCGCCGAACTGGCCGCCCGCGCGGGCCTCGTGCTCGACAACGCCCGCATGTACACGTACCAGGAGAACGTCGCGGAGACGCTGCAGGACAGCATGCTCCCGCACATCGAGCCCCGGATGGCGGGCTGCGACACGGCCACCCGCTATCTGCCCGGCACCCGCCTCGGCCGGGTCGGCGGCGACTGGTTCGACACGATCAAGCTGCCCGGTTCCCGTACGGCGCTGGTGGTCGGCGACGTCATGGGCCACGGCCTGAACTCCGCGGCGATGATGGGCCAGTTGCGGACGGCCGTGCAGACGATGGCCGCCATCGACATGCAGCCCGAGCAACTGCTGCGCAGCCTGGACGACCTCGCCCAGCGCCTCGGCGACAACTACCTCGCGACGTGTCTGTACGTCATCTACGACCCGATCGAGTCCCGGCTGACCCTTGCGAACGCCGGACACATCCCGCCGGTGATCGTGCGCGCCGCCGACGGCCGCAGCGAGCTGCTCGACCTGCCGACGGGCGCGCCGATCGGCGTCGGCGGCGTGCCGTTCGACGCGGTGACCGTGCCCGTCGCACCCGGTGACCGGCTGGTGCTGTGCACGGACGGGTTGGTCGAGGTGCGCGGCGAGGACATCGGCGTCGGGCTCGCGGCGCTCGCGGAGTCCGCGGCGCACCCGGCCGCGTCCATGGACGAAGCCTGCGACACGATCATCCGCTCGCTCGCCGCCACCTTGAACAAGGGACGCGGCGGCCGCAAGGACGACGTCGCGCTGCTGATGGCGCGGCTGAACGGCATCGAGCGCGAGGACGTGGCGGAGTGGCGGCTGCCCATCGAGGCCCGCGAGGTCTCCCGGGCCCGGCTGCTGGTGCGCGCCCAACTCTCCCGGTGGGGACTGGAGTCGGCGGCGGACACGGCGGAGCTGCTCGTCAGCGAGATCGTCACCAATGCCGTACGGCATGCGCACACCCAGCACGTCGTGCTGCGCCTGGTGCGTACGGACGCGCTGCTGTGCGAGGTGTCGGACGACGACCACAGCCTGCCGCAGTTGCTGAGCGTCGGTGACGAGGACGAATACGGGCGCGGGCTGCGGGTGGTGAGCCGGCTGGCGCGCGAATGGGGTACGAGCCGGACGTCGACGGGCAAGACGGTGTGGTTCGAGCAGTCGCTGCCGCGGACGCGGCGCGGATCCCGTTAGCGCGTGCGGCGCGGATCACGTTCGAACATAAGGGGAGAGAGCGGCTATCGCTCCTGAAAGAACGGTTACCACTCTTGCGTCTGGCCGAGCCTCGGCAGTAGCAATTGGCCATGAGCGCAACGAGCGACAATACGACGGCGTGGGAAGGCTTCTGGCGCGATGCGCCGGTGGGCGAGGGCGAGGTCTTCTGGGATGCCGCACCGTCACTGGCGGTGGCCCGCCATCTCCCGCTCTTCGCCGAGTACTTCGACCCTGCCCTGCCGGTGATCGACCTCGGCTGCGGCAATGGCACTCAGACACGCTTTCTGGCTGAACACTTCCCCCGCGCGATCGGTATTGACGTATCGGCGTCTGCGATTGACCGGGCTCGTCGTGAGGACCCGGCCGGGGTGGCCGAATTCCACCAGGTGGACGCGGCGGACGCCGACCGGATACAGGCGCTCCACGACGACGTGGGTGATGCCAATGTCTACGTGCGCGGCGTACTGCACCAATGCGCTCCCGAGGACCGGCCGCGCATCATCGAGAACATCGCCCGCCTCCTCGGCAAGCGCGGCCGGCTCTTCCTCGTGGAGCTGGCCGAGGACGCCAAGGACGTCCTGATGTCCCTGGCGCAGCGCCCCGAGGGCCCGCCGGCCAAGGTGCGCGCGATCTTCTCCCACGGCATCGCGCCCGCCGAGATGGCCGACGGCGTCATTCCGGACCTGCTGGCCGGCTATGGCCTGGAGACGACCGGCTCCGGCCGCCTCCCGCTGATCACCACCGAGACCCGCGCCGACGGCACCCCGGTCGAGATCCCCACCAACTGGCTGGTGGCGAGACCGCGGGCGGCGTGAGGCGGGCGGGACACGGGGGCTGTGCCCCACGCACGGCACACACTATTTTTGAGCACAGCTTCTTGCGGTCGGGCACAGCTTCTTACGACGGGCCGGTGTTGCTGGCCGGTGGTCCTCCTGGAGACGACGAGGTTCGGGACGCCCATGTCATCAGTGCGAAGTGACCTCCGGCAGCGCAGAGCCGCGCTGGAGAGCGAATGGTCCCGCTGGGTTCCGGAGCTGCGCGCGGCCCGGCGGGCGATGGACGGGAAGGCGCCGCTGCGCCCCGAGGTGACCGACTCCTGGGTCCGCTCGCTGCACACCGTGGACCCCGGCGTCGGCAGCGCCCCGGTGACCGACGGCGGCGAGGTACGCCCCCGGTGGGCCGACTCGCCGCTGCGCCGCCCGGTCAGCGATCTCGCGGACGAGCTGAACAGCATCGCCGACGACGCCGGCTTCGTCGCCGGCGTGACCGACGAGTCCGGCACCCTCCTGTGGACCTGCGGCGGCCGCGTCATGCGACGCCGCGCCGAGCAGGTCAACTTCGCGCCCGGCGGCCGCTGGGACGAGTCCGCCATGGGCACCAACGCCCTCTCCCTCGCGCTGCGCACCGGCCGCCCCAGCGCGATCTTCTCCGCCGAACACCTGGTCGCCGCACTGCATGGCTGGGCCTGTTACTGCGCCCCGATCCACGCCCCCGACGGGCGGATCCTGGGCGTGCTGGACCTCTCCACCACCTGGGACCGCTCGCACCCGCTGGCCATGTCCACCGTGCGCAGCCTGGTCTCCACGATCGAGACCCGGCTGAGGGCCGACCTCGGCGCCGGTCTCCGCTCCGGCCTCGGCGCCCGGCAGCGCGGCGGGACGACGGCCGGCCGCGGTGCGGAAGCCAGTAGCGGTACGGGAGCGGCCGGCGTGGCCGGCGTGCGGCTGACGTGCCTCGGCGCCGGGCAGGCCGTGCGCGCCGGCACCCGGCTACGGCTGCGCCCCCGCCAGCTCGAGATCCTCACCCTGCTCGCGCTGGAGCCGGAGGGGTACCCGCCGGAGCGCCTGCGGGACGCGCTGTACGGCGAACGTCCGGTGTCCGCCTCCACCTTCAAGGCGGAGGTCTCCCATCTGCGGCGCGCGCTCGGCGGCGGGGTCGCCACCCGTACGTACGCGCTGACCACCCCGGTCGACTGCGATGCCGCTGAGGTACTGCGGGCGCTGGCGGCGGGCGAAACGGAGGGCGCGCTTACCCGGTACAACGGCCCGCTGCTGCCGCAGTCCGAGGCGCCGGGCGTCCTCGCCTGGCGGGAGCACCTGGAGGTCGCGGTCCGCGAGACCGTCCTGGCCAGCCCCGTACCAGAACACGCCCTCGCCTACGGGGCACGCGCACCGCACGACGCCGAGATCCACCAGCACGCGCTGCGCCTCCTGCCCCCGCACGACCCCCGCCGCGCCCTCGCGGCCGGCCGCCTGAGCACCGCACTCCGCGACTGACGACGACGACCGACAACGACTGACGGCGACGACTGACGACGACGCGAGGTGACGCCAACCTTTCGCCAACCTCATCGCGTGAAGGTGTGCCGCACCCGCACTTCATCCGTACTCCCCGAGGAGCGCCGACAATGGTGTACGCGCAGCCCGGCACAGAAGGCAGCATCGTCAGCTTCAAGCAGCGCTACGACAATTTCATCGGCGGCGACTGGGTCGCGCCGGTGAACGGCCAGTACTTCGACAACCCCTCCCCGGTGGACGGCCGGACGTTCACCCAGGTCGCGCGGTCCACGGCGGCCGATGTCGACCTCGCCCTGGACGCCGCGCACGCGGCGGCCCCGAAGTGGAGCCGCACCTCCACGACGGAGCGCGCCAACATCCTCAACAAGATCGCGGACCGGATCGAGGAGAACCTCGAGAAGCTGGCGGTCGCCGAGACGTGGGAGAACGGCAAGCCGGTCCGCGAGACCCTGGCCGCCGACCTGCCACTGGCCGTGGACCACTTCCGCTACTTCGCGGGTGCCGTGCGCGGCCAGGAAGGGTCCATTTCGGAGATCGACGCGGACACCGTCGCGTACCACTTCCACGAGCCGCTGGGCGTGGTCGGCCAGATCATTCCGTGGAACTTCCCGCTGCTGATGGCGACTTGGAAGCTGGCGCCCGCGCTCGCGGCGGGCAACTGTGTGGTCATCAAGCCCGCCGAGCAGACCCCGGCCAGCCTCCTCGTCCTCATGGACCTGATCGCCGATCTGCTGCCGCCGGGCGTGGTCAAC
>NZ_JOAX01000019.1 GCF_000720485.1 Streptomyces ochraceiscleroticus | reverse complement strand
AGGGAAGGGAAGGGGAGGGGAGGGGAGGGGAGGGGAGGGGGGGAAAGCCCCCCAGAGGGCCGTGGGGGGGGGAGGCTCCCTCTCGGGAGAGCCCTCCGCCGGGGAGAGCCCCCCCGCCGGGGAGAGCCCCCCGCCGGGGAGAGCCCCCCCCGCCGGGGGAGCCCGAGGGCCCAAAGCCCGAGGGACGAGAGGCCGAGTGGCGAGAGACCGAGGACTGAAAGGTCGAGGACCGAGAGGCCGAAGGACGCAAGGCCGCAAGCCCGCAAGGCGAAGCCCCGCAACTCAGAAGCGCGCGAACCCCCGCCGTGCCGCCTCGTCCGGCGTGCCGGCCATGTAGTCCAGTGCGCACCGGTCGACATCCAGGCCGATGGTGAGCAGGGTGCCCCACTGCTCGTGCTGCGGCTTTGCCGTGTCCGGCCGCATGCAGACGACGGCGTTCGGTCCGGCGTCGCCGCACAGTGCCTTCGCCCGCTTGGCGGGAGCGAGCCCCGACAGCGTCGAGCGGACCTGGCTCAGGTGGGCGAAGCGTTCCGCCGTCGACGAGTCCGCCGGGCCCGTGTCCCCGGCGCTGAGCCCGGCGTCGAGGAAGTGATTGGTGTGCAGCAGCCAGCCGTCCTCTCCGGCCGGTACCACTGCCAGCCCGGCCGGGGAGAGCTCGAGGCTCGCGGCGGGAGAGCTGCCGGAGACCACGGTGAGCGAGGTCGAGGCGCTCATCCGCGCTGTCGAGGCGAGCCCGATGGCCTGATCTAGGGTGTCCGCTTCGTCGAGGATGCGTCGGGCGATCGCGTGCACAGGGACTCCGCCGGCGTCGGAGTCGGTGGTGTGGAAAAGGATGTTGAAGTGCACGCCGAGGCCGGCGCTGTTGACGCCGATCTTGGCCGGAGCGCCGAACTCGGTGAAGAGCTTCACCGTGCGTCCCGTGCTCGGGGTCAGCTCGTGCAGCAGGGCGTCCGGTACGAGCGACTCGTGCCAGTCCCAGGTCTGTACCGTCTCCGGGGTGGCTCCCGCGGGCGCGAACACCGCCGTCGAGCACTCGCCCTCCTTGGCCGGCGGACAGGCGGCGAGGATTTCGGTACGGGCGCCGACGGCGGCCACCATCCAGCGCTCGATGCCGGCCGCGTCGGCGCAGGCGTCCGATTCCTCGGCCAGGTACGGCGCCCAGGCCCGTAGGGCCTCATGGCTGCGTTCGGCGATGTCGCGCGCCCGTTCCGCCGGGATGCCCAGTACGGCGAAGTGGTTCACGTACAACTCTGTGGCGCGCCGGAGCTGGGCGCCGAATCGGGTGCCGAGCAGGTACCCGCGTTCACGGGGATCCGTCGTCTCGGTCCTGAGGGTGTGCAGCTCCACGGGGATCCTTCCGGGCTCGGCGACTCGGGCGCCCAGTGACGTCGCTTCCGACGTCTGTATGTCTGTGCGGCGCGGATCACGCTAGGGAGGTAAAACGTTTTATACAATGTTGAGCAGCACATTGATTTTTGAACCCAGATCCAGATCCAGACCTCAGACTCAGGCGGCGCCATGGCAAGGACGCAGGGCATCACCATCAAGGACGTGGCTCGGCGGGCCGGCGTCTCCATCACCGCCGTTTCGCACGCCCTCAACGGCAAAGGCACGCTGAGCGCGGCCACGCGTGAGCACATCCGCACCGTCGCCGATGAGATGGGCTACGAGGCCGATGCGCTCGCCCGCGGCCTGCGGCGGTCCACCATGGGGGCGGTGGGGCTGGTACTCCGTTCCCTGGATGCCCTGGGGGACTACGCCCCGGCGGGGGTGGACGTCTTCGAGAGGTTCGTGGGTGTGGCGGCTTCGCAGGCGCTGGCCCGGGGGCTGAGTCTCATGCTGGTACCGGACCTGACGCGGACGCCGGTGCCGCCGCTGACGTTCTCCATGGACGGTTACATCGTCACTAACCCGCACCTGGACGACCCGGTCGTCGCCCTGTTGGAGAAGCGCGGCATCCCGTACGTCACCTATGGCCGGGTCCCCGGACGCCCGGATTTCCCGCACTGGGCCTCGGAGGACGACGCGGCCTCCGCGCGCCAGGTCCTGGCCCACCTGGAGACCGGGGGCGCGCGCACCATCGCCCTGGTACGCGGCACCGACCCGAACGCGTGGAACCACGAGCACCAGGACACCTATCTGGCCTGGTGCGCCGAACGGGGAACGTCGCCCCGGCTCTACGAACTGGCCGAACGGGCAGGCGTCGAGGGCGGCGTGGAGCTGGCCGACCGGATTGCTGACGACGGTATACCGGATGCGGTCTTCTGTCTTACGGGGCGGCATGCGGCTGGTGTGCAGCAGGGCCTCATGGCGCGTGGTGTCGGGGTGCCCGAGCGGACCATGGTGGTGGCCGGCTCGGACTCCGAGCACGCGCGCAACAGCCGCCCGGCCATCTCAGCGGTGGAACTGAATCCGGTCGAGAGCGTGGGCGCCCTGCTGGACATCCTCCAGGCTCTTGTCGCCGGTGCGGAAGCCCGCTCGCCGCGGCTGACCAGGGCCCGTCTCCGGCCGAGGGGGGCAACGCGACGGTAAGGGGCGGCGCGGACCCACTGTGCTGCGACAGAACCCCGTACAGCACCCCGTACTGCTGAAACAGCACTCCGCGCTGCCAGTACAGGAACAGCGGGCCCGTGGTGGTGAGTTGGCTTGTGTCGGGTTCTATCGCGCAGGCTCGATGTTCTGGTTGCTGTGGAAGAGGTTGTGCGGGTCGTAGGTGTGTTTTATCGCGGCGAGGCGGTCGTAGTGGTCGCGGTAGGTGGCCTTCACCCGGTCCTGGGGCTCGCCCGCGCCGATGAAGTTCACGTACGCGGCGCCCATGGAATGCGGATGCAGCGCCTCCCAGTAGTCGACGGTCCACTGCTTGATGGTCTCGGCATTGGCCGGGTCGGGGTCGATGCCGGCGATGACGCCGGACCAGACGGCGTCGCGGTAGCCCCACGCCGTGTCCTCGTGATTCACGCGGTGGGCGGCGGCGTCGACCGGATACAGGTGGAGGGTCGACAGATCGGTCGGGGTGGCCTCCGCGTACTTGGCGTGGACGTCGATGGAGTCGTCCGTGATCCGGTCGAACAAGTCGCCGCGCCAGTACCACTGCAGACCCTTCGGGATCAGCTCGTCGAACATGGTCTGCAGCGCGGGATAGGGCATCGGTGTCGCGAAGTGGAAGGCCGGCGGGGCGGGCTCCTGTACCGGCGCGAACGTCTCTTCCAGGCGGCCCAGGTCCCCTGTCCAGCACCACACCACGCCGCACATCTTGTGCCCGTGGATCTCTTCGGGGAACGGCGGCGCGGGCGGCACGATGAGCTCCGCGTAGAAGCCGTTCAGATCCTCGGTCGCCTGCGGCAGGAAGTCGCGGTACCACTGCAGTACGTCGCGGATGTGGTCCAGCGTCCATAGGGTGACCCCGACGCCCACGGTGTGCACCGGGTGCAGCCGGAAGGTGAAAGACGTGACGACGCCGAAGTTCCCGCCGCCACCGCGCAGTGCCCAGAACAGATCCGGATGATCCTTCTCGTTCGCGGTGACGAAGCTGCCGTCGGCGAGTACGACGTCGGCGGCCAGCAGGTTGTCCACCGTCAGGCCGTACTTGCGGGTGAGGTGGCCGTGCCCGCCGCCGAGGGTGAGGCCCCCGATGCCCGTCGTCGACATGATGCCGGCGGGGGTGGCGAGGCCGAAGCCGTGGGCGGCATGATCGAGGTCGCCGAGCAGCGTACCGCCGCCGACCTGGGCGGTCTTCGCGACGGGATCGACACGTACCCAGCGCATCGGTGACAGGTCGATGGTGACGCCGTCGTCCACCAGGGCCAGTCCGGGGCCGCTGTGTCCACCGCCCCGGACCGCGAGTTCGAGGTCGTGGTCGCGGATGAAGTCGACAGTATCCATGACGTCAGCGGCGTCCGTGCAGCGCACGATGGCGGCCGGCCGCCGGTCGATCGATGCGTTGTAGATCTTGCGGGACTCGTCGTACTCCGAGTCCTGGGGAGCGATGACCGGGCCGCGCAGTGCGGTCCGCATCCCTTCCAGAGTGGTGCCATCCATGATGTTCTCCTTGCAGCGCCGGGCGGCACGGTCCGCGATGCGCCGGTATACGATCCGCAGTCCACCGGGATACGGTCCGCAATCCGCCGGGCGTCTCCCCTGGCGGGGACGCCGGTGGCGGAGAGCGCGTGCCGTCCCCCGGCGCCGTCAGCGGTCAGAAGCACACAAAAGGCACCACAGGGCTTACATGAACAGCGTCCTCCCGGGGGAGGAAACGCGCAAATGCCACTGAGAGACTCGCAAATACCGCCGAGGGGCGATCCATCTCCACCGCCGAACCGGCAATCACCACCACCGAACCGGTAACCGCCACCGCCGTACCTGCCTTCGGCACCCCGCTGTACGTGACCGGTCCGGGCGCGCACCATGGAGGCATGGACGGCCGCGTCAGCGCCAGTGAATTCACTGCGGACCGCAGTGCGGATCCCAGTGCGGACCTCAGCGCGCCGGCCCGCCTGGCGGCTCCCACCGAGGGCATCAGTCTCGAGGAAGTCGCGCTCGCGGCCCGCAATCATGGGCTGCCGCTGGAGGCCCTTCGCTACGACCTCACCCCGCCGGGGCTGCATTACGTACTGGTGCACTACGACATCCCCGCAGCCGATCCCCGCACGTGGGAACTGACCGTGCGCGGCCGAGTACGTACCCCGCTGACCCTGGACATGGCCGCCCTGCGGTCCTTCCCGGCCGTCACCCAACGGGTGACGATGGAATGCGCCGGCAACGGCCGGGCCCGGCTCGCGCCACGGCCCGTGAGCCAGCCCTGGCTGGTCGAGGCGGTCGGCACCGCCGAGTGGACCGGGGTACCGCTGCGCACGCTGCTCGACAGGGCGGGCGTGGAGCCGGACGCGGTCGAGGCCGTGTTCACCGGCGCCGATCACGGCATCGAGCGCGGCGTGGAACAGGACTACCAGCGGAGCCTGCCACTGGCGGACGCGACCGGTACCGATCCGGAAGTGCTGGTGGCGTACGAGATGAACGGCGCGCCGCTGCCGCCGCAGCACGGCTGTCCGCTGCGACTGGTGGTCCCCGGCTGGTACGGCATGGCGCACGTGAAGTGGCTGCGGAAGATCACCCTCGTCGACAGCCCATTCACCGGATTCCAGCAGGAGGTGGCCTACCGCTACCGGCGGGAGGCCGAGGAACCCGGAGAGCCGGTCACCCGGATCGCGCCGCGGGCCCTGATGATCCCGCCTGGCTTCCCGGATTTCATGTCGCGCACCCGCGTCGTACGCCCCGGCTCCGTGCGCCTGGAGGGCCGGGCCTGGTCCGGCCGCGCCCCGCTTACCAAGATCGAGGTGAGCACGGACGACGGCCACTCCTGGCACGACGCCGCGCTCGCGCCGCCGGAAGGGCACGACTGGGCCTGGCGGTACTGGCAAGCGCCCTGGACGGCCACGCCCGGCCGCCACGTACTCAGCGTCCGCGCCACCGATGCCTCGGGACACACCCAGCCCGTCACCCAGCCCTGGAACCGCGGCGGCTTCGGCAACAATCTCGTCCAGCGGATTTCCGTATGGTGTCTACAGGATGGCCTCCGGGACGACGACTGAGTCCTCCGTCCGACGGGCGGCTGCGCTCCACCCGCTCCGCTCGCCCCGCCCGCTCCACGCCGCAGGCCGCCAGCAGGATCCCCGCGGCGAAGCAGGCCACGCTGATCACCGTGCCGATGCGCATACCGTCGACGAAATCCGGGGTCCGGGTGATCAGCGCGCCCAGCAGGGCCACGCCCACCGCGCTGCCGACCTGGCGGGCGGCGTTGAGTACGCCCGACGCCACGCCGGCCCGGTGGGCGGGGGCCGATTCGACGACCGCGGCGACCGCGGCCGGCATGGTGAACGCGGTGCCGAAGCCGATGACGGCCAGCGGCAGCACCAGTTCCGGGTAAGGCGTCGACCGGCCCGCCAACAGCAGCCCGACGAACCCCAACGCGCCGAGCCCCAGCCCCAGCAGCATCGGTGCCCGGGGCCCGGTGCGTGCCGTCATCCGGCCGCCGAGCGTGGAGGCGACGGCCGCCATGGCGGTCTGCGGCAGAAGCGCGAGTCCGGCCCAGAGGACCGGGTAGTGGCGGTACTGCTGGAAGTAGAAGCTGACGACGAACAACTGGCCGTAGAAGCCGATGTTCATGAAGAGGCCGACGGCCGTCGCGCTGGAGAAGGTCGCGTTGCGGAATAGCCCGAGCGGCAGCATTGGGTCCGCGGTGCGCTTCTCCACCAGGAGGAAGCCCGCGCCGCAGAGCACGAAGAGGGCCAGCGAGGAGAGGACGGCCGGATCCGTCCAGCCGGTGTGCCCCGCCTCGATGATGCCGAACGCCACCGCGACCAGCGTCAGGACGCCCAGGACCTGGGCCGGCAGGTCGAGTGCGGCGCCTCGCGCGGGCCTCGGTGCCACGACGTGACGGGCCGTCAGTACCAGCCCGAGGGCGCCGAACGGCAGGTTCACGTAGAACACCGCCCGCCAACCGAAGGCGGCTACCAGCAGGCCGCCCAGTACCGGCCCGGAAGCCGCGGCCAGTCCGCCGATACCGCCCCAGAGGCCGATCGCCCTGGCGCGGTCCTTCTTGTCGTCGTACGACGCGTGGATCAGCGCCAGCGACGTGGGTACGACGAGCGCCGCCGCCAGCCCCTGCAGCAGCCGCATCACAACGAGGAACCACAGGGACGGCGCGATGCCGCAGCCGGCCGATGCGACGACGAACAGCACCAGCCCGGCCTGGAACGCCGAGCGGCTGCCGAGTTTGTCGCCGATGGAGCCGGCGGACAGCAGCAGTCCGGCGAAGACGACGGTGTACCCGTCCGCCACCCACTGGACGCCGGTGAGGTCACCGCCGGAGCTGAATTCGTTCCCGATCGGGGGCAGCGCCACCGTGACGATCGTGGCGTCGAGCATGACCATGAAAAAGCCCATGCACAGGGCGATCAGCGGCAGTTTTGGCGGGCGCCCGGTCCCGGCCCCGGCCCGGGGCGCGGACTCTTGCACCTGTGGATCCCGCACGCGACATACCTCTCTCTGCTGTGCTCACCCAACGCCGGCCTTGCCGCGTCCGCTGCGTTAATTGACGATGCATCAGGTGCCTGGCTCCCCGTTGGCCCGCTCACCGTAACGTCGAAATCCTTCGGTCCCGGCCGAAGCGTGTGCCGCCCTCTTCGCCTGCTTCTCCTGGCGGTCGAGTGTCGATTGACATTGCTCGATGCCTCTGTTGGTCTCGTGCTGTGCGTAGACCGCCAGGTCTGGTCGCTTCCGGGCCTTGATGTACGAGGGGAAAGTCGAGCCGATGCGTGACCTTGCCGGGGACGCCAATTTCGTTGATCCCGCAGCGTTGATCGGCGACAAGACTCGGGCCCGCATTCTTCTCGCGCTGCTCGACAAGCGCGCACTTCCCATGTCCATGCTGGCCTCCGAGGCCGGTGTGGCCCTGTCCACGATGAGCGGCCATCTCGGCCGGCTTGTGGACGGCGGGATGCTCAGCGTTCAGACGCAAGGGCGGCACCGGTACTACAGCCTGGCCTCTCCCGAGGTCGCACGCGCCATGGAGTCCCTGGCCCGGCTGGCCCCGCCGTTCGAACCGAAGTCGTTGCGCTCCGGCACCCGCGCCCGGTCGTTGCGCATCGCCCGTACCTGTTACGACCACCTGGCCGGGCACCTCGGCGTGGGCGTCATGCGCGCGCTGATCGAGCGGGAGGCAGTCGTCGGCGGGGACGGCCGCCACGACCCGAACCGCGCCATACGGGACAAGCTCTCCTCCCGGGGCAAGGACCTCGAATACCGGATCACCCCGCGAGGCTGGGACATGCTGGCCGAGATCGGCGTGACGGCCCCGCAAAGCCGCAGGCCGGCCGTGCGTTACTGCGTGGACTGGACCGAGCAGTGCCACCACCTGTCGGGGGCCGTGGGCGCCGCGGTACTGGACGCCTGCGTCGACCGCGGCTGGCTGGAACGCTCACCCAACAGCCGTGCGCTGCGCATCCTCCCCGCCGGCGAAGAGGGCCTGCGCTCCTGGCTGGGCCTGGACACCAGGAGCTTCACCCGGGCCTGAGAGTCGTTCCGTGAGGGCGGTGGCGAGGGCCTCATGCGGGCGGTAGCGCCTTCACCGAGATCCCGAGTCGGAGTCGGTTACTGCCCGGGTATCGGGATAAGGCGGTAGCCGGAGGCGTCGGGTTGGACACGGCCGGCGGTGGGAGGCGGGAAGTGGCTGCCGAGGACGAGCGTGTCGGTGCCGGCGAGGGAGGCCAGCAGGTCGCGACGGGTCGCCACGGCACGGGCCGGGTCGATGTCGACGCAACTGCTCAGGTCGGGGCGGCTGAGCTGGACCGGATGGTGGATGCAGTCGCCGGTGATCAGCGCCGACTGTCCCGCGTCGGTCAGCCGGACGGCGACCTGGCCGGGGGTGTGCCCAGGGCTGGGTACGAGGGTCACGCCGGGGGCGATCTCCGCGCCCGCGGCGGGGACATCGATCGGGTCGAGCAGGCCGTGTTCACGCACCGGGTGGACGGAATCGCGGAACATCTGCTGCCGCGGGGCGTCCAGTTCGGCGGCTGACCAGTACGCCCATTCGTCGCCTGCCACCAGGTAACGCGCGCGGGGAAAGGTGGGGACCCACGCACCGTCGCGGTAATAAGTGTTCCAGCCGACGTGGTCGGTGTGCAGGTGGGTGAGGACGACCAGGTCGACGGACTCGGGCGGAAAGCCTGCCTGCTCGAGTCGGGCCAGATAGTCCGTACGGAGGTTATTCCAGGCAGGGTTGGCGCGCTCCTTGCCGTTGCCGATGCCGGTGTCGACGAGGATGCGCCGTCCGCCCGCCCGCACGGCGAAGGAGTGGCTGGCGAGGCGCAGGCCGTGGTCGGGGCGGGCGAAGTCCGGGCGCAGCCAGGCGGCTTCGGCGACCACGTCCGGGGTGGCGTCGGGGAGCAGCCAGGGGCCGGTCTCCGGCGGCAGTTCGGTTTCGTCGATGCGGTGGATGGTGATGTCGCCGATGGTCCAGGTGGCGGGAGCGGGGCTGGGGGTGCGGTCAGGCATGGGGGTCCTCGCGGGCGCGGAGTGGAGGCGAGTGGGTGAGCCGGGAAACTTAAAGCGCAGACGTTGCGTTAACGATAGAGGAGGCGAAGCCTTAAAGCAAATAGTTTGCGTTAGTGGTGGGTGGCGGCCTACCGTCGTCCTCACGACCACTCACGAAAGACGCGGATCAGCCCATGTCTCTGACTCCCCTTCCTCCTCTCCCTGGCCTTCCTCCCCTTCCGGGCCATACTCCGCAGAGCGCCGCGGCGGCGGCCGAGCGTGCCGGGGTTCCGCTGCGCGCTGACCGGCATCCGGTCGTCGCCGCCACCGCTGACCACATCCTGGCCGTGGTCAGCCGCCTCCGGGAGCTCGACCTGGCGGACATCTCGCCCGCCCCCTCCTACCGCGCCGACGAGCGGTGACCGTCGTGCAGCCCTACGAGCTTTCCCTTGCCGAGGCGGCCGACGCGATCGGCGACGGGCACCTGTCCCCGGTGGAGCTGACCGAATCCGTCCTGGCGCGCATCGAGGCGACCGAGCCGCTCGTGAACGCCTACGCGGCCGTCACGGCGGACTCGGCGCGCGAGCAGGCCGCCGCCGCGGAACGGGAGATCGCCGCCGGGCGGCGCCGTGGCCCGCTGCACGGCATTCCCATGGCCCTCAAGGACCTCATCGACACCGCGGGCGTGGTGACCGCGTCCGGTTCGGCCGTCCGCGCCGGCCGGATACCGGACCGGGACGCGGCCGTCACCGCGCGGCTGAAGCGGGCGGGCGCGGTGCTGCTGGGCAAGGCGCACACGCATGAGTTCGCCTATGGACTGACGACGCCGCAGACCCGCAATCCGTGGGCGCCGGACCGGGTGCCGGGAGGTTCCAGCGGCGGATCGGCGGCCGCGGTGGCGGCCGGGTCGGCGACGTTCGCGCTGGGGACGGACACGGGTGGCTCGATCCGGGTGCCCGCCGCGTTGACCGGCGCTGTCGGTCTGAAACCGACGTACGGACTGGTGCCGCGGGACGGGGTGGCGGCACTGTCCTGGTCGCTGGACCACGTCGGTCCGATCACGCGTACGGTGCGGGACGCCGGATTGGTACTGGAGGCCATCGCCGACCGCGGCGCGGACAGCCTCCCCGGATCCGAGTACGGGCACGGGCACGGAGGAGGCGGACACGGGCACGGAGGAGACGGGCGCGGACCCGGATACGGGATACCGCGAGGCGGTGGGCTGGACGGCGTCCGGGTGGGGGTTCCCTCCGACTACTTCTTCGACCGTGTCGACCCGCAGGTGGAAGCCGCCGTGCGGACCGCTCTGGACCGGATGGCCGACCTCGGGGCCCGCCTGGTGGACGTGAAGATCCCGCTGCACCGCTACGTCCAGGCGGTCCAGTGGGGACTGATGGTGCCCGAGGCGACCGCGTACCACGCCGAGCAACTGGGTCACGCGCCCGAGCTGTACGGAGACGACGTACGGGTGCTGCTGGAGGCGGGCGCGCTGCTGCCTGCGGTCGACCACATACGTGCCCAGCGGGCCCGCACGCTGATGCGGCGGGAATGGGAAGGGCTGTTGGGACAGGTGGACCTGATCGCGGCGCCGACCGTACCGGCGACCGCCGCGCAGGCCGGGCAGGAGGCGTTCGGCTGGCCGGACGGGACGACAGAGACGGTGGCCGACGCGTACGTACGGCTCTGCGCGCCCGCGAACATCACCGGGTTGCCTGCGCTGTCCCTGCCGGTGGGGTTCGACCTGCAGGGGTTGCCGATCGGTATGCAACTGATCGGTCGGCCGTACGGTGAGGCCGCGCTGCTGGGCGCGGCGGGTGCCTACGAGCAGGAATTCGGTCCCGCGCCGCGAGCAGCGGTGGACACCTGCCTTGTAGCAAAGAAGTAGCGTTAACCTAGGGGAATGGGAGCAAAGCCGAGGACCCGCCCGGGCGGGCGGAGCGCACGCGTTCAGGAGTCGGTGCACCGGGCCGTACGTGAGCTGGAAACCGAAGTGGGGCGTGCGGCGCTGACGGTGCCGCTGATCGCGGCGCGTGCCGAGGTCACCCCCTCGACGATCTACCGGCGCTGGGGGGACCTGCAGGAACTGCTGTCCGACGTGGCGGTGGAGCGGCTGCGCCCGGAGGGGCCGCCCGCCGACCGCGGCAGCCTGGCCACGGACCTGGAGACCTGGGCGGCGGAGTGGCTGGAGGAGATGTCCTCGGCGGCCGGCCGTGCCTACATCCAGGACGCGCTCGCCGGTGACCGGGAGGGCGGTAACGCCGGGCAGTGCTCGGCGTACGCCGTCGAGCAGGTCGCCGTGCTCCTCGACCGCGCCGCCGAGCGGGGCGAGCCGGCGCCCGACGTGGACACGGTCCTCGACCATCTGGTGGCGCCGATGATGTACCGCATCCTCTTCCGCCCGGGCCTGCTGGACGCCGAGTACGCCCGAGGACTCGCCCATACCGTTCTCACCCGCTTCCCGACTGAGGGAGCGGGTGCGGGTAAGTGACCGGCCGACCGAGGAAGTAACCGGCCGACCGGCCGCTTATGGCTTTTCGTCAGCCGCACTGCCAGGTGAACAGGGCGCGGTCGAAGCGGCGTTCGGCCAGGTCTTCGGGGCGTATGAGCCAGTAGAGGGCGCCGCAGTCGCCCCACATCATGTCGGCGTCGTCGTCCGTGTCGAACTGAGCGAGCAGCACCCAGCCAAGGGCCTCCTCCTTGATACGGGGGTCGTCCCACGGCGGGCTGCCCAGGGCGCCGCGGGCGATCTCGTACTCCACCGCGTCCTGCACCGGGTGGGCGTGGCCGCCGATGCGGTGCTCCGTGCCGTCGAAGTGGCCCCACACGGCCTCCTGGAACTCCTCGTCCCACACCGGGTGATCGTCGGGCATCGGCCCGAACTCCCGGTAGACCACCGGGTGCCAGGGATACGGTGCGGTCGTCTCCAGGCGCGCCGTCAGCGCTACCTCGGGATACGGCCGGATCCCCTCCGGCGCCGCCCGCTCGGTGACGGGGACGCCCGCCGGTATGTACAGCACGCGCGCTCCCGCCCAGGTGTCGGGGTCGTCGGGCGCGACCACCGCGCAGCCGTCGTCCAGTTGACCGTCGAAGTAGAAGAAGGCCAGCGTGCCGTCGGCCGGCATGGCTATGTCGAGGGCGGCGGAGGGGAGCACGGCGCAGTCGAGGGACGCGACGAAGGAGAGCGGGCCCTGGCCCTGCCACACGGGCCATTCCTCGTTCTCCGGGAGCTCGGGCAGGCCGCCGAGCCGGCCGACGACGGGGGCCGTGCCCGTGCCGGTACCTGTACGCGCACGCGTGGCGTTCTCCAGACGCAGCCCCGGACGCAGCAGGCCGATCCACCGCTCGGCGATCTCGTCGGGAAGGTGCTTGCGGGCGAGCGCGGGGAGCGGCTGGAGTGCCTCGGCGGTGGTGCTCTGTGTCATGGAAACGATGATGCACGAGACCACTGACAATGGGGCGTGGCTGTGATCGTGACCCTGGCTCCAGCAGGCGTCAACCTTGCACTACCGCAAGGGAGTTGTAGCGCGGTTGTCCCCCCTGCCATTCCTACCCGCCCCCAAGTGGCGTTCGGTAGCGCCGGATCACGGCAGCAGGCGCTGTTCCTTTGCTACTGCCACCGCGCCGGCCCGGGTGTCGACGCCGAGCTTGCCGTAGATGCGGCCCAGGTGGGTTTTCACCGTTGCCTCGCTGATGAACAGGGCTTTGGCGATATCGCGGTTGCCCAGGCCCTGGGCGAGCTGGGCGAGGATGTCGCGTTCGCGGTCGGTGAGGGTGGGGCGTGGTTTGCGCATGTTGGCCATCACGCGGCTGGCCACCGGGGGCGAGAGGGCCGTACGGCCCTGGGCCGCGGCGTGGATCGCGGCGAAGAGCTCCTCGGGGCGTTCGGCCTTCAGTAGATAGCCGGTCGCACCCGCCTCGATGGCGCGGGTGATGTCCGCGTCCGTGTCGTACGTGGTCAGGACCAGTACATGGGGGGCTCGGCCCGTGGCGGTGAGGCGGCGGGTGGCTTCCACGCCGTCGATGCCTGCACCGAGCTGGAGGTCCATGAGGACGACATCGGGGTGGAGCTTCGCGGCGAGGGCGAGGACCTCCTCGCCGGTGCCCGCCTCCCCGATGACCTCGATGTCCGGCGCGCTGTCCAGCAGGGCCAGGAGACCGGCCCGTACGACCACGTGGTCGTCGCAGAGCAGAATCCGTACGGGCGGCCGTTCCGGGGTCGCGGACGCGGTCGGTGTGGTGGGAGTTGGGGGAGTGGTCACTGTGGCTGCTCCAGGGGAAGCGAAGGCCGCTCCAGAGGGATCGCGGCGGTCAGCACGGCCCCTTCGCCGGGTGCCGACTCGATGGTGAGGGTGCCGCCGAGCTGGCGGACCCGGGCGCGGATGGCCGGAATGCCGTGGCCGCGTACTCCGGTGGGCGCGTCGGGGAGGGTTACTGGGTCGAAGCCGCAGCCGTCGTCGGCGACGTCCAGTACGACCTGGTCGTCGAGGGTGGTGAGGGTGAGCGCCGCGGTGGTCGCGCCGGCGTGTTCGCGTACGTTTGCCAGGGCGCCCTGCGCGATACGGAGCAGCGCCGACTGCACCAGGTCGGGCAGCGGGGCGCCGGTGGGGTCGTCGATGTGGACGCGAACCGTGAGGCGCTCGTCGCCCTCGCGGGCCGCGAGGGCGCGCAGCGCTTCGGGGAGGCCGCCTTCGGCGAGGTCGGCGGGGGCCAGGTCGTGGACGAAGCGGCGGGCTTCGGTGAGGTTGTGCTCGGCGATCGACGCGGCGGTACGGACATGGCCGCGGGCCTTGGCGGGGTCGGCGTCCCAGGTGCGCTCGGCGGCCTGGAGCAGCATCCGCTGGCTGGACAGGCCCTGGGCGAGGGAGTCGTGGATCTCCATGGACAGGCGCTGGCGTTCGGCGAGGGTGCCTTCGCGGCGTTCGGTGGCGGCCAGCTCGCGGCGGGTGCGGACCAGGTCGTCGATCAGGGCGCGCTGCCGGGCCGCCTGCCGCTGCATGTACATGAAGATCGCGGTGGCGAAGGTGGCGACGGCGGCCGGGCCGACCACCAGGTCCAGGTCGAAGCGGCGGGCCAGGGTGAGCTGCGCGCTGATCACGAAGACGGTGAGGACGGCGACCAGGACGTACGCGGCCAGCGGCGGCAGGGTTCGCAGCGCCGCGTAGAAGAGGGGGACCGCGACCCAGGCGAAGCTCGGTGCGAGGACCACCAGTACCGCCCACACCACGACGACCGCACCCAGCCAGACCAGGCGGCGGGCCGACGGCCGGGGCACACGGGCGCCGGGCGGCAACTGGGGGATGGCCGGGGCGGCCCGGCCGGGTCCGGTCACGTACAGGCCCGCCACGTACAGCGCGGCCAGTACCACCGCCAGCGCGATCACCCAGGGGGCGTGCGCCTCGCCGCCGTGCCGCTGGACGAACCGGGCCATGGACGAGCCGAGCAGCACGAAGAAGGTCACGTGCATGACGGTCGCCAGCCGGCGGGCGTCCTGATCGCCGTCGCGCGGCTGTGGCTGTGGCTGCGGCCGTTGCCGTGACCGTGACCGCGGCTGCAATGGGGATTGCGGCAGCGGTTGAGGCTGCTCGCTTGCGTGCACTGTGTACCGTCCTTCCGGCCGTCCCGGACCCGTATGTGTCCCGGATCCGTATGTGTCCGGGCCCGTGGGCGCGTCCCGGACCCGTGTCCGCACCCTCTGAACTGGGCAAACACTCCCATTGTTCCCTGTCTGCGCAGGGGCGGGGTCATCCGATCGGTTGACCCCGTTGTCCACCGACCCGCGCGTCGTATGCAGCCGGTACGCCGAGGGGGAGCGGGGGTCTACGGACCCAGGATGGATCTCAGAGCCGGACGGCACGAACACCGTACGAACCGGCCCCGAGAATCTGAGAATCCCTGGAGTTGGCACCCATGAAGCACGTCAAGAAGGTCTCGAAGCGCGCCCGCGTCGTCAGCGGCGGTGCCCTCGCCGCCACCCTCGTCCTCGGCGGCGTCGGCGCCTGGTCGGCGAGCGCGTCCTCGGCGGCCCCGGCCGCCCCGGCGGCCGTCAAGGCCGACGCGAACAGCGACGCCCTCATGCAGTCCACCCACCTGACCGTCGCGGCCGCCACCGACGCCGCCGAGGCCGTCCTGGACGCCGCGAAGAAGGAGAACCAGCGCGTCTCCGTCGCCGTCGTGGACCGCAACGGCAACACCATCGTCGAGCTGCGCGGCGACGGTGCCGGGCCGCAGTCCTACGAGTCGGCCGTGAAGAAGGCGTACACCGCCGTCTCCTGGAACGCCCCGACCTCCGAGCTGGTCCAGCGCCTGGAGAAGGCCCCGACGCTGAAGGACATCCCCGGCACGCTGTTCCTCGCCGGTGGCGCCCCGGTCAGCGCCAAGGGTGCGCCGGTCGCCGGTATCGGTGTCGCCGGTGCCCCGTCCGGTGACCTGGACGAGAAGTTCGCCCGGGCCGGCGTCGCCGAGCTCGCGAAGGCCGGCGGGTAACCATCGACATGTCGACGGCACCGCGCGTGCGCGCAGCGCTGAGGGCGGGGACCGGCATCGCGGTGCGTACGAAGCTGGCGACGATCATGTCCGTGCTGCGTGCACGCGTCTGGGCACCCATCTGTGCAAGTGTCTGCGCACGCGCCTGCGCACCCATTGGCGCGCGCCTTTCCTGGAGCTCAAGGAGTACCACCATGAACGCGCTCGACCGCGATCTGCTGGAAGCCGCGACGAACGGTGCCGTCGACGCCGTGCGCGCCGCCCTCGACGGGGGCGCCGCGGTGGATGTCCGCGATGAGCACCGGCGAACCCCCTTGCTGCTGGCCGCACTCGGCGACCATGTCGCTGCCGCGGAAGTGCTGGTCGCCGCTGGTGCCGACCCGAACGCGCAGGACGACCGCCGCGACAGCCCCTGGCTGGTCACCGGCGTCACCGGCAGCGTCGCCATGATGCGCGCGCTGCTCCCGGCGGGGCCCGACCTGAAGGTGACGAACCGATTCGGCGGTATCTCGCTGATCCCGGCGAGCGAGCGCGGTCACGTGGACTACGTCCGGGCCGTGCTCCGCGAGACCGGCATCGACGTGGACCATGTGAACCGGCTCGGCTGGACCGCCCTGCTGGAGGCCGTCATCCTCGGCGACGGCGGCCGCGCCCACCAGGAGATCGTCGACCTGCTGATCACCGCCGGGGCCACTCCGGGCCTGCCGGACGGCGATGGTGTCACCGCGCTCGAACACGCCGAGCGGCGCGGCTTCACCGAGATCGCGGGTCTGCTGAGGGCCGTACGGTGAGGCGTGCGGTGGGGCGAAACGCGCCGGCCGCGCTCGGAGCGCCCCTCGCGCTAGGGCTCGGGCTCGCCACGGCTCTCGCGCTCGTCGCCGGTTGCGCGCCTCAGGGGAGTGACAACTCACCGCCTGTGAAGGGGAGTTCGGTGTCTCCCGAGGCGAAGGAGGCGCCCGCCAAGGCCAAGAAGGCCCCCGGGCCCTCCGGGCGTACCCCTTCCGGCACACTCCTCGTCGCCGACTTCGGTGCCGACACCGTCACGTTCATCGACCCCGACCGGGGCGCGTTCGACTCCGTGCGGGTCGGCACTGCCCCGTACGGGCTCATCGTCGGCGACGACGGCCGGGCCTGGGTCGCCACCGCGGAGGGCGTCGCCGTCGTCGACACCGGCAAGCGCGAGCGGATCGCCCGTATACCGTACGAGACGGAAGGTATCGGGAAGCCGGCGGACGGTATGGGGGATACGGCATACGGCGAGTACCGCGGCGGCGGCATGGGGATCGCCCTCGCCCCCGACGGCCGGCATGCGTACGTCGGAGTCAACCGGCCCGGTGGCAACGGCACCCTCGAAGTCGTCGACACCCGCACCCTGAAGGTCACGGGCGTCGCGGAGGTGGGCCGCCGGCCGTTCGACGTGGATGTCTCGCGTGACGGGCGCGAGGTGTACACCACGGGTCATGACTCCTTCGACGTGACCGTCGTCGCGGCCGGCTCTCTGCGGACCCGGCGCATCGAGGTCGCCCCGTACGGCACCGAAGGCGGCCTCGGCTCCTGGCTCAAGCCGCACTACGCCGCAGTACGCCCGTCGGACGGAAAGTTGCTGCTGCCGTTCGAGGGGGAGCGGCTGGTGGTCCTCGACCCGGAGACGGGCCGGTCCCGCATCGAGAAGATGACCGCCAACACCCATCAGCACGGCGCCACGATCACCGCCGACGGCACGTTGCTCGTCGTCGGCACGGGCCCGATCGACCCGGAACGGGATGACGGCCCTTCTCTGACGGTGCGCGACCCGAAGGGCCGGGAGAAGGTGATCCCGCTGGACGGCCCCCACGAGAACGTCACCGTATCCCGCGATCTGCATACTGCAGACGGCCCTACTGTCGACGGTCGCACTGCATACGTCACGGGCGGCTTCACGCGTGACGGCTACTGGAACGGCATCACGGTCGTGGACCTGGACTCCGGAAAGACCCGTCGCCTCGCGGCGGGGGAGCGGCCACTGGGTATCGCGGTCCTGTGACCGGCCGGCCTCCGAGCGGCTCCGGCAGTGCCGGGGATGCCCTTCGGGTGACTGCCGGGTCGACCATGGGTCAAGTGCGAGTGATAAAAGCACTATCGGGGTGACACGGCGAATTACAGCAAATGCGGTTTTTGTATGTCTTAGGGTGAGTTCGCCGCCGTCACCGACAGCAGAGGCCAGGTCATGCGCCCACCTTCCGGCTCTGTTCCCACGAGACCGCGCCGGACCGGGTCCGGGCCGGCGGTCCTCGCGGCGGAGGTGGTCACGCCGCCGTACCGCTACCGGCAGGAGGAGATCACCTCGGCCTTCGCGGAGGCGTGTCTGGCGCACGACCGGCCGGCGCGCCAGGTACTCGAGAAGATCTCCGCGAACGCGGGCGTCCGCACCCGGCACATGGCGCTGCCCCTGGAGGAGTACCGGAAGCTGGACGGCTTCACCGCGGCGAACGAGGTCTGGCGGACAACCGCCCTCGACCTCGGCGAGCGCGCGCTGCGCGGGGCCCTGGAGACCGCCGGCATCCTCCCCGAGGAGGTCGACGTGGTGGTCAGTACCACGGTGACCGGCCTCACCGTTCCTTCTCTGGAGGCGCGGCTCGTGCAGCGGCTCGGGTTGCGCGCGGACGTCAAACGGATTCCGCTGTTCGGCCTGGGCTGCGCGGCCGGCGCGGCGGGCGTGGCCCGGATGCACGACTACTTGCGCGGCTTCCCGGACCAGGTGGCCGTGCTGCTCTCAGTGGAGCTGTGTTCCCTGACCGTGCAGCGGACCGACGCGTCGACGGCCAACCTGGTGGCGCTGAGCCTGTTCGGCGACGGGGCGGCGGCGGTGGTGGCGGTGGGAGAGCGCCGGGCCGAGGGCCTCTCCGGTACCTCGGGCCCGTTGGGTCCCGAGATCGTGGCGACCCGCAGCCGTCTCTATCCGGACAGCGAGGACGTGATGGGGTGGCGCATCGGCGCCCACGGTTTCGGCATCGTGCTGTCGCCGGACGTGGCCACGGTCGCGGAGGAGCAACTGCCCAAGGACGTACACGCTTTCCTCGACGATCACGGGCTGACGCCGGAATCCCTCACGACCTGGATCTGCCACCCGGGCGGGCCGAAGGTCATCCAGGCGGTGGAGCGCGCGTTCGGTCTGCCGCCCGATGCGCTGGCGCACACCCG
Organism: Streptomyces ochraceiscleroticus; assembly: GCF_000720485.1. Taxonomy (GTDB): domain Bacteria; phylum Actinomycetota; class Actinomycetes; order Streptomycetales; family Streptomycetaceae; genus Streptomyces; species Streptomyces ochraceiscleroticus. The sequence goes on along the minus strand of NZ_JOAX01000019.1, from coordinate 135,957 downwards.
CGACTCGCTGGCCCGCCGCGGCAACCTCTCCTCCGCCTCCGTACTCGACGTCCTGCGCCGCACGATGGCCGCGCCGCCACCGGCCGGGAGCTGGGGCCTGCTCACCGCGATGGGCCCGGGATTCGCGAGTGAGCTGGTGCTGCTGCGCTGGTGATGTCCCTTCAGCGCAGCGCGACGAACGGCCGGCCGGCATTCCGGCGGCTCACGACAACCACGTAAAGGAGCTGTTCATGTCCTCCGTATCCGGTCCGGACCTGCACGAATGCCTGGTGGCCCAGATCGCCGAGCAGACCGCGCTGCCGCCCGAGGAGCTGCTGCCCGAGCGGACCTTCCGGGAACTGGACATCGATTCGCTCGCGCTCGTCGAGCTGATCGTGGCGATCGAGAACGACACCGGCCTCGACCTGCCGCCCGACCTGCCCGGCGTGGACCGCGACACAACACTGGCCGAGGCGGCGCGCGTCCTCGAAACGCTCAGCGTGACGGCCGCGGAGGCGCCGGGCGAGGCCCCAGGTGAGGCCGACGCGGGTATTCCCCATGCGCGCGGATGACGTCGCGGTAACCGGTCTGGGGCTGGTGACCGCCGCCGGATCGGGCGCCGCAGAGTTCTGGCGGACGCTGTGCGCCGGACGGTCGACGGCCCGGCCCGACCCCGCGCTCGCCGCCCTCCCGCACACCTTCTCCTGCCGGGCCGACGACTTCGAGCCCGAACGGGAGCTGGGCGGCCGGCTGAGCAGGCGGCTGGACCGCTTCACCCAACTCGGCCTGTCCGCGGCGCAGCAGGCGGTACTGGACGCCAAGCTCGACCCGGGCTCATGGGCACCCGAGCGGGTGGGCGTGGTCCTCGGGGTGGGCAGCAACAGCCTGGAGCGTTACGCGCCGGAGTTCCAGCGCCTGGCAGCGGGCCGCCCCACGAAGATCTCCCCGTACGCCCTGCCGCGCAGCGTCCCCAACATGGCCGCCGGAGAGGTGGCGATCCACCTCGGCTGCCGCGGGCCCAACTTCGTCACCAGCAGCGCGTGTGCCTCGGGGGCCACCGCGATCGGCGTCGCACGCGACCTGGTGCGCTCGGGCACCTGCGACGTGGTGCTCACCGGAGGGACCGAGTCGGGCCTGGCACCCATGGCCGTCGCCGGTTTCGGGCAGTTGGGGGTGCTGTCACGCGGCGGTAAGCAAACTGCTCCCAGCGGTGAGCCGTCCTGCAGACCGTCCTGCAGACCGTTCGACGCCGCGCGCGACGGCTTCGTGCTCGGTGAGGGCGCCGCCGTGCTGGTACTGGAGTCCGGTGCGCACGCCCGTGCGCGGTGTGCCCCCGTACGGGCACTCCTGCGCGGCTACGGCGCGTCCGCGGACGCCCATCACGCGACGGCCCCGCATCCGGAGGGGCGCGGAGCCGAACAGGCGGTACGCGGCGCGATGGCCGACGCCGGCTGCGTCCCGGGCGACATCCACCATGTGAACGCACACGGCACAGCGACAGTGGTGGGCGACGCCGTGGAGGCGGCGGTACTGCGGCGGGTCTTCGGCGAGCCGCCGCCCGTCACCGCGGCCAAGAGCGTCACCGGCCACGTCCTGGGGGCCTCGGGAGCGATCGAAGCGGCGGCCACGGTGTTGTCCCTGCAGGAGCAGACGGTGCCGCCGACCGCGGACCTCGTACGTCCCGATCCGGCCCTGGACCTGGACGTGGTCGCCGGACGTCCTCGCCCGGTGCCGATGGATGCCGCGCTGACTTCATCCTTCGGCTTTGGAGGGCAGAATGCCGTTCTTGTCTTCACCACTGCCTGATGCCCTCGCGACGCTCCCCGCCGTACCGGCATGGTGCGCCGTGCTGCTGCTGGCCGTCGCCCTCGAACGGCTGGCGGAACTGCTGGTGTCCGTACGCCACACCCGCTGGGCCCGGGAGCGGGGCGGCGTCGAGCACGGCAGCGGGCACTATCCGGCGATGGTCGCCGTCCACACCGGACTGTTGATCGGCATGTGGGCGGAGGTCGCCCTCGCCCACCGCCCGTTCGTCCCGGCGCTCGGCTGGCCGGCGTTCGGAGTCGTCGTGGCGACGCAGGTGGCGCGCTGGTGGTGTGTGCGCTCCCTCGGCCCGCGCTGGAACACCCGGGTGATCGTCGTGCCCGGGCTGCCGCTGGTGCAACGCGGTCCGTACCGCCGACTGCGGCACCCCAACTACCTCGTGGTGACGCTGGAGGGGGCCGCGCTGCCGCTCGTGCACACGGCCTGGCTCACCGCGCTGCTGTTCACGGTCGCCAACGCGCTCGTACTCGCCGTCCGGCTGCGGGTGGAGAACGCGGCGCTGGAACCGGCCTCGTGAGCGTGCCGAATACTGAATACGACAGCGTTCTGGGTGCCGGATACGACACGGACGTGCTGGTCGCCGGGGGCGGGCCGGCGGGTCTGGCCAGCGCTGTGTACGCGGCGCGCGCCGGGTTCTCCGTACTCGTGTGTGAGCCCCGCACCGCCCCGGTGGACAAGGCGTGCGGCGAGGGCATCATGCCGGGCGGCGTGCGCGGGCTCGCGGAGCTGGGAGTACGCCCCGTCGGCATGGCGTTCTCCGGTATCGAGTACGCCGACCTCGCAGGCCGGCGCGTCAGGACCTCGTTCAGCGCCGGCCCCGGCCTGGGAGTACGACGCACCGAACTGCACACCGCGTTGGTACGGGCCGCCAAGGAGGCCGGCGCCCAGTGGAGCCCCGCGCGCGTCACCCATGTCGCCCAGGACGCCAACGGCGTCACAGTCGCGGGCGTGCGGGCGCGGTGGCTGATCGCGGCCGATGGCCTGCACTCGCCCGTCCGCCGCCACCTGGGCATCCCCGTCCGGCGCGGCGCCCCCGCACGCTTCGGACTGCGCCGTCACTGGCAACTCGCCCCGTGGACCGACGCCGTGGAGGTCACCTGGGGACAGCACGCGGAGGCGTACGTGACGCCAGTCGGCCCGGATCAGGTGGGCGTCGCCGTACTGTACCGGCGGCCGCTGACACCGTCTCCGTACGTACCGGAGGCGCCCGATACCTACACGGCGCTGCTGCGCGGCTTCCCGGAGCTGGCCGAGCGGCTCGCCGGGGCCCCGGCGGCTTCGGCGGTACGCGGTGCGGGGCCGCTGCGGCAGTGCCCGCAACGCCGCGTTCAGGGGCGCATCCTCCTGGTCGGCGACGCCGCGGGATACGAGGACGCACTGACCGGCGAGGGCGTCAGCCTGGCCGTCGCCCAGGCGCGGGCCGCCGTCGATGCCCTGCTGGCAGGAGCGCCCGGCGGCTACGAGCAGCGCTGGCGCCGGCTCACCCGGCGGTACCGGCTGCTCACCCGGGGACTGGTCATGGCGACCGCCGTCGCCCCCGTGCGCGGACTGCTGCTGCCCTGCTGCGCCGCCGCGCCCGGCGTCTTCCGACGCACCGTCGATCAACTGGCCCGATGAGAGCCGATCAATTGGCCTGATGAGAAGCGATCAACTGGCCTGACGAGAGGGGCGATTCAGACGTGCGCATGGTGGTCCGTGGCGAGACCTGGCGGGAGCGCGTCGCGCTGCGCACGCGGCTGGCACCCGTGCCCGCCTTCGAGTCGCTGGCCGGCATGGCGCTGTCGGGCGCGCTCATCGCCGGTGTACGGCTGGGCCTGTTCGAAGAACTCGCCCGACGGCCCGCCACGGCCGAGGAACTGGCGTCCCGGCTCTCCCTGCGCACCGACTCCACCCGGCTCCTGCTGGACGGCATCGAGGCGCTCGGGTACCTGCGCAGGCGGCGCGGCCGCTACGTCCCGACCGGACGAGCCCGGCGCTGGCTCCTGGCGGCGTCCCCCAGGTCCGTCGCCCATTTCGTCGCGAGCCACCAGGACTACTGGCACTGGTGGGCGAGCCTGCCGGACGTGGCTCGCGGCGGCACGGTCGTCGACCACCACACCGCGGCGCCGGACGACCCGTACTGGCGGGAGTACATCACGGGCCAGTACGAGCTGGCGCGGTTCAGCGCACCGGAGCTGGCGGCGGCGCTCCCCGTGCCCGACGGCGCCCGCCGGGTACTGGACGTCGGCGGCGGACACGGCTGGTTCGCGGCGCAACTGTGCCGCCGGCACCCGGGGCTGCGCGCCACGGTGGTCGATCTCCCGGGCAGCGCGGCCGTCGGCAGGGACATCATCCGTACGGCGGGCTACGGCCACCTGGTCGAGCACCGGGAGGGCGACGCCCGCAGCGCCGACTTCGGCTCCGGCTACGACGTGGCGCTCTGTCTGAACCTCATCCACCATCTCCAACCGCCCGAGATCGCCGCCCTGTTCCGGCGGATCCACGCAGCACTACGGCCGGGTGGCGTCATCGCCGTCCTCGACCTCTTCGGCGACTCCGGCCGGCCGCATCGCCCCGACGCCGCGGCGAGCTGCCTCGGCCTGCTCTTCCACCTCACCTCGGGCGCGTCCGTGTACAGCCCCGGACAGCTCACCGAGTGGCTGCGCGACGCGGGCTTCACCCCGCCGCACCGGACCCGGCTGCAGCGGATCCCGGCGCAATCCCTCTACGTGGCGACCGCCACCTGACGGCAGCCCTTCACTGGCGACTGCTGACCGACGACCGACGACCGGCGACCGGCGACCGGTGACTGGCGACCGGCGACCGGTGACTGGGTGGCTGATCACTGCGCGCGGTAGAGCGAGGTGAGCAGTTCGACCACCGCCGGGGTGGCGGGGTGCGGATCGTCCCGCCACCAGGCGAGGCGCACGGCGATCGGCTCGGCGTCGCGCACCGGCCGGTAGACCACACCCGGGCGGGGGTACTGGTGGGCGGTGGACTCCGCCGTCATGCCCACGCAGCGGCCGGTGGAGATCGCGGTGAGCCAGTCGTCGACATCGTGCGTGTCTTCTGTGGACAGTCGGGCGTCCGGCGGCCACAGCTCCGTCGTCGTGGTGCCGGTCCGCCGGTCGAGGAGGAGCGTGCGCCGTCCTATGTCGGCGAGCCGGACCGACCGGCGCCTGGCCATGGCGTCGTCGGCGGCCATGGCGCACAGCCGCCGTTCGAGGCCGACGATGGCGGAGTCGAAGCGGCGGTCGTCCACCGGCCTGCGGACCACGGCGAGCTCGCAGGCGCCTTCCGCGAGCCCGGCGGTGGCGGAGTTGACGCGGACGAGCTGCAGCTCCGTCTCGGGGCGCGTCTCCTCCCAGCGGCGCTGAAAGGCCAGCGTGTGGCGGCCCAGCGCCGACCAGGCGTAACCGATGCGCAGGCGGGTGTGGCCCGACGTGGCCTCCCGGACCAGTGCGTCCACCTCGGCGAGTACCCGCCGCGCGTGGGCGACGACGCGCAGCCCCGTCGCCGTGGGCGTCACCTCGCGCGAGGTACGCCGCAGCAGCCGCACCCCCAGTCCGCGCTCCAGCGAGGCGAGCGTGCGGGACACGGCCGCCTGCGAGACGCCGAGCGCGATGGCGGCGTCGGTGAAACTGCCCTCGTCGACGATCGCCACGAGGCAGCGCAACTGCCGCAGCTCCGTCCCCCTGTCCGCCGTATCCATACGCCCAGCGTATAGATAGGAACGCTCATGCATTATGCGGAAGCAGCGGACTGCCGCACGATCGGCACATGCACGCAGCCTCCGGTACCTCCGCGGCCTCCGTTACGTCCGCTGCTTCCCCTGACTCTGCCGCCTCTGCCGCCTCTGCCGCCTCCGCTCCCGACTCCGGCGGCGGGCGGCTGGCCGGAGTGGTCACGATGGCCGCCAGCGGCCTGTCCAACCAGGTCGGGGCCGCGGTCGGCTCCCTCGCCTTCCCCGTGCTGGGCCCGATCGGCGTCGTCGCGGTACGCCAGTACGTCGCCGCGCTCGTCCTGCTGGCCGTCGGCCGGCCCCGGCTGCGCGCCTTCACCTGGCGGCAGTGGTGGCCGGTCCTGCTGCTGGCGGTGGTCTTCGGGACGATGAACCTGTCCCTGTACAGCGCCATCGACCGCATCGGCCTCGGGCTGGCGGTGACCCTGGAGTTCCTCGGGCCGGTGACCATCGCCCTGGCCGCCTCGCGGCGCCGCGTCGACGCGTGCTGCGCGCTGGTCGCCGTGGCGGGCGTCGTCGTCCTGATGCGCCCGCGCCCGTCCGCCGACTATCTCGGGATGGGCCTCGGACTGCTGGCCGCCGCCTGCTGGGCCTCGTACATCCTGCTCAACCGTACGGTCGGCCGCCGCATCCCCGGTGCGCAGGGATCGGCGGCCGCGGCCGGACTCTCCGCCTTGATGTTCCTGCCGGTCGGAGCCGTCATCGCCGTACGGCAGCCGCCGACCACAGGGGCGGTGGTGCACGCCGTCGTCGCCGGCGTCCTCTCCTCAGCCGTGCCGTATCTCGCGGACCTCCTCACCCTCCGCCGGGTACCGGCTCAGCTCTTCGGCCTCTTCATGAGCGTCAATCCCGTACTGGCCGCCATGGTCGGCTGGCTGCTCCTCGGCCAGAACGTGGGCTGGACGGAGGGGGCCGGCATCGGAGCCATCGTCGCCGCCAACGCGTGCGCCATCCTCACGCGGAACGGACGCCGCGCGGCTCGCGCCGGGGAGGAGGCCCTCCCGTGAGGCGCGGTCGGGAAATCAGCGGTCGTGATGAACGGTGCCGTCTTCGTCCATGGTGGGGTGGATCTTCATCGGGGGATAGTCATTGGCCTGGTCCGAAGGGCGGGGCGGTTCCGGGCCGTCCGGGCCCCACCTGACCAGCCGTTCGATGCGGCAGATGCGGAACAGCCGGTCACCCGCCCGTAGTTCGTCGTTCCGGCCGGCGGCCTTGAAGCGCTCGGCGGCTCGCGCGTAGCGCGCTTGCTCAGCGGTGCTGAGCTCGTAGAGCCGCGGCCAGACGTCGGTCAGCGCGTCGTGCAGGAGCCGTCGTGCGTCGTGCGGGGTCGGCATGAGGGAACCGTGCGGCCGCCAGCCCTTCCCGATGCGTTCGGTGATGCCGAAGCCGACGGGCAGCAGGGCGATGTCCGGGTGCGTGCTCGCCGCCCGCTCGGAATCCCTGCGTACGTCGGCGGGGTATCTGGCGCCGGCGTACGCGAAGGCCCGCAGCCCCAGTTTCAGTGCGCCGGCCATGATGCCTTCCGCGCGGCCGGGGTCGAGGACGTGGCCGGTATCGCGGGAGGGCGGATGGTGGCGGCCGGTCCAGGACCGATCGGCGGGCTCGGTGTCCGTGGGCCGCGGCGGCTCCAGCCCGTCCTCGCCGCTCCGGGCGAGCTCGTCGGCGCGCACCACCCGGTAGCGCACGCCCAGTACCTCCAACTCGTCGGCCGGCTCGCGTTCGAGGACGGCAACCGCCTTCAGCAGTTCGCGGCGTACGGCAGGGTCATCGGTGTCTTCCAGGGCCCTGAACCACAGCTTCGAGTTGAGCCCGTCCCTGGCTTGCTGGGGCGTGCCGTCCGCCACCGGCCCGTGCAACCGCCAGTCGGTACCGGACGCGGAGTCCTGGGTGGCGATACCGAAGAGCGCCCCGCGGACGGCGATATGCGGATAGCGGCAGGAGGCCGTCACGGCATCGGCCTCGTTCACCCAGGCCACCGGGTCGTCCCGGCGTACCAGATCAGCGTGGAGCCGGTCGATCTGCCGCTTCCAGTCCTCTTTCATGCGCACATTCTGTGCTGCCGTCATCAGGTGGTTCGGCCGTGATCCAGGGAGATGACCCGGGAGTGGCAGGGTTCGTATGTGTTTACGGGCGCCGGTGGGGTTTCAGCTCGTCCGGCGCCGATACGCCTTCTGCCTGCACGCCGCCCCGCAGAACCGGGCGGGGCGGCCCGAGCGGGCCGGAGTAAGGGGCTCGTCACACATTTCGCAACGGGCGGCCCCGTTGTGCGGGTCGGCAGCCTTGCCCCGCTTTTCGTAACGAATTTTCGTTACGGCGCGTTCGGAGCGCAGCCCGTCACATACCACCGCCACCATCGGATTGATCCCCGGCCGCCCGCCGCCGGATCCTCCGCGCGGCGGCTGTTCCGCAACCTGTTCCGCAGCCGCACACCCGGCCAACAGTGCCTGCACATGCGCGGCTTCGACATCCCGCCGGACCGCGCCCGCCTCCTGGGCGCGGCGCAGCAGCACCTCCAGGACCTCCTCGAACTCGCGCCTTCCCGCGGCGGTGGGGTCCGGCGGCACGGCCCCCGCGGACTGCCGGCCGAGGGCTTCGCACAGCGCCCGGTTGAGGGAGGCATCGCGGATCACCCGCTCCAGGAAGCCGAAGAGCGCCGCCGTCGGATCGTCGGCAGTGCTCAGGGACCGCCCTTCGGTGACGAACCCGGCCACGCTGTCGGATATCACCGCTTCGAAGAGGTCCTCCTTGGAGGGGAAGTGCCGGTAGACCGTCCCGGCTCCCACGCCGGCCTGCCGGGCGATCACGGCCAGCGGCACCATCCGGCCCTCCGCCGCGAACGAGGCTCGGGCCGCAGTCAGTACTCGCTCCCTGTTCCGCCGGGCGTCGGCCCTCGATGCCGGGCTGCCGTCCTCCTCCGCCATGTTCCCTGTCCTTTCTCGACGAGAGGTGCCTGGTGCGGGTGCCTGATGCCGGTTCCCGATGCCCATTCCTGGTGTTGGTCAACTTCGGTCATTGACAAGCGGGTTGCTCGTCCCGGTACGTTAAACGGGTTATGCATTCCGATTCTATCGGCCGGAGGTTCCCATGGCCACGACGAACCGAACGATCCTCGTGACAGGCGCGACCGGTCAGCAGGGCGGGGCCACCGCCGCGCGGCTGCTCGCCGACGGCTGGCACGTACGGGCACTCACCCGCGATGCCACGACCTCCGCCGCACGCGCCCTTGAGGCAGCGGGTGCCGAACTCGTCACAGGTGACCTGGACGACCGCGCCTCTCTCGACGCGGCGGCCCACGGAGTCCACGGTGTCTTCAGCGTCCAGCCCACCCCCGGGATGCCGGGCCTTCCCCCGGATTACGCCCCGGAGGACGAGGTGCGCCGCGGCCGGAACACAGCCGACGCCGCCCTGGCCGCGGGAGCCCAACTTCTCGTCTACGCTTCCGCGTTCGGCGCGGACCGTTCGACCGGCCTGACCACCCTCGAGAGCAAACGGCAGATCGAGGACCACATCAGCGGCATCGGCCTTCCCGCGACCGTGCTGCGCCCGACGTCCTTCATGGAGAACCTGCTCCACCCTGTGTGGGGCTTGCGCGACGGCGCCCTGGTCACGCCCTACTACCCGGAGACCCGCCAGCAGTTCATCGCGCTCGCCGACATCGCCGCCTTCGCCGCACTCGCCTTCGCCGATCCCGCGCGCTTCGCCTCCCGCGCCTTCGACCTCGCCGGCGACACCCTCACCCCGCCCGAGACGGCCGCTGCGATCAGCCGTGCCACCGGTCGCCCCGTTCCCTACGTCCAGGTGCCCATCGAAACCGTCCGGGCGCAGAGCGAAGAGGCCGCCCGGGGCATCCAGTCCCTCAATGAGGGCCGCTACCCCCTGGTCGACACCGAAGCGCTTCGCGCGGTCCACCCTGCTCTGCTCGGCTTCGACGCCTGGCTGGCCCAGTACGGCGCCGTCCCGCTGACCGCCCTGCTCACCGGCCCGACCATCCCGGCCCCGGAAGCCCCCCAAGCCCAGGACCGCCGCTAGTACGGCGAGTACCAGAAGTACCAGTAGCCGCGTCGTCGGCCGGTGTCACCCGATCGGCTCCGGTGCCGGGCCATCGGGGTAGTCGGTGGTGTCGGGGGTGCGAGTTGCGGCGGTTCGTCCACGGGCGGAACGGGTCGCTGCTCGACAATGCCCCTTGTACGCCTGGGTACTCCTGGTGCTCCAGCACAACAGACCGCGTCGACTCTGGAAAAGGTGACACCCGCATATGGCCCGAACGGCCTCCGGACCTCAGCCGTCCAGCCCCAGCTCCGGCCACCACGGCAAGGCCGTCGGTATCTCCATCGCTGCCGCGGTCGGCGGTTTTCTCTTCGGCTTCGACTCCTCCGTCATCAATGGCGCGGTGGACTCCCTGAGCTCGCACTTCGAGCTCAACTCCTTCCTCTCCGGCTTTGTCGTCTCCATCGCGCTGCTGGGCTGCGCCGTCGGTGCCTGGTACGCGGGGCGGCTGGCCGACGGGTGGGGGCGGCGGAACGTGATGATCCTCGGCGCGGCGATGTTCTTCATCAGCTCGGCCGGCTCGGCCTTCGCCTTCTCCGTGCCGGACCTGATGGTCTGGCGGGTGATCGGCGGGCTCGGCATCGGTATCGCGTCCGTGATCGCGCCCGCGTACATCTCGGAGGTGGCGCCGGCGAGCGGGCGCGGCGCGCTGGGGTCGCTGCAGCAGTTGGCGATCACCATCGGGCAGCTCGTGGTCCTCAGCTCCAACAAGGGCCTGGCCGCAGCCGCGGGCGGCGCGTCGAACGAGCTGTGGCTGAACATGCCGGCCTGGCGCTGGATGTTCCTGGTCGGCGTGGTACCGGCGCTGCTCTACGGCGTGCTGGCGCTGCTGATCCCGGAGTCCCCGCGCTACCTCGTGCTCAAGGGGCAGTACGACAAGGCCGCCGGCGTGCTGCAGCGGGTGACCGGCGTCCCCGACCCGGAGGGGAAAGTACAGGAGATCCGGGAGACCCTGCACAAGGAGCACCGGAGCAGCTTCAAGGACATCCGCGGCCCCCGGCTGGGGCTGCAACCGCTGGTCTGGGTCGGCATCGTCATGGCCGCGTTCCAGCAGCTCGTGGGCATCAACGCGATCTTCTACTACTCCACCACGCTGTGGAAGTCGGTCGGATTCAGTGAGTCCAGCTCGTTCACCACATCGGTGATCACCGCGGGGATCAATGTGGTGATGACCGTGGTCGCGATGCTGTTCGTGGACCGGGTCGGGCGCCGCCGGCTGCTCTCCATCGGTTCCGCCGGGATGTTCATTGCGCTGCTGCTCACCGCGGTCGCCTTCTCTCAGCAGCGCGGCAGCGGCGCGGACGTGACGCTGCCCAGCCCGTACGGGCCGCTGGCGCTCATCGGTGCCAACGCCTTCGTGGTCTTCTTCGCGCTCTCCTGGGGCCCGATCATGTGGGTCATGCTCGCCGAGATGTTCCCCAACCGGATGCGGGCGATGGCGCTGGCGATCGGTACCGCCTCGAACTGGATCTTCAACTTCATCGTCACCTTCTCCTTCGAGCCGATGACCACCAAGGTCGGCCTCTCCTGGCTCTACGGCGCCTTCGCCTTCTTCGCCTTCGCCTCCTTCTTCTTCGTGCAGCGGAAGGTCCCCGAGACCAAGCAGCGGGAACTGGAAGCCATGACGGGCGAGACGTACCGGCGGGAAACCACCGCGCGTACGAGCGCCCCATAGCCTCCGGCGGCGACTTGCGCTGTCATGTAAGGGGCTCCGTACGTTGGTTGAGGGGCTCAGTACGTCAGTCAGGGGAGAGCATGAACGGTTCCGGACGACGGCAGCACGAGACGCGAGTACCGGTCAGCGATCCCACGCTGGCTGTCGAGATCAGCGCACGTGAGTGGCAGGGGCAGCCGCGGCACCGGCTGGTCGCCGTGGGGGACTCGCTCGCCCAGGGGTTCCAGAGCGGGTCGGTCTTCCACACCGACCTGTCCTTCCCCGCGATCATCGCCCACGAAATGGGGTGGAGCGACTCATTCAGGTATCCCTCCTACAACGGATACGGAGGGCTCCCGCTCAACATCGAACTGCTGCTGCGCGACCTGGAAGCGCGCTACGGCCGCAACGTGGACTGGTGGGAGGTGGCCCCCGCGCTCTTCCGGGTCCGCGGCTTCATGGACCGGGTGGAGGACTACTGGGAGCGCGGCCCCGGCACGGCGGTGCCGCGGACCCTGGCCGTCAACCACAACCTCGCGGCGTTCGGCTGGGACCTGCGGGACGCGCTGGAGAAGTCGGCCGACGTCTGCCGCGCCCGGATTTCCGCGCCCAAGGACGACCTGGTGTACCAGATCGTGCAGAACGCCGGCGAGCGCGCCGCGCTGCGCGTACTGCCCACCGAACCGCCGGAGACCGGAGCCCTGTCGCAGCTCGGCGCGGCCAAGGTGCTCGGCGAGGACGTCGGGGACACGGACCCGGAGCACGGCATTGAGACGCTGATCGTCTTCCTGGGATCCAACAACGCACTGCAGACGGTGACCGACCTGCGCGTCGTCTGGAGCGAGGAGGGCTACGACGACCTGGGGCGCAAGGGTGCCTTCACCGTCTGGCGGCCCGAGCACTTCGCCGCCGAACTGCGGGAGGTCGTCCGCGAGGTCCGGGAGATCAAGGCGCGGCACGTCATCTGGTGCACCGTGCCGCATGTGACCGTCGCGCCGCTCGCGCGCGGCGTCGGCGGCAAGACCGAGCCGGGGTCCGCCTACTTCCCGTACTACACCCGCCCCTGGATCAGTGACCGCGCCTTCGACCCGCGCCACGACCCGCACATCACCGCCGACCAGGCGCGCGCCATCGATCACGCCATCGACCAGTACAACGACGCGATCACCGAGGAAGTACGCCAGGCCCGGGAGGCGGACAGGGACTGGTATCTGCTGGACACCGCGGGCCTGCTCGACCGGCTCGCCGCACGCCGTTACCTGGAGGACCCGCTCGCCCGCCCGGACTGGTGGCAGCCGTACCCACTGCCGCCGGAACTGCAGGCCCTCACCCCGCCGCCCAACACCCACTTCCTCGCGAGCGACGGTAAACGGCGCGTCGACGGCGGCCTGTTCTCGCTGGACGGCGTCCATCCGACCACCGTCGGGTACGGGATCGTCGCCCAGGAGCTGATCAACGTCATGCGACGGGCGAACGTCGAGTTCCGGCACCCCGACGGGCGCACGCCGCGCGCCGACCCGGTCCTGGTGGACTTCGACCGGCTCATCCGCCGCGACACGCTGATCAACCGGCCGCCGGGAAACCTGACACCGACGCTGAAGGTGATCGGGTGGGCGGACGAGGCGCTGGACCTCTTCCGACGGGTGCTGCCGTTCGGTACCTGACACCCACTGCCGTTCGGTACCTGACGCTCACCGCCGGTCGGCCGGGCGCGGCGCCCGCAAGGGTACGTGCCCGACCGCCCGCCCCGCCGCGTCCAGCAGCCGGCCCATCCGCTTGATCGTGTGCAGGGTCAGTTCCCGTTCGGCGACCCGGAGGTGGGGGAAGCGGCGCCGGATGCGGGTCTCCAGCGCCTGGCACTCCGCCGTCGACCGTATCCAGGCGGAGAACATCAGGTTGGCGGCGCCGGTCACCGCGACGCACAGCCGGGTCTCCCGGAAGGCGGCCAGCGCCAGGCCGGTGCTCTCCAGCAGATCGGCCGGTACGTCCAGTCGGTACGTCGCGATGACCGGCCAGCCCGCCGCCCGCTGCGCCACGTCGCAGCGGAAGTGCACCTCCGGGTGGTGCAGCAGGCGCGCCAGCCGCCGCCGCACGGTGGTCTCGCTCATCGCGCACTCCCGCGCCAGATCCGCGTAGGCCCGCCGGCCGTCCTCGCCCAGCGCGCGCAGCAGCCGGGTGTCGGCGTCGCCCAGCGCCGGGGCGCGCTGCGGCGCCGGCCCGTCCCGCGGGCCGAGCGTCCGGCGCTGGTCGCTGTCCAGGGCGTGCAGCAGCCATCCGCTGCCCTCGCGGTACGTACGCGCCTGGAGGCTCACCCGCACCGCCGAGATGCCGTCCAGCCGCCCCAGAAAACCGGTCACGAACGCGTCCATGCCCGCCAGATCGCGGGTGATGACGTACAGCAGAAGCTGATGCGGTCCGGCCGTCCGCTCGATGCTGAAGACGTGCGGTGACGCGCCGAGCCGCGCGCTGACGGCGAGCAGCCGCTCCGGGCGGCAGGCGACGTCGATGTACGCGACGGGCATCCCCGGCAGGGAGGCGTACGCGGTCATCCAGGCCAGCCCGTGCCCGGTCAGCCAGTTCCAGTGCCGGGCTGCGGTCGTGGCGTCGACGCCGACGGCCGCCGCGATACGGGTCCACGGGGCCCGCGGCGCGACCTGCAGCGCCTCGACGAGTGCCAGGTCCGTCTCGCTCAGGGCGGCGGATTCCGGCGGACGGCGGGGCGCTGCGCCGGAAACCGGCGTGGGGACCACGGGAAACGCCATGGCGTGCATTGTGGCCGAACCCCCCGCCCACCCGGTAGAGCAGGAGGATCATGCCGTGCAGATGCACAGAACCACCCGGATCACGGTGGTACTGCTCTTCGCCGCCTGGACCGTCGACTACATCGACCGCCTCGTCATCAATCTCGCGCTGCCGTCGATCGGCGAGACGTTCGGCCTCTCGCACGGGGCGCGCGGACTGATCGTCTCCGCGTTCTTCCTCACCTACGCGCTCTGCCAGATACCCGGTGGCCTGCTGGCGGACCGCTTCGGCGGCGTACGGATGGCTTCCCTGGCGCTGGTCCTGTGGTCGCTCTTCACCGGACTGACCGCCGTGGCCTGGTCGTTCACCGCACTGCTGGTCATCCGCTGCCTCTTCGGCGCAGCCCAGGGGCTGTTCCCCGGCGCGGCGCTGAACGCGCTGAGCCGACGCAGCATCCCCGCCCAGCGCATGACGGCGACCGGCTGGCTGCAGAGTTCCAACGCGGTCGGCGGCCTGCTGGCCTCCGTCCTCGCGTCGGTGCTGCTGTCCCTGTGGGACTGGCGCGCCATGTTCCTGACCGTCTGCCTGCTGGGCGTGCTGGTCCTCGTCGCCGTACGGCGCTGGATGCCGGCGCCGCTGCCCGAGGCCGACACCGGGGCCGACGTGCCCCGTACGAAGGGCGCGGCGCGGGCTGTGCTGCGCTCGCCGGCCATCTGGGGTTTCGCGCTGCTGTTCTTCGCCTACGACGTGGTGATCTGGGGTCTGAACTCCTGGAGCGGCTCGTACCTGATCGAGGAGCGCGGTCTGCACGTCGGCTCCGCCGGGCTGGTCACCCTCGGCCCGACCGTGCTGGCAGCGGCCGGTGCCGTGCTCGGCGGCAAGCTGTCGGACCGCTTCGAGGGCCGGCCGCGCCGGATCATCGTGCCCGCCATGCTGGCCGTCGCCGTACTGCTCTTCCTGCTGCCCCGCACCGCCTCCATCGCTCAGTTCGTCCTCTGCGGCACGTTGCTGAGCGGCGCGGCGGGCCTGTGCTACCTGCCCTGCTTCTCGGTACCGCTGCGCAGCCTGCCGCCCGGGCTGAGCGGGGTCGCCTCCGGGATCATCCTGTTCGGCGGCCAGCTCTCCGGCATCCTGACCCCCACCGTCTTCGGCACGGTGGTCGACCACTTCTCGTACGAAGCGGCCTTCACGATGCTCATCGTCGGGCCGGTGCTCGCGATCCTCGTGACGCTGCGAGTGCCGCAGACGACGCCGCGCTTCCTGGCGGCGTTCGGCGGCGCGTACGCGGCCGGACGGCAGGCCGGCGACCGTGCGTCCGCCCACCCCGCACCCCACCCGAAGGGATGACCATGACCGCACCCACCACCTCCCTCACAACCCCCCTGGAAACCGGCCTGCCGGACCACCTCCCGCACTGGGAGGACGTCTACCGCGACCTCCACTCCCACCCCGAACTCGCCTTCGCCGAGCACCGCACGGCCGCCGCCGTGGCCGCACAACTGCGCGCCGAGGCCGGCTGGGAGGTGACCGAAGGCGTGGGCGGTACCGGGGTAGTGGCGGTACTGCGCAACGGCGACGGCCCGGTCGTGCTGCTGCGCGCCGACATGGACGCGCTGCCCGTAGAGGAGGAGACCGGCCTGGAGTACTCGTCGACCGAGCCGGGCCGCATGCACGCCTGCGGCCATGACGTCCACGTCACCAGTCTGCTGGGCGCCTGCCGCCAGCTCGCCGCACACCCGGGCGCCTGGCGCGGCACGGTCGTGGCCGTCTTCCAGCCCGCCGAGGAGATCGGACAGGGCGCGCGCGCCATGCTGGAAGACGGGCTGCTGGACCGCTTCCCGCGCCCCGACGTGTGCCTGGGCCAGCACGTCGGGCCCTTCCCCGCGGGCCTGGTGGTGACCCGGCCGGGCCCGCTGATGGCGGCCGCCGACAGCCTGCGGGTCACCCTGCACGGCGCGGGCGGGCACGCCTCGACCCCGCAGTACTGCGTCGACCCGCTCGTGCTGGCCGCCACGGTCGTGCTCCGCCTGCAGACCTTCGCGGCCCGCCAGGCCCCGTATACCCAGGCGACGATCCTGACCGCCGGCGCGCTGCACTCCGGGACGGTGGCCAACATCATCCCGCACACCGCCGAACTGCTGCTCAGCCTGCGGACGTTCAGCACGGAGGCGCGGGACGAGGCGTTCGAGGCGATCCGGCGCATCATACGGACCGAGGCGGAGTCGTTCGACGTGCCGCGGCCGCCGGAGATCACCGCGTACGACCCCTTCCCGCTCACGGTCAACGACGAGGACGCGACGCGCCGCGTCCTCACGGCGATCGAAACGACGGGCGCCCCCACGCACGTCCTGCAGTCCCCCTTCGCGGCCAGCGAGGACTTCGGCGCCCTGGGGACCGCGGCCGGCTGCCCCTCGGTCTTCTGGCACTTCGGCGGCATCGCGCACGACCGCTTCACCGAGGAGGGCATCGCCGCCCTGCACCGCGGTGCCCAGCCGCCCGGCGTCCCGGCGCCCCACTCCCCGCACTACGCCCCCGACCCGGCCCCCACCCTCCCGGCCGGCATCCGCAACCTCCTCGCGGTGACGACGGAGTGGCTGCGCCCGGGCGGCGAGTGAGGGACACGCCGCCGTTCGGAGCAGTCGGAGATCGCCCGGGCCGGCCGGACATGAGGGGATGGAAGCGGTGGCGGGCCCCCGCCACCGCGAACCTGGGAGGCACCATGGCCGAGGAACGTACGAACCGGGACCCGCATGAGGCCGACATGGCCCCGTCCCAGAACCGCGAGCCCGCCAAGGACGAGCGGGACCGCAGCGCCGAGGAGGTCAACGCGGACCAGCCGTCCGTACGAGGCGAAAGGCCGGGACCCGCACCGAAGCGCCCCTCAACGCCGGGGGAGCGTCGCGCGCCCAAGCGGACTTAGGAGCGAGTGCCGTCCCCGCGGCGCCACGGCGGCCGTCCCTGTGTGGCCGCGAGGATCGCGCCCGCCAGCAGGACCGCCGCGCCCGCCGCCTGCACCGGACCGAAGGACTCGCCGAGGAACAGCGTGCCGCAGACGGTGTTCACGACCGGCACGGTGAACATCATCAGCGAGGCGGAGGCCGGACCCACCGCGCCCACTCCTCGGTAGTACAGGAGGTTGGCGACGGCCGCGGCGCCCAGCGCCAGGAACCCGACGTTCAGCCAGAGGCCCGGCGGCAGTTCGCCCCAGCGCACGTCCGGAACGGCGGGCGCGGCGACCAGGCCCAGCAGGACGGCGCCCGCACAGGTGGCATACGTCGTGGCGCGCAGCGGGTCGGCACCGGCCAGTACCCGTGGCCCGGCGAGCGTGTACGCGGCCCAGCAAGCCGCGCTGAGGAGGAACAGCGCGTCCCCGGCGAGCCGGGACGGGCCCCCGCCCGCACTGCCGCCGGCCCCCAGGAAGAAGATCACGGCCCCGGCGAGGCCGAGCCCCAGCCCCGCCAGCCGCGCCCGCGACGCCCGCTCCCGCCCCGTGACCAGCAGGAACAGGCTGGTGAGCACGGGGCTCATGACCGGTATGAGGATGCCCGCGTCGAGCGACGGGGCGAGCGAGAGGCCCCAGAAGAAGACGCTGTTGTAGGCGAATACCCCCAGTACGCCCGCCAGGGCGGCGCGACCGCCGGCCCGCCGCGACGCCTTCGTACCCTGCCGCCGGGAGCCGAAGAGGACCATCGCCACCAGCAACGCCAGCGCGGCACCCCCGAAGCGCAGCAACGCCGCCACCGCGTGCGGTACGTGCTCCACGACCGTCTTGGAGCTGGCGAAGGCGCTGCCCCACAGCACCATCGTGACCGACAACTGCACATACGGGCTGTTCAAGCCCCTGTTCATCGAGTTCAACGCGCTCGTGCCGCTTGTGCTGCTCGTGGTGTTCGTGGTGTTCGTGGACATGGCTCCGACTCTGACGGCCCGGAGCCCCGCCCGTCTTGAACGCTCGTGCGCGCACACGGCAGAGCGTCCGCACTCGGCAGCGCGCCCGCGCCCGCGCGTCATAATGCGGCCATGGGGACGGGCGCGGGCGGCAGTTGGGTGCGGTACTGGCGGGACGGCACCCGCCCCGTGGAGGCCATGCACGCGCGCTTCCGCGACCACGTCTATCCGCTGCACAGTCACGACACGTACTCCTTCGGCATCACCGACGCCGGTGCCCAGCGCTTCCGCTGCCGCGGTGCCGCGCACACCAGCGGCGCCGGGATGGTGATGGCGTTCAACCCGGAGGACGTGCACGACGGCCGGGCCGCGGCGGAGCTGGGCTACCACTACCGGATCGTGCACCTCGGCCCGTCCGTCGTGCGTGACGTACTCGCCGATGCCACCGACGGCCGCTCCGGCGCGCTCCCACTGTTCCCGCACCCCGTACTGACCGACCCGGCGCTCGCGTACGCGCTCACCCGGCTGCACGCCGCGCTGGCCGGCACCACCGATCCGCTGGTCCGCGACGAACGTCTGACCGCGGCCGTGACCGCGCTGGCCCGCCGCGCCGCCACCGCTTCGGCCTCCGCCGCGCTCGCCGCCCGCACGCCCACCGACCGCGCCCGCCGCCAGGCCGCGCGCCGGGCGCGGGATCTGCTGCAGGAGGCGTACCTGGAGGCCGTGCCCGCCGAGCGGCTGGCGGCGGCCGCCGGGTGCAGCCGGTTCGCGCTCTACCGGGCCTTCCGCGCCGAGTACGGCCTCGCCCCCAGCGACTATCAGCGACAACTCCGGCTGCGGCGGGCCCGTTCGCTGCTGCGTGCCGGTACGACGCCCGCCGACGCCGCGGCCGCCACCGGCTTCGCCGACCAGGCGCACTTCAGTCGCTGGTTCCAACGCGTCTACGGCGTGACACCCGGCGTGTTCCGGAGCGCACCTCTGGACGGGTGAACGGCGGCGGACACGCCCGGGGAGCGTGGCGGAGGGCAGGGGACCGGCGGCAGGGGACTCAGGCGGGGCGGGGTCGTTTGTCCGCGGTCAAGTGGGTACGCGGGGGGCCGGTGGGAGCTTACGGTACGGACGGCGCGCGCACTGGCAAACTGTGCCCAGTGGGGCAAACCGGCAATAGGATGACGAAAGCGTGTCAGTCGCGGCGGTCATCCGCGCTCCGGACGGCACCCGCCCACGCCACCCGACCCGACGACGAGTACGCGGAGCCATGAAACACGGGCAGAACGAACGATCCAGGCAAGCGCGCAAGGCTACGCAGTCCGCCGGGTACGGTTCGGGCAGCGTACGAACCGAGCGCATGGTGCGTACGCTGCTACGCCGACGCAAGCGCCCGGTGGCCCCCGAGGACGTCACGGTTGTCGACAAACCCCAGGTCAGACGGGCGGTTTCGGCCGCGGCCCTGGGCAACACGATGGAGTGGTTCGACTTCGGCGTCTACGCCTATGTCGCGCCCACCCTCGGCAAGGTCTTCTTCCCCTCCAGCTCGCCCGGCGCGCAGGTGATCTCCACCTTTGCCACCTTCGCCGCGGCCTTCCTCGTGCGCCCGCTCGGCGGCCTGGTCTTCGGGCCGCTGGGTGACCGCATCGGACGCCAGCGGGTGCTCGCCGCCACCATGATCATGATGGCGATCAGCACCTTCGCGGTCGGCTTCCTGCCGAGCTATGAGTCCATCGGCCTGGCCGCGGCCATACTGCTGTTGCTGTGCCGGCTGGTGCAGGGCTTCTCGACCGGCGGTGAGTACGCGGGCGCCACGACGTACATCGCGGAGTACTCACCGGACCGCAAACGCGGCTTCCTCGGCAGCTGGCTCGACTTCGGTACGTTCGTCGGCTACTCGCTCGGCTCCAGCCTCGTCACCGTCCTGACCGCCGTCCTCAGCGACGAGCAGATGCTCTCGTGGGGCTGGCGCATCCCCTTCTACGTCGCCGGGCCGCTCGGCCTGATCGGCCTCTACATGCGGATGAAGCTGGAGGAGACCCCGGCCTTCCAGGAGGTCGAGGCCAAGCATCAGGAGGCACAGAAGGACGGCGCCCTGACGGAGGACCCGGTCGAGCAGGCTCGTATGTCCGGCAAGGGCCGCCTGAAGGAGCTGTTCACGCACCACTGGGAGGCCATCCTCATCTGCATGGGCCTGGTGCTGCTCTACAACGTGACCAACTACATGGTCACTTCCTACCTGCCCACCTACATGACCAGCACCCTCGGCGAACCCGACCTGACCGCCCAGCTGCTCGTCCTCGGCACGATGGTCCTGGTCGTCCTGACGATCACCACCGTCGGCCGTTCCTCGGACCGATTCGGCCGCCGCCCCATGTTCCTCTGGGCGGGCTCGGCGATGGTGGTGCTCGCCATCCCCGCCTTCCTCCTCATCAAGCAGGGCGGCATCCTGCTGCCCGCGATCGGCTGCGTGATCCTCGGCCTGCTGCTCGTCTGCTTCGCGGGCACCAGCGCGTCCACCCTGCCCGCCCTCTTCCCCACCCATCTGCGCTACGGCGGCCTGTCCGTCGCCTTCAACGTCTCCGTCTCGCTCTTCGGCGGTACGACCCCGCTGGTCGCCTCGGCGCTGGTGGAGTCCACGGGCGACAAGATGGTGCCCGCGTACTACCTGATGGCGGCCGGCATCATCGGCGTCATCTCGGCCGTCTTCCTCCACGAGACGGCCGGCAAGCCGCTGCGCGGCTCCTCGCACATGGTCGAGGACGAACAACAGGCCCGCGAGCTCGTCGCCCACAGCCGCACCCGCGCAGGCCGCCGGGCCCGCGACGTCTGGATCGGCCTCCGCCATGGCCGCTTGCCGCGGCACCACGAGCGGAAGGGCGACGAATAGCCGCCACGCTCCACCGCCCCCCCCGTGCCCGCCGGTCCGCACCCGACCGGCGGGCACACGTGTCAGCGGGGGCGGGGTGCGTACCCGAGGGACGACCGGGCAGGGTAGGTGACTGCCGGTCATGCGATTCCCGTGGCCGGCGGGGCCGGAACGGTCGAACGGACCGGTGCGGCCTGAACGCATGCGCCAAGCACGGGGAGTGAGTGGATTTTGATTACGCGGCGGCGTCTTCTGGCACTGTCGGGCGGAGCTTTTGTGGCCGCGGGGTGCTCGACGGGTGACCAACAATCCGCGGAGAAGGCCGGCCGCGATGCCACTGGGAAGGCTGCCACCGGGAAGGCTGCCGCCGGAAGAGCCGCCGCCGACGGCCCGGCCGGCATCCTGGGGGCGAACTTCAACGAGGACCCCGACAGCGTGACCTTCGCCGAGTTGCGCGAGCTCTCCGCGAGCTGGCTCCGGGGCTTCGTCCCGATGCCCGAGGTCGGGGCCGACGCCTCCCGGCAGCGTGCCGTGAAGAAGCTGCTGGATGCCCACCGGCAGGGCTACGGCACGGTGCTCTCGCTGAAGTTCCCGTACAACCACCGGGCCCTGCCACGGCCGGACAGCCCGGCCATGGCCGCGGAGCTCGACCGGGTCGACAAGGTCCTGCACGCCGTGCTCGACTCCGTCGACGTACTGGCCATCGCCAACGAGCCGTTCATCGAAAGCCTGCAGCAGGACCGCGACTCGGGCGCGCTGAACACCTTCTACGAAAAGATCGCGGCGCACGTCATCGCGTACCGCAAGAAGCACTTCCCCTCCGGCTGCCGTACCCGCCTCTACATGGGAGCGCTCAACTTCCTCGACCAGCCGGACAAGCGGACGAAGGCCACCGACCGCTGGCTGTCCTTCACGCGCGCCACCCCGGAGATCGAGGGGGTGGACATCCACCCGCACGTGGCCGGGCCGGGCAACGTGCAGGCGTACCTCGACTACGTGCTGCCCCGGCTGCGGAAGGAGCAGAAGTTCCTGGTCACCGAGTTCTCCCTGGTGAAGCTGTGGGAGCAGCACCTGAAGGATGCGGTGCCCGCCCCGTACGCGCGCCGCTACGGCGTTTCGCCTGACACCCGGGTATGGCAGGTGATCAAGCAGGCCATCGAGCACCCCGTGCCGGCGGAGCAGTGGCGGGACTTCCTCTCGATGAGCCCCTGGTTCGAGAACCACAAGCACTTCCTGCGGACTCAGGTGGGCCGGTTCCGGGACACCGGACGCCTCGCCGTGGCCACGTACGGTGTCACCCAAGCAGCCGCGATGGCCCAGGACTTCGGGCCGGACAAGCAGCCCTGGCTGTTGAACAGCCTCTACGCCAACCGCACCGTCGAGCGGCCCGACGGCGGTCTGCCGGCCCCCAATTACGGGTTCTTCGACGACTTCCGCGCCCTCCAGCGGTCGCAGGACCGCCGGCCGGTCAGCTCGCGGTGACGCGGATCTTCGACTGGCCGTGCCGACGGGTCTCCCAGTCGTCCATGAAGCGGGCCTTGAGGCCGTATGTCGCGGCGAGGGCGATGAGGGTTTCGGTGCGGTAGTAGAAGTCCTCGCGGAGGACCTGGTGTTCGGTGCCGGTGGTGCGGTCGAAGGTGAAGTCGAAGAAGCCGCCGGGGGCCAGGACGCGGCCGACGTGGGCCAGGCACTCGTCGATGATTTCGATGGGGGAGTGCGAGAAGACGCTGTGGGCGTGTACGACGTCGAAGTAGGCGTCGGGGAGGAAGTCCAGGGTGAGGTCCTGAGTGATCGTCAGGTGCGGCACCTTCTCCTGGAGGCCCTGGGTGGTCAGGGTCTGCTTCGCGGCGATGAGGATGTCGGGGGAGATGTCGATGCCGTAGTAGTGGCCCGGTTCCAGGTGGTCGATGAAGTGCCAGCCGGCGCGGAGGTTGCCGCAGCCGATGTCGAGCATCCGTGACTGCGGCGTGAGGCCGTGCTCGCGGAGGTAGTCGAACTGCATCTTCCCCAGCGCCAGCCAGCGGTCGTGCGTCTGGCTGCCGACGGCGGCCTCGGGGTTGCGGCGGGTGTCGGAGGCCATGACGGCGCGGTAGTAACCGACGTGGTCGGGGTGTTTGAAGGCCAGCCAGCGGTCCCGGGCCGCGCGCTTGACGTACGGGGCGATGCGGTGCGGGTGGCCTATGGCGTACCGGACCTTGTGGGTGAGGGCGGCGCGGTTGGCGACCAGGTTCTTCTTCGTGGCCATGCGTGGTACTCCAAGTACTCCGAGCACCTCAATGTGAGGTGAGGTTCGCCTGCTCGTCGGACTATACATGGCATGTATACGTGGGGTGTATAGATGGGTGGAGTGCGGGGCGGGAGTGGGAGTGTGCGGGAGGCGGGGGCCATGTGCGGCCCCCGCCGGGGGTGTCAGAGCAGGCGGCTGATGGCGGGCATCAGGTCCTGGAAGGTGCGGCCCGAGGCCGGTTCGCCGAGGGCGGCCATCTGCCAGGTGGTGCCGGAGCGGTAGACCTTGGCCATGATCTGGGCGGTGTGCTGGCCGCCGCCGGTGAGGGTGTAGCGGGCCAATTCTTCACCGGTGCTCTCGTCGATCAGTCGGCAGTATGCGTTCTGCACTTCTTTGAAGGTCTGGCCGGTGAAGGAGTTCACCGTGAAGACGATCTGGTCGACGTGGGGCGGGACGCGCCGGAGGTCGACCGCGATGGATTCGTCATCGCCCTGCCCCGTGCCGCCGACGAGGTTGTCCCCGCTGTGCTGCACGGAACCGTCGTCGCTGGTCAGGTGCTGGAAAAAGACGACGTCCACGGGCTGTTTGTCGGCGAGGAGCACCGCCGAGGCGTCCAGGTCGATCTCCCGGGTGCCGGCCAGCTTGGCGAGGAAGCCCTTGCGCTGCGCTGCCTGCCAGCCCAGGCCCATGCGTACGACGCTGAGCGTGCCGCCGTCGGACTTGCTCAGGCTGATCTGCTGACCCTTGTTCAGATTCACGGACATACGGAGAAGCCTCGCTTGTGTCGGTCGGTTCCCGGCAGTGGGTGGAGCTGAAGCCAGGGGTTGAATCTTCGGTATCTACAGCAGTGTAGAGATCCGAGGGTGATACGACCGGGTGGTACGACCGGAGTGTCAGCGTACGAGCGGTGGCAGGGCCGTGGCCATGCGGTGGCGTTCGACGGCGCGGGTGATGTCGTCGTTCACCAGCTCTTGGTTGAGGGCGAAGGCCGCGGCCGCGCCCATGCCGGCGGCGGTGACCACCAGCGCGCGGGGGTCGATGACATTGCCCACCGCCCACACACCGGGCACGCTGGTGCGGCCCGCGCGGTCGGTGATGACCCAGCCGTTGTCGTCCTTCGCGCAGCCCATACCGGTGAGCAGGGCGTCGCGGGGCACCATCGTCGGGAAGACGAAGACCGCGCTGCGGGGTACTACGCGTCCCTCGGTCAGTTCGACCCCGCGCAGCCGGTCGTCCTCCACCACGAGCCGCTTGACCGTGCCCTCGACGATGCGCACTCCGCGGGCGGCCAGCCGCTCGCGCTCCTCCTCGCTCGGCTGCTGGGTGTGCGCGAAGTACACGATGTCGTCCGACCACTGGCGCAGCAGCAGCGTGTGGCCGACCGCGCCCGGGTGCGTACCCAGTACCCCGATCGGCTGGTCACGGACTTCGTAGGCGTGGCAGTACGGGCAGAACAGCAGGTCGGTACCCCATCGTTCGCGGACGCCCGGGATGTCGGGCAGGGTGTCGCGCAGTCCGGTCGCCACCACGACGTGGCGGGCGTCGAGTGCGGGGCCGCCGGCCGGCCGTATCCGGAAACCGGGCCGGGATTCGGGGAGGACGTCCACTCGGTCGACCTGACCTGTTATCAAGTGCGCGCCATACCCGGCCAGTTCGGTGCGTCCGGCTGCCAGCAGCTCCCTCGGCGCCATGCCGTCCCGGGAGAGGAAGCCGTGCATGTGCGCGGCGGGGGCGTTGCGCGGCTGCCCGGCGTCCACTACTGCCACTCGGCGGCGGGAACGGGCCAGTACCAGCGCGGCGTTGAGCCCGCCGGCACCCGCACCGATCACGATCACGTCGTACGCGGAGTCGTCGGCTGTTGCGTTCGTCATGCTCCTCACGGCCTTCCTGTCTTCTGTTTGCCGTCTTCCTGTCGCTCGCGGCGGTGACTTGTGGCATCAGGGTGCGGGCGCCGCCCAGTAGAGGCAATGTCTGTTGCCGTTTCCGGGACGGGGCGGTGCAATGGGCGGCGTGGAGCATTCACCCGCCATCGCCCGAGCCCTCACCGAAGTCGGTCCCCGCCTCAAGCGCCTGCGCACTCAGCGCGGCGTGACCCTGGCGGCGCTCTCCGAGGCGACCGGTATCTCGAAGAGCACGCTCTCCCGTCTGGAGGCCGGGCAGCGCCGCCCCAGCCTGGAGCTGCTGCTGCCGATCTCGCAGGCGCACCAGGTGCCGCTGGACGAGCTGGTCGTCGCCCCCGAGGTCGGCGATCCCCGCATCCGCCTCACGCCGCAGCGCGTGAACGGCAACATCGTGCTGCCGCTCACCCGGCAGCCCGGCCCGCTGCAGACCTTCAAGATGATCCTCCCGGCCACTCGGAGCGAACCGGAGCTGTGCACCCACGAGGGGTACGAGTGGCTCTACGTGCTCTCCGGGCGGCTGCGGTTGATCCTGGCCGACCACGACCTGGTACTGCCTCCGGGCGAGGCGGCGGAGTTCGACACCCGGCTGCCGCACTGGTTCGGCAGTACCGGTGACGGACCGGTCGAGCTGCTGAGCCTCTTCGGGCGCCAGGGCGAGCGCATGCACGTACGTGCCAAGCCGAAGGCCCGGGAGGGCAAGAGTCGCGAGGGCGAGAGCCGGGAGGGAGAGGCCGGTGGCTGATCACTCCAGGTGGGCCGGGCTACCCTTCACTGCCCACCTTCCCTGTCGATGAGGAGTATTCGCAGTGAGTCACCCCGGGCCGCCGCCGCAGACGCCGTACGGCTACCCGCCCCAGCAACCGCCGATGAAGCAGCAGGCACACGGGTCCCCCTACCCGCCCCCGCAGCAGGCCGGGTTCTCGTACGCGCCGCAGCATCCGCCGTATGCCGGCTGGTTGCAGCGTGCGGGCGCGTTCGTGCTCGACGTTCTGATCAACTTCGGGCCGATGTGGCTGCTGATGGGCATCGGGACCGGCATCGCAGAGAGCTCGGGCGAAAGCGGCGAGGCCTTCGCGAACATCGTGGCCTGGATCGGGGTCCTGGCGATGATCGTGGCCGTGGTCTTCCAACTGCGGCGCGAGGGCCGGACCGGGCAGACCGTGGGCAAGAAGGTCCTCGGCATCCGGGCCATCCGCGAGCGTGATGGTCAGATGCTCGGCGTCGGACTGGCCCTGGGCCGCCGGCTGCTCCAGTTCCTGAACAACGTGGTGTTCGGGCTGGGCTGGTGGTGGGCCATCTGGGACGCCAAGAGCCAGACGTTCGCTGACAAGATCACCAGCGTGGTCGTCGTGCGCGCCGACGCCGCGCCGATGCCTCAGCCCGGCGGCACCTGGCAGTAGACCGTCGACACCTGGCGGTAGACGGTCGACACCTCGCAGTAGGCCGTCGACACCGGACAGTAGACCGGCGGACGTGGACACTCACCGTCCGCCGGTCGCGCTCCGGCGGGCGCCGCAGCAGTGGCGGATGAGGTCAGGCGTCAGCGGGCCGCCGTCCGGCGAGGTCACGACGGCCCGGAGCTCGGGCGACTCCGCCGCGGCGCGCAGCGGACCGGGGAAGTGCTCGGAGCACCACAGGGGTTCGGCGATGCCCGCCACCGCTTCGGGGCAGGCGGCCAGGTGGTCCGCGACGTTCGGCCAGCGGACGCAGATCAGGCACCACAGGGCCAGCGCGTCCGGATCCACATGGATGTCCTCCAGGAACCGGATGGAACGCAGGATGCTGTACGTGTTGAGGAACTTCTTGACCGCCCGCGGATTGTCGCCGAGCACGGGCGCGAATTTCCGCAGGGTGTGCTCGGCGCGGCGGCGCTCGGTGATGCTGTTCAGCCTCTCCGATACCCATTCCGCACGGCCCACCTCGAACTGCCGCAGGCGCTCCAGGAAATCCCCGTCGGACCGCGGCCGCGGCGACTCCGGGAGTGGCGAGCTCTCCGCCTCCGGGCGTGCTTGCGTGACCCTGAGCATCTCGTCCAGATATGAGGAGCGCGCCGCGGTGGAGAGTACCGGCATCGGGAGCGAGAGCTGAAAGAGCTTGTCCAGGAAGAGGTATCCGAGTGGTCGGCCGGGCTCGGCGATGCACTCGACGAACGATTCATGAGCGGATTCATAGCTGCGTCTGAGCCAGGCGCCGTCCGCCGCGACGACGAAATAGGCGCCCGCATTCGTGCCGTTGTTGGCGCTCCGTGAAGCCCCCATGGTGCGCACCAGGGTCTGGATCATGTCCAGGAATTCCACCACGTACGCCTGGTCGCAGCGGTCGAGATCGTCGATGAAGAAGGCGACCGGTTTGTCGGAGCGCTGGAGCAGCCACTGGAAGTGGGCGGAGATGTCCGCCATCGGATTGGCCTGGGTCTGCTCGAACAGTCTGGCGCCGCGTACCGAATCCCACAGGAACAGGCGGGCGGCCACCAGGACCCCGGCGCCGAGCGTCCCCAAAGCGGCCAGCAGTGCCGTGACTGCCTTGGCCTGCTCCTGCCAGTTGAGCAGGCTCGGATTCTTCGGCCAGATGAGATAGCCGATGAGGGCGGCGAGAACGGCCACGACGACAAAGGCCATGGCGTACGGCGCGCCGGTTCTGCGGGCGCGTGCGGCCGATTCCCTGACCCGGATGAACGGGCGCCGCCACCACGGCCGGCCGCGCGTGATCTCCTGGCGCAGACAGGTGAGCAGGGACCACCAGGCGGGCGCGAGCCGAGACTGCTGCCAGGCGTCGAACCGTGCGACCCGGAAAGAGCCGTCGACGTGCTCCTCCAGCAAATTCAGAAGACTGCTCTTGCCACTGCCCCACGGGCCGTCGAGATGGACGAGAAAGGAAGTGTCGGGCTGCGTCATATGGGTTTCCACCAGACGCAGCGCGAGCACCTTTGCCACCGGTGCGCGATTCAGCAGGTCGACGGTGGCGGGTGCGTCGTGGAACCATTCGACGTCCTCGACATCCTCCACATCGTCGACCGCCTCGACGTCTCCGGCTTCCCCGACGCTCCCGAAATCCTCGAATTCAAATTCCCCGACCCCTTCGACCTCTTGGTAGCCCTGGACGTCGTCGTCGGAGACGGCCTCTTCGGAGGGTGCGTAGATGTCGGCCGTCGGGGGTGCCGCGGTGGCCGGCCCGGTCGCCGCCGCGTACGCCAGGTCGTATGCCGGGTTACGGACCAGGCCCAGCTCGCCGGCGCTGTTGACGCTCTGCACCTGCGGTGGCGGATATCCCAGGGCGCGCATGGTGTGCTGCAGCTCGCCCGCGATGGCCCGGAGGGTCAGCAGTTCGGCCGGCCCGGCAATGCCCTGCTTGAGCAGCCTGATCAGCTCGCCGGTGAAGGCCGTGAACGGTTCGCCCTCGCGAGCCATCGACAGTCGGGTGGCCGAGGACGATGTCAGGGTGAAGGTTCCGAAGATTCCGCTCAGCCCGGCGAGGTTCGTGGCGGGGGCGCCGGCCATGCTCGTGAAATCCAGGGCGCGGCCACTGAAGCAGCAATCCAGGATCACGATCTTGACCCTTGCGGGGCTCTGCTGCACGATCCGCCGTACGGTCGTGAAGGGCAGCGCCGACGTGGAGAGTTCCGCCTGCGTGGTGTCCGACAGGCCGAGATGCAATTCCCCGTCGTCGCCGATGAGACCGTGGCCCGCGTAGTAGACGAGCAGGACATCTTCGGTCCGGTCTGCCAGCCGCCGGAGTGAAGTGCCGACCTCACCGATATGACTGGGTTCGGCGATGACCAGAGGCTGCCGGAACCCACCTGCTTCTTCGAGGATTGCGCCCAGATCCACCAGGTTGTTGCGGATCGCGGGTATGTCGTCCAGCTCCGCATAGCGACTGCAGCCGATGAGAACGGCCTGTGAGCGTCGTGGATCGGGCAGCCGTGCCATTCGTCCCCCATGGTCCGTGCGCGGTTGTCCATTATGAGTTCTCTCACCCTCTCGCTCCCACCCCCGGCCGATATCGGGCTCCGGCGGAAGCGGTGGCATTCGGGGGCCGGGCGGGCTGGGATGATCGGGGTATGGCTGAACGTGTGATCGCCGCGTGTGACGGGGCGTCGAAGGGAAATCCCGGTCCGGCGGGCTGGGGCTGGGTCATCGCCGACGAGGCGGGCCGGCCCGCCCGCTGGGAGGCGGGGCCGCTGGGTACGGCGACGAACAACGTCGCGGAACTCACCGCGCTGGAACGGCTGTTGACGGCGGTCGACGCCGACGTGCCGCTGGAGGTCCGGATGGACTCCCAGTACGCGATGAAGGCGGTCACGACCTGGCTGCCCGGCTGGAAGCGCAAGGGCTGGAAGACGTCGGCCGGCAAGCCGGTCGCCAACCAGGAGCTCGTCGTCCGCATCGACGCGCTGCTCGCGGGCCGCGACGTGGACTTCCAGTACGTGCCCGCGCACCAGGTGGACGGCGACCCGCTCAACGACTTCGCCGACCGCGCCGCCAGCCAGGCCGCCACGGCCCAGGAGGCCGCGGGCAGCGAGTACGGCTCCCCGGAGCCCCCGGCCTCGGCGGCCCCGGCCCGAGCCGGTGCTTCCCGCCGCGCCCCGGGCGCCGCCAAGTCGTCAGTCGCCAAGTCGTCCGCCGCGTCGAAGCGGCGCGGCTCGGGGGCCTCCGCCCGCACCCTCAAGGCCAAGTTCCCCGGCCGCTGCCGCTGCGGCCGCTCCTACACCGCCGGGGAGACCATCGCCAAGAATCCGCAGGGCTGGGGCCACCCGGCCTGCCGGGTGGGGGCGGGGGAGAGCGGGGAGTGACCCACCCGGCGCCCACCGCCACCGGGATCGCGGCAGCCGTGCGGGCGGGGGAGACCGGCGCCGTCGAGGTCGTCTCGGCCGCGCTGGCACGGATCGACGAGACCGATCCGGAGCTGCACGCCTTCACCGAGGTGTGGCGGGACGCGGCGCTGGACCGGGCGGCCGAGGTCGAGCGGCTGGTCGCCGCCGGGGCTGACCTGCCTCTCGCCGGTGTACCGCTGGCGGTCAAGGGGCCTCGCGGCGCGCGGTACGCCGCGGCGCGGGCCCTGGTGGCCGCCGGGTGCGTGCCGGTCGGCGCGACGGCGGTACCGGGGCCGGGCACGCCGTGGCAGACCTGGGGGCTGGGACGGGGCGGGCGTACCCGTAACCCCTGGCGCGCCGACCGGACGCCCGGCGGCTCCTCGGCCGGGTCCGCCGCGGCGGTCGCGGTCGGTCTCGTACCGCTGGCCACGGGGAGCGACGGCGCGGGGTCGATACGGATTCCCGCCGCCTGGTGCGGAGTGTTCGGCCTGAAGGTCACCAACGGGGTGCTGCCCTCGCCCGACCGCACGGGCCTCGCCGCGCCCGGCGTACTCACCCGGTGCGCGGCGGACGCGGTCGCGTACTGGAACGCGGTGCGTACGCCACCTGCGGCGGCCGCCGATGAGAAGGGCAGCGGCGCCCTTGCCGGTGGCGCGCCGCCACCCGCCCTCTGGTCCGCGGACGGCGCTCCGCTGCCCGCCCTCTGGTCCGCCGATCTCGGTTTCGCCGGGCCGGATGCCGCGCAGGTGGAGATCGCCCGTCGGGCGGCCGGCCGGCTCGCCGAGGCGGGTGTCGTCCGGCTCGTGGCCGAGGGCACGGTCCGGCTGACCGACCCGGGCCCCGCCTGGCTCGCCCTGCGGACACCGGGAGCGGACCGGACCGCCGCCGAGCGGGTACGCGCGGACAACGACCGCCGGCTCGCCGCGCTCTTCGCCCGCGTCCCGCTCCTGCTGACGCCGGCCACGCCGAATCCGCCGCACGGTCACGAGGGTCCGGGCGACCGGTACAGTACGGCGCTCACCTGGGCGTTCAACCTCAGCGGGCATCCGGCGGCGAGCATTCCGGCCGGTTTCGGCGCGGACGGCTGCCCGGTGGGCCTGCAGCTCGTGGCCCCGCACGGCGGTGAGACGCTGCTCCTCGCCGTCGCCGCGGCGGCTGAGCGGGCCGCCGGGCTGTCCGCGAGGGGGCTCACGGGCAGCCGGGGCCTCACGGGCAGCCGGGACCTTACGGACTTCACGCCGGAGCGGTGAGGAAGTCCAGGAGCGCGGCGAGGAGCGGAGCGGGGGCGTCCAGGGGTACCAAGTGGCCCGCGTCGGGGATCAGTTGGAGCCGGGCGCCGGGGATGGCCGCTGCCAGTTCGTGTGCCTTGGCGACCGGGATCCAGGTGTCCTCCGCGCCCCAGCAGACGGTGACGGGGAGGTCGATACCGGCGTACTTCTCCTGGATCTCGTCGGTGTAGCGCTGATCCGCCTGCGCGATCTGCCGGTAGAACGCCGCCTGGCCCGTCTCGCCCGACCACGGCCGCACCAGTTCCTCGGCCACGTCGTCCCGCAGCCCCCGGTGGCTCGCGGAGCGGATGTACTCGCGTACCAGCGCGAGGTGCAGCGCGGGCGGCAACTGCTCGAAGACCGGGGCGTGTTCGCCGACCAGCCGGAAGAACGGCGAGCCCCATGGCGCGAGCGCCACCGGGTCGACCAGCGCCAGACGGCTGTATGCGGCGCCGTGCAGCAGGTGTGCCCGCAGGGCCACGGCCCCGCCGAAGTCATGGGCGACGACGGAGGGGCGCGTCAGCTCCCAGTGGGCGAGCAGCTCGGCGAAGACCCCGCCCTGGGCTGCGAGGGAGACGTCCTGGCCCTCGCGCTTCTCGGACGCGCCGTATCCGGGCATGTCCCAGACGTACACCTGGTACCGCTGGGCGAGTGCCTGGGCGATCTCCTGCCAGACGTACGAGGAGAAGGGCGTGCCGTGCAGGAGGACGACCGGGGCCGCGTCCTCGGGCCCGAAGCGTTCCCAGCGGACCGTGCCCGCCGCACTCGGGAAAGTCCTGCTCAACTGCCATGCGCGGGGGTCGGTCACGGGACTGGCACCCTTCCTGCTCAGGAGCAAAACTAGCTTTGCTCCTTACCGTAGCAGTCGCCGGCAGCGGTGGGCGCGAGGCCGTGCGGTCAGCCGTCGCCGTACGGAAGGTCGGTCGTCGTGCCGGCAGACCGCAGCCGGCAGACTGCAGACAGTCGACCCCCGAGCCCCGACCGCAGCCTCTCAGGCCGGCGCCGCCCCGGACCGATACTCGTACCCCGACCCCGACGAGTACGCCGACCCTGACGATCCCGACGAGTACGTCCCCGCCCCCTCCAGAGAGCCCGCCCCCGGCCACCCCGGCCGCTCCTCCCGGGGCAGTGTGGCCAGTGCCTGGGCCACCGTGGGGTACGTGCGCAGCAGCTCGCCGGAGCCGGTGAGGTGCAGTACGCGGGCGACGTTGTGGCGGACGCGGGCCAGCAGCAGCCGGCCCTGTCGCCGCTCCAGCAGCCATTGCAGGCTGAGCAGGCAGTTCAGGCCGCGGGAGTCGCAGAAGGTGAGAGTGGCGCAGTCCAGAACGACATGGTGGTGGCCGCGGTCCAGGAAAGTGCCCACGGAGGCGCGGAAGAGCTGCTCGGTAAAGTGGTCGAGCTCGCCGCTGATCCGCAGCACCGCGCCGGCCTCACAGGAGGCGAGCGCGGTCATCTCTAAGCCGTCGGGCAGCGGCATCTGGCAACCTCATCGTGCGGGGAGATGTCGGGGAGAGGTGAGCGACTCTCACGTTGCTGACAGTAGCGGGTCCTGTTCTTGGAAAGCGTGTGATTTCCTGCCAAGCGTGCCAATGGCCGGAATGGCTCCCCGGGCATGACAGGGCGGCCGGCGGGCACCCGGTGCGGCATGGGACTGCTCACGCAAATGGAAGACGCGGTGGAGCACTGGGAACACACCCTGGTCAATCGGGTGTTCCGGAGCGATCCGGTGCGGCTCGTCGACGCCCTGCGGCGCGAGTGCGACGACCACGCCGTCGTGTGCAGCGAGAGCCGGATACTGGTGCCCAACGTCTACGACATCGAGCTCGCCCGCTACGTCCACCAGGAGCTCGGCGAGCGGCACGGGCACGTGGGACGGGCGCTGACGGACGCGCTGGCCCGGCATGCCGCGGAGCATGGCTACGAGTGGGCGGGGCCGCTCACCGTCCATGTCGCCGAGACCAGGCACCGGCTCGCCAACGGGCGCTTCCGCATTACCAGCCAAGCCCTGCCGCACATCGCCCCGGACGCCTTCGACGCCCCCGGGTGAGGCACGATGGACGCCCGGGGAGCGATGCCCGGAAACGATGAGGAGAAGGCATGGCAGCGGAGACAGCGAAGACGGAATCCAAGTCCGTGACGATCAGTACGCCGGACGGGGCGTGCGACGCGTTCGTCGCGCACCCGGCAGGGGGCGGCAGCCACCCCGCCGTGCTGTTCTACATGGACGCCATCGGCCTGCGTCCGCGGCTGGAGAACATGGCCCGCGAGCTCGCCGCGCACGGGTACTACGTCCTGCTGCCGAACCTCTTCTACCGGCACGGCAAGGCGCCTGTCGTCGAACTCCCCGATCTCAGCAGGCAGGAGAGCCGGGAGGCGTTCTTCGCGCAGGTCATGCCGATGGTCCACGAGCTGACCCCGGAGCTCGGGATGCGCGACGCCGGCTGTTTCCTCGACTTCCTGGCCGGTCAGGAGGAGGTGCGCGCCGGTGCGGTGGGCCTGACGGGCTACTGCATGGGTGGCGTGCTCTCGATGCGCACCGCGGCGCGGTACCCGGACCGGGTCGCCGCCGCGGCGAGCTTCCACGGCGGCCACCTTGTCACGGACGCGCCGGACAGCCCGCACCGGCTGGCCGGTGACGTCGAGGCGGAGCTGTACTTCGGGCACGCGTCCCAGGACGACAGCATGAACGCCCAGCACGTCGCCGAACTGGAGGCGGCGCTGGAGGCCGCGGGCGCGACATTCCGCTCCGAGGTGTACCCGGACACCATCCACGGCTTCACCATGTCCGACACCGCCGCCTACAGCGAGGCGGGCCTGGCCCGGCACTGGGACGCGCTGCTGGACCTCTTCTCCCGCAGGCTGAAGCCGGCGTAAGCCTGAACAGGCTCTACCCCGCGCGCAGCACCCCCGCCACGACCGGCCCCGCCGCGTCCCCGCCATGGCCGCCGGACTGGACCAGTGCCGCGGCCGCGAGGTCGTCGCTGTAGCCGGTGAACCAACTGTTGGACCGGTCCTGTCCGTCCTTCTCGGCGGAGCCGGTCTTCGCGCCCTTGTCCCCGCCGACGCCCGCCATCGCGGCGACCGCCGTCCCCTGGCCGACGGTCGCCGCGTGCATCATCTGCCGCAACTGGCGGGCGACGGACGGGTCCAGCGGCCGCGCGGTGGCCAGGGTCCGGCCGTCGAGCGACTGGGATACGAGTACGGGCTGCCGGAAGCCGCCGTTGACCACGGTCGCGGTGACGGACGCCATGGCCAGTGGGCTCATCTGGACCTTGCCCTGGCCGATGTACGAGGCGGCGGTCTCCACCCCGGACGACTCCGGGACACTGCCGTCGAAGGACGGTATACCGGTCTGCCAGTCGTCCCCGCCGAGTCCGAAGGAGTCCCGGGCCGTTGCG
Source organism: Streptomyces ochraceiscleroticus (assembly GCF_000720485.1). Classification (GTDB taxonomy): domain Bacteria; phylum Actinomycetota; class Actinomycetes; order Streptomycetales; family Streptomycetaceae; genus Streptomyces; species Streptomyces ochraceiscleroticus. Next base: position 101,641 of record NZ_JOAX01000019.1, on the reverse strand, counting down.
CCCAGCGCGGTGCCCGCGATGCCCTTGTTGTTCAGCGGCTTGACGGCCTTGATGAACGCGGTGTTGCAGGACCGGGCGAACGCGTCGGTCAGCGTGCCGTCCGCGATCGAGAAGTCGTCGAGGTTGTGGAAGGTGTAGCCCTCCCAGGACACGGTCGACGGGCAGGCGGCCTTGTCGGCCGCGTCCCCCACGCCGTTCTGCAGGATCATCGTGGCCGTGACGATCTTCATGGTGGAGCCGGGTGCCACTCTGCCCAGCATCGCCGCGTTGTAGCCGTCCGTACGGTTGTTGGCCACCGCCCGGATCTCGCCCGTGCTCGGCCGGACGGCCACGACCGACGACTCGTCGTACTCCTTCACCGCCCGTTCCGCTGCCGCCTGCACGTCCGCGTCCAGCGTCGTGTGCAGCGTTCCTGCCCGGCCCTTCCGCAGGGTGACCAGGGTGCGGGAGGTCCCGCCCTCCTCGTTCGCGATCCGCAGGCCGATGGCGCGGGTGCCGCCGGCCTTGCTGCCGTACTTCTCCCGCAGGCCGTCCAGGACGGGCCCGAGCGAGGGGTAGCGCTCCTCGGTCAGCGGCCGGCCGCGGTGGTCGACGGCCTTGATCTCCGGCGCCGCACCCGCGTCCGTCACCAGGTACTCGCCCTCCTCGAGCCGCGGATGCAGCACCGAGGGCCGCCAGTCCACCAGCGGCTTGTGCGTGGTCCGGCCGCGGACGACCCGCAGCTCGGAGGTGTACGACAGGGGAGCGGTCCGGCCCTTGTACGACACCTTCGCCGTGACCTTGTACGGAACGGTCGTGCCGGTCCGCTCGCCTGGCGTGATCACCAGGTGCGTGAGGTGCGCCTGGCGGTGGAATCCGGCCAGTTCGGTCCGGGCGACCTCCTGGTTGTCGGTGAGCGCGGCGGCGGCCGCGCTGTCGCCCTTCGCCCAGGCGGCGAGGAAGTCCTTCGCCGTCCGCGTCGTCTCCTCGGCGCTGGGCGGGCCGGTCGGTACCGCCTGTGTGGTGTCGCCCCCGCCGCCGTACCCGGTGATCCCGTTCACCAGGTTGTAGCCGCCGTACAGCACGGCCCCGCCCACCACGACGAACACCCCGCCGACAATGGCGGTCTTCACCCCGCTGCGCATGGCGCGTCCCCCTCCCCAGGAGCCCCCTGAACAAGATCAATGGGGCATTGAGAAGCACGGTACGGGGCGGACGTGGTGAAAGGGACGTTCGAACGGAAGTCCGTTATCAGATAGCGATTTCGGCATACAGAGGTCGCTTCCCTGCGGGGCTGCCCGCGCGGCGGGCAGCCGTCTGCTCGGGGACGAGCGGGCCACGGCCTCCGACGCGTCGTACTCGACCGAGCAGTCCACCTCGTGGTGGGCGCAGAGCACCTGGGCCAAGCGGACCAGGGCCGCGGCGTCGTCCGCCCGGCCCACCCGGTGCAGGTCGACGACGACATCGCCGCTGCCGGGGCGGATGACGGCGTTCAGGAGCCGTCCCAGGTGGGGTTCGGCGGCAGGCCGGATCGGGCGGTGCACCTCGATGACGGTGCGGTCGGCGTACCGGCGTACCGCGACCGGGGACGGTCCGATCCCGCCGTCAGCGCTGCCGGCCGCCGCTGCGGCACCGGCCGTTCGGGCCGTTCGGGCTGTTCCGGCTGGTCGGGTCCTCAGCGAAGGCACCGGCAGGAGGGCCGGCCTGAGTCGGCTGAGGACAGAGGTCCACAACGGGTGCAGGGAAGGGGCGGTCCACGTCATCGCGGTCTCCCTCGGCATCAAGACCTGGTGGGACAAGCCGTCGCGGCCCGCCGTGCCGCGACGCGGGAGCGAGTGGGATTCTGCCACCCCTCGGCGCCCGGCGGGCAGGGCCGCTCGGCCTCGTACTGGGACCGGCAGGCTCTGTTGGGCCCGGCGCCTGGGCGCGGTAGGGGTGCCTGCCGAACGGCGGGAACGGCCGGTGTCTTTCGGCCGATGCCGGGCCCCGAGGGGCACTCGTAGCTTTCATGGTCGGGCGGGGCACCCGCCGTTCCGGCGCGAGTGTCCGCCGGGCGTGCGTGCCGGCGCCGGCCGTCCCCAAGAAGTTCCCCAGAAAGTTCCCCAGGAAGGGAGAACGTTTCTCATGCTCTCGGTATCCACCGCTGACGCGGGCACCGGTTCGTACGTCACCTCCATCGCGGACACGACGGAGGAGATACGGGCCGCGCAGCGGCTGCGCCACCGGGTCTTCGGCGGGGAGCCGGGGGCCCGGTTGCGCACCCGGTCGGCCGGCCACGACGTCGACGGCTTCGACGCGTCGGCGGACCACCTGCTCGTCACGGACACCGCCAGTGGCGAGGTGGTCGGTACGTACCGCCTGCTGCCCCCGGGGCGCAGCGAACGCTCCTCCTCCGAGGGCGAATTCGACCTGCGGGCGCTGCACGAGGTGCGCGGGCGGATGGTGGAGGCCGAGCGCGCGTGCGTACACCCGGACCACCGGACCGGCGCGGTGATCAACCTGATGTGGGCCGCGCTCGCCCGGTACGCCCTTCTCTCCGGCCACCGCTACCTCGCGGGCCGAGCCGCCGTACCGCTGGCCGACGGCGGCCAAGCGGCCTCGCACGCCTGGCTGCTGGGGACGACGAAGCACTGCTCCCCGGCCGAGCTGCGGGTGCACCCGCACCGCCCGTGGACGCCGCCGGGCGTGATCGAGAACGAGCCGAGTTACGCGCTGCTGCCGCCGCTGCTCCGCGGCTACCTCCGGATCGGCGCCTGGATGTGCGGGGCACCGGCCCATGACCCGGAGTCCGGCGTCGCGGACTTCTTTGTGCTGCTGGACATGGAGCGGATCGACGACCGCTACCGGCGTTTCTTCCTGGGCGAGTAGGCATACCCCTGGTGCGCACCGGGGCCGCGCTCCTCCGCCCGGCGGAAGGGGACCCCTGACGAATGTCAGGGGCCGCCTCAGACCTTCGGGCGCTGCGGTGCGGTTCACCCGGCTCCTACCGTCGGTCGGGAACGGTGCGGTCCCGTCGAGTACCCGTTCCCGCGCCGCGGACACCCAGCGAACGGAGAGCGAGACCCATGAGGACGACGCCATCGACCGCGCCGGAAACCCGCGCCTGCGTCACCCTCGCCCCGGCGCCGGCGGGCCATGACACGGACATCTTCGACGGCCTCGCCGACCACCTGATCGTGACCGAGACGGTGATCGGCGAAGTGGTCGGCACCTACCGGCTGTTGCCACCGGGGCGCACCGAACGCTCTTACTCGGACGGCGAGTTCGATCTGAGCGCGCTGGCCGCCCAGTAGCCGGACCGGCAGAGCCGACAATGGCTCTCAGGCGCTTCGGCCCCACGCCTCCGCATAAGCGCGCGCCGCCGTACGGGGGTCGGCGGCCGCGCAGATGCCCGAGACGACCGCGCCGCCCGCCGCGCCCGCGGCCCGCAGCGGCGCCATGTCCGCCACCGTCACCCCGCCGATCGCCACCGCCGGCAGCGGCGTGGGCGGCGCCAGCCGGGCGAAGCCCTCGATGCCCAGCTCCGGCGGCGCGTCCGCCTTTGTACGCGTGGCGTGCAGGGCGCCGATGCCGACGTAGTCGACCCGGGCCGGTTCCTTGGCGGCGGCCCGCAGTTCGTCCTCGGTCGCGGCGCTCAGCCCGATCACCGCTTCCGGCCCGGTCAGCGTGCGGACGGCCGCCACCGGAAGGTCGGACTGACCGATGTGCACCCCGGTCACCCGCGCGCCGGCCGCCCGTGCCGCCAGGTACACATCCACCCGGTCGTTCACGAACAGCGCGACGTGTTCGGGCAGTACGGCGGAGATCCGCAGTACGGAGTCGAGGAAGTCCCGGGCCGTGCCGTCCTTCTCCCGCACCTGTACCGCCGTGACCCCGCCGGCCACCGCCTCGGCGACCGTGCCGGGCACGTCCCGGCCGCACGCGGCGGCCTGCGCCGCGTCGGAGACCAGGTACACGGAGAGGTCCGGCGGTGCGGGCGGGCCGAAGTTCCCCTTCACGCCCACGAGATGGCCGCCCGCTTCTCGAGCGTCTCCTCGTCGAGGCCGTACAGCGCGTCCAGGAAGGCCACCGCGAAGCTGCCGGGGCCAGTGCTGTGCTCGGCCGCGACCTCGGCTGCCACGGTGTAGACCGTCACGGCGGCGACCGCGGCGGCGAGCCGGTCACCGTCCGAGGCCGGGGAGGGCTCGGCGGGCGGGGCGAAGGCCGCCAGCACCGCGCCGAGCGCGCAGCCGCCGCCGGTCACCCGGGTCAGCAGCGGGTCCCCGTTGGTGACCCGTACCGTCCGCTCGCCGTCCGTGAGCAGGTCGACCGGCCCGGAGACCGCGACCACGGCACCCGTCGCGCGGGCCAGCGTGCCCGCCGCCGCGGCCGCCGACTCGACCTCGTCCGTCGCGTCCACCCCGCGCCCGCCGCCACCGGTCCCGGCCAGCGCGATGATCTCCGAGGCGTTGCCGCGCACGACGGCCGGGCCCTGCGCGGCCAGTCGGTGCGCCAGCGCCGTCCGTACCGGCAGCGAGCCGATCGCCACCGGGTCCAGCACCCACGGCGTCCCGGCCCGGGACGCCGACGCCACCGCCTCGGTCATGGCCGCGCGCTGTTCGGCGTGCGGTGTGCCCAGGTTGACCAGCACTCCGGAGGCGGCCCTGGCGAACGGGCCGGCCTCCTCATGGATGTCCACCATGGCGGGGGCGGCGCCCAGGGCGAGCAGGACGTTGGCCGTGAAGTTCGAAACGACCTGGTTGGTGAGGCACTGCACCAGTGGTGTTTCATGGCGTACGCGGATGAGCGCTTGCCGGGCAGTGGCAAGCAGGTCGTCGGCCGGACGCGTCATAGGGGCATTCCTCTGTGACATCCCTTCGCTGGTGCGAACCAGATCAGGTTCGACGGGTGTGATCTCAGCCCTTGAGATGGGGCACCCCGTGTCTCGTGTGCCCCACATGCTACCCGCACCCCGTTCCCGATCCGGAACCCCAACCCCTGGAAGACCCATGACCATCGAGCGTCCTGTGTTCGACGGGCGGATGCCCGCCGGCTCCGGCGACCTGTCCGTCGAACGGCACGGCATCGGCCCCGTGCCCGAGAACAACCGCTACGGCCGCCCCGGCCGCCTGTTCACCGTGTGGTTCGCGCCCAACCTGACCATGACCGGGGTGTTCACCGGCACCGTCGGCATCGCCCTCGGGCTCGACTTCTGGACCGCGTTCGCCGCGATGGCGCTCGGCACGCTGCTCGGCGCGGCGCCGTCCGCCTACCTCGGTACGTGGGGCAGCCTCACCGGCACCGGACAGCTCCCGCTTTCCCGGCTCGCCTTCGGCCGCGGCGTCGTCCTTCCCGGCGTCCTGCAGTGGCTCTCCTCCATCGCCTGGGACGCGCTGATCGGCCTGTTCGGCGGCGACGCGCTCGCCCGGCTGCTGGGCTGGCCCTTCTGGCTGGGCGCGCTGACCGTGCTGCTCCTCCAGGGCGTCGTCGGCGTCCTCGGGTACGAGGCCATCCACCGCCTCCAGACCGTGATGACCTTCGTGCTGGGCGCGGCCTTCCTCGCCCTCAGCGTCAAGCTGCTCGACGGAGTCCCGCTGCCGTCCGCCGCCACCGCGCACGGCGCCGACCGGGCCGGCGCCTTCCTGCTGACCACCACGGTCGCGCTGAGCCTGGCGATCTCCTGGGCCCCGTACGCCTCGGACTTCAGCCGGTACCTGCCGCGCTCGTCCTCACGGCAGCGGATGTTCTGGTACACCCTGCTCGGCATGGCCGCCGCGTACCTCTGGGTGCAGACGCTCGGCCTGTGGGCGGCGGGCCTCTTCACCGACCAGACGGCGGCCGGCGTGCAGAAGCTGCTCGGTGGCGGAGGGCTCGGCGCCTTCGGCCTGCTGGCCATTGCCGCGTCCGCGGTGTGCAGCAACGCCATGAACGACTACAGCGGTTCGCTGGCCCTCCAGACGGCCGGGGTCCGCATCCCCCGCCCGCTGGCCGCCGCCGTGGCCGCCGTGCTCGGCTTCCTGCTCGTGCTCTGGATGCACGCCGCCGACACCGCGGCCCGCTTCCAGAACGTGCTGCTCTTCGTCGGCTACTGGATTCCCGGCTTCATCGGCGTCGTCGCGATCGACTGGCTCGCCCGCGCCCGGGCACGCGGCGGCGCCCCGGTCGATGTGCACGAGGAGTTCGCCCGTCCGCAGCCGTGGTGGCCGGCGGCGCTGGCCTTCGTCGCCGCGTTCGCCGTCGCGGTCCCGTTCATGGACACGACCCTGTACGTCGGCCCGGTCGCCGAGGCGCTGCACGGCGCGGACCTGGCGTACTTCGTGGCCTTCCTCGTCTCGGTCGTGGTCTACGCACCGCTGCGGCTGCGCCGCGCTCGCGGAAACTGAAGGACCTGCGGACACAACAAAGCCCCGGTCGCATTGGCGGCCGGGGCGGGTCTCCGCGTATATTGGGAGTTTCCATGCCTTGGAAAGAATTCGGGCATGGCGAAGCTTTCTGGAGTCATCTTAACCAGGCGGGAGCCGAATTGTCAATCCAGGTGCCGGGCGAAGAAACGGGCGTACGGCCGGGCCGGTCCGCCGACGAGGAGATTTCCCGCGCGGAAATGCGCCGGGAGCAGGAATTCATCGACATGCTCTACGAGCGCCTCGGCGAGCTGCGCGCCGGGGCGGGTGCCGCCGTGGAGGGCGCCCTGGCGGCGGCCGACACCGGCACGCTGCAGGCGCGGCTGGAGCGGGACGTGACCGTGGCCGAGCAGGCCGGGCTGCTCGCCGCCTTCGACGCGGGCGAGCACGGCCTGTGCTTCGGCCGGCTCTCCTTCCGCGACGGCGCCGACCACCACATCGGGCGCATCGGCATCCGGCGCGACGACGCCGACCGTACGCCCCTGGTCATCGACTGGCGCGCCGACGTCGCCCGCCCCTTCTACCTCGCCACCGGCCACACCCCGATGGGCCTGCGCCGCCGGCGCCACATCTCCACCGCGGGCCGCCGCGTCACCGCACTGCACGACGAGATCATGGACCTCGCCGACACGGTGCGCACGGGCCACGAGGGCACCGACGCGGACACCGTGCTGCTCGCCGCGCTGGACGCGGCGCGCACCGGCCGGATGCACGACATCGTGCAGACCATCCAGGCCGAGCAGGACCGCATCATCCGCGCCCCGCACCGCGGCGTCATGGTCGTCGAGGGCGGCCCCGGCACCGGCAAGACCGTCGTCGCCCTGCACCGCGCCGCGTACCTGCTGTACGCGCACCGCGAGCTGCTCGCCCGCCGCGCCGTACTGATCGTCGGCCCCAACCCGGCGTTCCTCGGCTACATCGGCGAGGTACTGCCCGCGCTCGGCGAGACCGGTGTGCTGCTCGCCTCGCCCGGCGAGCTCTTCCCTGGCGTCACCGCGACCGGCACGGACACGCCCGAGGCCGCCGCGGTCAAGGGCGGCGCCGCGATGGCCGACGCGCTGGCCGCGTACGTACAGGACCGGCAGACCCTGCCCGAGCCCGGCACCGTCATCCCGCACGAGGACGGCGACCTGCTGCTGGACGCGGACATCGTCCTGGAGGCCCGCCACCAGGCGCGCGAGACCAAGCTGCCGCACAACCTCGCACGCCCGCACTTCGCCTTCCGCATCATCGACTCGCTCACCGCCCAGCTCGCCGACCGGCTCGGCGCCGACCCGTACGGCGGCCCGAACTTCCTCGGCCCCGACGATATCGCCCAGCTCGGCAAGGCCATCGCGGCCAGCGGCGAGGTGCACCGCGCCATTGGCGAACTGTGGCCCGTCCTCACGCCACAGGAGCTGGTCGCCGACTTCCTCGCCGACCCCGTGCACCTCCCGGAGGCCGACGCGGCCGCGATCCGGCGCGAGGGCGGCGAGTGGACCGCTGCCGACATCCCCCTCCTGGACGAGGCCGCCGAGCTGCTCGGCGAGGACGACTCGGCCGCTCAGGCCGCCGCCGAGGCCGAGCGCCAGGAGCGCATCGCGTACGCGCAGGGCGTGCTGGACCTCTCGTACGGCTCCCGCACCCAGGAGTTCGAGGACAAGGACGACGAGGACTCGGAGGTACTGGCCGCGCACGACCTGGTCGACGCCGAACGCCTCGCCGACCGGCACGAGGAGGCCGACCACCGCACCGCCGCCGAACGCGCCGCCGCCGACCGCACCTGGGCCTTCGGCCACATCATCGTGGACGAGGCGCAGGAGCTGTCCGCGATGATGTGGCGGCTGCTGATGCGCCGCTGCCCGACCCGCTCGATGACGCTGGTCGGCGACCCGGCGCAGACCGCGGAGCCGGGGAGCTGCGGCACGTGGGAGTCGATCCTCGAGCCGTACGTCGGCGACCGCTGGGAGCACGTACGCCTCGGCGTCAACTACCGCACCCCGGCCGAGATCATGGAGGCCGCGGCGGGGGTGATCCGGGCGGCGTACGCCGGTACTCCGACGGCCGCGGCCTTCGAGCCGCCGCGCTCGGTCCGCTCCACCGGCGTACCGCCCTGGTCCCACCGCACCGACGATCTGCCGCGCGCGGTCGCCGAGGCGGTCGCCGAGGAGGCCGACGCCGAGGGGCGCCTCGCGGTCATCGCCCAGAAGCACCACCACGAAGCCCTGCTGACCGCACTCCCCGGCGCGTCCGCCGGCCCGGCCCCCGACCTGACCAGCCCGGTCGTCCTCCTGGACCCGCGGCAGGCCAAGGGACTGGAGTTCGACACGGTACTCGTGGCGGAACCGGCCGAATTCGGCGTGAGCGACCTCTACGTCGCCCTCACCCGGGCCACCCAGCGCATGGGCGTGCTGCACACCGAGGCGCTCCCGGCGGGCCTGGAGGCACTGGAAGCGCGGTGAGGGCCGCCGGTCGGCGGTCTACAGCCTGCGGTCGACGGTCGACGGCCGGTACGTCCCGGCCGTCGACAGCCGAACCCTCATCCCCCTACCCTGTGTTCGTCATTCCGGCCATCGACCGGAATCACGAACATCTGGCGACGGCGGCGGAGGGTGGGTGAACGGCATGGGGCGACTGGTCCCAGCGGTGACCCGGGCACTGGACATACTCGAACTGTTCCTGGAGGCGGACGGCCCGCAGTCGGCCCCCGACGTGGTGCGCAAGCTCCAGCTCCCGCGCACCACCGTGCACGAGCTGCTCACCACGCTGGCGGCCCGCTCCTATCTGGTCCCCGTACCCGACCAGCCGGGCCGCTACCGCCTCGGCGTCCGCGCGTACCAGCTCGGCAGCCGGTACGCCGAACAGCTCGACCTGGCCGCCGAGGGCCAGCGGGTGGCCCGCGAGGTGGCCGCCACCTGCGACGAGACGGTGCACGTCGCGATCCTGGAGGACACCGACGTCATCTACATCGCCAAGGTCGACTCCACGCACGCCGTCCGCATGGTCTCGGCGGCCGGCCGCCGGCTGCCCGCCCACTGCACGGCGGTGGGCAAGATGCTGCTCGCCGCGCTCCCGGAAGCGGAGCTGGCCGCTCGCATCGAGGGCCGCGAACTGGACGCCCTGACCCCCGGCAGCATCACCGATCCGGACGCACTGCGTACCGAGCTCGCCGCCATCCGGGAGCGCGGCACCGCCACCGAGCACCGCGAGTCCAACCCGGACGTCTCCTGCGTCGCGGCCCCGGTCCGCGACAGCTCGGGCCGCGTCGTCGCCGCCCTCTCCGTCTCCGTCCCGATGATCCGCTGGACGGACTCCAGCGAGACCGAACTGGCCGAACTGGCCACCAAGGGCGCGAACGACCTGTCGGTCGGCCTCGGCTACCGGCCGCGCACGCGCTGAGCCGCTCCCGGCAGAGCTGTCAGTGAGCGGCGTCCTCAGTGTGCAGTGAGTCGAGGATGCCTTCGACGGTCTCCTCGGTGAGGCCGGGGTGCAGGAAGGCGAGGCGTACGACGGTCTCGCCCTCCCATACGGTCGGCGTGACGAAGGCCGTGCCCGCGGCGAGCAGCCGCTTGGACCAGGCGTAATAGTCACGCGGCTGCCAGCCGGTGCGGCGGATCAGCACCACGGACAGCTCGGGTTCACGGAGGAGTTCGAGGCCATCGGTGCGCTCGGCGAGGCGGGCGGTGTACTGGGCGAGCCGGACGCCGCGGGCGACCGCGTCCCGGTACGCGTCCGTGCCGTGCACGGCGAGCGAGAACCACAGGGGCAGGCCGCGCGGGCGCCGGGTGAGGTGGTACGCGTAGTCGCTCGGGTTCCACTCCAGGTCGTCGGCGCCCGCGCCGTCCCCGTGTATCGCGTCGAGGTAGGAGGCGTCCTGGGTGTGGACGGCCTGGGCGAGGCGCGGGTCGCGGTAGAGCAGCGCGCCGCAGTCGAAGGGCGCGAACATCCACTTGTGCGGGTCGATGACGAGCGAGTCGGCGTGCTCGATGCCGGCCATCCGGGCCCGCAGTTCGGGGACGAAGAGGCCGCCGCCCCCGTAGGCCGCGTCGACGTGGAACCACAGGTCGCGGGCGCGCGCCTGCGCGGCGACGCCCGCGAGGTCGTCGAGTATCCCGGCGTTGGTGGTGCCGGCAGTGGCGACCACGGCGACGACGGGCGCCCCGCCGTCGTGCTCGGCGGCCGCCAGGGCGATGCGGACGGCCTCGCCGGTGAGCCGGTGGTCCTCGGTCGGTATGACGAGTGCGTCGATGCCGAGGATGCGCAGGGTGTTGCCGACGGAGGAGTGCACCTGGTCGCTGACGGCGATGCGGACGGGCGCGTGCCCAGTGAGCCCGAGCCGGCGCCGGCCGGTGTCGCGGGCGACGACGAGCGCGGAGAGATTCCCGGCCGAGCCGCCGCTGACGAAGCAGCCGCCGGCGCCCTCGGGGAGGCCCGCGAGATCCGCGAAGAGGCGCAGCACCTGGTTCTCGGCGGCGATCGCCCCTGACGCCTCCAGCCAGGAGACGCCGTGCAGCGAGGATCCCGAGACGATCATGTCGAAGAGGGCGGCGGCCTTGGTGGGCGCGCCGGGGATGAAGGCGAGGAAGGCGGGGTGGTCGCAGGAGATGACGGCCGGCTCGATGTCCTCGGCGTACGTACGGAGGACCTCGGAGGCCGGCCGCGGGCCCGCGCCGATCGCCCCCTTGAGGGCGACGCCGAGCTCGGCGTGGTCGCCGGGGCGGCCGAGCGGGGGCTCGGGCAGGGCCATGCGGTGGCGGAGGTGATCCATGACCTGACGGGTGAGGTCCTCGTCGTGGGTGTGCATGGGCCGGTACCTCCTGAGTTTCTAATTGGATCCGATCGGATCCAATTCGGAGGGTAAGGTGCTCCCCGAGCAGGGTCAAGCCGCGCCCGAAGCCGTACCCGACCCCTCAGCCGGACCGCCCTTCGAAGTGGTCCAGCAGGGTCAGGAACTGCCGGTACGAGTCCTGCAGGTGCTCCCGCATGCGGCGCTCCGCCGTCGCGCCGTCCCCGGCGAGCACGGCCAGCGCGATCGCCTCGTGCTCGTCACGGAAGACGCAGCCCAGCTCCGCCTCCGCGCCGTACACCACATGCCAGTCCGCGCGCAGCCACAGCGCGTTGCCGCCCGCGAACATCTCCGAGCGGGCCCTGGCCACCGCCTCGTGCAGCACCTCGTTGCCGCCGGCCGCGGCGATGGCGAGGTGGAAGCGGCTGTCCACGCGGTGGTACGCGCCGATGTCGGGCAGCTCGCCGACCTCCGTGTCCAGCAGCTTCACCAGGTCCCGGCGGGCGCCGGTGGAGCCGCGCTCGGCGGCCAGCCGGGCCGCGAGCGGCTCGATGGCCTGCCGGTACTCCATGTAGTCGCGCAGCGCGGCCCGGATCTCGGCGGCCACCGCGGCCTGCGCTCCGGTACCGGCGGTGCCCACAGGGGCGGCCGAGGCCACCCGCGTGCCGCCGCTGCGCCCGAGTGTGGTCACCACCAGGCCCTCGTCGGCCAGTAGGCGCAGCGCCTGCCGAACGGTGTTGCGCCCGGCGCCGAACGCGGCCGCCAGCTCGCGCTCGCTGGGCAGCCGGTCGCCGGGCTCGAAGCCGCCGAGCGCGATGCGCTTGCGCAGCGCTTCGGCGACGACGTCGCGCGAGGCGGACCGCCGCGCCCCGTCCTGTTCCGCGTCCGTGCCGTTCACCTGTGACTCCCGGTCGGTAAAGGGCTTTGCTCAGACCCTATTGACAGTCTTCCGGGGCGACCATACCGTCCCGTGCATCTCATTCGGGTCCGTATGGATCCATTTGGAAGGAGCACGGGAGTATGACCGCAGCTGCATCCCCGGAGAACGCCGAGGGCTCCGCACCGCCACCGGGCGACGCCTCGCCCCGCCGCGCCAACCCCTGGAAGGTCGCCGGTGCCTCGCTGATCGGTACCAGCGTGGAATGGTACGACTTCGGCATCTACGCGACCGCTTCCGCGCTGGTCTTTCCCGATCTCTTCTTCCCCGACGCGGGCCCGGCGTTCGGCACTCTGCTCTCGTTCACCACCCTCTTCGTCGGCTCGCTCGGCCGCCCGCTCGGCGCGATCATCTTCGGGCACATCGGCGACCGGTACGGCCGCAAGAAGGCGCTGATCTGGTCGATGCTGCTCATGGGGGTGGCCACCGTCGCCGTCGGCCTGCTGCCCGGTTACGCCACGCTCGGCGTCGCGGCGCCGGTCCTCCTCGTCCTGATACGGATGACGCAGTCGCTCGCCGTCGGCGGCGAATGGGGCGGCGCGGTGCTCTTCGCCGTCGAACACGCCCCGCCCCGCCGCCGCGCCTTCTTCGGCTCCTTCCCCCAAGTCGGCGACGGCGTCGGCTACTTCCTCTCCACCGGTGTCTTCTCGCTGGTCGCCCTCTTCGGTCACGACGCGCTGGTGGACTGGGCCTGGCGCGTTCCCTTCCTGCTCTCCGCCGTCCTCGTCCTGCTCGGCCTCGTCATCCGCTCCTCGATCGAGGAGTCACCCGAGTTCGAAGCGGCGCGCGCGGCGGAGGAGAGCGAGGCGAAGCAGGCGGCGCCGGTCGTCGGCGTGGTACGGGACGCCTGGCGCACCTGGCTGCTGGCGACCGGCGCCTTCCTGATCACGGTCGGCGGCTACTACGTGATCGTCACCTTCATGTCGACGTACGCGGTCGGACAGCTCGGCTTCTCCGAGTCCGAGGCCGCGGGCGCCGGCACCGCGGCCTCCGTCGTCGTCATCGTCTGCACCCCGCTGGCCGCGCTCGCCGCCGACCGCTTCGGGATGCGCAGACTGACCCTGGCCGGCATCCTCCTGCACCTCGTCGTCGCCTTCCCGATGTTCTGGCTCGCCGACACCCGTACGCTGGGCGGTCTTTGGGCGGCGATGTGCCTCCCGATGCTCGCCAGCACGATCGCGTACGCGTCGATCGGCACCCTGCTGTCCGGCTGGTTCGCACCCCGCGTCCGCTACACCGGCCTCTCGATGAGCTTCCAGCTCGCGGGCCTGATCGGCAGCGCGGCCCCGTCCGCCGCGACCTGGCTCTTCACCACGACGGGCAACTCCTGGACCCCGGTGGCCCTCGCCTTCGCGGCGATGGCGGCACTCAGCGCGGTCTGCCTGGTCCTCCACCGGCCGGCACGCGGCACCTCGGAGTGACATCTCTGCGATATCAGCCCTTCGGGTGCGCACCCGGCGTGTGGCCGAAAGTGCGGCGGAAGGCGTCGATGAACGCGCTGGCGGACGACCAGCCGCACAGGTGCGCGGCCGCGGTGACGGGCGTGTTCTCGGCCAGCAGGACCAGCGCGTGGTGGAGCCGCAACTGAGTGCGCCACTGCGGGAACGTCATGCCGAGGTTGCTGCGGAACAGCCGGGACAGAGTGCGGTCACTCGCCCCCACCTCACGCCCCAGTTCGGCGAGGGTGCGGCTGTCCGCCGGATCGGCGCACAGAATGTCGCACAGCGTCCGCAGCAGGGGCACGGTCGGTGTGGGCAGGTGCAGTGGCTCTTGGGGCGAGGCCCGCAGCTGGTCGAGCAACACCGCGAGCATGCGCGCCCGTTCGGGGCTGTCCTCGCCCGGGGGACGTGTGTAAGCGACGATCAGTTCGCGCAGCAGCGGGCCCACCGAGAGCACGGTCGGCGTCTCCAGGGCGAGCGGGTTCTCGGTCACCGGCAGCCCCACCAGGTGCAGTTCGAGTTCACCGTGGGCCTGATGGGCGTGCACGGTGCCGGCGGGTATCCAGATGGCACGGGTGCCGGGGGCAACCCAGGAACCGGCGCTGGTGGTGACGGTCAGCACTCCGCGGCCGGCGTAGACGATCTGGTGGTCGTCGTGGCGGTGGGCGCCTATCGCGGCATCGCGTGTCAGCGACCGGGTGCGGGTCGGGGCGACCGGCTCGTGGCGGATACTCGGCATCGTCTGGCAGATTAACGGAAGTGCGACACAGCTTCCGACGCCGACCATCAAGGGGTGCGAAGGAATACCTCCATCCTGTTGTCCGCCGGCCATGCCTGCGTCGACATCTACCAGGGCGCTGTGGCGTCCCTGGTGCCGTTCTTCGTCGCCGAGCGTGCCTACAGCTATGCCGCGGTCTCGGGCATCGTGCTTGCCGCCTCCCTGCTGTCGTCGGTGGCACAACCGGCGTTCGGTGTCCTCACCGACCGCTGGTCGCTGCCCTGGTTACTCCCGTTCAGCACACTGCTGGGCGGTCTGGGTATCGCGCTGAGCGGGGTGAGCGGCTCCTATGCGCTGACCCTCGTGTTCGTGGCGGTGTCCGGGGTGGGCGTGGCTGCCTATCACCCCGAGTCCGCACGGGTCGCCCGGCTTGCCAGTCGGGGCAGCCACAGTGGGATGGGCTGGTTCTCGCTCGGCGGCAACCTCGGCTTCGCGGTGGCCCCGCTCATGGTCACCGCTGTTGTTGCCGGCGGCGGTCTGCGCCTGACGCCACTGCTGGTACTGCCGGCGCTCGTCGGTGCCGTGCTGTGCCTTCCCATGCTGCGTGCGCTGGAGCGGCAACGGACCGCCGGGGCCCGTACGGCGGTGCCGGCCGGAGACGACGACAGAGCGTCGTTCGTAAAGCTGTCGCTGGCCGTGGTGTGCCGGTCGATCGTCTTCATCGGCCTGAGCACCTTCATCTCACTGTTCGCCAAGGAGCGCATGGGCGGCAGCACGGCGGCGGGCACCGCGGCACTGTTCGTGCTCTACCTCGGTGGCGCGGTGGGCTCCGTGCTGGGCGGCACGCTGGCCAACCGCTGGAACCGAGTCACCGTCGCGCGCTGGTCGTACCTGCTCACGGCCGGATCGGTCGCGGGCGTGGTGTTCGTACCCGGCCCGGCGTTGTATCTGTTCGTCGTGTTGACCTCGGCCGGCCTGTACGTCCCCTTCTCGCTGCAGGTCACGCTCGGGCAGGATTACCTGCCCTCCCGCGTGGGCACCGCCAGCGGGATCACGCTCGGCCTGACCGTCAGCATCGGTGGTCTGGTGAGCCCCGTCATCGGCAGCGTCGCTGACGCGACGTCCCTGCGAACCGCATTGGTGCCACTGGTTCTGATGCCCGTACTGAGCTGGCTGCTGTTCCGCACCCTGCCCGAACCCACCCTGCCGCAACCTGCGGATGCGGCCCATCCGCAGGGGGCACAGCGGCACGGCCTCACTTCAGGCCATGTGCCCGGGACACCAGGGTCTCGGTGAGGCGGCGGGGGAGCAGGCGCCGGAGGGTGAAGACCAGTGGGGCGCGGCTGCCCACGGCGTACAGGGGCTTCGGGCCGGTCGCCTCGATGGCCTTCAGGACCGTCGCCGCCACGGTCGCGGCGCTGATGCCGGCCGCTTCGTTGCGGTCCAGGCGGGCGGAGACCGTACGGAAGGCGTCGGTGTACGGGGAGCCGTCGGCGAGGTAGCGGGTGCGGCGCTCGCTGATGCCCGTGTTGATGGAGCCCGGCTCCACGGTGGTCAACCAGACGCCGTACGGGGCGAGTTCGCGGCGGGCCGCGGTCGCGAACGCCTTGATCGCGGCCTTCGAGGCCACGTACGAGGAGCGGAAGGCCAGCGGGAAGCTGGCCAGCATGGAGCCGACCATGACGACCCGGCCGCCGCGGCGCTCCCGCATCCCCGGCAGCAGCAGTTGGGTCAGCCGCACCGCACCGAAGACATTGAGCTGGAACAGCCGCTCCAGCGCGTCCATCGGCAGCTCTTCGAGGGCGGCGAGCTGGCTCTCGCCCGCGTTGTTGACCAGCACGTCGACCGGGCCCGCCGCCGCTGCGCACGCCTCGATGCTCGCCGGGTCGGTGAGGTCGAGCGCGAGGTAGACGGCGCCGGGCAGACGCTCGGCCTCGGGGATCTTCTCGGGCGCCCGGCTGGTGGCGATCACGTGGTAACCGCGGTCCAGCAGGGCCCGGCAGACGGCCCGGCCGATGCCCGAGGAGGCACCGGTGACCAGCGCCGTCCGCCGAGCGCTGCCGCGTGCTGTGTCGCGTACCGCGTCGCCCGTCACGCCAGCCCCTTCGCCAGCGCCCGCCCCGCCGCGCGCCCGGAGAAGATGCAGCCGCCGAGGAACGTGCCCTCCAGCGCGTTGTATCCGTGCACCCCGCCGCCGCCGAAGCCGGCCACCTCGCCCGCCGCGTACAGCCCCTCGAAGGGCGTGCCGTCCGGCCGTACGACCTGCGAGTCCAGGGTGGTCTCCAGGCCGCCGAGCGTCTTGCGGGTGAGCAGGTTCAGCCGTACGGCGATCAGCGGGCCGTGCGCCGGGTCCAGCAGCCGGTGCGGCCTGGCCACCCGCACGATCTTGTCCGCGAGATACGCACGCGCGTTGCGCACCGCCATGAGCTGCATGTCCTTGGAGTACGCCGAGCCCACCTCCCGGTCGCGGGCCACGACCTCGCGCCGTACCTGGTCGTAGTCCAGCTCGGGCCCGCTGCCCAGCGCGTTCATCCCACTCACCAGGTCGCGCAGGTTGTCGCGGACCACGAAGTCCGCGCCGTGCTCCATGAACGCGGCCACCGGACCGGTCGGGCCCTTCTTCGTCCGGCCGAGCGTCATCTTGAGGTCCTTGCCGGTGAAGTCCGGGTTCTGCTCGGAGCCCGAGAGCGCGAACTCCTTCTCGATGATCGACTGCGTGAGGATGAACCAACTGTGCTCATGGCCGCCGGCCCGGATGTGCCGGAGCGTGCCGAGCGTGTCGAAGCCGGGGAAGTACGGGGGCGGCAGCCGCTTGCCCGTGGCGTCCAGCCACAGCGAGGACGGGCCGGGAATGATGCGGATGGCGTGGTCCGGCCAGATCGGGTCCCAGTTCTTGATGCCCTCCACGTAATGCCACATGCGGTCGCGGTTCACGATGCTGCCGCCCGCGCTCTCGGTGATCTCCAGCATCCGCCCGTCGACGTGCGCGGGCACCCCGCAGATCATCCGCTCCGGCGCCGGACCGAGCCGGTCCACCGGCCAGTTCTTGCGCACCAGGTCCGGGTTGCCGCCGATGCCGCCCGAGGTGACGACCACGGCCTGCGCCCGCAGCTCGAACGAACCGGCCGCGGTACGGGAGGACTTCACGCCCCGCGCCGCGCCGGACGGCTCCAGCACCGTGCCCCGGACACCGACCGCCGCGCCGTTCTCCACGATCAGCTCGTCGACCTGGTGCCGGTGCTTGAACGTGACCAGCCCGCGGTGCTCGGCGGCCAGCACCGGGTCGCGGAAGACCCGTACGACCTCCGGCCCCGTGCCCCACGTCAGATGGAAGCGTGGCACCGAATTCCCGTGCCCGGAGGCGAGCCCGGAGCCCCGCTCGGCCCATCCGACGTTCGGCATCAGCCGCAGCCCCAGCTCGTGCAGGTAGGCGCGCTTCTCCCCGGCGGCGAACTGCACGTACGCCTGTGCCCACTGGCGCGGCCAGTGGTCCTCCCGCTCGCGGTCGAAGCCGGCCGAGCCCAGCCAGTCCTTCAGGGCCAGCTCGTAGGAGTCCTTGATGCCCATCCGGCGCTGCTCGGGACTGTTCACCATGAACAGCCCGCCGAGCGACCAGAACGCCTGGCCGCCCAGGTTCGCCGCGCTCTCCTGGTCCACGAGCAGCACCTTGCGCCCGGCCCTGACCAGCTCGTACGTCGCGACGAGCCCCGCCAGCCCGGCCCCCACGACGATCACATCGGCCTGTTCGCGCTCACTCATCGAGAGCCCCTTCGCTCTGGGTGCTGTAGGCGGTGCTGTAGGCGTTGACCACGTGCCGGAACAGTTCTTCGCGCCGCTGCCGCACGGCCTCGTCGTCCGGCTCCATGAGGCACTGCACGCTGGTGCCGTCGTGCACGGCGACCAGCGCGTGGCCCAGTCCGGTACGGTCGGCGACCCGCCGGCCCGCGCGGGCGAGCGCGGCCTCGACGAGCGGCAACAGCGTGTCGTGAATGGCCTCCTCGCGGGCGGCCATGACCCGGCGCAGTGAGGGATTGCGCAGCGCGTGCGCGGTGAACTCCGCCGTCACGCGATACCACGCGTCATCGATCGGTACGGCGTCCAGCACGGCCCGCAGCGCCCCGTCCGGGGAGACCGTCTCCAGGTCGCCGAGCCGGTCCAGCGCGTCGCGCAGATCGTCCAGCATCGCCCCGGAGCGCTGCTCCCACATGGCGAGGAACAGCTCGTCGAGCGAGGTGAAGTTCGAGTAGAAGGCGCCGCGGGTGTACCCGGCCCGCTCGCACACCTGGTCCACCGTGGACCGCCCGAACCCCTCCTCGGCGAAGACCTCCAGCGCGGCGTCGAGCAGTCGCTGCCGGGTCTGCGCCCGGCGCCGGGTGACGCGCTTCGGCGCCGCGGTCTCCGAAGCTGTCATGACCGGCCTCGCTTCCCTTGCGCGCTGTTCGATCGAGCTTCGTTCGATACGCGAATGTATGGGATGCGTTTGTGTATCGACAAGGGGCCGGACGGGGCGGATCGGCCGAGACGCACGCCGGCCCCGGAGCGGGTGCTCCGGGGCCGGACGTCGCTCAGGCGGACGGTGGCAGGTGGGACGGCCGTCCGCGCCCGGCGGTGGCGCGGTATCCCGCGATCCCGGCGAGCGCAGCGAGCACCGCGCCGGCCGCGGTCCAGAGCCAGCGGGCCGACCACCAGCCCGAGGACCAGCCGCCGTCCGGTTCGGGCCGCGCGGCCGACCCCTGCACCAGGGGAGCGGCGAGCGAGCCGTCCACGTCCTGGGCGCTGCCCGCGTCCGTGGTGGTGGCGGTCACCGCCGCCTCGACCGGCAGGCCGGCGTCGGCGGAGGCGGTGTGCAGGGTGGTGAGGCGGACGTAGTACGCGCCGGGCAGCGGGTCGTTCGACCAGGGCTCGGCGCCGGCGCGGACCGTCCGCAGGGTGCAGGACAGCTTGACCGTACTGGCGTCGGCCGCGACGGTCCTCGTCTGCATGCCGTACCGGCACGCCTGCCGGCGCCGCAGACCGTCGTACACGTCGAGCTGCCAGGTCGACTCGCCGTGCCGCGCGTCGGCATCGGGCAGTTCGACGGTCGCATCCACTGTGGCGCCCTGCCCCGCGTCGGCCGGGAACTGCCAGTAGAGGTAGTCACCGGTGGACGCCTGGGCGGTGGCCTGCTGACCCGGCCGGATCACCGTGGCGGTACGGAAGGAGGTACCGGCCTCGGTGGGCGCGGGGGCGTCCTCGGGGTCGGCGGTCGAGGAGGCGGACGCGGACGGGGCGTCGGAGGGAGAGGCGGAGGCGGCCACCGCGGGCCCGGCGAGGGCGAGCTGACCGGCCGCGGCCGTCCCGAGGAGCGCCGCACCGGCGAGCAGTGCGGCCGACAAACGACGTACGGCAGACATCAGTTGGTCCTCCAGACGGTGACGCGCCAGCGCGAGATCCAGCCCCACAGCACCCCGGCGGCCAGGCCGATCAGGGTGAGCGAGATGAGGAACCACCAGCCGTGACCGAGCCCCAGAAACGCGGCGTCGGACCCCGAGTCCGGTCCGTCCACCACATCGACGGACAGCTCCACGGGCAGTCCCGGCTCGGTCTTCACCGAAGCGGGCGCGGAGAAGGCGTTGCTGACGCGCAGACAGACCGTCTCGGGGAGCGGCTCGCCGTCCGCGTCCTCCGCCGCCTCGCCGTCGTCGGCCTTCGGGTAGCGCAGGCCGGTCGAGATCACGTCCGTACGGCCGTCGCCCGTGGCCTCGCCGCGCACGATCTCGCGACCGCGCACCGTAGAGGCGCGCAACTGCACGCCGTAGTCGTCGTGGACGGCACGGTCGGCGGCGATGCTCACCGAGGCGCGCAGCTCCTGGCCGGGCCGTACGTCCACCCGGTAGAAGCGGTCCTCGCCGAAGGTCTCCCGGTCGGTGTAGAGCCCGGCCTTGAGCTGCGGCGCCCCCTCGCAGCTGTCGGCGCCCTTCGCCGGTACCGGCGTGACGGCCGGCTCGACCGTCCGGTGCACCAGTTGCTTGACCCGGCCGGAGAGCTCGTCCTTGTGCTGCACCGAGGTGTACGTGCCGCCGGTCGCCTCGGCGATGCAGCTCAACTGGGTACGCGTCTTGGCGTCCGGCACCAGGCCCAGCGTGTCGACGGTGAGGTGGATGCCCTTGGCGGCGATCTCGCGCGCCACCTCGCACGGGTCGAGCGGCTGGCAGGTGTCCTCGCCGTCGCTGATCAGCACGATGCGGCGGGCCCCGTCGCCGCCCTCCAGGTCGTCCGCGGCCTTCAGCAGGGCCGGGCCGATCGGGGTCCAGCCGGTCGGGGCCAGGGTCGCAACGGCGGTCTTGGCCTCGGTGCGGTCCACCGGACCGACCGGGTACAGCGCGCGAGTGTCCTTGCAGCCCACCTTGCGGTCGTCACCGCGGTACTCGGCGCCGAGCGTACGGATGCCGAGCTGCACCTCCTGGGGCGCCGCGTCCAGTACCTCGTTGAACGCCTGCTTGGCCGCGGACATCCGGGACTGCCCGTCGATGTCGCGGGCGCGCATCGAGCCGCTGACGTCGAGTACGAGGTCGACCTTGGGGGCGTCCTTGGACGTTTCCGCGGAGGTCTCCGCGGGGGCCGGTCCGTCGGCCGAGGCGGTCGCCGGTGCGAGCCCGCCCGTCAAAGTGACCAGCAGGCCGCACACCGCGGCCGCCAGTCGCCATCTTATGATCATCGCCGGATCATAATGATCTTGCGGGCGAACTGCCCAACTCGCCCGCTGGAGCGCCTACTGGGGCACTCACAGGAGCGCTTACCGGGGTGGCCGCTGGGTGACGTACTCCTGGGGCGGCTCGGGCTCCGGGACGGCCGGCGTCTCGATGCGCCAGGCGATGCGCTCCTTGTCCTGGACGACGCGGCGGTACGCGTACAGCACGACGGACAGCAGCAGGATGCCGACCGCGATGAGGGTGTCCTTCGGACCGCCGTTCGCGGCCAGTGAGGGGTGCGTGACGCCCACCGCGACCACCACGACGTCGATGACCAGCACCGCCCAGGCGACCGGTATCCAGAAGCGGCCGCGGCGGATCGGGCGGGGCCAGTCCGGGCGGTCCTTGCGCAGCAGCAGGAAGGCGGAGACGGCCAGCACGACCGCCACCAGGTACCCGAAGTTGCTGGCGATCAGGATGCTCAGCGGCTCTCCGAGGAGCAGCAGGATCGCGCTGTTCAGTACGACGTCGAGGGTGAGTGCGCGGCCCGGTACGCCCCACCGGTTCAGGTGGTCGAGCTGCCGGACGGTCATCCTCTCGCGGGCCAGCCCGTACAGCGCCCGGCCGCCGTCCGCCGTCGTGGACACCATCCCGAGGAACATCGAGGAGACGAGAATGAGGACGCCGAGCGAGGAGAAGCCGCCGAGCGCCTGCTCGAAGGCGATGGCGAACGCGCCGACCGGGTCCTTCCGGATGGCGTCCTCGCCGACCGACCCGACCATGGCGAGCGGCACGACGAAGAAGAGGACGAGGGAGAGGAGCGAGGTGGCGCGCAGCGCCTTGGCGGTGTCGCGGACCGTGTCCTTGTACTCGGGCGCGAACGAGGCGCAGATCTCGGTGCCGTAGGTGGTCCACGCGGTGACGTAGAACCACACGATCAGCGTCGTCCAGCTTCCGCCGTGGTACCAGGTGAGGTTGGCCGCGTGCCAGGTGTGGCCGCTCAGGAAGGGCGCCGCGACGACCACGACGAGGCCGCACAGCACGATGCCGCTGGTGATCTTCGAGGCGCGGGCGGTGAGCCGCGCGCCGAAGTAGTTGCAGGCCCAGGCGGCGAAGACGGCGGCGACGCCGATCAGTTCGGCCAGGCCGACCGAATGGCCGGGGAGGAGCGGCACTTCGGGCGTGCCGGGGAACCAGTGCGCGGTGACGAGCGCGCCGATCGCGGCCGCGTTCACCGCGATGCTGAACGACCAGCCGATCCAGTAGCCGTACGCGGCGACGGCGCCGAGCGGCGCGAAGTACCGCTTCCAGCCCTCGGAGGCGTACCGGCTGACGCCGCCGGACTTGCCGGGGAACATCGCGGCGGTCTCGGCGAACAGCATGTTCTGCAGCAGGCCGATCAGCGCGCCGCCGACCCAGAGCGCTCTGCCGCCCGTCTCTTGAGAACTTCGGCCGGACGCACGTCCGTTGTTCAGACGTGCCAAAAATGTGTTCGCGGTCACAATAATTGGGTATTATTGGAAGGCAAGAGGCTGGACGGAAAACGGTGAAGGGGTGGGCGGTATGGCCGAGCGTGGGGCATCGGAGCGGACGGGAGTGGTGCCGGCCGGTGCAGACGTCCAGCGCGAGCGGATACTGCGCGCCGCGGCTCTCGCCCTCGCGGAGCACGGCTTCGACGCCGCCCGGCTGCGGGACGTGGCCAACTCCGCGCAGGTCTCCATAGGTTCGATACAGCATCACTTCGAGACCCGTGACGCGCTCTTCCGGCACGCCTTCGAGTGGTCGATAGGCGAGCTGATCGGCCGGTGGCGGTGCACGGCCGTCGGCGAGCCGGACCCGTGGCGCCGGTTCGAGCTGCTCGTGCGGGAGCTGACCGGCGACCCGGACCTGATACGTCGCTGCACGACCTGGACCGAATTCTGCGCGAGCGCGGCCCGCCATGAGGAGCTGCGGGACGGGATACGGCGGGTTCATGACGAGTGGCGGGCCCTGGTCTCCGGCATCCTCGCCGAGGGCGTGGCGACCGGCGAGTTCGCGCCCGTCATGTCCCAGGAGGCGGCGGTCGGGGCGGTGATGGCGGTGGTCGACGGCTGCGACATGACCATCGCGGCGGCCGGCGGCATGACACCGGAGCGGTACGCGGAAGTGCTCCTCGGCACGGGGCGGGCGGTGTTCGGGGTGCGGAACGTGCGGAGCGGGGCGTAAGAGGCGCGAGCGGGCGGCGCCGGTCAGGGATCAGGGGAGGGGTTTTCGTGAGTGGTGAGCGGTTTCCGCATCTGTTCCGGCCGTTGCGGATCGGGTCCACGACGTTGAAGAACCGCATCGTGTCCTCGGGACACGACACCGTGCTCGTGCGGGACGGACAGGTGACCGACGAGCTCGTGGCGTACCACGAGGCGCGGGCGGCGGGCGGCGTCGGCCTGATCGTCGTGCAGGTCGCCGGGGTGCACGAGTCCGCGCGGTACACCACCCACGTCCTCATGGCGACCGACGACACCTGCGTCGAGGGGTATCGCCGCCTCGCGGACGCCGTGCACCGGCACGGTGCGCGGGCCGTCGGGCAGATCTTCCACCCCGGCCGCGAGATCCTGGAGTCGCGGGACGGCTCGGCGCCGGTCGCCTGGGCACCGTCGGCGACCCCGAGCGAGCGGTTCCATGTCATGCCGCGGGCCATGACGGTGGCGGAGATCCAGGAAGTGGTGCGGGGGTACGGCGCGGCGGCCCGGCGGCTGCGGGCCGCGGGCATGGACGGCGTGGAGATCGTGGCCAGCCACGGCTATCTCCCGGCCCAGTTCCTGAATCCCCAGGTCAATCGCCGCAGCGACGACTACGGCGGCAGCGACGAGAAGCGACTGCGCTTCCTGCGCGAGATCATCGCGTCCGTACGGGAGGCCGCGGGGCGGGAGTTCACGGTCGGGCTGCGCATCTCCGGGGACGAGCTGAGCCACGACGGGCTGTCGTCCGCGCTGGTCGTGGACGTGGCGACGCGGCTGGACGAGGACGGGCTGCTGGACTACCTCAGCGTGTGCGCCGGCAGCTCGGCCACGCTGTCCGGCGCGCTGCACATCGCGCCCCCGATGTCCGAGCCCGCCGGATACACCGCGCCGCTGGCCGCCAAGGTGCGTGCCGCGGTGCGCGTGCCGGTCATGGTCGCGGGGCGGATCAACGAGCCGCAGGAGGCCGACCGGATCATCGAGCGCGGACAGGCCGACGCCTGTGCCATGACCCGGGCGCTGATCTGCGATCCCGAGATGCCGGCGAAGGCCGGCGCCGGGCGAGCGGACGACATCCGGGCCTGCATCGGCTGCAACCAGGCGTGCATCGGCCACTTCCAGCGGGGTTACCCGATCTCCTGCATCCAGCACCCGGAGACGGGCCGGGAGCGGCGCTTCGGGGTGCTGCCGACGATCACGCGCCGGAAGCGGGTACTGATCGCGGGCGGCGGGCCCGCCGGGCTGAAGGCGGCGGCGGTCGCGGCGGCCCGCGGGCACGACGTCACGCTGCACGAGGCGGCGCGCCGGACCGGCGGACAGGTGCTGCTGGCCGAACGGCTGCCGGGGCGCGCGGAGTTCGGCGGTGCGGTGACGAACCTGGAGCGGGAGGCGCGGCAGGCCGGTGCCCGTATCGTCACCGGCTCGCGGGTCGACGGTGAGCTGTTGCGCGCCGAGCGGCCGGATGCCGTGATCGTCGCGACCGGCGCCCGGCCCCGCAGGCCGGAACTGGAGCTCGTGGACGAGCCGGTCGTGCTGGACGCCTGGGATGTCATACGGGGCGCCGAGGTGCCGCGGGGCCGGGTGGTCGTGGCGGACTGGCGCGGCGACTGGATCGGGCTCGGTGTGGCCGTTCACCTCGCCGGGCTGGGCCGGAAGGTCACGCTGTGCGTCACGGGGTTCGGAGCGGGCGAGCATCTGCAGCAGTACGTCCGTGCGGCGATGCTCGGCGAGGCGGTGCGGGCGAAGGTGGCCGTGGTGCCGAACGTCCGGCTGTACGGCGCGGACAGTGACACGGTCTACCTCCAGCACACCCTCACCGAGGAGCCGATGCTGCTCGAAGGGGTCGGGTCGGTCGTCCTCGCCCAGGGGCACGAGCCGGTGGCCGCGCCCGCGGCGGAGGCCGACCTGCCGGAGCTGCCGCGCGGGTCCCTCATATCCATCGGCGACTGCGTGTCACCCCGGACGGTGGAGGAGGCGGTGCTGGAGGGGCTGACGGTGGCGGCCGGGCTGTAGCGTCGGTGCCGGTCGCGGCTGATCGCGGCTGGTGCGGGGGCGCCCCGGCCGGCTGTCCCGCCGTGGGGGGTTGCTCGCGCAGTTCCCGGCGCCCCTTAAGGGGCGCCGCGCCGACCCCATCGGATGAGCCCTACTCCTCCTCCAGAGCGGCCGTCAGCAAGGGGCGGGACGCGGGCTCGACGTGGTCGGCGTAGTAGGCGTGCAGCGCCCGGCGGGCCAGTTGGGCGGCGTGCGGGGCGTCGCCGGCGCGGATGGCGGCGAGTACCTGCTCGTGGTGGTCGATGGAGCGGGCCATCCAGGCGGTGGCGTCCGCGACGTTCGCGATCTTGTGCTCGATGATCTCCACGACGGCGTCGTGGACGGCGCGGGCGCAGAGCCCGAGCAGAGCGTTGCGGCTGGCTTCCGCGACGGCCTGGTGGAACAGCGCGTCGGTCTCGCTGAACTCCCGCAGCCCGGCTCCGGCCCCCGTCAGGGACCGCATCCGCTCGATCAGTCCGGCCATCCGGGTCAGGTCGTCCTCGGTGCGCAGCCGGGCGGCGAGCCGGTTGCTCTCGGCCTCCAGGACCATCCGGAACTGGATCAGTTCGCCGAGGCTGCAGAGGTGGGAGCGGGTGAGCCGGCCGAGCGCCTGGCTGAGGTTGTCGGCCGAGACGCCGAGCACCTCCGCACCCAGCGGGTCGCCGGGCCGGGACCGGATCAGACCCGCCGACTGCAGTACCCGCAGGGCCTCGCGGACGGTCGAGCGGCCGACACCGAACTGGCTGACGAGATCCCGCTCGCCGGGAAGCCGGGAGCCGGGCGGCAGTTCGCCGCTGAGGATGCGCTCCTCTATCTGCTCGGCCACCCGCTGGTAGGCCCGTACCGGCTCGACGGGAGTGAAGGGAGCGTCGAAGGTGGCCATCGGGGACCCCGTTCCGTGTTCCGTGCCGATTGTTGCTGGTTTCCGTGCCGATTGCTGCTGGTGGCCTCTTGACCCACGCATGAACGTGCGAGCAGAGTACGGGAAATCAACTGGTCTGACCAGTGGACTGGCCTCCCGGCCAGGCGTTTTGGAGGTTCTATGCACGCCGCCCAGACCCACCCGCCGACCGGCATCGCGATCGACGAAGCCGCGGCCGTCGCCTTCACCCAGGACCTGATCCGGTTGCGTACGGTCAACGCCACCGGCGCCACCGACGTCGAACGGCCGGCCGCCGACCTGGTCGCCGCGCTGTTCACCGAGTTCGGCTGGCAGTACGAGGTGGTGGAGGTCACGCCGGGCCGGCCGAACGTCATCGCCGTCGTCGACGGCAAGGGCGGCGAGGGCCCGACCCTGATGTTCGAGGGCCACACGGACGTGGTCACCGAGGGCGACCCGGCGGCGTGGAGCGTCGACCCGTACGGCGCGGAGATCCGCGACGGCAAGCTGTGGGGCCGGGGCGCCGCTGACATGAAGTCCGGGGTGGCCGCCATGATCTACGGCGTACGGGCGCTCCAGCAGGCCGGCCCGTTCCCCGGGCGGATCGTCCTCGGCGTGCTGTGCGACGAGGAAGGCATGATGCTCGGCGCCAAGGCGTTCGCCGCGTCGCCGCTCGCCGCGGAGATCGACGGCGTGATCGTCTGCGAGCCGGAGGGGTACGAGGTGTGCACCTCGGCCCGCGGCGGCATCCGGCTCCGGCTGGAGCTGACCGGCGTGATGGCGCACGGCGCGATGCCGCAGGAGGGCAAGAACCCGATCGTCGCGGGGGCCCGCATCGTCGAGGCGCTCGGCCGCGCCCAGACCTGGGCCGAGGTGCGCTTCGGCACGCATCCGCACGCCGGCAGCGTCACCGTCACCCCGACCGTGCTGCACGGTGGCGACCCCGACCAGCTCAATGTCATTCCGGCGCACGGCCTGGTCGGCGTCGACGTACGGACCATCCCCGGCACGGACCACGCCGAGCTGATCGCGCGCATCCGCAACGAGGCCGAGGAGGCCGCGGCGACGGCCGGCGTCACGGTCGGGCTGACCATCGTCGACGACCGCCCGGCGATCGAGATCCCTGAGGACCACCCGGTGGTGGCCGGGCTGGTGGCGGCGCACGAAAGGGTGCACGGCAGCCCGCCGCCCTTCGGAGCCGTGCCCGGCACCACCGACGGCACGGTCCTGACCCGTGACGCGGGCCTGCCCACCGTCGTCTACGGACCCGGTGGCAAGTGGATCGCGCACCAGAAGGACGAGTACGTGGAGGTGCGCGAGATCGGCGAGTACACCCGGGTGTACGCCGAGGCGGCGCGCCACTTCCTCACCCAGGGGGTGCACCGCGATGACGCCTGAGGAGATCACCGGGTGCTTCCCCGCCGGACTGCCCGTCGGCGACGGCTGGGTGCCCGCGCCCGCCACCGAATCCGTCACCTTCCCGTACGACGGCAGTGAGGTCGCGCAGGCGCCCGTCGGTGACGAGGCGCTGGCGCGGCGGGCGGTGGAGCACGCGGCGGCGCTCCGCAAGGACGTGGCGCGGCTCCCCACCCGGGTCCGGCGCCGAGTGCTCGGGGGCGTGGCGGCGGCGCTCGCGGAAGTCGCGCGCCCCATGGAGGACCTGCTCGTCCTGGAGACGGGCAAGCCGCGCGTGGACTGCCGTACAGAGGTGCAGCGGGCGGTTTCCACGTGGGAGGCGGCGGCCGACGAGGTGGCCCATATCCACGGCGAGACCGTGCCGCTGGACCTGCTGCCCTCCGGGGACGGCATGACCGGCTTCTGGACCCGCTGCCCGATCGGCGTCGTGGTGGGCATCGCGGGCTTCAACTACCCGATGCTGCTCGCCTCCCACAAGATCGCGCCCGCGCTCGCGGCCGGCTGCCCCGTGGTCGTCAAGCCCGCGCCCGCCACCCCGCTCGCCACGCTCTGGCTGGTCCACCTGGTCCGCGAGCAACTGGCCGCGGCCGGGGCGCCGGTGGGCGCGGTGCAGCTGGTCACGGGTGACGTGGCGGTGGGCCGCACGCTCACCACGCACGACGCGGTCGCCGCCGTCTCCTTCACCGGCTCCGCCGCGATCGGCCACCGCATCGCCCGGGACGCCGCGCCCCGCAAGGTCGTCCTCGAACTGGGCTCCAACGCCGCCCTCGTGGTGGCCGCCGACGCCGACCTGGACGCGGCGGCCGACGCCGTGCTCCGCGGCGGCTACTACGCCTCGGGCCAGGCGTGCATCGCCGTCCAGCGGGTGATCGCGGTCGAGGAGATCGCCGAGGAGCTGGAGAAGCGGATCGCCGACCGGCTCTCCGAGGTCGTGGTCGGCGACCCGCGCGAGGAGGCGACGCGGGTGTCCGCGCTCATCGACGAGGCGGCCACCGACCGGGTGCTGGCCTGGGTCGAGGAGGCCCGCGCGGCCGGCGCGCGGGTGGTCGCCGGCGGCGTGCGGGACGGGCGCTGCCTCACGCCCGCGCTGCTCGCCGATGTGCCCGGCGGGCTGCCCGCCTGGGACGAGGAGATCTTCGGGCCGGTCGTCGCGCTGCGTACGGTGCCGGACCTGGATGCCGCATACGCGCTGGTCAACGACTCGCGGTACGGACTGCACGCCGCGGTCTTCACCCGCGACCTGGGCGCCGCCTTCACGGCGATCGACGCGCTCGACGTGGGCGGCGTCGTCATCAACGAAGTACCCGGCTACCGCAGCGACGTCGCCCCGTACGGCGGTGTGAAGGACTCGGGCATCGGCCGCGAGGGCCCGCGCTTCGCCATCGAGGAGCTGACGGTGACGCGGATGGCGGTGATCAGGACATGACCGCGGGCCGCGAGAAGCACGGGTCGCCGACACCAGGAGAAGGAGCCCCATGACGTACGCGAACCTCTTCCGTCTCGACGGCCGGCACATCGTGGTCGTCGGCGGAGGCAGCGGTATCGGCCGCGAGGCCGTGCGGGCGCTGGCCGCGCACGGCGCGGACGTGACGGTCGCCGACCGCGACGTCAAGGGCGCCGCCGAGACCGCCCGGCTCGCCCAGGAGGAGCCGCCCGCACCCGGCAGCCGTACGGGCACGGCGACCCCGTACGAGCTGGACGTGCTGGACGCCGAAGCGGTGCGCGCGGCGGCGGCCGCGTGGGGCGCCCCGGACGGCCTGGTGGTCACCGTCGGCGCCAACGTCCGCAAGCGGATCGTCGATTACACCCTGGAGGAGTTCGACCGGGTGGTCGCGCTGAACCTCCGGGCGCACTTCGCACTCGTACAGGCCGTCGCCCCGGCCATGGCCGAGCGCGGCAGCGGCAGTGTCGTCGGGCTCGCCTCGATGCGCGCGATACAGGTCGAGCCGGGCCAGAGCGTGTACGCGGCGTCCAAGGCGGGCCTGGTGCAGTTCCTGCGGACCGCGGCCGCGGAATGGGGGCCGCGCGGGGTGCGGTTCAACGCCATCGCGCCCGGTGTCGTGCGGACGCCGCTGACCGACCAGATCGCCGCCGACCCCGAGTGGTACGACGCGTACGCGCAGGCGTCCGCGCTGCGGCGGTGGGCCGGCGCCGAGGAGCTGGCGGGCGCCGTGCAGTACCTGGTCTCGGACGCCTCCACCTTCGTCACCGGCAGCGTGCTGACCGTGGACGGCGGCTGGACCGCGGTCGACGGCCGGTACGAGCCGACGGTTTGACCTGCGGTAACGTCCGATTTCCCCGCACTCCCCCCTCGAACCCCTCGATCCCCTCGAAGGAGTCCCATGTCGCACGCCCCCGAGGACCGCGGGCGGGAGGGCCCGGCGGAGGCCGGCGCGCACCCGCTCGACGGCCTGCCCGAAGTGAGCGCCCGGCGCCCCGCGCTGTGGCTGCTGCTCGTCCCGGCCGTCCTGTACTGCCTGGCGCCGCTCGTGGCGAACCGCATCGAGCCGCGCGTCCTCGGCGTGCCGTTCCTGCTGTTCTGGATCCTCGCCGCCACGGTCATCAGCCCTCTCGTCATCTGGGCCGTCACCCGCCTGGACCCCGCGTACCGCACGGGCGCGGCAGAACCACTGCCGGCCGATCCCGGGGCCGCGCCCGAAGGAACCGAAGGAGGCCGCGCGTGAGCAGCTCAGCGGCGATCGCCACGACCATCTTCGGCCTCGCCATGGTCGCGACCATCCTCATCGGCGTGCTCAGCGCACGCGGCCGGGACAAGGGCCTGTCCGAGTGGTCGGTCTCCAGCCGGGGCCTGGGCGTGCTCTTCATCTGGCTGCTGATGGCCGGCGAGACCTACACCAGCTTCTCCTTCCTCGGCACGGCCGGCTGGTCGTACTCCTTCGGCGTGCCGATCCTCTACCTCGTCGCGTACCTCACCGTCGGCTTCGCGGTGGCGTACGTCGTCGGCCCGGCCATCTGGACGTACGCGAGCCGGCACGGCCTGATCTCCATCGCGGACATGGCCGAACACCGCTTCCGCTCCCGGCCCGTGGGCATCCTGGTCGCGGTGATCGCCACGGTCTTCCTCGTGCCGTACATCCAGGTGCAGATCCAGGGCATGGGCGTGGTGGTCAACGCGATGACGTACGGGAGCGTGGACCTGAAGGTCGCCGCGGTCATCTCGTTCGTCGTCGCGGAGGTCTTCATCCTGGTGTCCGGGCTGCGCGGCTCGGCGTGGGTCAGCGCGCTCAAGGACGTCCTGGTCATCGCCGCGGTGGTCTTCCTCGCGGTGTACGTGCCGATGCACTACCTCGACGGCTTCGGCGACTTCATGCACCGCATGGTCGCGGAGAAGCCCGAGTGGCTGACCTTCCCCGGCCATGATTCGGCCGGCAAGGGCGGGACGTGGTTCATCTCCACCCTGCTGCTCAACGCCGTGACGATCACGATCTTTCCGACCACCGTCGCCGGTTACCTCAGCGCGCGGGACCCCAACGCGCTGCGCCGCAACGCCGTACTGCTGCCCTGGTACCAACTCCTGCTCTTCGTCCCGATGATGATCGGTGCCACCGCACTGTTCGTCATGCCGGCCCTCGGCAATCCGGACCTGGCGCTGTTCAGCCTGGTCACCGACTCGCTCCCGGCCCCGGCCGTGGCCATCATCGGTGTCGCGGGCGCGCTCTCCGCCATCGTCCCGATGAGCGTCTTCATGCTCGCGATCGGCACGCTGTGGGGCCGCACGCTGCTCGGCGGTGGTAACGGCGCCGACCCGCGCAGCCGCCGTACGGGCCGCACGCCCGCCGACGACGTACGCACCAAGCGGCTCTCCCAACTGGTCTGTCTGATCGCCGGGCTGATCGCGCTGGCGGGCGCGCTCTTCTACCCCAACACCCTGGTCCAGCTCTCGGTCCTGTCGTACGAGGGGCTGGCGCAGCTCGTCCCGGTGGTGCTGCTCGCGCTGTTCTGGCGGCGGATGACGAAGGCCGGCGCGGTGGCCGGGATGCTCGTCGGGCTCGCGGTCGTGGTGGCGCTGTGGGCCAGCGGCAACGACCCGCTGTACGGCGTCAACGGCGGCATCGTCGCGCTGGCCGTCAACCTCGTCGTCACGGTGGCGGTCACCCTCGCCGGCCCCGCGGGACATCAACGCGTGCCGCAGCCGACGACCGGCACGACCCCGGCCTCGGCCACTTCGAAGGAGGCTCCGTGATCGACGAAACCACCCCGGTGCTCCACCGCGCCGCCCACATCGTCAGCCAGCGCGGGAGCGGCCCCGAGCCCGAGGCGTTCGCCGTCGCCGAAGGCAGCATCCGGGCCACCGGACCGGTCGCCGAGCTGCGGGACCGCTTCCCGGGCGCACCGGAGGTCGACCACGGCGACGCGACCGTCATCCCTGGCCTCAACGACGCCCACATCCACCTCGCGATGGCCGCCACCGACCTGCTCCACCTGGACCTGTCGGCCGCCGCTGTCGCGACGACCGACGCGCTGCTCGCCACCGTCACCGCCGAGGCGGCCCGCACGGCACCGGGGGAGTGGATCCGCGGCAGCCGCTACGACGACGCCAAGACCGGCCGGATCACCCGCCACGACCTGGACCGGGCAGCACCCGATCACCCCGCCCTCGTCGTCCATGTCGCGGGCCACTGGGGCGTCGTCAACTCCACCGGGCTGCGCGCCCTGGGCATCGACGAGGACACCCCGGCCCCGGACGGCGGCGACTTCGGCCGCGACGCCGACGGCCGCCTCGACGGACGGCTGATCGAACGTGCCCTGATGAACGTCGTCTACCCGGCCACCGCGCGCGGCGATTCCCCGCTCACCCCCAGCTCCCCGCAGGACCGGCTGCGCGGCCTGCTGCGCGCCCAGGAGCTGTGGCACGCCGCCGGGCTCACCTCGATCTGCGACGCGCTGATCGCCCCGGACGACATCGCCCTGCTGCGCACCGCGCGCGACCAGGGCCGGCTGACGATGCGCACGGGCATGCTGCTCTCCATCGACCACTACGCCAAGGCACAGGCGCTCGGCGTCGGCAGTGGCTTCGGCGACGACCTGCTGCGCTTCGTCGGCGTCAAGGCGTTCCTGGACGGCGCGATCGGCGGGCGGACGTGTCTGCTGGCCGAGCCGTACGCGGACCCCGAGTGCGGCGGCCCGGACGGGCACGGCCTGCAGACCACCTCGACCGAGGAGCTGTTCGCGCAGGTACGTGAGGTGCACGCGGACGGCAACCGCATCGGCGTGCACGCCAACGGCGACTCCGCGATCCGCCTCGTCCTGGACGCCTTCGAGGCAGCACAGCGCGAGACCCCGCGCCCCGGGCTGCGCCACCGCATCGAACACTGCACGCTCATCGACGACGGGATCCTTGCCCGGATGAAGGCGCTGGACGCGATCGCCGTGCCGTTCGCCGGGTACGCCGGCTACCACGGTGGGGCGCTGAACACCTGGTACGGCACCGAGCGCACGGAGCGGATGTTCGCGCACCGCTCGTTCCTGGACGCGGGCGTCACCGTCGCCGGGTCTTCGGACTACCCCTGCGGCCCGTACGAACCGCTCCTCGGCCTGCAGTCGATGGTCACCCGGGAAGGCATCGAGGACGGCGCGAAGGTCGGACCCACGCAACGGGTCACTGCTGCCGAGGCACTGCGGATCTTCACCCTCGGCTCGGCCGAGGCCGAGGGCACGGCGCACCACAAGGGCCGGATCGCCCCCGGACACCTCGCCGACTTCGTCGTCCTGGGGGAGAACCCACTGACCGCCGACCCGCACGGCATCGCCGCGATCCCGGTACGCGCGACGTACGTGGGCGGCGAGTGCGTACACGAGGAGGCCACCCGATGACGGAGTCCGGTGCCGCGGTCACCTTCGAGGTTCCCGGCCTGTCCGAGCCGGTGGAGATCCTCATCGACCGCTGGGGCGTGCCGCACCTCTACGCAGCCTCGCGCGAGGACCTCTTCCTCGCGCAGGGGTTCAACGCGGCCCGCGACCGGCTCTTCCAGATCGATCTGTGGCGGCGGCGCGGCCTCGGTCTGTTGGCGGAGGTCCTCGGCCCCGAGTACGCCGAACACGACCGCGCCGCACGGCTGTTCCTCTACCGCGGCGACATGGCGGCCGAGCGGGAGGCGTACGGCCCGGACACCGAGCGGACCACCACCGCCTTCGTGCATGGCATCAACGCCTTCGTGACCCTCTGCAGAACCCAACGGGAGTACCTGCCCCCGGAGTTCCGGCTGCTGGACTACGAACCGGCGTACTGGGAGCCCGCCGACGTCGCCCGCATCCGCAGCCACGGCCTCTACTACAACGTCCACGACGAGGTCCAAAGAGCCCTCACCCTGCGGGACTTCGGGCCCGAGGTGGAGGAGCTGCGCAAGGTCCGCGAGCCCGCGCACGAGCTGCGCGTACCGGAGGGCCTGGACCTCTCCGTCATCCCGGACGACGTGCTGCGCGTGTACCGGATGGCGACCACCCCGCCGTGGGCCGCGAACGCCCCGCGCCAGGGCATCGACGGCAGCAACAACTGGGTGCTCGCCCCGTCCCGCACCGCCACAGGGCGCCCGCTGCTGGCCAACGACCCGCACCGCGCCGTCACCCTGCCCGCGCTGCGCTACCTCGCGCATCTCTCGGCCCCCGGCCTCGACGTCATCGGCGCGGGCGAGCCGGCCCTGCCCGGCGTCTCCATCGGCCACAACGGCCGCCTCGCCTTCGGCCTCACGATCTTCCCCATCGACCAGGAGGACCTGTACGTCTACCGCACCGACCCGGCCGACCCCAAGCGGTTTGCCTACGGGGACGGCTGGGAGGCGATGACGAAGGTCACCGAGACCATCCCGGTGCGCGGCGGCGAGCCCGTCACCACCGACCTGTGGTTCACCCGGCACGGCCCGGTCATCGACGAACGCCCCGACCGCGCCGCCGCGTTCGCGGTCCGCGCCGCCTGGCTGGAGCCGGGCATGGCCCCGTACCTCGGCAGCATGGACTACATGGGCGCGGCCGGGCCCGACGCCTTCGTCGCCGCCATGGAGCGGTGGGGCGCGCCCGGCGAGAACCAGGTCTACGCGGCCCCGGACGGCACGACCGGCTGGCGCCCGGCCGGGCGGGTCCCCGTCCGCCGCGGCTGGGACGGCACGCTCCCGGTGCCGGGCGACGGCCGGTACGAATGGGACGGGCACCATCCGGTCGGCGCGCTGCCCTCCGTGCGGGACCCGGAGGACGGCTGGTTCGCCACGGCCAACCAGCTCAACCTCCCCGCGGAGTATCCGAATGCCGAGCGGACGGTCACCTACGACTGGTACGCGCCGCACCGCCACCACCGCCTCGCCGAGACTCTGGCCGCGCGGTCGGACTGGACCGCGGCGGACTGCGTGGCCCTGCAGAACGACTATGTGAGCCTGCCCGCACGCGAGATCCAGCCCTTGCTGGCGGGGTTGACCAGCGACGACTCGCAGGTGGCCGGGGCGCTGAAGCTGCTGCGGGACTGGGACGCCTCGCTCGACGCGGACTCGCCCGCCGCCGCGCTCTTCGAGATCTGGTACCGCCGCCATCTCCGTCCCGAGCTGCT
The DNA here is from genome assembly GCF_000720485.1 of Streptomyces ochraceiscleroticus. GTDB lineage: Bacteria > Actinomycetota > Actinomycetes > Streptomycetales > Streptomycetaceae > Streptomyces > Streptomyces ochraceiscleroticus. Next base: position 66,657 of record NZ_JOAX01000019.1, on the reverse strand, counting down.
GCGCCGGGCCCTCGCCCGGCTGCTCCCGGAGGAGCGGGTGGCCGGGGCGCTCGCCCGTGTGCTGCCCGCCGAGGACGCCAGCGCCGACCCCCGGGTCGACCTCTCGCTGCTCCTCGCGCCGGGGGAGCGGCTCGGGCCCGACCCGGACGCCGCGATCCGCGCGGCGATCCTCACCAGCCTCGGCCCGGCGATGGAGGAGACCGCGAAGCTGCTGGGGCCCGACCCCGGCGCGTGGCGATGGGGCGCGCTCCATCAGGCGCTCCCGCACCACCCCCTCGCCGGGCTCCTCGGCGCCGAGGCCGCCGGCTGGTCCTCGGTGGGCCCCGCGCCGCGCGGCGGCAGCGGCGACACGGTCTCGGCGACGGCGTACGGCCCGGGCTTCCGGCAGTCCGGCGGCGCCACGTTCCGGCTGGTGGTGGACGTCGGCTCGTGGGACGACTCGGTGGCGATGAACGCGCCGGGCCAGTCCGGCGACCCGGGCAGTCCGCACTACCGGGACTTGTTCGAGCCGTGGGCGGCGGACGAGGCGTTCCCGCTGCTGTACTCGCGCGAGCGGATCGAGGAGCACACGACGCGGCGGATCACACTCGTACCGGGTGTCGCCCCGGGGGAGTGACCGGGATCCTCACTCGGCGAAGAGCGCGTCCAGGTAGACCCAGGCACCGTCGTGCCGGACGAAGCGGCTGTGCTCGTGCAGCGCGTCCTCCGCGCCGCCGTACCGGAACCGCGCCCGGAATTCGACGGTGCCGGTGGTGTGGAACGCGCTGCCCTCGGACGTCTGCAGGATCTCCAGGCCCAGCCAGCGCTGCCCCGCGTCGAACTCGATGCGGGGTGGCCGGGTGTCCGGATGCCAGGTCCGCAGCAGATAGGGCTCGTCCCGGACCGCGAAGGCGCTGTACCGCGAGCGCATCAGCCGCTCGGCGGTGGGCGCCGCCGCCGTCCCGGTGTGGAACCGCCCACAACACTCCCCGTACGGGGCGGACAGGCCGCAGGGACAGGGCGAGGAGGCAGTGACGGCGGGCGCTGCGGCCTGCTTCGGGCGCGGGGTGCGACGGGGCATGCGCCCATTGTGCCCGGTCGCGGAAATGCGGCCGCGATATCGCCGAGCGGACGCATCGTCTCGCCATCCGAGACGGCGTTACGTGTGGCTTACACCCGGTATTACCGTGGAGCGCATGTTCGGACCCGCCCGTGTGCTCACGCTCGCGCTCTTCGCGGCGACGCCGTGGGACGTCGACGACGCGCTCTGTAGCCGCTGACGCCCCCGGTCCGGCCCTTCCCGGTACGTCCGTACGTACCGCATCCCCTCCCACGGAGACCCACGTGACGACCGCTCCCCCTGCCGGGGCGGCCGGGGCACCGCCCCGTACCGGCGCCCTGCTCACCCCGGCACCCACCCGCACGCCCGCGCCCGAGGCCGAGCCCGCGCCGCCCGTCCGCCGGACGCCCCTGGTGGTCGCCGGACTGATCGGTGCCGGGCTCACCGCCTACGTGTGGAGCGCCAACGGCGCCAAGCCCGGCATCCTGCTGCTCCTCGGCATCGCCCTGGGCTTCGCCCTCTTCCACTCCCGCTTCGGCTTCACCTCCGCCTGGCGGCAGCTCATCGCCGTCGGCAACGGCACCGGACTGCGTGCCCACGCCCTGCTGCTCGGCACCACGGCGACGCTCTTCGCGCTGCTCATCGGCACCGGCACCGGACTGTTCGGCTCGGTACCGGCGCCCAGCGCCGGACCGCTGGGCGTCGCCTTGCTGGTCGGCGCCTTCCTCTTCGCCATCGGCATGCAGCTCGGCGGCGCCTGCGCCTCCGGCACCCTCTTCGCCGTCGGCTCGGGGCAGAGCACCATCGTGCTCACCCTGGGCGGCTTCATCGCCGGCTCGACGCTGGCGGCCTGGCAGTACAACCTCTGGCGCGACCTGCCCGCCTTTGACCCGGTGCTCTTCTCGGACCACCTGGGCTGGGCCGGGTCCTGGGCCGTGACCATGGTCCTGCTCGCCGTGGTCGTCCTGGTCTCGCGCCGCGTCCAGGCCCGCCGCAACCCGCCGCCCGTCGGCACCCCGCCGTCCGCGCGCACCACCCTGGCCCGCGTCTTCCGCGGCTCCTGGACCCTGTGGGCCGGCGCGCTGGCGCTCGCCGTCCTCGGCGCCGGCGTGCTGCTGGTCTCGGGCGGCGCCTGGGGCATCACCAGTGCCTTCGCGCTGTGGGGCTCGAAGCTGGTGGGCGCGCTCGGCGGCTCCCCGGAGCACTGGGCGTTCTGGCAGGACCCGAAGAACGCCGCGTCGTACGCGGGCCCGGTCCTGGCCGACAAGACCAGCCTGACGGACCTCGGCATCATGATCGGCGCCGCGGTCGCGGCCGCCGCGGGCGGCGTGTGGAAGCTGCACCGCGGCCTGCCCGCCCGCACCGCGCTCGCCGCCGTGCTCGGCGGCATCCTGATGGGCGTCGGCGCCCGGATGGCAGGCGGCTGCAACATCGGCGCGTACCTCGCCGGCATCGCCTCCGGCAGCCTGCACGGCTGGATCTGGGGCGCGGCAGCGCTCGTCGGCACCTGGGTGGGCCTCCGGCTGCGCCCGTCCTTCGGGCTCGGCAACCCGAAGCCGGGGGACGGCGTCTGCTGAGCGCCTGACACCGACGAAAGCGGCGGCCGCCGGGGAAGATCCCCGGCGGCCGCCGCCGTCAGTGCGCGCGTTCACCGCTCCTGGATGCGGATATTGCGGTACGAGATGACATCGCTCGTACTGTGGACCTGGAGGCCGAGGTAGCCGGAGGCGTAGCGCCGACCGTCGGTGCCCGGGTCGTCGGAGCGCGGCGGGTAGAAGGTCTGCCCGCCGGTGTTGTCGAACTCGTTGATCAGCTTGCCGTTGCGGTAGATCTCGTAGTGCTGGTCGGTCACCCGGATCTCGTAGTCGTTCCAGGTGCCCTTGGGCGTGACCCCGGCGCCGCCGAGACCGACCCGGTCGAAGCCGTAGACCGAGCCCGTCTTGTACATGTCGCCGTCCGGGCGGTCCAGGATCTGGACTTCATGTCCGTACTTGATGGCGACCCACTCGGGCCGGGACTCCTCGGGGTGGTCATGGACGTTCGGGAAGCGGACGAAGACCCCGCCGTTGGCGTTGCCGGTGCCCGGCGCGTCGTCCCGGAACTGCAGCTTCAGCGAGAAGTCGTCGAAGCGGCGCTCGGGGAACCACAGCATGCCCATGCCGTCGACCGTCGTGCTGCTGGTCATGGCGCCGTCACCGGTGAGCGAGAAGGCACCGCCGCCCACGTGCTCCCACTTCTCGAAGGACGCCTGCGTCCCGTCGAAGAGGTCGCGGTAGCCGGTGTGCTGCCCGGGCTTGCCGATGCCGGACTGGCGGGCCGCCTTGTTGATCGCGCGGTACTCCCGCTTGTCGATCACTCCGTCCTTCAGGAGCTTGTCGGTCACCTCCGTGACGTGCTTGAGGAAGAGCGCCTGCGAGGACCAGTCCTTCTCGTCCTCGATCAGCTCGTTGATCGTGCAGCGGTTGCCGGTGACCCGGTTCGGCACGCCGGTGTCGACCGTGCCGACGATGACGGTCAGCCGCTCGTCGTGCTCCGGACAGGGCGGCGCCGGCACCCCGCCGCCCGTGGCGACGGTGAAGGAGGCCGTCCGCGCGGGCGAGGTGTTGCCCGCCTTGTCCGTCGCCCGGTGCGCGAGCGAGTGGTACCCCACCCGGTCCACGATCACCGGCGCCTCGTACGCGAGGTACGGCCCGCCGTCCAGCGAGTACTCGGTCTTCGCCACGCCGGAGCCCTCGTCGGTGGCCGTGAGGGTCACCGTCGCCTTCCCGATGTAGGCGCCGTCCGAGTTCTTGTCCCCCTTGACCTTGGCCGCGGTGTCCGGCGGGGTGGTGTCCTCGGGCGGCGGCGCGACGACGGTGAAGTCCACCGACTTCTCCGCGGCCGCGTTGCCGGCCTTGTCGGCGGCCCGGTAGCGGACCTTGTGGCTGCCCGCCTCGTGGACCATCACGGGCGCGGTGTACGGCTGCCAGGCGCCGTCCCCGAGCGCGTACTCGATGGTGTTGACGCCCGACCCGGTGTCGGACGCGGTGACGGTGACCGTCGCCATGCCGACGTAGGCGCCGTCCGCGTTCTTCTCCCCGGTTACCGTCGCGCTCGTTTCCGGCGGGGTCGTGTCGTCCGTCGGCGGCGCGACGACGGTGAAGTCCACCGTCTTCTCCGCCGCGACGTTGCCCGCCTTGTCGGCGGCCCGGTAACGGATCTTGTGCGTGCCGACCTGGTCGACCACGAGGGGCGCGGTGTAGGGCTGGAAGCCGCCGTCGCCCACCGCGTACTCGATGCGGTCCACGCCCGAGCCCTCGTCCGTGGCCGAGACGGTCACGGACGCGCTGCCCACGTACGCACCGTCGGCGTTCTTCTGCCCCTCGACCTTCGCTGAGGTCTCCGGCGCGGTGGTGTCCTCGCTGCCGCCGTCGGTGACGACGAGGACGCCCTGCATCGTCTCGTGGCCAGGGATCGTGCAGTGGTAGCGGTACTTGCCCGGGGTGAGCGTCACCTCGGCGGTGTGCTTGCCGCCGGAGGAGTCACCGGGGTTCGCCATGATGTTGAGGCTGACGTCCTGGTTGTACTCCGAGTCGGAGGTGACGAAGGTCAGGGTGTGCGGCATCCCCATGGTGTTGCCGGTGGCCTCGCTGTTCTCGAAGACGATGGTCGTCTTCCCGGCCACCGCGGTGGTGGGCGCCGAGGCGTACTTGGTGATGTCGTCGCCCGCCGTCCAGGTCAGCACCTGCTGCGCCTCGACGGGCGCCGGCTGCCCGTAGGCCGCCGTGGCGCCCACCCCGAGCAACAGGAACAGGACGGACAGCAGAGCGGTCAGCCGCCGGTTCATTTGACCGCCTTCCGGGCCAGATCGGCGGGGAGCGGAGTCGCCGGGCCGCCGTGGTAGGTGACGTGCCACAGCGCGGACTTGGCGTCGTGGGTGAAGAAGCCGCGCCCGTAGTCCAGGACATAGAGCGAGCCGTCGGGTGCGAACGTCCAGCCCATCAGGTTGCGGATGCCGTCGGCGCCCACCGGGACGATCTTGTCCAGGGTCTCGGCGTGCACGGGCAGCCCGCCCGAGCCGGCCGTCTTCGGATCCATGACGACCGCGTTCCGCGGCTGCTCACCGTCGTAGAAGTCGCCGACGAACCACTTGCCGTCCCAGTACGCGGGCCAGGCGTCCTTGCCCACCGTCTTCGCGTCGTAGCGGTAGACCGGCCCGTCCATCGCGGCCTGCCCGCCGCCCTTGAGCCAGGGCAGCAGGAACTTCTGCTCGGACTTCTTGTAGCTCGGCACGCCGTCGGCGTTCCGCGGGAAGTCCGGACCGCCGCCGGCGGGGGAGTACCAGATGTTGTTGGCCTCGGCGGGCGGGATGTTGACCAGCCCGTCGTTGTTCGGCGATTCGTTCTTCAGGTTGTCGCAGTCGTACCAGCCCAGCGGCTTGCTCGGGTCGGGGAGGTTGCGGTCGCGGTAGGGCTGCTTGTTGCCCATGCAGAACGGCCAGCCGCGGTTGGAGGCATGGGTGATCGCGGCGAACGTGTCGTACTTCGCCGGGCCCCAGGTCTCGCTCGGGTCGGTCGCGTCCGGGCCGACCCAGCCCGCGTAGAGCGTGTCGGTCTTCTTGTCGACGGAGATGCGGGAGGGGTTGCGGACGCCCATGACATAGATCTCGCCGCGGGTCTTGCCGCCGCCCTCGTCGGTCTCCTTGCCGGTGAAGAGGTTGCCCTCGGGCAGGGTGTACGTGCCGTCGTCCTCGGGGTGGATCCGCAGGATCTTCCCGTTGAGGTTGTTGGTGTTGCCCGCGGTGCGACGGGCATCGGCGAACGAGACGCCCTTGAAGTTCGGCTCCGGGTTGTTGCCCGAGTAACCGTCGCTGAACCGGCTGGAGTTGTTGTCACCGGTGGCGATGTAGAGGTTGTCCTTGGAGTCCCAGGCCATGCCGCCGCCCGCGTGGCAGCAGCTGTGGATCTGCACCGGCCACTTCAGCAGCACCTTCTCCGAGGAGAGGTCCAGCTTGTCGGTCTTGAGGTCCATGGTGAAGCGGGAGACGCGGCGCTCGGCCATGTGCGTGTCGCGGTCGATCTCCGAGTGCGGCGTGTAGTGGAGATACACCCAGCCGTTGTCGAGGAAGTCCGGGTCCAGCTCGATGCCGAGCAGCCCCTCCTCGTTCTTGACCAGCTCGTCGCCGCCACCCTTGTTGCCGAAGACGGTGAGCTCGCCCGCGAGCGTGACCTTCTTCGTCTCCGGGTCGTAGACGTGGACGGTGCCCTTGCCTTTGCCGATGTCCGGGTTGTTCCAGTCGGTGATCACGGGCGCGTCCGAGCCCTCGCCGCCGCGGCCGATGGAGAAGACGCGGCCGTCCTTGGCGGTCACCACGCCGTGCGGCTCGCCGATCTGGTCGTGCTGCCCGGGCTGGTTGGGCTGAGTGACCCGCTCGGCCTTGTAATGGGAGGCGATGGTGGCCTGGCAGTCGGCGCGGGCGAGCCGGGTGGTCCACAGCAGCGCGCCGCGCAGATGGGCGCGGAAGTCGGTCTCCTGGAAGCCGGCCGCGGTGCCGCCCATGCCGGTGTAGAAGGACCGCCCGCCGTCGTAGTCACGGCACCAGGAGATGGGATGGTCGGCGCCGTTGGCACCCGTGCCGGGCCGGAACGTGTTCTCCCGTACGCGGGCCACGGTGTGCACCGAACCGCTCGGATTCTCCGCCCAGTTGAGCCACCGGTCGGGGCGCTTCCACTCCAGCGGCAGGCTCTTGGTGGCGGGGTTGTCGCGGTCGCCGACCTCGACGGTGGCGCGCTGCACGTTGTCCGTGCCGCCCGTGGGGCGGGCGCCGATCAGGCCGGTGAACCATTCGGAGTACGGCTCGGCGCGGGCCGCGTTGTGGATGCCGACGAACCCGCCGCCGGCCTCCATGTAGCTCTCCAGCCCCGCTTCCTGCTCCGGGTCGAGGACGTCGCCGCCGCCGGTCAGGAAGACGACCGCGTTGTACCGGCCGAGCCGGGGCTTGGTGAAGACCGACGGGTCGGCCGTGGCGTCGATCGTGAAGTGCTCGGCGGCCGGCCCCTGCCGCCCGATCTTCTCGATCGCCTCGATGCCGGCGTTCACCGTCGGTGGCTCCTCGCCAGCCGAGGCGTGGAAGACCAGGACGCGGACGTTCTCGCCACCGGGCGGCGAGGGCAGTGCGAGTTTGGGCACGGAAGGTTCCGGCGGGGCCCCGGCCAGCGCGGGGGTCCCGCCCAGCAGGGCCGCCGTGACGGCCAGCGCGGACAGCCCGGCCGTCCGTCTCAGCCGTCCGGTGGTGGTGCGTTTCTGACGTGGTGCGCGACGCATGGTTCACCCACCCCTCTGAAGACACAGCTGTGAGCACACAGCGACAGCCGACGAAGCTAGACCTCTTTCGGCGGCTCGCCAATAGCTATGACCGCAAGTCAACAAACTTTGTCCTTGCCGTGGATAAACGAAGATCACGGCGCTACCGTCCCAAGCGGCACACTGCCGAGAGCGCTTTCTGCGAGGGGAGCACGATGACCGGTCCAGTCGAAAACCCCACCGTGCGGGGCACGTTCAGCCGCCGGCTGTTCGCGGGCGGGGCCGCCGCCGCGGCACTCGGCACGATCGGCCTGGCTCCGGCGGCCTCGGCCGCCGCACCGGCCGCCGCGTCCCAGGACGCCGTGCGCAGGGCAGGCGCCGGCGGCGAGGTGAAGCACCTGAAGCTCTACATGGAGCAACTCCCCGACGGAAAGCTCGGCTACGGCCTGGAGAAGGGCAAGGCCACCGTCCCCGGCCCGCTCATCGAGCTCATCGAGGGCGACACCCTGCACATCGAGGTCACCAACACCCTCGACGTCGCGGCCAGTCTGCACGTCCACGGCGTGGACTACGACACCGCCAGCGACGGCACGAAGATGAACCGCAGCCACATCGAGCCGGGCGGCACCCGCACCTACACCTGGCGTACCCACAGACCCGGCAGACGCAAGGACGGCACCTGGCGCCCCGGCAGCGCCGGTTACTGGCACTACCACGACCACGTCGTCGGCACCGAGCACGGCACCGGCGGCATCCGCAAGGGCCTCTACGGCCCGGTCGTGGTCCGCAGGGAGGGCGACATCCTGCCCGACCCGGACCGCCAGTTCACCATCGTCTTCAACGACATGACGATCAACAACCTGCCGAAGGGGCCCGACTTCAAGGCCACCATCGGCGACCGCGTCGAGATCATCATGATCACGCATGGCGAGTACTACCACACGTTCCACGTGCACGGGCATCGCTGGGCCGACAACCGCACGGGCCTGCTGGAGGGCCCGGACGACCCCAGCCGGATCGTCGACAACAAGATCACCGGCCCGGCCGACTCCTTCGGCTTCCAGTTCCTGGCCGGCGAGGGCGTGGGCGCCGGCTCCTGGATGTACCACTGCCACGTCCAGAGCCACTCCGACATGGGCATGGCCGGCATGCTGCTGATCGCCAAGCCGGACGGCACGATTCCCGGACACGACGGGCATCACTGACCGGACCGGGCGCTCCGGCGCGGCATGATCGGGGCATGAGACGTCCCGTCGGCCGGGTGTCCCGGCGCACCGCCGTCCTGGCGACGCTGCTCATCGCGGCCGTCCTGGCCGCGGTACTCGGCACCGTCCCGACCAGCGACAACGCCGCCCCCTGCGCCGCGAGGCAGATCGCCTCCTGGGCCCCCGAGCCCCGCTTCACGAACGCCTTCGCCCGGTACGGCAACGACAACTCCCGGCTGGACGACTGGACCGGCGGCGACGGCACCCACTCCGTACGGCTGCCCGGCGGCCGCGTCCTCTGGCTGTTCTCCGACACCTTCCTCGACCGGATCCAGGGCCCGCCCAACCCCAAAGGGCAGCCGCACTCCTGGCGCCGGAAGGCGGATGGTGGCCTGCCCGGTCTGCTCCGCAACTCACTCGTCCTCGCGGACCCGGCGGGACGCCCGTACCGGACCCTGGTCCGCCGCACGCCGGACGGGCCCGCGGGCTACTTCCCCGACCCGCCGCGTGCACACGGGCCGGCGGGGGCGTGGCGCTGGCCCGTGGCCGCGCGCGTGGAACCCCGTACACCCGGATCATCCGAACGAGTACTCCGCGTCCTTCTGTGGAACCGCGCCCCGGGAACGGGCCCCTGGCTCTTCGGCGAGCCCCGCAGCACCGAGGTCGCCACGCTCTCCCTGCCCCGGCTGCGCCTGGAACGCCTCACCACGGTCGCCGACCGCACGGCCGTGCCGGACCCCGGAGCCCGCGTGCTCTACGGAACGGCGGCCGTACCCGAGGGGCGCTACACCTATGTGTACGGCGGCGACGCCCCCACCGGCCGCCCGGCGGCCCAGGCATACCTCGCCCGGGTCCCCACCGGCCGGCTCGCCGAAGCCCGCGCCTGGCGCTACTGGGACGGCACCGGCTGGCGGGCCGGTGCCGGGCGGGCCGTGCCGGTCCTGCGAAGCGGCGGCCGGCGCGGCGTCGGCAGCGCTTACACCGTCGTCCGGGACGGCGGTACCTGGGTGCTGTTCACCATGGACGCGGCGGGCGGCGGCGGCCGGGGCCTGGCCACCTTCACCAGTTACTGGGCCTGTACCGCACACGGCCCCTGGCACGGCCCGAACGGCGCGGTCACCCCGCCCCGGCCGCCCGACCCGGCGGACTCCGACGAGCGCACCGCGGTCTACAACCCGCAGGCGCACCCGGAGTTCACCGCCCGGCCCGGCCTGCTGCTCAGTTACGACGTCAACACCCTCGGCCCGCCCGGCAGCCCCGCCACCGGCGCGGTCAACGACGATGTGACGCTGTATCGGCCGCGGTTCCTGCGGATCCGGATGACGGGACCTGAGTGAGCGTCAGTTGCCGTCGCCGTACCGGATGAGATCGGCGGCGCGCTCGGCGATCATGATCGTCGGGGCGTTGGTGTGGCCACGGGTGATGTTCGGCATGACCGAAGCGTCCACCACCCGCAGGCCCTCGACGCCGCGGACACGCAGCGTCGGATCGGTCACCGCGTCGTCGCCCGTGCCCATCCGGCAGGTGCCCACCGGGTGGTACAGGGTCTCCGCCAGCGCCCGCACCATGGCCTCGGTCCCGGCATCGTCCGCGGGCTTCGGGCACGGCGGCAATGCGCCGCCGACGTGCGGGCGCAGCGCCGCGGTGCCGTACAGCTCCTCGGCGAAGCGCACCCCCGCGACCATCCGCCGCAGGTCGGCCGGCGCGCTCAGGTACGCGGGCTCGATGCACGGCGGCGCGGCCGGACCGGCGTCGGTCAGCGTGATCCGGCCGTGGCTCTCCGGCTGCAGCAGGATGACCCCGATGGTCACGCCGTGCTCGGCGGGTGGCGTGAGGCCGTGGCCGACGAACGGCACCGGCGCGAAGATCAGCTCCAGGTCCGGCGCCGCCACCTCGGGCGCACTGCGCACGAACGCCACGGCCTCGCCGACGTTCGAGGTCAGCGGGCCGCGCCGGGCAAGCAGATAGCGCGCGATGTTGGCGGGCGTATCGGCGCCGGTGAGCGTGACCGGGTGCTGCGCATACCGCAGTACGGGCACGGAGAGGTGGTCCTGCAAGTGCCGCCCGACGCCCGGCAGATCGGCCACCGGCGCGATCCCCAGCGCCTTGAGGTCCTCGGCGTCCCCGACGCCCGAGCGCAGCAGGAGCTGCGGGGAGCCGATCGCGCCGGCGCTCAGCAGCACCTCGCGCCGGGCCCGCAGCACGCCGTCCGCCAGCTCCACGCCGCACGCCCGGTCCCCGTCGAAGAGGACCCGGCGCGCCTCGCTGTCCGTCAGCACCGTGAGGTTGGCGCGCCGCAGCGCGGGCCGCAGATAGCCGTCCGCCGTGCTCCAGCGCCGCCCGCGCCGCTGCGAGAGCGGGGTCGCCGCGCAGCCGCTGTGATCGGGACCGTTGAGCTCCGGCAGCAGCGGGAGGCCGGATTCCGTACACGCGTCGAGGAAGGCGGTGGAGAGCGGGTGCAGATCGCGTGCCGGGGAGATCCACAGGGGGCCGGCCGAGCCGTGCACCGGCTGCTTCCCCGGCTCGCGGGTCGACGGCGGGCCCGCCCATCGCTCGGCCCGCCGGAAGTAGCGTACGACCTGGTCGTACGACCACTCCTCGCCCGCCGTCGCCGCCCAGGCGTCGTAGTCGTCGCGGTGGCCGCGCACCCACATCATCGCGTTCAGCGAGGACGAGCCGCCGAGAGTGCGGCCGCGCGGCCAGTACAGCTCCCGGCCGTCCAGCGCATCCTGCGCGGTGGTGGTGAAGTCCCAGTCGTACGCCGTCTTGAACAGCTTCGGGAAGGCCGCCGGGATGCGGACCTCCTGTCTGCGGTCACGGCCGCCCGCCTCGACCAGTGCGACCCGCACCGTCGGGTCCTCGGACAGCCGGGCGGCGAGCACACAGCCCGCGGAGCCCGCCCCGACGACGATGTAGTCGTACGTGTAGTCGTACGTTCCCGAAGCCGCGCCCCCGCGCGGTCCTGACCGCCGTACCATCCGCAACTCCCTTGCGCCGTCGGCATGGTGACCGGAGTGATCGCCGACTGCAGCGTAGAGGAACGGGCGCCGCGCGGTCAGGGGTGCGGGGGCGGTGCGGTCAGGAGTGCGGGGCCGCGGTCGGGGTGCTGTCCGGGGCCGCCGTGGGGACGGCACTCGGCGACGCGGACCGCGGCGTGATGTACGGATAGGCGTTGTTGCCGCCGCAGACCAGCGGGCCGACCTCCACGTCCTTGCCGCGCACGGTCACCGGTACCTCCTCGGGCGGCCGGCCGCCGGGCACCTGCCCATTGGCCGCCGTGCACACCAACTGGCTGAGCGCGGGCTGGTCGAGCTTCTCCGGGTCGGCCGGCATGGACACCGTCAGGCGGCCCGCGCGCGAGGCGACCGTGACCCGGCCGCGCAGATCCGGCAGCGCTGTCGTCAGACCCCGCTGCCGCTCGGCCGCGTTCGGGCCCGTCAGCAGCAGGTCGACGGCGCGCTGCGGGGTGGCCGGGCGGTCCGCGGAGCGGGCGGCGGACCGCAGCCCGGTCGAGGCGAGGAAGAAGAGCTGCACGTCGGCGGGGGCCTGCCCGTCCGACTTCAGCCCCGTCGCCGGCTCCCCGGCGTCGATCACATCGCTGGGCTCGATGCCGCAGCCGGCCAGGGCGCCGACGAGCAACGCGGCGAGGACGACGGCCGCCCCGGCTCCCGGGCGCCGGCCCGCCCCTCGTCCCGTGCGTCCGCGCACGCTGCTTCTCACGCCGCCACGCACGCCGCCTCTCAGACTCCCGCTCACGCCTCCTCCTCGCCCGCGCGCAGTGGGAGGTCGATGGTGAAGACGGCGCCGCCCTCCTCGGAGTTGGCCGCGCGCAGGGTGCCACCGTGCAGTCGTACGTTCTCCATGGCGATCGCCAGCCCCAGGCCGCTGCCCTCGGACCGGGCCCGGGCCGAGTCCGCCTTGTAGAAGCGGTCGAAGACGTGCGGCAGCACCTCCGGGTCGATGCCCGGTCCGTTGTCGGCCACCTCGATCTCCAGCCGGCCGTCCTGCGGGGCGCGCAGCCGTACCGCGACGGGCTCGCCCCCGTGGTGCAGCGCGTTGCCGACCAGATTGGCGACCACCACGTCCAGCCGACGCGGATCCAGCCGGGCCCGCACGTCCGCCGCGAGATCGGTCGTCACCCGCTCCTGCCACGCCCTGGCCTGCAGCGTCTTGCGGATCGCCTCGGCCACGTCCACGTCGTACACATGGAGCGCCGCGGCACCCGCGTCGAACCGCGACACCTCCATCAGGTCCTCCACCATGCGGGCCAGTTTGCCGGTCTCCTGGCTGATCAGGCGCACCGCCGACGCGGTGTCCGGGTCCAGCTCCCCGGCCTCCGCGTCCTCGTCCAGCACATCCGTGACCGCGCTCATCGCGGCGAGCGGCGTGCGCAGCTCGTGCGAGACGTCCGCCGCGAACCGCCGCGAGTTGGACTCCAGCCGGCGCAGCTCCGCGACGTTCTCCTCCAGGTGCGCCGCCATGTCGTTGAACGTACGGGACAGCTCGGCCAGTTCGTCCCCGCCCTTGACCTCCAGCCGGGTGTCCAGCTTGCCCTCGGCGAGCCGCCCGGCCGCCTGCCGCAGCTTGCGTACCGGCCGCAGCACGCCGCGGGCCGCGAACAGCGCCGGTACGAGCGCCAGCGCCAGCACGGGCAGCGCGCCCCGCTGCGCGGCGTTCACCAGCTCCTCGACGTTGGCCTCTTCTGCCCGCAGCGGCAGCCGCGCGTACACGGACAGCTTGGACGGGGCGTGATCGTGCGCCCGGGTGACCGGCATGCCGATCAGCAACCACGGCTCGCCGTCGCGCTCGACCCGCTGGAACGCCGGTACATGCCGCTGCTCCACGGACTCCCGCAGCGCGTCGGGCACCGCCACGTCCGCGTCCGAGCCCTCGCCCGGTACGCCTTCGTAGTCCGCCTCGACGTCCCAGTCCCGGGCCTTGCCGGACCGGTCCAACTGCCGGGCGAACTCATCCAGATCGGCCCGGCCGGGCGGCACGGGCAGATCGGGCGCGAGCGAATTGATCTGCGCCCGCAGATCGTTGATGGCGGTGTCCTGCGACCGCTCCAGGATCGCGTTCCGCGCCTCCCGGTACGTGAGCGCGGCAGTCGTCAGCGCGCTGACGGCCGCGACCAGCAGGAACGCCACGACCAGCCGGGCCCGCAGACCACGCAGCAACTGTCGCAGCCGGGTCCGGCGGGACTCATCGGACCGTGCGACCGGCGCGGCCGTTCCCGTCTCCGCTCCCGTCACAGCGGGCCGAAGCGGTAGCCGAAGCCGCGGACCGTCTGGACGTACCGCGGGCTGCGCGGGGTGTCCTCGATCTTCGTCCGCAGCCGCATCACACACGCGTCCACCAGCCGCGCGTCCCCGTGGTAGCTGTGCTCCCACACGTGCTCCAGCAACTGCTGACGGCTGAACACCTGCCCCGGCGCCGCCGACAGGAAGAGCAGCAGCTTCATCTCCGAGGGTGCCAGCGCCAGGTCCTGGCCGTTCTTGGCCACCACCAGCCCGGCCCGGTCCACGACCAGTTCGCCGTGTGCCTCCACGGGTACCGGCCCCGGCTCCTGCGGCCCGGCATCGCCGAGCGCGGGCGGCGCCGTACGCCGCAGTACCGCCCGGATGCGGGCCTCCAGCACCTCGCCACGGGCGGGCTTCACGATGTAATCGTCCGCGCCCGCCTCCAGGCCGAGCACCACATCGAGGTCGTCACCGCGCGCCGTGAGCATGATGATCGGCAGTTGCCGGTCGGCCCGGATACGGCGGCACACCTCGAAGCCGTCCTTGCCCGGCAGCATCAGGTCCAGCAGCACGATGTCGGGCCGGAAGGCCGGCAGCGTGGTCAGCCCCTCCTCGCCGCTGGCCGCGGCCGCCACCTCGTGGCCGCGCCGCCGCAGCGCGAGCGAGACCCCGTGCCGAACGGCGGCGTCGTCCTCGATGAGCAGTACTCGTGGCATGCGACCAGTATCGATACGTTTCTTGACGGGTCGGTAACAGGGGCGCCCGGCGGGGCCCGTCGGACCCTCTCGGGTCGCTCAGCCCTCCCGGCCCTCTTGGCTTCTCAGCTCTCCCGGCTCGCTCGGCTTTCTCAGCTTTCGCCGCCGAGCAGCTCCGCGAGGCCGCCGTCCACGTCGAGCTGCTCCTCGCCGGCGGGCACCGCCTCGTACGCGCGCGCCAGGAACAGCCGGATGTCGGCGGAGCTCATCTGAACCATCGCGACACCGTCCGCCACGTGCAGCTCCAGTACGGTCCGGTCGCCGCCGAGCGGCCGCACCCGTACGTCGCCGGTGCCCGCCGCCCCGCGCAGCCCCTCGGAGAGGAGCTCCCGTGCGAACGTCCACTCCACCGCGGCGCCGTCCAGCGAGATCTCCGGCGGAAAGGACATCCGCACGGCCAGCGGGTCGGCCGGGTGGTAGTGCAGGGTGGCGGGCACCGGACGCGACCCCGGTGCGGTCGCGATCAGACGGACCTGTACGGCTTGGTCGATGGCGCTCTGCATCGCGGCTGCTCCCTTACGGCTGTCGGGTCGTGATGGTGGCCGGGTGTGCACACGGCTCACTCTCCTAGACGCTGTGCCCGGGTGAGCCGTGCCTGTGACAGGGGTGTGATCTATGTCATGTCAGGTGTGAACCGTGTCATCTGGGGGAGGCGCCCACATTCGGCCCCCTCCCGGTCTGGTGTGTCAGATACGGAATATCAGGTGCTCGTACCGGGTGTGCACCCGGGGCCCGGCTTTCACGTCCGGATCCCGCCTTTCCTGCCCGGATTCCGGCTTTCCTGACCGGGTTCCGCCCTTCACGCCCAGGTCCTGCCGTTCACGCCCGGGTTTCACCTTTCGCGCCGGGCTCCCGGCTTTTCTCGAACGGGTTTGGCCGTTTGTGCTCGGGTCTGGCATTTCGCGCCTGGGTTTGTTCTTTCGCGCCCAGTACCCGGCTTTCGCACCCGGTTTTGACTTTTCGTACCCGGCGCCCGGCTTTCACGCCTCGCGCAGCAGTGCCGCGAGGTCGGCGTCCACGTCCAGGAAGCGGGGCTCGGCGCCGCGGGGTACCACCAGGTAGGCACTCGCCAGGAAGCGCCGGAGATCGGCCGAGGCGAACCGGACCATCGCCATGCCGTCAGCGGCGTGGAACTCCAGCATCGTGTGGCGCGGGCCGCACGGCCAGGCGTGCACGTCCCCGTCCCCGGCCGGCCCCAGCAGCCCCTCCGCCAGCAGATCGCGGCCGAACGTCCAGCGGACCTCCGCACCGTCCAGGGAGGCCGCGGCCGGGAAGATCGCCTGGACGGCGAACGGATCGGTGCTCTTGTAGCGCAGACGGGCGAGGACGGCACGCGACTGCGGTTCCGTCGCGATGAGGCCGGCCTGAACAGCGTGGTCGATGATGTCCGGCATCGTCGGCTCCCTGGTGTCTGTCCGGTGCGGTTCCTTGCCTGTACGACATCTATGACGGCCGCATCGTTACGGCAGTGCACCGGATTTCCGCGTGAGCTGCGTCACGGGCCCTGAGGGGAAACGGACAACCGCTCCTCACACCGACCGCGCACCGTCTCCCGGAGGCAGTGGCCGGGAGCGAGACGCGTTCGCTCTCCGCCGGTTCCCGTACGCATTCCGGCGCCCGGGGCGACCGCCGGATACGCCGAACGTACCGGCCGTCGCCACCGAGCGTACGTACGCCACTCCGGAGCGGAGCCGTGCCGGAGTCGGTCGTACGATCGGCCACCGCGCCGGTTACCGGTCGTACAACTGGAAACTGGTCCTAGGATCGCCAACTGTTCCTACGATCGATAACCGGTCCTACGACCGGTACTGCTCCACCTGGGACGACGGGCGGACGGCCGCCTCGTCCGGGTTCTGCCCGAACTCGCTCTTGGCGCGCCGCTGCCGCAGCAGGTCCCAGCACTGGTTGAGCTCGCGTTCCAGCGCCGCGAGCTGCGTGCGCTCCTCGTCACCGCTGCTCTCCTCGGTGGCGATGCGCTCGCGCAGCGCCTTCTCGGTCTCCACCATCGCCGCGATACGGGAGAGGATCTCCTGCTGGTCCATGGGTCACTCCTCACTACCGGACAAGCCCCTGGGCCTTTACGGCTCACTGTAGGAAGCGGCGCACCCGGCCGCGATTCGGCGCGGCGAGGCTTTGTCCCGACGGCCGGGCCGGGGGCCCCGACGGCCGGGGCCGCTCTCAGGTACGAGGGGCGCCCAGCCTTCCTTCGAGGTGCAGCAACAGGTCGGAGAGGGTCGTGGAGAGGTTCCCCAGCTCCTCGCCGGACAGCCCGGACAGCAGGCTGGACTCGAACGAGAGCTGATCGGGCAGCAGCCGGTCGATCAGCTCGCGGCCCTGGTCGGTGAGGCTGAGGTGGGCGACCCGGCGGTCGCGCGCGTCGGCGCGCCGGGCGACCAGGCCGCGTTCCTCCAGCAGCCGCAGCCGCTTGGTGACGGCGGCGCCCGACGCGAACGTCTCCCGCGCGAGCTGCCCCGGCGTCAGCTCGCGTCCGGTGCGCCGCAGCGTGCCGAGCAGGTCGAATTCGGCGCGGGTCAGCCCCTCCTGTACGAGGGGAGCGTCCACCGCCTGCTGGAGCAGCGCGGAGCAGCGGTTGAGCCGTCCGATCACGGCCATCGGCCCGGTGTCGAGACCGGGATGCACCTGCTGCCACTGCCGCAGTACCCCTGCGACGATGTCCTCGGCCACGCTCAGCTCTCCTTCGTCCGCCGTTCTTCCGCGCCCATTCTGCCCACGGGGCGCGCACCCGTGTCTCACGCCGGGGCCGGACCACCGACGCTGTTGCCTCGTACGCCTGGCGCGTACGTCCGGTTGGTAGGGCAGGTCCGTACGACTGGCGCGTACGACAGGTCTGTGCGACTCGCGTGTACACCTGCTGCGTACGACTGGTGCGTGCGACCTGTGCGTACGCCTGGTTCGTACGCCTGGGTTGTGTGCCTGTCTGGTACTGCTGGCAGCCGCTGGGCACTGGGCGCTGGGTCGCTACGCCGCCAGCGTCGGCGCGGTGAGGAGCCGGACGAGGCGGGCGAGGGTGCGGTGGCCGTCGCGCTCGGTGAGGGCGACGCGCTCGGCGGGCAGGGCGCGCTGCCACCACTCGCCCGAGGCGACCTCGACGGCCTCGCGCAGTTCGACCAGCGCCGCCGCGAGCCGGTCGCGGGCCCAGCCCGCTTCGCGTCCTGCCTCGCATCCCGCCTCGTGTCCCGCTTCGTACCGGCCCCCGTTTCCCGTCTCGGGGTCGTCCGGCAGGTCCGCCTCGAGCACCGCGGCCGCCGCTTCCCGGGCCGCGACGACGCGGGCCACCGCGGCCTCGATGCGGTCGGTGGCGCGCCGGTTGGTCACCAGTACGCAGCAGACCAGGCCGATGACCGCGCCGACCACTGTGTCCACCCACCGGTCGCGGACGAGGACGCCCGCGGGCATCGCGTTGCCGAAGGAGGTGAGCAGCAGTGCCATCGGGGTGACGCAGACGGAGCCGAGCCAGTAGTTGCGGGGAATCCACGCCTCAGCGCCGATCTGGAAGAGGAGCACCAGCAGCACCATCGCCAGGTGACCGGTGTGGATCACCGGCAGCAGCGCGGTGAAGAGCAGCAGCCCGAGGAGGTTGCCCAGGGCACGCTGAACGGCGCGCTGCCAGGAGAGCGTGGTGTTGGCCTGGAAGACCGAGGCCGCGGTGACCACCGCCCAGTACGGGTGCTCGGAGCCGACGGCCATGGAGGCCCAGCCCGCGAGCGTACAGCCGATCATGACGCGCGCCCCTATCGGCAGCAGCGGCGAACCGGGCCGTAGCTGCTTCAGTACGGGCCGGAAGCCGCGCAGGTGGTCGGGGGAGGGACGGCGCAGATCGACCGCGCCACCGTCCGGTCCGGACCCGGCAGCGGTCCGGGCCAGTGCTTCCTGCCCCGCCCCGGCCAGTGCCGCCTGGTCGGCAGCGATGCCCGCCAGTTCCGCGGCCTGCCCGGCGTCCAGTGCGACCTCGGGGAGCGGCCGGCCGCGGCGCAGGTCCTGTGCCCAGGCGTCGAAGCGCGCGGCGTCCGCGGCGCGGGCACCGGCGGCCGGCTCGGCCAGGGCGGATTCGGCGTGGATGAGCAGGCGCTCCAGGCGGGCCCTGGCGGTGTACTTGGCCGCGCTGCGGGCCGGTACGAGGAACAGCGTCTGCCAGCCGGCGTTGACCGCGGCCGAGGTGGCATGGCGGGGGCCGGCGGCGTCGGGTGCGGCACGCAGCAGTCCGGCCGCGGCCTCCAGCGCCCGCGCCGTGGCGATCCGCTGCGGTCCCTCCGGCCGTACGAGCCAGGGCGCCATGCACACCAGCCACGCGACGGCGCCGCCCGCGACGGCGAGCAGCAGGTGGAAGGGGATCAGGCCCGGCTGCTGCGGCACGAAGAAGGCGGAGGCCGAGATGAAGGTGATGATGAGGTTGCCGGGCGGTCCGATACGGGTCGCGTCGCACATCATCTTGTGCACCGCCGCCAGCGCCGAGGCGATCAGCACGAGCAGCATGGTGTTGCCGATGAAGGCGGAGCTGACCAGCCCGACGGCAAGGCTGGCGATCATGGAGAGGACCACCCAGGCGACGGTCCGGGCGCGCGCGGCGTACGGCTTGTTGTGCCCGTAGAGTGCGCACATCGCACCGGCCGAGGTGTAGAGGACCAGGTCCATCCGGTCCAGGGCGAGCAGCGCCAGGTCGGGCACGGCAATCGCGACGGCCGCGCTGAACGCGGGCTTGTGCCAGTGCCGCCTCTCCAGCGGACGACGCAGCCGCACGGTGCTCTTGACCGGCAGTGGCCGCGTCCGGATGACGCCGCCGACGTTCTTCGTGTCGCTCTTGGCGTGGTTCTTCGTGTCCTTTTGTCTCAGTCGTGTCGGTCCAGCGTGCTTGCCCATACATAAAGATTAGCAGGTGTTTTACTAGTGAAGAATTAGGCCGGGGTGAGGGACGCGTCACGGGCGCCGTCGGTCGGGGGCGGATCAGCCCGAGGCGCAGCCGCCATGGGCTGATCACCAGCCGCCGTCAGCCCGTCCTTACGTGCTGTGCGTCTTCCTCATCAGCAGGGACGATTCTTGACGTACAGCGCCCGCGGGTCGCGGTCCGTTCCGTAGCGCACGTTCTTCGTCGTGTCCTTCTTGAGTCGGCCGCGCTTATCGGGGCGCGCCGGTACGACGACGGTGTAACAGGCGGTCCGCCTGTCGCACAGGTTCGTCAGCCGGACGTACCGCTTGTGCTTCTTCGTGAAGTACTTGACCACCTTGACGCACTGCGGTGCCCGCTGGTGCCCGGACGCGGCGGCGGCCGGCTCCGCCGACGCTATCCCCAGCGCCCCGCTCAGCGCGGCGGCAGTGACGACTGCAGCCAGAAATCTACGCATGGGTCCCCCCGTGA
This sequence comes from Streptomyces ochraceiscleroticus, assembly GCF_000720485.1. Lineage (GTDB taxonomy): Bacteria > Actinomycetota > Actinomycetes > Streptomycetales > Streptomycetaceae > Streptomyces > Streptomyces ochraceiscleroticus. The sequence continues at coordinate 46,762 of NZ_JOAX01000019.1, read as the reverse complement.
TCGGTCCACTTGACTATCGCATTTTCCGCGAGCCGGACAAGGGGCACCCCACCCGTGCAAGGGAGCACGCTGCGGTACGGGGGGCACGCGGGGCGCCCGGCACGGGAGCACGCCCACGAGGACGCTCCGCCCGTGCTGCGGCCACCGACCGACCGGGGCGTCGTCGGTCAGTGGATGCCGGTCGTCGATTGGCTACAGGTGGTCGATCCGTAGGTACCGCAACGCCCGAGCCGTCAGCGCCATGACGTCCTCCGCCCCGTCTCCCCGTGCCCAGTACTCCATCGCCACCGTGATCGCATCGATCAGCGCCGCGGCCAGCAGCCGGGTCTCCATGCTCTCGGGATCGCCGCCGGTACGCGGCGCGAGCACCGGCGCCAGCCGGTCCTGCAGCTCCCGCCCGGCTGCCAGCCAGCGCGTACGGAGTGCCGGTACCGAGTCCATCACCCGGAGCAGCCGCCGCGCCCGGTCCGCGTCCGCCAGGCGGCGCAGGGACGCCGCCTCGGCGAACGCCGCCTCGACGGCCTTGCTCAGCGGCTCCTCGGCAGGCCGCGCCGCCAGCTCGTCGGCGAGACCGCTGACGCTCGAGGTGAAGACCGGCGTGAGCGCGTCCTCCTTCGCCGGGCAGTACCGGTAAAAGGTACGCAGCGAGATACCGGCCGCCCCCGCGATGTGCTCGACCGTCGTCGCCTCGTACCCACGCTCGGAGAACAACTCCGCCGCCGCCTCGGCAATCGCCATCCGAGTCGCCTGACGCCGCGCTTCGCCGATCGACGGCCGCCCCCGCCCTGCTGCCATGTGCGTCGCCCCTCTCCCGCCGCGCCCTGCCGCCCGTACTCCGGCGTCGCCCCCGGAACCTCGTCACTCTGCCACAGCCCCCCCACGCCACTCACCTCACCTGCGCCACAGATTGGGCGTGCCTCTTCGGACCGCACCCGAGCGTCTCTCCCCCCGTCCCTCTCGCCACCCCCATCCCTTACCGCCCTTATTGGCACGCCATGCCATTTAACCTAGGTTGGTCACTCCACTCGCCCGAGGCCGGCGGTGCCGGCAGCGAAGGAGCCACCGACCATGCCCTCTGCCTCGCGCACTTACCTCGTCACCGGAGCGGCATCAGGCATCGGCGAGGCCACCGCGGCCCGCCTCCGCGCGGAGGGCCACACCGTCATCGGTGCCGACCGGACCATCGAGGCAGCCGGCGTCGCGATAGCGGCCGACCTCGCCACGGAGCAGGGCCGCGCCGAACTGGCCGCCCGCGCCCGGGAATTCGCCGGTGGCCGGCTCGACGCCGTCATCGCCTGCGCCGGCCTCGCGCACTTCACGCCCGACACCCTCAAGGTCAACTACTTCGGTGCGGTCGCCACCCTGGAACGCCTGCGCCCGCTGCTCGCCGCCGGCACCGACCCGCGCGCGGCCGTTGTCGCCTCCGTCGCCGCCGTGCACCCCTCCGATCCGGCTGTCGTTGACGCCGCACTGGCCGGTGACGAGGCGGCGACGACCACTGCGGCGCAGAGCGCCATCGACCGGGGCGAGGGATACCTCCTCTACGGCTCGTCCAAGGCGGCCATCGCCCGCTGGGTACGGCGCACCGCGGTCACCCCCGACTGGGCGGGCGCCGGCATCCCCCTGAACGCCATCGGCCCCGGCACCGTCCTGACCCCGATGACCGAAGGCATGCTCGCCGACCCCGCCACGCGCCAGGCCGTCGACACCGCCGTCCCGATGCCGCTCCACGGTTACGCCCGCCCCGAACAGGTCGCCCCGCTCCTGACCTGGCTCACCTCACCCGAGAACACCCACGTGACCGGCCAGCTCCTCTTCATAGACGGCGGCGCCGAAGCCCTCCTCCGCCCCACGTAACGGCCGCCCCCGGCGGACCCACAGCGGCCCACAGCGGACGCCGGCCATGGCGCATGGGATGGACGTACGACACCCGTGCCCCCGGTCGTCGCGGCCGCGACAGCACCGACCCCGTCACGCTGCTCTGCCCGCGCCGGCCCCGCCGTGCCGCTCAGGCCCCGCCACTCCTCGACACGCCCCCGCCTCGGCCCGCCCGGGCCCCCGTCACGCCCCGCCTCAGGTGGCGGGGCCCTCGTCACATCCCTGCCTCAACCCGCGAGGGCCCTTGTCACGCCCCCGCCTCAACCCACGAGGGCCCTCGTCACATCCCCGCCGCAGGCCGCGGGGCCCTCGTCGCGTCACCGCTCGGGCTGCGCGGGCCCTCGTCCCGCTCCCCGCCTCAGGCCGCGCGCCCCCGTCACATCTCCGCTCGGGCCGCGCGGGTCCCGTCACGTTGCCGCCGCAGGCCACGGGGGCCCTCGTCACGTCCCCGCTCGTGCCGCGCGGGCCCCCGTCAAGTCACCGCTCAGGCTGCGCCGGCCCTCGTCCCGCCGGTCAGGCCGCGCCGGCCCTCACCGTGCCGCTCGGGCTGCGTCGGTCCCCGTCACGCCGCTCTGGCCACTCCTCGCCGCGTCGCTCAGGCCATGCCAGACCTCGTCGCGCAGCTCGGACCGCACCGGCCCCCATCACGCCTCGTCAGTCCTCCGCAATCGTGACCGTCTCATGGTGCTGGGCCGAGGCGGTGATGACGCGCAGGCCGCGGTCGGTGAACTCCTTTCTGGCGGATTCATCCGCCCTGTCGTCGGTGATGAACGTGTCAAACACATCGGCGTCGCCGACCCGGGCGAAGCAGCGGGCGCCGATCTTGGACGAGTCCGCGACGACGACGGCTCGCCGGGACCGCTCGGCCATGAGGCGGTTGACGCGGGCCTCCGCCTCGTCGTGCACGGTGGCCCCCATCTGCGGGTCCATGCCGTTCGCGCCGATGAACGCGATGTCCACGGAGATCTGCTGCAGCACCAGCTCACTGAACGGGCCGACCAGCTCGAACGACCGCGACTGTGCGACGCCACCCGTCAGCACGATCTTGATCTGTGGCCGTACGGCGAGCTCGTTGGCGATGTTGAGCGAGTTCGTGACGATCGTCAGGTGCGGCTGCGGACCGGCCTCCGCGAACTCCGGCCGGGTCGCGAGGACCCGGGCGATCTCCGTGGTGGTCGTACCGCCGCTGAGCCCGACAACGTCGCCGCGCTCGACCAGCCTGGCCGCCGCCTGGGCCACCGCCTCCTTCTCCGCCGCGCGATGGGCGTGCTTGTAACGGATGGGCAGGTCGTACGCCACGGAACTCAGCACCGCACCGCCACGCGTCCGGGTGAGCAACTGCTGCTCGGCCAGCGCGTCCATGTCGCGGCGCATCGTCGCGGCCGAGACCTCCAGCGCGGTCGCCGCCTCGTCGACTTCCACCCTGCCGCGTTCCCCGAGCAGCTCCAGCAGGGCATTCATCCGTTCATGGCGCTTCATGCGAAGACCCTAACCGCCGCCTGTACGCCGCTCGTAGCGCTGGTGCGTTGGCGCCGGCGTCAGCCCCGGCGCCGGGCGTGGGCGTGAACGTCGGCGCCGGCCTCGGCGTCAGCCGCGGGCCGAGGCCGCGGGGGAGTACTGGCCCGGGAGCGCCGTCGTCCCGCCGAGGACACTCAGTATTCGGGCCGCCTCGTCGGCGACCGCCGCCCGGGCCGGCTTGATGTACTTCCGCGAGTCCACCAGGTCCGGGTCGCCGGCCAGCGTGTCCCGGAGGGAGCGGGTGAAGACCGAGACCAGGTGGGTCGAGATATTGATCTTCGTCATGCCGGCGGCGATCGCCCGGCGCAGCTCTTCGTCAGGTACGCCCGAGGAGCCGTGGAGTACGAGCGGAACCGGCAGTTTCTCGTGCAGTTCGGCGATGAGCTCCTTGTCCAGTACGGCCGTGCGCTCCCGCATGGCGTGCGACGACCCGACCGCCACGGCGAGCGCGTCGACCCCCGTGGCCGTGACGTAAGCCAGTGCTTCCTTCGGGTCGGTGCGCACGCCCGGTGCGTGGACACCGTCCTTGCCGCCGACCTCGCCCAGCTCCGCTTCGACGTACACGTCCCGGTCGTGGCACCAGGCGGTCAGCTCGGCGGTGGTCGCGACGTTCTCCTCGTAGGGGAGGGCCGAGGCGTCGACCATCACCGAACTCACCCCGGCCGCGACTCCCTCGTGCACCAACTGCGGCTGGGTGATGTGGTCCAGGTGCACCGCTGTCCGTGCGGGGGAGGCTTCCGCGAGCGCGAGGGTGGCCCGGGTGATCGGCAGCAGGCTGCCGTGATAGCGGATGCAGTTCTCACTGATCTGGAGGATGACCGGGATGCCCGTACGCTCGGCGGCGGTGACCAGCGCCTCGGCGGTCTCCAGGTGGATGACGTTGAACGACACCGCGCCGACCCGTGCCTCATCGGCGGCCTGGACTATCTCTGACGTGGGGACGAGGGGCATGGAGCCGGCCTCCCTGGCGTATGGACGGGTGAGGAAAGACAGTCAGGTCAGGACACAGGGCAGGGCAGTTGGGAATCAGGGGGCCATCGGGTGATCAGGGGGCCGATGGGGCGTTGTCGAGCATGACCGAGCGGGTGAGGCTGCGGGGGTTGTCGGGGTCCAGGCCGCGGGCGCGGGCTCGGGCCAGTGCGACGCGGTGGATCAGTACGAGGTCTGCGAGCGGGTCACGGTCGTGCGTCACGAAACGGGCGCCGGTCCGGGTGACCTCCTCCGCCAGCCCGTCCGGCGCGTCGCCGAAGAGCCAGGTGACGCGGCCCGGAGCGGCTATGGATATCGGGCCGTGCCGGTACTCCATGGCCGGGTAGGACTCGGTCCAACTCTGGGACGCCTCGCGCATCTTGAGCGCCGCCTCGTTGGCCAGGCCGACGGTCCATCCGGTGCCGAGGAAGGAGAACTGCTCGGCGTCGATCCACTCCTGCGCGACGGGGGTGGTCAGTGCTTCCTCGGCGTCGCGTATCGCCGAGGAGAGGTCTTCGCCCAGATGGGCGCGGAGCAGGGCCAGGGCCGTGGTGGCGAACCGGGTCTGTACGACGGAGCGTTCGTCGGCGAAGGGCAGCGCGACGGTCTCGTCGGAGAGCCTCCTCGCCGGGGTGTCCTGGTCTCCGAGCAGGGTCACCGTGGGAATCCGGCCGCGGGCGGCCTCGAGTATGCGCAGGACCTCTGTCGTGGTCCCGGAGCGGGTGATGGCCACCACCGCGTCATAGCCGCGGTCGGCGCCGAGGAAGCTCTCGGAGGCGGGGAAGGCGTCGGTGACGCCGGCGCCGTTGGCTTCGCGCAGCGCGGCGTACGACTGCGCCATGAACCATGACGTGCCGCAGCCGATGACCGCGACGCGCAGGCCGTGCTTCGGCAGTGGGCCGTCTTCACCGCCGAGGCGCGCGGCCTCGCGCCACGTCTCCGGCTGGCTGCTCAGCTCCTGCTCCATGTACGACGTGCCGGTCATGGTGATCCCGCCCCTCCGTCTGTCGGTCAATCCCGGTGCCGGTCGGTTGGTGATTCGGTCGGATTGCGTTGTGCGCGTTGGCGCCGAGCTAGTGAGTGAAAGTGCAATATTCGACCTCGTTGCAATCAACTGTACGCATGAGCGAGAGGGTGTGCCATCCCTCGTTCGGGTCAGCTGTGTGGGGGCGTGGATGAAAGAGGAGGGGTGCGCGGGCCGGTTCCGGCCGCACACCCCTCTGTCGGGCTTCGTCTGAGCTCTGCTGTTGTCCGGCTGGTTCCGGTCGTTGTCAGGTGGGCTGCTGCTGTCGGTAGCTCGCCAGGCCCGCGACGGTCTTGGTGGCGATGAACTCCGTGATCCGGTATTCGCACACGCCGGCCGTGACGAACGGGTCCTCCTGGGTGATCTTCTCCGCGGTGGCGCGGTCGTCGACCGAGGCGATGATGACGCCGTCGTCGCGGGGCTGCTTGCGGCCCGAGGCGAGGAAATGCCCTGCGGCGAAGTGCTGCTCCACCCAGGCGACGTGCTGGTCGAGCGCGGCCTCCACGCGGTCGAGGGGAGCGGTGTAGGTCAATTCGAGTACGAACATCTCTGGAATATAGGGCAGGTGGAACGGGCGACGGCGCGGTGGGTGACGGGGTGGAGGGGTGGCCGCAGGAGGGCGAAGGACGGCCAGGAGAGCGGTCGGAAGGACGGTCGGGAGGGCGATCGGGTGGTCCGTTCGCAGCAGTGGGTGGGGCGTCGCGTGGCGGGCGGTCGGAGGGCGGCCGAGGATGGAGGCCGCACCTGTCTCCTCACGGTTGGGAACAGCACATGATGCGTCGTCTCACTGTCATGCTCACCGCTCTCTTCGCCGCCGGGCTCCTCGCCACAGGGTCCGCCGTCGCGGCGCCCGCCGACGAACCGGACCAGCTGACCCCGCGCGAGCAGGCGGGGCTGGAGTTCGCCGGCGACGTGCTCGGCGCGCTCTTCGGTGGCGGTCAGGGCTGACGCCTCGCGGCCGCGCCGGCGCCGCACCATAACGCCGGCGCCGCACAGTAACGCGCCGTACAAGAACGCCGGCACCGCGAGTGGCCCACGGCTCGCCTTCGTCCGTTCTCAGGGGCCGTTCACCTCGTTGGCGATGTGGTGGGCCCAGTCGCGGACGCGGGTCATGTCCTGGTGCTCGGCGTACGGGTCCCGGTTGTCGTCGGGCCGGGCCCGGTCCTGGTCCCGATCCCGGTCCGCCGCTGAGCGGTCGAGCAGTCCGCGGAGGCGGCGGGCGGGGCGGACCGGGCCGTCGGCGGAGCCGTAACGCCCCGGGCGACCGCGGCGACCGGAGCGGCTGCCGAACGTGATGTGCCCGCGGGCGCCCGCCCGGTTCATCGCGCGGCTCGCGCCCGGCACCGGCGGCACGTCGGGCTCGCTCGCCGAGGTACTCGAAGGGCCGCTGCTGAACAGCCAGACCGGGCGGGAGCGAAGCTGCGCTGCGTGCCGGCGGGCGAAGCGGCGGGCATCGCGGTGCCAGCGGTTCGCGCGGAGCGCGCCGCCGAGGACGACGGCGTCGTACGGGCCCACGCTGACGACCTCCGCCGCCGGGCGCAGTTCCGTATCGAAGCCGTCCTCGCGCAGCACGGCGGCTATTTCCTCCGCGATGCCCTGGGTGAATTCCGCCTTGATGCCGTAGGCGTAGGCGATCAGTACGCGGTACTTGGCCATGGCGCTTCCTGGGGGCCGGGGCTTGGTGCCGGGGTCGGCGATGGATCTGCTCCGGCTAGCCGCCGGGGAGCTCCTCCGGCTCGCGATCGGGCTCCGGCCCCCGCTCCCGGTCCCGTACGCGTTCCGCGATGACCGCGGCCTGGATGCGGCGGCCGACCTTGAGCTTGGTCAGGATGGCGGAGATCCGGTTCTTGACGGTCTTCTCGGCGAGGAAGAGGCGGTCGGCGATCTGGCGGTTCGTCAGGCCCTCGCCGATCAGGTCCAGGATCTGCCGCTCCCTGGGGGAGAGCCGGGCCAGTTCCGGCGGGCCGGCGGGCGCCACCGGGCCACGTACGCGGGCCAGGACGCGGGCGGTGGCGCCGGGGTCCAGCATCGACTGGCCGGCCGCCACCGTCCGTATGGCCGTCACCAGGTCGGAACCCTTGATCTGTTTCAGTACGTACCCCGCGGCGCCGGCCATGATGGCGTCGAACAGCGCCTCGTCGTCGTCGAAGGACGTGAGTATCAGGCAGGCCAGGCCGGGCAGCGCGCCGCGCAACTCCCGGCAGACGCCGATGCCTTCGTGGTCGCCGCTGTCGGTACTGGAGCCCAGGCGTACGTCGAGCACCGCGACGTCCGGCCGCAGTGCGGGGGCGCGGGCGAGCGCCTGGCGGGCGTCGGCCGCGTCGCCGACGACGGTCAGGTCCGGCTCGGCGTCCAGGAGGTCGCGCAGGCCGCGGCGGACCACTTCGTGGTCGTCCAGCAGGAAGACGCGGATGGGGGATGCCTTCGCACCGCCGGGCTCCGTCATGGTCTCGGCTCCGTCCTTGTCCTTGTCCGGGCGCGGTGTCGACCGGGGCTGTCGAGTCCCCCGGGCCGACCACCCCAGCCTGGTGCACCCGCGCCCGCATCACCATGGGCCGACAAGCCCCATCCGGGACCGGAGAGCCCTCGGCAAGAAGGCCGGCGCTCGGCAAGAAGGCCGGCCCGCGACTGCCAGGTCAGTCCGCGACCGTATGAGCCTGCGGACAGGCTTTCTTCACGCGGGTCTTGATCCACTTGATGTGGGTGAGGGTTTCCTTGTGGTGGGCCGTCACTTCAGTGATCAGCCTTCCGTGGCGGTGCGGTGCGGGGGAGCTGCCGCCGCGGGTTCCCGCCCGGTGGCGGATTGCACCTGCCCGTACTCGGAGCGGGCCCTGCCCGTACTCGGGCCGCCGTTGCGCCCGGTACGCGTACTCGGGGCCAGCCTTGCGCCCGCTACGGGGGGCGAGGGGACGCGACACGCGTCGGGGGCGGCACGCCACCTGGACGCCGCCTCTCCACACCGGGACCCGCAACCGCTCACCAAAGGTTCAGCACCCGCTCGGCAACCCCCTGCAACCCTTGTCGCCCCCGCGGCCCGGCAGCAGATTGGCCGCACCGACGTCACCCCTACGTAGCACCGGCCTCACGCTGCCGACACATGACGGGCGCCGGGCGCCTGCCGCGCCGCGCCCGTCTCCGCCCAGGAGACAAGGAGCTGCCATGACCGAGACCGCGCCCGCCCGACCGGCGCCGGGCCTGGACGACAAGGCCCTGCTCACGGCCTACCGGACGATGCGGACCATCCGCGTCTTCGAGGAGCGGCTGCACGAGGAGTTCGCGACCGGCGACATCCCCGGCTTCGTCCACCTGTATGCGGGCGAGGAGGCGTCGGCCACCGGGGTGTGCATGCATCTCGACGACGACCGGGACGCCCTCTCCAGCACCCATCGCGGCCATGGCCACTGCATCGCCAAGGGCGTGGACGTGAAGGAGATGATGGCCGAGATCTACGGTCGTACCTCCGGGTCCTGCCACGGCAAGGGCGGCTCGATGCACATCGCCGACCTGAGCAAGGGCATGCTCGGCGCCAACGGCATCGTCGGCGGTGGTCCGCCGCTGATCTGCGGCGCCGCGCTGGCCGCCAAGCTGCGCGGCGACGGCGGCGTGGGCGTTGCCTTCTTCGGGGACGGCGGCAGCAATCAGGGCACCACGCTGGAGTCACTGAACCTGGCATCGGTGTGGAACCTGCCCGCCGTCTTCATAGCGGAGAACAACGGGTACGCCGAAGCCACCTCGGCGGCGTGGTCCGTGGGCGGCGGCGACATCGCGAACCGGGCCGCGGCCTTCGGTATGCCGGGTGTCATCGTCGACGGCTTCGACTTCTTCGCCGTGCACGAAGCGGCCGCCGAGGCCGTGGAGCGGGCCAGGAACGGCGGCGGCCCCACCCTCATCGAGGTCAAACTCACCCGCTACTACGGCCACTTCGAGGGCGATCAGCAGACGTACCGGTCCACCGAGGTCGCCGAGGCCCGGGAGACGCTGGACTGCCTCAAGCAGTTCCGCCGCCGGGTGACGGAGTCCGGGCAGCTCGCCGCGGACCAGCTGGACCAGGTGGACGCCGAGGTCGGCCGGCTGATCGACGAGGCCGTCGCGGAGGCCAAGGCCGCGCCCCTGCCCACCCGCGCCGACCTGGAGACCGACGTCCACATCTCGTACTGACCGCCCCATCACCGACGTTCACCGACGTACATACGGAGGCAGCACCGTGGCACGCACGATCAGCTATCGCGAGGCGCTCAACGAGGCGCTGATGCAGGAGATGGAGCGGGACAGCTCGGTCATCGTGATGGGCGAGGACAACGCGGGCGGCGCGGGTGCGCCCGGCGAACCGGACGCCTGGGGCGGCGTACTGGGCGTCACCAAGGGCCTGTACCCGAAGTTCCCGGGTCGGGTGCTGGACACCCCGATCTCGGAGTCGGCGTTCGTCGGTGCCGCGGTCGGCGCCGCGACCCGTGGCCTCCGGCCGGTGGCCGAGCTGATGTTCATCGACTTCATGGGCGTCTGTTTCGACCAGATCTTCAACCAGGCGGCGAAGTTCCGGTACATGTTCGGCGGCAAGGCCGTCACGCCGGTTGTCATCCGCGCCATGTACGGCGCGGGGCTGCGCGCCGCCGCCCAGCACTCGCAGGCGCTGTACCCCTTGTTCACCCACATCCCGGGCCTGAAGGTCGTCATCCCTTCCTCGCCGTACGAGGCCAAGGGGCTGATGATCCAGTCGATACGGGACGACGACCCGGTGATTTTCTGCGAGCACAAGGCGATGTACGACACCACGGGGGAGGTGCCGGCGGAGAGTTACACCATCCCGTTCGGCGAGGCCAACGTCGTACGCGAGGGCGACGACGTGACCGTCGTGGCCTTCGGGCGGATGGTCTCCGTCGCCGAGCAGGCCGCCGACGAGCTGGCGAAGGCGGGCGTGGGCTGCGAGGTCATCGACCCGCGCACCACCAGCCCGCTGGACGCCGACACGATCATCGAGAGCGTGGAGAACACCGGCCGGCTCGTCGTCGTCGACGAGTCCACGCCACGCTGCTCCATGGCCACCGACGTCTCCGCGCTGGTCGCCAAGGAAGCCTTCGGATCGCTGCGCGCGCCCATCGAGATGGTGACGGCGCCGCATACGCCCGTACCGTTCAGCCCGGTCCTGGAGGACCTGTACATTCCGGACGCCCAGCGGGTCGTCAATGCCGTGAAGTCCGTCACCGGCTGGGAGCGTTGATCATGGCCGACGACCGTATCGGGCGCGTTGCGATGCCCAAGTGGGGCCTGTCGATGAAGACCGGCAAGATCATGGAGTGGGTGGTCGCCGAGGGCGACGAGGTCGAGGCGGGCGACGACCTGGCCGAGATCGACACCGACAAGATCGCGGGGACGCTGGAGGCCGTGGACGGGGGAGTGCTGCGGCGCATCGTCGTCGAGGCCGGCGCCGAAGCGCCCGTGGGCTGCACCATCGCCGTCGTCGCCCCCGCCGACGTACCGGACGCCGACATCGACGCGGTCGTGAAGGAAGCCGAGGAACAGCTCGCGAGCGGCGCCGTGGAGGAGGACGAGGGACCGCGGCAGCGGACCGCGGAGGTCGGCGGGCGCGCGGTCTCGTACACCACCATGGGCGACGGCGAGGACGTCGTCGTCCTGGTGCACGGATACGGCGGCGACAAGGACTCCTGGCTGTTCGTGCAGGAACCGCTCGCCCGGAGCCGTACCGTGCACGCCCTGGACCTGCCGGGCCACGGCGACTCCGCGAAGGACGTGGGCGACGGCAGCCTCGGCACCCTGGCGGACACCGTGCTCGGCTTCCTGGACGCGCTCGGCATCCAGCGCGCGCACCTGGTCGGGCACTCGCTGGGCGGCGCCGTGGTCACCGCGGCGGCGGCCGCGGCCCCCGACCGCGTACGGTCCCTGACCCTGGTCTCGCCCGCCGGGTACGGCCCGGAGATCGACGCCGATTACCTGCGCGGCTTCGCCTCGGCCGGCACCCGGCGCGAGCTCAGGCCGCACCTGCTCAAGCTGTTCGCCGACCCCGGCCTGGTCAACCGCCAACTGGTGGACGACCTGCTGAAGTACAAGCGGCTGGACGGCGTGGACCGGGCGCTGCAAACGCTGCTCGGCACCCTGCTGGACGGCGAGCGGTCCGCGCTGGACGTGGCCGCGCTGCCGGCGAAGGCCGGCGTGCCCACGGTCGCCGTCTGGGGCCGCGCCGACCAGGTGATCCCGGTGGCCGGCGCCGAGTCCCTGCGGCCGTTCGCGACCGTCCACGTCGTCGACGGCGCGGGCCACATGGCGCAGATGGAGACGCCCGCCGCCGTGGTCGCGGCCGTCGAGGAGGCCGCGGGCCGCGCATGAAAGCCGCCGCCGGCCGGACCGTACCGACGCGCCCGCCCCGGTCCGGCCGGCGGCCCCTCCGTACTCCGCACGGCCCACCCTCCCTGTGTCGTCCCCCTCGTCCGGTCAGGTCGCGGGCGAGGGGTTTACCCCGCCGCGCGCCCGGCGCACCATGGGGTTGCCCGGCGGCCTGCCAGGCCGTCGCACCGGCCCGGGACGACTGGAGAACCGCGTGCCCCCTGTGCACCTCGACCCAGCGACGCCGCCCGGGGGCACCGACCCCCGCCAGTACGCCCGCCTGCTCGCCCAGGCCCACGAGGCGGTACTGAGCGGGATGGCCCCGCCGACGCCGCCCCGGCCGGTCATCGCCCAGTCCTGGGAACGCATGATGGGCACGGGAGTGGACCCCGACCACGGCTCGCCGCCCGGCGCGCTCAGCCCCGAGGAGGTCGAGCGGCAGCGCAGGGCGTGCGGCCTCGGCGACGCGCTGGACACCTTGCGCGGCGGGCTGCTCTCCATCGCCGACGCCGCCTGGCACATCCTGGTGATCGCCGACAGCCAGGGCCGCGTCCTGTGGCGCGGCGGCAGCCGTACGGTCCTGGCGAAGGCGCGGCAACTGGGCTTCGTGGAGGGCGCTTCCTGGACGGAGGAGACCGTCGGCACGAACGCCATCGGCACCGCGCTGGTGACCCGGCGGCCCGTACAGATCCACTCCGCCGAGCACTTCGTCCGTACGCACCACGCCTGGACCTGCGCCGCGGCTCCCATCCGCGGCCCCAAGGACGGCCGGGTGCTCGGCGTGGTCGACGTCAGCGGGCCCGCCACGACCGTGCACCCCAGCACGCTCGCGCTGGTCGACGCGGTGGCCCGGCTCGCCGAGTCCGAGCTGCGCACGGCCCACCTCGGCGAGCTGGAACGGCTGCGGGCGGTCGCCGCGCCGCTGCTCGCCCGGGTCACCGGGCGCGCGGTGGTCACCGACCGGCACGGCTGGGTCGCCGCCGTCACGGGCCTGAGCCCCATCGACCGGCTGCTGCTGCCCCGTACGGTGCACGAGGCGCAGACCTGGCTGCCCGCCCTCGGGCGCTGTGCGGTGGAACCGCTGCCCGGCGGCTGGCTGCTGCGGGTCATCGAGGAGGAGACCGCGGCGCCCGCCCGCGCCGTACTGGACGTCAGCCGCCCGCACCAGGCGTCGCTGACCGTCGAGGGCCCGAGCGGTACGTGGGCCCACGACCTCACCCCGCGCCACGCCGAACTGCTCTTCGTGCTGGCCGCGCACCCGGAGGGCCGCACGGCCGCCGAGCTGGCCGACGACCTGTTCGGGGAGCGCAGCCGTACGGTCACGGTGCGGGCCGAGGTGTCCCGGCTCCGCCGCCGGCTGACGGGACTGCTCCAGCACCGCCCGTACCGCTTCGCCGACGGCGTGACCGTCGACGTCGTACGCCCCGCCCGGCCGGCCGACCTGCTGCCCCACTCCACGGCACCGGCGCTGGCCCGCCTGCGGCGACCGGCCGACGCCTAGGCGCCCAAGTGCAGGGTCCGGTCAGCGGTCGGCGGATCAGTCGGTCAGCCGGTCGGGACCCGGTAGCGTGGTGGAATCATGATGATCACTGGAACGGTCTCCCGCGACGACGAACTGCGCAACTGGCCCGCCGACGAGGCCACGGCCCGCGCCGCCCAGGACCGGCTGCGCCGCCATGTGGTGCTCGACGAGCCGGGCCCCGAGCCCGACTTCGACGGCACGGTGGCAGGAGTGGACGTGGCGTACGACGACGAGCGGGGTGTCGTCGCCGCGGCGGCCGTCGCGCTGGACGCCCGTACGCTGCGCGTCGTCGACGAGGCGACGGCGGTGGGGCCGGTGTCCTTCCCGTATGTTCCCGGGCTGCTCGCCTTCCGGGAGATCCCGACCGTGCTCGACGCGCTCGACCGGCTCGAGCGCGTGCCCGGCCTCGTGGTCTGCGACGGTTACGGGCTCGCCCACCCGCGCCGCTTCGGGCTCGCCAGCCACCTGGGAGTACTCACCGGGCTGCCGGTGATCGGGGTCGGGAAGAACCCGTTCACCTTCACGTACGAAGCGCCGGGGACGGAGCGCGGTGCCACCTCCGCACTGCTGGACGGCGGCGAGGAGGTCGGCCGCGCGCTGCGGACGCGGCGGGGTGTGAAGCCGGTCTTCGTGTCCGTGGGGCACCGTGTCGGGCTGGACCGCGCGTGTGCCCATACGCTGCGGCTGGCGACGAAGTACCGGCAGCCGGAGACCACTCGGGCCGCGGACGCGCTGTGCCGGAAGGCGCTCGCGGAGGCGTGAAGGTGCGGGGCGCGCCCCGCACCCCGCCCGTGCGCCTCAGTCCGAGCTGACCACCCGGAAGCGCATTCCCGCCTTCGTCAGCCGTTCCGTGAGCGCGTCGCCCATGGCGACCGCGGCCGTCACCTGGCCCGCGGTCTCGGGGAGTTCGTCGTACGCGAGGGAGAGGGCCGACTCGGCGAGCATCTTCGCCGTCTCGTCGTATCCGGGGTCGCCGCCCGCGACCTCCGTGACGAGCCGTCGGCCGCCGCCCTCGCCCACGAAGCGGACCTTGAACCAGCTCTTCGCCCGGCGCGCCTCGTCCGGTCCGTCGCCGGGCGCGAGCCGGGCCGACAGCCACCGGCGTGCGGGCGGGAGCTGGGCCAGCCCGGCCGCGACGCTCGCGCCCAGTACGCCTCCGACCGCCACCGGAAGCGACTTGACGCCGGCGTAGTGGCGGTAGCGGAAATCCGGCCCGTACCGCTCCAGCGCGGACGCCGAGCGGGCGACCATCTGCGGGTCGAGGGTCGGCAGCGGTACGCCCCAGACGCCCTGCTCCCGGGTCGGCGTCCCGGGCGCCGCGCGCACCGTACGGCTCACCGGGCGCGGCTCGACGCGCTGCCGCTCCCGGGCGGCGCGCGCCATGCCGAGCGGACGGGACATCGCGGTCAGCGCGGAGGCCAGCGTGCCGCCCGAGAAGGTGGCGTTGGTGCGCACGAAGCCGGCCACGCGCAGCGGTACGCCCTCGGGCAGCAGCCCCACCGTGTAGTGCACGCCGAGGTCGTACGGAATGCAGTCGAAGCCGCAGGCGTGCACCAGGCGCGCGCCCGAGGCGAGCGCCGTCGCGTGATGGCGCAGATACATCCGGTCGACGAATTCCGGCTCGCCGGTGAGGTCCACATAGTCCGTGCCAGCCTCGGCGCAGGCCGCCACCAGCGGCTCGCCGTACTTCAGGTACGGGCCGACGGTGGTGGCCAGCACCCGCGTCGCGGTGGCCACGGCGCGCAGCGACTCGGGGTCGGCGGCGTCGGCGTGCAGCAACGGCAGCTCGGCGCAGGCCGGATGATCCGCCGCCAGCTCGTCGCGGAGCCGCTCCAGCTTCGCCCTGTTGCGCCCGGCCAGCGCCCAGCGGCACCCCTCGGGGGCGTGCGCGGCCAGGTAGGCGGCGGTGAGCCGGCCCGCGAAGCCGGTCGCGCCGAAGAGGACGACGTCGTACGCCCGTCCCGCGGCAGCCTGTCGTCCCATGGTGCGGCCCTTCGGTGTGATCGTGTCGGCAGGTGTCGCACGCTAGGGACGAGCTGTACGTGGCGTCAACACGGCGCTGCGCGCGCCGTGGTGCCAAGATGGCCGCTTCGGCCGGTCACGGGTCTCACTCCGTGCGGTCCGCCTCCCGCCCCATGGTGATCCCGCGGACGCCGTCCAGCTCAGCCAGGCGTTCCAGCAGATCGTGGGGGGAGGCGACGCCCTCCAGGCGGAGCAGTACTTCACTGGCGACCCGGTCGCGTTCTTCCGGCCCGGTCTCGACCTGTACGTCGGTCACCTGGAAGCCGCTGCTGGTGCACATCTCCAGCATCCGGCCGAGCAGGCCGTGCTGAGAGCGGTAGGCGAGCCGGAGTTCGAAGCGCTCCAGGGTCGGGGCCATCGACATCCGGTCGGTGATCTTGGGGAAGCCGCGGACGACGAGGAAGTGCACGGCCGTCGAGGCGAGCGCGAGCAGCGGCAGCCCGCCGCCGCAGGCCATGCCGATGGCGCAGGTCAGCCAGATGGTCGCGGCGGTGGTCAGACCGCGTACCGCGTCCTTCTTCACAAAGATCAGGCCGCCGCCGATGAAGCCGATGCCGGAGACGACCTGTGCGGCGACCCGGGACGGATCGAGTCCGACGCCCTCGATGCCGGCGACCGCCCCGAAGCCGTGGATCGACACCTCCATGAAGAGCGCGCTGCCGACGCCCACGAGGGTGTGGGTGCGCAGCCCCGCGCTCTTCTGGCGCGCCTCGCGTTCCAGCCCGATGAGGGAGGACAGCAGCAGCGCCATGGCCAGCTCGATGATCTGGCGCCAGCCCTGGCCGGTGGCGGGATCGAACAGTGCGGCGGCGAGGTGCGAGTACGGCATCCGGCCATTGTCATCGCTGTGCCCGCGCGAGCAAGGGAGGCGGTCCGGGAACCCGCTCCGCAACCTGCCGGAAGGGGCTTGTGGAAACTGGAACACGTTCTTAACATCACGAGTGTTACAGCATTGGTGTCACAAGCTGGGGGCGCGATGGCGCAGACAGGGAACGGCCCGCTGAGCGGAGTGCGCGTGGTGGAACTCGCCGGTATCGGGCCGGGCCCGTTCGCCGCGATGCACCTCGCCGACCTCGGCGCCGACGTCGTACGCGTGGACCGCCCCGGCGGCTCCGGCATCGGCGTCGATCCGGCGCACGACCTCACCAACCGCGGCAAGCGCTCGGTGCTGGTCGACCTGAAGGCTCCGGAGGGGCCGGGCCAGGTCCTCGGCCTGGCCGAGCGCGCCGACGTACTGATCGAGGGGTACCGGCCGGGTGTTGCCGAGCGGCTCGGCGTCGGCCCCGAGGCGTGCCTCGCCCGCAACCCCCGCCTCGTCTACGGCCGGATGACCGGCTGGGGCCAGGACGGCCCGCTCGCCGACACCGCAGGGCACGACATCGGGTACATCGCGCTCACCGGCGCGCTCGGCATGACCGGCACCGCCGACGGCCCGCCCGTCGCCCCCGCCAACCTCCTCGGCGACTACGCCGGCGGCTCGCTCTACCTCGTCATCGGCATCCTCGCCGCGCTCCAGCACGCGCGCACCGAAGGCGGCAGCGGCCAGGTCGTGGACGCCGCGATCGTCGACGGCACGGCCCACCTCACCACCATGATCCGCGGCATGCTGGAGGCGGGCGCCTGGCAGGACCGGCGCGCCGCCAACCTCCTGGACGGCGGGGCGCCCTTCTACGGGACGTACGAGACGGCCGACGGCGGCCATATGGCCGTCGGCGCCCTGGAGCAGCGGTTCTACGCCGAGTTCCTGCGACTGCTCGGCCTGGCGGACGAGGTGCCTCCGCGCGAGGACTTCGCCCGGTGGGGCGCGCTGCGTACGGCCATCGCCGACCGGTTCCGTACCCGTACGCGCGAGGAGTGGACGGCCGTCTTCGACGGGTCCGACGCGTGCGTGGCGCCCGTGCTGTCGCTGCGCGAGGCGCCGGATCACCCCCATCTCGCGGCCCGCGGCACCTTCGTCCAACACGCCGGTGTCACCCAGCCGGCGCCCGCGCCGCGTTTCTCGCGCACGCCCGGCGCGGTGCGCGGCGGCCCCGCCCTGCCCGGCGCGGACACCGAAGCGGTGGCCCGCGACTGGGACGTCCCCGCCCTGACCACCACCGATCGTCCCGGCGACGGCACCGAGGAAGGCCCGCAACGATGACCCAGCCGACGCAGATGGCGCGCCAGATCTTCACCGAGGACCACGACGCCTTCCGCGAGACCGTGCGCACCTTCCTCAAGAAGGAGGTCGAGCCGCACTACGAGCAGTGGGAGCAGGACGGCATCGTCAGCCGGGAGGCATGGCGCGCCGCCGGCCGCCAGGGGCTGCTGGGGCTCGCCGTGCCCGAGGAGTACGGCGGCGGAGGCAATGCCGACTTCCGCTACTCCGCCGTACTGGCCGAGGAGTTCACCCGGGCCGGCGCCGCGGGCCTGGCCGTCGGCCTGCACAACGACATCATCGGCCCGTACCTCACCTCGCTGGCCACCGAGGAGCAGAAGCGGCGCTGGCTGCCCGGCTTCTGCAGCGGCGAGATCATCACCGCCATCGCCATGACCGAGCCGGGCGCCGGCTCCGACCTCCAGGGCATCAGAACGACCGCCGAGGACCGCGGCGACCACTGGATACTGAACGGCTCCAAGACCTTCATCTCCAACGGCATCCTGGCCGACCTGGTGGTCGTGGTCGCCAGGACGACCCCCGAAGGGGGCGCTCACGGACTCAGTCTGCTGGTCGTCGAGCGCGGCATGGAGGGCTTCGAGAGGGGCCGGAACCTCGACAAGATCGGGCAGAAGGCCCAGGACACCGCCGAGCTGTTCTTCAATGACGTGCGCGTGCCCAAGGAGAACCTGCTCGGCGAGCTGAACGGTGCCTTCATCCACCTGATGACCAATCTCGCGCAGGAGCGGATGGGCATCGCGGTGGCGGGCATCGCCGCGGCCGAGCACCTGCTGGAGATCACCACGCAGTACGTCAAGGAGCGCGAGGCGTTCGGGCGGCCGCTGGCCAAGCTGCAGCACATCCGGTTCGAGATCGCCGAGATGGCCACGGAGTGTGCGGTGACCCGCACTTTCCTGGACCGCTGCATTGTCGACCACTCGGCCGGGCAACTGGATGCCGTACACGCCTCGATGGCCAAGTGGTGGGCCACCGAGCTGCAGAAGCGGGTGGCCGACCGCTGTCTGCAACTGCACGGCGGATACGGCTACATGAACGAGTACCGCGTCGCCAAGGCGTTCACCGACGGCCGCATCCAGACGATCTACGGCGGCACCACCGAGATCATGAAGGAGATCATCGGCCGCTCGCTGCTCGGCTGACCCAGGCTCCGCCACGCCGGGCCCACCCTCACCCCTTTGAAAGGCTGCACACCGTGACTTCCGAAGCGTACGTATACGACGCGATCCGCACCCCGCGCGGCCGCGGCAAGGCCGCCGGCGCGCTGCACGGCACCAAGCCGATCGACCTGGTCGTCGGCCTGATCCACGAAGTACGCCGGCGCTTCCCGGACCTCGACCCGGCCGCCGTGGACGACATCGTGCTCGGCGTCGTCGGCCCGGTCGGCGACCAGGGCTCCGACATCGCCCGCATCGCGGCCATCGCCGCCGGGCTGCCCGACACCGTCGCCGGCGTACAGGAGAACCGCTTCTGCGCCTCCGGCCTGGAGGCCGTCAACCTGGCCGCCGCCAAGGTCCGTTCCGGCTGGGAGGACCTGGTGCTGGCCGGCGGCGTCGAGTCGATGTCGCGCGTGCCGATGGCCTCGGACGGCGGCGCCTGGTTCAACGACCCGATGACCAACCTCGACACCAACTTCGTCCCGCAGGGCATCGGTGCCGACCTCATCGCCACCATCGGGGGCTGGAGCCGCCGCGACGTGGACGAGTACGCCGCGCTGTCCCAGGAGCGGGCCGCCGCGGCCTGGAAGGACGGCCGCTTCAAGCGGTCCGTCGTCCCGGTCACCGACCGCAACGGGCTGACCGTCCTGGACCACGACGAGCACATGCGCCCCGGCACGACCGCCGACTCGCTCGCCTCCCTCAAGCCCTCCTTCGCCGCCATCGGCGACATGGGCGGCTTTGACGCCGTGGCGCTGCAGAAGTACCACTGGGTCGAGTCCATCGACCACGTCCACCACGCGGGCAACTCCTCCGGCATCGTGGACGGCGCGGCGCTGGTCGCGATCGGCTCCAAGGAGGTCGGCGAGCGCTACGGCCTGACCCCGCGCGCCCGGATCATCTCCGCCGCGGTCTCCGGCTCCGAGCCCACCATCATGCTCACCGGCCCGGCCCCCGCCTCCCGCAAGGCGCTCGCCAAGGCCGGCCTGACCATCGACGACATCGACCTGGTCGAGATCAACGAGGCGTTCGCGGCCGTCGTGCTGCGCTTCGTGCAGGACATGGGCCTGAGCCTGGACAAGGTCAACGTCAACGGCGGCGCGATCGCCATGGGCCACCCGCTCGGCGCCACTGGCGCGATGATCCTCGGCACCCTCATCGACGAGCTGGAGCGCCAGGACAAGCGCTACGGCCTGGCCACCCTCTGCGTCGGCGGCGGCATGGGCGTCGCCACCGTCATCGAGCGCCTCTGACCGTCCGTCCCGACCCCTTACGGAGAACGCACCATGAGTGAAGCCAGCACCATCCGCTGGGAGCAGGACGAGACCGGCGTCGTCACCCTCGTCCTCGACGACCCGAGCCAGTCGGCGAACACGATGAACGACGCCTTCAAGACCTCCCTCGCCGCGGTCGCCGACCGTCTGGAGGCCGAGAAGGACACCGTACGCGGCATCATCTTCACCTCCGCCAAGAAGACCTTCTTCGCCGGCGGCGACCTGCGCGAGCTGATCGCCGTCCGCCCGGAGAACGCCCAGCAGGCGTTCGAGGCGGGCCAGGGCATCAAGCGCGACCTGCGCCGCATCGAGACGCTCGGCAAGCCCGTCGTCGCGGCCATCAACGGCGCGGCGCTGGGCGGCGGTTACGAGATCGCGCTCGCCTGCCACCACCGCGTCGCGCTCGACACCCCCGGCACCAAGATCGGCCTGCCCGAGGTCACCCTCGGCCTGCTCCCGGCCGGCGGCGGCGTCGCCCGTACGGTACGGCTGCTCGGCATCGCCGACGCGCTGCTGAAGGTCCTCCTCCAGGGCACCCAGTACAACGCCACGCGCGCGAAGGACAACGGGCTGATCCACGAGGTCGCCGAGACCCCCGAGGACCTGCTCGCCAAGGCCCGCGCGTTCATCGACGCCCACCCCGAATCCCAGCAGCCCTGGGACGTCAAGGGGTACAAGATCCCCGGCGGCACGCCCTCGAACCCGAAGTTCGCTGCGAACCTCCCGGCGTTCCCCGCCAACCTCAAGAAGCAGCTCAACGGCGCTCCGTACCCGGCCCCGCGCAACATCCTCGCGGCCGCCGTCGAGGGCTCCCAGGTCGACTTCGAGACCGCGCAGACCATCGAGGCGCGGTACTTCGTGGAGCTGGTCACCGGCCAGACCTCCAAGAACATGATCCAGGCGTTCTTCTTCGACCTCCAGGCCGTCAACTCCGGGGCCAACCGCCCGAAGGGCATCGAGGAGCGCAAGGTCACCAAGGTCGCCGTGCTCGGCGCCGGCATGATGGGCGCGGGCATCGCATACAGCTGCGCCAGGGCCGGTATCGAGGTCGTGCTGAAGGACGTCACCCCGGAGGCCGCGGCGAAGGGCAAGGCGTACAGCGAAGGACTGCTCGCCAAGGCGCTTGCCAAGGGGCGCACGACCGAGGCCAAGCGCGACGAGCTGCTCGCCCGCATCACCCCGACCGCCGACCCGCAGGACCTGGCGGGCTGTGACGCCGTCATCGAGGCGGTGTTCGAGGACACCGCGCTCAAGCACAAGGTGTTCCAGGAGATCGAGGGCATCGTCGCGCCCGACGCGCTGCTGTGCTCCAACACCTCCACCCTGCCGATCACCGGCCTCGCCGAAGGCGTCCAGCGCAAGCAGGACTTCATCGGCCTGCACTTCTTCTCGCCGGTCGACAAGATGCCGCTGGTGGAGATCATCAAGGGCGAGCGGACCGGCGACGAGGCGCTGGCCCGCGCCTTCGACCTGGTACGCCAGATCCGCAAGACCCCCATCGTGGTCAACGACAGCCGCGGCTTCTTCACCTCCCGCGTCATCGGCCACTTCATCAACGAGGGCGTGGCGATGGTCGCCGAGGGCGTCGACCCGGCCTCCGTCGAGCAGGCCGCGGGCCAGGCCGGCTACCCGGCCAAGGTGCTCTCCCTGATGGACGAGCTGACGCTGACCCTGCCGCGGAAGATCCGCAACGAGACCCGCAAGGCGATCGAGGAGGCGGGCGGAAGCTGGGCGCCGCATCCCGGGGACGCGCTGATCGACCGCATGGTCGACGAGTTCGGACGGCCGGGGCGCAGCGGGGGCGCGGGCTTCTACGAGTACGGCGAGGACGGCAAGCGGAAGGGCCTGTGGCCCGGACTGCGGGAGCACTACGCCAAGCCGGACGCGGAGATCCCGTTCAAGGACATGCAGGAGCGGATGCTCTTCGCCGAGGCCCTGGACACCGTGCGCCTCTTCGAGGAAGGCGTGCTGACCTCGGTCGCCGACGCCAACATCGGCTCCATCTTCGGCATCGGCTTCCCCGGCTGGACCGGCGGCGTGATGCAGTACATCAACGGGTACGAGGGCGGCGTGGCCGGCTTCGTGGCCCGCGCCAAGGAGCTCCAGGCGGCGTACGGCGAGCGGTTCGCGCCGTCGGCGCTGCTGCTGGAGAAGGCGGCGAAGGGCGAGCGCTTCAGCGACTGACGGAGGTGGGGGCGGGTCGCGCGGCGGCCCGCTCCCTCACCGCCCGCCGAACCACTCCCGCAGCTCTTCCTTCATCGACCGCTGAAAGGCTGTGACCAGCGCCTGTACGACCAGCGGCTGCATATCCGCGGAGAGGGACTTGCGCCGGGCCACCTCGGCGGCGTCCGGCCCGCCGTCCTCGTACGCGGCCCCGACCTCGTCCCTGAACAGCCGGCTCAGTTCCCGGGCCGCCGAGCGGGTGTGCTCCAGCACGACCGTACGGGCCGCGAGGATCGTCTCCAGCGCGATCGGCACGTCCAGCAGCCGCACGCCGAGCTGCAGCAGCCCCGGATCCACCTGGAAGACGCCGGCCTCCTCGGTGCGCACCAGCACGCTCATCGCGGCCAGCCGGTCCAGGTCCTGGTCGGTGAGCGACCGGCCCACCCGCCGCTCCAGCTGCGCGAGCGACTGCTCCTCGGCCCGGTCCGGGAGCCAGCCGGCGACCAGGGCGCGGTGAATGGCGAGGTCCTCGGCGCTGAGGTCGGGCGGCAGCTGCTCCAGGTACCGTTCGATCGCCGACAGCGTCATGCCCTGGTGCTGCAGCTCCTCGATGAGCGCGAGCCGGGAGAGGTGGCCGGGGCCGTACCGGCCGACGCGGCGCGGGCCGATCTCCGGCGGCGGGAGCAGCCCGCGGGTGCTGTAGAACCGGATCGTACGGACCGTGACACCGGCCCGGGCGGCCAGCTCGTCGACGGTCAGGCTCAGGTCGGCAGCGGACTCCATCATGTTGGACAGTATTGCTGTCTCACCAGCTTTGTCACCACTCCGACGGGTGACGCACCCCCGGTTCCTCGTCGTCCCGCCGTCCGTTGTCAGTAGCGTCCCTCCCGTTACTGAGCTCCCCGGGGGACGCATGCTCGAACTCAGCGATGACCCGTTCACCGTGCGCGTACTGGTCTTGGGGCCGTCCGGATCAGGCAAGACCGTCTACCTCTCCAGCCTCTTCAAGCGCCTCCAGGTGCAGAGCAGCGCCGCGGTCTTCCTGGAGTGCTCGCACGCGCAGCGCATCGAGCTGATGGACATCTACCGCCAGGTGCGGGACCGCGAGGAGTGGCCGGCCTCCACGCGCGTGCACAACGGCCGCGAGTACACCTTCGACTGCAAGACCCGGCGCAGCACCAAGAACCACTCGGTGCTGCGGATCAAGTACCTGGACTACGCGGGCGAGCTGCTGACGGAAGCCACCGAGGACGACGCCGCCTCGCGGGCCCAGGAGGAGCTGACCGAGCGGCTGGTGGCCGCGGACACGATCCTGTGCCTGCTGGACGGGCAGTATGTGCGCGAGCTCCTGGTCGGCACCGAAGCGGGCCTCGACCACTTCCACCACGAGATGTCGATGATCTTCGGGCTGCTGCAGTCGGCGGAGAAGCCGGTGCACTTCGTGATCACCAAGTGGGATCTGCTCGCCGGGCACGCCCCCACGGAAGGGGCGTCCCTGGCCGCGGTCCGGGACGCGCTGTGCGCCGTCGAGGAGTTCGCGCACCTCGTGGGGAACGTCGCTATGGCCGGCAACGAATACGCGCCCGCCGTCCGGCTGCTGCCGGTCAGCTCGGTGGGCCCCGACTACGCGACGCTGGAGCCGGACGGCCGGATGCGCAAGCAGCGGGGGGCGGCGCCGCACCCGCAGTACGTCGAGGTGCCGTTTCTCGCGATCCTGCCCGACATCTTCGCCTCGATCCTCGGGCAGCTGGACGACGCCACCCGCCGCCGGCTCATCGAAGACATCCAGATCGGGACCGCGCTCACCGCGGCGGAGAGAATCAAGTGGCTGAGCGGCATGCTCAGCACCCGGCTCAGCAAGGCCCTCACCGGCGCCCTGGGTGCCGTGGTCGGCGGGAAGAGGCTGGACAAGGTGAGCGAGGCCGCGGTGGAGATGTTCGCCAGCCGGCTGACGGAGCCGGGCGACATCAAGATGGGCCTGCGGGAGCGTGAGCTGGGAAAGGTCGACCGGCTCACCGAGGAGGCGGCCTCCGCGCGGCGGATCGCGATGGACCGCATGAACGCCGAACTGGCCTCCTTCGTGGCCAAGATGCCGGCCTCCGTACTGCGCGACGGCGAGGCGCCGTGAGCCGCAGGGGGTCCCGGGACGCCGGCTGCTGGCCCTTCCTGGTGGCGCGCGGCCGGAGGGTGGGGCAGCGCACGCTGCTCGTGCCGCGCTTCCTGAGCGAGCGCAATCTGTCCGGGCTGCTGCGCGACGCGATCACCGGCAGCCTGACGCAGGAGGGGGAGAGCCGGCACGCGGAGGCGGCGCTGCCGGGCGGCGGGCGCATCGGACTCTCGTACCGCATCGTCCAGGCGTCGCCGCCCGGCGCGGACGGGGTGGTGCTGCGCGACCGCAGCGGCCGGCCCATCGAGCTCGCGTACGGCGTGGTCGTCACCGGGGGATCGGGCGCGCGGGCGCGGATGTCCGTGGCGGACACCGACCTGCCGGGGCTGCGGCCGATGGTGCTGGACGTCTTCGCGCGCTTCCTGGAGGACGAGCGGGCGTTCCCGCCGGCGGTCTCCGCGCGGGTGCCGGTGGCGGAGCTGGCGGCGGGGACGGTACCGGTGCCGGAGCCCGGGCGGGCGGGGGAGTCGGCGCCCGCCACGTCCGGCCGCAAGGATGCCTCCGACGCCCCGGCAGGGGCCGAGAAGGCGGTACCGGGGTCCGGGGCGGCCGCAGGGGCGCAGCAGGGCGAGGGCAGCACCGAGGACGGCCCCGAGGACCGCCTCGGCCTGGTCGAGCGACTCGTGGCGCTGCTCAGGGGGCCCGGCGGCGGCCTGTGGGCGGTCGTCCTGCTGGCCGGCTGGCCGCTGGCGGCAGTACTGGCGCTGGTACTGATCCTGAAGGACTGAGGGAGGCCGTCGGACCGGTCCTCAACCGGTCCTCAAGGGCTCGGACGAGCTCCGCAGTCGACCGTCTGTGATCTCTTTCACAGACGGATGCCCGGACTTCGGGGAAGGTGTGCGGTCGGTCCGGCTCGCGCGATCCGCAGCAGCCGGCCGTCGCTCCACCGCCCTCCCGAAAGCGAGATGACGCACCTGTGAGCACGCAAACCGTCCAGGAAGACGCCTACCGGCCGCCGGACGGGGGGAACGGCTCCGCCCCGCACGACGCGGGCGACGCCGGATACAGCAAGGGCCTCAAGGCCCGGCACATCAACATGATCGCCATCGGCGGCGCGATCGGCACCGGCCTCTTCCTCGGCGCCGGCGGCCGGCTGCACTCCGCGGGGCCCGCGCTGGCCATCGCCTACGCGGTCTGCGGCCTCTTCGCCTTCTTCGTCGTGCGGGCGCTCGGCGAACTGGTGCTGCACCGCCCCTCCTCCGGCTCCTTCGTCTCCTACGCCCGTGAGTTCCTGGGCGAGAAGGGCGCCTACGTGGCGGGCTGGATGTACGTCGTGAACTGGTCGACCACCGGTATCGCCGACATCACGGCCATCGCGCTCTACACGCACTACTGGAGCATGTTCACCGATATCCCGCAGTGGGTGATGGCGCTGATCGCCCTCGCGGTCGTGCTGGCCGTGAACCTGATCTCGGTGAAGATCTTCGGCGAGCTGGAGTTCTGGTTCGCGATCATCAAGGTCGCGGCGCTGGTCGCCTTCATGCTCATCGGCATCTTCCTGCTGTCCACCCAGCACCCCGTGGGCGGCCATACGCCGGGCCTCGACCTGATCACCGACAACGGCGGCCTCTTCCCGACCGGCCTGCTCCCGGTCGTGATCGTGCTCCAGGGAGTCGTCTTCGCGTACTCCGCCGTCGAGCTGGTCGGCGTCACCGCGGGCGAGACCAGCGAGCCGGAGAAGGTCGTGCCGAAGGCCGTCAACTCCATCATGTGGCGGGTCGGCGTCTTCTACGTCGGCTCGGTCGTGCTGCTCACGATGCTGCTGCCGTGGAACAAGTTCACCGACGGGGAGAGCCCCTTCGTCACCGTGCTGTCCAACGTCGGCGTGCCGTACGCGGGCGACGTCATGAACCTCGTCGTCCTGACCGCCGCGATGTCCAGCCTCAACTCCGGCCTCTACTCGACCGGGCGCATCCTGCGCTCGATGTCGATGTCCGGGTCCGCGCCCAAGTTCGTCGGCCGGATGAACCGCCACCAGGTTCCGTACGGCGGCATCATGCTCACCTCCGCGGTGTGTGTGCTGGGCGTCGGCCTGAACTACTTCCTGCCGGAAGAAGCGTTCGAGATCGTCATCAATATCGCGGCGCTGGGTGTCATCAGCACCTGGGTCGTGATCATGATCTGTCACATGGTGTTCGTCCGCCGCTCCCGTGCGGGGCTGGCCGACCGGCCGAAGTTCCGGCTGCCCGGTACGCCGGTCACGGACATCGCCACGATCGTCTTCCTGCTCGGCGTCATCGTCCTGATGTGGTTCGACGGCGGCGTCGGCCGGCAGACCGTGATGCTGATCCCGGTCCTCGCGGCGGCCCTGGTCATCGGCTGGTTCGCGGTCCGCGGCAAGGTGGCGCGGATCGCGGCGGAGCGGGCGGCCCTGGACGGGCCCGACGCGCCGAAGATCCCCGGGCAGCGCTGACCCTCCCGGAGTTCACAGCGGTTTCCGCGGCCGCGTTCGCCTTTCCGGCGAGCGCGGCCGCGGGCGTTCCGGCGGCTCTGCCGCGGCCGGCCGGGCGGTGGTCGTCAGCCCGCCGTCACCGGATAGTGGTCCGACAGATTGGTGTACGTGTAGTCCTTGCCGCCGCTGGTGACCGTCCAGGGGGCGCTGGTCTCCTTGACGACCTCGTTCTGCCAGTTGGCGGGGCGGGCGTGGCCGTTGCGGTGCAGCACGTGGTCCAGGTCCTCGCGGGGATCGTTGGGATACCGGTCCTTCGCGATGGAGTTCTCCTGGGTGTCGAAGGAGTACGGGTGGCCGGTGCGGGCGTCGGCGGGCGCCAGATCGGCCGCCTTGAGCATCGCCCCGTACTCGTCACCGCGGGAGTCGACGTTGAAGTCGCCCGCGACCATGACCTCCTCGTCGGCCGGGATGTTCTTGGCGTCCAGGAAGGCATCCATCTCGGTGAACTGCTTCGCGCGGGTCGTGGCGGCCTCGCCCGCGGCGCAGCCGGGGTCGGTGGACTGCGTGTGGGTGCCGACGACGTGCACCTTCGTGCCGTTCACGTTCAGTACGGCGTAGACGAAGCCCTTGTTGGAGTAGGAGTCGGAGCCGCACGCGTCCTTGTAGACGTACTGCTCCTTGCGGAGCACCGGCCACTTGCTGAGCAGGGTGACGCCGCCGTCCTCCGGGGTGAGCGAGGAGTACGCGCCTCCGGTGGCGTCCCAGCCGTCCTTGCCGCGGCCCACCACCGGGGTCTGGTACGGGTACGCCGCGGCGGCGTTCGCCTTCAGGGCGTCGGAGGAAGAGTTGTCGAACGCCTCCTGGAGGACGACGACGTCCTGGCCGCGGAAGAAGTCCGCCGCGGGGATCTCCTTCGCGCGGTGGTCCTGGCCCCAGTTGGGGTAGAGCGTCTTGCTGAACAGGAATGCGTTGTACGTGAGGACCTTGAGCGCGGGGGTGTCCGCGGCGGCGGCCGGTGCGGCCGTTGCGGTGGCGGCCGTGAGGAGCGGCGACGAGGCGACGGCGATCGCGGTGGCGAGGACGGCGGCGCGGTGACGTCGCGGCGTGGAGTGCGGCACTGAATCTCCCTGTGGGGTAGGGGTGTTGATCCGGCGCCGCACATCCAATCAGCAGTCATTACCTTCTGGTAACCGCCGGTCGGCGGGGAGATTTACTCCGGGCGGTGGCCATCCTGCGCATGGACGTCGCCGTGCGCGTGGACGTCGTTCGTCGCAGCGATCGACTTCCAGGACTTCGGCCGCTCCGCGCGGGTCTCGGCGGCCGCGATCGTGGCGCCCTTCGCCGCCGGGGCCGACGGCTTGGCGGGCTGGTACAGCCAGGTGTCGAAGAAGGCGGCGAGCGGCTTGCCGGACTTCTCCTCGGCGAACTTCACGAAGTCGGCGACCGAGGCGTTGCCGTACTTGTTCTCGGTCGGCCAGGACTTGAGGATCGAGAAGAAGGTCTTGTCGCCGAGCTTGTTGCGCAGCGCCTGGAGGGCCAGCGCGCCCCGGTCGTAGACCGCGATGTCGAACTGGTTGTCCGGGCCCGGGTCGCCCGGCTTCACCGTCCAGAAGGCGTCGTCGGCGGGGTGCTGGTCGTACACGTAGTCCGCCAGCTCCTGCGCCGTGCCCTCGCCCTCCTTCTCCGACCACAGCCACTGGCTGTAGCGCGCGAAGCCCTCGTTGACCCAGATGTCCTTCCAGTCCTTGAGCGAGACGCTGTCGCCGTACCACTGGTGGGCCAGCTCGTGGACGACGACGGAGACGTTGGTGCCCGCGTCGAACGCCTTCTTGCCGTAGAAGGGGCGGGTCTGGGTCTCCAGCGCGTAACCGGCCGGGACGTTCGGTACGTAACCGCCGAGTGCGTTGAACGGGTACGGACCGAAGACGGTCTCCAGCCACTCCGCGACCTCGGTGGTGCGCTCGATGCTGGACTTCGCCGCGCCCTCGTTGCTCCCGAGGTCCTTGCTGACGGCGTTGATGACCGGCAGGCCGTTCGCCGTGGTGTCCTTGGTGATGTCGAACTTGCCGACCGCGAGTGTGGTCAGATACGTCGCCTGCGGCTTGTCCGAGCGCCAGTTGTAGCGCGTCCAGCCGAGCTTGGAGGACTGCGAGAGCAGCAAGCCGTTGCTGAGCGCCTGGGTGCCGTCCGGCACGGCCACCGAGATGTCGTACGTGGCCTTGTCGGTGGGGTGGTCGTTGCTCGGGTACCACCAGACCGCCGAGTCCGGCTCCTGCGCGACCACGCCGCCGTCGGGGGTGCGCGCCCAGGCCGTGAAGCCGTCGATCTTCAGCTCGGAGGGCTTGCCCGCGTAGCGCACGACGACGCTGATGTCCTTGCCCTTGGGCAGCGGCGCGGCCGGCGTCACCTCCAGCTCGTGCTTGCCGGACGCCTTGAAGGCCGCCTTCTTGCCGTTGACGCGGACCTCGCTGACCTTCAGGCCGAAGTCGAGGTTGAAGCGCGAGAGGTCCTGCGTGGTCTTCGCGAGGAGGGTCGCGGTGCCCTCCAGCAGGTCCGTCTTCGGCTGGTACTTCAGGCGCAGGTCGTAGTGGGAGACGTCGTACCCGCCGTTGCCGCTCTCGGGGTAGTACGAGTCACCCACGCCCGGCGCGCCGGGGGAGTAGTCGGCAGCCGATGCCGGGATCGCCAGCAGCAGGCTGAGCGCGGCGGCGCCCGGCACGAGGAGTCTGTGACGCACGAGTCCTCCAACTCGTCGGAGAGGCCGGTCGGTTCCGGCCTTCGTGGGGGGTGGTGCCGATCCTGGTCGGGATCGCTTCTGACCCTATGTACTGCCGCGCCCCACGTCAGGTGCATGGCCATATCTGACACATGACCGACATCGGGTCGTCATGGTCACTTCCGTCCCTGCCGCACCCTTACGTACCCGCCTGGCCTCGCGCTACGGTCCCGCGGGTGACCATACGCACGCGGCTGGGCCGCACACCGTGGCAAGCGTTCGTCGTGGCGGCCACCGCCGCCTTACTGGCCGTCCTGCTCCCGCCCGGCGGCGTCGCGCAGGCCGCACCCGGCGCCTCCGGGGAGAGCAGACCCGTGTACTCCTACGACCGCGCCATCCGCGAGTCGGTATGGGTGGACACCAGGATCGACGGCGACTCGGACGGCAGGACCGACCGGGTCGCCGTCGACATCGTCCGGCCGCGCGAACCGGCGCAGCAGGGCCGCCGGATACCCGTGATCATGGACGCGAGTCCGTACTACTCCTGCTGCGGCCGCGGCAACGAGAGCCAGAAGAAGACCTACGGCGCCGACGGCCGCCCCGTGCAGTTCCCGCTCTTCTACGACAACTACTTCGTGCCGCGCGGCTATGCGACGGTCCTGGTCGACCTGGCCGGCACCAACCACTCCGACGGCTGCGTGGACGTCGGCGGCCGCTCCGACGTGCAGTCCGCGAAGGCCGTCGTGGACTGGCTGGCCGGCCGCGCCCGCGGCTACGACGCCCCCACGGGCGGGAAACGGGTCGCCGCCGACTGGTCCAACGGCAGGACCGGCATGATCGGCAAGAGTTACGACGGCACGGTGGCCAACGGTGTCGCCGCCACCGGTGTGCCGAACCTGAAGACCATCGTGCCCATCGGCGCCATCTCCTCCTGGTACGACTACTACTTCTCCCAGGGCGCGCCGCTCTACGACTCCGGCCCCGAGTGGCTGTCCGACTACGTCGAGAGCCCGGCGGCCCGCACCCGCTGCGCCGCCGTACAGAAGCAGCTCGTCGACGGCGCGCCGCGCACCGGCGACTGGACGGACCTGTGGGACGCGCGCGACTACGTGAAGGACGCGCGCAAGGTGAAGGCCAGCGTCTTCGTTGTGCACGGCATGCAGGACCTCAATGTCCGCACCAAGCACTTCGGGCAGTGGTGGGACGCGCTGGCGAAGAACGGCGTCGAGCGCAAGATCTGGCTCTCCCGGACCGGGCACGTCGATCCGTTCGACTTCCGGCGCACGGACTGGGTTCCGGCACTGCACCGGTGGTTCGACCACTACCTGATGGGTTACGAGAACGGCGTCGACCGCGCCCCGATGGCCGACATCGAGCGGGCGCCCGGGGAGTGGTCGATGGACCGCGTCTGGCCCGCGCCCGGCACGGCAGCACGTACGACCCTGCGGCCCGGCAAGGGCGAGCAGCCCGGTGTCGGGGTGCTCGGGACGAAGCCCGCGCCGCCCGGCGCCACCGAGACCTTCACCGACGACCCGAAGCTGAGCGAGACCGACTGGGCGGCGCACGCCGACCAACCGACCGCCGCCAAGGCCGCGTTCAGCACCGCGCCGCTGGCGGCACCGCTGCGCCTGTCCGGCTCCGGCAAGGTCACCGTGACCGCCACCCCGTCCACCGCCACCGCCCACCTCTCGGCCGTACTGGTCGACCTCGGCCCCGCCACCGTCCGCGACTACGCGGGGGAGGGTGAAGGCATCACCACGCTGGACCGGCGCACCTGCTGGGGCGCGAGCCGGGACGGCGACAGCGCCTGCTTCAAGGAGACCGCGCCCGACACCGAGAAGGTGCGGCAGACCGTCTTCAGCCGCGGCTGGGCCGACCTCGGCACGTACGCCGACCCGCACAAGGGCCGCCCGCTGACGCCCGGCAAGCCGTACACGATCACCGTGGACCTGGCCGCCACCGACCATGTCGTGCCCGCCGGGCACCGGCTCGCGCTGATCGTGGGCGGCACGGACGCCGGGCTCATCGACCCGCCGTCCACCCGGCCGACGCTCGCCCTCGACCTGTCCCGCACCAAGGCCGAACTGCCGCTCACGGGCGCAACGCGCGCTCTCTCCGGTACGCCCAAGGCCACGCACACCGAGGCAGGGCCGCTCGCCGGACTGGACGCGCCGCGTCCCGGCCGGCCCGTACCGGACGCCCGCTGACCACCGGGCCGGGGCCGCGGCGTACGCACACGGTCCCGGCCCGGAGCACCCTGTCCGCTCCACCAAGGAGGCACCGCTTCGTGAGGTACAGATTCCGCGCCGCGCTCCTCGGCGCCGTCACCACCGCGCTGACCACGGCCTTCCTGGCCGCACCGGCGCCGGCCACGGCCGCGGCGCACGAAGGGCCGCGCACCGGCTTCGAGACCAGCAACGGCGCGCGCTGGACCACCCAGCCCGAGGAGCAGGAGTTCCTCGCCCGCCTCGACCGGGACAGCGCGCGCACGCGCGTCGACCGCATCGGCTCGACGAAGCAGGGACGCCCGCTCCAGCTCGTCCGTATCGGCGCCACGCAGCCGCCCACCGCCGACCGGATACGCCGCGGCAACTCCGTCCTGCTGATCTGCTCCCAGCACGGCAACGAGCCGTCCGGGCGCGAGGCGTGCCTGTCCACGGTCCGGAACCTCGCGTACGCCACCGACGCGGCCACCCGCCGCTTCCTGGAGCACACCAGCGTCCTCGTCCTGCCGACCGCCAACCCCGACGGCCGGGCCGCGAACACCCGCGGCAACTCCGACGGCGTGGACATCAACCGCGACCACCTCGCTCTGAAGACCGCCGAGGCCCGCACGATGGCCACGCTGTTCCGCGACTACCGCCCGGACACCGTCTACGACCTGCACGAGTACGGAGCCACCCCGCCGTACTACGACAAGGACCTGCTGTCCCTGTGGCCGCGCAGCCTCAACACCCAGGACGCGGTGCACGAGGAGGCCAGTACGCTCTCCGAACGGTACGTACGCCCCACCGTGCAGGAAAACGGCTTCAGCACCGGCATCTACGGCATCTGGACCGACCCGGAGACCGGCGAGCCCATCAAGCAGGTGGCGGGCGACGGACAGGAACGCATCCTGCGCAACACGGCAGGCGTGAAGAACTCCGTCGGGCTGCTCGTCGAGACCCGTACGACGCCGCTCACGCAGGCCGAGAAGGACGACCCGGCCGTGAACAACCGGCGCCGGTTGATCTCCCAGCTCGCCGGGCTTGAGGGCGCGTTCGCCTTCCTCGGGGAGCGCCGTGGCCGGATCGAGGCGGCCACCACGGCGGCGCGGCTGGCAGGATACGCGGACCGCGGGCCCGTCTACTTCGGCGGCGCCGACAACGATCCGGCAACGGACGAGGAGATCCTCCAGGACCCGCCGTGCGCCTACCGGCTGGACAAGGGAAGCTATGCGGAGGTCGGGGACGAGCTCGCGCTGCACGGCGTACAGGCCGAACGCGACGGCGAGGGTGCCGTCGTACGGCTGCGCCAGCCCCAGCGGGCGCTCGTGCCGCTGCTGCTCGATGAACGATCGGCATATCACCTTACGGCCGCGAAGCCGTCGACCGCGTGTTAAACCGTGGTAGGGGGTAATGGCTAGGGGAAATCCAGCCCATCGAAAGGTCACCACGTGACGGACAGAGAGAACGAACCGGGGGGCGGGAGCGGGCCAACGGCCCGGATCGACCTGCCCCCGGAGTCGCAAAGTGCCCGCCCCGCCCAGACCGACCGCGTGGTCTTCGGCGTCACGGCACTGCTCACCCTGGCCTTCATCGTCTGGGGAGCGACCTCCACCAAGTCACTCGAGAACGCGTCGAGCACGATGCTCGACTGGCTCATCAAGAACGGCGGCTGGGCCTTCGTCCTGGCCGCGTCCGCTTTTGTGATCTTCGCGATCTGGCTGGCGATCAGCAAGTACGGGCGCATCACGCTCGGAACGGAGGGCGAGCAGCCCGAGTTCCGTACGGTCTCCTGGATCGCGATGATGTTCAGCGCCGGCATGGGCATCGGCCTGATGTTCTACGGCGTGAGCGAGCCGCTGGGGCACTTCAGCACCCATCCGCCGGGCACCCACCCCCGGGACGCCGCGCAGGCCATGGACACGGCGATGGCCACCACGCTGTTCCACTGGACGCTGCACCCGTGGGCCATCTACGCGGTGGTCGGGCTCGGCATCGCCTACAGCACCTTCCGGCGGGGTCGCAGGCAGACGATAAGTGCCGTCTTCACGCCGCTGATCGGGGTCCGCCGGGCCAACGGAGCGGGCGGCCGGGTCATCGACATCCTGGCGATCTTCGCGACGCTCTTCGGCTCGGCCGCCTCGCTGGGTCTGGGGGCGCTGCAGATCGGCAGCGGCATCAAGGTGCTCGGCTGGAAGGACAGCGTCAGCACGACCCTGCTGGTGGTCATCATCACCGTGCTGACGGTCGCGTTCATCCTCTCCGCGGTCTCCGGCATCGCCAAGGGCATCCAGTGGCTGTCCAACATCAACATGGTGCTGGCGCTGATCCTGGCCGTCTTCGTGTTCATCGCGGGGCCGACCATCCTCATCCTGAACATGGTGCCCACCGGTGTGGCCACGTTCTTCGGCGAACTGTCGCAGATGGCCGGCCGTACGGGCGCCAGCAGCGGTGAGGACGTCGACGCCTGGCTGCGCAGCTGGACGGTCTTCTACTGGGCGTGGTGGATCTCCTGGACGCCCTTCGTGGGCATGTTCATCGCGCGCATCAGCCGGGGCCGCACGATCCGTCAGTTCGTCGGCGGCGTGATCCTGGTGCCCAGCGTCGTGAGCCTCATCTGGTTCGCGATCTTCGGGCAGTCCGCGATGTTCCTGAAGGAGCACAAGCAGCTCTCGGACACCGCCTCCGTGGAGGGGCAGCTCTTCGATGTGCTGCATCAGTACCCGGTCGCCACCCTCATGAGCGTGCTTGTCATGATCCTGGTCGGCATCTTCTTCGTGTCCGGTGCGGACGCCGCGTCCATCGTGATGGGCACGCTGTCCCAGAAGGGCACCATGGAGCCGACCAAGCCCGTCGTCATCTTCTGGGGCGTGGTCACGGGCGCGGTCGCCGCGATCATGCTGCTCATCGGCGGCGGCAGCGGCGACGCGCTCACGGGTCTGCAGAACCTCACGATCCTGGTCGCCGCGCCGTTCACACTGGTCATGATCATGATGTGCTGGGCGCTGCTGAAGGACCTGCGGAGCGACCCGCTCATCGTGCGCGGCCAGATCGGCGAGGAGGTCATCGAGGCCGCGGTCGTGGCCGGACACGAGAAGTACGAGGGCGACTTCGAGATCCGGATCGGGCCGTCCAACGGCGGCTCGGCCGAGGAGACGACGGTCGTCAGCGACACGGACGGGCCGGCTCCGGCGGGTACCGGGAAGGACTGATCGGCAGGCGCGTCACCGGCCTTGTCGGTGCCGTGTGCGTCACTGGAGCGGAGGGCCGTCGTGGCCCTCCGCTCCGGCGCGTCCGGAGGGTCTCAGGCCGCCGCGTCCAGCAGCCGCACCACCTCGTCCGCGCAGCCCCACGCCACGGTGACGCCCGCGCCGCCGTGCCCGTAGTTGTGCACGCACAGCCCGCCGCCGGGCAGCCGCTCGGCCTCCAGGCGCACCGCGGGCCGGGCCGGGCGCAGCCCCACCCGGTGCGCGAGGATCCGCGCGTCGGCCAGCGCGGGGTGGATGCGCGCACAGCGCGCCACGATCGCCTCGGCGACCGCCGGATCGGGCTCGGTGGACCACGCCCCCTCGACCGCCGTACCGCCCAGCACGACGCCGTACGGCTGCGGCAGCATGTACGTCGTGGTGTCCGCGTGGCCGTCGGCGTCGACGAACCACTCCTCGACGCCCGGGTTCTCCACGATCACGAGCTGGCCCTGTACGGGACGCACGTCCGGGTCGGGCACCAGTTCCCGGGCGCCCAGGCCCGAGCAGTTCACCACCGCGCCGGCCTCCAGGGTCAGGGCATCCAGGGAGCCGGCCGGGCGCCGCTCCACGGTGCCGCCGGCCGCGGCCAGCCGCCGTTCCAGGTACTGGAGATGTGCGTCCATGGCCACCAGAGGAGTGCGGGCCCGCAGGCCCTCGGGTATGCCGGCGGGCAGCTCTTCGGGGCGCGCGGCGCGCAGTCCCGGTACGGCGTCCCGCCAGCGGTCCGGCACCGAGGCCGCCGCCATCGTGCCCGTCACCATCCGTACGCCCGTGCCCTCGGTCCCGGCGAGTCCCGCCAGCGCTTCGTAGCCGCGCACCGACCACCGGACCGCCGCCTCCTCCGGGAGGATGCGGTACGGCCAGCACAGCCCGCCCGCCACGGAGGACGTCGTGCCGGCGGCCCGGTCCCGGCTGATCACCCGGACCGCACGGCCGGTCTCGGCGAGCTGGACGGCGCAGGTCAGACCGGTGACACCGGCTCCCACCACGATCACATCGTTCGTCATGCCAGGACCGTATCCGGAGCACCGCCGCACGTTTGTGATCTTGGGTTAACCCTCCGGCAGCGACCGGGACAATCCCGGCACTTAGGCTGGTACCAGCAGACCGTCGGCCGACGACGCCCCACGGACCGTCCGTACTCGTACGCAGCGAAGACCCCTGACGCACCGTCCCGCACCCGTACGCAGCCGACTCAAGGAGGCCCATGCCCCCCGCCGTACCCGTCTGGCTCGCCCACCCCTTCCGCTGGCAGCGGCTGCCCGTGCCGTGGTCGGCGGTGGTCAGAGGGGCGCTGTGCGCCGGGCCGCTGCTGGGCGCGGGCGTCGCCACCGGGCACCCGGCGGCCGGCGTCCTCGCGGGCCTGGGCGCGATGCTCGCGGGCGTCAACGACCGCCCCGGCACCCGGCGCAGGGGTGTCGTGCACATCGGGCTGCCCGCGCTGGCCGTTGCCCTGGGCATGTTCGCCGGCGCCTCCCTCGCGGACGTCGGCTGGTGGCTGGTGCTCGCCCTCTTCGGCATCGGGTTCGTCTCCGGCGCCGGCAGCGTCGCCGGGCCCGTGCGCTCCACCGCCGGCATGCAGATGCTGGCCGCCGCGATCCTCGGCGCCGGCATGCCGCTGCCGCACCTGGAGCCGTGGACCAAGGGCCTGCTGACGCTGGCCGGCGCCGGCTGGCTGCTCCTGCTGCGGCTGGTACTGCGCTCGCCGCGGCCCCCGGGCGGGTCGCTCAGCGGCGAGCGCGCGACCGTCGCCACCGTCTTCGACGCGCTCGCCGACGCGCTGGTGGCCGTCGGCACGCCGGGCGCCGAACCGGCCAGGCGCCGGCTGACCACGGCACTGGACCGGGCCGACGAGGCCATGCGGCTGCGCCGGCTGCTGCGCCGCAGGCCCCGCACCGACGAGCGCCGGCTCATCGAACGCTTCGCCGCCGCCACCACGCTCTGCGAGGCCAGCGTCGCCCTGCTCTGGGAGGCCAAGCCGCTGCCGGCCCGCGTCGCACAGGGCCCGCGCGCCCTCGCCAGGGCGCTGCGCACCGGGCGGGCGCCGGGCCGGCTGCCGGCGCCCGAGACCTCCACGCCTGCGCGCAGCGCCTTCGACCGGGCGCTGCTGGACGCGGCGGTGGTCTTCGCGCGCACCCAGCCGCCGGCCGGCGGCACCGCGGCGGGCGCCACGGACGAGCGGCTCCTCCGGGGGCTGCGTCCCGTCGCCCCCGTAGACGCGCTGGAGCGCCCCGTACCGGAGGAGGACAGCGGCGCCTGGACCCCCTTCGGGTCGCGCGCGGCCTTCGAGACCGGGCGCTGGGCCTCCTTCGCGCGCGGCGTCGCGGGCGTGTTCGCCTGGCGGCGCGGGCCCGGCCGCCGCGTCTTCGGGCCCGCCGGGCGCGACTACGGCCTGCGGGTCGGCATCTGCATCGCCGCCTGCACCGCCATGGCGCTGCTGCTGCGCGCCGAGCACTGGTACTGGCTGCCCGCCACCGCCACGTTCCTCGTCAAGCCCGACCTCGGCCCGCTGTTCTCCCGTACGGTCAACCGCTTCGCCGGTACCGCCTGCGGCGTGCTGATCTTCGCCCTGGCCGGACTGGCGCTCCCCGACGCGTGGTGGCCCGTGGTGATGGCCACGGCGGGCGGCGCGCTGCTGCCCTTCGCCACCCGGCACTTCGCCCTGCAGACCGTCGCGATCACGCTCATGGTGCTGTCGTTCGTCCACGTCAGCGGCGCACCGGAGGCCGCGCCCGAGCGGATCGTCGACACCTCGATCGCCTGCCTCATCGTGCTGGTCGTCGGCCACCTGCCACGGCTGGCGGACCCGCGGCGCCGGGTCGGGCCGCGGGTCGCCGCCGCGCTGCACTGCACGGAGGCGTACTTGCGGCAGGTCCTCGCGACCGAGCCGGGGACGGACACGGGGGAGCGGCTGGCGCTGCGCCGGGCGGCCTACCAGGCGCTGGGGGAGGCCCGTACCGCCGCCGAGACGGCGGCTGCCGAGCTGCTCGCGCACCGCCGCGGCGACCCCGACTGGCCGACCGTCGTCAAGGCCGCCGAGCGCATCGTGGACGCCACCACGGCGGCGGCCGTCCGCCTGGACCAGGGCGCGCAGCGGCCCAGCGAGGAGGACGCGCGGCGGCTGTGCGCCGTCCTCACGGACATGGCGGCCGCGCTGAACGCGCCGCGCCGCCACCGCCCCCGGCCGCTGCCGCCGCCCGCCCTGGAGTCGGCCCCGGACTGCGCCACGCTCAGCGACGTCGCGGCCGAACTGGAGCGGATGCGGGGGTACGCGGGGGCGGTGTGAGACGCACGGGGGGCGCCCCTCGCCTCATCGGGTGGGGTGCGCGCCCCCGTTCACGTGCAGC
Organism: Streptomyces ochraceiscleroticus; assembly: GCF_000720485.1. Lineage (GTDB taxonomy): Bacteria > Actinomycetota > Actinomycetes > Streptomycetales > Streptomycetaceae > Streptomyces > Streptomyces ochraceiscleroticus. Next base: position 8,667 of record NZ_JOAX01000019.1, on the reverse strand, counting down.
ACTTGCCCCGTGATGTGCCGCGCCGCGGGGGAGGCGAGGAACGCCACCGCGCCCGCCACGTCCGCGGGGGAGCCGGGCCGGCCGACGGCGGTCTCGGTCACCAGCTGCGTACGCCGCTCGTCCGTGAGCCGGTCCCGGAAGAACTCGGTGTCGGCGATGTAACCGGGCGCGACCACGTTGGCGGTGATGCCGCGCGCCCCCAGGGCACCGGCCAGGTCGATGTTCCACGTCGCCAGCCCGGCCTTGGCCGCACCGTACGAACCGCCGCCCCGGTTGCCGGCGATCGACCCGATGTGCACCACCGCGCCCCCAGCGGCGAGCCGCTCCTCCAGGGCCTTCGTCGTCAGTGCGGCGCTGACCAGGTTCGCGTCGAGGTTGGCGCGGAAGTCCCTGGCGTAGGACGCCAGGTCCGATGCCGCCCCGGTGTCGAAGTCGGTGTTGCCGCCGGCGTTGTTGACCAGCACGTCGACGCTCTCGGGCAGCTCGGTGAGCAGCCGGGCGAGCGCTTCGGGGTCGGTGTGGTCGCAGACCACGGCCCGGGCGCCGATACGGTCCGCCGCTTCCTTGAGCGGTCCGGTGCGGCGTCCGGTGACGAAGACGGTCTCCCCCTGCTCGGCGAAGTGCTGCGCGATCGCGTACCCGATGCCCGTACCGCCGCCGGTGACCAGGACGTTGCGTGCCATAAACTGAACCCCTCACGTTCATTCAGGTCTAAATTTAGAGCTAAACGTAGCAGTCGGAAGGGGTACCGTGGCAAGTGAAGCGAGGACGAAGGCGGGGGGCGGCCGACCGGAGGGCGGGGTTCCCTCCGACCCGGTGCGCGACATCGCCGCCGCGTGGGAACGCGAGCGCCCGGGTACACCCGTCTCGTCCATCGGGATCGTCACGAGCATCTGGCAGCTGGCCAAGCTCTTCGGCGACGACCGGCGCCGGGTCCTCGCCCGGGCCGGCGTGGACACCGCCACCCTGGACCTGCTCAGCGTGTTGCGGCGAAGCGGCGAGCCCTACACCCTCAGCACCCGCGAGATCGGCCGCCGCAGCATGATCACGGCCGGCGCCGTCTCACAACGGGTGGCCCGTGCCGAACGGGAAGGTCTGGTGGCCCGACACCCCGCGCAGGGGCGGCCGCGCACCGTCGAGGTCACGCTGACCACGACCGGACACGAGGTCGTCGAGGCGACCGTGGACCAGGTGCTCCACCGGGAAACCGAACTGCTCGACGGCCTCGCCCCCGAGAAGCAGGCCCAGCTGACCGACCTGCTCCGCACCGTCCTCCAGGACGTGCAGCACCGGCTCGGCGACGACCGGTTGACGCACGTCGGCGAGGACTGACGGCGGCCGGAGCATACGTAGGGCGGCGGGCGGGGCGTACGTACGCCCCGCCCGCCGCCCTACGTGCCCCGGCGCCGCGCTGCCTACGGGATCAGCGCCCGCCCTTGTCCTTGCCGAGCAGGCCCGCACGGCGCAGCGCGTCGGCCATGGCGCCGTTCGCGGGGGCCGCGTCCCGGCCGCCGCCGCGCCCGGCGCGGTCGTTGCCGCCACCACGCCGGCCCTGGCCGCCGCCCTGGCTGCCGCCCTGCCGCTGCCGCGGGGCACCGCCCCCACGCCGCTCACCGCGGTCGCCACGCTCTTCGCGCCGCGCGCCGCGGGCGCCGCCCTCGCCGCCCTGACCGGCGGCCGCCGTGTGGTCGTCGTCCAGCCGCAGCGTCAGCGAGATCCGCTTGCGCGGGATGTCCACGTCGAGCACCTTCACGCGCACGATGTCGCCCGGCTTCACCACGTCACGCGGGTCCTTCACGAACGTCTTCGACATCGCCGAGACATGCACCAGACCGTCCTGGTGGACGCCGATGTCGACAAAGGCACCAAAGGCGGCGACGTTCGTGACGACGCCCTCCAGGAGCATCCCGGCCTGCAGGTCGCCGATCTTCTCGACGCCCTCCTTGAAGGTGGCCGTCTTGAACTCGGGCCGCGGGTCGCGCCCCGGCTTCTCCAGCTCGCCCAGGATGTCCGTCACCGTCGGCAGACCGAAGGAGTCGTCCACGAAGTCGGCCGGCTTCAGGGTGCGCAGGACAGCGGTGTTGCCGATCAGCGTGGGCACGTCGCTGCCCGCTGCAGAGACGATCCGCCGCACCACCGGGTACGACTCCGGGTGCACGCTGGAGGCGTCCAGCGGGTCGTCGCCGCCCCGGATGCGCAGGAAGCCCGCGCACTGCTCGTACGCCTTCGGGCCCAGCCGCGCCACGTCCTTGAGCGCCTTGCGGGTACGGAACGGGCCGTTGGCGTCGCGGTGCGCCACGATGTTGTCCGCCAGCCCCGAGCCGATGCCCGACACCCGCGAGAGCAGCGGCGCGGAGGCGGTGTTGACGTCCACGCCCACGCCGTTCACGCAGTCCTCGACCACCGCGTCCAGCGAGCGCGAGAGCTTCACCTCGGAGAGGTCGTGCTGGTACTGACCGACGCCGATCGACTTGGGGTCGATCTTGACCAGTTCGGCCAGCGGGTCCTGAAGGCGGCGCGCGATGGAGACCGCACCGCGCAGCGACACGTCCAGCTCCGGCAGCTCCTGGGAGGCGAACGCGGAGGCGGAGTACACCGAGGCGCCCGCCTCGGACACCATCACCTTCGTCAGCTTCAGCTCCGGCTGCGCGGCGATCAGGTCGGCGGCCAGCTTGTCCGTCTCGCGCGAGGCTGTGCCGTTGCCGATCGCGATGAGCTCGACATCGTGCTCACGGGCGAGCTTCGCCAGAGTGGCCAGCGCGGCGTCCCACTTCTGCTGCGGCACGTGCGGGTAGATCGTGTCCGTCGCGGCCACCTTGCCGGTCGCGTCCACGACGGCGACCTTCACGCCCGTACGGAAGCCGGGGTCCAGGCCCATCGTGGCGCGGGTGCCGGCCGGCGCGGCCAGCAGCAGGTCGCGGAGGTTCGACGCGAAGACCCGTACCGCCTCGTCCTCGGCGGCCTGGCGCAGCCGCAGCCGCAGGTCGATGCCGAGGTGCACCAGGACGCGGGTGCGCCAGGCCCAGCGCACGGTGTCCAGCAGCCAGCCGTCGGCCGCGCGGCCGCGGTCGGCGATCCCGAACTTGTGCGCGATGGCCTGCTCGTAGGACGTCCGGCCCTCGGCCGGCTCGGTCTCCGGCTCCAGCGCGAGGTCGAGGATCTCCTCCTTCTCGCCGCGGAACATCGCCAGTACGCGGTGCGAGGGCAGCTCCGTGAACGGTTCGGCGAAGTCGAAGTAGTCGGCGAACTTCGCGCCCGCCTCCTCCTTGCCCTCGCGGACCTTCGAGGCCACCTGCCCGCGGGTCCACATCCGCTCGCGCAGCTCACCGATGAGGTCCGCGTCCTCGCTGAACCGCTCGGTGAGGATGGCGCGCGCGCCTTCGAGGGCCGCGGCCGGGTCGGCGACGCCCTTGTCGGCGTCCACGAACGCCGCGGCGGCCGCCTGCGGCTCCACCGAGGGGTCGCTCAGGAGTCCGTCCGCGAGCGGCTCCAGACCGGCCTCACGGGCGATCTGTGCCTTCGTCCGCCGCTTGGGCTTGAACGGCAGGTAGATGTCCTCGAGGCGGGCCTTGGACTCCGCGCCCCGGATCTGCGCCTCCAGGGCCGCGTCCAGCTTCCCCTGGGACCGTACGGACTCCAGGACCGCCGTCCGGCGCTCCTCCAGCTCACGCAGGTACCGCAGCCGCTCCTCCAACGCGCGCAGCTGCGCGTCGTCGAGCATCTCCGTCGCTTCCTTGCGGTACCGGGCGATGAACGGCACGGTCGAGCCGCCGTCGAGCAGTTCGACAGCGGCCTTCACCTGCCGCTCCTTCACGCCGAGCTCCCCGGCGATCCTGCTCTCGATGGACCCGAGGGCCACGGCGGCCCCGGGGGCCTGGGTGGGTCCGGTGGACTCGGTGGTTGCCGTCACGATGCTCCCGACCTGCCTTCTCGCGCTGTGCTTGAGCCTGCATTGTGCAGGGTCGCGGTACGGCCTGTCGCGTGACCCGGGCAGGAGGGCACAGGTGTGACAAGAGGCACGGCACGGGGGCGGGCGGCCGTACGACCGGGGGCCCGCCCCGTGGCCGGGCTCAGCCCTGGCCGAACAGGTCGGCCGGGAAAGCTCCGTTGCCGACCGCGGTGGTGGTGAACTCCGTGGCCAGCTCGGTCAGCCGGGCGACGCCCTCGGCACCGAGGTGCTCGTACGGGGCCGCGTCCAGCCGGTCGGTGGCCTCCTCCAGCTCGGCGCGGAGCTGCGTACCGGCCTCGGTCAGGCCGAAGTCGGCGTCCAGGATGCCGCGCTCGCGCAGCGCGTCGCGCGCGCCCTGCCACTCCTCGGCCGACCAGCCGCGGGTCGCCAGGATCCACTTGGTGCTCATGCCGCGGCCGCTGGCGGTGTGCGAGGCCAGCGCCTCCAGGGGGCCCAGGCCCGCGTCGGCGAGCGCGATGAGGTGGCCGTCGCCGCGGTGTTCGCGCAGCAGGGTCGCGGCGTGCCAGTACGCCAGGTGCGGCGCGTCCGGTACGGGCAGGTCGGCGTGGGCGGCGTACAGCGGACGGGCGTGCCGGGAGCACGCCTCGGCGGCGCGCAGCGCGAGCCGCGCGGCCTCGGCCATCTTGTCGGACTCCACCAGCTCGTCGCCCAGCAGCCGGCGCAGCGTGCTGTCGGCCGCGCGCAGCCGCGCGTCGAGCACCTGCTGCGGGGTGACGGCGGCCCAGGCGTCCGGGATGTGCCGGGCGATCAGCTCGTACTTGAAGTTGTAGAACGTCGCGGCGATGACGCCGGGACCCACCGGGCCCATGGCGGCGGCCCGGCCCAGGAAGTAGGCGGCGCTGCGGTCCTCGATGCCGAGCTTCGCCAGCTCCTGGGGGAAGTCGGGCGAGAAGTACACCGTGGAGTGCAGCGGGTTGATGACGTTGTGACAGCGTCGTCCGGCGCGGTCGGGCAGCGCGGAGCGGTCCTGCGGGGAAGCCGTTGTGGTCATGGCGGCACGTTACCGACCCGTCGGTATGGCCGGTAGACCGGGGCGGCCAAGAAGGGACGCACCCGGCATGGGGGAGGTGGCGGCCAGGCATGGCAGGAAAGGTGGGAAAGGCGTCATTGCCGCCATCCGGTCGCGCGCCCAGGATGGGGCCATGCCACCGCACGACGTACTGGTCGTTCTCTTCGACGACGTCCAGAGCCTGGACGTCACCGGCCCGCTGGAGGTCTTCACGGGCGCCGGCCTCTGCGTGCCCGGCGCCTACCGGGTCCGTACCGCCACGCTCGACGGCGGCCCGGTCCGCACCTCCAGCGGCCTGCGGATCACCCCGGACCTCGCGCTGGCCGACGCGGCGCCCCCGGACACCCTCCTCGTGCCCGGCGGACAGGGCACCCGCGACCCCGACCCGCGGCTCGTCGACTGGCTGCGCACGCAGGCGCCACGGGCCCGCCGCAAGGTCTCCGTGTGCTCGGGCGCGTTCCTGCTGGCCGCCGCCGGGCTGCTGGACGGTCACCGCGCCACCACCCACTGGGCGCTGTGCGACGCGCTGGCCGACCGCTTTCCCGGCGTCGACGTCGACGCCGAGCCGATCTTCATCCGGGACGGCGACCTGGCGACGTCCGCCGGCGTCACCTCGGGCATCGACCTCGCGCTGGCCCTCGTGGAGGAGGACCTCGGCCGGGAGGTCGCGCTGACCGTCGCCCGCCATCTCGTCGTCTTCCTGCGCAGACCCGGCAATCAGACGCAGTTCAGCGCCCAGCTCGCCGCGCAGACCGCCGAGCGCCCGCCGCTGCGCGAGGTGCAGCACTGGATCACCGAGCACCCGGCCGCCGATCTGTCGGTGGACGCGCTCGCCGCCCGTTGCGGACTCTCACCTCGCCATTTCGCCCGCGCCTTCCGCGACGAAGTCGGCATGACGCCAGGTCGCTATGTCGACAGAGTCCGGCTGGAGGCCGCACGGCGGCTCCTTGAGGACACCACCGACGCCGTCGAACGCGTCTCCCGGCGCTGCGGTTACGGCACCCCCGAAGCCATGCGCCGCGCTTTCGTGCGCGCCCTCGGCACCGGCCCGGCGGAGTACCGGCGCCGGTTCCGGCCGCACGCGCAGACCACGTAACTCGCCGCTTTGAAAGGATTCTCATGCAGATCGCGATCCTGCTCTACGACCGCTTCACCGCGCTGGACGCCGTCGGACCGTACGACACGCTCGGGCGGCTGCCCGGCGCGGAGACCGTCTTCGTCGCCGAGCGCACCGGCCCCGTACGCAACGACAGCGGTGGCCTCGCGCTGGTCGCCGACGCGACCCTGGAAGAGGTCACCGCGCCGGACGTCCTGGTCGTCCCCGGCGGCCCCGGGCAGAGCGACCTGATGGCCGACGGGCCGCTCCACGAGTGGCTGCGAACCGTCGACGCCACCACCACCTGGACGACCTCCGTGTGCACCGGCTCGCTCCTGCTGGCCGCCGCCGGCCTCCTGGAGGGCCGCCGCGCCACGTCCCACTGGCTCGCGCTCGACCAGTTGAAGCAGTACGGCGTGGAACCCACGGGTGAGCGGGTCGTCGTCGACGGCAAGTACGTCACGGCCGCCGGCGTCTCGTCCGGCATCGACATGGGCCTGGCCCTGCTCGGCCGGCTGGCGGACGACACCGTCGCGCAGACCGTGCAGCTCGGCATCGAGTACGACCCGCAGCCGCCGTACGACAGCGGCTCGCCGGAGAAGGCCCCTGCCGCGATCGTCGAGGCGCTGCGCGGGCGCAGCCGGTTCCTCCTGACGGGATCGGCCTGACGGCAGCGGTTCGGCGGGGCGTTGTCAGTGGTGCGGTCTACCGTCATTCCATGACTCGACTGCGCTACGACCGACACCGCGCCGAAATCGTGGCGCAGACCGACCTGTTGCGTTCCCACATCAAGGGCGCCGACCTCTCGCGGCCGGTGCCCTCCTGCCCCGGCTGGACCGTCAATCAGTTGCTGCGCCACCTCGGTGGCGCACAGCGCTGGGCGGCGGAGATCGTCCGCGGCCGGGCATCGGCGCCGCCGCCCGACGACTTCTTCCGCGACCTCTCCGGATACGCCGGCGAGGACCCGGCCGAGCTCGACGGCTGGCTCGCCGAGGGGGCCGGGCTGCTCGCGGACGCGCTGCGCGAGGCGGGACCCGACGCGGAGATGTGGACCCCGCTCCCCGAGAACGCCGGACGGGGCTCGACGTTCTTCGCCCGCCGCTTCGCGCACGAGACGGTGATCCACCGGGCCGACGCCGCGCTGGCCCTCGGCGTGGAGTACGTCCTCGATGAGGAGGTGGCGCTGGACGCGCTCGACGAGTGGCTGGAGCTCGGCTCGCTGCCGGTGATGTTCGAGTACCACCCGGAGCTGCGGGAACTGCTGGGCCCCGGCCGCACCCTGCATTTCCACGCCACGGACACCGCGCCCGAGGCGCAGGCGGAGTGGGTCGTCGACCTCACCGGCGAGGCCATCGAGTGGCGCCGGGCGCATGAGAAGTCCGCTGTCGCGCTGCGCGGCCCGCTGACCGAGCTGCTGTTGACGGTCTATCGGCGGCGGCCCGCCCATCGGGACGGCATAGAGATCCTCGGCGACGCGGAGCTGCTGGACTTCTGGCTGGACCGGGTCTCTTTCGGCTGAGCCCCGAGGGGGCGACGGGCCGAGGGCCACGGACCGGGAAGTCGGGGGCCGGGGAGCCGAGGGGGGCCGGACCGGCAGTGATGGCCCGGCGGCTCACACCGTCCAGTCGAAGCGCGGTGCCCGGCGCTCCAGGAAGGCGGTGACGCCCTCCGCCGTGTCGCCGCTGCCGCGCGCCTGCTCCTCCCAGTACGCGCGCCGCTCCGGGCTCGCGGGGCCGTCGGCGAACTCCTTCGCCGACGCCTGGGTGAGCTGCGACCGGCTCGCCAGCACGGCCGAGAAGTCCGTGACCCGCTTGTCCAGCTCGCCCTCCGGCAGCACCTCGTCCACGAGCCCCGTGCGCAGCGCCCGCTCACAGCCGATCAACTCACCTGAGAAGAGGAGGTACTTGGCGGTCGCCGGGCCGACCAGCCGCACCAGCCGCTGGGTGGACGCGGCCGGGTAGACGATGCCCAGCTTCGCCGGCGTGATGCCGAACAGCGCGCCTTCTTCGGCGAACCGCAGGTCGCAGGCGGCCGCAAGCTGGCTGCCGCCGCCCACGCAGTAACCGCGGATCGCGGCCAGCGACGGCTTGGGGAAGGCGGCGAGCGCCTCCTCGGCGGCCAGCGCGAGGCCCCGGTTCTCGTCCCCCGACTCCCGCAGCGACCCGATGTCCGCGCCCGCGCAGAAGGTGCTCCCCTCGCCGGTCAGCACGAGGACGCGGACGGACCGGTCACCGGCCAGCCGCTCCACCAGCTCCGGGACCGCGCGCCACATGTCGGCCGTCATGGCGTTCCGCTTGGCGGGATTGCTGATCGTGACGATCGCCGTGCCGTCGCTGACGCGCGTGCTGAGCCCTGGGGTCATGAAGGGGATCGTAGAGCGGCAGGACCGACCACGTCCCGGCCCGAGAGGCGTGATCACCACCACGCCCGCCACCGCGCGCCCCAGTCGACCGTCCGCCCACCCCACCTGCCCGGCTGCTCGCCCACCCCACCTGCCTGACAGCCCGCCCACACCGCCCGCGACCTGTCTCTTATACACATCTCCGAGCCCACGAGACTCCTGAGCATCTCGTATGCCGTCTTCTGCTTGAA
>NZ_JOAX01000018.1 GCF_000720485.1 Streptomyces ochraceiscleroticus | reverse complement strand
CAAGAAGTCCGGCTCCGCCGCCTCCGGCGACGCCCTCGCCTCCCCCATGCAGGGCACCATCGTCAAGATCGCGGTGGAGGAGGGCCAGGAGGTCAAGGAAGGCGACCTCGTCGTCGTCCTGGAGGCCATGAAGATGGAACAGCCGCTGAACGCACACCGCTCCGGCACCATCAAGGGCCTGTCCGCCGAGATCGGCGCCTCCCTCACCGCCGGCGCCGTCATCTGCGAAATCAAGGACTGAACGGGCGGCCGGTCCGGCCGACCGGTCCCAGAGGCTCCCGCACCCGAAACAGGTGCCGGGAGCCTCTCCCGTAACCGGGGGCACTCGCGCCGTACGGACAGTGGCATCCTGGACCCATCACAGCAGGGAGGACGGCGATGGCGACCGACACGGCGCGGGACGCGGCCGCGCGCCCCATGCGGGCCGATGCGCGCCGCAATTACGAGCGGCTGCTCGCCGAGGCCCGTACGGCCTTCACCGAGCGCGGCACGGACACCTCGCTGGAGGACATCGCGCGCCGGGCCGGCGTCGGCATCGGGACGCTCTACCGTCACTTCCCCAACCGGACCGCGCTGATGGGCGCCGTCTTCCAGGGGGAGGTGGACGCCCTGCTGTCGCGCGCGCGGGAGCTGGGGGACGCGCCGCAGCCCTGCACGGCGCTCGTGGAGTGGCTGCGCGCGATCATCACGCACGCCAGTACCTACCGCGGCCTGTCGCGCGCGCTGATGGCGGCGCCTGCCGACGAGAGCTCCGGGCTGGCGCGGTGCAGCCGGCCGATGCGGGAGGCGGGCGGCGTGCTGCTCACCCGTGCCCAGCAGTCCGGTGCCGTACGGCCCGATGTGGACATCCGCGACCTGATGCAGTTGACCAACGGCATCGCGCTGGCCGCGGAGGAGTCGCCGGACGACCCGGAGCTGGCCGACCGGCTGCTGACACTCACGCTGACCGGCCTGAAGGCCGGCCGGTGAGCGACGGCGTACGAACCTTGCTGTGAGTGGCGTACGGACCCGCCTGTGAGCGGTGTACGAACCCTGCTGTGAGCGGCGTGCCGACGTGCGTGCCGAGCGGCTGGGACCCCGCGGTTCCCAGTGCTCAGCGCCGGCGCGGTGCCAGGTCGGCGACCCGGCCGCCCTGCGGATCGGCGGTCAGTGCGGCCGAGCGCAACTGTGGCGCGGGCCCCGCCGTCGGATGGCTGCGGCGCTGGCCGGGCAGTGGTACCTCCCTTCTCGGCCCCCGGCGGTCGGCCGCCGGGGTGCCCTCCGCGCCTCCCTGCCCCTGGGCGGCCGCGGCCGCGGCCCCGCCGGCGACCGTGATCTGTACGCCCTGGTCGGCCAGGGCCTGCAGTTCGGTCGCGGCACGGTCGTCGTGGCCGGGTGGCTCGTCGGTCACCAGGCGGGTGATGACGTCGGTCGGCACGGTCTGGAACATGGTGTCCGTGCCGAGCTTGGTGTGGTCGGCGAGGACGACCACCTCCGCCGCGGCCTGCACCAGCGCTCTGTCGACGCTGGCGGAGAGCATGTTGGAGGTGGAGAGTCCGCGCTCGGCGGTCAGGCCGCTGCCCGACAGGAAGGCACGGGACACCCGCAGCCCCTGGAGGGACTGCTCGGCGCCGCTGCCGACCAGCGCGTAGTTGGATCCCCGGAGCGTGCCGCCGGTCATCACGACCTCGACGCGGTTGGCGTGCGCCAGGGCCTGGGCGACCAGCAGGGAGTTGGTCACCACGGTAAGGCCCGGGACCCGGGCGAGCCGGCGGGCCAGCTCCTGTGTGGTCGTCCCCGCGCCGACGACAATCGCCTCGCCTTCTTCGACGAAGCCCGCGGCGAGATCGGCGATGGCCGTCTTCTCCGCGGTTGCTAGATGGGATTTCTGCGGAAAGCCGGATTCGCGGGTGAAGCCACCCGGCAGCACCGCACCGCCGTGCCGGCGGTCGAGCAGTCCTTCTGCCTCCAGTGCCCGCACGTCCCGCCGTACGGTCACTTCTGAGGTCTGGACGACGCGGGCGAGCTCACGGAGCGAAACCGCTCCGTTCGCTCGCACCATTTCAAGGATCAATTGGCGACGTTCTGCAGCGAACACGAAACTGACAGTAACGCCAACGACCGTCTGTTTTCAGCAGGTTGCACCAATTATCGGAAGTTGTTCGTCTGCGGTACCCGCGAGTGATATAGGGCGGGCGTCCGTGCGAATGTGTTCGCGACGGACGCCCGGAGTCACTCCCCGGCGGTCTTGCGCGTGTGCAACTGCCGTGCGACCTCGGCTATCGAGCCGGAGAGGGAGGGGTAGACCGTGAAGGCGCTGGCGATCTGCTCGACCGTCAGGTTGTTGTCCACCGCGAGCGATATCGGATGAATCAGTTCGCTCGCGCGCGGTGATACGACCACACCGCCCACGACGATGCCCGTGCCGGGGCGGCAGAAGAGCTTCACGAAGCCGTCGCGGATGCCCTGCATCTTGGCGCGCGGGTTGCGCAGCAGCGGCAGCTTCACGACCCGGGCGTCGATCCTCCCGTTGTCGACGTCGGCCTGGCTGTAACCGACCGTGGCGATCTCCGGGTCGGTGAAGACGTTCGCGGAGACGGTCTTGAGGTTCAGCGGGGCCACCGCGTCGCCGAGGAAGTGGTACATCGCGATCCGGCCCTGCATGGCCGCGACGGAGGCGAGCGCGAAGACGCCGGTGCAGTCGCCGGCCGCGTACACGCCGGGGGCCGAGGTGCGGGAGACCTTGTCGGTCCAGATGTGGCCGGAGTCCTTGAGCTTGACCCCGGCCTCCTCCAGGCCGACGCCGGCGGTGTTCGGGATCGAGCCGACGGCCATCAGGCAGTGGGTGCCGGAGATCGTCCGACCATCCGAAAGGGTGACTTCCACGCGGTCGCCGACGCGCTTGGCGGAGGCGGCGCGGGAGCGGGACATGACGTTCATGCCGCGGCGGCGGAAGACGTCCTCCAGGACGGCGGCGGCGTCGGGGTCCTCGCCCGGGAGCACGCGGTCGCGGGAGGAGACGAGCGTGACGCGGGAGCCGAGGGCCTGGTAGGCGCCGGCGAACTCGGCGCCGGTGACGCCGGAGCCGACCACGATGAGCTCCTCGGGGAGCTCGTCCAGGTCGTAGACCTGCGTCCAGTTCAGGATGCGCTCGCCGTCGGGCAGCGCGTCGGGGATCTCGCGGGGGTGCGCGCCGGTCGCGATCAGTACGGCGTCGGCGGTGAGCGTCTCCTCCGTGCCGTCGGCGGCGGTCACCGTGACCTTGCGGGAGCCGTCCACGGCCTGGCCGGGCTCCAGCCGGCCGCGGCCGCGCACGACCCGGCCGCCCGCGCGGGTGACGGAGGCGGTGATGTCGTGGGACTGGGCGAGCGCGAGGCGCTTCACGCGGCGGTTGACCTTGCCGAGGTCCACGCCGACGACGCGCGCGGGGCGGTCGATGTGCGGGGTGTCGTCCTCGACGATGATGCCGAGCTCTTCGTACGACGAATCGAAGGTGGTCATCACCTCGGCCGTCGCGATGAGAGTCTTCGAAGGCACGCAGTCGGTGAGCACCGATGCGCCGCCGAGGCCGTCGCAGTCGACGACGGTCACCTCCGCGCCGAGCTGGGCGCCCACCAGCGCCGCTTCGTAGCCGCCGGGTCCGCCACCGATGATCACGATACGGGTCAAGGGATTACGCCTCGCGCTCTCGTTTCCGGCCCACCCAGCGCGGTTCCGGCCGGGGGTCCGGGGGTCGCCCCCCGGGGAGATGCAGTACGTACTCCATTGTCCCGCACGCTTCTCCCGCGGTCAGCGCGGGGGCCGCCGTACGGATCGCGGGCCTCATGAGCGCAGGCCGGACGCCGTGGCACCGGCGGATCCACAGGACGCGGCCCGCGCTCCCGTACGCTCTGACCCATGTCGCTCTACGCCGCCTACGCCGGCAACCTCGACGCGCGGCTGATGTCCCGCCGCGCTCCCCACTCACCACTGCGCGGCACCGGCTGGCTGAACGGCTGGCGGCTCACCTTCGGCGGGGAGCAGATGGGCTGGGAGGGCGCGCTCGCCACGCTCGTGGAGGCGCCGCGCTCCCAGGTCTTCGTCGCGCTGTACGACATCGCCCCGATGGACGAGGAGGCGATGGACCGCTGGGAGGGCGTCGGGATGGACATATACCGCCGGATGCGGGTGCGCGTGCACACCCTGGACGGCGACGAGGCGGCCTGGCTGTACGTCCTGAACGGGTACGAGGGCGGGCTGCCCTCCGCCCGGTACCTCGGTGAGATCGCCGACGCCGCGGAATCGGCGGGCGCGCCCCACGACTATGTGATGGAGCTGCGGAAACGGCCCTGCTGAGGGGCTGACGGGGCCCGGTTCATAGGAAGACACGAAAGGGACCGCCGCAGGTCCGTGACGAGACACATCTACGCGCGTAGGCGATTACCGGCTACCCTCGTCCGCGTGAACGCATCAGTTACCCCGGACCTGGCGAGCGACCCCCGTACCGCCGCCGCCGACGCCGCCGACCGCCTGCGCGAGCTGACCGGCGCCGAGACCCACGACGTTGCCCTGGTCATGGGCTCCGGCTGGGCCCCGGCCGCCGAGGCGCTGGGCGAGCCCGAGCACGAATTCCTCGTCACCGAGCTGCCGGGCTTCCCGCCCCCGGCCGTGGAGGGCCACGGCGGCAAGATCCGCTCGTACGCCCTCGGCGACAAGCGCGCACTGGTCTTCCTCGGCCGGACGCATTACTACGAGGGCCGCGGAGTGGCTGCGGTCTCGCACGGCGTCCGTACCGCGGTGGCGGCCGGCTGCAAGACGATCGTCCTCACCAACGGCTGCGGCGGCCTGCGCGAGGGCATGCGCCCCGGCCAGCCGGTCCTCATCAGCGACCACCTGAACCTCACCGCCACCTCCCCCATCGTCGGCGCGAACTTCGTCGACCTGACCGACCTGTACTCGCCGCGGCTGCGCGCGCTGTGCAAGGAGGTCGACCCGACCCTGGAGGAGGGTGTCTACGCCCAGTTCCCCGGGCCGCACTACGAGACCCCCGCCGAGATCCGCATGATCCGCACGCTGGGCGCCGACCTGGTCGGCATGTCCACCGTGCTGGAGGCCATCGCCGCACGTGAGGCGGGCGCCGAGGTGCTGGGCCTGTCCCTGGTCACCAACCTCGCCGCGGGCATGACCGGCGAGCCGCTCAACCACGAAGAGGTGCTGCAGGCCGGCCGCGACTCCGCGACCCGCATGGGCAGCCTGCTCGGCCAGGTGCTCGGCAAGATCTGATCCGGCGGTACGGAACCGGCCGGTGCGGCCGGTTCCCGCCGTTCGCGCCGGGCGCGGGGTATGGGTTACGAGCCGGGGCACGCGCCGCCCCCGTACGCCTGGGCACGCGCCGCACGCGTGCGTCCGGGCCCGCAGCAGCCGGGAACCGGCACGTGCGCCCGGAAGGGAACCAGGGCGCACGCCGGCCCGTCCGTAAGGCACGCACGCCCCGGCCCCGTACCGCACCCGCACCGCACCCACAGGCACCCCTCACGCACCCACAGGCAGGAGCATCACCGTGGCAACCGTCCCCGAGGAGCTGGCCGGCCGGGCGAAGGCCTGGCTGGCCGAGGACCCCGACCCGGAGACCCGCGAAGAGCTGGCCAAGCTCATCGAGACCGAGGACACCGACGAGCTGGCCGAGCGGTTCGCCGGCACCCTGCAGTTCGGCACCGCGGGACTCCGCGGCGAGCTGGGCGCGGGCCCGATGCGGATGAACCGCGCCGTCGTCATCCGCGCCGCGGCCGGCCTCGCCGCGTACCTCAAGGACCAGGGCCAGGACGACGGCCTGGTCGTCATCGGCTACGACGCGCGCCACAAGAGCGCCGACTTCGCCCGGGACACCGCCGCGGTGATGGTGGGCGCCGGCCTGAAGGCGGCACTGCTGCCCCGCCCGCTGCCCACGCCCGTACTCGCCTTCGCGATCCGGCACCTGGGCGCGGTGGCCGGCGTCGAGGTCACCGCGAGCCACAACCCGCCCCGCGACAACGGCTACAAGGTCTACCTCGGTGACGGCTCGCAGATCGTGCCGCCCGCCGACGGCGAGATCGCGGCCCGTATCGCCGCGGTCGGCCCGCTCACCGACGTGGAGCGCCCGGAGGGCGGCTGGGACGTGCTCGGCGAGGACGTCCTGCAGGCGTACCTGGCCCGTACGGAGGCGGTCCTGACCCCCGGCTCGCCGCGGGACACCCGCGTCGTCTACACGCCGATGCACGGGGTCGGCCGCGACGTCCTGGTGGCGGCGTTCGAGCGGGCCGGGTTCCCGGCGCCGGTCGTGGTGGCCGAGCAGGCCGACCCCGACCCGGACTTCCCGACGGTCGCGTTCCCCAACCCCGAGGAGCCGGGGGCGATGGACCTGGCCTTCGAGGCGGCCCGTACGGCCGCACAGGCCCCGGACATCGTCATCGCCAACGACCCGGACGCGGACCGCTGCGCCGTCGCCGTACCGGCCCCGGAGACGCCCTCGGGCTGGCGGATGCTGCGCGGTGACGAGGTCGGCGCGCTGCTGGCCGCCCATGTGGTCGGCTCGGGCGCGCAGGGCACGCTCGCCACCACGATCGTCTCCTCCTCGCTCCTCTCCCGGATCGCCGCGGCGGCCGGCCTGCCGTACACCGAGACGCTGACCGGCTTCAAGTGGCTGGCCCGCGTCGACGGCCTGCGGTACGCCTTCGAAGAGGCGCTGGGCTATGCGGTGGATCCGGCCGGGGTGCGGGACAAGGACGGCATCACGGCAGCGCTGCTGATCACGGAGCTCGCGGCCGTCCTCAAGCGGGACGGGCGCACGCTGACCGACCTGCTGGACGACCTGGCCGTGGAGCACGGGCTGCACGCCACGGACCAGCTCTCCGTACGCGTCGAGGACCTGTCCGTCATCGCCGACGCGATGCGCCGGCTGCGCGAGCAGCCGCCGGCCGCGCTCGGCGGGCTCGCGGTGGCCGCGGCCGAGGACCTGTCCCGGGGCACGGAGACGCTGCCGCCGACCGACGGCCTGCGGTACGCCCTGTCGGGCGCGGGGGCTGTCGCCTCGGGGCGGGTAGTCGTCCGGCCCAGCGGGACCGAGCCAAAGATCAAGTGCTACCTGGAGGCCGTGGTCCCGGTGTCGTCCCGGGACGGGCTCCCGGACGCGCGGGTCGCCGCGGAGGCGGCGCTTTCCGCGGTGAAGGACGACCTGGCGGCCGCGGCCGGGCTCTGACCGCCGGTGGGGCGGAGCCGGGGTTTTCCCCGTCCCCGCCCCTTCCCGAAACCGGGGGCTGCGCCCCTGGCCCCCTTATCGCCCTGGCGGGCTCGTCCTCAAGCGCCGGACGGGCTTGTTCCGCCGGACCGTGGCCCGACAGCGGCGCGCTTTCAGGGGCGCGGGGAACTGCGCGACCGGCCACGACGGCGCCGCGCTACAGCACGGCGAGCACCACCAGCGCGGCCCCGCCGACCACGATCGGCGCGATGATCTCGTACATCCAGCGGACCGTGACGGGCCCCTGGGCGGTCTCCCGGATGGCGTTGCGCTCGCGCAACTCCCGCAACTCGTCCAGCGCCCGGTCCGCCGACGCACGCCGCACCTCAACCGGCTCCTCGCCGCGTCCCGCGGCCCCCGCGGCTTTCGCCGATGCGCGGTTCGCCCGCTTGCGCTGCCGCAGCGAGACCGGGATCGACCAGAGCTGGTACTTCTTGTCGCCCGCGAACACCTCGCAGGAGAAGGACGCGCGCAGGTCGTCCACCGAGGCCCAGGGCAGCACGATCGTGCGGAAGGGGTTCCGTACGGTGAGCCGGTCCTCGTTCGCGCGGACCACGGGCCGCAGCGTGAACGCGGTCACCAGCGGCACGGTGAACAGCAGCCCGGACACCGCCAGCAGGCGGGTGCGCGGGGTGCCGTGCACCAGCGCGTCGATACCCAGCCAGGCGAGCAGCGCGAGCAGCAGGACGCCGCCGACGAGGGCGGCGGGCGACCGGTAACTGCGGTCCGCGTAGGGCTGCGTGGGCGTACGGGAGGAGTTGTCCGGGCTCGTCATAGGGGCGATTGTGCCCGAGAGTCCGGCATCCGGACGTTGCGGTCCGGCATCGATGCACAACCGCCCGACGGCGGGGGTGTCCTGTCACTACGCGCGTAGATATGCTCCCCTCGTGACCATGCCCACCACTGTTCCCGCATACGGCAAAGAGGCCGCGGGGCGTCTGGCGACGATGGCGGACGTGACCGCCGACGACCGGGCCCTCCGTCGATTCCTGCACGGCCTCCCGGGCGTCGACGCCGTCGGGCTGCAAGCCCGCGCCGCCGCGCTCGGCACCCGCTCGATCAAGAACACGGCGAAGGCGTACGCCATCGACCTCGCCATCTCGATGATCGACCTGACGACGCTCGAAGGAGCGGACACCCCGGGCAAGGTCCGGGCCCTGTGCGCCAAGGGCGTCAACCCCGATCCCACGGACCGCACCGTGCCCAAGGTCGCCGCGATCTGCGTGTACCCGGACATGGTGGCGACCGCCAAGGACGCGCTGGGCACCTCCGGCATCCATGTCGCATCCGTGGCCACCGCGTTCCCCGCGGGCCGCGCCGCGCTGCCGGTCAAGCTCGCCGACACCCGGGACGCGGTCGCGGCCGGTGCCGACGAGATCGACATGGTGATCGACCGGGGCGCGTTCCTCTCCGGCCGGTACCTGGAGGTCTTCGAGGAGATCCGCGCCGTCAAGGAGGCGTGCGTCCGCGGGGACGGCAGCGCGGCGCACCTCAAGGTCATCTTCGAGACCGGCGAACTCCAGACGTACGACAACGTCCGCCGCGTCTCCTGGCTCGCGATGCTCGCGGGCGCCGACTTCATCAAGACCTCCACCGGCAAGGTCGGCGTCAACGCCACTCCCCCGGTCACCCTGCTGATGCTGGAGGCCGTACGCGACTTCCACGCCCAGCTCGGGGTGCAGGTCGGCGTGAAGCCGGCCGGCGGCATCCGCACGTCCAAGGACGCGATCAAGTACCTGGTCATGGTCAACGAGACGCTGGGCGAGGAGTGGCTGACCGCGGACTGGTTCCGCTTCGGCGCCTCCAGCCTCCTCAACGACCTGCTGATGCAGCGCCAGAAGCTCGGTACCGGCCGCTACTCCGGCCCCGACTACGTGACGGTGGACTGAGACCCCATGCCCATGGAAAAGCAGGCTTTTGAGTACGCACCCGCGCCGGAGTCGCGCGCGGTCATCGACATCGCGCCGAGTTACGGGCTGTTCATCGACGGCGAGTTCGCCGAGGCGGCCGACGGCAAGGTCTTCAAGACCGTCTCGCCCGCGAACGAGGAGGTCCTCTCCGAGGTCGCGCAGGCCGGGACCGCCGACGTCGAGCGCGCCGTGAAGGCCGCCCGCAAGGCGTTCGAGAAGTGGTCGGCGCTGCCCGGTGCCGAGCGCGCCAAGTACCTCTTCCGCATCGCGCGGATCATCCAGGAGCGCTCGCGCGAGCTGGCGGTGCTGGAGTCGCTGGACAACGGAAAGCCGATCAAGGAGTCCCGCGACGCCGACCTGCCGCTGGTCGCCGCGCACTTCTTCTACTACGCGGGCTGGGCCGACAAGCTCGGCCACGCGGGCCTCGGCCCGGACCCGAAGCCGCTGGGCGTGGCCGGGCAGGTCATCCCCTGGAACTTCCCGCTGCTGATGCTCGCGTGGAAGATCGCCCCGGCGCTGGCCTGCGGTAACACCGTCGTCCTGAAGCCCGCCGAGACCACCCCGCTCTCCGCGCTCTTCTTCGCGGACATCTGCCGCCAGGCCGGGCTGCCCAAGGGCGTCGTCAACATCCTGACCGGCGACGGCTCCACCGGCGCCGAACTGGTCGCGCACCCGGACGTGAACAAGGTCGCCTTCACCGGCTCCACCGAGGTCGGCAAGGCCATCGCCCGCACGGTCGCGGGCACCGACAAGAAGCTCACCCTGGAGCTGGGCGGCAAGGCCGCGAACATCGTCTTCGACGACGCGCCGATCGACCAGGCCGTCGAGGGCATCGTCAACGGCATCTTCTTCAACCAGGGCCACGTGTGCTGCGCGGGCTCCCGCCTGCTGGTCCAGGAGTCCGTCCAGGACGAAGTGCTGGACGCGCTCAAGCGCCGGATGCAGACGCTGCGGGTCGGCGACCCGCTGGACAAGAACACCGACATCGGCGCGATCAACTCCGCCGAGCAGCTCGGCCGCATCAAGGAGCTGGCCGCCGCGGGCGAGGCCGAGGGCGCCGAGCGCTGGGCACCGGCCTGCGAACTGCCCGGCGAGGGGTACTGGTTCGCGCCGACCCTGTTCACCGGCGTCACGCAGGCCCACCGCATCGCCCGCGAGGAGATCTTCGGCCCGGTGCTGTCGGTGCTGACCTTCCGTACGCCGGAGGAGGCCGTGGCCAAGGCGAACAACACGCCGTACGGCCTGTCGGCGGGCATCTGGACCGAGAAGGGCTCCCGGAGCCTGTGGATGGCGGGCAAGCTGCGCGCGGGCGTCATCTGGTCCAACACGTTCAACAAGTTCGACCCGGCCTCGCCCTTCGGCGGCTACAAGGAGTCGGGCTTCGGCCGCGAGGGCGGCCGGCACGGTCTGGAGGCGTACCTCAATGTCTGAACGGCTCTCCGTCCTCAAGACCTACAAGCTGTACGTCGGGGGCAAGTTCCCCCGGTCCGAGAGCGGGCGGGTGTACGAAGTGACCGACGCAAAGGGCAAGTGGCTCGCCAACGCCCCGCTGTCCTCTCGCAAGGACGCGCGCGATGCCGTGGTCGCCGCCCGTAAGGCGTTCGGCGGCTGGTCGGGCGCCACCGCGTACAACCGCGGGCAGATCCTGTACCGGATCGCCGAGATGCTGGAGGGCCGCCGCGAACAGTTCGTCTCGGAGGTCGCGGACGCCGAGGGGCTGTCGAAGTCCAAGGCGGCGGCGCAGGTGGACGCGGCGATCGACCGCTGGGTCTGGTACGCGGGCTGGTCCGACAAGATCGCCCAGATCGCGGGCGGCGCCAACCCGGTCGCGGGCCCGTACTTCAACCTCTCCACGCCGGAGCCGACCGGTGTGGTGGCCGTCCTCGCGCCGCAGGAGTCCTCGTTCCTGGGGCTGGTGTCGGTGATCGCGCCGGCGATCGTCACCGGTAACACCGTCGTGGTGGTGGCCGGCGAGAAGGCGCCGCTCCCGGCGCTGTCGCTGGCCGAGGTGCTGGCCACGTCCGATCTGCCGGGCGGCGTGGTGAACGTACTGTCGGGTCGTACGGCGGAGATCGCCGGGCCGCTGGCCGCGCACCAGGACGTCAACGCGATCGACCTCGCGGGCGTGTCCGGCGATGCGGAGGAGGCGACCGCACTGGAAACCGCCGCCGCCGACAACCTCAAGCGCGTCCTTCGTCCACAGGCTGTGGACTGGGCCGCCGATCCCGGTACCGGCCGCATGCTGGCCTTCCTGGAGACCAAGACGGTCTGGCACCCGATGGGCGTCTGAGGACGCCGCACGGCGCACAGGAGGGCGCCCGCAGCCGTACGTACGGACGGCTGCGGGCGCCCTTCGCGCACGCGCCCGGGCTATCCCGGCAGGGCCTGCGCCACCGTGCCCACGACGGGGAGCTGGCTCAGCGAGGCGCCGCTGGCCAGCGGCGCGGTCAGCACCGCCGTACTGATCGGCTTGAAGTCGGCGATCTGGGTGCCGACGGCGTTGTCCAGCGGGTCGGTGCCGGTGCCGGAGAGGGGGTTCAGACGGAGGTTCTTGACCGTGCCCAGGCCGCTGGCGGTGGCCTGCTGCAGCGCGCCGACCGTGGAGTTCGTGGCCGCCCGGATGTCCTCCAGGCTCGCGGGGTCGGACTTCCCGTCGGCGGCGGTGGCGGCCGGGGCGCCGGCGGCGAGTGCGGCGCCCGCCACGGACACCGCCAGCCCGGCGCGCAGCAGCAGCCCGCGCGCGGTGCGGCTCTGGTGGGGAGGACGTGCGTGAGAGGCCATGAGCACCTGCCTGTGGATCGCGTGGCGGCGGCGATGCCGACCGCCGCACCGCCGCCGGTGTCCTGATCGTGCGTAATGGGTCGGATGCGCAGAGTAGTTGACGGATGTGTCCACATTCCACCTTGTGCGGCCGGGGTAGCTCACACGGGCGAATGCGGGACAATGAGTGCCCGTGAGCTTTCTCCTCGGTGCACCGTCCGCCCGCGTCATCCTGCTGACCGGCCCCTCCGGCTCCGGAAAGTCCTCCCTCGCCGCCCGCACGGGCCTGCCCGTGCTGCGCCTGGACGACTTCTACAAGGAGGGCACGGACGCCTCCCTGCCGCAGCTCCCGGACGGCGGCGGCGCCGACTGGGACTCGCCGCTGTCGTGGGACGCGGCCGCCGCACTCGCGGCCATCGAGGAGCTGTGCCGTACGGGCCGCACGGCCCTCCCCGACTACGACCTCGCCAGCAGCTCCCGGGTCGGCGAGGGCAAGCTGGAGCTGGCCGGGGCGCCGCTCTTCATCGCCGAGGGCATCTTCGCCGCGGAGATCGTCACGGCCTGCCGCGAGGCGGGAGTACTGGCCGACGCGCTGTGCCTGCGCGGCAGGGCCACCACGACCTTCCGGCGGCGGCTGCTGCGGGACCTGCGCGAGGCCCGCAAGCCCGCGGGGTATCTGGTGCGCCGGGGGCTGCGGCTGCTGCGCGCCGAGCGGTCGGTGGTGGCGCGGCAGACCGCACTGGGCGCGTACGCCTGCGCGAAGCCCGAGGCACTGGCCCGGATAGCCGCGGCGGACGAGGCCGGCGCGCGGACAGCATGAAAGAGCGGGAATCGGCAGACCCCCCGGCTGCCGGTTCCCGCTCCTTCTTCCCCCGTACCTCTCCCCCGTTTTCCCCCAGCCCCCTCGGGCCGGCCCCTCAGGCCACCAGCTCGCCGAAGGACTCCTGCTGGTCGCGGCCGAAGCTGAGGACGTCGTCCTCGCGCAGCCGCCGCAGCGAACGCCAGATGCTCGACTTCACCGTGCCGACGCTGATGTTCAGTATGTCGGCGATCTCCGGGTCGGTCCGGCCCTCGTAGTAGCGCAGCACGAGCATCGTGCGCTGCGTCTCGGGCAGCTTGGCCAGCGCCTGCCACAGCACGGCGCGCAGCTCGGTGCCGCGCATCGCGTCGTGGTCGCCGGCCGTCTCCGGCAGTTCCTCGGTGGGGTACTCGTTCAGCTTCCGCCGACGCCACGCACTGATGTGCAGATTGGTCATCGTGCGGCGCAGGTACCCACCGACCGCCTGCTTGTCGCTGATCCGGTCCCACGCCCGGTAGGTCGAGAACAGCGCGCTCTGCAGCAGGTCCTCGGCCTCGTGACGGTCGCCGGTCAGGTGGTAGGCGGTGGCGTACAGGGAGGCGCGGCGCTCCTGGACGTAGGCGGTGAACTCGGCTTCGCTGTCCACCGCCGGCGACGCGGCGCTCCGCTCCTCCGTGGCCTCCCCGTACGCGTTTCCCCCGTCGGTCCCCCGGTCGATTCCCCCCACGACGGTGTCAACGGCCTCGACCGGCGTCACGAAGAACGCCTGCCGCTGACGCCCGGTGCCGCGAGCGCACCCCCGCCCGATCGCGGCACCGGACTTCTCCCCGGCCCGTACGACATCGTGGAGCCGCGTGATTACTGCGCTGTTGGCGGTGCTGTGCAGTGTGTTCATCTCGCGCCCCCCGTCGGTAGAGCCGGCTCGTTCCTCCACGTCCCGGGCCGTCTTTCCCACCCGGTGACAGAAACTCTGCCGCGGCAGTTTCATCGCGGTGTCCGCCGACTGTCACAGCCCTGTCACAGGGGGCCGCGCGAGGTTCACAACGCCCGCTTCGGGCGTACGCCGGGGCAGGTGAGGCGGGTGTGCGGAAGGGCGGGAGGACGCCGCCGGTCGAAGTCCGGCCGCGCCATGCGCCAGAATGGCGCACGTGCCTTTCCTGTTGCTGATCGAGGACGACGACGCCATCCGCACGGCCCTCGAACTCTCGCTGTCCCGCCAGGGTCACCGTGTGGTGACCGCGGCGACGGGCGAGGACGGCCTGAAACTGCTGCGCGAGCAGCGCCCCGACCTGATCGTCCTGGACGTGATGCTGCCGGGGATCGACGGTTTCGAGGTGTGCCGGCGGATCCGCCGTACGGACCAACTGCCCATCATCCTGCTGACCGCACGGAACGACGACATCGATGTGGTCGTCGGACTGGAGTCCGGCGCGGACGACTATGTCGTCAAGCCGGTGCAGGGGCGGGTGCTGGACGCCCGCATCCGGGCGGTGCTGCGCCGCGGCGAACGCGAGTCGAGCGATTCGGCGACGTTCGGGTCGCTGGTCATCGACCGTTCGGCGATGACCGTCACCAAGAACGGCGAGGACCTGCAACTGACCCCGACCGAGCTGCGGTTGCTGCTGGAGCTGAGCCGCCGCCCCGGGCAGGCGCTGTCCAGACAGCAGCTCCTCCGCCTGGTGTGGGAGCACGACTACCTCGGCGACTCGCGCCTGGTGGACGCGTGCGTGCAGCGGCTGCGCGCCAAGGTGGAGGACGTGCCGTCCTCGCCGACGCTGATCCGCACGGTCCGCGGGGTCGGTTACCGCCTGGACACCCCGCAGTGAGCGAACCGGCCCCGGGCCGGCTGCGCGGCGTCGCCTCGGGCCTGCTGCGCTGGACGAGCCTGCGGCTGCGGCTGGTCGTGGTCTTCGCGCTGGTGGCGCTGACCGCCGCGGTCTCGGCGTCCGGCATCGCGTACTGGCTCAACCGCAACACCGTGCTGGACCGCACGCAGAACGCCGCGCTGAAGGACTTCCGCACCCAGCTCGCGGAGCGCACGCGGTCGCTGCCGCTCCATCCGGCCTGCGAGGAACTGCGGGACGCCGCCCGCCAGATGGCCGCGGGGCCGCAGAACTACGCGGTCCTGCTGATCTCGGAGGACAGCGCGGGCAAGCCCTGCGCCGCCACCACCGACAAGGACCTGCTCAACCTCACGACCGTGCCGAAGTCGCTGCAGAAGGCCGTGGAGCAGCGCCGGCCGGTGGACGAGTCGAACAAGGCGCCGTACCACCTGTACTGGCAGCGGCAGGAGATCGACGACGGCCCGTACTTCGTGGCCGGGGCGAAGATGATCGGCGGCGGCCCGACCGGTTACATGCTGAAGTCGCTGGCCACGGAGCGGCAGGACCTGAACTCGCTGGCGTGGTCGCTGGGGGTGGCGACGCTGCTCGCGCTGGTCGGCTCGGCGCTGCTGGCGCAGGCCGCCGCGACGACCGTGCTGCGGCCCGTGCAGCGGCTCGGTACGGCCGCGCGCGAGCTGGGCGAGGGGAAGCTGGACACTCGGCTGCGGGTGACCGGCACGGACGAGCTGGCCGATCTCTCCCGTACGTTCAACCGGACCGCGGAGCGGCTGCAGCAGCGGGTGGAGGAGCTGAGCGCCCGGGAGGCGTCCTCGCGGCGGTTCGTCGCAGACATGTCGCACGAGCTGCGGACGCCGCTGACCGCGATCACGGCCGTGACGGAGGTCCTGGAGGACGAGGCCGAGTCGCTGGACCCGATGATCGCGCCCGCGGTGCAGCTCGTGGTCAGCGAGACCCGGCGGCTGAACGACCTGGTGGAGAACTTGATGGAGGTCACCCGCTTCGACGCGGGGACGGCGCGGCTGGTCCTGGACGACGTGGACGTCGCCGACCAGGTGACCGCGTGCATCGACGCGCGGGCCTGGCTGGACGCGGTGGAGCTGGACGCCGAGCGCGGCATCATGGCGCGGCTGGACCCGCGCCGCCTGGACGTGATCCTGGCGAATCTGATCGGCAACGCGCTCAAGCACGGCGGGTCGCCGGTGCGGGTGTCGGTCCGTACCGAGGGCGAGTGGCTGCTCGTACGCGTACGGGATCATGGACCCGGTATCCCGGAAGAGGTGCTGCCGCACGTCTTCGACCGGTTCTACAAGGCCAGCGCCTCCCGGCCGCGCTCGGAGGGCTCGGGCCTGGGCCTCTCCATCGCCCTGGAGAACGCGCACATCCACGGCGGCGAGATCACGGCCGCCAACTCCGAGGAGGGCGGCGCAGTCTTCACGCTGCGGCTCCCGAGGGACGCGTCGCGGCTGACGGCGGACGGGGATGGGAACAGGGACGGCGAATCCGGGGCCGGTTCCGGAGCGTCCGCCGAGCGGCAGCAGCGGGACGGCGACGGCGGTACGGACGGCACGGCTGCGGAGGGTGAGCGATGAGGCGGGCCGCCGTACTCCTGGCGCTCGCCCTCACGGCCGCCGGCTGCGGCATCCGCGGCACGTCGGTGCCGGTGGACGCGGGCGGCGCGCCCTCGCGGGTGAGCTGCCGGGCCGAGGAGCCGGCCGGGGTGCCCGAGGTGCCGGTCGGCGACCCGGTCAGGATCTACCTGGTGTGCAGCTCGGCGCTGGTCCCGGTGGAGCGGACCGTGTCGCTGCCCAAGGGCGGTACGTCCGAGGACCGGCCGGAGGTGGCCCGTACGCTCCTGGACGAGCTGCGGCAGCGGCCCGCGCCCGGTGAGGAGGACGCGGGCTTCGACACGGCGGTACCGGACGACCTGACGGTCTCCGGGCCGCGCGCCGGCGATCCGGACGACGCGCTGCGGCTGAACATCCGCCCCGAGGACCTGCCGTCGTTCGCGCTTGCACAGCTCGTGTGCACGTACGGGACACGGCTGCCGGTGGACGGGAAGCGGGCGGCGGTGCTCGGCGGCCCGGACGCGGCGGCCCCCCGCTACTACGGCTGCTCGGACGCCGTCCTGCGCCACCCCGACATCGCCCAGCACGCCGACTGGGGCAGCCCGGTACCGACCCCGGACGGGACGGACGGGGCGGACGGCGAGGGCTGAGCCCCGGCTCCCACTGTGACGCCCCGCACGGAACCGCCGCCGCCTGTGGTGACGTCTGGGCGGGTGTGCAGCGTCATGGCCCCGGCGGGATGGCCGGTTTCCGTATGCGCGCCGCGGGCTTCGTCCTCCTTCTGGCGCACCTGTCGATCGTCTACTCGGTGATGCTGCGTCCACGCGCGGTGCCCTGGGTACCGGCCGCCAATCTCCGGCCCCTGGAGACGATCCGCGCCGCGCTGGCGCTGGGGCCCTGGGAGGCCGTGCACCAGCTCGGCGGCGCGGTGCTGCTGATGGCGCCGCTGGGCGTGCTGCTGCCGCTCGCGGGCGGCCGGCTGACCGCCTCGGCGCTGGGGTCCTTCACCCGTACGGTGTTCACGGGCGCGATGATCGCGTTCGCCGTCGCGGTGCTGCAGAGCACGGTGCCGGGGCGGGTGCCGGACGTGGACGTGGTACTGCTGAACACGCTGGGGGTGGCGCTGGCGCACCTCGTGATCGTCCCTGTGGTCAGGGCCCGGCTCCGCCGTCGGGAGTACGCGGGGGCGGTGCCGACCCCGACGATCCCCAGGGTCGGTCTCGCTCCGCAGGCCGACGCCCTGTCCGGCTCGCGGACCTAGCGTGGAGTCATCGGGTCGCACCGGAAGCGGACCCGGAAACCGAGCAAGGAGTCGAGCCCCATGGCCGCCGCACTGGTCCGCCCCCGCAACAACAGGATGATCGCCGGAGTCTGCGCGGGTCTGGCCCGGCGCTTCGGCACGACCCCCACCACGATGCGCGTGATCTTCGTGCTGTCGTGTCTGCTGCCCGGCCCGCAGTTCCTCGTCTACCTCGCGCTGTGGATCTTCCTCCCGGCGGAGAAGAAGTACAGCGAAGCCTGGTGATCCGCGCGGCGCGCCCCTCCGGGGGCTTCGCGCCGCAGTACCCGGGCAGAGCCGCGCCCCGGCCCGTACGGATGTGTACGGACCGGGGCGCGGTGCGTGGCGGCGCCTCAGCCGCCGAGGGGGAGGCCGCCGCCCACGGCCTTGGTGACGCCGCCGGCCGGCAGCCCGCCGAGGAGGTTCCCCTTGGCGTTCGTCGTGCTCTTGCCGCCGCCGTCGGAGGACGGCGCGGCCTGGCCGGTGAGGCTCTGCAGCGGCCCGCTGGCGGCACCGGTGACCGGCTCGGCCACGGAAGCGGCGGAAGCGGTGCCGGCCGCGGTGGCGGCGAAGGCCGCTCCGAGGGCCGCGGCACCGATGATCTTGACGGTTCCCTGCTTCATCAACTTTTGTCCTCGTGACGGGGTTTTGTCCGGCACTTGACGCTAAAGACATGATCGCCCAAGCCGCAAACATCCCACATGCCCGGTTCGCCGCCTCGGCCGACCATCCGAACTCCCCGCCCCAGCACCTCACTCAGCGTCAGGACGCCCAGCTCACATGGACCGTGCGACACCCTTCGGGAAGAGCCATTCCGACTTCAGCTCGGCATAACCGGGCTTGATCACGTCGTTGATCATGGCCAGACGTTCATCGAAAGGGATGAACGCGGATTTCATGGCGTTGACGGTGAACCACTGCATGTCGTCGAACGTGTACTGGAACGTCTTGACCAGGTGCTCGAATTCGCGCGACATGGTCGTGCCGCTCATCAAGCGGTTGTCCGTATTGAGCGTGAGCCGGAACTGCAGCCGGCGCAGCAGCCCGATCGGGTGCTCGGCGTACGAACTGGCCGCGCCGGTCTGCAGATTCGAGGTCGGGCACATCTCCAGCGGGATGCGCTTGTCGCGCACGTACGACGCCAGCCGGCCCAGCTTCACGCCGCCGTCCTCGTCGACCTGGATGTCGTCGATGATCCGCACGCCGTGCCCGAGGCGGTCGGCGCCGCACCACTGCAGCGCCTGCCAGATGGACGGCAGCCCGAACGCCTCGCCCGCGTGGATCGTGAAGTGGTTGTTCTCGCGCTTGAGGTACTCGAACGCGTCCAGGTGGCGGGTGGGCGGGTAGCCCGCCTCGGCGCCCGCGATGTCGAAGCCGACCACGCCCAGGTCGCGGTAGCGGTTGGCCAGTTCGGCGATCTCCAGGGCGCGGGCGGCATGCCGCATCGCGGTGAGCAGCGCGCCGACGCGGATGCGGTGGCCGTTGGCCCGCGCCCGCCGCTCGCCCTCCCGGAAGCCGTCGTTGACCGCCTCGACGACCTCTTCGAGGGTCAGCCCCTTCTCCAGGTGCTGCTCGGGTGCGTACCGGATCTCGGCGTAGACGACGCCGTCGGCGGCCAGGTCCTCGGCGCACTCGGCGGCCACCCTGGCCAGCGCGTCGCGGGTCTGCATGACGGCGCAGGTGTGCGCGAAGGTCTCCAGATAGCGCTCCAGCGAGCCCGAGTCCGCGGCCTCGCGGAACCAGATGCCGAGCTTCTCGGAATCCGTCTCGGGCAGGCCGTCGTACCCGGTCTCGCGGGCGAGTTCGACGATCGTGGCGGGCCGCAGGCCGCCGTCGAGGTGGTCGTGGAGCAGCACCTTCGGCGCGCGGCGGATCTGCTCTGCGGTCGGGAGATTGCTGGTCTGGCTCGTCATTGCCGCACTGTAGCCCCTACGCGCGTAGAACGCACTAGCGATTCGGCCGCGTTCCGGCGGGCTCCGAGCCGCCCCGGTACCGGACTCGGTACCGCTCGCGACCGGGCCGGGCACCGATACGGAACAGTGACCCGTACACGGGGTGGGCCACCGACCTCCTGTCTGCCATCGTTCTGCCCATGGATGGGCAATCGTTGTCCGGGCGCACGGCCCGGCTGGGGAAACGACTGGGAGCGGGTACGGGACCGGCGGGCGGCGCGGTGAACGCGGTCGCCCTCTTACTTCCCGAGGGCGGCGAGACGGGCACCGGGCGCCCCTCGCCGGTGGCCACGCTGACGGCCCGCGCGCTGGCCGCGGGCCTGGCGCGGGCCGGCCGCAGGGACGGGCTGACCACCCACGTCCTGCACTTCCGCTGCCGCGGCTGGAACGGGGACGCGGCCCACCCCGCGCAGGACGCGGAGTGGGCGGTGGCCGAGATCGTCCGCCGCTACGGCGACGTCCCGCTCTGCCTGGTCGGTACGGGCACGGGCGCCCGCGCAGCGCTGCTCGCCGCGGGCCACCCGGCGGTCAACTCCGTCCTGGGCATCGCGCCCTGGCTCCCGAACGGCCCGGCCGCCACCCCGCCCGACCCGGTCAAGCAGCTCGTCGGCCGCCGTGTGCTGCTCGTACACGGCACCAATGACGAACGCGTCGACCCCGACCTGTCCTACCGCTACGCCGAGCGCGCCAAGAAGATCAACCGCGACACCTGCCGCTTCGAGGTCCACTCCGACGGCCACGGCCTCCACCAGCACCGCTCCGAAGTCCGCTCCCTCGCCGCAGACTTCGTCCTCGGCTCCCTCTTCCACCGCACCTACTCCCGCCCCGTCCAGGACGCCATGGCCGCTCCCCCGCCCCTCGGCCTCCGCATGCCCCTGGCAGCGGGCTTCGGGGCGACGCTGCGGGGGTGAGCCGGGCCGGGCCGGATTGTCAGGGGGGTACCGGCTCAGGTCGGATTGTCAGTGGGGCGCGGTAGCTTCGGGAGCAGTGTGGCGGAGGTGGGGGAGGGGCCTCGTCACCGGGCTCCCGGGGCGCCGTCCCTCGTGGGGAGAGGGAGGGGCCCTGCCAGGAAACATGCGAGCCGGCCCCACCGCCTCTTCCCCGCCCTCGCCCCGCTCCCCCGCACCCCACCCTCAATGCAGCAACTGCCCCCGCCGGCTCAGCAGGAACTTTTTGAAGGCGGCCACCGGAGGAGTGTCGACGTGGCCGTCGAGCCAGGCGACGCCGATCTCGCGGACGGCGCGCGGCGCGGTGACGGTCAGTTCGACGACGCCCGGGCGCGGGACCGGCGGGGGCGGCAGCAGGGCGACGCCCAGGCCCGCGGCGACCAGGCCGCGCAGCGTCTCGGCCTCCTCGCCCTCGAAGGCGACCTTCGGGGTGAAGCCGGCCTCGGCGCACAGCGCGTCGGTGATGCGGCGCAGTCCGAAGCCCTCTTCGAGGGTCACGAACAGCTCGTCGGCTGCCTCGGCGAGGCGGATGCGCTTGCGGGTGGCGAGGGCGTGGTCATCGGGGACGACCAGGCGCAGCTTCTGCTCGTCCAGGCGGCGGGCGACCAGTTCGGGCGCGTCGGGGACCGGCGAGGTCAGGCAGAGGTCCAGGTCGCCCGCGCGCAGCCGGTCCAGCATGGCCTCGCCGAAGCCCTGGATGAGCTGGAAGCGGACCTGGGGGTGGTCGGCGCGGAAGGTCCGGATCAGGCCCGGTACGGTCTCGGAGCCGAGGGTGTGCAGGAAGCCGAAGGCGACCTTGCCGGCGGCCGGGTCGGCGTCGGCGCGTACGGACTCCGCTGCCCGTTCGATGTCGGTCAGGGCGCGCTCGACGGAGCCGAGGAAGGCGCGGCCCGCCGGGCTGAGGGAGAGCGTGCGGCCGTGCCGGGCGAAGAGCGCGACGCCCAGCTCCTCCTCCAGGCGGACGATGGCGCGGCTGAGGGTCGGCTGGGGCATGCCCAGCTCGTACGCGGCGCGGGTCACGTGTTCGTGCCGCGCCACCGCCTCGAACTGGGCGAGGCGAGGCGCCAGGGCCAGTGCCCAGGACGAATCGTGGATGTCTTTTCTGTTGCGAAGCTGCAACAGGGGCCGCTGTGAGCTGTGATCATGCCGCATGGCATCGATTATCGCGTTTCGATGCATTGGACGCATGAAACGTGGCCGCCGTACGTTCGAGTCATGCCTCCTGCTGATACCAGGGCGTCCGCCGGGACCCGCGCGGACGCCTCTGCCCTGTCGTCCACCACTGCCGATTCCGCCGCCACCGCTGCCGACCCCGAGGCCGGCAAGCTGCGGCCCGGGGGCCCCGGTTACCGCCGGATGAGCTTCGCCCTCTTCGCGGCCGGCATCTCCACCTTCGCCCTCCTGTACTCCACGCAGGCGCTGCTGCCCGCCATCTCCGACGACCTCGGGGTGCGCCCGGACCAGGCGAGCTGGACCGTGTCGGCGGCGACCTTCGGACTCGCGCTCGCGGTGCTGCCGCTGAGCGCCTGCTCCGAGCGGTTCGGCCGCCGCACGATGATGACCGTCTCGCTGTCGGTCGCCGCCGTGATCGCGATGCTGGTGCCGTTCGCGCCGTCCCTCGGGACGCTGATCGCGCTGCGCGGTCTCCAGGGCGTGGCGC
Organism: Streptomyces ochraceiscleroticus; assembly: GCF_000720485.1. GTDB lineage: Bacteria > Actinomycetota > Actinomycetes > Streptomycetales > Streptomycetaceae > Streptomyces > Streptomyces ochraceiscleroticus. The sequence continues at coordinate 132,876 of NZ_JOAX01000018.1, read as the reverse complement.
TGGCGGGCGTCCCGGCCTCGGCGATGGCCTTCCTGGCGGAGGAGGTACGGGCCAAGGCGCTGGTCGCCGCGGTGGGCCTGTTCGTCGCGGGCAACAGCATCGGCGGCATGTCGGGCCGGATCGTGACCGGCTGGGTCGCGCAGGCGTGGGGCTGGCGGGCCGGGCTCGCCGCGGTCGGTGCGATGGCCGTAGTGTGCGCGGTGGCGTTCCGGGTGCTGGTGCCGAAGGCCCGGCACTTCACCCCGAAGGCGGTCGGCCCCAAGGCACTCGCCAAGACGATCGGCAAGCACCTCTCCGACCCGCTGCTGTGCCGTCTGTACGCGATCGGCGCGCTCTTCATGACGGTCTTCGGCGCGGTGTACACGGTGATCGGCTACCGCCTCGTCGGCGAGCCGTTCTCGCTCCCGCAGGGCATCGCGGGCTCGGTCTTCCTGGTGTACCTCGTCGGCACGGTCTCCTCGGCCGCGGCCGGGCGCCTGGTCGGCCGCCTGGGCCGGCGCGGCGCGCTGTACCTGGCCGTGGGCACCACGGCGACGGGCCTGCTGCTCTCCCTCGCGGACGTGCTGATCCTGGTCGTCCTCGGCCTGGTCCTGATCACCGCCGGCTTCTTCGCGGGCCACGCGGTGGCGTCCTCGGCGGTCAGCCGCACGGCCAAGACGGCCCGCGCGCAGGCGTCGGCGCTGTACCAGAGCGCGTACTACATCGGCTCCAGCGTGGGCGGCGCGCTCGGCGCTGCCGCCTTCCACGCCGGCGGCTGGCCCGCCACGGTCACCCTCGGCCTCCTGGCCATGGTCGCGGCGGCGTCGGTCACCCTGTACGCCACCCGCAAGGCAGTCGCGGAACAGCGCGTACTGCACATGCAGAAGGCCGCGTAACGGCGCGACAGCGCCGACTCAAGCCCGAAGGGGCCGCCCCGTCACCTGTCCTGGCGGGACGGCCCCTTCGCCTTTGTGCGGCGTCAGTCAATGGGGAAGATTCCCGTGTCGAGGGTGAGATCGAAGGGAGCTGGAAGGTCCACCTCGTCGCCGAACTTGCCGCTCCACAGCACACGGTAGACGTCGTTCGACGGCTCGCCGTAGAGGGTGATGGCGGGACCGGCGGGGGCGAACCGGTCGACGAGCAGATAGAGCGGGACGCCTGCTCGGGCGTAGCCTGCGGCCTTGGCGATCCGGTCGTTGCGCGCGTTGGACTGCGATGTGACTTCGACGATCAGTTTGGCGGCAGATGCTGGGACGAATGTCTTGGATTCCCCGCCAAGAAGATCGTCGTGCGGAATTACAGCGAGATCCGGAATCCAGATGCCCTTCCGTGCGGGAACTGACGCCCCAACCGTCTGATAGACGCCCCAGTCCTCGGGGAGCACGGAGTACAGACGGCGGTGGACCCTCTCGGCGATGACGTTGTGGACGTTGTCGGGCGGTGGCGACACGGTGACGATCCCCTCGATGATCTCCACCTTCCAGCCCTCGGGTACGTCCGCCTGTTCCCAGATACGGACGAGGTCGTCCCACTCGTGGTCGTTGTCCGACGCGTGGTCGACGGCGAGTGCGCTCATGGCGGTCTCCTCTATCGGTACGTCACCGATCCCAGCATGCCGAACAGGACCCGAACCGGTCCACTGATGCCGTTCACCTGGATGAGGAAACCGCAGGTCAGGCGGCACGTTTCTGCATGTGCGGCTACTTCTTCAGCGGGTCGTGGCCCCAGTTCATGAGGGAGTGGCGCCAGGTGCTGTCCTTGACGTCGCCCTTGGGGCGCTGGGCCAGGTGGCGGTGGACGTAGCCGGTGACCTTGCGCATGTGGGCGTAGTCGGTGCCGGAGAGGTCGTCGCGCCTCGCCTTGAGAATGCCGACGATCTTCCGGCCGGATTCGTGGCCGACGGACTCGCCACCGTCCTTGTGCTGGCCCGCGTCCTTGGACTCGTCCGTCCTCAGCCACTTCTCCAGCTCGGACGGGGTCATGTTCACCGCGTCCTTGAAGTCGCGCCAGGTGTCGTCCTGGTCGTCGCCCTTGGCCACCGCGCTCACTTGCCCTTCTTCTTCAGAGCGTCTGGCTTGTGGACCGCGCTGCCGCCGGACTTCTCGCTGCGGACCTTGTACTGAGGGTCGTCCGGGGAGGCGTCGACCGTGCGGCCGGCTTCCTCGGTCCGCTTGGTGATCTTCTTCTCGACCTCGCCGACGGCCTCGCTGCCGTGGCTCTTCCAGGTGACCTTGTCGCCCTTGTTGAGGTCGTCCTTGCTCTGCCGCTGATTCTTTTTCTGAGCCATGCGGTCAGGGAAACACCTGCGTGCGGGCGGCGCGCGGCGAGCGCGCCCGCTCGGAGCACGCCCGCCGTCCGGCCCCAGCAGGGGTGTTACGCGATCCGGTCCAGGATGATCGGGGCCGGGGTGAAGGGCGTACCGGGCGGGGCGATCAGCACGCCACCGTCGAGGGCCTCGATGGCCGACGCGAACTTCTCCGGGGTGTCGGTGTGCAGGGTCAGCAAGGGCTGGCCGGCCTGGATCTCGTCGCCGGGCTTGGCGTGGAGTTCGATGCCGGCGCCGGGCTGTACCGGGTCCTCCTTGCGGGCGCGGCCGGCGCCCAGGCGCCAGGCGGCGAGGCCGACGGCGTAGGCGTCGAGGGTGGTGAGGACGCCGGAGGCCGCGGCGTTCACCACGTGCTGTTCGCGGGCGACCGGGAGGGGCGCGTCGGGGTCGCCGCCCTGGGCCTGGATCATGCGGCGCCAGTGGTCCATCGCGGAGCCGTCGGCGAGTACCTTGGCCGGGTCGGCGTCGCCCAGCCCCGCCGCGTCCAGCATCTCGCGGGCGAGTGCGAGGGTGAGTTCGACGACGTCGGCGGGGCCGCCGCCGGCCAGTACCTCTACGGATTCGCGGACTTCGAGGGCGTTGCCCGCGGTCAGGCCGAGGGGGGTGGCCATATTGGTGAGCAGGGCGGTGGTGCGTACGCCGTGGTCCGTGCCCAGTTCGACCATGGTGGCGGCCAGTTCGCGGGCGTCGTCGAGGTTCTTCATGAAGGCGCCGGAGCCGACCTTCACGTCCAGGACCAGTGAGCCGGTGCCCTCGGCGATCTTCTTGGACATGATGGAGGAGGCGATCAGGGGGATCGACTCGACCGTGCCCGTCACGTCGCGGAGCGCGTAGAGCTTCTTGTCGGCGGGGGCGAGGCCGGCACCCGCCGCGCAGACGACCGATCCGACGGAGCCCAGGACGTCCAGCATTTCGGCGTTGGAGAGCTGCGCGCGCCAGCCGGGGATGGCTTCGAGCTTGTCCAGCGTGCCGCCGGTGTGGCCGAGGCCGCGGCCGGAGAGCTGCGGTACGGCGGCGCCGCAGGCGGCGACCAGGGGGGCCAGCGGGAGGGTGATCTTGTCGCCGACGCCGCCGGTGGAGTGCTTGTCGGCGGTGGGGCGGGTGAGGGAGGAGAAGTCCATCCGCTCCCCCGAGTTGATCATCGCGGCGGTCCAGCGGGCGATCTCCTTGCGGTTCATGCCGTTGAGGAGGATCGCCATGGCGAGGGACGACATCTGCTCGTCGGCGACCTCGCCGCGGGTGTACGCGTCGATGACCCAGTCGATCTGGTCGTCGGTCAGCTCGGCGCGGTCGCGCTTGGCGCGGATGACGGAGATGGCGTCCATCGGCACTCCTTGTGGTCAGCGGGACAGGTGTTCCGGGCCGAAGGCGTCCGGGAGGAGTTCGGACAGCGGGCGGATGCCGGACTCCGTGTCGATCATGAGGTCCGGGCCGCCGTGCTCGTACAGGAGCTGGCGGCAGCGGCCGCAGGGGATCAGGACCTTGCCGTACCGGTCGACGCACGCGAACGCGGTGAGCCGGCCGCCGCCGGTCGCGAACAGCTCGGAGATCAGGCCGCATTCGGCGCACAGGCCGAGGCCGTAGGAGGCGTTCTCCACGTTGCAGCCGGTGACGGTGCGGCCGTCGGCCACGAGGGCCGCCGCACCGACGGGATAGCCGGAGTAGGGCGCGTAGGCCCGGGACATCGCGTCCCGGGCCCGTTCGCGCAGCTTCTCCCAGTCGGGAGCTTCGGTCACGTGCGCGAGCCCCCTCGCTGTACGTCGGTCACTTGCCCTGGCCCCTTCGGTACGCCTTGCCGATGGCTTTCGGTGCCCGCAGCCGCTGGGCGGCCAGCGACAGGACCAGCAGCGTAGCGATGTAGGGCGCCACGGAGACGATTTCCAGCGGGACCGTGTCGGTCGTGGCGTACCAGAGGGCGAGCAGGGCCGCGACGGCGATGCTGGCGATGCCCTGGAGGCGGTGGCCGCCGCGCAGCTTCCAGACCGCGAGGCCGACGAGCAGCACCGCGAGCAGGAGGAGCAGCGCGTGCACGGTGGTGCCGCCGCCGCGGAGCTGGAAGGCGTCCATGAAGCCGAAGAGGCCCGCGCCCATGGCGACGCCGCCGGGCCGCCAGTTGCCGAAGATCATGGTGGCGAGGCCGATGTAGCCGCGGCCGCCGGTCTGGCCATCCTGGTAGATGTGCACGTAGATGGCGAGGAACGCGCCGCCGAGGCCGGCCAGCGCACCGGAGACGATCACCGCCGCGTACTTGTACGTGTAGACGTTGACACCGAGGGACTCGGCCGCGACCGGGCTCTCGCCGCAGGACCGCAGCCGCAGCCCGAAGGACGAGCGCCACAGGACGAAGAAGCTGAGCACGAAGACGACCGCGGCCAGTACGGCGAGCCAGGAGACGTTCGTGACCAGCGAGCCGAGGATGCCGGCCAGGTCGGAGACCAGGAACCAGTGGTGCTTCTCGATGGACAGCAGCCAGTCGGAGAGGCCGGGGACCGTGAAGGTCGGCATGTCGTCCATCGGCGGGGACTGCTTGTCGTTGCCGCCCGCCTGCGCGGCCGCGCTGCCCTCGGCGCCGAACCACAGCTTGGCGAGGAACTGGGTGAGGCCGAGCGCCATGATGTTGACGGCGACGCCGGAGATGATGTGGTCGACGCCGAAGGTGACGGTGGCGATGGCGTGGATGAGGCCGCCGAGCGCGCCTCCGAGGATGCCGGCCAGCGCCGCCGCCCAGGGCCCGTACTCCCAGCCGACGAAGCCGGCGGAGAACGCGCCGAGCATCATCATGCCTTCGAGGCCGATGTTGATGACGCCGGAGCGCTCGGCCCACAGGCCGCCGAGGCCCGCGAGGCCGATCGGCACGGCGGCGTTGAGGGCCGCGGTGTACTGGCCGGAGCCGGTGAGGTCGGTGGCGCCGGTGACGACCCGGAGGAGGGAGAGCAGGACGAGCGCGCCCGCGATGATCAGCAGGACCTTGGGGTAGGTCAGCTTCGTGCGTGCGGCGGCGAGCCTGCCGCCCTTGCCGCCGGGGTCCTTCGCGACCGGGGCCGTGAGGTTCTGGCTCACGCGGACACCTCCGCCTTGTCGGTCTTGCGGGCCTGCGCGGCGAGCTCCTCGCCGACCTTGCGCTGCTGGATCCGCAGGCCGTAGCGGCGTACGACTTCGTAGGCGATGACCACGCACAGCACGATGACGCCCTGCATCACGCCGACGATCTCCTGCTCGTAGTCCTCGAACTCCAGCTGGGTGCCAGTGCGTTCCAGGAAGCCCCACAGCAGCGCGCCGGCGGCCATGCCGAGGGGGTGGTTGCGGCCGAGCAGCGCGATGGCGATGCCGGTGAAGCCGATGCCGACGGGGAAGTCGGTGCCGTAGTTGTACGAGACGCCGAGCAGCGTCGGCATGCCGATCAGGCCCGCCGCGGCGCCGGAGAGCAGCATGGACGTGATGACCATGCGCTTGACGCTGACGCCGCCCGCCTGCGCGGCGGACTCCGAGCGGCCGACCGTACGGAGGTCGAAGCCGAAGCGGGTGCGGCCGAGGACGAACCAGTACGCGACGCCGACGACGGCCGCGACGACGAGGAAGCCGTCGAGCGGGTCCGGCTGGGTCGGGATCGTGAAGAAGTGGCTGGAGGCCGGCAGGTCCGGGGTGTGGAAGAGGTTGCCGTCCTTGACCGCGAGCCGGCCTTCCTGGAGGAAGTAGCCGATCACGGCGGCCGCGATGGAGTTCAGCATGATGGTCGTGATGACCTCGCTGACCCCGCGGGTGGTCTTCAGTACGCCCGCGATGCCCGCCCAGACCGAGCCGACCAGCATCGCCACGATGATGATCAGCGGGATCTGCAGGAAGCCGGGCAGGGTGAGCGCGCCGCCGACGACCGCGGCGAAGAAGGCCGCGATGCGGTACTGGCCGTCCACGCCGATGTTGAAGAGGTTCATCCGGAAGCCGATGGCCACGGCCAGCGCGGAGAGGTAGTACGGCACCGCCTTGTTGATGATCCAGACCTGGCTGTCGCTCTTGGAGCCGAAGTCCACCATCACGGCGTAGGCGTGCAGCGGGTCCTTGCCGGTGGCCAGGATGATCACCGAGGTGATGAGGAGGGCGGCGACGATGGCGAGGACCGGGGCCGCGATGCCCAGGGTCAGCTTCGTACGGTCGATCTTCTTCACTCCGCCGCACCTCCCCCGGTCTCCGCGCCGTCCTCGGCGTGTTCCAGATGGCCGCTGGCGGCGCCGGTCATGGCCGAGCCCAACTCCTCGGGGGTGATCGTGGCGGGGTCCGCGTCCGCGACCAGCCGGCCGCGGAACATCACCCGCAGGGTGTCGGAGAGGCCGATCAGCTCGTCCAGGTCCGCGGAGATCAGCAGGACGGCCAGGCCCTCGCGGCGGGCCTCGCGGATCTGGTCCCAGATCTGCGCCTGCGCGCCGACGTCCACGCCGCGCGTCGGGTGCGCCGCGATCAGCAGCTTGGGGTGGTGGCTCATCTCGCGGCCGACGATCAGCTTCTGCTGGTTGCCGCCGGAGAGCGAGGCCGCGGTGACCTCGATGCCGGGGGTGCGGACGTCGTACTCGGTGACGATCCGCTCGGTGTCGGCGCGGGCCGCCTTCAGGTCCAGCAGCCGGCCCCTGGAGTTGGGCTTCTCGGTGACATGGCCGAGGATGCGGTTCTCCCAGAGCGGGGCCTCCAGCAGCAGGCCGTGCCGGTGCCGGTCCTCGGGGACGTAGCCGATGCCGTCCTCGCGCCGCTTGCGGGTGGGCGCGTGGCTGATGTCCGCGCCGTCCAGGGTGATGGTGCCGCCGTCCGGGTCGCGCATGCCCATGATGGCCTCGACCAGCTCGGCCTGGCCGTTGCCCTCGACGCCGGCGATGCCCAGGACCTCGCCCTTGTGGATGGTGAAGCCGATGCCGTCCAGGACGGCGCGCGCGACGCCGTCGGGGTCGGTGGCGCTCAGGTGCAGCCCGTCGACCGTCAGCATCGGGGTGTCGGTGACGGTGGACTCGCGGGTCTCCGGGGAGGGCAGTTCGCTGCCGACCATCAGCTCGGCGAGCTGCTTGGGAGTGGTCTCCCCCGGCACCACGGAGGCGACGGTGGTGCCGCGCCGGATGACGGTGATGTCGTCGGCGACGGAGAGCACTTCGCCCAGCTTGTGCGAGATGAAGAGGACGGTGAGGCCCTCGGCCTTGAGCTCGCGCAGGTTGTCGAAGAGCGCGTCGACCTCCTGCGGGACCAGCACGGCCGTCGGCTCGTCGAGGATGAGCGTACGGGCGCCGCGGTAGAGGACCTTGAGGATCTCCACGCGCTGCCGGTCGGCGACGCCGAGGTCCTCGACCAGGACGTCGGGGCGTACGTTCAGGCCGTACCGGTCGGAGACCTCGAGGACGGCCTTGCGGGCCGCCGCGCCGATGCCGTGCAGCTTCTCGGCGCCCAGGACGATGTTCTCCAGGACGGTGAGGTTGTCGGCGAGCATGAAGTGCTGGTGCACCATGCCGATGCCGCGGGCGATGGCGTCGGCGGGGCTCGCGAAGCTCACCTGCTCGCCGTCGATCGCGATGGTGCCCTCGTCCGGCTTCTGCATGCCGTAGAGGATCTTCATCAGGGTGGACTTGCCCGCGCCGTTCTCCCCGACCAGGGCGTGCACGGTGCCGCGCCGGACGGTGATGCCGATGTCGTGGTTGGCGACGACGCCGGGGAACCGCTTGGTGATGCCGCGGAGTTCGACGGCAGGGGCCGCGGCGGGGGCGCGCTCTGCCGGGGGGCTGCTGGACGCTGTGATGGCGCACTCTCCTCGGAGAGAAGGAGCGAGGGCGGGGCGGTGCAGGGCCCCGCCCTCGGACACATGCTCGTGGAGCTCTTACTTGGCGGGGTTCTCGGCGACCTTGACCTTGCCGTCGACGATCCGCTTCTTCGCCGCGTCCAGCTCGCCCTTGAGGTCGTCGATGTAGCCGCCGGAGGTGGCCAGGCTGACGCCGTCCTGCTTCAGCGTGAGGTGGACGGTGCCGTGCAGCGGCTTGCCGTCCTCGACGCTCTTGATCACGTCGTAGACCGCCACGTCGACGTTCTTCACGACGGAGGTCAGGATGTGGTCCTTGTACTTGGCCAGGCCCGGCTGCGCGTACTGGTCGGAGTCCACGCCGATCGCCCAGGCGCCCTTCTTGGCGGCGACCATCTCGATCGAGCCGGCGCCGGACTGGCCGGCGGCGGTGTAGATGACGTCCTTGCCGTCGTCGAGCATGCCCTTGGCCTTGCCCTTGGCGGCCGCCGGGTCGTTGAAGCCCTTGTCGTCGTTGGCGTAGAGGTACTGCGAGGTCACCTTGACCTTGGGGTCGGTGTCCTTGACGCCCTGCTCGAAGCCGGCCTGGAACTTCTGGATCAGCGCGTTGTTCACGCCGCCGATGAAGCCGACCTTCTTGGTCTTGGTCTTCAGGGCCGCGGCGACGCCGGCGAGGTAGGAGCCCTCGTTCTCGGAGAAGTTGATGCCGTAGACGTTCTTCGCGGTGGACGCGGAGTCCACCACCGCGAAGGTGGTCTTGGGGAACTTCTTGGCGACCTTGTTGACGGAGTTGCCGTAGTTGAAGCCGACGCCGATGACGGGGTTGAACCCGGCCTCGGCGAGGGAGGTGAGCCGCTGCTCGCGGTCGGCCTCCGTCTCGCCGTTCTTGGCGGTCATCAGCTTGGACTTCACGCCCAGTTCCTTGACGGCCTTGTCGGTGCCGCGGGCGGCCGCCTCATTGAACGAGTGGTCGTCCCGGCCGCCGACGTCGAAGGCGAGGCCGACGCCCTTGTCCTTGCCGGCGGCCTCCGTGGAGGATTCACCGCATGCGGTCAGCGAACAGGCGAGGGCCGCGGAGGCTATACCCGCGGCAGCGATCTTGGTTACCCGGCGCACGAGGGGTCCCCTTCGGCTCGTAGCGCCTCCTACGGCGCTGATTCCGCCGCATCGTAACGCGCGTAGATGCCAGATAAAGGGGTGTCTGGAAGCCGTTATCGGATCGTCGCGAAGCGCGGCCGACGGCTGTGTCTACAGCGCGTTGCGGTCGAGCAGCGCGGCGGCGGTGAACAGCTCCACGCCCACCCGGATCGCCTCTTCGTCCACGTCGAAATCGCCCTGGTGCAGGTCGCGTCCGGTCGGGTCGCCGACCGGCTTCACGCCCAGCCGCGCCATCGCGCCCGGCACCTTCTCCAGGTACCAGGAGAAGTCCTCGCCGCCCAGGGACTGCTCGGTGTCCTCCACCGACTCGGGGCCGCGGCGGGCCGCCATGGCGTTCTGCAGCAGCGAGGTGGTCATCGGCTCGTTGACCACCGGCGGGACTCCGCGCACGTACGTGATCTGGGACTTGGCGCGGTGCAGCGTGGCGATCTCGTCGATCGCGGCGTAGACCAGGTCCGGTGCCTGCCGCCAGGCTTCCAGGTCCAGGCAGCGGACCGTGCCGGACAGCTCGGCGCGCTGCGGGATGACGTTGCACGCGTGCCCGGTCTCCAGGCGGCCCCAGGTCACGGCGAGCCCGGCGCGGGCGTCGACCCGGCGGGCGATCAGCGAGGGCACGTCGACGGCGACCCGCGCCGCGGCGGTGACCAGGTCGGTGGTCAGGTGCGGGCGGGCCGTGTGGCCGCCGGGGCCCTCCAGCGCGACCTCCAGCCGGTCGCAGGCGGAGGTGATCGCGCCGGTCCGCAGCCCGATCCGGCCCACCTCGACCTTCGGGTCGCAGTGCACCGCGAGGATGCGGCCGACGCCCTCCAGGACGCCGCAGTCGATCGCGTCGGTGGCGCCGCCGGGCAGCACCTCCTCGGCGGGCTGGAACAGCAGCCGTACGGGCCCTGGCAGCAGGCCCTGGGCCGCGAGGTCGGCCAGTACCAGCCCGGCGCCGAGCACGACGGTGGTGTGCACGTCGTGGCCGCAGGCGTGGGCGCGGTCGGGCACCGTGGAGCGGTAGTCGACGGTCTTGGTGTCCGGGATGGGCAGCGCGTCGATGTCGGCCCGCAGCGCGAGCATGGGGCGCCCGGCGGCCGGTGTCGTACCGGGGTCCCTGCCGATGTCGCAGATCAGCCCCGTACCGGTGTCCAGCACCCGTGGGGCGAGGCCGGCCTTCTCCAGCCGCGCCCGCAGCGCCGCTGTGGTCCGGAACTCCTGGTTCCCCAGCTCCGGATGCATGTGCAAGTCCCGCCGGAAGGCGATGAGTTCGGCGCGCAAGTCCTCGGTGAGCGCTCCGGGCAGGGAACCGTGTACGGGGCTGGCATCGGCTTCGGGTCCGCGGGACATCAGTTGGTTCACCCGCTGAAGGTTACGGGGCCGAGCGGGGCAACTGTCCGTCGATCAACAAAAGTTCAGCCCGTTAGGGGAAGACAATCTAGGCCGCCCGGCGCATGGACAGGTCATCGAGGGGGTATGACCAAGGGTTTCACGTATCGGCGAATCCCAAACCCCGACCGTGTCCGCGAGGCCGGCCCCGGCGCCGGGCCGCAGGCCGTCAGAAGCTCCCCGCGTAGGTGAGTCGCTGCACGTCACGGGCGGTGCCGGTGACGCCGGAGAGGAATCCCTGCGCGCGCGGGGACGCCTTGGTGGTGAGCCAGGCGGGGTCCACGTCGCACACCGCGACCTTCACGCCCGTGCCGACGAGGGCGAGCGGCAGGGTGTGCACCACGGTGGACGGGAAGCTGAGGATCGTGCGGCCGATCGGGCCGCGCCGGGCGATCAGTTCGAGCGGCAGGTCGGGCCGGACGATCTCCAGGCCGGTGGCCGCGGCCAGCGCGTGCAGCTTCTCGGCGCTCTCCCTGCGGTGCGCGAAGTAGCGGGTGGCGCCGTGCGTACGGGCCAGGGCGCGGACGGCCGCGAGGTAGTGGTCCGGGTCGACGACGCCGGTCTCCACGAGGGAGGTGCCGACGATGTCGGTGCCGCGGGTGAGCCGGGGCGGGCCGAAGCGGGCCCGGGTCCAGGCGAAGTCGTTGGCGGTGACCGTCACGCCCGGCGGGGGCTCGACGGGCATCGAAGAGAAGACACCGACCGTACGGCGGTCGCTGTCGGGTACGGGGGTGAGCCGGCGGCGTGCGGTGGCGGAGAACGGCGCGAAGACGAGGTCGCGCGGGCCCCGGCTGCCGCCGCTGCGGTGCCAGCGCACCAGCCGCTCGCCGCGCGCGAGCTGGGAGATGAACTCCATGGTCGCGGTGCCGTCGTCGACCACGACGAGGTCCCGGGCGCGGGCCAGCGTCAGCAGGAGCTGGACGTAGCGCGAGAAGGGGTCGCCGATGACGATGCGGCGGGCGCGGCGCAGCAGCGGGGTCAGGCCCCCGATGGTCCGCAGGGGGGCGGCCGCGCCGCCGCGCGCCTCCTCCCAGCGGACCGTGCAGCCCTCGTCCCGGGCCAGCTCCGCCATCCGGCGGAGCTGGCCGCGGGTCATCGGGTCGTGCGGGGAGAGCACGACGACGGTGACGGCGCCGGCCTGTACCGCTTGCTCGGTGTACACCCATTCCAGGACGTTGAGCAGCTGCACAGGGCTCTCGACGAAGGCGAGGGTCGACCCGGCGGCGTCCGAGTTCCGCCGGGACGCCCGCCCGCGGCGGCCGGCCGTCCTGCGGGAGTCAGGGCGCCCGGCCGGCTCCGCAGCCGGGCCTCCACGCCCGGCCGTCCCCGCGGCCGGACCCCCACGTCCGGCCGCGGTAACAGGGCGCTGGGCCCCGTCTGCTGCGCTCACGGTGTCGTCGTGCTCTCTGCTCAGACCGAGACCGGCTCGCGGTCGGCCTCGGCGGCCTCGGTCTCGGCGACGACGCCCGCGACGCGGCGGAGCTTCTTCATCGGGCCGAGCTCGCTCTCGTACACCTTCTTGACGCCGTCACCGAGGGACTCCTCGATGGTGCGGATGTCACGGACCAGGCGGGTCAGGCCGCCCGGCTCGACGGAGGCCGCCTGGTCCGAGCCCCACATGGCGCGGTCCAGGGTGATGTGGCGCTCGACGAAGGTGGCGCCGAGGGCGACGGCGGCGAGGGTGGTCTGCAGGCCGGTCTCGTGGCCGGAGTAGCCGATCGGGACGTTCGGGTACTCGTCCTGCAGGGTGTTGATCATCCGCAGGTTCAGCTCCTCGGCCTTGGCCGGGTAGGTGCTGGTGGCGTGGCAGAGCAGGATGTTGTCGCTGCCCAGGACCTCGACCGCGTGGCGGATCTGCTTCGGGGTGGACATGCCGGTGGAGAGGATGACCGTACGGCCGGTGGCGCGCATGGCCTTCAGCAGCTCGTCGTCGGTCAGCGAGGCGGAGGCCACCTTGTAGGCCGGGACCTCGAACTTCTCCAGGAAGGCGACCGACTCGACGTCCCACGGAGAGGCGAACCAGTGGATGTTGCGCTTCTTGCAGTAGTCCGCGATGGCGCGGTAGCCGTCCTCGTCGAACTCCACGCGGTGGCGGTAGTCGATGTAGGTCATCCGGCCCCAGGGGGTGTCGCGCTCGATCTCCCACTGGTCGCGCGGGGTGCAGACCTCGGGGGTGCGCTTCTGGAACTTCACGGCGTCGCAGCCGGCGTCCGCGGCGGCGTCGATCAGCGCGAACGCGTTCTCCAGGTCGCCGTTGTGGTTGATGCCGATTTCACCGGTGACGTAGACGGGGTGGCCGGGGCCGACGAGGCGGTCACCGATGGTGCGAACGCGGTTGTTGCTGGTCATCTTGGAGAGTTCCTTCTTCATTAGGGGTTCTCTGGGCTACGGGTGGTGGGTGCGGCTCAGAGAGACGGGCCGAGGATCCACGAGGCGATCTCGCGGATCGCGCCGTTTCCTCCGGGAGTCGAGGTGACGGCGCGTGCAGCGCCACGCACGACGTCGTGTGCACTGGAGACCGCCACGGGCCAGCCGACGAGGCCGAAGCACGGGAGGTCGTTGACGTCGTTGCCGACGTAGAGCACGCGCTCCGGCGCGATGCCCTGGTCCTCGCACCACTGCTTGAGCGCGAGGTCCTTGCGGTCGATGCCGTGCAGGACCGGGATCTTGAGCTTCCTGGCCCGGGCGGCGACGACCGGGTTCTGTTCCGTGGACAGGATGAGCATCTTCAGCTCCGCCTTGCGCAGAGCGGCGATGCCCAGGCCGTCGCCGCGGTGCACGGCGACGATCTCCCGTCCGTCGGAGTCGATCAGCACCCTGTCGTCGGTCTGGGTGCCGTCGAAGTCGATGACGACCGCGTCGATGTCGTCGCGGGTCGGCAGGGCGCCCGGCCGTGGGCCGTCCAGCAGGGGCGCGAGGGCGCGGGCGCGGGCCAGGTCGTGCGGGTCGTCGACCTCCAGCACGCGGGCCGGGTCGGTGCGCACGAGTTCGGTACGGCCGAAGAAGCGGTGGCCCGCGGTGCGGAAGCCGGCCGCGTCCATGGCGTACGCGGCGCCGGTCTCCAGGAGGTCCTGGGGGCGGTCCTGGCGGCGCGGCCGGAAGGACTTGTCGTGGTTGACGCCGTAGCCGCCCGCCTCGGTCCCGACGGTGGTCACGGTCGCCGCGCCGCCCTCGGCGCTGCGGGTGCCGGTGGTCCGGGCCGCGGCGTCCGAATCGTCCGCCGCGTCCCGCCACACGAAGCCGTGGAAGGGGGCGACGGTCAGCGCGGAGTCGGCGCCCTGCTCGACGACCGCGGACGCGACGCCGTCGATGTCCTCGCGGGCGAGGAAGGGGCTGGTGCACTGGACGAGGAGGACCGCGTCGACGGCGGTGCCGTGCTCGGTCTCGTACGCGTCCATGGCGTGCAGGACGGCGGCCTCGCTGGTGGCGGTGTCGCCGGCGATGGCGCCGGGGCGGCGGACGATCACGGCGCCCGCGCCGCGTGCCGTCGCGGCGATCGCGTCGTCGTCCGTGGAGACCACGACATCCGTGATCAGGCGGGACGCCAGGCACTCGCGCACGGCGCGGGCCACCAGCGGCACGCCGCCGACGGCGGCCAGGTTCTTGGCGGGCACGCCCTTCGATCCGCCTCTGGCGGGGATGACGGCCACCACGGTGGGCCGGTCGGTCTGCGGCATCTCAGGCTCCTTCCGGAGACCGGTAGAGGGGGAGTTCACAGCTGGCCCCAGCGGCGGATGGCGGGGGCGACGCGCTGGACGCCGTGCCGGTAGGCGCCGCGCGCCGCCTCGCGGACGGTGTCGCGGGCCATCCGGCGCAGTCCCGTCGGCTCCGCGGCCTCGGCGGTGTAGCCGGGCAGCGGCTCGCCCCTCGCGTCCAGGCCGTGCCGGGCGAGGATGCCGGGCAGATAGCCGGGGGCCGTGCGGGGCGTGTAGTACGGGGCGAGCGGCGGCAGCGCGTCGGCCTCGCGCAGCTCGGTGACGCGGGCGCGGGCCGCGTCGAAGGCGTTCTCGTACGAGCCGTCGGCGCAGACGCCCTGGCGGGCCAGCCACTCCGGGTCCGGCTCGGGCAGATACCCGGCGTCCAGCTCGTCCCACGAGGCCAGGCAGCCGGAGCCGAGGAAGTGGTGGTTGCCGAGCGCCTCGCGGATGCCGAGGTCGGTGAGGACGGCGGTGGGGACGCCGCGGTGCAGGGACTCCAGCGCGGCGGTCGAGGAGACCGTGACCATCAGGTCGGTGCGGTCCAGGACCTCGCCCATGTTCCCGTACACCAGGCGGCAGTTGGCGGGCAGGCCGCCGGGGACCCGCGCCGCGATCTTCTGGTACGGCAGTTCCTCGATGTGCGTGGTGTGCTCGCCCGGCTTGCTGCGGAGCTTGATCAGCACCTCGCGGGCGGGGTGCCGGCGGGCGTGCTCGGCGGCGCGGCGCAGCAGGTAGGCGCGGTCGTTGCGGTTGTCGGGCACGGAGGGCTGGACGGCGAAGACGACGGTGCGTACCTCGCTGCCGCCTTCGTGGCGGGCGCCGCCCAGGAAGGGCAGCGCGCACTCCACGACGCTGCGCTCGTCCGCGTTGACGCCCCGGTAGACCGCGCGGAAGCGGTCCGCGTCGTGGCCGGAGTTGGCGAGCACCACGTCGGCGCCGTGCCGCAGCAGCAGCCCGTCGGCGAGCTTCTCGTAGACCACGCCGACGTAGCCGGTGACGACGACGGGGCGGCGGGCGCTGCCCTCCCAGGCGCGGGCCAGGCCGTGCAGCATCGCCTGCACCGCGCCGCCCACGCAGGACAGCAGGACCACGTCGTAGCCGGTACGGTCGACGGACCGTACGAAGTCGACCCCGCGGATCTCGCGCAGCGCGTCCGCCCGGGCCCCGACCTCGTCGAGCTGGCGGACCGTGGGCGTGGCGCGGCCGCGGAGCAGAAAGCCGTCGAGCCGGCAGCCGGGCTGGAGACGGTGCGCCGTGAGGGCGCCCCATTTCCACCGGGTGTCCGAGTCGGCGAGCACCGCGACCCGCGGCTGAGAAGGTGTACGTGATGGCACGTCGAAGACGCTAGGAAGGCATTTCGATTCGCGGGCCAACCAGGGCGCAACAAAGGGTTAACAGCACATCGACGAACGGCGAACCGGCAGGCCGGAAAGGGTGGTTAACCATTCCGCCATTCTTCGTTCACCCAAGCGCCCCCATACGGCAAAGACGAATGCCGGAGCCGCACCTAACGTCTCCTGAGTGGTTAAGCTCTCCGTCATCGTGCCGTTCTACAACGTGCAGACATACGCGCCCGACACCCTGAGAAGTCTCGCGGCCAATGCCCGTGACGACTTCGAATTCCTTCTCGTCGACGACTGCTCGCGCGACGGGACGCCGCAGATTCTGGAGCGCGCCGAGCGCGAGCTCCCGGGCGCCCGGCTGCTGCGGCACGAGCAGAACGGCGGCCTGGCCACCGCCCGGAACACCGGCCTGGACGCGGCCCGCGGTGAATACATCACTTTCCTGGACGGGGACGACTGGCTGGCGCCCGGTTATTACCAGGAACTCCTCGGCGCAATCGAAGAACTCGGCTGCGATTTCGTTCGCACCGACCACGTGCAGTGCACGGCGCGGGCACGCTCCGTGCACCGGGTGCCGTACGGCCGCCGCAACGTCGTCCTGGACCCGCGCGAGCTGATCCTGCCCGCCGACCGCTCCACTTCCGTGGACTACGCGTTCGCCTGGGCCGGGATGTACCACCGGCGGCTGCTGGACGACGGGCTGCTGCACTTCCGTCACGGGCTGCGCACGGCCGAGGACCGGCCGTGGATCTGGCGGCTGCACCGCGAGGCGAAGTCGATGGCGGTGCTCGGGATGCTGGGCGTGTTCTACCGCCGCGGCGTGGCCTCGTCGCTGACCCAGATCGGCGACGTCCGCCAGCTCGACTTCATCCGCGCATTCGACCAGGTCATCGAGGAGACGGCCAAGGACCGGGACGCCGCGGTGCTGCTGCCGAAGGCGGTCCGGACGTATTGCGCGATCATTTCCCACCACCTCGGTTCGATCGAACGCTTTGAGCCGCAGGTGGCCCGTAAATTGCGTTCGATGAGTGCCGCGGCATTGAAGCGAATGCCGCAGGACGTATTGAAGGAAGCCCTCGATTCCATGGATGTACAGCGCGCTTCCCGGCTGCGTAGGCTCCGCCGCAAGCCGGTCCCGGCGGAGGTGGCCGCCTGATGTCCGCCGCCGGATTCTCCCCGCTGCCCGCCGGGCCGCGTACGCAGATCTTCTTCGCGTCCACGCTGTACGGCGCCGCCACGCTGGCCGCCGCCCTGGACGCCGACCGCTTCGAGCCGGCCGGTCGCCGGATCCTGCTGGTCAGCAATAACGCGGCGTGCCCCGAGACCACCCCGTCGCTGGACGGGATGCCGGGCTTCGAGCGGCTGCGCGGCCGCTTCGACGACGTACGGTCCTGGAACGAGGCGATCAGCCCGTTCCACCCCGGCGGCTGGTCCCCGCGCGGCGACGACGCCCCGCTGTGGGAGCGCCACCTGCGGCTGCTGTGGGACCTCGGTGACTCCCCGGTCGAGCTGATCGTGGAGTCCATCCAGGTCAACCCGGCCCTGGCCCTCTGCCAGATCTTCCAGGGCGCGCCGGTCGAGGTCTACGCCGACGGCCTGATGAGCTACGGCCCCACCCGCTCCAAGCTCGACCCGCTGGTCGGCACCCGCATCCGGCGGCTGCTCCACCTGGACCTGGTGCCCGGCCTGAAGCCGCTGCTCCTCACCGAGTTCGGTGTGCCCGCCGAGACCGTGCCGACCGAGCCGTTCCTGGCCGTCCTCGCCGAGCTGGCCGAGTTCGCCGAGGCGGCGGAGCAGGGCGGTACGGCAGCGGTACCGGCCGAGGGCGGCGCCCTGCTGCTGGGCCAGTACCTCTCCGCGCTCTCCATCCTCACCCCCGAGGAAGAGGAGGAGCTGCACGTCCAGATGTTGCGCGGGGCCGTGGACCTGGGCCACCGGCAGGTGGTCTTCAAGCCGCACCCGACCGCGCCCGCGCGCTGGTCGCGCGTCCTGGAGCAGGAGGCGGAGCGGCTGGGCGCCGAGCTGACCGTGCTGGACACGCCGCAGCTCGCCGAGGTGCTGTACCAGCGCCTCAAGCCCGCGCTGGTCGTCGGCTGCTTCTCGACCGCGCTGCTGACCGCCACCGCGTTCTACGGCCTGCCCGCGGCGCGGATCGGCACGGACCTGCTGCTGGAGCGCCTCGCGCCGTACCAGAACAGCAATCGCGTCCCGGTCACGATCGTCGACGCGCTGCTGCCGCCGCTGGCCGACGCGAGCGCGGTGGCCCGCTGGACGCCGCCCACCGAGGGCGAGGTGGCGCGCGAACTGACCGGCCTGGTCAAGGCGGTCGGGTACGCGATGCAGCACCAGATCTACCCGGACCTGCGCCCGGCAGCCGAGCGTTACCTCTCGGCCCACCTGGACGAGTCGACCTGGCGCTACTTCAAGCGCCGCCGGCTCACCGCGCTGGCGCTGCCCGGCGGCGTCCCGGTCCAGCTCGCGTTCATCCCGCGCAATCCCACGGTGCGGAAGGTCGCCCGGCGCGCCCGCTCCGTGCAGCGCCGGCTGAAGAAGCGGGCCGCGTTCGGATGACGACCGCACCGGCTCCCCCCACGCTCCCCCGCACCACGGGAGCGCCTGTACCTGTCGTTCCTTCGCGCGGAGCCGGCCCCACCCGGCTGCGCGCCCTGGACGGACTGCGCCTGCTCGCCGCCCTGATGGTCGCCGCGTACCACTACGGCGGCCGGGACGGCGAGATCGGCGACGCCTGGGGCAGCTCGCCCGCGTATCAGTTCCCGACCGCGTCGGGCTTCTTCGCGTACGGCTGCCTCGGCGTCCAGATCTTCTTCGTCATCAGCGGCTTCGTGATCTGCATGAGCGGCTGGGGACGCCCGCTCCGGGCGTTCTTCGCGAGCCGCGTCTCCCGCCTCTTCCCCGCCTACTGGGCGGCGGTCATCCTGGTCACGGTCGTCTTCGCCCTCCCCTGGGTGGCATACGAGGCGGTCTCCCCGACCGACGCGCTGACCAACCTCACCATGCTCCAGATGCCGCTGGGCGTGGACCGCGTCCTCGGCGTCTGCTGGACGCTCTGGGCCGAGATGCGCTTCTACGCGCTCTTCGCGCTCTGCGTCGTCCTGCCGGGCGCCACCCGCGGCCGCGTCGCCCTCTTCTGCGCCGGCTGGACCCTGGCAGCGGTCGTCGCCGAGGCCGCGGACAATTCCGTTCTCGACATCGTCCTGATGCCCGAGTACGCGCCGTTCTTCATCGGCGGCATCGGCTTCTACCTGATCCACCGCTACGGCAGCCGGGACACCGCCGGCTGGGCGATCGTCGTGGTGAGCTGGCTGCTCGGCCAGCACTACGCGGTCTCCCGCCTCTGGCACCCGGCCGACCTGCCCGACGCGTTCTCCTACCGCCCCTCCCTCGGCATCGTCGCCGTCATCACCCTCGGCTACCTCATGATCGCGGCCATCGCCCTGGGCAAACTCCGCTGGGCGAACTGGCGTTGGCTGACGGTCGCAGGCGCCCTGACGTACCCCTTCTACCTCATCCACGAACACCTGGGCTGGGTCGCCGTACACCTCCTCCACCAGGACCTCGGCCTGCCGGCCGCGGCGACGTTCCCCCTGGTCCTGGTGGCGATGCTCGCCCTGGCGTGGTGCCTGTACCGCTTCGTGGAACGGCCGCTGACTCCGCGGCTGAAACGGGCGATCATGAGGTGAGGCGACCGAGCGGATTCACCGACGGTCCGTGGCACGCGGATGCGCCGTGCCGGCGTACGTGATCCAGCAGGTGTCGAGCGTGGTGTCCACGAGGTACCAGACGCGGCCCCCGCCGGTCACTTCCATCTGCCCCTGCTCACAGGTCCGCCCGCGGTGTGAACCATGCGCCAAGGAGCCTTTCAACCGGTGGTGGCGTGGGGTCTCCGCCGTCGGCCGAGGGTCCGTACGCATGGTGAGCCAAGCCCGGTATGTGTTCTCACGAGCCTGCTGGGCAAGGCACTCCCAGCCTTTGGCCGCAGCTGCGTCGGCGAATCGGACATCCCACTGGCCCTCCGGCGCCGGAGGGGCGGCGCGGTCACCGCGGCCCGGGGTCATGAAGCGTGCCGTGGGTCGGGGGCCTGGCCGTAGTCCTCGTCGTGCTGTCCGGTCAGTGCGGCCAGCAGGTCGGGGGCGGAGTGCGCCTCCGCGGTGTGCTGCCAGGCAATGAGCAACTGGGCCACGGACGCGCTGTTGTTGACGGAGTCGGCGGCGCGCATGGTGTCGACCAGTTCGACGGCGAAGGCATGGAGATCCGGCTCCGGCAGGAAACGGACCCAGGGGAAGGCGTCCGGCAGTATGTCGAGAAGCAGTTCCATGCTGCCCGGTTCGCGCCGTGCCACCGCGGCGAGCATGCGGGTGGCGGCCGAGACCACGGTCCGGTCCTGCTCTGCCCGTGTCGCCGTGGTGAGGACCAGGTCCTCTCCGTCTCTGCGGTGCAGAAGCAGCCGGGGTGATTCCTTCAGCCGGGCGAGCGTCTGCTTGTTCTTGTTCACCAGCTCGGAGAAGTTCACGGCGGCGTTGTCGGTGGCCATAACTTTGAAAGTACTTCGAAACTGCTGGCCCCGCTATCGCCCGAAATGATGGTTCCGGCGTTACGGCGCCGCCACCGGACGCCGGGCCGGCCTCCTCAGCCGGCGTCCTGGCGCGGCACCGTCGCCTCGATGCCCGCCACCACGATGCGGAGGCCGGACTCGAAGGCGCGGTCGAAGTCGTCGAAGAATTCGCGGCCCACGGCGGCCGCGAGGGGGTAGCGGCCCGCCAGGCGGCGTTCGCGGTCGCCGATGTCGTATGCCGGGTCGCGGGACTCCGGGGCGCGGTCCTCCGGGGGGCCGGGGTCGGGGAAGACCGACTGCTCCTCGATGACCAGGCCGATGGTGAAGTTGTACGCGGCCCACCAGGCGTGCGCCGCGTCCCTGAGCGTGAAGCCGGCGTCCGTCAGCTGCCGTAGCAGGGCGTCCATCGGCGCGGCGTAGCTGTCGTCGGTCATCCGGGTACCGGAGAAGACCTTGCCGCCGTCGCGGTAGCCCAGCAGCGTGCGGCGCAGCGTGTGGCAGCTCACCGTCAGCATCCGCTGCCAGGTCGCGTCGTGGCCGCCCAGCGGGCCCCCGGCGAACTCCGCCGCCATCCGCCGGAAGATCTCCGTGGCCATCTCGTCGAGCAGTTCCTGCTTGTTCTTGAAGTGCCAGTACAGGGCCGGGGCCTGGACGTTCAGCTCCTTCGCGATGCGGCGCAGGGTGAGCCCGTCCAGGCCCACCTCGTTCAGCAGCCGCAGGGCGGTGTCCACCACCAGTGTCCGGTCCAGTCGCGTCGCCATGTTGACAACTTAACACCGTTAAGCCCATGCTCGGCACGAGGGGAATTTAACGGCGTTAAGGACGGGGAGCCGGGCGTGGACATGACCGTGAACAGGAACGTGGACGTGGACGTGGAGGTACTGGTCGCCGGGGCCGGGCCGACCGGGCTCGCGCTCGGGATCGACCTGGCCCGGCGCGGTGTGCGCGCGCTGGTCGTCGAGCGGCAGGACCGGCTCTCCCCCGGCGCCCGCGGCACCGGCCTGCAGCCGCGCACCCAGGAGGTGTACGACGACCTCGGCGTGCTCCCGGCCGTGCGCGCCGCGGGCGGCCCGTACCCGCCCATGGCGACCTGGCAGGACGGCCGGAAGACGGACGTCTTCGAGATGGTCGAGCGCGTGGCGCCGACCCCGCACACGCCGTACGCGGACACGCTGATGATCCCGCAGTGGCGCCACCTGGAGCTGCTGCACGGCCGGCTGGCGGAGCTGGGCGGCGCGGTGGCCTTCGGCACCGAACTGACCGCCATCGGGCAGGACGCGGCCGGCGTCACCGCCGAGCTGAATTCGGCCGCCGACGGCACGACCCGTACCGTGCGCGCCGCGTACCTGGTCGGCGCCGACGGGGGCCGCAGCGTCGTCCGGCGGCACCTGGGCGTCCCGATGAGCGGCCCGGACCTGCCACCGGGCGCCGCGCTCCTCGCCGACCTGCGCATCGACGGCCTGGACCGGGACCACTGGCACCGCTTCCCGCAGCCGCACGGCGGCTTCGTCATGCTGCTGCCGCTCGCCGGGACGGACCACTTCCAGTGCATGGCGGCGGTCTCCGCCGACACCCCGGACACCTCGCCCGAGGCCGTACGCGCCACCGTCGCGGCCCACACCCACCTGACCGCCGGGCAGATCCGCGAGGTGCTGTGGACCTCGGTCTTCCGGCCCCGCGCGGGGATGGCCGAGCGGTTCCGCGACGGCCGGATCTTCCTGGCCGGGGACGCCGCGCACATCCACTCCCCCGCCGGCGGGCAGGGCCTGAACACCAGCGTCCAGGACGCGTACAACCTCGGCTGGAAGCTCGGCCAGGTACTGCGGCACGGCGCGCCCGACGCGCTGCTGGACACATACGGGACCGAGCGGCTGCCCGTCGCCGCCGGCATCCTGGAGACCAGCACCCGGCTGCACCGCTCGGGTTCCTGGCGCCGCGGCCGCGAGCTGCACCAACTCACGCTGCACTACCGCGAGTCGCCGCTGACCGCCGAGCACCGCGACGGCCTCGCGCCGGACGCACTACGGGCCGGCGACCGCGCGCCGGACGCCCCGTGCGCGACCCCCTCCGGCGCCCCCTTCCGCCTCTTCGACGCCTTCCGCGGCCCGCACTTCACGCTGCTCGCCATCGGCGACACGGAACTGCCCCGCCCGGCCGACGAGTGGCCCGCCCACGTCCACACGTACCGCATCGGCGGCCACACCCCCGACCTGACGGACCCCGAGTCCCATGCCCAACAGGCATACGGCCCCGGCCTGTTCCTCATCCGCCCGGACGGCTACGTGACAGTGGCGGCAACGGAACCGGGACCGGTCGCCGCGGAACTGGGCCGCCACTTCCCGTCGGTCACGGCTGGTGGTCGGCCTGCGCGTATGCCGCGGGCAGAAGTGCGCTGATCGGGAGGGCGCGGGGCTCGTCGGGCGGGCCGAGGATGACGGTGAGGCTCGGGTAGTAGTCCAGCAGGACCTGGCGGCAGCGGCCGCAGGGCGGGATGATGCCGCGGTCCTCGTCGGCGACCGCCACGATCTGGCGCAGGTCGTACGCGCCCTGCGCGGCCGCGGCCCCCATCACGACCAGCTCGGCGCAGGGGCCGCCGGTGAAGTGGTACACGTTCAGGCCGGTGACGATGCGGCCGTCGGCGGTGCGGGCGGCCGCCGCCACGGTGTGGTCGTCGCCGTGCGCGTAGGCCGCGACGGCTTCCTCGGCGGCGCGTACCAGGGCGTGGTCGACCGGTACGCCGTTGTCGACCGGTACGCCGTTGTCGGCCGGTGCGCCGTCATCGGTGGGCATGGGGTCGCCTCTCGTACGGGAAGGGCCGTACGGACGCTATCCGTCCTTACGGCCCTTCCGCGACGCCATTTCCGTGCCGGGATACCCGGCTACAACACCAGCGACAGCAGCAGTACGCAGATGATCGAGACGACGGAGATGACCGTTTCCATCAGGGACCAGGTCTTGACCGTCTGGCCGACGTTCATCCCGAAGTACTCCTTCACCAGCCAGAAGCCCGCGTCGTTGACGTGGCTGAAGAAGAGCGAGCCGGCGCCGACGGCGAGGACCATGAGTGCCGCGTGGGTGGTGCTCATGTCGGCGGCGAGCGGGGCGACGAGGCCGGCCGCGGAGACCGTGGCGACCGTCGCGGAGCCGGTCGCGAGGCGGATGGCGACCGCGATCAGCCAGGCCAGCAGCAGGGCGGGCAGGCCCCAGTCCTTGGACATGTCCAGGATCATGTCGCCGACGCCGACGTCGACCAGGGTCTGCTTGAAGCCGCCGCCCGCGCCGACGATCAGCAGGATGCCCGCGATCGGGGCGAGGGACTTCTCCACGGTCGTGGAGAGCCGGCCGGCGCTGAAGCCCGCGGCCTTGCCCAGGGTGAACATGCCGACCAGTACCGCGACCAGCAGCGCGACCAGCGGCGAGCCGATGACGTCGAAGACGCGCTGTATGTGCTGCTCGGGGTCGTCGACGACGATGTCGACCAGCGCCTTGGCGAGCATCAGGACGACCGGCAGCAGGACGGTGGACAGCGTCGCGGCGAAGCTGGGGCGCTTCTCCAGGTCTTCGGAAGGACGCTGCGGGATCATCTTCTCCGGCGGCGCGATGTCCACCCAGCGCGAGGCGAAGCGGGAGAAGACCGGGCCGGCCAGGATCGCGGTCGGGATAGCGACGATCACGCCGAGGCCGAGGGTGACGCCCAGGTTGGCCTTGATCGCGTCGATGGCGACGAGCGGGCCGGGGTGCGGCGGGATCAGACCGTGCATGACGGAGAGGCCCGCCAGCGCCGGGATGCCGATCCGCATCAGGGAGAAGTTGCCGCGCTTGGCGACCAGCAGCACGACCGGGATCAGCAGCACGATGCCGACCTCGAAGAAGAGCGGCAGGCCGACGATCGCGGCGATCAGGACCATCGCCCAAGGCATCATCCGCCGGCTGGACTTGGCGAGGATGGTGTCGACGATCTGGTCGGCGCCGCCGGAGTCGGCGAGCAGCTTGCCGAGGATCGCGCCGAGCGCGATCAGTACGCCCACGCCCGCGACGGTCGAGCCCAGGCCGTTGGTGAAGCT
The DNA here is from genome assembly GCF_000720485.1 of Streptomyces ochraceiscleroticus. Taxonomy (GTDB): domain Bacteria; phylum Actinomycetota; class Actinomycetes; order Streptomycetales; family Streptomycetaceae; genus Streptomyces; species Streptomyces ochraceiscleroticus. The sequence goes on along the minus strand of NZ_JOAX01000018.1, from coordinate 108,603 downwards.
GGTGATGGCCTTGTCCAGCGGCGCGCCCGCCGCCGCACCGAGCACCAGCGAACCGATGGTCAGTGACAGAAAGGCGTGCAGCTTAAATCTGGTGATGAGAAGGACGATGACGGCGATGCCGACGAGCACGGAGATGCCCAGCTGCGCGTTGCCGGCCGAGGTGATCGGCTCGACCGCGTCCGCTGCCATCATCTCGACGCTGAGATGGGTCACGGCTTTTCCTTCGGTTGGAGCCCGGTCTCGCGATCGGAGCTCATGGGTACGGCTCAGGACCGGACCCCGAGGGAAGGGGCCGGTTCAGAGCTCGGGGGTGTGGCTCCTGATCAGAGCTCGGTGGTGGCCGGAGCGGTGTCGTCGAGCTGCCGCAGTGCGGCGACGGCCCGCTCGGTGATCTCTTCCGGAGTCCCGGAGACGTCCACCGCCACGCCCCGCTCGTCGTCGCCGAGCGGCTGCAGGGTGGCGAACTGGGAGTCGAGGAGCGCGGTGGGCATGAAGTGGCCCTTGCGCTCGGCCATGCGGCCCGCGATCAGCTCGCGGGAGCCGGTGAGGTGCAGGAAGACGATGCCGGGGGCCTCGGCCCGCAGCCGGTCGCGGTAGACCCGCTTGAGCGCGGAGCTGCTGACCACCCCGCCCTTGCCGGCCCGCCCGTGCGCCCAGGCGCCGATGGCGTCGAGCCAGGGCCAGCGGTCGGCGTCGTCGAGCGGCGTCCCGGCGGACATCTTGGCGATGTTGGCCGGGGGATGAAAGTCGTCTCCCTCGGCGTACGGGACATCCAGCGCATCGGCGACGAGCGGTCCGATCGTCGTCTTGCCGGTGCCGGCGACTCCCATCACGACGATGACATGGGGGGTGCTCATCGCGGTTACCTCGCTCGTTCGTCCTCATTGACTTGGCGTGTCGAGGCCACCTGGGTGGCTCGAATGCATCGCCCCACTGAAACGCATTAGGTACGACGTATTCAAGAGTCTGTGACGCAAACGTCATACTTATTTTCCCGCGAGCCAGGAACGTAGGCTTATCCCATGGAGAACACGGGGCAGGGGCTGCATGCCAGAGTGCTGGAGTCCCTCGGGCCGGAGATCACCGCGGGCGAGCACCTCCCGGGCACGGTGCTCCGCACCGATGAGCTGGCCCAGCGCTTCGACGTCTCCCGTACGGTCATCCGCGAGGCGGTCCGGGTCCTGGAGTCCATGCACCTGGTCGAGTCCCGGCGCCGGGTGGGCGTGACCGTACGGCCCACCGAGGAGTGGAACGTCTTCGATCCGCGGGTCATCCGCTGGCGGCTGGCCGGCGCCGACCGGCCCCGCCAGCTTCGCTCGCTCACCGTGCTGCGCTGCGCCATCGAGCCGGCCGCGGCGGGCCTGGCCGCCCGGCACGCCACGCCCGAGCAGTGCGCGGCGCTCACCGAGCACGCCATGGGCATGGTCGCCACGTCACGCGGCCAGCAGCTCGAGGCGTACCTCGTCCATGACACGGCCTTCCACAGGACCCTGCTCACGGCATCGGGCAACGAGATGTTCGCCCGGCTCAACGACGTCGTGGCGGCGATCCTGACCGGCCGCACCCACCACCACGTGATGTTCACCGACCCGGACCCGGCGGCGGTCACCCTGCACGTCCAGGTCGCGGAGGCGGTACGCACGGGCGACGCGGCCCGCGCGGAAGAGCTGACGCGCGAGATCACCGTCGGCGCGATGGCCGAGCTGGACATCCTCGCGCCGTAAGAGGCGAAAGGGCTCGCGGCCTCAGAAAAGCGGCTGCTGCCCCGGGAACGGCGGCTCCTCCGGGTCGAACAGCTTCTCCGCCGGCGCCATCATGGGCGCCATCCGCCGCGAGCCGGGGCACGAGATGAGCTCCAGGCCCGTACGCCGCCCGGGCGGATCGTGCCGGGCGAACCGCCCGCCGACCACGGCGATCTCTCTGGTGCAGACGGGGCAGGTGCGGCGGGGTGACGACATGCACCTAGTTTGACGCAGGGCGCGGACAGCGATGGTCCGCGCCCACTCAGAACGTGTCCAGTCGATCAGAACGCGTCCGTCGGGACGTAAGCGCCCCAGACCTCCCGCAGCGTGTTGCAGACCTCCCCGACCGTCGCCTTGGCCTTCAGCGCGTCCTTCATCGGGTACAGGACGTTGTCCGTGCCCTCGGCGGCCTTCTTCAGGTCGGCCAGCGCCGCGTCCACCGCGGCCTGGTCCCGCTCGGCGCGCAGCTTCTTCAGGCGCTCGGCCTGCTGCGCCTCGATGGCCGGGTCGACGCGGAGCGGCTCGTACGGCTCCTCCTCGTCGAGCTGGTAACGGTTGACGCCGACCACGACACGCTCGCCCGAGTCGGTCTCCTGGGCGATGCGGTACGCGCTGCGCTCGATCTCGTTCTTCTGGAAGCCGTTCTCGATCGCGGCCACGGCGCCGCCCAGCTCCTCGACCTTGCCCATCAGTTCGACGGCCGCGGCCTCGACGTCGTCGGTCATCTTCTCGACGACGTAGGAACCGGCGAACGGGTCGACGGTGGCCGTCACATCCGTCTCGTACGCCAGCACCTGCTGCGTACGGAGCGCCAGCCGCGCGGACTTGTCGGTCGGCAGCGCGATGGCCTCGTCGAAGGAGTTGGTGTGCAGCGACTGCGTGCCGCCGAGGACCGCGCCGAGGCCCTGGACGGCGACGCGCACGAGGTTCACCTCGGGCTGCTGGGCCGTCAGCTGCACGCCCGCGGTCTGGGTGTGGAAGCGCAGCATCAGCGACTTGGGGTTCTTCGCGCCGAACTCCTCCTTCATCACCCGGGCCCAGATCCGGCGCGCGGCACGGAACTTGGCGACCTCTTCGAGGATCGTGGTGCGGGCGACGAAGAAGAAGGAGAGGCGGGGCGCGAAGTCGTCGACGTCCATGCCGGCCGCGACGGCGGTCCGTACGTACTCGATGCCGTCCGCGAGGGTGAAGGCGATCTCCTGCGCGGGCGAGGCGCCGGCCTCGGCCATGTGGTAGCCGGAGATCGAGATGGTGTTCCACTTCGGGATCTCGGCCTTGCAGTACTTGAAGATGTCGGCGATCAGGCGGAGCGACGGCTTGGGCGGGAAGATGTACGTCCCGCGCGCGATGTACTCCTTGAGGACATCGTTCTGGATGGTGCCGGTGAGCTTGGCGGGGTCCACGCCCTGCTCCTCGCCGACGAGTTGGTAGAGCAGGAGGAGCAGGGCGCCGGGCGCGTTGATGGTCATCGAGGTGGAGACCTTGTCCAGCGGGATGCCGCCGAACAGCACCCGCATGTCCTCGATGGAGTCGATCGCCACGCCGACCTTGCCGACCTCGCCGCTGGCGATCGGCGCGTCGGAGTCGTGACCCATCTGGGTCGGCAGGTCGAAGGCGACGGACAGGCCCATCGTGCCGTTCGCGATGAGCTGCTTGTACCGGGCGTTCGATTCGGCAGCCGTACCGAATCCGGCGTACTGGCGCATCGTCCAGGGGCGTCCGGTGTACATCGTCGGGTACACGCCCCGGGTGTACGGGTACGCACCGGGCTCGCCCAGCTTCTCCGCAGCGTCCCAGTCGCCGAGGGCGTCCGGACCGTAAACGGGCTCGATGGGCAAACCGCTCTCGGTGAATCGAGAGCTGCCGGACTCGCGCGCCATGGTGCCTGCCTCCCGCTGTGCTACTGCTCAGTGATGCTGGACTACTACTCGGTAATGATTGGCCTTCGCGACGGACTGTAGCGGCGGCCGTGCGCCCCGTGGAGGGGCGCAGCCTAGGACCTTGCTCACAGCTCGACTCCCAGCATGGCCGCAGGTTCGGCGGGGCGCAGCGCCGGGAAGCATGGGAAGGGGCGGGTGAGACCACAGGGGTGGGATATGCGTCGCATGCGTCATAGGCGCCATAGGCGTCACAGCAGAACGTTCCGCGCGCTGGCCGGCACGCTGGCGCTGACCGCCGCACTGTCGGTGACGACCGGCTGCAAGGAGATGCGGGTACGGATCGACGACGGCAAGGGCGCCGGGCACACCGCCCCCGCCCCGCCCATGGCGACCCCCACGACCCCGGCCGCACCCTCGTCCCGCGCGCCCGCGCCGAAGCCGACGCACACCACCCAGAAGCCGGTGCTCGCGCCCGGGGCCCGCAGCGAGCGGGTGCGCGAACTGCAGGCTCGGCTAAGGCAGTTGAAGTACTTCGGCCGGAATCCGACGGGGTACTACGGCTCCGTCACGGCCGCCGCCGTCACGGCCTTCCAGCGCGACCAGGGCCTCCCCCGCACGGGCACAGTGGATGCGGCGACGCTCAGCGCCCTCCGTGTGCGGACACAGCGCCCGACGCGCGACGAGCTGTACCCGCCCACCGCCCGGCCGGTGGCGGCGCCCGACAAGCGGTGCCTCACGGGCCGGGCGATCTGCATCAGCAAGAAGAGTGACACGCTGGCCTGGATGGTTGACGGCAAGGTCGTCTCGGCGATGGACGTGCGCTTCGGCTCGCAGTACTCCCCCACCCGCGAAGGCACCTTCGGCATCACCTTCAAGAGCCGCCACCACGTCTCGACGATCTACGACACACCCATGCCGTACGCGATGTTCTTCAGCGGTGGCCAGGCGATCCACTACTCCGCCGACTTCGCGGCCCGCGGCTACGCCGGCGCCTCGCACGGCTGCGTCAACGTCCGTGACAAGAAGAAGATCGCCGCCCTGTTTCAGCAGGTGAAGCCGGGGACGAAGGTCGTCATATACAAGTAGACGACGGGCCGCGCGGCCGTCCTGAGCGGCGGGTGTGACGTTTTTGGCGACGGTGACGCTGTACGTACTGAAGCCGACTGGTCATCGGCTGCGCGGGAGCCGGGGTTCCCCCCGTACCTACGGCACCGCGCGTTCGGCGCGAGCGGGGCACGTTCCCCCGGCCCCGCTCGCGCCCTCTTCTTTGCGGCTAAACCGCCGCCGCTCTCGCGGATGTGGCTGGGCGCCGTTGGGGTTGCTCAATTGGGGGTTGCGGTGGGGCTCGTCGTTGGGGTTGAGGGCGTCGGTGACGGCTGAGGCGACTGGGTGGTTGTCGACGGGGATACCGCTGGGTGGGATTCGTCGTCGGTGGTTTTGTTACCGTCGGTCGACTCCTGGTTGTCGGAGTCGTTGCCACCCGTGCTGGTGCCGCCCGTGGCGTCGCCGTCGTTGGAGCCGCCGGTCAGGCCCGAGTCGGGAGTCGGGTCCGAGCTGCCCAGACCGCCCGTGAGGCCGTTCTTCTGCAGGTACTGCTTGCAGAAGGTGTGGAGTTTTTCCGCGCCGCCCATGGTGCGTTCCAGGCGTTGGCGGTCCTTGGGTGACGTGCGGCCCGCTTCGTAGTCGCGGCAGAGGGCGAGTACCGCCGCCTTTCGCTTCGCCTTGTCGGTGTTCAAGGCGCCGTCTCCCGGGGTGAGCTGCGGCAGCGGGGGCTTCGAGGTGTCGCCGGTGCCCTCGCGGCCGGGTGTCGACCTGCCGTCCGAGGCGTCGGGGGACGTGGGCGAGGCGGGCGACGAGGAGTGCGGGCCGGCGTCGGGAGACTGCGCGGCGTCGTCCGAGGCGTCCGCTTCGGGGTCCTGGCTCTCCAGGATGCTGGGGGTGACGGCCGACGTGACGCTCGGGGACGGGTCACCGCCGCCGTGAAAGGGAGTGGGGAGGACGCCGGTGCCGGCGGCCACCGCTACGCCGCCGAGCGCGCAGCCGGCCAGGGCGACGGCGAGCCCGCGTCGGAGGGGGCGGCCGAGGCGAGTGCGTTCAGCGGTGCGGGACGTGCCGCCGCCGGGCACGGACCGCACCACGGGTATGCCGTCCTCCGCGGAGGCCCGCGCCGCGCCGCCGGCGGCAGTGTCGCGCGTAGACCCTCCCGACGAAACCTGGCGGAACGCGGCGACCGCCGCCTCCTCGCCGGGCAGCGGGGCGTCCGCCGAGGAGCGCGCGCCGGCCACGGCGGCGGCGCTCAGCAGGTCGTTCAGTTCATCCGCGCCGAAGCCGCCGCCGGCATCGACCCGTTCGCCGCGCAGCAAACCCTCCGCGGCGTTCTTGTCGAGCCAGCTGTACCGGTCGTCGGCCATCACATGTCCTTCTGCGTCCGTGCGGCCGTTTCCGTCACACCCGGGACGTACGATTCCGTTCCTCCGGTCCGGCACCCGCGGCGCGGGAAGGGCACCCCTCCCACGGGCCCGCCGGCCGGCCTGCTCCCTGGTACAGGACGGTCCGGAAGCCCTTCCGGTTGCTCCGGCGCGGCTCCGTCACCGGGGGCCGGGTCGTCGTCGCGGTCGGTGATCAGTTCGGCGAGCCGGCGCAGTCCGCGGTGGGCGGCCGTGCGGACCGCGCCCGGGCGCTTGCCGAGCACCCCGGCCGCGCTCTTGGCGTCCAGGCCGACGACCACGCGCAGCACGACCGCCTCGGCCTGGTCCTGCGGAAGCTGGGAGATCAGCCGGAACGCGCGTCCCGTACCGAGCGACTCCAGGGCCTCGTCGACCGTGTCGGACGGACCCGGCTTCTCGGTGAGCTCGCTCTCGTCGCCGCCGATGGCCGGGCGGCGGCCGCGCATACGGATGTGGTCCAGCGCGCGGTTCCTGGCGATGCGGGCCGCCCAGCCGCGGAAGCGGTCGGCGTCGCCGCTGAAGCGGGCGAGGTCCCGGGTGATCTGCAGCCAGGCTTCGGAGGCGACGTCCTCGGCGTCCGCTTCGCCCACCAAGGTCCGTACATATCCCAGAAGACGGGGATGTACGGCCCGGTAGACGGTACGGAAGGCCGTCTCGTCACCGTCCTGTGCCGCCTGTACGGCGACCGTCAACCGGCTGTCGTCCGGCTGAGTGTCGTCCCCTTGCACGGGTCCATCCTGTCGCACGCGAAGCATCCGCTGCCCGGTCGTTGCTGCCTACGTCTGCTGCCGGCAATCCGGCTACCGCAGGTAAAGGAACTGCTTCTGGCGCCGACGGTATCCCGTGGTGCCCCCTACGCCGAAGTAAGTACGCCTGGTGCCCGTCCACCGGACCCGCAGGGCCGCCGCAGAACGCGTGGCAAGCGCACCGACCGGCGCGGACCTGCACGTTACGGGCATTGGCCGCCCTGCGTCCAGAGTCGCCGGGATGCGGGCATCCGTACGGCGAGTGACGCCGCTGTGACGCTTTCGGGGTCGGTGACGCTGTAGGGAATGAGGGCCCGGTGCGGCCCTCCCGCGAACGACGGCCGGGGCCTCTCCTGTGGGGGGTGGCGGCCCCGGCCGTCCCCCTTTTGTTTGCTATTTCTTCGCCTTGGGCGAGTCCTTCGCCGCCTTGTGCGGGAGCTTTGCCGCCTTCTGCCCCTGGTCCCGGCCCTTCCCCTGCCGGGGCTTGAGGGGCTCTTCCTTGTGCTGGGGTGCCTTCGGGGGCTTCTCGGGCTTCGCCTCCGGCTTCTGCTCATGCCCCGGCTTCGGCTTCTGCTTCGGCTTGCCGTGGTGGTCGTGCTTTTCCGGGTCCTCGGGCGTTCGTGGGGTTTCCGGGGAGGGCTTCGGCGGGCGGAGGAGCGGGACCGTGGGGCGCGCCGGCAGGGTCGGGCGGCCGGACGGGGGTACGGCATGGCCGGGAGCGGTGGGGGACGGGGTCGGGCGGTCCGGAGTGCTGCCGGGGAGCGCACCGATCGAGGCCATCGCCACGCCGCCCAGCATGACCGATGCCAGCAGCGCGCCGAACGCGGCGCGTGCCGGCAACCCCATACGCCACGGGCGCCGAGCGCCCCACAGCCGGGTGCCCCACAGCCGAGTGCCCGGCGCCGGCGCCTGGGCGTCCCGGGCGTCCCGGGCCGCGCGGAAGGCGGCGACCGCCCGCTCCTCCCCTTCCGGGGTGGCGGCCGCGCCCGCGCGTACCGCGGCGCCGAGCCGCTCGGCCAGCACGGCGAGGTCGCCCGTGTCGTCTTCTCCGGACGCCGCACCGGCGTTCCTGGAACCGCCACCCATGCGTGGCTTCCTCACCTTCGCCTCTTGTCCTTCGTTCCGCTTCGTTCTTCCCCGTTCCCCCGCACGCCCAGCTCCTCCGCCAGCCGCTGCAGCCCGCGGTGCGCCGACGTGCGGACGGCGCCGGGCCGCTTGCCCAGGACGCGGGCGGCGGCCGGGCCGTCGAGACCGACCACGACGCGCAGCAGCACGGCCTCGCCCTGCTCGCGCGGGAGTTCCGCGATCAGGGCCAGCACCCGTTCGGTCGAGAGCGTCTCCAGGGCCTGCTCGGAGGTGCTGTGCGGGCCCGGGAGCTCGACCAGGTCCGGCTCGAACGCGGCAGCGCGCGGCCGTACCTTCTGCCGGCGCAGCAGGTCCAGCGCCCGGTGCCGGGCGATGGTCGCGGTCCAGCCGCGGAACCCCGCGCCGTCCCCGCTGAACCGCCCGAGGTCGCGGGCGATCTCCAGCCACGCCTCGGCCGCCACGTCCTCGGCCTCGTCGCCGACGAGGCCGCGCAGATAGCCCAGCAGCCCCGGCTGCACCAGGCGGTACGCGGTCGCGAAGGCGGCCTCGTCCCCCTGCTGCGCCCGTGCCACTGCCGCGCCCAGCTCCCCGTCGCGCGCCTGCACCCGACGGAGCTCCCCTCCCCGGCCCAACCCCGTTGTCCTCTTCTCGGCGGATCCGCGGCGGCCGCGGCGGCGCGGCACGGATCAGGGCACCTGTGCCTCCACAGTCATCAGCGTCCGAGTGGACGGAAATGTCACAGTGCCGCGCCCGCGCGGCCCCGGCCACGCAGGGGGAGGCAGAAGATCACAAGGGAGCCCTCGGGGCGTACGTCACCTCGCTGACGTACGCCCCGAGGGCGAGCACACGGACAACGGCACGCTCGGGGCCTAAGCGGCGCCCCGTGCCTGTCGGGAGACCACCGCGCGGAGTACGCGGCGTCCCTCGGCGGAGATCTCCACCGCCTGGCGCAGGCCCGCGGGGCCGTGTCCGGCCAGCAGCTCCAGGATCGTGGTCTGGCGCCGGAGCTCGGCCTCGACCAGCGGGGTCATGCCGTCCGTGCGGCCCGCGCGGTGCTCAGCGAGGACCTGCGCGCCCTCGTCCGGCTTGCCGGGGTGGTCCAGCAGGTGGTGCACATGGAGCGCCGCGCCGGAGCAGTCGTCGGCCCAGGCGCGGAGCGCCTCCTCGTCGGAGCCGGTGGCCGGCGCGGCGTCGAGCATCCGGCGGGCCAGTACGGCCGGCCCGGCGCCGTCCGCCGTGCCGTCCGCCGGGTCCGGCGGCAGCACGGCCCGTACCGCGGCGAGCTGGGTGCCCCACTCGGCGCCGTCCGCCGTCAGGCTCGCCCACAGCGGGCGCAGCGCGTCGTCGTCCGCGCCGAGCAGCGGCAGGCAGCGGTCCAGGCAGGCGAGGCCGCTCGCTGCCAGCCCGCGCGCATCGGCCCGCGCGAGCAGTTCCACCAGGCTCATGACGTACGCCTTCCCTCCGCACCCGGCACTTGCTTGTCGGGCAGTACTGCGTGCCAGGGCGTGGGAACGTCACAGCGGACTGTGACATACAGGGGTAAAGACGTACGTCCGTACCGCTCAGCGCGCGGGCGCCACCGTTGCCGCGCGGGCCTTGAAGTCCGTCCAGGACAGCGACGGCTTGCGCGGGTCCCAGACCTTCTGGGAGAGCGCGGCGAGCGGCAGCCGGATGCCGCGGGCGACCTGGTCGGTGGTCTGGGACTGGGCGAGGTCGCACCAGACGCCGAAGCGGGCGCCGGGGATGCGGTCGGGCCCGGCGAGCGAGGCCGGGACCGCCTTGCTGCCGCGGACCACGGCCGGGGTCCACTCCTTGTAGATCCGCTCGCCGGTCGGGTAGGTGAAGTCGTTCGGCTGGCCGAGGACGTAGTAGAGGTACTCGTCGTTGAGGTTGACGACCGTGCGGCCCTCCTTCAGGTACGTCACGGGCTCGCGGGCGCCGATCTCCTTGCCGGTCCAGTACGCCACCGTGCGGTCCCGGTCGGGGGTGACCACCTTGGAGTCGTGGAAGCCGTCGTTCCACGCCTCGACGTGCTGCACGCCCGCCTTGCGCAGGGTCTTCTCGCGGTCGTTGAGCCAGCCGGTCGTCAGGTCCTGGACGGTGGCGTTGGCGCCGTACTTCTTGGTGGCGGCGCGCGCGAGCTGCGGATAGGTGGCGCCGGGCGACTTCACGGTCAGGGCTCGGTACTCGTCGCCGCCCAGGTGCCAGCGCGGCCCGGGCACGCCCTCCTCGGCGAACAGTTCGGCGTACTCGCGCAGCAGGTCGTCGACGATCCGCGCGGCCTTGGGCTGCGAGATGTCGATCGCGCCGCGCTGGGAGGTGCCCGCGGCGCTGCGGAGCTGGAGCTCGGGGTGCTTGTCGATCACCGCGCCGAGGTGGCCCGGCGAGTCGATCTCGGGGATGACGGTGATGTGCAGCTCGCGCGCGAGCTTCACCAGGTGGCGGACCTGCGCCTTGGTCAGGTGGTCGCTCGAGACGATCTCCGGGTGGCTGGAGCTCTCGATGCGGAACGCCTGGTCGTCGGAGAAGTGGAGCTGGAGCTGGTTGAGCTTGAGATCGGCCATCTCGCGGACGCGCTTCTCCAGCCAGTCCGCGCTGAAGTGCTTGCGCGCGGTGTCGACGAGCAGGCCGCGCTGGGCCCGGTCGGGGCGGTCCTGGATGGTGCCTTCGGGGACGCCGCCGGAGGCCCGTACGGACTGCACGACCGTACGGGTGGCGTTGAAGATCCCGGTGTCGGTGGGCGCGGACAGGGTGAGACGGGTGTCGCGCGCCGTGAGCGTGTACGCCTCGTCGGCGGTGCTCGCGGGCGCCGCGTTGTTCTCGCCCGCCGCCTTGCCCTTGCCCTTGCCCGAGAGCGTCAGCTCGACGTCGCCGGGGCGCGCGTCGTCCTTCCAGGACAGCTTCAGGCCGCCCAGGTCGGCGGCGAGCCGGCGGGCCTCGTCGGCGAGCGGGCTGTCCTGCCCGGCGGGCACGACGACGCGGGCGTTCTTCGAGACGCGCCAGCCGGTGCCGTCGGCCGCCTTGAAGCCGCGGACCGCGGGGATCGTGCGCGGGGGTCCCTTGACCGCGGCCCAGCGGGGCGTGGGCGCTGCCGAGGACGCGGCGGACGTGGGCGACTTGGAATCCTGGTTTCCGGTACCGCTGCCCCCGCCGTGCTGCGCGGAGCCGTCCGAGCAGCCGGTGATGGTCAGGGCCGAGGCGGCCAGTGCCACCCATGCCGTCAGCTTCCTCATCTACGCAAACCTCCCTTTCCAGGGCGAAGTATGGCCAGCTAGAGAAACGTCCCGTCCACTACGCGCTCGAAAGCTCTCTCATCCGGGTGAAATTCGCGCATCCGTCAGACAGAAGACGGCTTGCGTCGTTACGGTGACGTCGCATTTGCCCGCCCGTCACCCGACCTCCACCCCCGGAAGACGGTGCGAGCGCCGACAGTCCCTCCTTCCCCGGGGCCCTCGCCGCCCCCGACGGAGTCGCCCCGGTCCCGCGCCCCGCGCGCGTAGTCCCCTGTTGCCCGAGGAGATCACGCTGACCAGCGAGCCCCCGGCCGCCCCGCCGACCACGCTGCACGCTCCCCGCTCCGGCATACCTTCGCAAACGTGCCGGCCGTGGCGAGCGCTGCCCGGCGACGCGCCCGGGCTCGACCGTCTCAATTCGGCCGCCGACGACATCGCCGAGGCCGCACTGCTGGCCTGCTGCGGCAGCCACCGCTGGGCCCGCCGGATCGCCGCGCACCGCCCGTATCCCGACCTGGAAGCGCTGCTCGCCGCCGCCGACGAGGCCAGCTACGACCTCAGCCCGGGCGATCTCACCGAGGCGCTCGCCGGGGAGTCCCTCTCCCCGCAGCCGCTCGCGGGCGCCCGTGGCCGCGGCACCCTCGCGGCGCACACCGCGCTGCGCGCCGCGCACGCCGAGTACGAGCGCCGCTTCCGGCACGCCTTCGTGATCTGCCTGGACGGGCTGCGCGACGACGAGCTGCTGGACTGTGTGCTGAGCGGGATCAGGGACCGGCTGGGACACGAGCCGGACGAGGAGCGCGCCATCGCCGCCGACGAGCTGCGCCGGATCGCGCGGGGGCGCCTCGCCCACCTTGCGGCCGAAAGTCCGTGACATTCGCTTTCCTCCCTGTCCGTTAGCCCGTCCGATCGCCCGTCCGTGCTTGTTTGATCACACCTGAGGACCCCGGCGGGAGGAACCGACAAGTCGTCGCTACGATGGCCAGGGCCGGTGGACCGTACCCGGCCGGGCCAGACCGACAGTGAAGCCGGCAGGCCCCAGTCCCCGCTCCCGGAGGGTTTTTCCGTGCCGGCTGGAACGCTGTATCGCGGCCGGGAAGGTATGTGGTCCTGGGTGGCTCATCGAGTCACCGGCGTCCTCATTTTCTTCTTCCTGTTCGTGCACGTGCTCGACACCGCTCTCGTTCGTGTCTCCCCGGAGGCCTACGACGACGTCGTCGCCACGTACAAGACGCCTCTCGTCAACGTGATGGAGTACGGCCTCGTGGCCGCCATCCTCTTCCACGCGCTCAACGGCCTGCGCGTCGTGGCCGTGGACTTCTGGTCCAAGGGCACGAAGTACCAGAAGCAGCTGCTGTGGACCGTTGTCGGCGTGTGGGCCGTCCTGATGGCCGGCGCCTTCTACCCCGTGCTGCAGCACACCCTGCGCACGCTGTTCGGGAGCTGATGAAGCGCGATGTCCTCTGCTGAGACGACTCCTGTGAACGACTCCGTGTCCCTGTACGACGTGGACAACCCGGCTCCCGTCATCGAGCCGCCCCGCGCCCGTACCAAGAAGACCCCGCGGTCGACCCGGACCAACTTCGAGCTGTACGGCTGGCTGTTCATGCGGCTGTCCGGCATCGTGCTGGTCGTCCTGGTCCTCGGCCACCTGCTCCTCCAGCTCGTGCTGGACGGCGGCGTGAGCAAGATCGGCTTCGCCTTCGTGGCCGGTCGCTGGGCCTCGCCGTTCTGGCAGGCATGGGACCTGATCATGCTGTGGCTGGCGATGCTGCACGGCGCCAACGGCCTGCGTACGGTCATCAACGACTACGCGCAGCGGGACAACACCCGCTTCTGGCTGAAGATGCTGCTGTACGCCGCCACGGTGTTCACCGTCCTTCTGGGCACGCTGGTGATCTTCACCTTCGACCCGAACATCCGCTAACGCCGGGGCTGACTGGAACAATGAAGATCCACAAGTACGACACCGTCATCGTCGGCGCGGGTGGCGCCGGTATGCGCGCGGCCATCGAGTCGACCAAGCGCAGCCGCACCGCCGTCCTGACGAAGCTCTACCCGACCCGCTCCCACACCGGCGCAGCGCAGGGCGGCATGGCCGCCGCCCTCGCGAACGTCGAGGAGGACAACTGGGAGTGGCACACCTTCGACACGATCAAGGGCGGCGACTACCTGGTCGACCAGGACGCCGCCGAGATCCTCGCGAAGGAGGCCATCGACTCCGTCCTCGACCTGGAGAAGATGGGCCTGCCGTTCAACCGCACCCCGAACGGCACGATCGACCAGCGCCGCTTCGGCGGTCACTCCCGTAACCACGGTGAGGCCCCGGTCCGCCGGTCCTGCTACGCCTCGGACCGCACCGGCCACATGATCCTCCAGACGCTGTACCAGAACTGCGTCAAGGAGGGCGTGGAGTTCTTCAACGAGTTCTACGTCCTGGACCTGCTGCTGAACGAGGTCGACGGGGTCAAGAAGTCCGCCGGTGTCGTCGCCTACGAGCTGGCGACCGGCGAGATCCACGTCTTCCAGGCGAAGTCGATCATCTTCGCGTCCGGCGGCACCGGCAAGTTCTTCAAGGTGACCTCCAACGCGCACACCCTGACCGGTGACGGCCAGGCCGCCGCCTGGCGCCGCGGGCTGCCGCTGGAGGACATGGAGTTCTTCCAGTTCCACCCGACCGGCATCTGGCGGATGGGCATCCTGCTGACGGAGGGCGCCCGTGGTGAGGGCGGCATCCTCCGCAACAAGGACGGCGAGCGCTTCATGGAGAAGTACGCACCGGTCATGAAGGACCTCGCCTCGCGTGACGTCGTCTCGCGCTCCATCTACACGGAGATCCGCGAGGGCCGCGGCTGCGGTCCCGAGGGCGACCACGTCTACCTCGACCTCACGCACCTCCCGCCGGAGCAGCTCGACGCCAAGCTGCCCGACATCACCGAGTTCGCGCGGACCTACCTCGGCATCGAGCCCTACACGGACCCGATCCCGATCCAGCCGACCGCGCACTACGCCATGGGCGGCATCCCGACCAACGTCGAGGGCGAGGTGCTGGCCGACAACACCACCGTCGTGCCGGGCCTGTACGCCGCCGGCGAGGTCGCCTGTGTCTCCGTGCACGGCGCCAACCGCCTCGGCACCAACTCGCTGCTCGACATCAACGTGTTCGGCCGCCGCGCGGGCATCGCCGCCGCGGAGTACGCGCACAAGAGCGAGTTCGTCGAGCTGCCCGAGGACCCGGCGAAGCAGGTCCAGGAGCAGGTCGAGCGGCTGCGCGACTCGAACGGCACGGAGAGCGTGACCAAGCTCCGTACCGAGCTGCAGGAGTGCATGGACGCCAACGTGATGGTGTTCCGCACCGAGCAGACGATCAAGACCGCGGTCGAGAAGATCGGCGAGCTGCGCGAGCGGTACCTGAACGTCTCCGTCCAGGACAAGGGCAAGCGCTTCAACACCGACCTGCTGGAGGCCATCGAGCTGGGCAACCTGCTCGACCTGGCCGAGGTCATGGCGGTCTCCGCGCTGGCCCGCAAGGAGTCCCGCGGCGGTCACTACCGCGAGGACTACCCGAACCGCGACGACGTCAACTTCATGCGGCACACCATGGCGTACCGCGAGGTCGGCGCAGACGGCAAGGAGTCGATCCGCCTCGACTACAAGCCGGTCGTCCAGACCCGCTACCAGCCGATGGAGCGTAAGTACTGATGAGCACCCCCACGCTTGACAAGCACTCGGCGGCGCTGGACGCGGCCGAGAGCACCGCACTCCAGAAGATCACCGTCACCTTCCGCATCCGCCGGTTCAACCCGGAGGTCTCGGACGAGGCGAAGTGGCAGGACTTCCAGCTGGAGCTGGACCCGAAGGAGCGCGTGCTCGACGGGCTGCACAAGATCAAGTGGGAGCAGGACGGCACCCTGACCTTCCGCCGGTCCTGCGCGCACGGCATCTGCGGCTCCGACGCCATGCGGATCAACGGCAAGAACCGGCTGGCCTGCAAGACGCTGATCAAGGACATCAACCCTGAGAAGCCGATCACGGTCGAGGCCATCAAGGGCCTGACGGTCCTGAAGGACCTGGTCGTGGACATGGAGCCGTTCTTCCAGGCGTACCGCGACGTGATGCCCTTCCTGATCACGAAGGACACCAACGAGCCGACCCGCGAGCGGCTGCAGACCGCCGAGGACCGCGAGCGCTTCGACGACACCACCAAGTGCATCCTGTGCGCCGCGTGCACGACCTCGTGCCCGGTGTTCTGGAACGACGGCCAGTACTTCGGCCCGGCGGCGATCGTCAACGCGCACCGCTTCATCTTCGACTCGCGCGACGAGGCCGGTGAGCAGCGCCTGGAGATCCTGAACGACAAGGACGGCGTCTGGCGCTGCCGTACGACCTTCAACTGCACGGACGCCTGCCCGCGCGGTATCGAGGTCACGAAGGCGATCCAGGAAGTGAAGCGCGCGCTGATCACCCGGCGCTTCTGATTTTGGCCTGAACAGCGCGAAGGCCCCGTCCCGGTACGAACACCGGGACGGGGCCTTCGCAGCGAGTACCTCAGCCATTAATTGAGGAACCCCTGCGGCGAGCAACCCACTCCGCGAGAGCGGCGGCGGTTTAGCCGCAAAGGAAGGGCCCCTGTCCGGATTTCGTACCGGGCAGGGGCCCTTCGCGTAGGTTCGCCCGCCGTGCCGGGGAATGCTCATTCGTATGAGGAACGACACCGCCCCCCTTTCCCCGCACCGGCCCCTGCCTCCGCTCTCCGCCACCGTCACCGGTTCCGGCCCGGGCATCGTCCTGGCCCACGGCGCCACCGGCAGCATCGACGACAACTACGCCCGCCTCTTACCGGCGCTCGCCGCCGGCCACACCGTCGTCGCCCCCGACTACCCCGGCTCGGGCCGCACCCCGCGCGCGGCCGGGCCGCTCACCCTGGACGGCCTCACCGACGCGGTCGTCGACGGCGCGGTCGCCGCGGGCCTGGAGACCTTCACCCTGGTCGGGTACTCGCTCGGTGCGGCCGTCGCGGTGCGCACCGCCACCCGCTACCCGCAGCACGTCAGCGGCCTCGTGCTGACCGCGGGGCTGGCCGTCCCGGACCGCCGCACCGACCTCTGGCTCGCGCTCTGGCAGCGCCTGCTGGCGCAGGACGACTACACGGCCCTGGCGCTGGCCCGTACGCTCAGCGGCTGGTCCCCCGGCCGCCTCCGGGACCTGCCGCACGACGACCTGGACGCGCTGCTGGACCCCTGCCCGGAGCTGGTGCCCGACGGCTCGGCGGACCAGGCAGCTCTCGTACGGTCCCTGGACGTCCGCGCCGACCTGCCGGGGATCGCCGTCCCGACGCTCGTCATCGCCACCCTCCACGACCAGCTCGTCGACCCCGCGCACTCCCGCTACCTGGCCGACCACATCCCCGGTGCGCAGTACGCCGAACTCGCCGCCGGCCATGTGCCGATGCACGAGTGCCCCGAGGAGTGGGAGCGGCTGATCACCGGCTTCCTCGCCGCGCACGGCCTCTAGGGGCCCCTGAGAGGCGTCCGGTGGGCCCCTGCGGTCCCCCGCGTCCCGGCCGCTCGCTTAGGGTCGGGGCGTGGACGACGCGAAGCAGGTATCCCGGGGAGAGCAGACGCGGGCGCTGATTCTGGCCACCGCGATGCGGCTCTTCGAGGAACGCGGGTACGACCGGACGACGATGCGGGCCATCGCCCAGGAGGCGGGCGTCTCCACCGGCAACGCGTACTACTACTTCGCCTCCAAGGAACACCTGGTCCAGGGGTTCTACGACCGGATCGCGGCGGAGCACGCGGCGGCCGCCCGCGCGGTGCTCGCCACCGAGACCGGGCTGGCCGAGCGGATCCGCGGGGTGCTGCTGGCGTGGCTGGACGTGGCGGCGCCGTACCACCGGTTCGCCACCCAGTTCTTCAAGAACGCCGCCGACCCCGACAGCCCGCTCAGCCCCTTCTCCGAGGAATCCCGGGGCCCCCGCGAGGCCGCCGTCGCGCTGCACCGCGAGGTGCTCGCGGGCGCGGGCGTGAAGGCCGCGCCGGAGCTGGCGGACCAGCTCCCGCGGCTGCTGTGGCTGCACCAGATGGGCCTGGTGCTGTTCTGGGTGTACGACCGGTCGCCGGACTGCGCCCGGTCGCGGGCGCTGGCCGCCCGTACGGCGCCGCTGATCGCCCGCGCGGTCGCCGCGTCCCGCTACCGCGTCCTGCGGCCCCTGGTGCGCGAACTGACCGATCTGCTGGACGACTTCCTCACGCCCGGCCGCCGCCGGTGACCGTGCCATCGGCGACCTGACCGCCGATGGCACGGTCGTCGGTGACCTAGCCCGCCGTGACCTTGCCGTCCGTGACCTTGTCCAGGAAGGCGTCGAGGTTGGCGGTCATCCGGGCGACCTTCTCCTCGACGCTGAGCTGCTCCTCATAGCGCGCGGCGAGATCGGGCCGCTTCTTGCCGCGGAGGTACAGCGGGCAGGCCAGGTCGGCGCAGACGTACGCGCCGACGGTGTTGCCCTGGCGGCCCGCCGCGCCGGCCCGGGGCGCGGCGAGCAGGCTCACGCCCGAACCGCCGTGCCCGGTCAGGCAGAAGGAGCAGACCGTGGTCTTGGTGAAGGTGCGGCGGACGTTCGTGGGGCGGCGCAGCGTGACGCCGAGCGGGCCGTCCGCGCGCGGTACGACGAGATAGGCGCGGTCGGGCGCCTGCGGGTCACGCCAGCCGAGGAAGTCCAGGTCGGGCCAGGGCAGTTCGGCGAGCCCGGCGGGGAGGTTCAGCCGACGGGCCTCGCCCTTCGAACAGTTCACGAAAGAGGCGCGGATGTCGGTTTCTGCCAGCGGGTCCATGATTCCGAAAGCTAACAGGCGGTACGGGCGGGCGTCGCCCGATTTTTTCCTGCGCGCGCGGGCTCCCCGCGCGCGCGTCATGCCTGCCGGGAGGCCAGTTGGACGATGGTGACGTCCGGCGGGGCGCCGACGCGGACCGGCGGGCCCCACGCGCCCGCGCCGCGGCTGACGTAGAGCTGGGTGTCGCCGTAGCGGTCCAGGCCCGCGACGGTGGGGTTGGCGGCCGCGGCGACCAGGTTGCCGGGCCAGAGCTGGCCGCCGTGGGTGTGCCCGGAGAGCTGCAGGTCGACGCCGTGCCGTACCGCCTCGTGGATCATCACCGGCTGGTGGGCGAGCAGCACGGAGGCGCGGGCCGGGTCGCGGTCGCCCAGTGCGCGGTCGTAGTCGGGGCCGTCGGCGTAGTTCTCGCCGGAGATGTCGTTGACGCCGGCGAGGTCGAAGCCGGACAGCTCCACGCGGGCGTTCTCCAGCGGGTGGACGCCCAGTTCGCGTACCTGGTCGACCCACTGCTGCGCGCCGGAGAAGTACTCGTGGTTGCCGGTGACGAAGTACGCGCCGTGCCGGGCGGTCAGCGCGCGCAGCGGCTCGGCGGCCGGGCCCAGGTCCGCCACGCTGCCGTCGACGAGGTCGCCGACGATCGCGATCAGGTCGGGGTTGGCGCGGTTGACGGTGTCCACGATCCGCCGGGTGTGCGCGCGGCCCAGGACCGGGCCGAGGTGGATGTCGCTGACGACGGCGACGCGGAAGCCGTGCGCGGCGCGCGGCAGCTTGGCGAGCGGCACCGTCACCCGCTTCAGGCGCGGCCCGCTGAGCACGCTGTACGTGCCGTACCCGACGGTCGCGGCGGCGGCTGCCGACGCCCCGACGGCCACCGAGCGGGCGACGAAGAGGCGCCGGGAGGGAGCGGCGGGCGCAGGGGCGGGAGGCGCGCTCGCGACGGCCGTGTCGCCGCCCGCGCCCGCGTCTGCGCCCGCGTCGCCGCCCGCGTCTGCGCCCGCGGGGACCGGCTCCGGCTCGCGTATCTGCTCTCGTACCGGCTCCGGCACCGTCTCGCGCACCCGCACCGCCCGCAGCCACACCACGCGGACCACCTCGCCCGCCAGCAGGGCGAGCGTGAGGTAGAGCACCAGGGCGAGCCACAGGTAGCCCGGCCAGGCGAAGAGCTGCTGGAGGCGGAACGGCGCGCCCGCGCGAGGCGCGACCAGGGCGCCGACGGTGAGCAGCGGCAGCACGACGGCGAGCACGGTGCCGGTCCGGCGCGCGCCGCTGCCGGGAGAAGTCGTGTCGCGGACCAGGCGGCGCCACAGGTACCCGTGCACCGCGCCGAGCAGCGCGAAGATCGCCGCGACGACCAGAAGGAAGATCACGTACCGGACGTCTCGCTCGCCGGGACCGCGGTCTCGCGCCGCAGGGCCCGTACCCCACGGAACCCGATCACCCCGATTGCCGTCCCCAAGAGAAAGGACGTCACGGCGAGCGCCAGATGCACCCAGAAATAGGCAGTCGGGTCACCTGCGTCATCGAAGGCGAGACCACTTCCGTCCTTGACCAGATTCTTGACGAAAGTGATCCAGATGAACCAGCTCCAGACCCCGAAGGCGAGCAGGAACCAGGAGACGGGGCGCGAGAGCTTCATGCCTTCCAGTATGAGCGGCGGGTCCGTAGGACTGTCGTCAGGGGCCGCGTCGTGCGGGGTGACGGCGGCCGCGCCGGGCACGGCGGGTACGTTCACCGTCGTGCCGACGATCACGCCCTCCCCCGCCCCGTCCCCCGCCCGCCGCCGCGCCGCCCGCAGGACCGCGGCCGCCGCCCTGGTGTGCGCCGCGCTGACCGCGCCGCTGGCCGTGGCCGCGCCCGCTCACGCCGACGACGTGAAGCCGACGAAGTCGAAGGCGCCCGCGCCGCCCGCCGCGATGTCCGCCGTCGGCGGCGACCTGCTGGCGAAGCCCGGCACGCAGGTCCGGCTGAAGGACGGCGCACCGAAGCTGCCCAAGGGCCTCTCCGCGCGCTCCTGGATCGTCTCCGACCCGGAGTCCGGGGACGTGCTCGCCGCGCACAACGCGCACTGGCCGCTGCCGCCCGCCTCCACGCTGAAGATGCTCTTCGCCGACACCCTGCTGCCGAAGTTCCCCAAGACCGAGCAGCACAAGGTCGAGCCCGAGGACCTGGAGGGCATGGGCGAGGGCAGCAGCCTGGTGGGCATAAAGGAGCACCAGACCTACTCCGTCCACGACCTGTGGCTGGGCGTCTTCCTGCGCTCCGGCAACGACGCGGTGCACACCCTGGCCTCGATGAACCACGGCGTCGAGCAGACCGTCCGCGACATGCAGGCGCACGCGGACGAGCTGAACGCGCACGACACGCACGTCGTCACCCCGGACGGCTATGACGCGAAGGGGCAGGTCTCCAGCGCGTACGACCTGAGCCTGTTCGCCCGCTCCGGGCTGCAGAACGCGGACTTCCGGGAGTACTGCTCGACGGCGTACGCGCAGTTCCCGGGCGAGGCGAAGAAGGGCAAGAAGCGCCCGGCCTTCGGCATACAGAACACCAATCGGCTGCTGACCGGCGCGTTCGGCATGAAGCCGTACAAGGGCATCGCGGGCGTGAAGAACGGCAACACCACGAACGCGGGCTCGACCTTCACCGGCGTCGCGCAGCGCGGCGACAAGGTCCTCCTCGTCACGGTCATGAACCCGGCCAAGAAGGACCTGAACGAGGTCTACAAGGAGACCGCCGCGCTGTTCGACTGGGGGTTCGCGGCGCGGGACGAGGTCGAGCCGGTGGGGCGGCTGGTCGGCCCGAAGAGCGAGGAGGGCGACGCCGGCAAGCACAGCGCCGGCAAGCCGCACGGCAAGAGCGCGGCGCACCTCGCCGCTACGGAGAGCGACGGCAGCCGGAGCGGCGCGTGGGCCGCGCTGGGGATCGCGGGCGGCGCGCTGATCGTCCTCGGCGGCGTGGCCTTCGCGGTGCACCGCCGCTGGCCGCTGCCGGAGCTGGTACGGCGCCGCGGCCGCTGAGCCGGTCCCTGACGGGCGGGGAGGGCGTCAGGCGGCGTCCTCCGCCGCTCCCGCGGACGGCGGCGCCGCCGGCACCTCCACCGGCTCGTCGGCCGGCTCCTGGGTGGCCGTCCAGGCCGCGCAGAAGACCAGCAGCTTCGCGGTGAAGTTGATCCACAGCAGCAGCGCGATCGGGGTGCCGAACGCGCCGTACATGCTCTTCGCCGCGACGCCCTGCAGATAGCCGCTGAGCGCGTACTTCAGTACCTCGAAGCCGACCGCGCCGATCAGCGCCGCGACGGCCACGGCGCGCCGTGGCGGCTCCGCGCCGGGGAGCTGGGTCAGGACGTACGCCAGCAGCAGGAAGTCGGCGAGCACGGCGATCAGGAAGCCCGCGAGTGTCAGCAGGACGCTGCCCGCGCCGTCCTCGGGGATGCCGATGGCCCCCGCCACCCGGCCCACCGCCGCCGAGGCGAACGCCGAGCAGGCCAGTGAGACCACCGCCACCCCGCCCAGGCCCAGCAGCAGCGCGCCGTCCTTGGCCTTGGCGACGAAGAAGTTGCCGTCCTCGTCGTCGGTCTCCCAGACGGCGCGCAGGCAGTCCCGCAGCGACTGGACCCAGCCCACGCCCGTAAAGAGCAGCGCGGCACCGGCGATCACCCCGACCGTGCCCGCGTTGTCCACCAGCGCCCCGACGTCGAGCTGCCCGGCGATGCCGGGGACCTGCTCGGTGAGCTGGTGCTGGAACTGGCGGAGCTGCGCGTCGGTGAGCGTCGCGGCGCCGATCGCCGCCGAGACCGTGAGCAGCGGGAAGAGCGCCACGAAGCTGGTGAAGGTGAGGGCGGCGGCCAGCCGGGTCCAGTGCACGCGGTCCATCCGCTGGTACGCCCGCCACAGGTGGGTGCGCATCAGCCACACCACCGCGGGTCCGATCAGCGGCAGCCTGGTCAGCCACTCCATGAGCCGCGGGTACCCCTTCCCGAGCCGTTGTCCCCCATCCGGCGGAACACTAGCCTCCGGATGGCCGCGTACGGCGCAGACGCGCCAGCGCGCGGCGGGTCAGCGGGAGGGGGCCGGCGGCCGGGTGAGGTCGGCCTGCCGCGGGACGCCGCCGACCGGTGCGCCGAAAGGGTAATTGCGCTCCAGCCGCCACACGCCGTCGGCGCCCTGCTGGTACAGCGCGAAACCGCCTATCGTCCAGGCGGCCTCGAAGTCCGCCAGCTCCCGCTGGGCCCGGTCCATCGCCTCCTCGGACGTGCCGTGCGCGACGGTGACGTGCGGGTGGTACGGGAACTGCAGCTCGCGGGCGCACGGCCCGGACGCGGCGCGGATGCGCTCCTGCAGGGCCGTGCAGCCCGCCTTGCCGTCGACGAGCTTGACGAAGACGACGGGCGAGAGCGGCCGGAAGGTGTCGGTGCCCTTCAGACGCAGCGTGAAGGGCCGGAACTCCGACGCCACCTCGGCGAGGTACTCCTCGATCCGCGGCAGGTCCGCCGGGTCGGCCTCGGTGGGCGGGAGGAGGGTGACGTGGGTGGGGATGGCGTGCGCGGCCGGGTCCCCGAAGCGCGCGCGCTGCTCCTGGAGGAAGCGGCCGTACGGCTCCGGGACCGCGATCGAAACGCCGAGCGTTACGGTCCCCACTGCGTTCTCCTCACCTGAAACGGATGGTGTCCCCGGATGCCAGTGTGCCGGGTGCGCCGCCGTTACGGCGAGCGCATCCGGGCGGGCGCTCAGTGCTTGGCCGGCAGGAAGCCGATCCGGTCGTACGTGGCGGCCAGCGTCTCGGCGGACACCGCGCGGGCCTTCTCGGCGCCCTTGGCCAGGACAGAGTCCAGCGTCTCGGGGTCGTCGAGGTATTCCTTCGTACGGTCCCGGAAGGGTGTGACGAAGTCGACCATCACCTCGGCGAGGTCGGTCTTGAGCGCGCCGTACATCTTGCCCTCGTAGTCCTTCTCGAGCTGCGGGATGTCCGTGCCGGTGAGGGTGGAGAGGATCGTCAGCAGGTTGGACACGCCCGGCTTGGCCTCGCGGTCGAAGCGGATCACCGTGTCCGTGTCGGTCACCGCGCTCTTGATCTTCTTGGCCGTGACCTTGGGCTCGTCGAGCAGGTCGATGATGCCCTTCGGCGAGGACGCCGACTTGCTCATCTTGATCAGCGGGTCCTGAAGATCCTGGATCTTCGCGGTCTCCTTCACGATGTACGGGTTCGGAATCGTGAAGGTGTCACCGAAGCGCTGGTTGAAGCGGTCCGCGAGGTCGCGGGTCAGCTCCAGGTGCTGGCGCTGGTCCTCGCCGACCGGGACCTGGTCGGCCTGGTACAGCAGGATGTCCGCGACCATCAGCACGGGATACGTGAAGAGGCCGACCGTCGTGCGGTCCTGGCCCTGCTTGGCCGACTTGTCCTTGAACTGGGTCATGCGGGACGCCTCGCCGAAGCCCGTGATGCAGTTCAGCACCCAGGCGAGCTGCGCGTGCTCGGGGACGTGGCTCTGGACGAAGAGGGTGCAGCGCTCCGGGTCCAGCCCGGCCGCGAGAAGCTGGGCGGCCGCCACGCGGGTGTTCGCGCGCAGCTCCTTCGGGTCCTGCGGCACGGTGATCGCGTGCTGGTCCACGACCATGTAAAAGGCGTCGTGGGACTCCTGGAGCGCTACCCACTGGCGGACGGCGCCGAGGTAGTTGCCGAGGTGGAAGGAGCCGGCGGTGGGCTGGATACCGGAGAGCACACGCGGACGATCGAGAGCCATGGCACTTATTCTCTCAGGTCCGCGGGGCGTCCTGGCCGCCGGTGGGAATACCGATAGGTAGGACAAGCCCCGGGGCCGACTACGCGACGTGCCCGCCCGGTGACGGTGCGGGCCGCGGGGCCGCGCTCCTACAGGATCACATGCGGCAGGAAGCGCGCGTACTCGTCCGTGATCAGCCCGGCGGACTCCCGGATCCCGAGCCCGGCCGCCTCGTCCTCGACGACCCAGGCACCGAGGACGACGTGGTTGCCGTCGAAGTCGGGAAGCGGGGCCAGTTCCTGGTAGCAGCAGGGTTCGTCGCGTACCACCGGCTCGGCGCCGGCCCGGTGGACCGTGACGCCGGCCCCCTCCCGGCCGAGCAGCGGCTTGGCGACGTACCCCGCCGCGTCCGCGAGTTCGCGCGGGCCGTCCAGGTACGCCGGGAGGAGGTTCGGATGGCCCGGGTACAGCTCCCAGAGGATCGCGAGCAGCGCCTTGTTGGACAGCAGCATCTTCCACGCGGGCTCGATCCACAGCGTGGTACCGGTGCCGCCGCCGTTGTCGAGCGTGTCCAGGACGTGCGGACCGAACCGGTCGGTGGCCAGCCACTCCCACGGGTACAGCTTGAAGCAGGCCCGCATGAACTTCAGCCGCTGGTCGACGAAGCGGCCGGCGAGGCGGTCCCAGCCGATGTCCTCCACGGAGATCGCGACGGTCTCCAGCCCGGCCTGCTGCGCGGTCTCCATGAGGTACGCGACGGTCATCAGGTCCTCGCCCAGCTCGTCCCCCGCGGAGTGCGCGAAGTGCAGCGGCGCGCCGGGCGGCAGCAGCTTCGCCTGCCGCCGCCATGCCTCGACCAGCCGCTCGTGGAGCGAGTTCCACTGGTCGGCGCCGGGGAACCGGTCCTCCATCCAGAACCACTGCGGACTCGCCGCCTCGACCAGCGAGGTGGGCGTGTCGGCGTTGTACTCCAGCATCTTCGCCGGCCCGGTGCCGTCGTAGTGCAGATCGAACCGGCCGTAAAGGGAGGGCAGTTCGTCCCTGCGCCGCCACGCCTCGGCGATCAGGCCGGCCAGCCGCGGGTCATCGATGCCGAGATCGGCGAAGCGGTCGTGCTCGACGATGTGCGCCGCCGCGGCCAGGCACATGCCGTGCAGTTCCTCGACGACCTCCTCCAGCGCCTCGACCTCGGGCAGCGTGAAGGAGTAGTACGCGCTCTCGTCCCAGTACGGGCGCAGCGAGCCGTCCGGGTACCGGGTCAGCGGGTAGATCAGGCCCTGTGCCTCGACGGTCTGCTGCCAGCCGGGGCGGGGCTCGATGGTGTGCCGTTCCATGCCGCCGCGCCCGCTCAGCCGCCGGCCGAACCCGAGCAGCCGAAACCGCCCCGGTCCACGGCCTGGCTCTTGCTGAATGTGCCGTAGTCGGCGTGGCGCCCGTCGACGTCCGCGTCGTAGTACCACTGGCCGTCGACCGACCCGCCGCGGCTGCCCTTCTTGCCGCTCCTGCCCGCTGACGTACTGCCACTCGTGCAGTGCTTGGAATCGACGACGCGGTATCCGTTGAGCGTGTCGTAACTGCCGCGGTCCACACAGCGCTTGTCGGGCTCGGAGCCGCAGGAGGTGAGGGCCGCGGCCAGCGCGCCCATCCCGCCCAGGATCACCGTGCTCGACCGCAGCCTCCGCCGTGCCTTTTCGGCCATGGTTCGTCGTCCCCCGTAGAAGCGATTGTCGTGCTCCCGCCAGCCTAGGGGGCGGCCGGGCGCGCCGCGCAGGCGGCCTCGGCAGCGAGGATCCGGACACCGGCCTGAGCCATCTGCCCGGCGCCCCGGCCCACTTCGACGCACGGGCGGCGCGCCCGCGGCTCACCGTCCGCCGGACACCCGCAGGACCGTGCCCGTGGTGTACGAGGCGTCCGGCGAGAGCAGCCAGGCGATGGCGGCGGCGATCTCGCCGGGCTCGCCGGCGCGGCCGAGGGGGATGCCGGGGGCCGCCTGTGCCGCGCGGTCCGGGGCGCCCATGGCGGCGTGCATGTCGGTGTCGGTGATGCCGGGGGCCACGGCGTTGACGCGGATGCCGTCGGGGCCGAGTTCCTTGGCGAGCCCGACGGTCAGGGCGTCGAGGGCGGCCTTCGAGGCGGCGTAGTGGACGTAGTCGCCGGGGCTGCCGAGGGTGGCGGCCGCCGAGGAGACGTTGACGATGGACCCGGTCCGGCGCGGGGCCATGACCTGGGCGGCGCGGCGGCAGCAGAGCAGCGCGCCGAGGACGTTGACGTCCAGGACGCGACGGAGCACGGCGGTGTCGGCGTCGGCGAGCCTGCCGAGCGGTCCGGTCACGCCCGCGTTGTTCACCAGTCCGGTGACCGGTCCGAGCCGGTCGGCCGCCGCGTCGAACAGCCGGTCCACGTCGGCTTCTTCGGCGGTGTCGGCCCGGACGACGACGCAGCGGG
Organism: Streptomyces ochraceiscleroticus; assembly: GCF_000720485.1. Taxonomy (GTDB): domain Bacteria; phylum Actinomycetota; class Actinomycetes; order Streptomycetales; family Streptomycetaceae; genus Streptomyces; species Streptomyces ochraceiscleroticus. The sequence continues at coordinate 82,472 of NZ_JOAX01000018.1, read as the reverse complement.
CTCCGGCGGCGCGTACCGCCTCGGCGGTCCGCTCGGCGGCTCCGGCGTCCTGGACGTAGGACAGCGCCAGGTCGTGGCCCGCGGCGGCCAGCCGGACGCAGGTGGCGGCGCCGATGCCGCGGCTGCCGCCGGTGACGAGGGTGACGGGGCGCGCGGTCATGGTGAACTCCTCGGTGGACGGCGGGCGGTCGCCTCCGGTCCGGGGACGAATTCCGCGGCGAAAGCCGGGAAGGACCCTACCCAGCGGCCAGGTGCGTCGTAGCGTCGGACGCATGACGATGAACACGACGGCCGGCGGCGACGCCGGCGCGCGCGGGCCCGCTACGGTCAGCGCCGGGAAGCTCTCCGGCATGAGCCGCCGGCCGGCCCCGGAGTCCTCCGCGTGAGCGCCGCGGCGCTGCGCGCTCTGCATCTGCGCCGGGCGTCGGAGGACCCGCTCGTGCTGCCGGGGCCCTGGGACGCGGCGAGCGCGCGGGTCTTCGTGGAGGCCGGGTTCGAGGCGCTGGCCACGCCGAGCGCGGGGATCGGCGAGTCGCTGGGGTACGGGGACGGGCACACCCCGCCGGACGAGATGTTCGCCGCGATCGCCCGGATCACCCGGGCCGTGGACGTGCCGGTCAGCGCCGACGTGGAGGCGGGCTACGGCCTGCCCGCAAAGGAGCTGGTCGAACGGCTGCTGGACGCGGGCGCGGTGGGCTGCAATCTGGAGGACTCGGACGCGGCGACCGGCACCCTGCGCGATCCGGAGGAGCAGGCCGAGTGGCTGGCCGAGGTACGGGCCGTCGCCGGGGACGCGCTGGTGATCAACGCCCGGATCGACACCTTCCTGCACGGCGGGAGCGGTGCCGCGCCGGCCGTGGCGCGCGGGCTGCGGTACGTCGCCGCGGGCGCCGACTGCGTGTATCCGATCCTCGCGCCGCCGGAGCTGCTGTCCGACCTGGCGGAGGGCATCGGCGCGCCGGTCAACGCGATCGCGCTGCCGGGCGGCCCGTCGCCGCGCGCGCTGGGCGCATCCGGCGCCTCCCGCGTCACCTTCGGCGGTGGGCTGCAGCGCCGGGCCATGGACACGCTGCGCGGGGTGGCGGCGGAGCTGCGGGCGGGCTGAACGCGGGCGCGGCCGCTTCCGTACGGGCTCGTACGGAAGCGGCCGCGACTCCTGCGTGCCGTCACGCGCGGCGCGTCACTGCCCCGCGTACTTCTTGCTGATCGCGTCGAAGACGCCCTTCGCCTCGGTGCCGAGGTGCGGCCCGGCCAGCCAGGTGTGGTCCCGCGAGCCGATGGAGCTGTTGGAGACCAGGGAGAGCTCGCCGTTGTGGTCGGTGAGCCAGCCGCCGCCGGAGGTGCCGCCGGTCATGCTGCAGCCGATCCAGTGCATGGCGGGGGTGCCCTGAGCCATCGTCAGCCGCACCGGCCGGTCGAGGCAGTTCATCATCTTCGCGCCGTCGTAGGGCGGGGCCTGCGGGTAGCCGATCGCCTTGACGCCGCTGAGGCCGGTCACCCCGCTGCCCGAGGGCGCGCCGAACCAGACCGGTACGGAGGCGCCGACGGTCTCCTCCAGGGACTTGCCGCCGCCGTTCTCCGGCTTCACGTGCAGCACGGCGAAGTCGTAGGCGGACGCGGCGTTGCCGCTGTGGCCGCCGCCGTCGATCCACTGCGAGGCGGTCTGCGACCAGTCCGCCCACCAGGTGCCGTACGGGGTGACGTTCTGCTGCGAGGAGGCGGAGACCTGGTTCGCGGGCAGCCCGTTGTCGTTGTACGAGGGCACGAAGACGATGTTGCGCATCCAGCCGCCGTTCCGGCCGGAGTGCACGCAGTGGCCCGCGGTCCACACCAGGTTGGACTTGCCCGGGTTGGCCGGGTCGGTGACGACGGTGCCGGAGCAGACCATCGGGCCGTCGGGGCTGTCGAAGAAGATCTTCCCGATGGGCGCCATGTGCTGGTGGTACGGGCGCTCGACCTGCCGGGCGGTCACCGGGCGCGGCTCGGGATCGGTGGCGCCCGTACCGCCGGAACCGGCGCTCTGCGTGGTCACCGTGGGGGCGTCCGCGGCCTTGGCCATGCGGGACGGCTTCCAGAGGTCCTTGATGACCGGGTTGGCGAATTCGGACGCCTTCCGGGCCCAGGTCTCCTTGTCCCAGTCCTTCCAGCCGCCCTGCTCCCACTTCTTCAGCGAATCCAGGTCCTTGGGCAGGCCGTTGGGGAGCTCGATCCCGTCCGGCTTCCCGTCGGCCTGCGCCGCGCTGTCCTGGCCCGCGGCCTTGGTGTCCTCGGGCCCGCAGGCGGTGGCGGTGACGAGCAGCGCGGCGACCGCCACGGCGGCTGCTGCGGTTCGGCGTATGGATGGCATGGGTCCTGCTCCCCCTGGTAACTGCTGTGCTGTTTTTGTCATGACCCCATTCAGGGGCGGGCCCTACTATGCCGCTAAGCAGGGGGTGACGCGCGAGTAGGGGGCTGTGATGCACGTCTTACTGGAGACGGAACGGCTGCGTTTGCGCGCTTTCGCCGGGGCGGACCTGGACAATCTGCGTCAATTGCACGGCGAACCCGAAGTCATGCGATTCCTGGACAGGGGCCACCCGGCGCCCGAGCTGCTCGTCACGCGCTATGCGCGCCCCGCCGCTTTCGGATACTGGGCCGCCGAGGAAAGGACCACCGCGGCGTTTCTCGGCTGGTTCGAATTCCGGCCCGTGCGGGCGGGCCGTACGGACGAGGCCGAGCTGGGGTACCGGCTGCGGCGCGCCGCCTGGGGGCAGGGGTACGCGACGGAGGGCGCCCGGGCGCTGCTCAGCAGGGGCTTCACGGAGCTGGGCGTGGTGCGGGTGACGGCCACGACGATGGCAGTGAATGCCGGGTCCCGGCGGGTGCTGGAGAAATCCGGGCTGCGGTACATCCGTACGTTCCACGAGGAATGGGCGGATCCGCTGCCGGGGGCCGAGCACGGGGATGTCGAATACGCGGTGACCGCCGCGGAATGGCGGCGGCCGGGCACCCCGTGAGGGATACCCGGCCGCGGCACAACCGCTTTTCAGCGGGTCACTTCTTCGGCATCCACTTCTGCCAGACGTCCGGGTTCTTCTTCACCCAGCGCGCGGCCGCTTCGTCCGCGGGCAGGTGCTGGGAGGCGATGAGCTCCGAGACGTAATTCTGGTCCTTGGTGGTCCACTTGAAATTCTTCAGGAACTGCGCGGCCGAGCTCTTGCCCTTGGCGAAGTCGGCGTTGAAGAACTTCTGCAGCGGCGTCGTCGGATAGGCACAGTCGATCGTCGTCGGATCCTTGGTGCCCTTGTCGGCGCAGTCCTTCGTGTACTTCGGAAGCTTGACTTCCTTCAGCGGCAGCTGGTTGAAGAGCCAGTGCGGCGCGTACCAGTACGTCAGGAAGGGCTTCTTCTCCTTGGCGAACTGCTGCATCTGCGTGATCTGGGCCGCCTCGGAGCCGGCGAAGACGACCTCGTAATTCAGCTTGAGGTTCTTCACCAGCGCCTTGTCATTGGTGACATAGGACGGCGAGCCGTCCATGAGCTGGCCCTTGTCGCCGCTCTCGGCGGTCTTCATTTGGTCGGCGTACTTGTCGAGGTTCTTCCAGTTCAGTACGTCCGGGTGCTTGTCCGCGAAGTACTTGGGGACCCACCAGCCGATGTGGCCGTCCACGCCCAGGTCACCGCCGGGGACGATGGTCTTCTTGTCGTCGACGTACAGCTTCTCCTGGGTGGGGTGGCCCCAGTCCTCCATGATCGCGTCGACGCGGCCCTGGCTGAGCGCGTCCCAGGCCGGGGTCTCGTCCACCTGAACGGTGTCGACCCGGTAGTCCAGCTCGTGCTCCAGCAGGTACTTGGCGACCGCGACATTGGACTGCGCGCCCACCCACGTCTGCGTGGAGAGGGTCACCGTCTTGGTACCGGCGGCCGCCGCGAACGGCGACGTCTGCTTGGTCATGTCGGCCTTGCCGCAGCCGCTGAGGGCCAGCAGCACGGTGCCGGTCAGCGCGGCCGCGCCGACGGCCGTGGTGCGCTTGCGCGTGAGCATCACGGTCAGGCTCCCTTCCCCGCGCGGCGGTCCGTCGGCTGCGTCACCCGGTCGAGCATCAGGCCGAGGCAGACGATGGCGATACCGGCGATCATGCCGAGGCCCAGGTCGCCGGTGGACAGGCCGGTGACGACGTCGTAGCCGAGCGCGCCACCGCCCACCAGGCCGCCGATGATGACGACGGCGAGGACGAGGACGACGCCCTGGTTGACGGCCAGCAGCAGCGCGGGCCGGGCCAGCGGGAGCTGCACCTGGCGGAGCTGCTGCCAGCGGGTCGCGCCGAGCGACTGCGCGGACTCCATGGCGGCGGGGCTGACCTGGCGCAGGCCCTGGGTGGTGATGCGGATGACGGCGGGCAGCGCGTAGACGACGGCCGCCGCGGCGGCCGGGGCGCGGCCCACGCCGAACAGCGCGACCACCGGGATCAGGTACACGAACTGCGGCATGGTCTGGCAGACGTCCAGCACCGGCCGCAGGATCTTCTCCATACGGGCGCTGCCGGCCGCGAGCACACCCACGCCGACGCCGACGACCAGCGTGACCACCAGGGCGGCGAGCACCTGCGAGAGGGTGTTCATGGACGGCACCCAGACGCCCAGCACGCCGATGACGGCGAGCGCGAGCGTGGCGGTCAGCGCGGTGCGCCACGTGCCGATCAGCCAGGCCAGCGCCGCGACGATCAGCAGCGCGCCCCACCAGGGCAGCGCGGTCAGGCCGTCGCGCAGCGGGTTGAGCACCCAGGAGGTGAAGCCAGCGGCCCAGTCGGCGGTGCCGCCGACGACGGGGATGCCGGAGTAGAGGTGGTCCACCATCCACTCCTTGAACTGATTGACCGGCGGCGCGATGTCGACCACCGAGGCGGTCGGCCAGACCAGCGAGCCGGTGAGCCGGCCCACGACGGCCGCGAGCGCGGTCACGACGGCGAGGGCGGGCCAGACGAAGCGGCCGCGCAGCCAGGCCGGGCCGCCGGCCTGGCCGGCGCCGAGCCGCTCGCCGGCCTTGGCGGTGGTGCGGTCCATGACGATGGCCAGCAGCACGATCGGGATGGAGGCGGCCAGCGCGGCGCCGACGTCGACGGAGGCCAGCGCCTGGTACACGCGGTCACCGAGGCCGGCCGCGCCGATCATCGAGGCGATGACGACCATGGACAGCGCCATCATGATCGTCTGGTTGACGCCGAGCAGCAGCTCCTTGCGGGCCAGCGGCAGCCGGGCGGTCAGCAGCCGCTGCTTGCCGGTGGCGCCGAGGGAGGCGACGGCCTCCAGCACGCCGGCGTCGGCGCCGCGCAGGCCGAGCGCGGTCAGCCGGGCCATCGGCGGGGCCGCGTAGATCACGGTGGCGAGCAGCGCCGCGGGGACGCCGATGCCGAAGACCATGACGAACGGCAGCAGGTACGCGAAGGCCGGCAGCACCTGCATGGTGTCCAGCACCGGCCGCAGCAGCCGGAACATCCGGTCCGAGAGGCCGCCGGCGAGGCCGAGCAGCGCGCCCACGGCGATCGAGACGAGCACCGAGACGACCATCAGCGCGATGGTCTGCATGGTCGGTACCCACATCCCGAGCACGCCGCTGACCAGCAGCGATACCAGGGCGGTCGCGGCGATGCGCAGGCCCGCCACGCGCCAGGCGACGAGGGTGACCAGCGCGGTCACGCCGGTCCAGCCGAGCGCGAGGAGACAGAGGTAGACGGCGCGTACGGAGACGACCACGCCGTTGGAGAGGTGGCCGAGGAAGTAGACGAAGAACCAGTGCGAATCGCGGTTGTTCACGATCCAGGTGCTGGCGTCGCCGAACGGACCGGAGAGGTCGACGGTCAGCGCGTGCGGCCAGACACCGCTCGCCCACTTGGCGTTCACGAGGGGGACGAGGACAGCCGCGGCGACGGCGAGGATCAGCAGCTTGCCGAGGGCACCGTGGCGGAGGGAGGTGGCGACGCGGGACGGGCCCTGGGAGGAGGTGCCCGGTGCGGTCGTGGCGGGGCTGGTCGTGGCGGCGCTCACACGCGCCCCCGCTTCGCGGTACCGGTGGGCACGTTCAGCGCGGCGGCGCGCTGCGCCTCGTGCCAGTACCGGCGGGCCGCTGCGCGCAGCCCCCGCAGGGTCAGCGGCCGGGCGGCCGCGGGGCGGGCTCTCAGATTCAGCGTCACGGGAACGGTGGGGACGGTGGGGGGATGCATCAGGCGGCCGCCTTCCCGTCGTCCGGCGCCTCTTCGTCGAGCCGGGCGACGACGTTGAGCAGGCAGGCGTGGTCCACGATGCCCAGGCAGCGGCCGTTCTCGACGACGCGTGCCGCGCCGCCGGAGCGCGCCACGGCCTCGATGGCGTCGGAGATCAGCGTGTCGGGGGTGAGCGCGGCGCCCTCGTCTGCCTCGCCGGACTCGGCGGGCCGCATGGCGCGGCGTACGGTCAGCACCTGCTCGCGGGGCACGTCGCGGACGAAGTCCCGGACGTACTCGTCGGCCGGCGAGCCGACGATCTCCTCGGGGGTACCGAGCTGGACGATCTTCCCGTCGCGCATCAGGGCGATGCGGTCGCCGAGCAGCAGGGCCTCGGCGAGGTCGTGGGTGATGAAGACCATCGTGCGGCCCTCCTCCTTGTGCAGGCGGATGACCTCCTCCTGCATGTCACGCCGGATGAGCGGGTCCAGCGCGCTGAAGGGCTCGTCGAAGAGCAGGATCTCGGGGTCCACGGTGAGCGCGCGGGCCAGGCCGACGCGCTGCTGCTGACCGCCGGAGAGCTGGCCGGGCTTGCGCTGCTCCAGGCCGCCGAGGCCGACCTTCTCGACCGTCTCCATGGCCCGGGCGCGGCGCTCGGCCTTGCCGACGCCCTGGATCTCCAGCCCGTACGCGACGTTGTCCAGCACCGAGCGGTGCGGCAGCAGGCCGAAGTGCTGGAAGACCATGGCGGCGCGGTGCCGGCGCAGCTCGCGCAGCCCGGACCGGTCCATGCCGCGCACGTCCTCGCCGTCCATCTCCAGGTCGCCGCTGGTCGGCTCGATGAGCCGGGTCAGGCAGCGGACCAGGGTGGACTTGCCGGAGCCGGAGAGGCCCATGACGACGAAGACCTCGCCCTTCTTGACGTCGAAGGAGACGTCACGGACGGCGGCGGTGCAGCCGGTCTTCTCGCGCAGCTCCTGCGCGGACAGCTCGGCGAGGGAGGCGTCCTCGGGCACCTTCTCGGCCTTGGGTCCGAAGACCTTCCACAGGTGGCGGACCGCGAAGACCGCGTCCTGCTCCGTCTGCGTACCGGTGGGCGTGGCGGTGGACTTCTCGGTGCCGGATGCGTCGACGACGGTGCTGGCCATCACGCATCACCTCCCTGGGTCGGGGTCTCGGTGAGAATTTCGGCGCACTTCTCCCCCACCATCAGCACGCCGATCATCGGGTTCACGGCGGGCATCGTCGGGAAGACGGACGCGTCCGCGATACGGATACCGTTCAGACCGCGGATCTTCAACTGCGGGTCGACAACGGCGAGTTCGTCGTCGACGGCACCCATCTTGCAGGTGCCGGCGGGGTGGTACACGGTGTGCGCGGCCTTGCGGACCAGCTCGCTGATCTCCGCGTCGTCGGTGACGTCGGGGCCGGGGAAGACCTCGCGCTTGAGCCACTTGGCGAACGGCTCGGACTGCGCGACCTTGCGCGCCAGCTTGATGCCGTCGACGAGGGTCTGCCCGTCGTAGTCGCCCTCGTCCTCGAAGTACTTGAAGTCCAGCGCGGGCTTGACCTCGGGGTCGGCGGAGGTCAAGTAGAGGCGGCCGCGTGCACGCGACTTGGGGATGTTCGGGGTCATCGACACGCCGTGCTCGGGGCGTTCGTAGCCCATCCGCTCGGGGTTGTCGGTGAAGGGGATCTGGTAGAAGTGGAACATCAGGTCCGGGCCCTTGTGGTCCGGGTCCCGCTTCACGAAGAGGCCCGCGTCGGAGTCCATCGCGGAGTTGCCCGGGAGCGGTCCGTTGGTCTCCCAGACGATGACCGACTCGGGGTGGTCGATCAGGTTCTCACCGACGCCCGGCAGGTCGAGCACGCACTCGATGCCCAGCGCCTCCAGGTCCTTCTTCGGACCGATGCCGGAGTGCATCAGCAGCCGCGGGGTGTCCACCGCGCCGGCGCAGACCAGCACCTCGCGGCCGGCCTCCAGGTAGATCTCCTCGCCGTCCTTGGTGCGGACGTGGACGCCCTTGGCGGTGGTGCCGTCCAGCTCCAGCTTGTACGCCCAGGTCTCCAGCAGCAGCGTCAGGTTCGGCCGGTCACCGGCCTCCATGTGCGGGTGCAGGTAGGCCACCGAGGCGGAGGAACGCTTGTTGTTCTCCGGGTGGTAGGAGAGGTCGAAGAAGCCGACGCCCTCCTCGAAGGGCTGGTCGTTGAAGCCGACGACCTCGGGGACGTCCAGGGCGTCCTTGACGGCCTCGATCCAGTCCGTGGCGATCTGGTTCTGGTCCTTCTTGGCCACCCGCACGATGTTGTTGCGGAGCTTGCCGAAGTACGGGTCCATCGCCTTGGCGTTCCAGCCGGTGGCGCCCGCCTCTTCCCACTCGTCCCAGTCGGACGGCAGCGGCTTGAAGGAGATCAGCGTGTTGTGCGACGAGCAGCCGCCGAGGACCTTGGCGCGGCTGTGCAGGATGTGCGAGTTGCCGCGCGGCTGCTCGGTGGTCGTGTACTCGTAGTCCAGCTCGCCGCCGAGCAGGCCGAGCCACTTGCGCAGCGTCAGCACGTCCTCGCGGTCGATGTCGGACGGGCCGCCCTCGATGACGGCGACGGTGACGTCGGGGTCCTCGGTCAGGCGGGAGGCGATCACCGATCCTGCGGTGCCACCGCCGACGATCACATAGTCCGCGGACATCTTCTTCGCTGCTGCGGGAGACATGGGTAGCTCCTTGTGTTTTCCAAAGTTCGAGCGGGTGCGCAGTGCTTCGGAGCGGGTGCGCTCGGCGGGGCTGCGGATCCGCTGGGCCGCTTCATTGCGGCCGGGAGGTACAGGGGCGGGCCTGGCCTGCCGGGTGGGGTGCGGCCGGGCCCGCTTCGAGAGGCGGGCTGCGGGGTGGCCGGGCGGGTGCGGGGTGCCGCTGCCCGCCCGGTCACCGCGGGCTCGTCAGCCCGCGAACCAGCGCACCGGCTCCGGGCGCAGGTTCTCGTAGATGTGCTTGCTCTCGCGGTACTCGTCCAGACCGGCCGGGCCCAGCTCGCGGCCGACGCCGGACTTGCCCATGCCGCCCCACTCCGCCTGCGGGAGGTAGGGGTGGTAGTCGTTGATCCAGACGGTGCCGTGGCGCAGCCGGGCAGCGACCCGGCGGGCGCGTGCGGTGTCACCGGACCACACCGCGCCGGCCAGGCCGTACTCGGTGTCGTTGGCGAGCTCGACGGCCTCGTCCTCGGTGGTGAAGGTCTCCACCGTGAGGATCGGCCCGAAGGTCTCCTCGCGGACCACCTTCATGCCGCGGTGGCACTGGTCCAGGATGGTCGGCTGGTAGAAGTAGCCGCCCTCGGGGCGGACGTCGCTCGGCTTGGGGCGCGAGCCGCCGCAGCGCAGCCGGGCGCCTTCCTTGAGCGCGGACTCGACGTACGCCTCGACCTTGTCGAGCTGCTGCTGGGAGACGAGCGGGCCGCACTCGACGCCCTCTTCGGTGCCCCGGCCGAGCTTGATGCGCTCGGCGCGGCGGGCCAGTTCGGCGACGAAGCGGTCCTTGACCGACGCCTGGATGATCAGGCGGGCACCGGCCGAGCAGACCTGGCCGCTGTGGATGAAGGCGGCGTTCAGCGCCTGGTCGACGGCGGTGTCGAACTCCTCGTCCGTGGAGCAGGCGTCGGCGAACACCACATTGGGGTTCTTGCCGCCCAGCTCCAGCGCGACCTTCTTCGCACCGGACACGGCGGCCGCACCGGCCTTCGTACCGCTGACCAGCCCACCGGTGAAGGAGAACAGGTCCACGTCCGGGTGCTCGGCGAGGCGCTGGCCGACGGGGACGCCGGCGCCGGTGACGATGTTGGCGACACCGGTCGGCAGACCGGCCTCCACCAGCAGCTTCACCAGGTGCACGGTGGACAGCGGGGTGACCTCGCTGGGCTTGACCACGAAGGTGTTGCCGGCCGCCAGCGCGGGGGCGACCTTCCAGCTCACCTGCAGCAGGGGGTAGTTCCAGGGCGTAATCATCGCGCAGACGCCGACGGGCTCGTACACGACGACGCTGTGCACGTCCTCGCTGCCCGCGTCCACGACCCGGCCGCCGCTCTCGTTCATCACGAGGTCGGCGAAGTACCGGAAGGCATTGGTCACGTCATCGACGTCGACCCGGCCCTCCTCCAGGGTCTTGCCGGTGTCCCGGCTCTCGATCAGCGCGATCTCCTCGCGGTCCCGCTGCAGGAGATCCGCGACGCGGCGCAGCAGCGCGGCCCGCTCGGCGGCGGCCGTGCGCGGCCACTCACCGGCCCCGCCGCCGAATGCCCGGGACGCGGCGGCGACCGCCGCGTCCACGTCCTCGACGCCGCCTTCCGACACGGTCGCCAGCACCGTCGCGTCGGCGGGGTCGAGGACCTCCCGCGTGGCGTCGGATGCGGCGGCGCGCCACACCCCGTCTACGTGAATGGTCTCGATTGCCGACACGTCCGCTCAGCCTTCCACTTGCACTTGCCGTTTGGTGCCGCTGGTTCACACCAGCAACATCGACCCCTCCCCTCTTATGCGGTCCTCATGCGCAAAACTTCACGGAAGGTGACTGGAGTCACGGATTTACTGTTGAGTTACCCAAGCTTGTCCCGTTTTGGCGGATCGGTGTCCTCTACAGCGGGGTGCGAAGACGGCTGGAGCCGGGGGAAAAACAGCGAGCCCGTACCGCTCACCGTGAAGTGAGCGGTACGGGCTCGCGCCGTCCCCCGAGGGGGAACGGATCAGATCAGGCCCAGGCCGCGGACCGCGTCGCGCTCCTCGACCAGCTCCTGCACCGAGGCGTCGATGCGGGTGCGGGAGAAGTCGCTGATCTCCAGGCCCTGGACGATCTCGTACTTGCCGTCCTTGGTGGTGACCGGGAAGGAGGAGATGATGCCCTCCGGCACGCCGTAGGAGCCGTCCGAGGGGATACCCATCGAGGTCCAGTCGCCGGCGGCGGTGCCGTTCACCCAGGTGTGGACGTGGTCGATGGCGGCGTTCGCGGCCGAGGCGGCCGAGGAGGCGCCACGGGCCTCGATGATCGCCGCACCGCGCTTGGCGACGGTCGGGATGAACTCGTCGGCCAGCCACTGCTCGTCGTTGACGACCTCGGCGGCGTTCTTGCCGGCGACCTCGGCGTGGAAGATGTCCGGGTACTGGGTCGCGGAGTGGTTGCCCCAGATCGTGAGCTTCTTGATCTCGGAGACCGGCACGCCGGTCTTCTTCGAGAGCTGCGAGAGCGCACGGTTGTGGTCCAGGCGGGTCATCGCGGTGAACCGCTCGGCCGGTACGTCCGGCGCGGCCGCCTGGGCGATCAGCGCGTTGGTGTTGGCCGGGTTGCCGACGACCAGGACCTTGATGTCGTCCGCCGCGTGGTCGTTGATGGCCTTGCCCTGCGGCTTGAAGATGCCGCCGTTGGCCTCCAGCAGGTCACCGCGCTCCATGCCCTTGGTACGGGGGCGGGCGCCGACCAGCAGGGCGACGTTCGCGCCGTCGAAGGCGACGTTCGGGTCATCGGTGATCTCGATGCCCTGGAGCAGCGGGAAGGCACAGTCGTCGAGCTCCATCGCGGTGCCCTCGGCGGCCTTCAGGCCCTGCGGGATCTCCAGGAGGCGCAGCTTGACCGGCACATCGGCACCGAGGAGGTGACCGGAAGCGATGCGGAAGAGGAGTGCGTAGCCGATCTGGCCGGCGGCGCCGGTGATGGTGACATTGACGGGAGTGCGGGTCATGGCGATCTCCTGCGGCGTGTTTTTTCTGGGGGCGAGCCCCAGAGCCACCATGTTGCGGTGGGCGGTGGGTGTCCCTGCCCATGTATACGGAGCCCCTCGATGTATCTCGGTATCAAGAGACCCGGCGTCAGGCTATCGGACGGCGGCGCCCCACCGGTGACAGGCCGGTGTGTAACTCCTCACCGGCCGTCACTTCGCAGGTCACCGGCCGCCTGCCCGAAGACGCGCGACCGGCCCCCCGGCGGACGGAGAGCGGCCGCCCGCGACAAGGAGGGGAGCGCGAGCGGCCGCCGGGCGGTGCCACACCCGTGGGGGGTCGAACGGGCGCCTGCCCCGTTCCGGCCGGGTCATGCCCACGGTTCCGCGGAACGCCCGAACGGACCAACACGGCCCGCGCCGGGCGCGGTCAGGACGCGGTGGCCGGTGCCGAGCCGGTCGCCGGAGCGGCTTCCGGTTCGGTGCAGCTCTGGTAGCCCGCGTTCGTCGTGCCGCACGCCCTGACCTTCTCCGGCGCGCCGCTGACCTGCACCATCGCGGTGTACGCCGAGCCGTCCCGGCCCGCCTTCGCCTCCTCCGTACGCCCGCCGGAGGTGACGGTGGCGCGGTCGCCCTGCGCGCCGCCCGTGAGCCGGGCCCAGGCGGTACCGCAGACCTTGCTGTACCGGACCTCGATCAGCGCGCCGCCCATGACACCCCGGGACGGGGTCGTGGCGTGCGTGCCGCCGCAGCCCATCTCCTCGGGGTCCTTGCCCGTGCAGCCGGCGCCGCTGCACTTCACGCCGGCCGGCAGGTCGGGCGCCTGCGAGTGGGTGGGCGCGGGCGCGGGCTCCGCCCGCTGCCCGCCGTCCCCGCCACCGAGCAGCAGCACGGCAGCGGCGATCAGCAGCAGCGCCCCGACGACGCCGGTCACGAACATCGTGATGCGGCGGCGGCGCTCCGGGTCGGGCCCGGCGGCGGGCGGCGCTGTGGGCGGTGCTGTGGGCGGCGAGACGGGCGGGGCGGGCGTCGGGGGTATGGAGGGCGCGGGGTGCGCGCCCAGGGCCGGGGAGCCGCCGCCTCGCTGGTGCGGGAGTCTCGGCGCGGTGGGCGCTTCGGGCGCGCCGGGTGCGTCGGGCACTTCCCCTGCGGCAGGCGCCTCGGGCACGTCGAGAGGCGGCGCCTCGGGGGCCGGCGCCGCCGGGGCGGCGGCCACCGACCGCTTGCCCAAGTCCCCGAGGCCACCCTTCGGTTCGTCCGGCGCCGGGCCGAACTCGCCGAGTGCGGCCCGCGCCTGGGCGACCCGGATCGCCTCCATCGTGACGTCGTGCCGCATCTCCGAACGGCTCCAGGCCCGTTCGGCCAGCTCCCACATGGTCGTGAGATGGCCGGTGTGCGCGCCCGTCACCTCGGCCAGCGCCACCACCGCGCGCTGCGGCGGCAGCAGCCGGCCGTTGAGGTACCTCTCCCACGACGTCTTGCTGTAGCCCGTGCGGTCCGCAAGGGCCGATATGCTCAGCCCGCTGCGCTCCACCTGCCTGCGTAACTGCCCGGCGAACTCCCGCACTTGCGGATCGAGTTCCTCCGGTAGCGCCCTCCAGCGAGGCATTGCCTCCCCCTATCCCCCCGAACTGCTGCGGCTATCCGTTGGGATGCCGGCAGCCAGGATGCCAGTTCCCATGACGAGGACGCAGGGGAGCGTTCACGCTTTGGACACGCGCCTCCGCACGCGGTACACGTACGGAACCTTCGCGGCCGGGGCGCGTTCGGCAGCCGGCCGTCAGCGCACCGTGAAGTGGACGATGTCGTCCAGGAAGGGCAGCGACAGCCAGGGCTTGGGCTGGATCATGAGCGCCAGCATCACGATCACGAAGCCGAGCCCGCCGTACGTCGCCATGTCCGTGAAGCGCGACCGTACGGCGAGCATCCCGACGGACGGCAGGACCCGCCGCAGGACCGCGCCGGCCAGCAGGGACAGCCCGATCAGCAGGATCCCCGCCCGGAAAGCGTCGAGGGAGAGCACCAGCAGGCCGAGCGCGACTCCGCCGATCACCGTGAGCAGCGGCCACTGGCGGACCGGCGCCGGCGCGTCACCGGGCGCGGCGCGGCCGCCGCCCTGCGGCCGCGCGGTGTCCTTCGTGATCAGCGGAAAGCGTCGCGTGAGGCGCTGCGGCCTGGACACCCCGTCCGAGTGCGCTCCGGCGTTCATGCGCTGGCTGCCCTTCTGTCGTCCGTACGGTCGTCGGCCGCCGCGGCTCAGCCGGCCGCGCGCTCGGCGGCCTCGACGACGTTGACCAGCAGCATCGCGCGGGTCATGGGGCCGACGCCACCCGGGTTCGGGGCGACCCAGCCGGCCACCTCGCGCACGCCCGGGTGCACATCGCCGACGATCTTGCCGTTCTCGTCGCGGCTGACGCCGACGTCCAGGACGGCCGCGCCCTCCTTGACGTACTCCGGCTTGATCAGGTGCGGCGAGCCGGCCGCCGCCACGATGATGTCGGCTTCCTTGAGGTGCTTGGCGAGGTCCCGGGTGCCGGTGTGGCACTGGGTCACCGTGGCGTTCTCGGACTTGCGGGTGAGCAGGAGCGGCATCGAGCGGCCGATGGTCACGCCACGGCCGACCACGACGACCTCGGCGCCCTTGATCTCGACGCCGTACTGGCGCAGCAGCCGCAGGATGCCGTTCGGCGTACAGGGCAGCGGGGCCGCCTCGTTGAGCACCAGACGGCCGAGGTTGGTCGGGTGCAGGCCGTCGGCGTCCTTGGCCGGGTCGATCAGCTCCAGGACGCGGTTCTCGTTGATGCCCTTGGGCAGCGGGAGCTGGACGATGTAGCCGGTGCAGGCCGGGTCCTCGTTCAGCTCGCGGACGGCCGCCTCGATCTCCTCCTGGGTCGCGGTGGCCGGCAGCTCGCGCTGGATGGACGCGACGCCGATCTCGGCGCAGTCGCGGTGCTTGCCCGCGACGTACTTCTGGCTGCCGGGGTCCTCGCCGACGAGGATGGTGCCCAGACCCGGCTGGACACCCTTCGCCTTCAGCGCCGCCACGCGGGCGGACAGGTCGGACTTGATCGCGGCGGCGGTGGCCTTGCCATCGAGAATCTGGGCGCTCATGGCTCCTATCCTCCCGGATGACCGGGGCGGGGTACCAATCAGGGCCGGGTTCGGAGGTCGACGCGCGTAGAAGCACGACGGTTGTCGCGAGCGGACCACAGAGCTGTCCAATCTCGGTAACAGGAACAACACATATCGGGATCACCTGGGGACTACGGACTCTCGTCCGCTGGACAAAGCCTTTATCCGGACTTCACGATGTTGCGATACGTGCTGCAGTCGCAGGAGGGGCCGAATGTGACGGCAGCACGCTCGGGGGAGAACACCAAGCACTCTTCACAGCTCACGCGGCGCTGCCGCGGGGGCGGTCCGGTGGCTTCCCGTAGTAACCGTCGGCCCGCCACGTCCCCGCCCGAAGGAAGCTTCCGTGAGTTACCCTCCGCCCCCCGCCGGCGACCCGAACAACCCCTACAGCCAGCAGCCGCCCCAGCAGCCGCAGGGCCAGCCCGGCTACGGCTACCCCCAGCAGGCTCCCCAGGGCGTCCCGCCGCAGCAGGGCTACGGCTACCCGCAGCAGGCTCCGGGCGCGCCGCAGCAGCCGTACGGCCAGCAGGCCGCGTACGGCCAGCAGCAGCCCGCCGGCAGCTCCGTCCAGGCCAACAACGGCTACATCAACCTCGTCAGCGGCCCGGTGCTGCTCGCGACGATGGGCCAGCGCTTCCTGGCGCGACTGCTGGACGGCGTGATCGTCGGTGTGATCATGACGATCGCCATGGTCGCGGGTCTGGGCAGCGTCGTCGGCATCGCCGGTAACGCCGCCGAGGACTGCGGCAGCTACATGGACCCGGGCTACGACGCCTGCATGAACGAGGCCGCCGCGCAGGCCAGCAGCGGTGTCGCCGTCATGTTCGGCATCCTGGGCATCTTCGCCCTCTTCATGCTGCTCTACGAGTGGCTGATGATCGGCATCAAGGGCGCCACCTTCGGCAAGATGGCGCTCGGCCTGCGGGTCGTCAAGGAGTCCACCGGCGGCGTCCCCGGCGTCGGCGCTGGCTTCATCCGCTACATCATCCCGATGGTCGGCGCGTTCATCTGCTACATCGGCATGCTGCTGACCTACCTGTCACCGTTCTTCGACAACAGCGGCAAGCTGCAGGGCTGGCACGACCGTGCCGCCGGCACCGTGGTCATCAAGAAGTAATCGCCACGCGGAAGGCCCCCGTCCACACCGTGGACGGGGGCCTTCGTCGTGCGCGCGGCGCTGAGGCGCGCGCGGGGCTCAGTGGAAGAAGTGGCGCGTGCCCGTGAAGTACATCGTCACGCCCGCCTTCTTCGCGGCCTCGATGACCAGCTCGTCGCGGACCGAACCGCCGGGCTGGGCCACGGCCTTCACGCCGGCCTCGGTCAGGACCTCCAGGCCGTCGGGGAAGGGGAAGAACGCGTCGGAGGCGGCGTACGAGCCGCGCGCCCGCTCCTCACCCGCGCGCTGCACCGCGAGCTTCGCGGAGTCGACGCGGTTGACCTGGCCCATGCCGACGCCGACCGTGGCGCCGTCCTTGGCGAGCAGGATCGCGTTGGACTTCACGGCGCGGGAGGCGCGCCAGGCGAAGGCCAGCTCGGCGAGCTCGTCGGCGGACAGAGCCTCACCGGTCGCCAGGGTCCAGTTCGCCGGGTCGTCCCCGTCGGCCTGGAGGCGGTCGGTGACCTGGAGCAGGGCGCCGCCGTCGATCGGCTTGACCTCGACGGGGTTCGCCGGGGCGCCGGGCACGCGCAGCACGCGGATGTTCTTCTTCTTGGTGAGGGCCTCCAGCGCGCCGTCCTCGTAGTCCGGCGCCACGATGACCTCGGTGAAGATCTCCGCGACCTGCTCGGCCATCGCCTTGCTGACCGGGCGGTTGACGGCGATCACGCCGCCGAAGGCGGACAGCGGGTCGCACTCGTGGGCGCGGCGGTGCGCCTCGGCGACGTCCGCGCCGATCGCGATGCCGCAGGGGTTGGCGTGCTTGATGATCGCAACGCAGGGCTCGGCGTGGTCGTACGCGGCACGGCGCGCGGCGTCCGTGTCCGTGAAGTTGTTGTACGACATCTCCTTGCCGTGGAGCTGCTCGGCGTCGGCGAGTCCGCCCTTGCCGTCCACGTAGAGCGCGGCACCCTGGTGCGGGTTCTCGCCGTACCGCAGGACGTTCTTGCGCGCGTAGGTGGCGCCGGTGAAGGACGGGAAGCCGGAGTCGTCCGCGGCCGCGTAGTCGTCGGCGAACCAGGAGGCGACGGCCACGTCGTACGAAGCGGTGTGCTGGAACGCCTCGGCGGCCAGCCGCTTACGGGTGGCGAGGTCGAAGCCGCCCTCGGAGGCGGCGGCGAGCACGTCCTCGTAACGCTGCGGGTTGACGACGACGGCCACCGACGGGTGGTTCTTGGCGGCGGCGCGGACCATCGACGGGCCGCCGATGTCGATCTGCTCGACGCACTCGTCCGGGGTCGCGCCCGAGGCGACGGTCGCGGCGAACGGGTAGAGGTTCACGATCACCAGGTCGAACGGCTCGACGCCCAGGTCGGCGAGCTGCTGCCGGTGGTCCTCCAGGCGGAGGTCGGCGAGGATGCCGGCGTGCACCTTCGGGTGCAGCGTCTTCACGCGCCCGTCCAGGCACTCGGGGAAGCCGGTCAGCTCCTCGACCTTGGTGACCGGGACACCGGCCGCCGCGATCTTCCTCGCGGTGGAGCCGGTCGACACGAGCTGGACGCCCGCCGCGTGCAGCCCCTTCGCCAGCTCTTCCAGCCCGGTCTTGTCGTAGACGCTGACCAGCGCGCGGCGGATGGGCCGCTTGGTACCTTCGGCGGTCTCGGTCACGGGATAACTACCTTTCGTCCCTCAGTGCGGTAGCCGTTACGGGCCAGACGCCCCACGACATCGACGAGCAGCGAACGCTCGACTTCCTTGATCCGCTCGTGCAGCGCGGATTCGTCGTCCTCGTCCCGGACCTCGACCACGCCCTGCGCGATGACCGGACCGGTGTCGACGCCGTCGTCGACGAAGTGGACGGTGCAGCCGGTGACCTTCGCGCCGTACGCGAGCGCGTCGCGTACGCCGTGGGCACCGGGAAAGCTGGGCAGCAGCGCCGGGTGGGTGTTCACCACGCGGCCGCCGTACCGGGCCAGGAACTCCTTGCCCAGGATCTTCATGAAGCCCGCCGAGACGACGAGGTCCGGCTCGTACGCGGCGGTCGCCTCGGTGAGGGCCAGGTCCCACGCGGCGCGGTCGGCGTGGTCCTTGACCCGGCAGACGAAGACCGGCAGCCCGGCGCGCTCGGCGCGCTCCAGGCCGGCGATGGCCTCCCGGTCGGCGCCGACGGCCACGATCTCGGCGCCGTACGCCTCCGCGCCCTGCTCGGCGATGGCGTCCAGCAGCGCCTGGAGATTGGTGCCGGAACCGGACACCAGCACGACGATCCGGGCCGGGCGGCCAGGACGTGCGGGCGCGGGGACGGTGGGTGGGGAGGAAGCCACGGCGGTTCTTTCTCGGTCTCGCGAGCTTTGTGTGGTCGTACAAGGCCGTGGGTACCGGAAATCCGGGGAACCCTACGAAGGCGCCGACCGTCAGCAACGATACCGGCACACCGCGCGGCCCCCACGGGACGGGGGCGGACGCGGAAGGTAGCGTCGGGCGTAAGACCGCATGTGATCTGTGCAGATCGCGCGCGAATCGTGGTGGACCCGCCGCCGGACGGACGGAACGGCGAACGGACGAGACAAGGGGAAGACGCACCTCAGATGACGGACCGACGCCGCCGGGCGGCCCTCCTTCTCCCGCCCCCAGCTACCGCTGGGAGGTGCCCCCAGCCCGCCACCGCTCCCTGGGCGGCGGTGCTGCTGCCGCGTGAGCGCAAGCCGTCGCCGTCCTCCCCGGAGGGCGCTTCCGGGGAGGGCCGGGGTGCGGGGGCCGGCGGCCAGGACGGCCGGGACCGTGACAACCCCTTCGCCGCGCCGCCGGCCGGGACGCCCGACCGGGAATGGCGGCCCCGCCACGCGCACTCGGGACACCCCGAGGACTCCGGGGCCTCCGGGGACTCCGGCGACTCCGGGGACCACGCCGGGGGTTCCTCCGACGAGCACGACGGCCGGCATGCCTGGGGCAGCCAGTGGAGCAGCCGGCAGCCGGGGCGCCAGAGCGGCGGATTCGGCAGCCGCCCCGGGCGCGGCGGCCCGGAGGGACCGGGCGGCTCCGGCGGCCCCGGCCAGACCGGGCTGCGCTGGGACCCGACCGACCCGGCCCAGCGGCGGGCGCGTTACGCGCTCCTGTCGGGCATGTGGGCGTTCTTCTTCTCGCTCTTCAGTCTCCCGGAGATCGCCCTGCTGCTCGGCGCGCTGGCCCTGTACTGGGGCATCAGCGCGCTGCGCGCCAAGCCGGGCGCGGGCAAGCCGGGCCAGGGGAAGCCGGAGGGCGCGAAGGCCACGGCGGCGGACATCGGGATCGGCAGGCCGTCGCACGAGCAGGACACCACGCCGACGGCGGGACCGCCGCACGCGACCGCCGGCAACACGGGCGCGCCCACGGCCTCCGGCAGCAGCCGGCCGCAGACCACCGCGGCGGTGAGCGGGCTGGTCACGGCGTGCCTGGCGCTGTGCATCGTGGCCGCGGGCTTCACGCTCCAGCTCGTGTACAAGGACTACTACACCTGCGTCAACGACGCCCTCACCCAGTCCGCCCAGCACTCCTGCGAGGACCTCCTCCCCGAGCAGCTCCGGCCGATCCTGAGCGTGCAGGAATAAAAACCACGGGCCTCCAGCGGGGTCACGAGCGGCGCTTCGCCAGCGGCGAGCGGCCGAGCGTGCGCCACAGATGCCACTCGCGCAGGACGAGCGCGCCCGGTACGGCGACGGCCGCCGTCCAGCCGGCCGCCGCCGCGCCCGTGAGCCACCAGCTCGGGCCGACGTGCCGGAGCGCGGCGGTGCCGAGCGCGCCGCCCGCCGCGCCCGCGAGCACCGCGGCCCCGGCCCCGCACATCAGTGCCGCGAGCGCCGCGACCGTGGCGGTGGCCCGGCGGTTCCAGCGCAGCAGCCGGGCCTCGGGCCCGCGCGCGGCCGCCGCGGCGCGCGCGGGCCGCGCCGCGTACCACGCGGCGGCCGCCCCCGCCGCGACGGGCCCGACGGCCGCCGCCCAGGTCAGCGGGGACCCGGCGGCCTCCTGCGGGACCGCGCCGAGCAGGGGGAAGGGCGGCAGGCCCGCCGGGTAGCCGACGGCGCCGAGCGGGCCGACCGCGCTGCCGGCGCCGAGTGTGAAGCCGGGGCCCAGCGCGTACGCGGCGCCCCAGACGGCCGCGTTTGGCAGCAGCAGGAGGCAGACCAGCAGGACCGTGCCGCGGCCGGGCCAGTCCGGGGCGACGTGCAGGAGGCTGTGACGCACGGCGCCCGCGTGCCACACCACGCCGGTCAGGACCAGCAGCGCGCCCGTGGCGAGCAGCACCGCGCCGGCCGCGCAGGCGGCGCGCAGCGCGGCGGCGCGCCGGGGCGGGGCGAGTGCCGCGCGCACGCCGGGCGGCAGTCCGGCCCAGGCCCGCCGGGCGCGCGCGGGCAGTGGCAGTACGGCGCGCAGCCCGACCGTGCGCGCCGCCGCCACGGCCACCGCGCCCGCGGCGGTGAGCGGTACGCACAGCAGCGCGCTGACCGGCGCGACTCGCAGCGCCCCGGACGCCGCGTACGCCACGGCGGCCGCGGCGGTCAGCAGGTATCCGCCGAGGAACCGGCCGAGCACGGCGCCGGGGGAAGCGGGGCGGCGCAGCGGTCCCGTGCCGCGCGCATGCCGTCGCGGCCCGCCGTCCGCCGCCGACAGGGCGCGCTGGGCGCAGCGGTACAGCAGCCATACGGGCACGGCGACGAGGAGCAGCGGCGTCACGCCCACCGGCACGGCGGCCGCGCCGGGCCCCGCGGTCCGTACGAGGTCGGCGCCGTGCGCGAGCAGCCACAGGTCGGCGGCGATGTGCAGCGCGCCGGAGGGGCTGCCGGCGGCCGGCGCCGGCGCGGCGATCCACAGGAGGAGGACGGAGACGGTGCAGACGCCGAGGCCCAGCCCGGCGGTCACCATCCCCGCGAGGAGCGCGCCGCCGGTCGTGGTGGCGGGCTGCGCGGCGGCCCCGCCCGGCGTGGCCGCCGTCGGTCCGTTGTCGGTCATCTGGCTCACGCCGCCATGCTGCCAACAACACCCGTTTCCACTACGCAGCGGGCGAATGCCGGACGTGTCGCCCAAGATACGTTTATGGGATTTACAACCCGGACAGCCCGAAAGTCCCAGCAGCCCCGGCGGGCCGGTGAGGGTCCCGGCCCGGCTGACGTGCCGTCACCCGCGACCGGTGACGCGCCGTCACCCGCGGCCGCCTTCGACGCGCTGTACGTCCGGCACGCACCGGCGCTCGCCCGGCAGGCGTTCCTCCTCACCGGCCGGCCGCGCCTCTCCCGCGAGGCCGTCGAGTGGGGCTTCCAGCTCGCCTGGCAGCGCTGGCCGGAGGTGGCCACGGACCACGACCCGGCCGGCTGGGTGCGGGCCGCGACCCACGAGTACGCGCTCTCCCCCTGGCACCGCTTTCGCCCCAGCACCTGCCGGTCCCCCGTGAAGGCGGCGGGCAGCGGGCGGCCCGATCCGCTGCTGGCCGCCCTGCTGCGGCTGCCCGCGCCCTACCGCCGCGCCCTGCTGCTGCACGACGCCGTCGGCCTGGAGCTGCCCGAGGCCGCGGCCGAGATCGAGGCGAGCACGCCGGCCGCGCGCGGGCGGCTCACGCACGCCCGCGAGGCGCTGGCCGGGCGGCTTCCGGAGCTGGGGCTGGCCGGCGCGCCGCCGGCCCGGCAGCGGGAGATCCTGTGCGAGCGGCTGGCGCAACTGGCGGACGCGCACCCGGTACGGACGGCGTCGGCGCGTGCCGTACGGACCGGCAGCGAGCGCAGCACCCGGCGGATGACGCGCAGCGCGATCGGGCTGACCGGGCTGATCGTGGCGGTCACGGCCGCCTCCTTGTGGGCGGGCACCGGCGAGCGGTACGTCCAGCCGCCCGTGCCGCCCGGCGCGCCCGCGGCCCCGGCCGGCGACGCGCACGCCGAGCACGACCCGCAGCACCGCCCCTGACGCGCGGCCCCGTACACACGAACGCGGACCCGTACACCCCCCAAGGGAGTACGGGTCCGCGCTCGGAAAACTACGCGCACACCACGTCAGGGACGCAGTGCCGCGCCGCGCCGGATTCAGCCGGCGAGCAGCTCGCGGGCGAGCTCGGCGGTCTCGGTCGGGGTCTTGCCGACCTTGACACCGGCGGCCTCGAGGGCCTCCTTCTTCGCCTGGGCGGTGCCCGAGGAGCCGGAGACGATGGCGCCGGCGTGGCCCATGGTCTTGCCCTCGGGGGCGGTGAAGCCCGCGACGTAGCCGACGACCGGCTTGGTGACGTTGGCCTTGATGTAGTCGGCCGCACGCTCCTCGGCGTCGCCGCCGATCTCGCCGATCATGACGATCAGGTCGGTGTCGGGGTCCGCCTCGAACGCCTCGAGGGCGTCGATGTGGGTGGTGCCGATGACCGGGTCGCCACCGATGCCGACGGCCGACGAGAAGCCGATGTCACGGAGCTCGTACATCATCTGGTACGTCAGCGTGCCGGACTTCGAGACCAGGCCGATGCGGCCCGGCTTCGTGATGTCGCCCGGGATGATGCCGGCGTTGGACTGGCCCGGGGTGATGAGACCGGGGCAGTTCGGGCCGATGATGCGGGTCTTGTTGCCCTTGGCCTTCGCGTACGCCCAGAAGGCGGCGGAGTCGTGGACGGCGATGCCCTCGGTGATCACGACGGCGAGCGGGATCTCGGCGTCGATGGCCTCGACGACGGCGGCCTTGGAGAAGGCCGGCGGCACGAAGAGGACGGAGACGTTGGCGCCCGTCTTCTCCATGGCCTCCTTGACCGAGCCGAAGACCGGTACGGAGGTGCCGTCGAAGTCGACCTCGGTGCCGGCCTTGCGCGGGTTCACGCCGCCGACGATGTTCGTGCCGTCACCCAGCATGAGCTTGGTGTGCTTCATGCCCGTGGCACCGGTCATGCCCTGGACGATGACCTTGCTGTCCTTGTTGAGGAAGATAGCCATTGTTCTGGAGTCCCTCTTCCCTTACTTCGCAGCCGCGAGCTCGGCGGCCTTGTCGGCCGCGCCGTCCATGGTGTCCACGCGCTGCACGAGCGGGTGGTTCGCGTCCGACAGGATCTTGCGACCCAGCTCCGCGTTGTTGCCGTCCAGGCGGACGACGAGCGGCTTGTTGACGTCCTCACCCTTGGACTTCAGCAGCTCCAGGGCCTGCACGATGCCGTTGGCGACCTCGTCACAGGCGGTGATGCCGCCGAAGACGTTGACGAACACGGACTTGACGTCCGGGTCGCCGAGGATGATCTCCAGGCCGTTCGCCATGACCTCGGCGGAGGCGCCGCCACCGATGTCGAGGAAGTTGGCGGGCTTGACGCCGGAGTGCTTCTCACCGGCGTACGCGACGACGTCCAGGGTGCTCATGACGAGACCCGCGCCGTTGCCGATGATGCCGACCTGGCCGTCGAGCTTGACGTAGTTCAGGCCCTTGGCCTTGGCGGCAGCCTCGAGCGGGTTGGCTGCGGCCTTGTCCTCGAGGGCCTCGTGCTCCGGCTGGCGGAACTCGGCGTTGGCGTCCAGGGACACCTTGCCGTCCAGCGCCAGGATGTCGCCGGAGGCGACCTTGGCCAGCGGGTTGACCTCGACGAGGAGCGCGTCCTCGGCGACGAAGGTGTCCCACAGGGTCACCATGACCTCGGCGACCTTCTCGGCCACGGCCTCCGGGAACTTCGCCTGGGCGACGATCTCGCGGGCCTTCTCGATGGTCACACCCTCGTTGGAGTCGACCGGAACCTTCGCGAGGGCCTCGGGGGTCTTCTCCGCGACCTCCTCGATGTCCATGCCGCCCTGCACCGAGGCCATGGCCAGGAAGGTGCGGTTGGTGCGGTCGAGGAGGTACGAGACGTAGTACTCCTCGAGGATTTCCGGAGCGGTCTCCGCGATCATCACCTTGTGGACCGTGTGGCCCTTGATGTCCATCCCGAGGATGTCCGTCGCGCGAGCGACGGCCTCGTCCGGGGTCGCGGCCAGCTTCACGCCGCCGGCCTTGCCGCGGCCGCCGACCTTCACCTGGGCCTTGACGACCGACTTGCCGCCAAGACGCTCGGTCGCCTCGCGGGCCGCCTCAGGCGTGTCAATGACTTCACCGGCCAGCACCGGTACACCGTGCTTGGCGAAGAGGTCCCTCGCCTGGTACTCGAACAGGTCCACGCGCGTCCGTCCCTTTGCTAATCAAGTAGCCCGCGAGTCGTGGTGATCGCGGATTCGTTGTCTGCGCGGGCGTGCCGCGAAGGCAGGGTGACAACGCAGTCACAGCAAGGGCGTACATCGTCAGCCGGTACGCGGCATGTCCGTCTCGCAGGTTATCCCCGCGGCAGCGACCCTCCTAAATCACAGATCACACTGCGGCGGTGATTACTGTCACAGATCACGCGGACGGAGGCTCGCGTCACGCCGGCCGGCCGGACTCGGCCGGATCTCGACGGTGGCCCGCACCACCTCCTCACACGGAGTACACCCCTCCGCTGCCGGACCTCCCCGCGCGGCGGGCAACCCGCGCCCGGTATGCACCGGCGCGCCCCGCTCACGGGCGGTACGGCCCGGACACCCACCGCAGTCGCCCGCTTACCGGCTCGTTCCGGCCCACACAACTCCTTCGCAAAAGCTGACCGGAACGCGTCCTTGACCCTCCAACTCACAGCCTTGGAGACTGCGTTGTGCACTTACGCATCAGGAGTCACAGGCCACTGTCACAAGCGGCGGCCTGGTCCCGGAAGACCGAAACTCGCCGGGGCGGACGGGGGAGACTGATGAGCAGTGCGCGGCCGCGTAGGGGCGCGGTGGCGTCGGCTTGGCCACCTCCTCCCCACCTCCCTCTTGGTGCCCTCTTACTCGGTGCCTGAAGGGATTGGAGGGGGAATGCCGACAAACGCGACCTATCCCGGCGTCTACGTCGAAGAGCTTCCCAGCAGCGTCCGCAACATCTCCACCGTCACCACCTCGGTGACCGCCTTTGTGGGACACACTCGGCGGGGTCCGCTCAACCACCCGGTGCGCGTCACCAGCTTCGCCGACTTCGAGCGCCGCTTCGGCGGCCTGACCTCGAAGAGTCCGCTGAGCTACGCCGTGCACCAGTTCTTCGGCAACGGCGGCACCGTCGCCGTGATCGTCCGGGCCGTCAAGGCAGGCACCGGCGAAGAGGCATGCGTCACCCTGGAGTCCACCGAGGGGCACAGCGAGTGCCCGGTGCTGGAGGTGCACGCCAAGGAGCCCGGCATCTGGGGCGACGGCCTGCGCGTGGCCGTCGACCACGACACCACCGCCTGCGAGGAGACCTTCAACCTCCAGGTCCTCGACGCCAAGGGCACGGCCCGCGAGTCCTACGGCAACCTGTCCATGGACCCCGAGAGCGGCCGGTACGCCGAGACGGTGATCAACGCCGGCTCCCAGCTCATCCGCGTCAAGGTCCTCGACGAGGGGCGCCCCGACCCTTCCGGCACGGTCTCCAAGCCGTTCGCGCACGAGCTGCCCGACCTGGCCGTGGACCTCACCGTCAAGATCGGCGAGGTGGAGCGCGAGTTCACGCTCTACGACCCGGACCAGGACGGCGAGGCACCCTGCACCGTCACCGAGCTCGCCCTCCTCCTGGAGCGCAAGCTGCGCGCGCTGCCGGACGCCCCGGGCAAGCACGCCTTCGCGGGGGCCGAGGTCACCGCCTTCGGCCGCCGCCTCCAGGTGGTCGCCGGGTCGGCCGACCCCGAGGACGTGGTGCGGTTCGTCGGCGAGTGCGCCAACGACCTGGGCCTGGAGGCATCGGTCAACCCGCCGGTCTTCCCGCTCTCCGGCGGCGTGGACGGCGACGCGCCGGGCCCGCGCGACATCATCGGCAGCGAGGCCCGCAAGACCGGCCTGCAGGCGCTGCGCGACGTCGACGACGTGAACCTGCTGTCGCTGCCGGAGCTCTCCGCGTACGAGAACACCGAGGACATGGTCACGGTGCTCTCCGCCGCCGAGCGGCTCTGCCGGGAGCGGCGGATCTTCCACCTCGTGGACGCGCCCTCGACCTGGGTCTCCGTGGACTCCGCGCGGGCCGGCATCGGCGCCCTGGACTCGGTCCGCGGCAACCACTCCGGGCTGTACTTCCCGCACCTCCAGCTCACCGACCCGCTCACCGGCCGGCTGCGCACCTTCCCGCCGTCCGGCGCCATCGCGGGCGTGATCGCCCGTACGGACGGCGAGCGCGGCGTGTGGAAGGCGCCGGCGGGCACCGAGGCGCGCCTGGCGGGCGTGCACTCTCTCTCGGTCAAGCTCACCGACCGGGAGAACGGCCTGCTCAACCCGCTGGGCATCAACTGCCTGCGGACCTTCCCGATGGTCGGCCCGGTGGTCTGGGGCGCCCGCACGCTGCAGGGCGCCGACGCGCTGGACAGCGAGTGGAAGTACGTACCGGTCCGCCGCCTCGCGCTGCACGTCGAGGAGTCCCTGCTGCGCGGCCTGCAGTGGGTGGTCTTCGAGCCCAACAACGAGCAGCTCTGGCAGCAGATCCGGCTCAACGCCTCGTCGTACCTGCACGGCCTCTTCCAGCAGGGCGCCTTCAAGGGCGGCACGCCGCGCGAGGCGTACTTCGTCAAGTGCGACAAGGACACCACGACCGCGGAGGACATCGACAACGGCATCGTCAACGTCGTCGTCGGCATCGCGCCGGTCAAGCCCGCGGAGTTCGTGATCGTCAAGATCCAGCAGATGGCCGGGCAGTTCGAGCTCTAGCCGCGCATCCGTCAGCGAAGGAACCTAGGCAACGAAGGAAACCGATGGCTGAGTTCACCATCAACGCCCATCGCTTCGACCCGTACAAGAACTTCAAGTTCCTGGTCCTGTGGGACGGTCGGACGGTCGCGGGCATCAGCAAGATATCCCCGCTCAAGCGCACCACCGAGGTCGTCAAGCACCGGCACGGCGGCGACCCCAGCTCGCCGCGGAAGTCGCCCGGTCGCTCGGAGTTCGAGGGCATCACCCTGGAGCGCGGGGTCACCCACGACCCGGAGTTCGACCGCTGGGCCAACAAGGTCTGGCAGGTCGGCGCCGGTCTGGGCTCGGAGGTGTCGCTCGCGGACTTCCGCAAGGACATCGTCATCCAGGTCCTGAACGAGGCCGGTCAGGTCGCCGTCTCGCACAAGATCTACCGGGCCTGGCCGAGCGAGTACCAGGTGCTCGGCGAGATGGACGCCAACGCCAACGCGGTGGCGATCCAGAGCCTGAAGCTGGAGTGCGAGGGCTGGGAGCGGGACTACGAGGTCGAGGAGCCGCAGGAGCCCTCGTTCACGCACCCCGCCTGACCCCACCCCGTACGCGAGACACCTGAGCACCACCGGACGAGGTGAGGAATGGCGGTCACCGGGCCCGCTGAGCTGCTGGCCACCTGGGAGGCCGGGCTGGCCCTCCAGGACAGCGGCCGTGCCCTGCTGCTGCACCGCGCCGCCCGCCCCGAGGCCGGCACCGACGCACTGCTGTCGGTGCCGGCCGGGGAGCGGGCCGCCGACCTGTTCGCGCTGCGCCGCGCGCTCTTCGGCGAGCGCATGCAGGTCAAGCTGGCGTGCGCGGACCCGGAGTGCGGCGAGGCGATGGAGTTCGAGCTGGACGCGGCCGAGCTGGGCGCGGTCCGGCCGGCCCCGCCCGAGGACGGCCTGCGGGTCGCCGAGGACGGCTGGTCGGTGACGTTCCGGCTGCCCGCCGTCGCCGACCTCACCGAGGCCGCGGCCGCCGCCACGGACGCGGCGGACGCCCGGCGGCTGCTGGGTGCGCGCTGCGTGCTCACGGCGGTACGGGACGGCCGTACGACGGCGGAGGAGGAGTACGCCCGGCTGCCGGAGGCGGTACTGAAACGGTTCGCCGAGGCGGTCGAGCAGGCCGACCCCGGCGCCGAGGTGACGCTGAACATCGCCTGCCCCGAGTGCGGCGCGGCCACCCCGGCCGAGCTGGACATCGCCGCCTACCTGTGGACCGAACTGGACGCCTGGGCACGCGACGTGCTCCTGGACGTCCACCTGCTCGCCTCCGCCTACGGCTGGAGCGAGCCCGAGATCCTGGCGCTCAGCCCGCTGCGGCGCCGCTACTACCTGGAGCTGTGCGCAGATGTCTGACGACTACTTGGGGCGGCTGGTGGCGCGGTACGCCCCGGTTCGGCACGCGCTGCCGGGCGCGCCCGGCGTGGGTACGGGATCGGCCCGGCGCACGCTCGTACAGCCGCGCCTGCCCGGCCCCTTCGAGCGCATCGAGTCACTGGGCGGCGCGCCCGCCGAGCCGCACGCCCCGGCCGCGCGGAATCCGTACGCTCCGCTGACCGCTCCCTCCGAACAGCTCCGCGTCGAGCGGGAGATCAGGACCACCGAACGCGAGACGACCGTGCTGCGGCCCGAGGCCACGCGCCCGGACGCCGTGGTCCCTGCCGAGCGTCCCGTACGGCCGACGGCCCCGCTGCTGCGGCCCGCCGCCCGGCCGGAACCGGGCCCGCGGCCCGCGGCACCCGAGGGGCAGCGCCTTGGAACGCGGCGTGCGGGCGGCCGTCCGGAGGAGCCGGGGGCGCCCCGGCCGGCGGCCACGCCTCTGCGCCCGGACACGGACGCCGCCCCGCGCGCCGTGGCGCCCGCGCTGCGCCCCCGTACGGAGGTGCCGACGGCACGCGACACGGCACGCGCGGCCGCCGGGCGACGCGGGCAGCGGCCGGCCGAGCGCGTCGTGCACGTACAGATCGGACGGCTGGAGGTCAGCGCAGCCGGGCCGGACCGGCCGGCGACGGGCGCACGGGCGGGCCGCGCCGACCGCCGGGGGCCTGCCCTGAGCCTCGCCGACTACCTGGCTCGCGGGGAGAGGACGAGCTGACGGGCATGGCCACGACGACTTCACGGACTTCACCGGGACTGAACTCATGAGCAACGCACTCGCCGTCGCGACGGTCACCCAGGCCCTTGCGCTGCTGATCGAACACAATCTGCACCCCGAGATCGACATGGCCGTCTCGGTGGAGACCCGCAAGCCGCCGGCCGACCCGCCGACGGACCCGACGGTCACCGTCTTCTGCTACCAGGTCACGCACAACCCCTCCATGCGCAACAACGACCTGGTCACCCGCGCCCCCGACGGCACGCTGCTGAAGCGCTCCGCGGCGGCGCTGGACCTGCACTACGTGATCAGCGCGTACGGCGAGGAGACGGAGCTGGTCGGGCAGCGCCTGATCGGCAGCGTCGTGCGCACGCTGCACGAGATCCCGGTACTGCCCAAGGAGCTGATCGCGGAGGCGGCGCAGCGCCCGTACCTGGACGGCAGCGACCTCGCGGAGTCCCTGCAGAAGGTCCGCTTCACGCCGACCCAGATGGACGTCGACGAGACGTCGAAGCTGTGGGGGATGCTGCACAACACGCCGTACTCCCTGTCGGTGGTGTACCAGGCATCGCTGGTCCTGCTGGACGGCCACGAGAAGCCGGCACCGGCGAAGCCGGTCAGGAGGCCGGAGGTACGGGTGGCGCCGTTCGGGGCGCCGGGGGCGCCGGAGCGGCCGTCTCTGGGGGACGCGCCGGCTTCGGCGGGTGCGCCGGCTGAGGGCGCCGTGCCCGCGCCGGCTCGGCCCGAGGCTCTTTCGGAGGCCCCTTCCGAGGCGGTGAAGAGGCCCGCGAAGAAGGCGGCGGCTCCCGCACCGGACAAGCGGGACGAGGCCCAGGGCGACGCCAAGTCCGCTACCACGCCCACGCGTTCGCGTACCCGTACCCGCAAGTCCACCGGCGGCGCCAAGGGCGCCACACGTACCGACGACGGCAAGGAGAGCTGAGGCAGGGTGCGCGAGACGGGGGCGGAACAGCACATGGGCAGCGGCAACGGACCGGGCGCCGCGGGCGACGGCGCGGACGACGGCGCCGTGCTCGCCGCTGCCGTGCGTTCCGTACTGGCGCGCCTGGACGCCCATGCCGCGCGGGCACGTACGGGCAGTACGGACGCCTCGCCCGCCGGGGACGCGGCAGAGGCCACGGGCCCGGCGGACTCGGCTGAGGCGGCTGAGTCGACGGCCGAACCGGCCCGTTCCGCCGTCGCACCCGCGCCCGCTCCCGCGCCCGTCGCGGCGCCCCGCTCCCCCGCCACCCCGCGCGCCCTCGAAGCGCTCGCCGCCTGCTTCGGCCTCAGCAGCTTCGAGCAGGAGCTCGTCCTGCTGGCCGCGGCGGCCGAGCTCGACCCCACCACCGCCGCCCGCTGCGCCGCGGCGAGCGGCGACCCCACCCGTACGTACCCGACGTTCTCGCTCGCCCTGGCCGTCCTCGGCGACCCGCACTGGAGCGCCCTCACGCCCGTGGCGCCGCTCCGCCGCTGGCGTCTGATCGAGCTGGACGACGAGACCCGGCTGACCACCACCCGTCTCCGCCTCGACGAGCGCATCCTGCACTTCCTGGTCGGCACGCCGTACCTGGACGCCAGGCTGCACGGCCTGCTCACCCGCACCACCGCGCCCGCGTCCCTGCCGCCCTCGTACGATGCCGCCGCCGACCGCGTCGCCGCGGGCTGGTCCGGTGCCGGCCCCGAAGCGCCCCTCCGCGTCGAGCTGGTCGGCGCCGACCTGCGCACCCGCGCCGACATCGCGGCCACCGCGGCGCGCCGGTCCGGCCTCGGTCTGTACTCCATGGCCGCCGACGACATCCCCACCGACGCCGCCGAACGCGACCGTCTCGCCCGCCTCTGGCAGCGCGAGGCGATCCTGCTGCCCGCCGCCCTCCTGATCGAGACGGGCGAGCTGGACCGCGAACAGCACGCGGCCGCCGACGCGTTCATCGCGGGCGCCGCCGTACCGCTGGTCGTCTCCAGCCAGGACCCGCGCCGGACCGGCCGGCCCCGCGGCGAACGCGTCACCGTCCCCAAGCTCTCCGACGAGGAACACCTCGGCCTCTGGACCGACGCCTTCGCCGACGTCCCCGAGGTGACCGACCAGCATGTGCGGTCCCTCGTCGCACAGTTCCAGCTCCCCCCGCACGTCGTGCGCCAGGCCGCCGCGACCGTACGCCGCGACCTGCCGCACTCCGACGTGCTGGACGGCGCGGAACTCGCCTGGCAGGCCGGCCTCACTGAGGCCCGGATGGGCCTGGACGAACTGGGCCGCCGCATCGAACCGCGCGCCGGCTGGGACGACCTCGTACTCGCCGACCGCCAGCTCCGCATCCTCCAGGAGATCGTCGCGCACGTACGCCGGCGCAGCACGGTCTACCAGGACTGGGGCTTCGCGAAGGCCCTCCGCAGCGGCCTCGGCGTCACGGCCCTCTTCGCGGGCGGCTCCGGCACGGGCAAGACCCTGGCCGCCGAGGTCATGGCCAAGGAACTGGGCCTCGACCTCTTCATCATCGATCTCTCCCAGGTCGTCAGCAAATACATCGGCGAGACCGAGAAAAACCTCAGCCGGGTCTTCGACGCGGCCGAACGAGGCGGCGCCCTGCTCCTCTTCGACGAGGCGGACGCGCTCTTCGGCAAGCGCAGCGAGGTAAAAGACAGCCACGACCGCTACGCCAACCTGGAGGTCAGCTACCTCCTCATGCGCATGGAGGCATACCGCGGCCTGGCGGTCCTGACCACCAACATGAAGAAGGCCCTCGACTCGGCCTTCATGCGCCGCATCCGCTTCGTCGTCGACTTCCCCTTCCCGGGCGAGAGCGAGCGCGCCGAAATCTGGCGCCGCGTCCTGCCGCCCCAGGCCCCCACGAAGGGCATCGATCCGGCGCTGCTCGCGCAGTTGACGGTCGCCGGCGGCTCGATCCGCAACATCGCCCTCTCGGGGGCCTTCCTCGCCGCCGAGGAGGGCGACCACCTCCAGATGCGCCACATGCTGGCCGCGGCGCGCACCGAATACCTGAAGCTGGAACGCTCCTTGACCCCGTCGGAGGTCCACGGATGGGTCTGAACGAGCCCGGTTACGAGCCCGGTGACGAGGGCGCGGCGGCGCGGGTCTCCCGCCGCACGGAGAACGAGGCCCCGCGCTCCTTTCGTATCGACATCGGTGAGTTGGTCCTCGACGGCTTCGACTCCCGCGTCGATCCCGACCGTGTGATGACGTCCTTCCAGCGCGAGCTGACCCGTCTCGTACAGGAACGCGGCGTACCACTGGCCGCCGACGGCTCCCCGGTCTCGCTCGACGGGCTCGCCGGGCTGCCGCCCCTCCCCCGTACGACGTCACCGGCCCGCCTGGGCGAGGCCCTGGCCCGCTCGGTCCACGCCGGCCTGACCGGACGAGGTGAGGCCCGATGAGCACGAGCCAGTCGTCGGCGTCGCAGGACCAGTCCACCGCCGCCGAAAAACGCCGCAAGCGCAGGGAACGCAACGCCAAATCCCGTACCCCGGAACCCAAGGACATCGTCAGCGGCGCCGGCCAGCCCCTCGACCTGAGCGTCCGCCGCGACCTCGAAGAACAGCTCGGCCACGACTTCAGCCAGGTCCGCCTCCACACGGACCGCGAGTCCGGGCAGTTGGCGGAGCTGATGGGCGCCGACGCCTTCGCCGTCGGCCAGGACATCTTCTTCCGCGAGGGCACGTACCGCCCCGGTACGGCGGACGGGCAGCGCCTGCTCGCCCACGAGCTGCTCCACACGGTCCAGAACCCGCACGGCCTGGGCGCCCTCCGCGCCGGCCGCGACCTGGGCTCGGTGAGCCTCCCGCAGGAGACGATCGAGCGAGAGGCGGAGTCGGCGGCGCAGGAGTCGGTACTGGGGGCGATGCGGGACTCGGTACGCGCGGAGGAACCGGCAGCCGCCGAGGTCGAGGAGGGCCGGGCGACGCCGGGGTGGCTGCGGTACGCGACGGTGGACGCGGACCGTTCCCGTATGGAGAAGCTGGACCCGGCCACGCTGGTGGACCGGCTGGCGAACGGCGTCGTCCGGTCGCTGCGCGGCGACCCGGAGGACCGGTCCAAGCGCACCCGTATGCAACTGGCGCGCCTGCCGGAGGAGCTGCAGGACTCGGTTCTGGAGCGTCTGGAGACCCGGCTGCTCGGCTCGGAGCACGACCGGGTGCTCGACCTCGTCCAGGAGATCGAGACGCAGGGCGACCTCGGGGCCGACGCCGCCGAGTGGGCGGCGCAGGATGCCCCCGCGGTGGAGCCGGACATGGCCGACGACCTGCGCATCGAGCGGGACAGCGAGCGCCGCGCGGCCAAGGAGGAGCAGGCCCGGCAGGAGAAGCCCGCCCCGGCGCCCGGCCCCGAGAAGGACCGTGCCGAGGCGCGGCCCACGCCCGGTAGTACGCCCCGGAACGGCGGCACGCCGCAGAGCGGGAGCACCCCGCAGGGCGGGAGTGCGCCGCGCGGCGGGCAGGAGTCCGAGGCGGGCGCGGGCAAGGACGGTGCCTCGTCCGCCGGGAAGGAACAGCCGGGCTCCGCCGGAGGCGCGGCCGCCGAGAAGAAGGAGTCGTCGTCGGGCACGGCGGCCGAGGGCGGCAAGGAAGACGGTCAGCAGAAGTCCGGGAGTGCCCAGGAGGGCCAGAAGGACGGCGCGGACAAGAAGAGCGGCGACGGCGGGAAAAGCGGGGACGACAAGAAGAGCGGGGAGGACAAGAAGGGCGCGGCGGGCAAGGAGGAGACCGAACAGCGGGGCGCGGCGGCCGCGAGCAAGGAGGAGTCCGCGGCGAAGAACCGCCCGGAAGCCGCCGAGCAGCACGCGGCGGGACAGCAGGTGAAGCAGGAGGACAAGGGCGGTAAGGACAAGCCCGAGGGCTCCCCCACCACGGCGGGCAGGGACACCGAGCTGCCCGGCAGGACCAGCAGGCTCGACGGCGTACGCAACCAGGACCTCGACGGTCCCGAAGAGGCGGCCGACGACGACCCGTTCGGCTCCGGCAGCGCGTCGGAGGTGGAGGTCGGCGGCGCCGAGAAGAGCGCCTGGGACACCAAGCTCCAGCCGGAGGACTTCCTGCCCGAGCAGGACCTCGACGTGTCCGGGGTGCCGACGGCGGACACACTCGACCCCTCCTCGTCGGACGACCGGTCCGTGCCCTCCTTCCCCGCTCCGCCGCCGACCAGGGCCGACAAGGTGCAGGCCGAGCGGGACGCGGAGGACGCCGAGGACGAAGCGGCCGAGGCCGAGCCGGAGGAGGCCGAGGCCGAGGCCCCCCTGGAGTCCGAGCCGTCGGTGGAGACCGAGGGCGGGCCCGACGACGCGTTCTCCGGTGACCCGGACGCGGAGCGCATGGCCGACTCCCGGCCGGGCGCGGGCACCCCGTCGAAGGACCCGAAGAGCGGGGACGACCCGAAGGCCGGGCCCGTCGCCGCGCAGAAGGCGGTACAGGAGTCACCGGGAAGGGCGGACGGCGGCGGCGAGGAGAAGGAGTCCGCCGCCAAGGAGGAGAAGGGCACCAAGGCCGGCGGCGACAAGGCCAAGGATGGCCAGGAGAAGGAGTCCCAGAAGGCCGCGGGCGGCAAGTCCGCGGCGCCTGAGACGGCAGGCAAGGGCGACGAACCGAAGAAGGACGAGCAGAAGAACGACGGCCAGAAGAAGGCGGAGCCGGCCACCGCGGAAAAGGGCGGCGGCGACACGGCGGGCAAGGGCGAGGACAAGGCCGGCGCGGACGGCAAGGACTCGGACAGCAAGTCGCCGTCGCCCGCGCGGGATTCGCACACCACGGGCGGCTCGAACGCGGATACGCCGGGGGGCGCGAGCAGCGAGGCGTCCTCCGGGGCGCAGGGCGGGCAGTCGCAAGGCGCCCACTCGGAGGGTGCCGGCTCGCAGAGCGCCGCCCCGGAGAGCGGCAAGGAGCCGGCGGCGAAGGAACCGGCGAAGCCGTCCGCGGCCGCGCCGAAGGAAGCCCCGGCGCCGCCGAAGACACCCAAGGAAGAGCCGGGCGCCAAGGAGGAGCCGGGCGCGAAGTCCGCCGTGCCCAAGGCGGCTCCCGCGCCCAAGGCACCCCGTGGCGGCGGTGGGGGCGGAGGCGGCAAGGGCAGCGCACCGGCCAAGGGGAAGAAGAAGGACTCGGGTCCCGCACCGAACCTCTCCCAGGTCTCCCCCGAGGCCGGCCTGTCCTCGGCCTCACGGCTCAAGCCCCACAAGGCGCTTGAGGCCATGGGCGGCGTGGGCGGCTCGGTGGACCGCACGGTCGGCGACGAACACAAGCAGCTCGCCGCGGCACCGCCGAACATGCAGCGCCCGGCAGGCGCGCCCCAGACCCTGGAGGGGAAGCCCAAGGCGGACGCACCGGCGCAGTACTCCCAGGATCCGGCACAGAAGTCCGACGCGCCCAAGGACGAGAAGGCCGAGGTCAAGGGCGAGAAGAAGCCCGAGGGACAGATCGAGGCGGAGAAGGCGGAGGAGCCCAGCGGCTGGGACACCTTCAAGATGGCCCTCGGCTTCGG
Organism: Streptomyces ochraceiscleroticus; assembly: GCF_000720485.1. Classification (GTDB taxonomy): domain Bacteria; phylum Actinomycetota; class Actinomycetes; order Streptomycetales; family Streptomycetaceae; genus Streptomyces; species Streptomyces ochraceiscleroticus. The sequence goes on along the minus strand of NZ_JOAX01000018.1, from coordinate 47,085 downwards.
TGTCGGCTGGGTCGCGGAGAAGCTCGGCTTCAAGGTGGACAAGGAGGAGCTGGCCGCCAAGTTCGCGGGGCTCCCGACGAAGGACGAGGCCCTGAAGCAGGCCCAGGCGGGCAACGCGCCGGGCGTGAACATGCAGGGCGCTGCCGACGAGAAGGCCGGTGAGCAGGGCCAGGCGGTCGACGCCAAGGGCGAGGAGACCGTCACGACGGGCCGTGACGACGCCGGGCGCACGATGGGCGAGAACCAGGTCTACCCCAATGCCCCCAAGGAGGAGCTGAAGGGCAAGGTGCCCGGCCGCGAGGGCGGCAAGGGCGGGGTGCGCACGGGCAAGGCGTCGACGGGGGCGGTACCGGCCGAGGCGGCGTCGACCGTGGCGGAGCACGACCGGAAGCCGCAGTTCCAGCAGGCGTTCAGCAAGGGCCACAAGGAGATGTCCGACGGTCGCCAGACCAAGGACAAGAACTTCCGCCAGTCGCAGGCGAAGCACAGGCAGCAGGTCGCCGGCGAGGTGGCCAAGAACACCGCGGACCAGTCGGGCGAGCGCGCGAAGGCCCAGTCGGAGGTCACGTCGCAGCGCGCCGACTGGCGCACGGAGCAGGACAAGGAGCTCAAGAAGCTCGGTACGAAGAAGAACGAGAAGCGCGACAAGGTCCGCAAGGACGTCAAGGACCGGGAAAAGAAGACCGACGACGACACGGAGAAGGAAAAGAAGGACAGCGACAAGAAGATCAAGGAAAAGGGCGACAAGGCCGAGACCGACGCCAAGCAGAAGACCGACAACGCGGCCAAGGACTCGGGCAACTGGCTCACGAAGGCGTTCGACTGGCTCAAGGAGAAGGTCCTAGAGATCAAGAACGCGATCGTCCGGATCATCCGGGAGGCGCGTGAAGCAGTCGTCAACTTCATCAAGAACTTCAAGGAGAACGTCGAACGCTGGATCAACGAGGCGCGCAAGTGGATCGTCGACACGGTCAAGAACCTGATCAATGACCTGATCGAGTTCGCGAAGAACATGGTCAAGGCGATCATTGACCTCGCCAACCGCATCCGGAAATTCATCACGAACCTGATAGCGGCGGCCATAGCCCTCGTCACGAAGCTGGCGGCACTCCTCAAAAAGGTCATCACAGACCTCCTCAACCGCATCGCCAAGCTCCTCAGCGACATCCTGAACGTCCTGAAGAAGATGCTCGTGGACGTCATCAAGGCGGTCGTGGACGCGATCAAGACCGTCCTGGAGTACGCGTCCAAACTCCTGGGCGCACTGGGCGAGTTCATGATGATCGCGATCGACTTCATGGACGACCCCGGCGGCTGGCTGAGCGGCGCGAAGAACTCGGCGGTCGACGGCGCGAAGAACCACTTGTTCCGCGAGGTGCAGGCGGCGGTCAAATCGTGGTTCCAGTCGAAGATCGAGGAGATCATCGGCGTCCCGAAGGCGATCATCCAGAAGCTCATCAAGGGCGGCTTCACCCTGGAGAAGATCGTGAAAGAGACGTGGGACGCCATCGTGCCCATGCTCCCCTTCATCATCGGCGAAATCGTCATCACCAAGGTCATCGCCAAACTGATCCCCGGCGCGGGCTGGGTCATGGCGGTCATCGACGCGATCCGCACGGCGATCGGTGCCCTGAGCGAGATCCTGCGCGCGATCGGCGCGGTCATCGAGTGGCTGAAGGCGGTACGCCAGGGCGGCGCGGGCGTCCTCTTCGCCAAGGCGGTGGCAGCCGGCATCGTCGCCCTCCTGGAACTGGCCTACGAGGCCCTCCTCAACGGCATCGGCAAGTACGTCGCGAAGGTGGGCCGCCGCCTGAAGGCCGTGGCGGCGAAGCTCGGCAAGGGAGACAAGGGCGGCGGGGGCGGCCGGCAGAGCGGTGCGGGGGACGACCAGAGGCCCCACACAGGCGGCAAGAAGGAACAGCCGAGCTCCGACCGGGACGCCCCCCGCCCCACCTCCGCCCTCCCGAAGCCGGGCAAGGGCACCGGCCCGGACACCAGGCCGAACGCGAAGCCGCACCCGAAGGCCGACCCGAACAAGCCGACCACGAAGTCCCCGGCCAAGGACACGGCTCCGGGCAAGCCGAAGAACGACAAGCCCGAACCGGCCAAGCCCAAGGACCAGGACGGCCCCGCCAGGCCCAAGGACGACAAGGACGCTCCGAGCAGGCCCAAGAACACGGACAAGCCGGGCCGCCCGAAGGGCGACAAGGACGCCCCCGGAAAGCCCCTGTCCAAGGACTCCGACAAGCCGGACACCCGCCCGACCCCGGCCCCGAAGCCCAAGCCGAAGGCAGAACCCCAGCCGAAGCCCAAGCCCGACCCGGACACCAAGCCGAAGCCGAAGGACACGAACGGCAAGGCTCCGGACAAGCCCAAGGACGACAAGGACGCCCCGGGCAAACCGAAGGACGGCGACAAGGACACCCCGAACAAGCCCAAGGACCAGGACCCCACAAAGCCGAAGGATCCCAACAAGCCCAAGGACAAGGACGCGGACGGCAAGAAGCCCAAACCCCGGGACGACAAGGCCGGCCCCGCCCGCACCAAGCCGAAGCCCGACAAGGACAGCCCCGGCAAGCCCCGCAACCCCAAGCCGTCCCACAAGGGCCCCGGCAAGCCGAAGCCCCGGCCCGACAAGGCCGGCCCGGGCAGGCCCAAGACCAAGCCGGAAAAGCAGAAGCAGAAGCAGAAGGAGGGCTCCCACGACGACCTGGGCAAGAGACTTGCCCTCATCACCGCGCGCATACGCGCCAGGCTGCTTCCGCTGCTCGACGAAGACGGCATGTGGGAAAAGAGCTTCGACCCGTTGCTCACCGCGATGAAGAACCACTACCGGCTCACCAGCCTGCGGGGTATCGGCGACCCGGACGTGAACGTTGTGGCCACGCTCAACCCTTCCTCCATACCGGTGAGGGCCAAGCGCTGGCGCGACCGCCATCTCAGGCAACCGAAGATCGCGCTGAAGCAGCTGCGCGAGGACGAGATGCCGAAACCGGATCTGCCGGCCTTCAACGGCAACCAGGCAAGCTCCATGGAGGCGCGGTTCCTCAGTCGCTCAGTGCGAGGCACAGGCGAAGAGCCGGGCCCCCACAGCAACCCACCTGGTTGGGATTACGTGGCGTCGAAGGGTCTCTCCGGGGGGTCTGCCTGGGTGCGCATGCACCTGCTCCCGGAAAAACTCGGAGGCATGGCATCCAACAACAATTTGGTTCCGGCACCCGGGCCTTCAGTGAACACGCCGATGAACTCCGATCTCGAAAACTTCGCTTACGCTGACACCGAAGGCAAGAGAGACATGATCTGGTACAAGTCCGTTGTCTCCTTCCACCCCATACAGAAGGACAGCGCGGGGCAACTCCTCAAGGGCTTCCCTGAACAGATCACCTCCAGCTACGGCGAATACGACCACATCAAAGGAACCGGGAAGAACCGGGGCGACTGGAAAGCCCACACGACGGCCAAGAAGACCAATCCCATCGGGGGCATACGACTGCCCTCCGCGGACGAGCACACAAAACTCCTCATCAATTCCGCACGAGCCAAGACCATCACCAACCGCCTCGGCGGAAATGGGGACGCGACCCGCCCCTGGGGACAGATTGCCCGCTATATCGCCGGACTGGACACGAGCGGCAAGGCGAAAACCACCACTAAGTACGGCCGTGAAGTACCGGACGGCCACCCGCACTACTACTCGGTTTCCGATGTGCGACGGTACCTGGACACCAGAAAGGGAAGCATGTCGGTCGAGGTGCGGCGGCTGATCAACCCCGCGCTCGCAAAACTCAAACAGCTTGCCAAAGAAGACAAGATCGACTGGAAGAACTAGCCGGGGAGGACGAGATGCCAACCGCATTCCAGGCGCGTGCCCGCGAGGCGTTCGAAGAAGTAAGGTCCGCGGCAGAACTCACCGTGGCAAAATACGACATCGAAAGCGAACGGGAGCGCCCGCTCACCGAGGCCGATGCGGAACTGATTGGCCGGTATCTGGGGACTGCCGCCGTCGATGAGGTGGCGGACCATCTGCTCGACTCCGAACGCGTCCACCTCTCCTGGCACACCGCCGATCAGAACATATACGGAGAGTTCGCCCTCAACGATCTCAGGACCTGCGTGTGGGGACAGTACCTGCCCTACACGGACGAACGACTCGCACCGGCAGAGCAGCTGGTCATGGACGAGGTCAAGGTACTTGAGGAAGCGCCGGGTTCGGGCCGTCTCGCGGCGATGCGGGTCCCCATGGACATGACCCCGTGCCATGAGATCTGGCTCTACGACATGAACCACAAACGATTCGACCTGCTGGACCTCGATTACTCGTCGTACGTGGACATCCTGCTCATCACAAAAGGAATCCCTGGCTGGCAGTACCTTTACACGGACACGCGACTGGCTGACGACGAATTCAAATTCCTCGCCCGCCAGTTGCAGATTTCCCTGGACGCACTGGAAGAACTGTTCCCCGGGCACGACTACAGCGACCTGCGGGCACGCCTGGAGGCCCGACTGTGAGTACCTACGCCGACATACCCAAGCCCATTCGGTCCGGGATCGTCATTGTTGATCCCGAGCGTGGGACGCCGCAGCGGATCATTGTGCTGCAGTTCAACCCCGACACGCTCGAACGCTCCGTCGCGCCCCAAGCCGCCGGAGGAGAAGGCGGTGGAGGTGGTGGGGACAGCGGTGGGGATCGTAACGAAGCGCTGCGGCTGAAGGGCCCCGCGCAGGAGACGTGGAAGTTCACCGCTGAGATTGACGCTACCGATCAGCTCGACGTCGCCGCGCCCGATGGGATTCACCCCCAACTCGCCGTCCTGGAAATGCTGGTGCAGCCGACCACGGCGCAGTTGCGCGCTGCCTCCAAGCTCAGCAAGAAAGGCACCATCGAGATCAGCCCGATCGAGATGCCGTTGACGCTCTTCACTTGGGGGAGCAAGCGGGTTATGCCCGTCAGGTTGACGGAGCTGTCGGTCAATGAGTCGGCGTTTGATGTGAACCTGAATCCCATTCGGGCTTCGCTCTCCATCGGGATGAAGATTTTGACGGTGAGTGATCTGCCGGCGGGGCATCGGGGGGCTGAGTTGTACCTGGCTCATCTTGCGCAGAAGGAGCAGTTGGCGCGGCGGGCTCGGGCCGGGAGCTTGGCGCAGCTTGGGCTCGGGGGAGGGATCTGAGCGTGATCGAGCCGTATGAGAGTGCGTTGGACGATGTGCCGGGGGCTCATCCGTATCCCAGGAGCAGTCGGTATCACGATGTGGAGATTGGGGTGCATCGGGACGCGGACGGCAGTGAGGTGAAGTACGCCAAGCGGAGACTGCTGCCGCCGCTCAATCACGACACCGACGAGATCCTGCCGCACACCGTCAGTGCCGGGGAGCGGGCCGATCAGCTCGGGCAGCGGTATTTCGGGGATTCGGGGCAGTGGTGGCGGGTTGCCGATGCCAATCCTGTGCTGGCGCCCGATGAGTTGACCGATGAGCCGGGTGAGGAGATAGCCGTGCCGATGCCCGGTGGATTCCCCGGCGGGATGGGCGGGCCGGGGGTGCGGAATGGCTGATGACCTGCCCGTGGGCGGCGGGCCCATTCATGTGTCGCTGTACATGGGGCCCAAGTTGGCGCGACTGGTGCCGCAGGAGGTGACGGAGGCGCTGCTGTCCGCGCAGATCACCAGTACGGCGGGTGAGAGAAGCGGATTCCAGCTCGCTTTTGACCTCACCAAGAAGGGCGCGATTGTACAGAGGCTGCTGCCCGAGGGGTTTTTTGATCCCAAGACGCGGGTGATTCTCACCGTTGCCGTCAAGGGGACGCCTGTGGTGCTGCTGGACGGGTTGATCGTGCGGCAGGAGGTCGGGGCCAGTAATCAGCCCGGGCAGACGACCTTGACGGTCACGGGGGAAGATCTGACGCTGCTCATGGACTTGGAGGAGCGGACCGACCGGTACCCGAATCTGGCGCCCTCGCAGCGGGTGGAGCGGATTCTCGGGAAGTACGCGGATTACGGGATCGATGCCCGGATCATTCGGGAGCAGGTGCCGCAGCCGCCGCGAGAGCAGGCCCGAGTGGACTACCAAACGGGTACTGACTTGCAGTATGTGAATGAGTTGGCGGGGGCGAACGGCTATACGTTCTACCTGGAGCCCGGGCCCGTGCCGGGAAGGTCGACCGCTTTCTGGGGCCCCGAGCAGCGGCTCGGGCAGCGGCAGCATGCGCTGAATGTGAATATGGATGTGAATTCGACCGTTGATCAGCTCACCTTCGCTTATGACGGGACGGCGAGGGAAGAGCCGCAGGCGCGGGTTCAGGATCCTGTGACGCGGCGGGCGCCACTGCTCGCCCAGCCCGATATCAGTCCGCTGCGGCCGCCGTTGGGGCGGCGCGCCTCGCCCGCGTTGAAGCGGAAGACTCTGAGCGGGACGGCGAAGAAGGACGAGGCGCTGGCGAAGGCGGAGGCGTTGGGGCGGGCCGCCACGAGTGCCGATGCCATTTCCGGATCCGGGCAGTTGGACGTGAATCGGCATGGATATGTGTTGCGGCCGCGGGAGTTGGTCGGGGTGCGGGGCGCGGGGGTCACGTATGACGGTGACTACTACGTGAAGAGCGTCACCCATAACCTCCGGCCGGGGTCGTACCAGCAGAACTTCACCCTGTCGCGTGAGGGGCTGATTGCCCGGAGCGACCGCGTACGCCCGTAAGCCCGTAATTCCGCAACGAACCACCGCAGAAAGACCAGAGAGACCGACCAGGAGCAGCCACCATGGCGCCAGCATCGAACAATCGCTTCCTCGGCAAGTTCCGGGGCCGGGTGGCGAGCAACAACGATCCGTTGCGGATCGGCCGGATCACGGCCCATGTGCCGGACGTGCTCGGCGACGAGGCGTCCACCTGGGCCATGCCCTGCTTCCCGTTCACGGGCGCGCAGGCGGGTCAGTACGTGGTCCCCAGCGAGGGCGCGGGCGTGTGGATCGAGTTCGAGCAGGGGGACCCCAGTTTCCCGGTGTGGACGGGGTGTTGGTACGGCGCCGAGGCCGAAATGCCGGTGGACGCGCAGGCCGGGGCGCGGGCCGGTGCCGAGCCGGTGGTCATCGAGACGCAGGGGCATCACAAGATCGTGCTGTCGGACGTGCCGGAGGAAGGGATTCTGCTGCAGGCGCCGGGTGGTGCGTATGTACGGATCAATGCGGCGGGCGTGCAGATCAGCAACGGGGCGGGAGCCGCGATCCTGCTCCAGGGCGACCAGGTCGACATCAACGAGGGCCGGCTGACCGTGCCCAAGAAGCGATAGCGAAGACGGGGGAGCGAGAAGACGTGGTGACCGGGAATCTCGTCCACGGCGGTGCCGTGGTCAGCTGTCCGCACGGCGGCCGCGCGGTGTCCACCGCGGCCGCCGGCACGGGCGTACGCGTCGACGGTGCGCCCGTGGCCACCGCGGCCGACCTCTTCACGGTCAGCGGCTGCCCGCACTCCGTCGGCGGCCGCCCGCAGCCGTGCACCAGCGTGCGCTGGCTGCCGGTCGGCGGCGGAGACGAGGTACGGATCGACGGGGTGCCGGTGCTGCTGGACACCTCGGCGGCGATGTGTTTCAGCGCCGGGCTGGTGCCGCAGGGCCCGCCGGTCGTGGCGCCCGTCCATCAGGGGGTGTCCAGCCGATGAGGGCTGTGAAGAAAGTGCGGAGTGAGATCGCTTTTCCGTTCCGGACGGACCGGCGGGGGCGGACCGCGCACGTGGACCACGACGAGCATGTGCGGGATCTGATCGAGCAGTTGCTGTTCACCAGCCCTGGTGAGCGGGTCATGCGGCCGGACTTCGGCTGCGGGCTGCTGGATCTGGTCTTCACGCCGAACAGCCCGGAGCTGGCGTCGGCGGTCGAGCTGTCCGTGCAGGCGTCGCTGCAGCGGTGGCTGGGCGATCTGATCGAGGTCGAGTCGCTCGACGTGGTGAGCGAGGAGAACGTCGTACGGGTGTATCTGCGCTATGTGGTGCGCTCCACCGCGAGCAGGCGCGACGAAGTGTTCGAGGGGCGGGGCGAGATATGAGTGAGCAGCAGCTCATCAGCGGTGAGCTGGTGTGCCGTACCGACCAGCGGCGCGGGCGGATCAGAGCCGCGCGGCTGAACGGTATCGACGGGGTGGAGGTCGCGGACGACGGGGTGACGCTGACCATCACGTTCCTCGGGAAGGCGCCGCACGGGCTGTGCCCGGAGAACATCCGGATCGACGGCGGACGGCGGATCACCGGCCTGGAGGCGCTGGAGGTCTCCGTCGAGCGGGAGGAGGATCCCGAGCTCGACGACCGGCTGCATGTGGTGCTGGACCGGACGGGTGACACGTCCCGGTACCGCTTGTCGGTCGTGGAGACCGATCCGTACGGGCGGCCGGGGACGGAGCCGTACGAGGGCTTCGACCAGCGGTACTTCGCCACCGACTTCCGGTTCCGGACGGACTGTCCGAGCCCCTTCGACTGCGTGGACGAAGGAGGCGGAGAAGACGCGGGAGCGGACTGCCCGGACACCTTCAAGCCCGCGCCCGTCATCGACTACACCGCGCGCGACTACGAGACGCTGCGCCGGCTCGTCCTGGACCGGCTGCGGCTGACCACGCCCGACTGGGTCGAGCGCAACCCCGCCGACCTGGGGATGACGCTGGTCGAGCTGCTGGCGTACACCGCCGACCAGATCAGTTACCAGCAGGACGCGGTCGCCACGGAGGCGTACCTCGACACGGCGCGGCGGCGAGTGTCGGTGCGCCGGCACGTGCGGCTGATCGACTACCCGATGCACGACGGGTGCAGCGCGCGGGCGTTCGTGTCCGTCGAGACGGTACGGGAGCAGGTACTGCTGCCCGGTACGTTCCGCTTCGCCGCGGTGGACTTCCGTACGTACGGGCCGCGCGACCGGCCGGAGATCGGGACCGTCATCGACGACCGGGACCTGGCCGTACTGGACGAGCGCGGCTCCGTGGAGGTCTTCGAGCCGGTCGGCGACGCGCCGCTGCGGCTGCGTCCGGAACACAACACCATCCGGCTGTGGACCTGGGGCGACGAGGTCTGCGCGCTGCCGAAGGGGGCGACGTCGGCGACGCTGCGGGACGAGTGGGCGGACGACACCCACGAGACCCGCTCCCTGCGCCTCTCCCCCGGTGACCTGCTGCTGTTCGAGGAGGTCAAGGGTCCGCGTACGGGCACGCCCGGCGACCAGGACCCGGGCCACCGGCAGGCCGTCCGGCTGACCTCCGTCACCCCCGCCGTCGACCAGCTCGACGGGCAGCCGGTGCTGGAGGTCACCTGGGCGCAGGAGGACGCGCTGACGTTCCCCCTGTGCCTGTCCACGCGGGGCGGCAGCGACTGCGCGCCGGTGGACGACGTGAGCGTGGCGCGCGGCAATGTCGTCCTCGTCGACCACGGGCGGTCGCTGACCTTCGGGGAGTGCCCGGAGGGCGTGCCGGAGACGGTGACCGTGCCGCCCGTACCGGCCGTGACCGGGTCCTGCGAGCCGCCCGCCTTCGGGTGCGCCGACCACAAGGACAGCGGGAACGCCACGGCGCGCACCATTGAGCACCTCATCGAGAAGACCAAGCACCACCGGGCGCTGACCGCCGACGACATCCGTGAGCTGTTCGAGGTGGTCGGCGAGGAGGCGACCGTACGGGCCGGGCTCGGCCTGGAGCTGGCCGGGCAGCGGCGCGAGAAGGTCGTGCCGGGGACGGTGTACGCGCAGGCCGAGGCGTTGCGCACGCTGCTCGCGCAGTCCGTGTACCCGGGCATCCGGGCGCGCTTCCGGCCCGTCCTGCACCGCTCCCCCGTCGCGCAGACCGTGCCGTTCCCGCGCCCCGAGCTGGTGGCGGCGGGGCAGGCGGAACGGCTCGCCGGCATCCGGGAGCGGGTGCGGGCGCGGCTGGTGGAGCTGTGGCGCAGCGCCCGGGACCACGACGGGCTGTCGGAGGCGGAGATCTCCGAACTGACGGTGCTGTTCGGGCTGCACATCCTGGAACACCTCGAATTGCACCGGCATCCCGTACGGGCGCTGCGCGAGCTGCTGCACCGCGCCGACCGGCTCCTCGCAGCCAAGCTGCGCCGCCTGGACGTGCTGAGCGCGCGGGCGCGGGCCGGCGCGGTGCTGGACGCGCGGATCGCCTGGGAGATCGCACACAGCTGGGGCCCGGCGTACGCCGCGGGGCTGCACCCGGACGAGCCGGTGCTGCACGGCCCGGCGTCGAGCCTGGCGCCCGACGCACGGGCCGCGCTCCCCGCCGTACGGATCGAGGACGGCGAGCACACCTGGGAGCCGCGCCGCGACCTGCTGGACAGCGGGCCGCGCGACCGCCACTTCGTGGGCGAGCTGGAGGACGACGGGCGGATCGCGCTGCGGTTCGGGGACGGCCGGTACGGCGCGCGCCCGGAGCCCGGCAGCCGGCTCACCCTGCACTACCGGCTGGGCGGCGGCACGGCGGGCAATGTGGGCGCCGAGGCCATCAACCACCTGGTACTCAGCCGCGACGCCGCGGAATCGGACGGTGGCGACCCGATGCCGGTGGCGGGGGTACGCAATCCGCTGCCCGCGACCGGCGGCGCCGCGCCCGAGTCCGTCGAGCAGGTACGGCAGCTCGCGCCGCTCGACCTCAAGCGCACCCGCCGGCGGGCCGTCACCGCCGCCGACTACGCGGAGCTGGCGTCCGCGCTGCCCGGTGTGCAGCGGGCCGCGGCAGAGATCCGCTGGACCGGCAGCGTGCAGGAGGCGCACATCGCGATCGACGCGGCGCGCACCGGCGAGCCCACGCCCCAACTGCTGGACTCCGTCGCGTACGCGCTGGAGAGCTACCGGCGGATCGGCCACGACCTGGTCGTGGAGCCGGCCCGCACGGTACCGCTCGACATCGAGATCGAAGTGTGTGCGGCGCCTGGACATCAACACGGCGGCATTCTGGCCGAGTTGACCAGGGTGCTCGGCAGCCGGCGGCTGTCCGGCGGGCGCCTCGGCTTCTTCCATCCGGACGCGCTGACGTTCGGCGAACCGGTGCGGCTGAGCCGTCTCACCGCGGTCGCCGCGGCCGTACCTGGCGTGGAGAGCGTGCGGGTGACCCGGCTGCAGCGCCTCTTCTCGCAAGACCACCTCGACAACAGAGCACTGGAGGACGGTGTGCTGCGGCTCGGCCCGCTGGAGATCGCCGTGTGCGACAACGACCCCGAGCGCCCGGAGAACGGCCGCCTGGTCATCAGCCTCGGAGAGCTCGGAGGTGCGCGATGAGCGCCACGTGCGGCTGCGGCTGCGGGGGCGGCAGCGACGAGCGGCGCGCCCCGGACGCCCTGTACAACCCGCCGGCCCGGACGGCCCTGGACTACCGCGTCGGTACGTACGGCACGTTCCTGGCCGGCATGCTGGACCGGCTCGCCTCGCCCGCCTACCCGGCGCTGCGCGGCCTGACCGTCCGCACCACCGACGACCCCGCGATCGGGCTGCTGGACGCCTGGGCGGTCCTCGGCGACGTACTGACCTTCCACAGCGAGCGGATCGCCGACGAGGGGTATCTGCGTACCGCCAACGAGCACCGGTCGCTCGCGCTGCTCGGGCGGCTGGTCGGGCACCGGCCGCGGCCCGGCGTCGCGGCCGACACCCATCTCGCGTACACCCTGGACAAGGACCCGCGCGCCGAGGACCTGCCGGTCGTCATCCCGCGCGGCGCGCGCAGCCACAGCGTGCCCGCGGCCACCGGCGAGGAGTCGCAGACCTTCGAGACGAGCGAGGACCTCACCGCGCGCTGGGCGTGGAACGAGCTGAAGGTACGGCGCCGGCGGCCCGCGCTGCTGGTCGCCGAGGACCTGAAGAAGCGGTCCGAGCTGTACGTCTCGGGCACGAACACCTCCCTGCAGACCGGTGACCAACTGCTCTTCGACTTCGGCGGCAAGGAGCAGCAGTTGCTGCCGGTCGCCAAGGTCCGCATCGACCGGGAGGAGGACGTCACCGCGATCGGGCTGCAGCAGTCCGCGCCACCCACGCTCAAGGAGCTGGTCGACGAGCTGAAGCAGTGGATCACCGAGCCGGAGGACGGCGGCGACCCCGACGACCCGGACGAGCCCGGTCCGCCCACCGCCGAGACGCCGAACCCGCGGCCGGTCAGCAAGCTGATCGAGACCTTCGACACGCAGGTACTGGCGCCTTTGCGCAAGGACCTGGAGGGCAATGCCGCCAAGACGCCCGCCGCGTTCGCCGAGCGCCTGGCCGGGCCGCACGACCGGCTGGCCGAGGTGCAGGTACTCGCCGCGCCGTACGTGGAGGTCGCGGCCTGGTTCGAGCAGCTCGAAGCGGTGATCGGGGAACTCCGAGAGCGGGCCGGGGACTTGGAGCCCGCGCGGACCGTGCCGCCGTCGGAGCCGCAGCCGAAGAAGGCCGGCGCCGGTGCCCCGCGGCCCACGCCCGCGCTGCGTGCCCTGGACGCGGTGCTGCCCGCCCTCCGTACGAGCGTCGTGCGCCCGCCGTCCGGCGCGCGGGCCGTCTCGCGCGACCCCGGACGCCTCTTCGCGCCCGGTTCAGACCTCACCGCGCGGCTGCTGTCGGCGCTGGACCCGCGGCTGTCCGACGGGATGTACACGGCGTGGCGGCAGGCCGCGCCCGCGACGCCCGCCGCGCTGCGCGCGCTGCTGGCGATGCGGGTGACGTCCGCGCCCTTCGGGGCCACCGCGCCGCTCAAGCCCGTGCAGGACAAGGCGGGCCGGGTGATCCGCACTGCGGACTGGCCGCTCACCGGCGGCGTGCTGACCAGCGTGCGGATCGTCTTCGACACGGCCGGCAGGGTGCCGGTGAAGGCGGAGTTCCAGCACGTCGAGACCGGCAGCTCGGTGCAGTACACGGAGAACCTGCCGTCCGAGAACTCCTTCGACCTGGGCCCCGGGCGGGTCCAGGTGTCCACCCGTACCGGGCAGGACCGCGACCTGAGCTGGCTGGGCCGCCGCCCGACCGAGTCCCAGGAGCCCGGGGTCACCGTCCGGCTGCTGGCCGGGCTGCCCGAGCGCTCGCTGTTCGTGGCGCGCCCCGACGAGGACGGGAAGATCGAGGTCGCCGTCAACAACGGCGACACCAAGACCTGGGACCTCGCGCCCGGCGACAAGCACCAGGTCCGGCACGGCGAGTACGAGGTGACCGTGCGGCGCACGCCGGGCAGCGAGCCGCCCGCCGTGGAGATCGGCATCGCCACCGTGCCCGAGCCCGCCAACCGCTACGTCCTGCCGCTGGAGTCGGTGCAGGACGGCATCACGGTCGGGAGCTGGGTCGCGGTCCAGCGGCCCCGCAAGGGCGCCGAAGGCCCGGACGGCATCCCCGGCGACAAGAAGCTGGCGTTCGTCACCACCCGCGTGACGGCCGTCCGCACCGCCGCGTACACCAACTTCGGCATCACCGGGCGCGGCACGGAGCTGACCTTCGCCGACCCCTGGCTGGACGAGCACGACGTCGTACTGTCGGCGATCCGGGACACGACCGTGCACGCGGGCGGCGAGCCGCTGCGCAGCGCGGACGAGCCGCTGGGCGAGGACGTGCACGGCAACGAGCTGGAGCTGGCCGACCTGTACGAGGGGCTGCGCCCCGGCCGGTACATCGTCGTCTCCGGCGAGCGGACCGACATCCCCGGCTCGGCCGGGGTGCGCGGCACGGAGCTGGCGGTGATCGCCGCGGTCGACCAGCGGCTGGACGAGCACCTGCCCGGCGACCATGTCCACACGGTCCTCACGCTCACCGCCGACCTCGCCTACCGGTACCGCCGCGACACCGTCCGCATCCAGGGCAACGTCGTGCCGGCCACCCACGGCGAGAGCCGGGACGAGCCGCTGGGCAGCGGGAACGCGGAGCAGCCGAACCAGACGTTCGCGCTGTGGCAGTCCCCGCTCACCTGGCTGCCCGACGACAATCCGCTGGGCGCGGTGCCCGAGCTGGAGATCCGGGTCGACGGGCTGCTGTGGCACCGGGTCGACAGCCTGGCCGGACGCGGGCCGCGCGAGCGGGTGTACGTGCTCGGCGCGGCCGGGGACGGCCGGACGACGGTGACCTTCGGCGACGGCGTGCACGGCGCGCGGCTGCCCACCGGCCACGAGAACGTCCGGGCCCGCTACCGCTTCGGCACCGGGCGCGCCGCCAACGTGAAGGCGGGCCGCATCACCCAGGCGATCACCCGCCCGCTGGGCGTCACCGGCGTCACCAACCCGCAGCCCGCCACGGGCGGCGCGGACGCCGACGGCCCGGGGCTCACCCGCCGTACCGTTCCACTCGCCGTCTCCGCGCTGGACCGGCTGGTCTCGCTCCCTGACTACGAGGACTTCGCGCGCTCCCGGGCCGGCATCGGCCGGGCAGCGGCGGCCGAACTGTACGACGGGCGGCGGCAGGTGCTGCATCTGACGGTGGCCGGGGTGGACGACAACCCGGTCGCGGCCGACGCCGAGGTGCTGCGGGCGCTGCGGTCCTCGCTGGCCGAGTACGGGGACGCCGCACTGCCGGTGCGCGTCGACGTGCGGGAGCTGGTCCTGCTCCTGCTGGTCGCCAAGGTCAAGGTCGCGCCCGACCACTCGTGGGCGGCGGTCCAACCGCGCGTACGGGCCGCCCTGCTGCACCGGCTCGGCTACGAAGGCCGCGAACTGGGGCAGCCCGCGCGGCTGTCGGAGGTGCTGGCCACCGCCCAGTCCGTGCCCGGCGTGGACTACGTGGACGTGGACGCCTTCACCGGCGTACCGGCGTCCGCCTCGCCCGCCGACCTGGCCGGGCTCGGCGAGCGGCTGACCGCCCCGCAGACCACGGTCCCGGCCCGCCGGGCCACCTACGACGAGCAGATGTACCGGGTCACCGACGAGAAGGGCGAATCACTCTCCTCGATCGCGGCCCGCAACGGCATCCCGCTCGCCGAACTGCTGCGCCTGAACCCGGACATCACCGACACCCGGGCGCTGGCCGAGGGCCGTTCGGTGTGCGTCTTCCGCGGCATCCGGCCCGCCCAGCTCGCGCTGTTCTCGCCGCAGGTCGCCGACACCATGATTCTGACGGAGGTCAAGTGATGTCCAGGGAGCCGGACGGGCTCGCGGAGCTGCTCCCGCAGTGGCACCGGCTGAGGGACGCCGAGAACGGCGAGCCGCTGCGCGCGCTGCTCGCCGTCATCGCCGAACAAGTCGACCTCGTACGCGACGGGGTCGAGCAGCAGTACGACGACTGGTTCGTGGAGACGGCGGCGGAATGGGTGCTGCCGTACCTCGGTGACCTGGTGGGCTACAAGCCGCTGCCCGGATACGAGCGGGTGCTGGCCACCGGCCTGAAGGACGGCGGCCTGCCGGACTCCTCGCGCCGGCGCCTCGCCGAAGCGCTCGCGCCGCGCCGCGACGTGGCGTCCACGGTCGCCAACCGCCGCCGCAAGGGCACCCTCGCGCTGCTGGAGGAGCTGTCCGCGGAGGTCGCGAACTGGCCCGCGCGGGCCGTGGAGTTCTCCCGGCTGCTCTCCCACGACCAGCCGGTGAAGCTGTACGGCTCGGGAACCGCCGCCGTCAACGGGCGGCGGGCCGCGCGCGGCCGGTCGGTGGACGTGCGGGATTCCGCCGGGCTGGACCTCGCGGGCGGCCCGTTCGGCACGACGGCCCGCTCGGCGGACGTCCGCCGGGCCGACTCGCGGCGCCGCCAGGGCGGCCTGTCCCCCGCCGGAGTGGGCCTGTACGTGTGGCGGCTCAAGCCCTACTCGGTGACGCGGGCGCCCGCGTACTGCATCGACCGGGCCCGCAATCTCTACACCTTCTCCATCCTCGGCAACGACACCCCGCTGGTGACCAAGCCCGAGCCGGAGCCGTCGGCCACCCACATCGCGACCATCGACAACGTCCCGGCGTACGTCCGCCGCCGGCAGCTCCACGACCGGCTCGCGGACTACTACGGGCCCGGCAAGTCCTTCACGATCTGGCGGGACGGGCAGCGCGAGCCGGTCGACCCGTCCGACATCGTGGTGGCCGACCTCAGCGACTGGCGCTACCGGCCCAGGCACGGGCAGGTCGCGGTCGACCCGGAGCTGGGCCGCATCGCCTTCGGCTCGCGCTCCGCTCCCCGCCAGGGCGTATGGGTCACGTACCACTACGCCTTCGGGGACGACCTGGGCGGCGGCGAATACCTCCGCGAGCGGCAGACGCCCGCGGACGCGGCCGTGTACCGGGTCGGGCCCGGCCAGACGTACCAGCGGATCATGGACGCGTACGGGCAGTGGCAAAACGACCGGCGGGCCGGGCGCTGCGGCCCCGACGGCATCATCGAGATCACCCACAGCGGCGCCTACCAGGAACAGCTCGACTTCGACCTGGACCCGGGCGACCGCCTGGAGGTGCGCGCCGCCGAGGGCACCCGGCCGGTGATCCGGCTGCTGGACTGGTACAGCAACCGGCCCGACGCGCTGAACATCCGGGCGCGGGACGAGGAGTGCGCGGCGGGTGACCGGCCGCGGATGGTGCTGGACGGACTGCTGATCACCGGCCGCGGGATCAACGTCCAGGGCCCGGTCGGCGCGCTCGCGCTGCGGCACTGCACGCTCGTCCCCGGCTGGTCGCTTGAGGCGGAGTGCCACCCGCACTCCCCCGAGGAGCCCAGCCTCGTACTGGACCGCACGAGCGCGTGCGTGGAGATCGACCGGACGATCCTCGGCACCATCGAGGTCATCGGCGACGAGGTGTCCACCGACCCGCTGCCGATCCACATCCGCGACAGCATCCTGGACGCCACCGGACACGACCGCGAGGCGCTCTCCGCGCCGGACTGCCGCCACGCGCACGCGGTCCTGCACGCGCACCGCACCACGGTCATCGGCGAAGTCCACGTACACGCCGTGCAGATCGCCGAGAACTCCCTCTTCACCGGGCGGCTGCACGTCGCCCGGCGGCAGCTCGGCTGTATCCGGTACTCCTACGTCACGCCGGGCTCCCGGACGCCGCGCCGCTACCGCTGCCTGCCGGACCTGGTGGGGCCCGAGAACGCCGCGTCCGTACGGCCGTTGCTGCGCAGCGAGCGGTACGGCACGCCCGCCTACGGCCAGTTGGCGGCGGCCCGTGCTGACGGTCCGGCCGGCGAGGGATGCCGGCGCGCCGCCGAGGACGGTGCCGAACTGGGCGCCTTCCACGACCTGTACCAGCCGCAGCGCGAGGACAGCCTGCGGGCGCGGCTCGCGGAGTACACACCGGCCGGAACGGATGCGGGGATCTTCTTCGTGACCTGAGCCGATCCGCCACCCGCCAGCCGATAACCACGAGCTTCTTTTCCGAGGGGGAACCCTTCCGATGCACGCAGATCTCTCCCGCATCACCTTCCGGCCGCAGGCCCACTACTCCGCCGTCCTCGCCCAGCAGGGCCGCGTCCAGCTCGACGCGGACGCCAATGAGCAGACCGCGATCCAGCTCTACCAGGCCCGGGTGACCGCCACCGACCTGATCGGGCAGCACGGCGGCCCGGCCGGCGACGCCGGCTTCAAGATCGACATGACCGGCGGCAGCCGCGAGCTGGACGACCTGTCGATCAGCCCCGGTCGGTACTACGTCGACGGCATCCTGGTCGAGGCGTACCGGCCGCAGCCGGGCGTGCCGGTGCCGGACCCGGCCGAGGCCGGTGCCAAGGACGACGACAAGGACGCCAAGGACGGCGAGGGCGCGGCCGCCGAGCCGCCGACCACCTGGACGTACTGGGACCAGCCCGACGCGTACCGCGACGCCGAGCGCCCCGAGGACCGGCTGCCCACCCAGTTCCCCTACCTCGCCTACCTGAAGGTGTGGGAGCGCTCGGTCACCGCCGCCGAGGACCCGGCGCTGCGCGAGGTCGCGCTCGGCGCGGCGCTGCCGGACACCGCGGCCCGGCTCAAGGTCGTCTGGCAGGTGCTGCCGCTCCCCGGCGGCGAGCTGGACATCGAGGGCGACGAGACGAAGAAGGCCCCGGTCCGCGAGGCGTTCCGCAAGTGGGTCGCCGAGCAGCGGAAGGCGAGCGCGCGGCTCGCCGTGCGCAGCGAGCGCCCCGACCACGCCGACGACGACCCGTGCCTGGTCAAGCCGGACGCGCGCTACCGCGGCCCGGAGAACCAGCTCTACCGGATCGAGATCCACGACGGCGGCGCGGCCAAGGACGCCACCTTCAAGTGGTCCCGCGAGAACGGCTCGGTGACCTTCCCGGTCGACGGCCTGGACGGCACCTGGGTCGAGCTGGCCACGCTGGGCAACGACGACAAGCTGGACCTGGACGTCGGCGACCACGTGGAGTTCATGGACTCCGCGGTCGCCTCGCGGCTCGACGCCCATCCGCTGCTGCGGGTCGAGGAGCTGGACCTGCCGGGCCGCCGGGTGCGGCTGTCGGACGAGCCCGCGCAGGGCGTCGGGCGGCGGCCCGAACTCCACCCGTACCTGCGCCGCTGGGACCACCGCGAGGCCGGCCGGGCCCAGGAGCGTACGACGAAGAAGGGCGCGGCCGGACGGCTGAAGAACGGCGCGGTGCGCGTCGAGGAGGGCGCGTGGCTGCCGCTGGAGGACGGCGTCGAGGTGTACTTCGCGGCCGGCAGCACCTACCGCAGCGGCGACTTCTGGCTGGTACCGGCCCGCACGGCCACCGGCAGCGTGGAGTGGCCGACGGACGCGGCGCGCCGCCCGCTCCTCCAGGCACCGCTCGGGCCGCAGGTGCACTACGCGCCGCTGGGCTGGGTGATGGGCGAGAAGACCGTCTCCGACCTGCGGCTCGCCTTCAAGCCGCTGGCCGGGGAGATCGCCGCGGCCAGCGACGAGGAGCTGGCGGCCGAGGAGGAGGCGCGGGCCGCCGACGCCGCGGCGGACGCCGAGAACGAGCCCGCCGACGTGGCCTCCGCCGGCCCGGCGCACGGCGCGGCGCTGCGCTCGCAGACGACTGCCGAGGCGGAGGCGCTGACGGAGGAGTGACACCGGCGGGTGGCGCCACGGGGAACGCGCCACCGCGTAGGTACGAGGCGGCGCGCGGGTGATTTCGCGCGCCGCGACCGGGGGACCGGCCCGCCCGGGCGGGCCGAGGAAGGAGCACAACGATGGCCGAGCCGCTGAGCGCGTCGCGCCTGGTGGAGGTCCTGCGCAAGGAGGGCCTGACCGTCCACGAAGTCCGCAACTGGCGTCGGCACAACAGGAACAGCAAGGGCCCGTGGGGCCCGCTGAACGGCGTGATGATCCACCACACCGTCACCAAGGGCACCGAGAGTTCCGTCAACCTCTGCTACGAGGGCCGCTCCGGACTGCCCGGCCCGCTGTGCCACGGCGTCATCGACAAGAAGGGCGAGGTCTGGCTGGTCGGCAACGGCCGCGCCAACCACGCCGGGCTCGGCGACTCCGACGTCCTCCGTGCGGTCGTCAACGAGTCGAGGCTGCCGCACGACAACGCGGCCAACACCGACGGCAACCGCCACTTCTACGGCTTCGAGTGCATCAACCTCGGCGACGGCGACGACCCCTGGCCCGAGGAGCAGAAGGTCGCCATCGAGAAGGTGTCGGCGGCGATCTGCCGGGCGCACGGCTGGACCGAGAGATCCGTCATCGGCCACAAGGAGTGGCAGCCGGGCAAGACGGACCCGCGCGGCTTCACGATGGACGGGATGCGGGACCGCATCAAGAAGCGGCTCGCGGGCAAGCCGAGCGGGAGCGGCGGTGGCGGTGGCACCGACGAGAAGCCGGCGCCCGAGAAGCCCGCTCCGGACAAGCCCGAGGGCGGCCGGCCGCGCCCGGCCCGGTACGAACGCTTCCCCGGCGGGGGCTTCTTCCAGGCGGGCGCGCACAGCCCGGTCATCACGGCGATGGGCAAGCGGCTGGTCGCGGAGGGCTGTTCGCACTACGAGGACGGGCCGGGGCCGTACTGGACGGAGGCCGACCGCAAGTCCTACGCGGCGTGGCAGCGCAAGCTCGGCTTCGGCGGCAAGGACGCGGACGGCATACCGGGCAAGGTGAGCTGGGAGCGGCTGAAGGTGCCGAAGTCCTGAGGACCGCTCACTGGATCCGGCTCCCCTCAGCACAAAAGCCGCTGGACGGCCCCCTCCCCAAAGAGGGCCGTCCAGCGGCTTGTTGGTACTGCGGGTACTGCTGGTGTTGCTTACTGCTGGTCGCGGCTACCGGGGGCCGTGCGGGCGGCGTCCCCACAACGCCGGCCCGTGGGCACCCGGGCGCCGGCCCGGGAGTCCGGGGTTCAGCCCGCCAGCGCCGGCAGGACCGGCAGCGCCGGGATGTTGGCGGGGCTGGTCAGGTCGGCCTGCGCGATGTCGACGGGGACGATGCGCTGCGCACCGGCGGCGGCGTTGCCCGCGATGTCCTGGCCGTCGGCGGCCACGGTGGTGGCCAGGCCCTGCGAGAACGGCACGGCGTCGGTCGCGACACCCTGCGCGAACGGCTGAGCGTCGGCGGCCACACCCTGCGCGAACGGCACGGCGTTGGCGGCCGCACCCTGGGCGAAGGGGACCGCGGTGGTGGCGAAGCCCTGCGCGTCGGCGACCGTGCCCTGCGCGAACGGCACGGCGTCGGCGGCCGCACCCTCGGCGAACATCTGGGTGCCGGCGGCGACGCCCTGCGCGAACGGGGCGGCCTGGCCGGCCGCGTCACCGGCGAGCAGGCCCACGCCGCCCACCGCGTCCTGGGCGACCGGCACGACCTTGCCGACCGCGCGCTGCGCGACGGGCGGCAGCACGTCGGCGGCGGTCTGGTCGACGACCGGGCGGGCGGTGGCCAGGGCACCCTGGGCCGGGTTGGTCAGCGTGCCGGGACGCAGGTCGGTACCGGCGAGCGAGGTGACACCGTCAGCGGCACCGGCAGCGTCGGGCAGCTCGGGGGTGTTGGGGAGCTGGGTGGGCAGCTCGGCGCTGGGGAGCTGGACCGGCAGGTCGGCGGGCAGCTCGGTGGGGAGCTGGGCGTTGGGGGCCTGGACCGGGAGCTCGGCGGGGAGCTGGGCGGGCAGCTCGGCGTTGGGGGCCTGGACCGGCAGGTCGGCGGGCAGCTCGGTGGGGAGCTGGGTGGGGAGCTCGGCGGCGGGGGCCTCGATCGGCAGGCTGCGGAGGTCGAGGGCGGGGACGCCCTGGACGGGCAGGAACGGGAAGGCGGGCAGACGGCCGCCGGCCTGCTGGACCTGCTTGGCGGCGCCCTTGACGGTCTTGGTGGCCTTGCCCGCGGCCTTGGTCGCCTTGGTGGCGTCCTTCGCGGTCTTGGTGACCTTGTTCAGGTCGGCCTTCTTCTGCACGTCGTTCAGCGTGCCGGTCGCGTCGCCGACGCGGCCGGTGGGCAGGCCGTCCGTGGTGTGCAGGTCGCCGCCGCCGAGCACGCCGGTCACCTTGTCGGCCGCGCCGCCCACGGTGCTCTCGACGGTGCCGGTCGCCTGACCCGCGGTGTCCTCGACCGTGCCGGTCAGCTCGCCGGCCGGCAGCGTCTTCTGGACGGTACCGGTGACGGCACCGGTGTCAGGGGCGTCGACGGGCAGCTCGGCGGCGTTGGCGCCCGCGGTGCCCAGGGCGAACAGGCCGGTGGCGGCAGCGGCGACGAAGATGGAACGACGGATGTTGTTGCGCATGGTGGCGATGAGCCCTTCGAATTCCTGGAAGTGTGACGGGCAGACCTGTCCCGCCCCCGCGCGGCAGGTCTAGGGGGTGCTGACGGCCGTCGGATCCGTGCGCTCACTCACCGTGCGTCGATGAGGCGCGTGTGTCGGAGGTCCGGCGGGAGGTCTGCCCTAGCCCGGGAATTCGGGGATGTCGGTGCTGCGCTCGCGCGTCGGCGCGCCGCTCGCCGCCCGTACGCCACCGGGCACCAGCCCGAAGCGCGGGTCCGTGCCCGGCAGTACGGCGTGCTGGTCCCCGACTCGGGGGCCGTTGCCGTCGCCGGTGAGGTGCGGGGCCGGTGCGACCGGGCCCTGCGGAAGCTGGCCGGGCAGTCCGCCCCGGCCGGGTGCGCCGTCGGCACCGTCGGCCGCGGCCTGCGCCGCCGTACGGTCCGGGCCGCCGGTGGTGTCCACCGGAGCCGTCGACGGGCCGTCGCCGGTGCGGTCCCCGCACCGGTCGGGTACGGCCATGTGCTGCCCGCCGCTGTCCCGCGCGTCGCTGAACTGCGGCTGCTCGCCGTCCCGGTCCTGGCCCACGCCGTCGCCGGACAGCCGGACCGGAAGCCCGGTCGCGTCCTGGACGCCCTCAACGACCTTGTGCACCGGAGCGGTGACCGGGTCGGTGACGGGCCGCAGGCGGTCCGCGAGCGGGCGTACGGTCTCGTCCAGCCGCTCCCCGGTCGCCTGCGCGCCGGCGGACAGCCGGGCGCCGGCCTCCTCGGCCCGCGCCTCACGCTCCGCGGCCTCCTGCTCCAGCGCCGCACCGGAACCGTCGAACGGGGAACGCTCGTCGGCGGTGGTCTCGGCGGTGGCGGGGTCCGAAGTGGCGGACGCGTCGCCCATCGTGGCGGAGCCGGAGGTACCGGTGGAGTCAGTGGTACCGGTGGTGTCGGTCGAGCCGTCGGAGAAGGCGGCCTGCGCCTCCGTCTGCGTCTCGGCCGTGTCCGCCGCGTGCGCCGTACCACCGCCGAAGACAACGGCGAGGACGACGAAGCCGATCAGGAAGAGCCCGCTCAGCAGCGCACGCCGCACGACCGCGGTACGCGGCAGGCGCACGGCGGCAGGCAGAGCGAGCACAGCAGACAAGGGGGACCTTCCCGTACGGACGGCGTCCGGGAGCGAGGCACTCAGGGCACCTCGCATCACACAGCACGTCGCGGGTGATCGAGCGATGCGCAGATACTTGCATGAGCAGCCAGGTGCCGCGCAAGTCCTCCGTGCCACCTGTCACCGTTACTCCGTCATGTCCGGTATCGGCAGTGACGAAAGGCCGGCGGAAGACTAACGAAAGGCTGTACGACCTGCGAACACGCCGCCGCAAGCGAGTAGCTGATGCAGCGAGGGGCGGCTCGGCTGACGTCCGGGGAGGACTCGGCGGACGCGTATGCGTCAGCCCGTCGGGTCCGGTATCGGCAGCGGCCGCTTCTCCAGCGCGGCCGCCATCACCTCCGGAAACAGATCCGGCGTACAGGCGAACGCCGGTGCCCCCAGCGCCCCGAGAGCCGCCGCGTGCTCCCGGTCGTACGCGGGCGCCCCCTCGTCCGACAGCGCGAGCAGCGTCACGAACTGCACGCCGGACGCCTTCATCGCCGCCACCCGCTTCAGCATCTCGTTCCGTATCCCGCCCTCGTACAGGTCGCTGATGAGCACGACGACCGTCTCGGCGGGCCGGGTGATCCGCGACTGGCAGTACGCCAGCGCCCGGTTGATGTCCGTGCCACCGCCGAGCTGCGTACCGAAGAGCACGTCCACCGGATCGTCGATCTGATCGGTGAGGTCGACGACCGAGGTGTCGAAGACGACCAGGCGGGTGGCGAGCGACCTCATGGACGCGAGCACCGCCCCGAACACCGAGGCGTACACGACGGACGCCGCCATCGAACCGGACTGGTCGATGCAGAGGACGACCTCCTTCTTGACGGACTGCGCCGCCCGCCCGTAACCGATCAGCCGCTCCGGCACGACCGTGCCGTACTCGGGGAGGTAGTTCTTGAGGTTCGCGCGGATCGTGCGGTCCCAGTCGATGTCGCGGTGCCGGGGCCGGCTGATCCGCGCCGAACGGTCCAGCGCGCCGGTCAGCGTGGCCCGCGTCCGGCTCGCCAGCCGCTTCACCAGTTGCTCGACGACCTTGCGCACGACCGCCCGTGCGGTCTCCTTCGTCGTCTCGGGCATGGCCTTGTGCAGCGAGAGCAGCGTGCCGACCAGGTGGACGTCGGCCTCCACGGCCTCGAGCATCTCCGGCTCCAGCAGCAGCGCGGACAGGCCCAGCCGGTCGATCGCGTCCCGCTGCATCACCTGGACGACGGGGGTGGGAAAGTACCGGCGGATGTCACCGAGCCACCTGGCCACGACGGGCGCGGACCCGCCGAGCCCCCCGGACCGCGACGCGCCGTCCTTCCGCCCGCCCCGCCCTCCGGCACTCCCGGCGCCGGGCCCCTCACCGGGACCGCCGCCGTACAACGCCCCGAGCGCGCCGTCCATCGCGACGTCCCGCCCGCGCAGTTCACACCCGGTCCCGTCGCCCTCTCCCCCGCCCAGCACCAACCGCCAACGCCGCAGGCGCTCTTCGGCCTGATCAGCGGTTTCCGGTTCCCCAGTCACCGGATCCATCGCCACCGGATCCATCGCCACCGCTTCCGTCGCTGTCGCCCCCATCGCTGCCGACTCCGCGGTCATCGCCTCTCCCCCGAGGGTGTGTCCGTTCCTGTGGTGGTGAGCGCGCGGTCCCTGCCGTCGGGTCCCTCGCCCAACAGGGCGTGCAGGGTCGGCAGGACGGCCGCGGCGCGGTCCCGGTCCAGGCCCGGGCCGAAGCCGGGGGCTGCCGCCTCCTCGCCGCCGCCCGCGGCACCGTGGCCGACCGCCGCACCGCCGCCGACCGCCCCGGCGGCCACCGGCCCGCGCCGTACCAGCTCGCCGAGCGTGCGCCGCACCCCCGGCTCGTACTGCGAGAACGTCCTCCGCAGCAGCGGCAGTACGTCCGTGAACGCCTCCCCCGGCACCCGCGTCAGCCAGCCGTCCAGCAGCGCCAGCAGCCGCTCGTCGTGGACCAGCAGCATTCCCCCGCCGGCCCCGCCCCCGACGAACCCCTCGATCCAGGCCGCGGCGTCGGCGGGCGGCACCCCCGGCGAGAGGGCGAGCCCCATGAGCCGAGCGGCCCCGCCGTCCCCCCGAGTACCGTCGCCCTCCCCCGCACTGCTCGTACCTCCTGTACCGCCTGTACCGCCGTCCTCCAGCCGGCCGTCGTCGACGAGCATCCGTGCTGCGCGCCCCCGTATCAGCCCCGGTATCGCCTCCCGCTCCGCCAGCACGCGCAGCACCGCGGTCCACCGCCCGCGGAGCCCCCCGTCCTCCGTCACCTGGGACAGCAGCCCCACGGCCTGCTGCGTCGCATCGAGGTGCGTCCGCATCTCCGCCGCGCCCTCCGCGTCCAGGGACGCGCACGCCGGCGGCAGGCCCACGAAGACCCGCTCGACCAGGCCGACCGCGACCTCGCGCAGCGCCGCCGCGTCCGTGCCGCGCACGTCGCCGTACCGCACCGACCGCACCAGCGCGGGCAGCGCCTGGGCGAGGTGGCCGACGTCGGCGTCGAGCGCCGCCCGGTCGGCCAGTACCCGCATCACCACCGGCAGCGCGTCCGGCAGTTCGGCCAGCAGGCAGCGCTCGGCCAGCGCCGTGACCTCGGCGAGCGCGCCCGCGTCCGCCGCGTCCGACGCCGCCCGCGCCGTGGCCGCGGCGAGCACCGTCGTCCCCCAGATGCCCGCCTCCGCGACCCGCACCGACAGCTCCGGCTCCCAGCGCAGCCGCCAGGTCTCCCGGAATGTGCCCGTACTCGTGCGGGAATGGGTCGGCGCGCCCCACGGGATGTCCAGCAGCCGCAGCCGGTGCAGCAGCCGGCTCCGCGCGGCGTCGGTCTCCTTGCGCAGGTCCAGCTCCAGCTCGCGCTCCTTCGCCTCCGGCTTGAGGCGCAGGGTGCGCTGGAGCCGCGCGATGTCCCGCTGGAGCGGCACGGCGGGCGCGGCCCGCGGCACCTCGCCGAGCACGTCGCCGACCACCAGCCGGTCGTGGATCAGCGAGGCGGGGACGTCGGAGCCGTCGCTCAGCACGGCGCGCACCGCGTCCTCGGTCTCGGTGAGACCGGCGAGCGGGCGGCCGCGCATCGCCGCGAGCGACTCGGCGAGCCGCACCGCTTCGATGACGTGGGCGGTGGAGACGGCGTAGTCCTCTCCCCGCAGCAGCCCCGCGACCTTGGTCAGCCATCGCTCTATGGGGCGGTCGGGGCTGCTGAAGAGGTGGCCGTACCAGCCCGGTGAGGCGATCCCCGCGCCGTAACCGCTGCTCCGGGACAGCCTGCGGTGCGTCCACGGGACCCAGGTGACCGACACCTTGGCCTTCGGGAGGCCCTTGAGGAGGGCGCGGTCGGCGGTGACGGTCGTCCGGCGGGCGAGTGCCGGTACGTGCCACGCCCCGCAGACGACCGCGATGTCGTCCCCGAACTCCCGCCGCGCCTCACGCAACCGCAGCCGCATGTGCGCTTCGCGCACGGCGTCCCGGGAGGCCCCGCCCTCCTCGCCCGCCTCCCCCTCCTCCCGGAGTGCGCCCATCGCCTCGGCCAGCGCTTCGAAGGGGGCGAGCGCGTCACCGGATGCGGCCGTACCGCGGTGTTCGACCACGTCCTCCCACCAGCGCTCCGCGTCGTCGTACCCGGCGGCCTCGGCCAGTACCCCGAGGGGATCGACCCGCGCGTCGCCCGCCACGGGACCAGCCGGCTCAGCGGGTCCGTCCGGGGCCGTCCCCTCCCCCGCTTCCGCCTCCGCCTCGGCCTCGGCCTCCGGGCCCGCGAGCGAAGGCTCCTCCGGCCCCGACCCCGACCCCGACCCCGCGAGGGAATGCGCCGCCGGAAGGTCGATGAAGCGCACCGGGACGCCGCGCCGCAGCGCCCACCGGAGGGCCACCCACTCCGGGGAGAACTCCGCCATCGGCCAGAACGCGGCCCGCCCCGGGTCGTCGGCCACGTGCGCGAGCAGCGCGACCGGCGGCCGCATCTCCTCGTCCGCGGCCAGCGCCACCAGCGCGTCCGCCTCCGGCGGCCCCTCGATGAGCAGCGCCTTCGGCTCGTACTGCGCCAGCGCCGCCCCGACCGCACGGGCCGACCCGGGCCCGTGATGCCGCACCCCGAGCAGCCACGGACCGGCCGCCCGCCGCTCCCCCGTGCCGCGCTCCGTACCGTGCTCCGCTGTCCGGGTCGTCATGCGCTCACCTCCCGGCAGGCGCGGTAGAAGTCCTTCCAGCCGTCGCGCTCGCGCACGACCGACTCCAGGTACTCCTGCCAGACGACGCGGTCGGCCGCCGGGTCCCGGACCACCGCGCCCAGGATGCCCGCCGCGACGTCCGACGGCCGCAGCACGCCGTCTCCGAAGTGCGTCGCCAACGCCAGCCCGTTGGTGACCACGGAGATCGCCTCCGCCGTGGACAGCGTCCCCGAGGGCGACTTGAGCTTTGTACGGCCGTCCGTCGTCAGGCCGTCCCGCAGCTCGCGGAAGACCGTCACGACCCGGCGGATCTCGGCCATGCCGTCCGGCGCCGGCGGCAGGTCCAGCGAGCGGCCGATCTGATCGACGCGGCGCGTGACGATGTCGACCTCCTCGTCCGGCGTGGCCGGCAGCGGCAGCACGACCGTGTTGAAGCGACGGCGCAGCGCGCTGGAGAGCTCATTGACCCCGCGGTCGCGGTCGTTGGCGGTGGCGATGAGGTTGAAACCGCGGACCGCCTGCACCTCCTGGCCCAACTCCGGTATGGGCAGCGTCTTCTCCGACAGGATGGTGATGAGCGTGTCCTGCACGTCCGCCGGGATCCGCGTCAGCTCCTCGACCCGCGCGGTCATGCCCTCTGCCATCGCGCGCATGACGGGGCTGGGCACCAGCGCGTCCCGGCTGGGGCCGTGCGCGAGCAGCCGTGCGTAGTTCCAGCCGTACCGGATCGCCTCCTCCGGCGTGCCGGCCGTGCCCTGGACCAGGAGCGTGGAGTCGCCGCTGACCGCCGCCGCGAGATGCTCCGACACCCAGGTCTTGGCCGTGCCGGGCACGCCGAGGAGCAGCAGCGCGCGGTCGGTCGCGAGGGTGGTGACCGCGACCTCGACGATGCGGCGCGGGCCGACGTACTTCGGCGTGATGACCGTGCCGTCCGCGAGCGTGCCGCCGAGCAGATACGTCGCCACCGCCCACGGCGAGAGGCGCCAGCGCTCGGGCCGCGGCCGGTCGTCCGCGGCCGCCAGCGCGGCCAGCTCCTTTGCGAATGCATCTTCCGCGTGCGGCCGCAGCGCCACCGCTTCGCCGTCCTGCCGCCCGGCTACCGCCGCCGTCCCCCGGCCGTTCCCCGCGCCGTTCTCCACCCTCGCGCAATCCATGACTCCCCCTTGTCCCAGGCCCTACGGCCCGCACCCCGCAACTCGCGGGCCGCTTGCGGATTCCAGACTGCACCATGCCACTGACAATCGACCCCGCCGTGACAAACCTGCTGGTCAGAGCGATTGTCAGTGGCTGGGTCTAGCGTTTTCGACATGCTGGGAATGGACGGGGAGAAAACCCCGAACCCCCGAGCGCAGGGGGAACGCTGGACGACCGAGCAGGTACTGGCGGTGGCGCCCGACGCGGCGTCGCGCAAGGCCGGCGGCAAGCTCGCGACGCCCGGCCCGTGGTCGGAGGCGGGCGCGGGCGACGGAGCGGTGTGGGGCGTGTGCAAAGGGAGCGGGAGCACGCCATACCGAGCGATGGTGGACACGACGGGGCCTGCCTTCAAGTGCAGTTGCCCGAGCCGCAAGTTCCCGTGCAAGCACGCGCTGGGACTGCTGTTGCTGTGGGCCGGAGAGGACGGCTCCGACGGGGATGACGGGGGTGTGGTGACGGGCGGCGAGCCGCCGCTGTGGGTAGCCGAGTGGCTGTCCGGGCGGCGCGAGCACCGCGAGGACCGGCCCGGCAAGGGGGACAAGGACGGGGGCAAGGACAAGGGCAGTAAGGGGCTCGCGGACCCGGAGGGGGCGCGCCGGCGGGCGGAGCGCCGGGCGCAGCGGGTCGGCGCGGGGGCCGAGGAGCTGGAGCGGCGCCTCGCCGACCTGCTGCGGTCCGGGCTGGCCGCGGCGGACCGCGCGGGGTACGGCAGTTGGGATGAGACAGCGGCCCGCATGGTGGACGCCCAGGCGCCCGGACTGGCGGCCCGGGTGCGGGAGTTGGGGTCCATCCCGGGCTCCGGCGCCGACTGGCCGTCCCGGCTGCTGGAGGAATGCGCGCTGCTGCACCTGCTCGACGAGGGGCTCCTTGGTATCGAGCGGCTTCCGGAGCCGCTGGCGGCCACGGTCCGCTCGCGAGTGGGCCTGACGACCGATGCGTCCGGTCCCGCGGCCGCGTCCGAGGAGCGGACGGTGCGGGACCGCTGGCTGGTGCTGTCGCAGCAGGACCGCGAGGAAGGCCCGCAGGGCAAGCTGACCACGCGGCGCATATGGATGCGGGGCGAGCGGACGGGCCGGATGGCGCTGCACCTCTCCTTCGCGGGCCCCGGGCGGGCGCACGATCTCGCCCTGCCGCCGGGGCTCGTCCTGGACGCCGATCTGACGTACTACCCGGGCGCCCGCCCGCTGCGCGTCGCCGTGGGCGAGCGGTACGCACCGGCCGCTCCCGGCGGCGTACCGGCCGGGTGCGGCGCGGACGCCGCGCTCGCCGCGTACGGTGACGCGCTGCGCGACGACCCGTGGCTGGACTCCTGGCCGGTGGTGCTGGCCGACGTCGTACCGATACCGGGCCGGCCGCCCACGCCGGGGCGGCCGGGCACCGGGTGGCAACTGGCCGACGCCGACGGCGAGTCGGCGCTGCCCGTGGACCCTCGCTGCGAGGGCGGTGCGGGCCTGTGGCAGCTCGCCGCGATATCCGGCGGCGGCCCCCTCACCGTGTTCGGCGAGTGCGGCCACCGGGGCTTCGTCCCGCTGACGACATGGGACCCGGCGCCGGTGGCGCTGTGAGAACGGCTCGGAGCCGAACGACCGACGGGAGGGGAGGGACGCCGTGAATGAGACGAGAGAAACCAGCGGGAGCGTGACCGTCCAGAAGGGGGACCGGATGGCTTCTTGGGGGGAGCTGGTGAGTGCCGCGCTGCTCGGGACGGAGCGGCGGGCCGCGCCGGTGCCGGTGCATGCGGGGCGGGAGCCCGCCGCCGCGCTGCTGGACGCGGCCGCGGTGAGCACGGTACGGCGGCGGGCGGGCCTGCGCCCCGCGCCCGCCGCGGAGCGGCCGGCCGTCGCCCCGCCGGACCCGCGACCCGAGCTGCCGGACGCGGCACGGCGCAGGCTGGCGCTGCTGCTGGCCGACCGGGGCGGCCATGCGGGCAGCCGGCGCGGCGCGGCCCCCGACCTGACGGAGCTGCTGCCGCAGTGGCTCGCGACGGCCGGGGAGCAGGGGTACCGCGCGCCCGCCGCACTGCTGCCGGCCCTGCTGGACGCGGCCCGGGCCCGTACGGACCTGCAGCCGGCCGCGCTCGCGCTGGCCGGGCCGCGGGCGCTGTGGCTGGCGCGGCTGAACGACGACTGGAAGTTCGCGCTGCGCGGGATCGGCGGCGCGGCGGCACTGCCCGCGCGACAGGACCACGCGGCAAGTCAACGCCTCTGGGAAGAGGGCCTGTTCGCGGAGCGGGTCGCGCTGCTGTCGGCGACCCGCCGCCTCGATCCGGCGGCGGGCCTGGCGCTGCTCGCGGGCACGTGGTCCACCGAACGGGCCGAGGACCGGCTGATGTTCCTGGACTCGCTCCGCGAGGGGCTGTCGCCGGCCGACGAGCCGTTCCTGGAGAAGGCGCTGTCCGACCGCAGCCGTAACGTCCGGGCGACAGCCGCCGAACTGCTCTCCGCCCTGCCGGAGTCCGCTCTGGCATCCCGCATGGCCGAACGCGCCACGGCCTGCCTCCGGCTCGACGAAGCGGCCGAGTACGACGGCGCGGACCGGGAGCAGCCGACCGCGGGCCCGGTCCTCGTCGTGACGCCGCCGCGGGCCTGCGACGCGGGGATGGAACGGGACGGGGTGGTGGCGAAGGCCCCGGCCGGCCGGGGCGAACGGGCGTGGTGGATGACCCAGTTGCTCGAGGCCACACCGCTCGGGGTGTGGCCGGGACTACTGGGAGGCCGCAGCCCGGAGGAGATCGTCGCGCTGCCGGTGGCGGACGGGCGGCGGACGGAGGTGCACGACGCCTGGTGCCGGGCGGCGGTGCGCCAGCGCAACGCCGCCTGGGCACGGGCGCTCCTGGGCGCCCCGACCGCAGCCGGCAACGGAATATCGGGCAGCGCTGCTCCCGGTATCGCCGCTTCCGATGGGGAGGCCGGGTCGTCGCGGGATGCGGCGAAGCTGCTGGGGGTGCTGCCCGCGGGGGAACGCGCGGCGTGGGTGGCGGAGTTCATCGCGTCGCACGGACTGTCGGACGCGTTCCGGCTGCTGGGGGTGTGCGCCGTGCCGTGGGCCGAGCCGCTCGGCCGGGCGGTGGTCGACGCGCTGGACATCGCGCGGGACGCCGGCAGCTATCCGTGGAGCTTCAGCGGGGTCATGGGGCTGGCCGAACGGTGTCTGGACCCGGCCGCGGCGGACCGGCTCGACATGCTCACGGCGCAGGGCGGCGAGCCGGAGGACGGCTCGCCCGGCGCGGACGGCTACTGGTCCGAGGCCTTCCAGCGGCTGGTCGGCACGCTCCGGCTCCGCGCCACGATGCACGCGGAACTGACCGGGAGGGACGCCCCGCACGCCGGGGCGGACTCCGGGCACGCCGGAGCGGGACCGTGAGCCCCCGGGCAGCCGCCCCCTGGCCGCCGCCTGCGGCAGGCGCGCGGACGAGCGCTCGGGCGCGGGGGCGTCCCGCGCCCGGGCCGGGGTCGGGGTCGGGGCCGGGGCGAACACCGGGTTCGGCGTCGGGGCCCGGGCGGGCGGAGGCCCGCTCAGGCCGTCAGCTGGCGGACGTTCGCGTTCACCCACTCAACGATGGAGGCCGTCGTGGCGCCCGGAGTGAAGATCTCGGCGACACCCTGCTCCTTGAGCGGCGCGATGTCGGCCTCCGGGATGATGCCGCCGCCGAAGACCTTGATGTCCTCCGCGTCGCGCTCCTTGAGCAGTTCGATCACCTTCGCGAAGAGGGTGTTGTGCGCCCCCGAGAGGATCGAGAGGCCGATCGCGTCGGCGTCCTCCTGGATCGCGGTGTCGACGATCTGCTCCGGAGTCTGGTGGAGCCCGGTGTAGATGACCTCCATGCCCGCGTCCCGCAGGGCCCGCGCGATGACCTTGGCTCCACGGTCGTGGCCGTCGAGCCCCGGCTTGGCCACCACCACACGGATCGGACCAGTCACACCCATCACTGCCTCCAAGCCAAGCGCGGCACCGGCCTTGACCAGCGCCGTCGAGCCGACAACCGAATATGCGGCCGCCAGGGCGGCCGCCAGCGTGAACGAACGTTATCCCCAGCATCGCGTACGGAGCCGTTTCGCGACATGGAGGGAGGGGGAAATCACACGTGGGACACGTTCGCTACGCGTCGTACGCCGCATCTCCTCCGCCGCCGCAAGGCGGCGGGGGCGTCTGCGGGGCGGCGCAGGGAGCCGCAGCAGATTGCCGCACCGCCGCGCCGGAGCCGCGCGGCACGGCAGTGCGCATTCCGGGTACGTACAGGCCCCATGCACACGCACGGTGTGCGGGGAAGAGGTACCGCGTCACGTACGGGCAGGCCGGCCGGGAGAGACGGAACGGACAGTACGGCCGGCACACACCGCAGGCGCAGCAGCCGCGGGGCTCTCGTCGGGTAACACCCGCCGGAGTCCGCGCCGGTACCTCGACGTCATCGGCGAGCACGGTGCACAGGGACCGTGTACGCACCCAACGGCTCCCCATGAGGGCATGACGGGGGACAGAGGCGTCCTCCGCGTGCCGTTCGGAGGTCGGCCGATGAAGGCCCTGCCCTTTCTCTGCTGTCTGATCCGCCCCTCCGCCGCCATGCTGCGCGTCACGGTCTGGGAGCTGGCGGTGCTCGCCGGGCACCTCCTGCTGTACCCCACGGGCGTCTCGCAGGAGCAGGCCGCGGCAGCGGCAGCCCGTGCGGCCTCGGCCGCGGGCTCGGACGCCGAGGCAGTACGCGATGCCGGACGATCGCCGTCCGCACACACGAAGACCGGTCCGAAGGCCACCACGGCCAAGACCGCCACGGCCCCGGCGGGAACGACGAACGCCGGGGCGAATACGGGGGCGCACGCCGGGGCGAGCGCTGGGACGAGCACCGGGAGATCAAACGCCTGGCCTCAGACCGCGACAGAAACGGACGCAGACTCCGGAACCGGGGCCGGATCCGCCGTATCGGGGCAGTCAGGACGTCCGGGACGGTCAGGACGGCCGGCGGCCGAGGCCGCGGACTCGCTGCCCGCGCCCGCCATGCTGCCGACCGAGGGCCGGTCGCATCCGCCGGTGCTCCTGCTGCACGGCTTCATCGACAACCGCTCCGTCTTCGTACTGCTGCGCCGCTCGCTGCGCCGGCACGGCTGGTGCCACCTCGAGGCGCTCAACTACTCCCCTCTCACCTGCGACATACGCAAGGCCGCTGAGCTGCTCGGCCGGCATGTGGAGGACGTCTGCGAGCGCACCGGTCACCGGCGCATCGACCTGGTGGGCCACAGCCTCGGCGGCCTGATCGCGCGGTACTACGTGCAGCGGCTGGGCGGGGACGCGCGGATCCGGACGCTGGTCACGCTCGGCACCCCGCACGGCGGCACCCGGCTCGCCTCGCTGCTGCCCGCGCATCCGCTCGTGCGCCAGATGCGGACGGATTCCGACGTGATCAAGGAGTTGGCCCGGCCCGCGCCGAATTGCCGGACCTCTTTCGTCTGCTTCTGGAGCGATCTCGATCAGATGATGGTTCCGACCGAGACGGCAAAGATCAATCATGCCGATCTGCGGAGCCGGAACATCCATGTCTCCGGTGTCGGACATCTGGCCTTTCCGGTCAACGGCACGGTCGCGGCCGGCATCCGCGAGGCGCTGGCCTCGGCAGACCCGACGAATCCGGCCCAGTCGGAGAATCCCGGCGGCGCGGCGGACGAGGTCGCGCCCGACCAGGCGTCCGTCGCCTGACCACACCGCCCGGCCTGTCGGCCGATCCCGTTCGGATCCGGGCCCCACCTCGTGTGCCGGCCCGCTTTCCGATCACGACGCCTACGCCAATCGATGTCGAACATTCACCGAACGTCGCGCCAAGAACATGCCGGGCGTCCTCCGAAAGACGGCCAAATGCCCGGTCTGGAAGGGCCCGAAACCTACGGAAGATTGTCGCCATCGCATACCGCCGGGTACAGTCGCCGCTAATTCTCCTGCTGCCGAGGCGAAAGAGAAGTTGGTGGTGAACGACCGTCACCCGTCGGGGAACCCAGACCCGACCGGCTCTGCTGCTGACGCCTCGTACGGGTCCTATCCCGGCTACGAGTCGCACGAGCAGCAGGACGCCCAGCTCGGTTACGCCGCGTACGACGGGTACACCACCGGCACGTACGACACCGGTGCGTATGCCGCCGGTACCTACGACACCGGCGCGTACGACGCGAGCGGTGCGTACGACGTGACTGGTACGTACGACGCCTACGGTGCGGTCCCGTACGACAGCGGGACGTACGACACCGGCGCGTATGACGTGAGCGGTGCGTACGAGGCGAACGGAACGTACGACGGCGGCACCTACCCTGCGGGGTACGAGACCGGTACGTACGACCCGTATGCGTACCCGTCGCACGACGCCACCGGTACGTACGACACCACCGGGGCATACGACGCGAGCGGTGCCTACGACACCGGCGCGTACGACGTGACCGGTGCCTACGACACCGGGACGTATGACACCGGTGCGTACGACACGGTCGGCGGTGCCTGGCCGGCTGCCGGCGGTTACGAGGCCACCCCGCAGGACGCGCAGTTCGAAACGCCCCAGTTCGAAGCGACCCAGTTCGGGACCGGCCCCTTCGACACGGGTCAGTTCGACACCGGCCAGTTCGACACCGGCTCCTTCGACACCGGCCAGTTCGACAACAGCCACATCGAAGCCGGTCAGTTCGAGGCCGCTGCCGAGTCCACCGCCGTCTTCACCGTCGATGACTTGGCCGACCCCGAAGCCGGAGCCGGAGCCGAAGACGCGACCGACAGCGATCTCCACTCCTCGGTCACCGCGATCATCCCCACCCCCACCCTCTCCCCCGAAGCCGCGCCCGAAGGCGCTCCCCCCGGTTCTTCCGCAGCCGCCCCCGGTGGCCGTCGGGCCGCCCGGCGGGAAGCCGGGAGCGGCGGCGGCCGGGGCCGGCGGCGGACGCCGAAGAAGTCCGCGCTGCTGACCGTCGCCGTGCCGTCCGTGGCCGCCATGGGCGTGTGCGCCGTGGCCGCCGCCTCCGTCTCCGGTGCGACCGACAAGGACGAGGACAACACCGCCGTACAGGCCGCTTCGGAAGCCTCGGCGGTGAAGCCGTCGGCCGCGAACAACAAGCTGGACTCCCAGCTCTCCAACCTGAGCGCGGACGCGAACGACTTCGCCGACCGTGCCAGTCGTACGCAGGAACGTCTCGACCTGCAGGCCCGGGAGGCCGCCGAGAAGAAGAGGCGGGCGGAGGAGGCAGCGCGCAAGGAGGCGCTGCGGCCGAAGTTCGCGCTGCCGGTCAAGCAGCACGGGCTGAGCGCGCTCTTCGGGCAGGCCGGCGTCAACTGGATGTCGCTGCACTCGGGCATCGACTTCCCGGTCAGTTACGGCACTCCGGTCATGGCCGCCACCGACGGCACCGTCGTCACCAAGTGGAACCCCGCCTACGGCAACATGGTGGAGCTCACCGCGCCGGACGGCACCGAGACCTGGTACTGCCACCTGAGCAGCGCGAAGATCCGCTCGGGCACGGTCAAGGCCGGAGACGTCATCGCGTACTCCGGCAACTCGGGCAACTCCACCGGCCCGCACCTCCACTTCGAGGTGCACCCCGACGGCGGCGACGCGATAGACCCGCTGCCCTGGCTGCGCTCCAAGGGCATCAACCCGAACTGAGCAACCCCGAACTGAGCAACACGCAGGCGGCCCGCCCCTCCGGGGGCGGGCCGCCTGCGGTGCGTACGACTACGGCGTCCCCGCCAACGTACGACTACAGCTTCTCCACCGGCGCGTACCGCAGCAGCAGCCGCTTCGGCTTCTCGCCGCCGAAGTCGATCGTGGCCTCGGCGTTGTCGCCGCTGCCCTTGACGCCGACGACCGTGCCCAACCCGAAGCTGTCGTGCGTGACGCGGTCGCCGATCGCCAGCGCGACCACCGGGCGGTCCTTCGCCCGCCGGGTCGCGAAGCCGCTCGGCCCCGCCTTGCTGCGCGAGGAGGAGACGGAGGACGAGGCCCCGAAGCCGCCGCCGGACAGGCCGGAGGACAGCCCGCCCATGGACGCGGACGGCGTCGCCGGGCCGGTGCGCTTCCACTCGACGTACTGGTCGGGGATCTCCTCCAGGAAGCGGGACTG
Organism: Streptomyces ochraceiscleroticus; assembly: GCF_000720485.1. Lineage (GTDB taxonomy): Bacteria > Actinomycetota > Actinomycetes > Streptomycetales > Streptomycetaceae > Streptomyces > Streptomyces ochraceiscleroticus. Next base: position 10,996 of record NZ_JOAX01000018.1, on the reverse strand, counting down.
CGGGTTGTACTGGGGCTGGCCCCAGGCGCTGCGCATCGTGGAGCGGGTGAGGTACAGGCGTTCCTGGGCGCGCGTGATGCCGACGTACGCCAGCCGCCGCTCCTCCTCCAGCTCCTTGGTCTGGCCGAGCGCGCGCATGTGCGGGAAGACGCCGTCCTCCATGCCGGTCAGGAAGACGGTCGGGAACTCCAGGCCCTTCGCCGTGTGCAGGGTCATGAGCGTGATGACGCCCGTGCCCTCCTCGTCCTCGTCGGGGATCTGGTCGGAGTCGGCGACCAGCGCGACCTGCTCCAGGAAGTCGGAGAGCGTGCCCGGATTGTCCTCATCGCGGTCCTGCTCGAACTCGAGGGCGACCGCCGCCAGTTCCTGGAGGTTCTCGATGCGGGTCTCGTCCTGCGGGTCCGTGGACGCCTGGAGCTCGGCCAGATAGCCCGTACGCTCCAGGACCGCCTCCAGGACGGTCGCGGGGCCGGCGCCGGACTCGACGATGGTCCGCAGCTCCTCCATGAGCGTGTTGAAGCGCTTGACGGCGTTCGAGGAGCGCGCGGCCATGCCGTACGCCTCGTCGACGCGGCGCAGCGCCTGCGGGAAGGTGATCTTCTCGCGCAGCGCGAGCGCTTCGATCATGGCTTCGGCGCGGTCGCCGATGCCGCGCTTCGGCACGTTCAGGATGCGGCGGAGCGGGACGGCGTCCTCGGGGTTGGCCAGCACGCGCAGGTACGCGAGGACGTCCCGGACCTCCTTGCGCTCATAGAAGCGCACGCCGCCGACGACCTTGTAGGGCAGCCCGACCCGGATGAAGACTTCCTCGAAGACACGGGACTGGGCGTTCGTACGATAGAAGATCGCCACATCGCCGGCCCTGGTGTCGCCCGCGTCCGTCAGCCGGTCGATCTCGTCGGCGACGAACTGCGCCTCGTCGTGCTCGGTGTCGGCGACATAGCCGGTGATCTGCGGACCCGTGCCGGCGTCCGTCCAGAGGTTCTTCGGGCGGCGGTTCTCATTGCGCTCGATGACGGCGTTGGCGGCCGAGAGGATCGTCTGCGTGGAGCGGTAGTTCTGCTCCAGCAGGATCGTGGTCGCGTCCGGGTAGTCCTCCTCGAACTGGAGGATGTTCCTGATCGTGGCGCCGCGGAAGGCGTAGATCGACTGGTCGGCGTCGCCCACGACGCACAGCTCGGCGGCGGGCACCTCGGGCGTCCCGGGGCCGACCAGCTCGCGCACGAGGGTGTACTGCGCATGGTTGGTGTCCTGGTACTCGTCGACCAGGACGTGCCGGAAGCGGCGGCGGTAGTGGTCCGCGACGTCCGGGAACGCCTGGAGCAGGTTCACCGTCGTCATGATGATGTCGTCGAAGTCCAGGGCGTTGGCCTCGCGCAGCCGTGCCTGGTACATCGCGTACGCCTCGGCGAGCGTCTTCTCGAAGCCGTCAGCAGCCGTCCCGGCGAAGTCCTCGTGATCGATGAGCTCGTTCTTGAGGTTGGAGACCTTGGCGCTGAAGGACTTGGGCGGGAAGCGCTTGGGGTCCAGGTCCAGGTCGCGGCAGACCAGGGCCATCAGGCGCTTGGAGTCGGCGGCGTCGTAGATCGAGAACGACGACGTGAAGCCCAGCTTCTTGGACTCGCGGCGCAGGATGCGCACGCAGGCGCTGTGGAACGTGGACACCCACATGGCGTTGGCGCGCGGGCCCACCAGGTCCTCGACGCGCTCCTTCATCTCGCCCGCGGCCTTGTTCGTGAACGTGATCGCGAGGATCTGGCCGGGGTGGACGCCGCGCGCGCCGAGCAGATGCGCGATGCGGTGCGTGAGGACGCGGGTCTTGCCGGAGCCGGCGCCGGCGACGATGAGCAGCGCACCGCCGCTGTGCACGACGGCGGCCTTCTGCTGGTCGTTCAGCCCCTCCAGCAGCGCGGCCGGGTCCACCGCGGGGCGGGCGGCGCCGTCGCGGTAGTACGCGTCCCGCTGCACGGGGGCGTCATAGCGGCCGCCGAAGAGGTCGTGCGGCACCTCCTCCGCTGCCGGACGGTCCTCGTCCTCGGGAGGCGGCGGCTCCTCGTCCTTGGGGTCGAGGTCCGCCAGGAAGCTGTCGTCAAAGAGGCTGCTCATCGCCCACCGAGTCTAGGCCGCCCCACTGACAACGCGGTCCGGACCGCGGAATTCCGGGGTCGACGGGCCGCCCGCGGCGGGCGCGCGGAGGATACGGGGCCCGCTCCGCACTCACGGACGGACAACAAGACCGGACAATCCGTGTTCACAGGTGGTCGGTCATCGGCCCGGACACGATCAGGTCACGAAAATGTATCGGGCAAATCGAACATCAGCCTTCACAGAAGTCACACGAGTTGGCTACCGTGCCGACCGGGCAGCCCGCCCCACCGCCCGGCGAAAGCGCCGGCACGGGCCGCCCCGCCGAGTCCGCCTGTTCGTGCGCACAGCTCGTATGCACGGTTCGTACGCACTGTTCGTACGCACGACAGCCGGAGCCGGGGACCCACACGTACGACCGGGGTGAATCGGCCGGCACGGAGCGACCCGCACGGGGAACGATCCGCACAGGCCGTAGGGCACCTTCCGTAGTACGCCGCAGCATGCGGCACACGCCCGAACCCGACAGCTAACCCGGTAGGCGGTCCACGGAAGGAGTCGCCGGCCTTGGCGTCTCATCGCAAGCCGCGCACCCGCATCCTCGCCGTGCCCGCGCACCGCCGTACGGCGGCCGGGCTCACCACCGCGGCGCTCGCCTCCGTCACGCTGCTCACCCAGAGCGCGGACGCGGCCCCCAGCAGCCCCAAGCCCTCCATAGAAGAGGTCAAGAAGAAGGTCGACGGCCTGTACCGGCAGGCCGAGGTCGCCACCCAGAAGTACAACGCCGCCAAGGAGCGCGCCGGCACGCAGAGCGAGAAGGTGGACGAGCTGCGGGAGGCCGCGGCCCGGCGGACCGAGAAGATGAACGAGGCCCGGCGCGAGCTGGGCACCTTCGCCTCCGCGCAGTACCGCTCCGGCGGACTGAGCCCGACCGCGCAGCTCATGCTGGCCCGGGACCCGCAGCAGTTCGTGGACCGCAACCACCTGATGGAGCGGCTCACCGGCCGCCAGCAGGAGGCGGTCGACGACTACCAGGACCAGCAGGCGCAGGCCGCGCGCAAGCGGGCGCAGGCGACCAGGAGCCTGGAGGAGCTGCAGAAGTCCCAGGAGTCGCTGAAGACGTCCAAGCGGGACGTGCAGGACAAGCTGACCGAGGCCCGGCAGCTCCTGTCCCGGCTGACCGCGCAGGAGAAGGCGCGGCTGGCGGAGCTGGACCGCAAGAAGAAGGCCGAGGCCCGGCGCAAGGCCGAGGAGCTGGCGCGGGAGCAGGCCGAGCGCGAGCGGCAGGAGCAGCAGGACGGCGGATCGGGTGGTACGACCGGCGGGTCCGGCTCCGGGGGTGATACCGGGTCCGGGACGGGGTCAGGCTCCGGGGTGCCCGACGGTTCGTACGCAACCAAGGCGGAGAAGGCGCTCGCCTTCGCCCGCGCGCAGCTCGGCAAGCCGTACGTATGGGGCGCGACCGGCCCCACGTCGTACGACTGCTCGGGACTCACCCAGGCGGCGTGGAAGGCGGCGGGCGTCTCGCTGCCGCGGACGACCTGGGACCAGGTGAAGGTGGGCACGCGCGTCGCGACGGGCGATCTGCAACCCGGTGACCTGGTCTTCTTCTACGACGACATCAGCCACGTCGGGATGTACATCGGCGACGGCAAGATGATCCACGCGCCGAAGCCGGGCGCGAACGTCCGCGTGGAGTCGATCTACTACATGCCGATCTACGGGAGCGTACGACCGGCCTGAGCTCACGATCGGCCTCAGCGTACGACCGGCCTGAGGTACCCGCCGGCCACAAAGACGAACCGCGCGGCCGCCCCCTCGGGGCAGTCGCGCGGTTCGTACGTTCACCGGGCCCGGCGAATCCGGGCAGGCGCTCAGGTCCAGAGCAGCGCGATGAAGATGTTGATCACCGTGAGCAGGCCGACGAGCCCGAAGAGCGGCTTCTCCACCTTCTCCTCGTCACGCTTCACGTAGACCAGGCCCAGGATCACGATCAGGAGGGCGAGCTTGACGCCGATCTTGATGTTGTTGACCGAGTAGTCCTGCATCTGGTTCAGGCCGACCAGGATGACGCCGGTCACCAGCATCGTGATCGCGCCGTGCAGCATCGCGGGCACGAAGCGGGCGGTGCCCGCGCCCATCGCCTTCATCTGCGTGAGGAAGCCGCCGAGCAGCGAGGCGATGCCGATGATGTGCAGGGCGACGAACACATTGATCACTACGTCCATAGTGGTCGATCGTAGCCCCGCCCTCGGCCCGGCCATCGGGCAGGGCTGCCGTCCTTGTCCCGGTCCGTCACCAGTCGCCACCGGTCGGTACCTGCCACCCGGCGGCCGAAAGCGACCAGTCCATGGCAACGGAACGGACAAGTACCGGCAATGCCCCGCCTAATGCCCGCCGGGAGGTTTAGCGTCCTCGTTCAGGCGGTCGGCTCCCCATCGCCGTCGGTTCCGCCCCGGCGGCCGTCGGCCGCCCCCGCCGAGGTACGGCGGCGGCCCGCTCCCCCTTGTTACGGACCGCCGCCGTACCGCACCGACCGCGAGCAGCCACGCCCCCGGAGTCCCCCTTCGGCTTTGCTGTCGCGAGGCGGAACTCGGGATAACTGGCGCCACACCAGTAACGAAAACGATCCAGCGCTCAACCACCCGGTCAATCAATTCCCCCGCGGAATTCGACCCTACGGTCGGAATTCGGCAGGCCGTTCCCATCCGGCCCAATCCTCAATGCAGCCGCGGTACATGGCCGCTCACCACGAAGTCCCGCAGCAGGTCCATCGCCCGTTTCGGCGCCTCGCGGAAGACGCCGTGCCCCGCCTTGGCCAGTACGTGCAGCCGTACGTCCGTATGACTCAGCCGGTGCGCGAAGCGGCGGGCCGCCGACGCGGTCGCCACCGGGTCCTGCTCCCCCGCCAGTATCATCGTCCGGCACGCCAGCCGGTCCAGCCCGCGCCAAGGGTCGAACTCCCGCGCCAGCACCAGCCGGAAGTGGTCCAGCACGTCGTCGTTCCAGCGCACCCGGCGCAGCCGGTCCCGGCCGGCCGCGTCCCCGCCCGCCTGCTGCGAGTACAGCGGCAGGCAGACCCGCTCCCACGCGTCGGTCATCTCGTCGCCCGTGTCCCCCGCCCAGTAGCGCAGCGCGACGTCCCGGGCCTCCGCCCCTCCCAGCCGTTCGAACATCTCCAGCCGTTCGTACGTGTCGCCGGGCATCACGCTGTCCAGTACCAGCCCGGCGAACCGGTCCGGGTGCCGGATCGCCGCCAGCAGCGCGACCCAGCCCCCGCTGGACGTACCGACGAGAACGGGCCGTTCGATCTCCAGCGCGTCGCAGAAGTCGATCGCGTCGTCCGCCCACCGTTCCCACGTCCACTGCAGCGGCCCGCTGCGCACGGAACGACCACTTCCGCGCTGATCCAGATAGATGACCTGCGCGAAACCGGCCGCGGCGGAAAGCTCCGGCTTGAACAGGGTGTGATCCGCCCCCGGACCCCCGTGGAGCAGCACGATCGTCGGCCGTTCGGCCATGTCCGGGCCGTCCGTCACCAGTTGGGCCCCCTCCACATCGAAGTAGAGCCGAACACCATCACCGATATGTACCCGCACGGCCCTCGGCCTCTCTCAAGTAGCCTGATTTTTGAAGGATTCGGGTGGCTCCGGCAGCGTTATGCAAGGGGGCCGAATTCCACCGTCACTATTGCGAAGCTCTCGCAATACGATCGGGTCCGTGGACACAATGACCGAGCACCACCGCGTGCCTGTGGCACGGCCGGAGGTCGTACGCGCCTGGGTGGACGGCTGGGTACGTTCGCGCGGCGCGGACGGCGCGGTCGCGGTACCGGGCGGCTTCCGGATAGCCGTCGGCCGCACGGACCAGGTCGCGCGGTACGTCCTGCCCGCGGCCGACCCGGCGGTACTGCGCCGCCTGTCCGTCGCGCTCATCACGCCCGGCCTGTGGCTGAAGGTCTGCGCGCCCCGCTCGGCCGTCGAGCCCGCGCTGCCGGCGTCCTGGGACTTCCAGGCCCCGGAGTACCTGATGACCGCCCCACTGGGGCGCGCGTTGCGCACCGGGGCGCGCGATGGGGTGCCCGACGGGCTGCGGGACGGGTTGGTGCCCGGCGCCGCGCCCGCGCCACCGCCGGATCCAGCCGTGCTGCCCGGCGGATACGTCGTCGAGACGGTCGCCCAGGGCGGCCTCGTCGACGCGCGTGCGTTCGCCGCGACGGGTGAGGTGGCGGCCGGCGGCCGGGTCGCGCTGGCCGGTACGGTGGCGGTCTTCGACCGCGTGCGTACGGATCCGGCGCACCGCCGCCAGGGTCTGGGCCGGGTCGTGATGACGGCCCTGGCGGCCCGCGCCGCGCAACAGGGGGCGACGCAGGGGGTCCTGGTGGCCCGGGACGACGGTCTCTCCCTGTACCGGGCCATGGGCTGGGAGCTCCACTCCCCGGTCACCACGGCGGTACTCCGTAGACGGGGGTCGCGTTGATCCGCCTATTCGCCTCCGGCGGCGTACGCGACAAACGCCGCCCAGGCCGCGGGGGCTATCGCCAGACGGGGGCCGAGGGGCTCCTTGCTGTCCCGCACGTATACGCGTGCCGCGTGTTCAGCGACCTCGACGCAGGCGCCGCCCTCATCATCGCTGTAGCTGGACTTGTACCAAGCAAGCTCGTCACTCATGCTCCGCCGCCACCTTCCTGATGAATTCGGCCGACTCCTCGACGCAGAGGGCATGTTTGCGGAGCATGCCATGCCGCTGAGTCAGCTCGCTGGCCTTCTCCACGTCAGCGTAGAGAGCACTCGTCCGCTGGCCTTCTACGTAGGCGTACCGGTCGTGCTCGGCCGTTTCCAGAAGGACGATGCCGCCGATGAGGACTACCCCGCTGCAGCGGCCAATGGGGAGCACCTGGATCGATACGTTCCGCAGCTCGCCGACCTCCAGCAGCCGATGCATCTGCTGGCGCATGGTCCTGATGCCGCCCACCATCATCCGTAGCGCGGCTTCGTGGATGACGAAGTCGAACACGACCCGGGGGCGGGACGACAGCGCCTCTTGCCGACGCAGCCGGGCGCTCACGCGTTCCTCGACCGTCTCGTCGTCCGCAGGCGGGTAGGTCTCGCTCATCAGCACTCGGGCGTAGGCGTCGGTCTGGAGCAAGCCCGGAATCAGTATCGGCTCGTACCAGTGCACGGCGATGGCCTCGGACTCCAACGCCATGTACTCATGGGATCGGGCCGGGAAGGGGGCCGGCTTCAAGTAATCGCGCGCCGCTAGCAACATCCCGTGCGCGCCGCACATTTCGTCGGCGATTTCGAGGAGCTTCACCGTGGGGCGGCGGCGCCCCTGCTCCATGGACTTCACCGAGTCCTGCGCATAGCCGGACTCCGCGGCGAGGGCGTCACGCGAAACGCCTGCATGGTTACGCCACAGCTTGACCTGGTTACCGCAGTAGCGCCACGCGTCCGTCACCGCGTCCACCTCCGGGGGTACCGGCCGGGTACAACTGCGGCGGTACCCGGTCCGTCACTCCCCAAGGCTATGACCAGGCGGTCACTCTGCGGCTATGACCGACGGAACACCCCAAGACATCGAGTGGCGTTTGCCGAGGAGCGCACGGAGTGTCGGGAGGGCGCGTACACTGCTCGCCGCACAGGCGCGGTCGTGGAAAGTACCCGACGAAATCGCGGACACCGCCGTGCTGTTGCTCAGCGAGCTGATGACCAACGCGTGCCGGCACGCACACGTCTCGCCCGGCCGCGAGCTGCGCGCCCGCGCACTCGTACGGGCGGGCACCCTCTGTATCGAGGTCGCCGACGCGAGCAGCGCGCAGCCGGAGCCACGGGTCGCCGGGCCCGGCGACGAGTCGGGGCGGGGCCTCGCGCTCGTCGCCGCCCTCGCGGACGCGTGGGGCGCCGAGCCCCGCCCGTACCGCATCGGCAAAACCGTGTGGTGCGAACTCCGGCTGCCCTCCGACGACGTCAGATCAGGCGGCGGGCCGTTGCCCAGCGGGTCAGCTCGTGACGGTTCGAGAGCTGGAGCTTGCGGAGGACCGCCGAGACGTGGGACTCCACCGTCTTGACGGAGATGAAGAGCTGCTTGGCGATCTCCTTGTACGCATAGCCGCGCGCGATCAGCCGCAGCACCTCGCGCTCGCGCTGCGTGAGGCGGTCGAGGTCCTCGTCGACCGGCGGGGCGTCCGTGTTGGCGAACGCGTCGAGGACGAAACCCGCGAGGCGGGGCGAGAACACCGCGTCGCCGTCCTTGACGCGGAAGATCGCGTCGACGAGGTCGGCTCCCGTGATCGTCTTGGTGACATAGCCTCGCGCGCCGCCGCGGATGACGCCGATGACGTCCTCGGCCGCGTCCGAGACGGAGAGGGCGAGGAAGCGGACGGGCCGGTCGGTGGCGGCCATGAGGGGCGCGCACCGGCGCAGGACCTCTACGCCGCCGCCCCCGGGGAGGTGCACGTCCAGGAGGACCACCTCGGGGCGCGTGGCCGTGATGACCGTGACCGCCTGGTCGACGTCCGCGGCCTCGCCGACCACCTCGACGCCGGTCGAGTCGGTCTGGCCGATCTCGGCCTGGACGCCCGTACGGAACATCCGGTGGTCGTCGACGAGGACGACTCGCGCGCGCCGGGACTCCTCCGCGCCGCTCCCCTGTGCTGCTTCCGTCGCGCTCATTCCGCGGCCGCCCTCTCCATTTCCAGTTCCACTTCCGTCCCCCCGTCCGGGGCCGAGCGCAGCCGCGCCGTACCGCCGTTGCGCTGCATCCGCCCGATGATGGACTCCCGTACGCCCATCCGGTCACCCGGCACCGCGTCCAGGTCGAAGCCCGGCCCCCGGTCGCGTACCGAGAGGAACACCGTCCGGCCCTCCACCTCGGCGAAGACCTGCACCGCGCCGCCGCTGCCACCGTACTTGGCCGCGTTCACCATCGCCTCGCGCGCGGCCTGGAGCTGGGCGACCAGCTTCTCGTCCAGCGCGCAGTCGCCGACGACCACGACCTCGATCGGTACGCCGTGGTGGTCCTCGACCTCCGCCGCGGCCTTCCGTACGGCATCCGCGAGGCGGTCCGGCTCCGCGGCCTCGTCCTTGCCGCGCCCCTCCGGCTTGTACAGCCAGGCGCGCAGCTCGCGCTCCTGCGCGCGGGCGAGGCGGGCGACCTCCCGGGGGTCGTCCGCGCTGCGCTGGATGAGCGTGAGGGTGTGCAGTACGGAGTCGTGGACGTGGGCCGCGACCTCGGCCCGCTCCTGCGCGCGGATGCGCATCAGGCGCTCCTCGGAGAGGTCCTGTGTCATGCGGACCAGGTACGGGCCCGCGAGCAGCGCGATGCCGACGACGACGGCGAGCGCGGCCTGCAGTACGGAACCCAGGTTCCGGACCGAGCCCTGGAGGACGACGATGCCGGTGACCCCGATGCCGACCAGGAGGACACCCGCCGCGCCGCGCACTACGGGGAGCACGCCCTTGCGACGGCCGATTTCCAGCCACTGGGCACGGCGGGCGTTGTCGGCCTGCCGCCAGACCAGGGCGACGCCCGCGCCGATCAGCAGGATCGGCCAGAGGTAGGCGTTGGCGCGGCCGAGCTGGAACTGCGAGGCGAGCACCGACGCGCCGATGACCAGCGCGATCAGGGCGAAGATCTGGCCCTTGTCGAGGCGGCGGAAGCGGCGGCGCCAGCCCTCCGGGGCCGCGCCCTCGGAGGCGGCGGGCGGGGCGTACGGGCCGTACGCCGGGTGCCGGTGGGTGCCGACGCCGCCGACCCCGAGGGGAACGAAGAACCAGAACGCGGCATACAGGAGCGCGCCCATGCCCTGCGCCACGAAGAGGGCGAGGAAGACGATCCGCACCCAGGAGACGGGCAGCCCCAGGTGACCGGCCAGGCCGCGGGCGACGCCGCCGAGGAGCCGGCCGTCGGCGCTGCGGTACAGGCGGCGCGGGGGCGGCTCTGCGGGGTCGGGCGCCGGGGCGTAGGGGCCCTCGGTCCGGGGCGGAGCGGTCGTCATGCTCCCGATCGTCACATGCGGACGGATGTCCGGGCATCAGGGTCGGCCCTGATCGACCCCTGATCCACCCCTGATCGCCCCGGTGGCCGTTACTTGCGTTACTCGTCGCTACCGGTCGCTGCTTGTCGCTACCTGTCGCTACCTGCTGTCACTTGTAGCGGAAGCCGTCGCGGGCCACCTGGAAGACTTCCTGGAACTTCGGCCACTGGTCCTTCGGCGCCGACAGGTAGATCGCGTACTCGTCCTCGCCCTCCTTGCCGAAGCCGAGATCGATGGCGCGGAAGTCGCGCACCCGGCCCTGGAAGGTGAACTCCCAGATCGCCGCCGGCTGCCCCCGGAACAGGGTGTCCTGCAGCCGCAGCCGCTCGTACCCCGGCGACTTGCTCTGCAACTGCTGCTCGACCTGCTCGAAGTGGCGGACGTGATTCGAACTGGCGAAGTTCAGCACACTGACCTTCAGGCCGACGAGGCCGGAGGGGGCCAGGTAGTCGACCTCGTTGCGGTCCGGCATGTACTGACGGGTCCAGCCGTTCGGCACGGGGAAGGAGACGCCGAACTCCTTCTCGGTGACGAGGTGGTAGCCCACCGGGACCTTCGGCGGCTTCTGCTTGTCCGCGCCGTTGCCGCCCGCGGAGGCGGACGGCGTGGCCGGGTCGTCGGACATCCCGGGGATGTCCTTCACCCCGCCGCCGTCCTGCAGCAGGTACAGCACGCCGGCCGCCACCGTGCCGACGGCCACGACGGCCAGCGCGCCCCACAGGACGGCGCCCAGTCGCCGGCGGCGGGCGGGGGCCGCGGGCACGCCTACGGGGACGCGGCTGGTGGCGGTGGTGTCGCGCTGGGCGGGGACGGGGGTCTGTCTCTTATACACATCTGACGCTGCCGACGAATAGAGAGGTGTAGATTTTGGTG
>NZ_JOAX01000017.1 GCF_000720485.1 Streptomyces ochraceiscleroticus | reverse complement strand
CAAGAACTCCGGCATCGGCCGGGAGAACCACAAGATGATGCTGGACCACTACCAGCAGACCAAGAACCTGCTGGTCAGCTACTCGGCGAAGAAGCTCGGATTCTTCTGAGCGGAATGACGGGGCGGCGCCCTCACGCCGCCCGGCACAGCGCCACCGCGCCGGCGCAGGAGCGGTGGTGACGAGGGGCCGGACACCCAGGTGTCCGGCCCCTTCGGTGCACGCGGGCCTCGTTCACGAGCCCCCGGTAACACTCCACGACACGAGCGTCATACCGCGGTGGCGGTGCGGCGGCAGATGGCGAGGAGATTGGCGGCCAGGGTGGCGGCCACGGCCAGGCCCATTCCCAGTACCGCACCGCCCACCCCGAGTCCCGGGGCCGCGAAGCCCAGCGCCAGCACGACGAGCGCACCGCCGGCCACCAGCAGTTCGTGCCCCACGGCGCCGGTACCGGTCAAGCGGTGCAGAACGCCCAGGGCAACCAGGACGATCACCACCGGCACGGCCACGGTCAGCGCCGCGCCCCGGGCCGACAGGTGTGCGTGGTGTTCCGCGGCACCCAGGGCCACTTCCAGTCCGGCACCCAGGGCAGCGATGGCCGCGAAGATCACGTAGTGGCCGTACCCCCAGGCGAGCGCGGTCTTCAGACAGGGCAGGGTGACCTCCGGGCCGGTGAAGTAGAGCCACCACAGGGAGAAGACCAGCAGCAGACCGCCGACGACGATCATCAACAGCCCGGCGGACAGGCCCCCCTCGCTCACGGCGGACCGGACGGCCGCCAAGGAGGCGAGAATGACCTCGCCGAGCACGATGATGGTGAACAGGCCGTAGCGTTCGGCGATGTGGCCGGGGTGCCAGCGCGTGGTGCGCCCCCGGAACTCCGCCCAGGCCGGCACGGCCAGCTCCGCGGCCACCAGCACCACGAACGTGACCCACGCCCATGACTCGGGTGTCCACAGCCGGGCGATCCACCCGGCCTGCACAACGATGATCCCCACGGCGTAGCGCACGGCCGCGCCCCGGCCCTGCGGATGCTCCGCCGCGGCCCGCAGCCACTGCGTGACCATCGCCACCCGCATGATCACATAGCCGACGACCACCACCGCGAAGTCGCCGTGCGTGAAGGCGGGCTTCACTCCTGCGGCCAGTACCAGCACCCCTGCCATCTGCAGCAGGGTCAGGAGCCGGTAGGGGACATCGTCCGTGTCGTAGGCGGAGGCGAACCAGGTGAAGTTCACCCACGCCCACCAGATCGCGAAAAACACCGCGGCGTACCCGGGCAGCGCCGCACCGGTGTGTCCCTCGGCCAGCGCGTGGTGCAGCTCGGCGGCGGCCTGCGAGATCGCGACCACGAACGTCAGGTCGAACAGCAGCTCCAGCGGCGTGGAGGCGCGGTGTTCCTCGTCCGGGTCACGCCCCCGCATCACCCGCCGCATCGGTCCACCACGCCACGTACTCTCGTCGCTCACGCGCTCTGCCTCTCCTCTTCCTGCTTCGGCTGCCGCTCGATGGCACTCCCACCCTTCCACCCGCTCGGGGACGTACGCATACGCGGCGCACCGCGTGCGAGCGAGGAGCGGCGATTACCGCGACAGGGCCTCCAGGTGCGCGAGCAGCACATCGCCGCATCGCTCCGGGGTGAGGAGCTCGGGGTGCAGGACAGCGCTGAGGCCGAGGCCGTCCAGGAGCGCCGTCAGCCGCTCGGTCTCGATCGTGAGGTCGAGACCGGGGCGCAGGGTGCCTGTGGCGTCGAGCCGGGTGAGGACGCGGCGCACCAGCTTTCTGGTGCCTTCGGCGGCCTGGCGCGTGAGGTCGCCGAAGGCCGGATCGGTGCGGGCGGCCGTGTTGAAGTCCAGGAAGACGGTGACCTCGGCGCGGCGGGTCTCGTCCAGGGGCAGCAGCTCGGCCAGGAGCCCGGCAGCGAGCCGGAGCCGCTCGGGGCGGGGGTGACGACCCAGATCCCCGATGCGCTCCACGTGTGCGAGCAGCCGGCCGCCGACCCGGTCGAGCATCGACTGCATCGCGAAGCGCATCAGCTCCTGCTGGCCGGCGAAGTAGTGGCGCAGGGAGCCGATATTGAGCTGGGCCTCGTCGGCGACGGCACGCAGCGAGGTGCGCTGCAGACCGTCGCGGACCGCGCGGCGGCGAACGCCGGGCCGTCTCCGGTGCGGGCGCGCAGGGCGGCGAGGCGGTCGCGGGCCGGGTCCGCCATGGCGGCCGCGTGCTCGCCGGGGGCGAAGCCGGGGGAGTCGTCCGAGCCGACCTGGCGGGTGCGGTGGCCGAGTGCCGAGTTGGACCAGCGGGTGAAGAGCCGGGCCACGTACGCGTCCAGATCGACGTCGTCGGGGACGGTGAGGCTCGGGAGGTACTCGTTCCACAGGACCGCGCGGTGGACTGCGGGATGGTGTCGCAGCCCGCGAGGGCGCCCAGGTAGGCGATGAGCGAGTGGGTGCCGTTGAGCAGCCGGACCTTGAGGAGCTCGTACGGTTCGACGTCGTCGGTGAACAGCGCGCCGCCCGCCTGTGGTCGGCAATATTGCACAAGCTTGTCAACGAGCTCGTCGATGGTCCCTCGTCCGGGGGGCATCGCCCGTCACTCTCTGCGCATAAGTGTCATGTGCGTTCCGGGTTGTTCTGTGTCGTTCCGGGGCGTTCCTGGTCGGACAAGGGACGACGGTTCTGGTCAAAGGGTGTGTGGACGTCTTGCGGCCTGCAAAGATGGAGCGTGGGCAGTGCGGGCCTCGTCGCTGAGTGTCGCCGGGTATCGCTGTGAGCATCGGGGGCAGATGGGCCGTGGCCGGCATCAACGAGACGTTGCGGGACCTGTTGAAGATCGACGGTGTCCTCGGGGCCTCTGTGGTCGACTACTACAGTCGGCTCCTGCTGGGCGCCATCGGCCACCCCGCCGGACCCGATCTGGAGAAGGCGGCGCTGGTGGACACCGATGTCGTACGGGCCAAGCTCGCCGCGCTCGAAACGCTCGGTTACACCCCCGACCGGATGGAAGACATACTGATCACGCTGGATGACGAGTACCACCTCATCCGCCCCCTCTCCCGCGGCGGGAACGACGGTATTTTCCTCTACGTGGTCATGAGCCGGGCCGATGCCGACCTGGCGGCCACCAGGCAGTGGCTTCGGGCGGCGGAGGAAGGATTCGACGTATGACCATCGACCGGCTGCTCGCCTTCGCGGCCATGTCCTTTCTGTTGATCGTGGTTCCGGGGCCCAGCGTGCTGTTCGTGATCGGGCGGGCGCTGGCGCAGGGGCGCCGTGCCGCGCTGACCACGGTCGTGGGGAACGCACTCGGGGCGTACGTGCTCGTGGTGGCCGTGGCGCTGGGAGTCGGGTCCCTCGTGGAGCGCTCGGCCCTGGTGTTCATGGCGCTGAAGCTCGTGGGTGCCGCGTACTTGGTGTACCTCGGCGTCAAGGCGGTGCGGCAGCGCGGGGCGTTGCAGGCCGCGTTCGCGGGTGACGCCCCGGCGCGCGGCGGCCTGCGGACGGTGTGGGAGGGATTCGCCGTCGGTGTGGCCAACCCCAAGACGATCGTCTTCTTCGCCGCCGTACTGCCGCAGTTCGTGGACCGCGAACAGGGGCACGTCACCGCTCAAATGCTGCTGCTCGGCCTGGTCTTCAACGTCATCGCGGTGGTCTCCGACAGCGTGTGGGGGATGGCCGCGGCCACCGCGCGGAGCTGGTTCGCCCGGTCGCCGCGGCGGCTCGCCGTGGTCGGCGGGGCCGGCGGACTCGCGATGATCGGCCTCGGTGTCACCGTCGCCGCGACGGGCCGCACGGATTAACGGGTGGGCGCGAAGGCGCCATTGGCAGTGAAGGCCAGTTTCGTGAAGCGTTCGCCGATGCGGCGGTGGGTGGCGGCGTCCGGGTGGAGCCGGTCGGGCAGCGGCAGTTCGGCGTGGTCGTACTCGCCGTAGAGCTCGCGGCCGTCGAGGTAGTGCAGGTTCGGGTCCTCGGCCGCGCGGGCGGCGGTGATCCGGGAGAGCTCCGCCCGGATGATGTTGAGCGTCAGGCGGGTGCGGTCCGCGGGGTCGCCCGTGGCCCGGAAACTCAGCTTCCCGGCACCGATGTCGCTGAAGTCCGGAGCGGCCGGCCCGGGGGTGTCCTCGTGGATCGGGCAGTAGATCGGCGAGACGACCAGCAGCGGTGTGGCCGGGTGGCCTTCGCGGATGGTGTCGAGGAAGCCATGGACGGCGGGGGCGAAGGCGCGCAGCCGCATCAGGTCGGCGTTGACCAGGTTGATGCCGATCTTGACGCTGATCAGGTCCGCGGGGGTGTCCCGCAGGGTACGGGCGGTGAACGGGTCGAGCAGAGCGCTGCCGCCGAAGCCCAGGTTGATCAGTTCCACGCCCGCGAGGGAGGCGGCGAGGGCGGGCCACGTGCTCGTGGGCCCGGCGGCGTCGGAGCCGTGGCTGATCGAACTGCCGTGGTGCAGCCACACCTTGCGGCCGCGGTCCGGTACGGGCTCGACGGGCGCGTCGGTGCGCAGGGCGACCAGTTCGGTGGTCTCGTTGTGCGGCAGCCAGATCTCGACGTCCTTGGCGCGGCCGGGCAGGCCGGTGAAGCGGAGGGTGCCCGCCGGACCGGGCCGGGTCTCGGCGGATCCGGTGGTCATGTCGATGGTCAGGGTGTTGCCGCCCGTGACGCTGCCCCGGTCGGCCGGGCGGCCGTCGACGAGCAGCTCGTACACGCCGTCCGGGCGGGGCGGGGCGCCCACGTAGTCCCGCTTGGTGGGCAACGCGTCCAGTTCGACGGCGGTGGCACGGGTGCGGAAGACCAGTCGCACGCCGGAGGGCTGGGACTCCGCCATGGCAAGCTGCCCGTCGGGGATCTGCTTGCGGGCCCAGGCGGGCAGCCGGTGCGGCAGCACCCCGTGCTCTGTGTGCTCCAGATCGAGGGCGCCGCGCAGCAGGTCCGCGGTGAGGGGCGTGGTGATCCAGGTGTGTGCGGTGTTGTGCTCGGTGTGCATGGTCTCAACCTGTAGGCGTGGTGGGGGTGTTCGGGGGCGCGGGCCAGTTCCGCAGCAGTGCGTCGAGGGCGTCCAGCGTCCGTGACCAGCTTTCCTGGCTGTCGGGGGCGCTGTGGCTGAAACCACCGCCCAGCTCCAGGCTGACGTAGCCGTGGAAGACACTGCCCAGCATCCGGACCGCGTGTGTCTGGTCGGGCTCCGTCAGGTCGTAGCCGCGCAGGATCGCCCGCGTCATCTGTGCGTGCCGCACGCCCGCGCTCGCGGCCGCCGTTTCCGGGTCGAGCCTGAGCTGGGCCGCGGCGTAGCGGCCGGGATGCTCCCGGGCGTAGTCGCGGTAGACGTTCGCGAAGGCGGTCAGCGCGTCCTTGCCGGCCCGCCCGGCGAGCGCAGCGGCGGCCCGGTCGGCCATTTCCTCCAGGGCGAGCAGGGCGATCCGGGTCTTGAGGTCCTGCGAGTTCTTCACGTGCGAGTACAGACTCGCGACCTTGACGTCGAACCGCCGGGCGAGCGCCGAGACGGTCACCTGGTCGAACCCGACCTCATCGGCCAGCTCCGCCCCCGCCCGGGTCAGCCGTTCCGTGGTCAGTCCTACGCGGCGCGTCATGCCGTCCTCCCGGTCGTCCGGAATCGATTATGCATTTGCCTAATGCTTTTAGGCAACTCGGTATCTCGATTAGGCGAGTATCGAGACAGTGGAGGCAGTGGCCGCCGGGGAAATTTCTCAGCCGCCCGTACAACCTTTCGATGCTCCGGATGATCTTCCCCGTCGAGTCAACCGACTCCTTCGCACCCTCGGGCCTGTGAGCAGCCAGTTCCGGGCCCCTTCTCCACCTGGAGAACACCATGCATAGACGTGCCACTGCCGCCGCCGTGAGCGGCGCTCTGGCCCTGACCGCTCTCGCGATTCCGGTCGCGCAGGCCGACGCCGGGCGGACGGGCGACGCCACCGTGGCCGCCCGGACCGCGCAGGAGAGCGCAGTGCAGCAGGCCGCATCGGCGAAGCAGAAGGCCGCGCCGGCCGGCCTGCGCGCCGCCGCCGACGACGGGTACGGCGACACGACGATCTCCAACGTCGTCGTCAACGGCGGCAAGGACGTGGTCCTGGGCACCACCAACACCAAAACGGTGACGGTCACCTTCACCGCGACCGACGCCTCGGGCATCGACTGGGCCGACGCCATCCTGTGGCACGGTGGCGCCACCTTCGACGACATGGACACCGGTGTCGTCGCGAACGAGGAAGAGGCCGACTGCACGGCGACGTCGGACACCGCCTCCAAGTGCACGCTGACGTACACGGTCGACCCGCTGTACCTGTCCAACACCGACGCCGGCACGTGGAAGGTGTGGGCGCTCGCGCAGGGCAACGACGCGGACTACGTCCAGCAGGACAACGTCAAGTCCTTCTCGGTGAAGCGCTACTCCAAGCTCACCACCAACGCCTCGCCCGAGCCGGTCCTCAAGGGCCGGACCCTCACCATCACCGGCTCGCTGACCCGCGCCAACTGGGACACCTCCAAGTACGCCGGCTACACCCAGCAGTCGGTGAAGCTCCAGTCGCGTCCCGCGAGCGGTGGCACGTACGCCACGCTCAAGACGTACACCTCGGGCAGCGGCTCGACCGCGGGCCAGGTGAAGACCACCCGTACCGCGAGCACGGACACCTGCTGGCGCTACAGCTTCGCCGGTACCTCCACCACCCCCGCCGTGACCTCCACCGGCGACTGCGTCGACGTGCGCTGACGCCCGGCACGCCCCCTTCCCCGCCGGGGCCCGGTCACCCGTGGGTGAGAAGGTCCTGGTGGGGGAGGGGGCGGTGGAGGGCGAGGAGGGCCTGGTCGTCCTGGGGGGCGCTGGCGCTGTGCCGGCTGACGTCGCGGGCCAGGAAGTCCAGGACGGCCGCCGGCTCCGCGGGATGGCCGGTCTGGCGCAGATAGTCGCGGAGCATGCCGGGGACCCGGTCGGCCGGGTCGTAGAAGGCGCCGGCGCGGTCGCGGGCCTCGGTCACGCCGTCCGTGAAGCACAGCAGCATCGCCCCGGGCGGGAAGGCGTACGTCTCCACCGGTGACGCCCAGCTCCCCAGCGAGGTGATGCCCAGCGGCGGCGCCTCCTCCGCCGGCTCCAGCACGCGCGCCCGGCCGTCCGCGTACAGCAGGAGCGGCGCCGGGTGCCCGCGATTGACGAGCTGCACCTGCTCCAGGTCGTCGCTGAACTGGACGATCAGAGCGGTGGTGAACCCCTCGGTATCGTCCGGGCCCTCCCGGCGCCGGCCCTCGCGCAGCAGCGCCTCCTCCATGACCTCCACCAGGTCGGGCAGGTCGGGCGAGTGGTCGGCGGCGTAGCGGAAGGCGCCGATGTCGACGCTGACGGCCGCGACGGCGGACAGGCCCTTGCCACGCACGTCGCCGACCATCGCGCGGACGCCGAACGGCGTGTCCTGCACCACGAAGAGGTCGCCACCGATCAGGGCCATGTCCTCGGCCGGCACGTACCGGGCCGCGATCCTCAGGTCACCCAGCCTGCTGGGCGGCCGGGGCAGCACGGCCCGCTGGGCCACCTCGGCGGCGTACCGCGCCCGGCTGGCGCTGGCGTGCTGCGAGCGCAGGGACCGGTCCAGGCCCACGGCCAGTGCGGTGACCGCCAGAAGAGTGACCTGGTTGGCGATGCCGGCCTGCCAGCCGAAGGAGCCGGCGGCGTACGCCAGGCCCGCGTGCGCCAGCATCGCGGCGAGGCCGACGGCGATGATGCCCACCGGCCGGAGGAGGGAGACCGCCGCCACCGGCGCGACGGCCAGCAGCGGCGCCGACGACACGGGTGAGGGCGTCAGCAGGTCCACCAGCACGGCGAGAACGATCACCGCCGCCGGAATCCAATGACGCGTCCGCGACCACACTGCCAACTCCCTCATCAGGCCATCTTGCCCGCCCACTACGCCGCAAGCAGCTCACGGCAAGCCGAAGGCCACCGAACGGTATCCCTCCGAGCGGCCACCGGCGGAATCTCTCAGGCGCGCCGGGGTGCTGCCGAGGCCATCGCCGTCAGGGTCCGGCGGCAGATCTTGCCCGTCGGGCCCAGCGGCATTTCCGGCAGCCGGAGGAGGAGTTCGGGGAGCTTGCGGCGTTCGAGGCCGCGCTCCCGCTCCAGGAAGGCGGTGAGGTCCGGCAGGGTCAGCGACGGGGCCGTACCGGGCAGCTCGCGGACGCACGCGCACAGGCGCTCGCCCAGATCGGGGTCCGGCACGGCCACGCAGACGGCCTCGGCGACGGCGGGATGGGCGCCCAGCTCCCGCTCCACCTCGGCCGGACTGATGTTGTATCCGCCGCGTACGACGATCTGCCGGAGCCGGCCGAGGACGTGCAGCCGGCCGTGCGCATCCAGCAGCCCAAGGTCGCCCGTGCGCACCCAGCCGCCGGCGGTGCGGTAGCGGGCGTCCAGCTCCGGGCTCGCGACATAGCAGAGCGGGGTCATCGGGCCGCGGGCACAGATCTCGCCCGGCTGCCCCGGGGGAAGCGGATCGCCGTGGCCGTCGGTGATGCGGATGGCGGCCACGGCGGGGTCGGGGCGGCCCGTGCCGGTCTCCGGGGTGAGGCCGGTCGCCGCGGTGTGGCAGTTCACGCCGTCGGAGGAGCCGTACACGGCGATGACCGGGCGCCCGAACCGCCGCCGGCAGGCGTCGGCGGTGGAGGCGGGGAGCGCGGCACCGCTGGAGACGACGGCCCGCAGGCCGGTGAGGTCCTCGCCCGGGAGCGGTGGGTGGTCGGCGAGGCGGCGCAGCATGGTCGGCACGCCGAAGACATGCGTGGGGCGGTACTCGCTGATCATGCGGAGGGCCGCCGCCGGGTCGAAGGAGTCCTGGACGAGGAGGGTGCCGCCGAGCGCCGCGACCGTGACGGGCGTGCCGCAGGAGCCGAAGGAGGAGGCGAGCGGGACGAGGACGAGGTGGCGCGGCGGAGTGCCGTCGGCGTGCAGGGCCCGGATGTACGCGGCCCGGCCGCCGGCCATCGCGTTGTGCGCGTAGGCAACCATCTTCGGCTCGGCCTCGGAGCCGGAGGAGACGAGGATACGGGCGGGGGAGTCGGGATCGGGGGTCGGCGGCGGGTCCGGGAAGGCGGGCGCGGGGACATCGAGCGGACGGGCGCCGGGCAGGCCGCCGGGGGCGAACACCGCGCGCAAACAAGCTAGTTGAGGAAGGAGAGCAACATCGTCGGGGGAGGAGAAGACGGCGCCGCGGGCCCGGGAGCGGGTCAGCAGGCTGACGGTGTCCCGGGTGCCGCGGCCGGGCGGGTAGGGGAGCGACACCGCACCCAGCGCGGCCACCGCCAGCTCCGCCGCAACCGCCTCGCGGCCGTTGGGCAGCCGGAGCGCGATGATGTCCCGCGCGCCCAGGCCCGCGGCGGCGAAGGCAGCGGCGATGCGCCGCACCCGGGCGGCGAGGGTGGCGTAGTCCACCGCGCCCGCCGCGTCGATGACCGCCTCCCGCCCCGGGTGCCGGCGGGCGTGCTCGGCGAAGAGCGAGTACAGGTCGCGGTCCGGGCAGTGGCCCCGGGCGGCCCAGGCGCGGCGGTCCCGCTCCGGTACGAGATCGTGGATCACCACTCCGTCGCGCGAGGTCCACACGGTCCTCGGCGTGGCAACTGCTGACTCCGCCGTCATGAGAACTCCCAGGGGGCGAGCGGATACGCGTGCTCCGCCGTCGCGATCGCCCCGCGGAAGGCCGGGGCGCGGGGCAGGTCGCGCAGGTCGGTGCAGACCGGCGTCGCGGTCAGGCCCGCCTCGTGCAGCCGGGGCGACCAGAAGCCCGTCGGGCGGAGGCGGAAGCGGAGGAGGGAAGCGGCGAGGTCCGCCGCGGCGCCGGGCCCCGTGATCCGCGCGACGCGCTCTGGGTGGGCGCGGGCTTCCGGGCCCAGCGCGAGATAGCCGTCCGCGGTCCGCACGGGACGGTCCAGCGGGGTCCACTCGACCCGCCGCCGGCGGCGCGGGATCACCGCGGCCGCGGAGAGCAGGGAGGAGTCGACGCGGCCGCCGTGACCGGTGCGGATGCGGGTGAGCAGCGCCGCCAGTACGCCTTGCGCCGACACCAGGCCGCCGAGGACGTCGGTGAGCGTCATCAGGGAGGGGACGGGGACCTCGTCGGCGGGTCGGAGCGCGGCGGCCAGGCCGCTGCGGGCCTGCACCAGGAAGTCGGTGCCGAGCGGCGGCGTCGGCCCGAGCGCGTCGCCCCAGCCCGAGGCCCCGGCGTACACCAGGCCCGGGCGGGCCCCGCGCAGGTCGTCGGCGTCCAGACGGAGCTGCGCGGCCTTGCCTGGCGCCCAGTTGTGCAGGAAGACATCGGCCTCGGAGACCAGTTCGTGGACCTCGCGCCGGCCGGCCTCGGTGGTGAGGTCGATCTCCGCCACGGTCTTGTCCACGTTGAGCGCGCTGAAGCGGGCCGAGCAGGTGCCCGCGATCGGCGGGATGCCGCGCATCGGATCGCCGCCCGGCGGCTCGATGCGCATGACATCGGCGCCGAGCATCCGGAGGACGTGCCCGGCGAGCGGGCCCTGTACCCGCCGGGTCGATTCGATGACCCGCAGGCCGCCGAGCGGTGCTCCCGTTGCGGGGGAAGGCCGCTCGGCGGCCCGCTCGGGGAACGGGGTCAGGGTCCACGGCCGGATGCCGATCGGCGGGAACGGGTCCTCGCGGACGGCCAGTACGCTGACGCCCGCCTCGCCGGCCGCGTGCCGCACGGCCCGGAACGGGGCGCGGGCCACCGCCTCGTGCAGGGACGCCGGCAGCGGGCAGCCGGCGGTGCCGAACCGCTGCTGGAAGGGGCGCCAGCCGCGCCCGACATCGGCGGGGGGTGCGCCGAGCCGCCGCCAGAAGTCCTGCCACTGCAGTGGATCCAGGGTCTCTAATTCGATGTGCACCCCGTCGGCCGTGAGCCAGGCGCACTCGCCGGGGGCGAGCGGCTCGGGCGGGTCGTCGTCGGCGGTCGCGGCGGCGAGGTACTGCGTGACGGAGAGCAGCGCGGCCTGGGCGACCGAGGTGCGGACCCGGTCCAGCGCCAGGCCCCGGGACCGGCCGATGAGGACGGCCAGGGCGCCCTGCGCGGCCAGCACTCCGGCCACCGCCGACGCGTAGTCGACGGCGAGCGGTGCGGGGCGGCCCGCCGCGCGGCCGTGCACGTGCATGATGCCGCAGGCCGCCTGGACGGCCCGCTCGTCGGGCAGCGGCAGGCCGACCGGCCCCGCCCAGTCGATCGCGTACGCGGGCCGGCCGGACTTGGGGGCGTCGGCGAGGTCCAGGGCGCGCGCCGCGACGCGCCCCGCGACCGCGGCCTCGACCGGCTGCGGCGGGGCGGTCACGAGCCGCCTCCCACCGCCGGACGGCGGCCCTGTGTCGAGTACAGGATGCTGGACGCCGCGCGGAAGGACGGGTCCCGCATCAGCGCGCGTACGTCTTCCAGGTCCCGCTCGGTCATGCCCTCGGCGATCAGCTTGTCCCGCAGGTGGTAGGTGTGGTGGAGCTGGAGCCGCAGCCCTGCCGAGGCGGCGTGCCGGGCCTCGATGAACGGCTGCGGATCGATGTCGACCAGCCCGGCGGCCCGCATCGCGGCCGGCACCCGCCGCCCCCAGTGCGGGTCGCCGCCGCCCGCCCGCATCGCGGCGGCCTTCGCCCGCAGGAACGCCGAGTACAGCTCGGCCGCGCGCGCGTCCGGGGCGAGCAGGGGCGGTTCGTAGGAGGTGTCGAACTCGTCGATCTGCAGCAGGCCGCCGGGCTTGAGGGCGCCTACCAGTTTGTCGAGCACGGCGCCCCGCGCCGGGAGGTGCTGCAGGACGAGGCGCGCCACGATGAGGTCGAAGGCCGCCTCGGGCAGCGGATCGGTCACCACGTCGTGCCGGACCACGGAGAGCCCCGGCATCTCGGGGATGTGGTGCGGTTTGACGTCGGTGGCGGTCACCTCACCGGTGGGCACGACGCGTGCGGCGAGCCAGCGCGCCACGCTCCCGCCGCCCGAACCGATCTCCAGGCACCGCCAGCCGTCCCCGACCCCTGTCGCGGCCAGCCGCGGGAGGGTTACGGGGTCGTACGCGGCGGCCAGGCAGCGGTGCTGCTCCTCGCTGTGCGCGCTGTCGTTGTCGAAGACGTAACCGGGGGTGTCGTACGTGTAGTCCGTGCTGTCCGTGTCGTTCAGGGTCTGGCGCAGTGTGCTCCCCGCCTCTCTGCAATGCATGAGCCGCTCGTTACTCACCGGGCGCCGGCTCTCAGGCCCACCGGCCCTCAAATCCACCGGCTCTCACGTCCACTGGCCGGAGCCGCAGGTGTCCGTACGGCCGGTGAGCTGCCGGAGCAGTGCCGTGCGGCGCACCTTGCCCGTGCCCGTACGGGGGACGTCGTCCCAGGTGAGGACGGTCGGCTCGCGCAGCGTCGGGAGGTCGCGCACCGCCTCCTGCCAGCGGTCCCGGTCCAGCGTGCCGTCCGCGGTGACCACGACGGGCAGCGGATCCTCGCCGGGACTGCCGAGCACGACGCACTCCAGGACCTGCGGCAGCCGCTCCTCCAGAACGTCCTCCGTTTCCAGGCAGCTCAGTTGCGGGGTGCGGTCGACCTCGCGGTCGAGCAGCCGGACGGTGCCGCCGCGGCTCCGGATGCCGATGTCGCCGGTGTGCCACCAGCCGCGGTGCTGCTTCGCCGCCCAACGGGCGTCCTCGCCGATGTACGCGAGGCCGCGCGCCGCCGTCCTGGCCAATACGAGTCCCTCGCGGCCGCGCGGCAGCGGCGCGAGCGTCTCGGGATCGACCACCTTCAGCCGGGTCTTGAGGGGGATGGGGCGGCCCAGATCGCGGGCGTCCTGCTGCCCGTCGTCCGCCGACACGGAGCGGCGGGTATGGAAGCGGAAGGTCAGCGGGCCGGTCTCGGTCTGGCCCCAGCCCTGCATCCACAGCGGGCCGCGGGCTGCGCTGGCCTGCAGATAGGCGCGGAGGACGGGCGGGTGCACCGCGTCGTACGTGCTGATGTACAGCCGTACGCGCCTGAAGGGGTTGTCCAGGCGGGCGGTCAGCGGCCGGAAGCGGACGTAGGACGCGGGGAGCGCCTCGACGACCGTCGGCGGGTGGGCGCGCAGCAGCGGGTCGGCGGCGTCCGGGTCCTGGCCGGTGACGATCGTGATCCGTCGCGGCGCGAGGCACAGCACGCTCGCGGTCCAGCAGAACGTCCGGCCGTGCGCGTACGAACTGGCGTTGAGCAGCGTGTCGTCGCGCCGCACGCCGATCTTCGGATACCGCACGGTCTCGAACCGGGCCAGCTTGCCGATGATCGTGCGGGTCGAGTGCACCACCAGCTTGGGGACGCCCGTGGTGCCCGAGGTGTGGTTGATCACCAGGGGTTCGTCGTCGTGCCGGCGGCGGGGGCCGGGCGCGGGGTTCCCCTGCAGGGCTTCGAAGGCGAGCGTGCCCGGTAACGCGCCGTCCAGCAGGACACAGGCGTCCGCCGCCCGCGACAGGTCGGCGCCTTCGCCGCGGGCCCGCTCCAGCACACCCGACGTGGTCACGAGCAGGGCGGGGCCGAGGCGTTCGAGCAGCAGCCGCAGCGTCTCTCCGGAGAGCTGCCCCGAAAGCTGCGCGGGGACGGCGCCGATCCGCACGGCGGCGCAGGCCAGCAGGTCGTAGTCCCAGTGGTTGTCCTTGACGATCGCCACCCGGTCCCCGGGGCGGGCCCCGGCGGCGGCCAGCCGGCCCGCCATGTCCTGGACGAGCGCGGCCAGTCCGGCGACGGAGTGTGCCGTACCGGCCTCCGGCGCGATGTCGAAGGGCCGGTCCAGCCGGAACTCCGTACCGTGGCCCCGCTCGGCGCACTCCTCGAACAGGGTCCCCATGTCACGCGGTTTCACGTGTCGTCTCCCGGTCGGTCGTGTCGTGGGGGCGGGGGCCGCGCAGCCGGCTGAGGACGCGCGAGGCGGCGAGCGCGCCCGAGCGCACGGCGCCCTCGGAGGACGGCCGCAGCATCACCCAGTCGCCGGCGTACTCCACGGGGCTCGTGGCGCGGGCCATGAAGGACGGGCGGCGGCGCAGCGCCGCGGGGGTGGCCTCGGGCAGACCGTGCGGGAAGGCGTGCACGAAGTTGCGCATACCGGTCTGCTCCAGGTCCGGTACATAGCGCCGGGCCGCCTTGGTGAGGCGCTCGATGACCTCCCGTTCCGGCGCGGCGAGCAGCTCGGGGATGGTCCGGGCGTGCGCCATGAGGGTCAGCAGGCCCTTGCCGGCGGGGGCCCGCGCCGGGTGCTTGACGTGGTCCGCGATGACACCGGACAGCACGCTGTCCTCCGCGTCCGGGGTGAGGAGGAGGTACAGCGGCTCGCCGCCGGCCCGCGGCCCGCGCGGCCGGTCCAGCAGGCAGCTCACCTTCAGCGTCGGCGTGAACGTGCACGCGGACAGGAAAGCGGCCTCGTCCACCGAGGGGTTGGCGTGCAGCCGGGCGGCCACGGGCGCCGGTACGCAGAGCACCGCCGCGCGCGCCGTGACGACGCCGCCGCCGATCCGCAGGCCCGCCGAATCCCGGTCGGCGACCACTTCGTGCACCTCGCTGCCGGTGACGACGTCGAGCCCGGCGGCGAGCCGACGGGCGAGAAGGTCCATGCCGCTCGCGTACGTGTGCCAGCTCGCCGGGCCGCCCGCGTCCAGCAGCAGGCTCAGCATCGGGGCCGCGGCGGAGCGCGCGGTGTCCCAGCCGAAGAAGCCGCCGGCGACCGGCTGCAGGAGATAGTCGTGGAGATCGGGGTGGTAGCGCCCGGCCAGCTCCTTGACGGTCGTCGTGCCCAGCGGCGTCCGCTCCGGGTGGTCGGCGTCGAACTCCGCGCGCTGCCGCGCGAGCCGGGCGAGGAAGCGGGCCAGGTCCAGGCGGGCGCGCGGGCCGAGCCCGGCGCCGGTGAGCAGCGCCGAGGGCTCCGCCACGCCCGGCCGGGCCCGCGTGCCGCGCCACATGCCCAGCCGGCCGCCGATCCGCGGCACGTCGCCCTCCGGTACGCCCAGCCGCTCGATCAGCTCCCAGGTGGCGCGGTAGCCGTGCCGGGGGAGCTGCTCGGCGCCCTCGTCGACGGTGTAGCCGTCGTGCCGGAAGCTGCGCATCCGGCCGCCGACGTGCCGCTGCTTCTCGTACACCCGGACGCTCAGCCCGGCGCGCTGCAGTTCGTGCGCGGTGGTCAGCCCGGCGATGCCCGCGCCGATCACGGCCACGTCCAGGTCCGGGCTCATCCGGCGGCCCCCGATCCCACGAGGAGGTTCGCCGCGACCAGCAGCGCCACGCTCAGGCGGTGCACCCTGAAGCCGGTCCGCCGGGCCCGCATGATGTCGCCGCGCACGAAGCCGGTGACGAACTGCTTCGTCCGCAGCGCCGTCGCGGGCAGCATCAGCAGCACGAACCACCACGGGGCGATGCCGGTGGCCGAGGCGACCGCGCCGAGCAGGAACTCCGCGGCCGACAGACAGCCGATGAACACCGCGTTGCCGCGCTCCGACACCAGCGCCGCCACGGTCGGCCGCCCGACGGCCCGGTCGCCCTCGACGTCATTGGTGTTGGAGTACACCCCGAACATCAGCGGCCCGAACCCGAACAGCACGCCCTGCACGAGCAGGAACCCGGAGAACCGGCCCTCGGCGAGACCGTACGGCGCGACGACCAGCACCACGCCCAGCGCGACCAGGAACGCCTCCTGGAAGCCGTGATAGCTGATCTTCAGGCCGTAGGAGTACTGGAGGGACACCACGAACAGGGCCCCGATCAGCACCAGCGCCCACGTCGGACGGTGCGGCGCGAGGGTCACGGCGGCGGCCCACAGGAGCGCGCCGATCAGCGCTGTCACCCAGGCGAAGCCGAGCGCCTCGCGCTCCGTCAGGGTGCCGGCCACCAGTGGCTTGCGCAGCTTGTTGCGCAGTGGGTTGTCCGGGCCGTAGTTCTGGGTGTCGCTGCCGTCGCGGAAGCCGGTCACGTCGTCCAGCGCGACCATCGCCATGATCACGAACACCTGGCCGAGCAGGAACACCACGAGCATCGTGGCGGTGGGCCGGTCGAACCGGGCGACGGGCAGCAGCACGGCGGCCAGTACCACCAGGATGCTGAGGTAGTAGTCGTAGACATCGAGCTTGCCCAGCCGGGCGAAGCTGCGGAGCCGGTGCTCCGCCCGCCCCGCGGCGGCCCGCGGCAGCCCGGCCGGAAGGTCGTGGTGCGCCATCTGCCTTGTCCTCCTTCAGAGTTGGTCGCTTGTCGCGCAGTCGCTCATTGCTGAGGTGCTCGCTGCTGGAGCGCTCGCCGGTCAGTCGTGCGCTGCTCAGTGGGCAGCGCACGCGCACACGGCGTCGGCGATGTACTCGACCTGCGCGTCGGTCAGATGCGGGTACACCGGCAGCGCCAGGGCCTGCCTGCCCGCCTCCTCGGCGTGCGGCCACCGCTCCCCGGGCGGCGCGAACACGGCGAACGCGGGCTGCAGCGGCAGCGGGAGCGGGTAGTACGCGTGGGACTCGATGCCGCGCTCCCGCAGCGCCCGCTCCAGCTCCTGCCGCCGCTCCGCGAGCACCGCGTAGACGTAGTAGCAGCGGCCGTCCCGGCCCGCGGGCGGCGGGACCACGCCCCGCTCCGCCAGCGGCGCGAACCGCTCGGTGTAGTACTCGGCGATGGCGGCCCGCCGCTCCAGCCGCCCCGCCAGCCCGCCGAAGCGGTGGATCTGGAACGCGGCCTGGATCTCGTCGAACCTGCTGTTCCGCCCGATGACGTGGTGCAGGAAGCGATGACGGCCGTCCTGCCCGTGGTTGCGCAGCATCCGCACCCGCTCCCCGAGGGCGGCGTCCCGGGTCACCACCACGCCGCCCTCGCCGGGCATCCCGAAGGACTTCACCTGCACGAACGAGAACACCCCGGCCTCGCCCCACAGCCCGGCCGGCGTGCCGCCCAGCACCGCGCCCTGCGCGACAGCGGAGTCCTCGACGAGCCGGACTCCACGGCGCCGCGCGAGGTCGGCGAACTGCGGCATGTCGGCCATGACGGAGAAGATGTGGGCCGGCATGACCGCCTTGGTGCGCTCGGTGATCCGCTTCTCCACCTCGGCGGGGTCGGCGACCATGGTGTGCGGCCGGATGTCGGCGAACACCGGCGTGGCGCCCAGGTGCACGACGGACGAGGCGAGCGGGGCACAGCCGAAGGCCGGTACCACCACCTCGTCGCCCGGACCCACGTCCAGCGCGGCGAGCACCAGGTCCAGCGCCGAGGTCCCGCTGCTGCAGGCGACCACGTCGGCCGCGCCGAGCGATTCCTTGAGCAACTGCTCGAACCTGCGGGTGTGTTCCCCGAGAATGAAGCGCTGCTCCGGCGCGAGACCGATGTCGCGGAGGAGGCCGAGCAGTACCGCGCGGTCGTCCTCGAACAGGTCCGGCGGGAAGAACGGAATACGTAGCGGTACGGTCATTCCGGCCTCCCGCGGTAGAACGCGCTGATCGCCTCGCAGACGCGGTCGAGCTGCCGCTCGGACAGGTCCGGATGGAAAGGCAGCGCCACCGCGCGCTCGCTCGCCGCCTCGGCAATCGGGAAGTCGCCCCGGGAATAGCCGATTTCCGCGAAGCAGGGCTGCAGATGCAGCGGGGTCGGGTAATAGACCTCGGTGCCGATGCCCTGCCGGGCGAGGTGGTCGACCAGTTCGTCCCGGCGCTCGACTTCGATCAGATAAACATAGAAGACGGCCGAGGAGTCCGGTCCGCGGTCGATCACTTCGGGCAGCCGCAGGACGCCGGGAATTTCCCTGAGCCGTTCTCCGTAGGCCGCGGCCAGCTCGCCGCGGCGGGCGATGCCGGCGTCCAGCCGGGTCAGTTTGGCCAGTAGCACCGCCGCCTGGATGTCGTCCATCTTGCTGTTCACACCGGGTAATGCGCTCCGCGTCGAGATCGTGGGGAAGTCGTCGACGGTGCGGCCGAGCCGGCCGTGGTGGCGCAGGCCGGAGACCAGCTCCGCCGTCCCGGGATCGTCGGTGAGCACCGCGCCGGCGTCGCCGAGCGCGCCGAGCGTCTTGCTGGGGAAGAACGACAGCACCCCGCCCGCGCCGTGCAGTCCGGCGTGCACACCGCGCTGCCGCATGCCGATCGCCTCCGCGCTGTCCTCCAGCAGCACCAGGCCGTGCCGGGCGGCCACGCCGGCCAGGCCCGCCATGTCGGCCATCTGATGGAAGAGATGCGCGGGCATGACGAAACGGCTCGTCGGCGAGACGGCGGCGGCGAGTGCCGCGGGGTCCATCGCGTACGTGACGGGGTCGATGTCGACGAACTGCGGACGGCCCCCGGCGAGCGCCACCGACGTGGCGGTGGCCGCGAAGGAGTACGCGGGCACCAGGACGCCGTCGCCGGGCCGGATGCCGCAGGCGCGCAGCAGCAGCACCAGTGCGTCCGTGCCGCTGTTCACCCCGATCACATGGCGCGCTCCCGTGTACGCGGCCAACGCGCTTTCCAGTTCCGCCACCTGACGGCCGTGTGAGAATTTCCCGTTGTCGAACACCTCGTTCACGCGGTCCTCGATCAATGGCCACAGTCGCGCGAAGCTCTCCGCCTGGGAGAAGAATGGGACTGTACGACAATGCACTTGAAAGGTCGTCGCGTCATCTTCGTCGGTCGTGCCGCGACGATCCATGCCGAGAGCTACCTCGACCACCCCCTGGTACACATTCGGCGGTTTCCCGCAGGGTGAGTAATCCCCCGTTCGCATCAATCGACACGTGCCCCCTGGCATATTCACACTTTGCGGTAAGTCCTCTTCATATTTCTTGACTCGTCTTATGGCGGCACGCAGCATTCGCTTGTCCGATGAACGGCGCGCACGCCGCGCACCGCTTTTTGGAGGAAGATGCTGCAGCCCCTCGTGATCGGGCTGGGCCGGTCCGGAGCCGGACTTCATGTGAAGGCTCTCGCGCGCCTGGCCGCCTTATCCGAAGACCCGCCCGTCACCGGCCGGTTGATCGCCTGCGACCCGCGCCCGCGGGCCGGCGACGGCCTCACCGGCGTGACGGTCACCCGCTCGCTCGCCGAAGCCGCCCGGCTCGTCGACCCGCCGGCCACCGTCGTCCACGTCTGCACCCCGCCCCGGGCGCGGGCGCCCGTCCTCGCCGAGCTCGCCCGGCTCGGCTTCCGCACGTTCCTCGTCGAAAAGCCGCTCGCGGCCGACCGCGCGGCCCTCGACGCCATCGACCGGCTCCGCCGGCAGTACGGCCTCGACCTCGTGGTCATGAGCCACTGGCTGGCCGCCGGCCTCACCCACCGCCTGCGCCGCCTGGTCGAGGAACGCCCGCACGGCGCGCTGCGCCACATCGCCTTCGCGCAGCACAAACCGCGCTTCCTCAAGTCCCTCGCCGAGGACGGCCATCCGACCGCCTTCGACGTGGAGATACCGCACTCCCTCGGCGTCGTCCTCGACCTCGCGGGCCCCGCCGACCTCGTCGACGCGCACTGGAGCGACCTGACGTGCGAAGGCGGCGTACGCCGCCGGCTGGGCGGCGCCCGGCTCACCCTCCGCCACCACTCCGGCGTACGGACCGAGATCGTCTCCGACCTCGCCTCACCCGTCCAACAGCGCAGCATCACCATGCGGTTCGAGCAGGCCACGGTGGTCGGCCACTACCCCCTGAGCGAGCAGGACGACCACGCACAGCTCGTCCTCCCGGACGACCCGCACCGCCCCCGCGTCTTCCGCGACGACGCGCTCACCGCGTTCATCCGGCAGACGTACGAGGACTTCGCGGCGGGCCGGCGGCACGACGCGACCCTGCCGTACGACGTGGTCCGCCTGCTGTGCGCGGCGAAGGACCACTGTCTCGCCGCCGAAGGCCCGACCACGGCTCCCGACGCCCCGACCACGGAGGAACCGCATGCCCGGTGAACGCCCTTTCCCGCAGCACCGACTGACCGGCATCGGCGACGAGGCGGCCCGCGGCCTGGAGGGGCAGCTCGACGCGGTCCGCCGGCTCGGCTGGACCGCGCTGGAGCTGCGCACCATCGACGGCGTGCCGCTCGCCGACCTCGACGCCGGCACGTTCCGTACCGTCGCTGCCCGGCTCCGCGACGCCGGCCTCGACGCGCTCTGTCTCGCCTCCCGCATCGGCAACTGGGCCCGCCCCATCACCCATCCGTTCGCCGACGACCTCGCCGAACTGGACACGCTGGCCGACCAGTGCGCGGCCCTGAACTGCCAGTACGTACGGATCATGTCGTACCCCGACGACGGGCTCCCCGAGACCGAATGGGCCGCGCGGGCCGTCGACCGCGTCGCCCGTCTCGCCGCCCGCGCGGAAGCGGCCGGCCTCACCCTCCTGCACGAGAACTGCGCGGGCTGGGCCGGCGACCGCGCCGACCGCATGCTGCGCCTGGTGCGCGAGGTCGACAGCCCCGCGCTGCGCCTCCTGTTCGATACGGGGAACGGCGTCCCGCACGGTTATGACGCGCTCGGCATCCTGGAACAGGTCCTGCCGCACGTCGCCCACGTCCACGTCAAGGACGCCGTACGGGCCCCGGACGGCACGGTGGCGTACACCCTCCCCGGCGACGGACAGGCGCGCGTCACCGACTGCCTGCGGCTGCTCCTGGAGTCCGGCTACACCGGCGCCTTCTCCCTCGAACCGCACCTCGCCGTCCGGCCCCACGAGGGCCTGCGCACCCAGGACGACGCGGTGGGGCTCTTCGTCCGCGCGGGGCGGCGCCTCGAAGAGGTACTGGCCGGCCTGGCACCGCACGCGACGACGCCCGCCGCATCGGCGGCGACGCCCACCGCATCGGCGACGAAGCCCGCCGCATCGGAAGGAGCCCGCGCATGACCGGCAGCCCCCTGCTCGTCCCCGCCGACCTGGACCTGCTCCAGCGGCTGCTGCGCACGCCCACGGTAGGCCCCCTGGAGACCGTCCCCGGCGACGAGCCCGCGCGGCTGTGGGAGGCCCAGCACGACTACGCGCGCGCCGCCGAGGAGATCGGCATGCGCGTCGTGCACCACGCGGCGCCGCCCGCCGCCTGCGCCGCCCGCCGGGACGTGCCCGCGGCAGTACGACGGGCCGCCGCCGACCCGGACTTCCTCGCGCTGCAGCCCAGCCTCGTCCTGCGGCTGGGGCCCGCGCGGCCGCCCGCCGGGACCGTGATGTGCAACGTCCACCTCGACACGGTCGCCGGGCAGCAGCCGGTCACGTTCGACGGGCGGCGTTTCACCGGGCGCGGCGCCGCGGACGCCAAGGGCCCGGCGGTGGCCCTGCTGGCCGCGGTCCGGGCCGCGGCCGGGGCGGAGCCCTCCCTCGGCCGCGACACCGCCGTCCTCGTCCAGGCGGTCGCCGGCGAGGAGGGCGGCGCGATGGGCACGTACGGCACCCGGCCGCTGATCGAAGCCGGGTACTACGGCCGCCTCAACCTTTTCTGCGAGCCGACCGGGCTGCGCTACCTCCCGCGGGCCACCGCCTCGATGACCGCACGGATCACGGTCGACGGTGCGGGCGTGATCGACGACCGCCCGGACACCGGTCACAACGCCACGGTCCTCCTCGGCTTCCTCGCCCAGCACCTGGCGGCAACGCTGGACGGGGCGCTGCCGGACGGCCGGGTCTGCGTCGCCGGCCTGCACACCGGCGACCTGCACAACCGCGTCTACGGCCGAGGAACGCTGCTCCTCAACCTCTCGTACGCGCGCACCTCCGACGCCGCCGTACTGGAACGGGCGGTGACCGAGGCGCTCGACTCGGGTCTCCGTGCGTTCACTCAACACTTCGCGTCTACAAGGGAGTTCGCCCGCACGGCCGCTGACGCAACCCGCATCACCCGCCTGCAGTGGGACAAGCGCGGCCTGCCGTGTCTGGCCGACGCCGACCCCTGGGCCGAGGCCGTCCTCGCGGACGCGGGCGTGCCCCGATGGCCCGCCGACGAACCGGCGTTCACCTGCGACGCCCTCTGGATGGCCGGCCGTCCCGGCACCTTCACCGCGGTCCTCGGCCCCGGCACCCTCGACGGCAACCACGCCCACGCCGAAGGGGAGTTCGCGGACCTCGCCGATCTGGAGACGTTCGCCTCGGCGGTGGCCGCGGTGCTCACGACCTTCGCCCGGCGCACCGCCCGGCGAGCAGACCGAAACGCGGACCGGCAAGGGAGTTCCGTATGACCCACCCAGCCAAGGACCAGGCACCGCAGCAGCCGGTACTGGTCGAGCACGACGCCCTGTGCGCGGCCGTCACCGGCCTCTTCGCCTCCTACGGCATACCGCACCGGCGCGCCCGTACCGCCGCCACCGCCCTGTGCTACGGAGACCTCACCGGGCTCGACTCGCACGGAGTCTTCAACCTCGGGCGGCTCTACCTGCCCCTCCTGGAGAGCGGCCGGGCCGACCCCGCCGCCGAGCCACGGACCGTCACCGACCTCGGCGCCTGCGTGGTCCTCGACTCGCGCCGCGCGCTCGGCCTGTGGGCAGCGGCCGAGGCGATGGACCTCGCCGTGGAGCGGGCCCGGCTGTACGGCGTCGGCATGGTCTCGGCCCGCCGCGCGACCCACTTCGGCTGCGCCGGATTCCACACCGCACGCGCCGCCGAGCAGGGCATGATCGGCATGCTCGCCAGCAACTGCGGCGGCCAGCGCATCGCCCGCCCGCCGGACGGCGCACTCGCCATGCTCGGCACGAACCCGCTGAGCGTCGCCGCGCCCGCGCTGGACGGCCGTCCCTTCGTCCTCGACATGAGCACCACGGTCGTCCCCACGGGCCGGATCCGTACGGCGGCGCGCCGCGGCGAGACCGTACCGGAAGGCTGGCTGGCGGACCCGGCGGGCAATCCACAGACCGACCCCGCCGCCTTCGACCGCGGCGAGGCGCATCTGCGCTGGCTCGGCGGCGACCCGGCCACCGGCGCGTACAAGGGCTTCGGCCTCGGACTCGTCGTCGAGCTGCTCGCCGCCCTGCTGCCGGGCGCGGCCGTCGGACCGGCCCCGGAGGCGCTGCGGGGCGACGGCCGGCCGCACGGCCGCGACGACGACATCGGCTTCTTCGCCCTCGCCGTCGCGCCGGAGAAACTCCGTCCCGACGGGGACTTCCCCGGCGCCGCACGGGCCCTGTTCGGCACGCTGCTGGCCTGCCCGCCCGTGCAGGAGAGCCGCCCCGTGCGCTATCCGGGCTGGTGGGAGGCGGAACGGGCGGAGACGCACCGCCGCGAAGGCATTCCCCTGCCGGCCCACCTCCACGAGGAACTCACCGCCCTCGGCGTGCTCGCCCCGGAGAAGGGAGCGGTGCGATGACGCCCCGCCGCATCGGCGTCATCGGGCTCGGCGCCATCTCGCGGTACTACCTCGCCGCGATCGACCGGCTGCCCGGCTGGACCCTGGCGGCCGTGTGCGACCCACGGGAGGCGGCGCTGACCCCGCACCGCGGCCACGTCCCCTGCCACACCGGCCATCAGGCGCTCCTGGCGGAGCCCGGCCTGGACGCCGTGGTCGTCGCCGTACCGAACCACGCGCACGCCGCGATCTGCCGCGACGCCCTGCGCG
This sequence comes from Streptomyces ochraceiscleroticus, assembly GCF_000720485.1. Classification (GTDB taxonomy): domain Bacteria; phylum Actinomycetota; class Actinomycetes; order Streptomycetales; family Streptomycetaceae; genus Streptomyces; species Streptomyces ochraceiscleroticus. Next base: position 135,661 of record NZ_JOAX01000017.1, on the reverse strand, counting down.
CCGGCCTCCCGGTCTGCGTCGAGAAGCCGCTCGCCCTGCACGCCGGGGAAGGGCGCGAGCTGACCGCGCTGGCCCGTGCGCACGCGACGCCGCTCTTCACCGCCTTCCACCGCCGCTACAACGACGAGGTCCGCCGGCTCCAGCGCGACGTGGCCGCGGCGCGGGCCCCCATCGCCTCGCTCAAGGTCCGCTACCTCGAACGCATCGAGGAACACATAGGGGGCGACACCTGGTACCTCGATCCCGAGCGGTGCGGCGGCGGCTGCGTGGCCGACAACGGCCCCAACGCCTTCGACCTCGTACGGCAGTTCCTCGGCGACGTGGAGGTCAGCGAGGCGTCGATCACCCGCGACGCACAGGGCACCGATCGGCAGGCGGTCATCGGCCTGCGGGCAGCGGACGGGCGCACGGCCACGGTCGAACTGGACTGGTCCTACCCCGGCGAGGCCAAGGACATCGAGGTACGGCTGAGGGACGGCACCGTGCGGCACGCGGACATGCTGGCCCGGCACCCGGGCTTCAAGGCGTCGCTGTGGCACGAATACACCGGCATCCTCGACGACTTCGCCGCGGCCCGGCCGCCCGGAGCCGACGACACGGACGACGGCCTCGCCGCGCTGGAGCTGGTGGCGGCGAGCTACCGCACGGAACACGTCGTGACGACTGACAGGGGAGACCAGTGACCGGACGCATGTCCCGCGAGGGTGGTGCCTCGCACGAGGACGGCGCGAAGCGCTCCGTGCGCGGCGACCTCGTGAAGATCCTGCTGCACCGCCGGACGGACCGCGGCATGACGCTCGAACCGCACGCGAGCCGCTGCGTACGGCGCGGCGAGGTCCATGAACTGGTCACCACCGACCAGCGGGGGACCGGCCCGGGATCCCGTATCGACCGGGTCGGCTTCCTCGGCTTCGTGGAGCTGGCCTGCGCCGGGGTGATCGACCGCGGGGACGACGTCTGGATCGACGGCCTCTGCATCGGCACCGTCGTCGGCTTCGACGCCTGCCACTTCCCCAACCACTACAACATCCTTATCGGCACCGGCCGGCTCGTCACCGGCAGCGACCTGGAGCTGTGCCCCGAACTCCCGGTCGCCTTCACCCAGGCACCTTCCGCCGGCCACTGACTACTTACGGACGCGGCGCGGCCGGTGGCCCCCACGGGGACCACCGGCCGCGCCTTTCGGGGCGGTGACCGGATCAGCCGAGCAGCTCGACGTCGAGCTGGCCGAAGTGGTACTTGCGTACCGCCGCGAGCAGCTCGTCGAGCGACAGCTCACCGTCGTCGTTGGTGTCCACCTTGCGGAACGCCTCCTGGGCCTTCGAGCGGTCCACGCCGATCCCGCCGAGCCACGCCTCGAACTCACCGGCGTTGATCTGCCCGTCGGCGTTCTTGTCGCAGAGACCGATGATGCCCTTCACCACCGGGCCGAGCGCGCGGTTGAAGTCGGCCTCGCCGCCTTCGAAGATGAGGCTTTCGGTGACGCGCAGGAACTGGTCCTGAGTGAGCGGGCCGTTCGACGGCGCCCCGGCCGCCTGCGTGAGGTGGTCGAAGAGGCTGCGGAAAGCCTCCCGCAGTGCCCGCGCCTCCGCGGAGTCGGTGCGCTTGCCGAAGTTCTGCGCGATCTTCCCGGCCTCCTGCTCGAAGTCCTGCCACTCCAGGATTCCGTTACCGTCCGAGTCCCACTTCTGGAAACGCTTCAGCAGGCGCTCGTTCGCGACGGCAGTAGCCATGATGGTGTCCCTTTCTTTGGACGTACGGGATGTCAGCGACGCCGGACGGAGCGTCGGCGCCGCCTCGCGGGCCCTTCCTCTCCAAGGGCCCGCAAGTCTGGAATTCAGAGGAGCGTGACCCGGGCCCCGGAGGCCATTCCGCGGGTGTCCAGCAGGGCACAGTCCGCGCGGGTCAGCGTCGTCATGTCGTAACTCGTGTGGTACTGCAGGAGAATTGCCAGATCGGCACCGGCCAGGGCGTCCGGCAAGGAATCCACGCGCTCCAGGAATGTGCCGTCCGCCGCGAATTCCGGTACGTACGGGTCGTGATAGCGGACCGTGACGCCACGGGCGCGCAGTCCGCTCGCCACCGGCGCCGCCGGCGATTCCCTGGCGTCGGCCACATCGGGCTTGTACGCCACGCCGAGCAGCACGACCGTCGCTTCTTCGGGCGCCTTCCCCATGTCGCCGAGGAGCCCGACGGCCCGGCCGACGACATGCTCCGGCATCCGTGACACCACGTCATGGGCCGCGGACAGCATCCGGAAGTGGAAGCCCTCGGCTTCGGCCTTCGCCGCGAGATAGCGGGGATCGACCGGGATGCAGTGGCCGCCCACCCCGGCCCCGGGCCGGAACGGCGCGAACCCGAAGGGTTTTGTCGAGGCGCAGTGCAGCACGTCCCACACGTCGATGCCCGTGCGGTCGCAGAACAGCGCCACTTCATCGACGAGTGCGATATTGACGTACCGGTAGGTGTTCTCCAGCAGTTTGGCCATCTCGGCCTCGCGCGTGCCGCGCGAGACCACCAGCGTTTCCACGAACCGGCCGTAGAAGGCGACGGCGTGCTTGGCGCACAGCGGGGTGCAGCCGCTCACCACCTTCGGGGTGTTGCCGATCCCGAACTGCCGGTTACCCGGGTCGATGCGCTCGGGCGAGTACGCGAGGTGGAAGTCCGTGCCGGCCCGCAGCCCGCTGCCCTCCTCCAGGAGGGGGCGGACGACGTCCTCCGTGGTCCCCGGATAACTCGTGGACTCCAGGACGACGAGCATGCCGGGGCGCAGGCCGCGGGCCACGGCGCGCGACGCGGCACGCACCGCGCCGAGGTCCGGCGTGCCGTCGGCGCCCAGCCCCGTGGGGACGCAGATCACGACCGTGTCGGCCCGGCCGGTCACGGACGCGTCGTCCGTCGCACGGAACCCCGCCGCCACCATGTCGGCGACATCCGCGTCCGTCACCCCACCGACATGCGAGCGCCCCTCGTTGAGCCCGGTCACCACCGCGGCGGAGACGTCGTGCCCGATGGTGGTCAGGCCCGCGGCGCACGCGGCCCGCGCGAGCGGCAGCCCCACGTGCCCCAGGCCGACCACCGCGAGATCGGCAGTCATGGAAATTCTCCCCCCTTGTCAGCAACGGCTCTTTCTGCGGGTCAGGCGGAGAAACTCCCGGTGTCCGGAGGGACATGCGTGCCATATCCCGGTTGGACGGTCAGTGAGGGGGTGAGGCAGAACGGGTCGCGGTACACCCGGACGGGCTTGTCGGTGCGATTGACGAGGACATGCGCACCGACCGGCAGCGTCTGACAACCCGCCGGATTCTCATACGTGGTGAGGGGCTGCAACTCTGTTCGGAAAACGGTGACCTCGCCGTCGCTCGGGGCGGCGGTGGCCGGAACGGTCGCGGAAACGCTCGCGATGAGCGCGACGGCGACCAGGGCGAAAACAGAACCAACTCGGCGCATATGACTTTCCTTTCGTGGGGAATGAGCACCGCCCCAATGCTGCCCCAGCGCCGTCCCGCGTAATATTCACCCGTCAAGGTGCACCCGAATCAGCGACAATATGCCGATCCGGTGGAAAGAAAAGATCGTACGACCGGCCGGGGAAGCGGATACGGTCGCCGTCATGGACGAACTCGCGCTGCTCGAACGCTCCGGCGGTCCCGTGACCCGTGGCCGGCTCGCCCGTGACCTCACCGCGCTCGGCCTCGCCGACGGGGACCACGTCATGTTCCACACCGAGCTGTCCGCCCTCGGGTATGTGGCGGGCGGCCCGCAGACGGTCATCGGCGCGCTCCGCGAAGTCGTGGGTGAGCGGGGCACGTTGATGGTCACCTGCGGATGGAACGACGCACCGCCCTACGACTTCACCGACTGGCCGCGGGCCTGGCAGGACGCACTGCGCGCCGAACATCCGGCGTACGACCCGGAGTTGAGCGAGGCCGACCATGCCAACGGCCGCCTCCCCGAAGCCCTGCGCCGCATGGCGGGAGCCGTCCGCAGCCGGCACCCCGACGCCAGTTTCGCCGCACTCGGCGCGGCTGCGAAGGAGCTGATGGCCGACCATCCGTGGGACGGCCCGCACGGTCCCGGCAGCCCGCTGGCGCGGCTGGTCGCCCGGGGCGGCCGGGTCCTCCTGCTGGGCGCCCCGCTGGACTCCCTCACGCTGCTGCACCACGCCGAGGCGCTCGCCGACGCGCCGGGCAAGCGGTTCGTGACGTACGAGCAGCCGGTCGTCGTCGACGGGGAGCGGGTCTGGCGGCGTTTCCACGACATCGACTCGGAGAACGGGGCCTTCGACTACTCCGCCGTCGTGCCCGAGGGGCAGTGGCCGTTCGAGGTCATCGTCCGCGACATGCTCGCCGCGGGCCTCGGCCGCAGCGGCCGGGTCGGCGCGGCGCGCAGCCACCTCTTCGACGCCGGGGACGTCGTGGACTTCGGCGTCGCCTGGATCGAGGACCAACTGGGCGCCGCCGGCCGGTGAGACTACCGCCCGGCGGCGGACAGCAGGCCGAGTACGCCGGCGGACAGCGCGCAGGCGGAGAGGGCAGCCGCCACCGCCGTGCACAGCAGCCGGTGGCGCAGCCCTCGGTAGCGGGTGGCGTACTCGTCCTGGAGCCGGTCGCAGCGGTGGCGGACGCGTTCCAGGTAGCGGCGGGTGAGGACGAGGCGGTCGGCCGTGTACTGGCGGATGACCTCTTCGCGCTGTGCCGTGGTGAGCCAGGGCATCCGGTCCGCGAAGGCCGCGGCCTCGGTGCGGGCCCGCTCGGCCTCCGTCCAGCACAGCAGGTAGCCCTCCAGGCGGTCCGGGCCGGCGTCGGCCGCGCGCTCGTCCGGGCCGTACTGCGGGTTCATTTCTCCCCCGTGCCGCCGCGCAGCGAGGTGTCCGGGTCCTCGTCCACCATGTCCCTGCGCCCGGTGGTCTCCGCCTGGTCCAGCATGGCGACGTCCGGGTGGTGCAGGTCGAAGGCGGGGGACTCGGAGCGGACCCGGGGCAGCGTCTCGAAGTTGTGCCGCGGCGGCGGGCAGGACGTCGCCCACTCCAGGGACCGGCCGTACCCCCAGGGATCGTCGACCGTGATCTTCGGCGCGTACCTGGCGGTCCGCCACACGTTGTACAAGAAGGGCAGCGTGGAGACGCCCAGCAGGAAAGCGCCGATGGAGGAGACCGTGTTCAGCGCGGTGAAGCCGTCGGCCGAGAGGTAGTCGGCGTAGCGGCGGGGCATGCCTTCGGCGCCCAGCCAGTGCTGGACGAGGAACGTGGTGTGAAAGCCCACGAAGAGCGTCCAGAAGTGCATCTTCCCCAGCCGCTCGTCGAGCATGGTGCCGGTGAACTTCGGCCACCAGAAGTGGAATCCGCCGAACATGGCGAAGACGACCGTGCCGAACACGACGTAATGGAAGTGCGCGACCACGAAATAGCTGTCGCTCACATGGAAGTCCATCGGGGGAGAGGCCAGGATAACGCCGGTCAGGCCGCCGAACAGGAAGGTGAGGAGAAAGCCGAGGACCCAGAGCATGGGTGTCTCGAACGACAGGGAGCCGCGCCACATCGTCCCGATCCAGTTGAAGAACTTCACCCCGGTGGGCACCGCGATCAGGAAGGACATGAAGGAGAAGAACGGCAGCAGCACGCCGCCGGTGACGAACATGTGGTGCGCCCATACGGTGACCGAAAGACCGGTGATCGAGATGGTCGCCGCGATCAGTCCGATGTAACCGAAGATGGGCTTGCGGGCGAACACCGGGATGATTTCGGTGACGATGCCGAAGAACGGCAGCGCGATGATGTACACCTCGGGATGCCCGAAGAACCAGAACAGGTGCTGATAGAGCAGCGCGCCGCCGTTGGACGGGTCGTAGACATGGGCCCCGAACTTCCGGTCCGCCGCGAGCGCCAGCAGGGTGGCGGCCAGGACGGGGAAGGCCATCAGGACCAGCACGCTGGTCAGCAGCACGTTCCAGGTGAAGATCGGCATCCGGAACATCGTCATGCCGGGCATGCGCATGCAGATGATGGTGGTGATGAAATTGACCGCGCCGAGAATGGTGCCGAATCCGGAGAGCGCCAGGCCCATCACCCACATGTCCCCGCCGACCCCCGGCGTCCGGGTGGCGTCGGACAGCGGCGTATAGGCGAACCACCCGAAGTCGGCCGCGCCGCTCGGCGTCACGAATGACGCCACCGCGATCAGCGAACCGAAGAGGAAAAGCCAGTAGGACAGCATGTTCAACCGCGGGAACGCCACGTCCGGCGAGCCGATCTGCAAGGGCATGATGGCATTGGAGAAACCGGCGAAGAGGGGCGTGGCGAACATCAGCATCATGATGGTGCCGTGCATGGTGAACGCCTGGTTGAACTGCTCGTTGGAGAGGATCTGCAGGCCCGGGCGGGCCAGTTCGGTACGCATGGAAAGCGCCAGCAGCCCCCCGAACAGAAAGAAGATGAAGGCCGTCACCATGTAGAGGGAGCCGATCTTCTTGTGGTCCGTGGTGGTCAGCCACGTCACCACCACGGCACCTCTTGTGCGACGGGGGGTTTCTCGGACCATCGGCTGATCCGGGTGCTCCGTCTGCGTCGTCACGACGCCACTCCCTTTCCGCTCCCATGGGTACACGGCTGGTATACGGCACCGGCGGAAAGCAGCCGCGCCATTGGGCCGTACGTGGGAGGGGGGAATCCGGCCCGCCGGGGAACGCCCCGGCAACCGCTCAGGTGTCGGGGATCAGCGCCTGCTCGACGACCTCCCGGGCCACCTCCCGCAGGCGCCGGCCGCGGCGGCGGGCGTGGCCGCGCATCACCTCGAAAGCCTCATCGACGCTGACCCCCATGCGGTGGGCCAGGAAGCCCTTGGCCTGCTCGATGGCGATACGGGTCTGCAGCGCGGTCCGGAGCTGGTCGTTGACCCTGCGGTAGGTGATCAGGGCCTCCCGGTAGCACAGGCTGACGGCCACCACGTGGGCCAGTGCCTGCCCCAGCCGCACATCCGGCTCGGGCACCGGAGCGGAGCCCGTACGCAGCAACAGCAGGCAGCCGTCGGCCTGTCGGCGGTGGGTCAGCGGGACCGCGCTGGCGAAGCGGTACCCGGCGGCGAGGGCCTGCTCGGTGAACGCGGGCCAGCGCGATGCTGTGGTCAGCAGGTCCACCGAGACGACCGGGGAGGTGGTGCGGTAGCCCTCCCGCGCGGGTCCCTCCAGCGCCGCGATGGCCAGCAGGTCGGCGAAGGCCGGGTCCGGCTCGCTCGCGGCGACCGGCTGCAGCCCCTCGCCCGGCGGCGCGAACAGCACCGCCGCGGCGGAGACGTCCAGCAGCTGTACGCACCGGGTGGCGAACCTCTGCAAGTAGCCGGTCGTTTCGAACGCCTTCCCGTAGGAGGAGGCGTCGGCCAAGTCCACGAAGACGTCGGCCAGGAACTGCTCGCGACCCATGATCATCCTTACGGGCGTGAAGAGAGGGAGGAGGACGGTCGTCCGGCAGGCAGGGGGTGTGAACGCGCGGTCGGCCGCGACGCCTCCTCGGGCAATGCCGCACACCGTGCGCATCCACCCGGTAACAGCACTCTCACAGGGTCCCGCACCGGCCGCACGCGAGGACTATGACTCGGACACGTACCGCGCGGTCCGAGCCATCCGGCGCCCGGACCCGGACCTCCCGCCAGGGCACACGCGTGCGGGCACGCCCCGCACCGGGCCAGCCGTAATGCCAAGGGGACATGCCACACGATCCGCTGCACCCGCCGAATCCGACTCCTGGATGCGCATTCAAAGATGGCTCGGACAGCCCCGGCCCTCTTGAACCGTCATCCGGAAGCTGCGCAGGGCGTGCGCCCGGGCCGGCGAACCGGGTCCGACGCCCCATGGGGAAATCGGGGCAGGAAGCCTATCTTGAGGCGCATGGACAGCATCCCGCGCGAAGCATCCGTCGAAGCGAACCCGCTGCGCTGTCTCACCCTCGGAGAGCTGCGGCGGCGGACCAGCATGAAATGGCGCACGTACCCGGACGACGTGCTGCCCCTGTGGGTGGCGGAGATGGACGTACCACTGGCCGAACCGGTCGTACGGGCGGTCACGGACGCGCTCGCGCGCGGCGACACCGGCTACCCGGCGGGAACGGCGTACGCCGAGGCGCTGGCGGAGTTCGCGCGCGAGCGGTGGGGGTGGGACGGGCTCGCCGTGGAGCGCACGGCGATCGTGCCCGACGTGATGCTCGGCGTCGTGGAGATGCTGAAGCTGACCACGGGGCCGGGCGACGTGGTGGTCGTCAACTGCCCCGTCTATCCGCCGTTCTACCAGTTCCTCGGCAACGCGGACCGGAAGATCGTGGAGGCGCCGCTCGGCCCCGGCCACCGGATCGATGTCGACACGCTGGAGAACGCCTTCCGCAACGCCGTCGCGGGCGGGCGGCGGGCCGCGTACCTGTTGTGCAGCCCGCACAATCCGACCGGAACGGTGCACACCGCCGACGAACTCGCCGCGGTCGCCGCGCTGGCCGCCCGGTACGGCGTCCGGGTCGTGGCGGACGAGATCCATGCCCCGGTGGTGGCCACGGGGGTCACCTTCGTGCCGTATCTGAGCGTGCCGGGTGCGGAGAGCGGGCTGTCCCTGATGTCCGCGTCCAAGGGATGGAACCTCGCCGGGCTCAAGGCCGCCCTCGCGCTCGCGGGCCCGGCGGCCGCCGACGACCTCGCGCGCCTCCCGGAAGAGGTCGGCCACGGTCCCAGCCACGTGGGCGTGCTGGCCCACACCGCGGCCCTGCGGGACGGCGGCGACTGGCTGGACGCGCTGCTCGCCGGGCTGGACGAGAACCGTACGTTGCTGGGTGACCTGCTGGCCGAGCGGCTGCCGACGGTGCGGTACGCGCCTGCCCGGGGCACCTACCTCGCCTGGCTGGACTGCCGCGGCCTCGGCCTGGGCGACGACCCGGCCGCGGCCTTCCTGGAGCGCGGCCGGGTCGCCCTCAGCCCCGGTACGGACTTCGGCACCGGCGGCGCGGGCCACGCCCGGCTCAACCTCGCCACGTCGCCGGAAGTGCTCACCGAAGCGGTACACGGAATGGCGGCGGCCCTGGGCTGAACTGCGGGTGCTGTGCGACTGGGGCGCCACCGCAGCGGACCGGCCCGCGGAGCCGTCCGACTAGTCGCTCTCCGGCGTGGACTCGTCCGGGTCCCGGTGGCTGCCGGTGGACTCGGCCGGATCCTTGTGACTGCCGGTGGGCATGGCCGGGTGGCGGCCGAGCAGGAAGACGCCGGTCACCACCGCGGCCAGGCCGAGGAGTTCCCCGGTCAGCGCGCCGGGGGTGACGCGGATGCGGTCGCCGAGGAAGCCGATGCCACAGGCGATGCCGGCCAGCGGTTCGGCCGCGGTCAGCGCCGGCAGGGACATCCGCAGCGGCCCGGCCTCGAAGGCGCTCTGCACCAGCAGCAGCCCCGTCACGGCCAGCACCACGATCAGGTAGGGCTCCCAGCTCAGCAGCATCCTCCCGAGGCCGTGGTCCTCCGCGAGCGAGCTGGACACCCGGGTCAGCGCGTCCTGCAGGCCGTACAGCACACCCGCGGCGGCGGCCAGCAGCGGCGGCTCCTCCACCAGCCGCACATGACGGGCTGTCAGCACCAGGAGCAGTGCGATCGCGAGGACGCCGCCGAAGACGAGCCAGTGCCGCAGCGTGCCGGTGTGCGCCGGCCCGCTGTGCGGGCTCCCGGCGACGATGAAGGCCGCCACGCCACCGCTGAGCAGGAGCACGCCGGCCCAGCCCGACCAGCCCAGCCGCTCCCCGCTCAGCCACCGCGCGAGCACCATGGCGAAGAGCAGGTTCGTGGCCAGCAGCGGCTCGACCCGGGACAGGTCGCCGTGGCTCAGCGCGAGCACGCTGAAGATCTGCCCGACGACCATGCAGCCGATCCCCGCGAGCCACAGCGGTACCTTCATCAGGTCCAGCAGCAGCCGGAAGCTGAGCATGTCCTTCAGCGGCGCTTCCCGTGCCGCGTGCTGCTGCAGGACGAAGCCCAGCCCCAACAGGCAGGCGGCGAGGACACCGTAGAGGTAGATCATGGTCACCGCACCGGGGGGCGGCCGGCGCGCTGCTGCTCGGCCGAGGGCACCCGGGCCGCGTCACGCAGCGCCGCTTCGCCCTTGAGCAGCGGGGAGCGGGCCAGTACCAGCGCGGAGACGGCGATCAGCGCGCCGCCCGCCACGGCCGGCACGACGTACCAGCCGCCGCGCACGTGCTCCGCGAAGGCGAGGGAGCCCCACAGGATGGCCACCAGCGGGTCGGAGAGGGTCAGCCCGGGCTGGGCCGCGAGCAGATTGCCGGCGTGCAGCGCGGACTGGAGGAGGAACATCGCGAGGATGCCGGCCGCGACCATCGCGTAGAGCTGCCAGGCCGCGAAGACCGCGGAGAAGCCCTCTTCCTCACGGCTCATCGCGCCCTTCATGAAGGCGGCCGTCAGCCCGAACTGGCAGCCGGCCGCCACGCCGAAGGCGGCCGCCCTGCGGCTGGCGCCGCCCGGGAGCGCCGGCGGCTGGCGGCGGCCCCACTCCACGGTGGCGACGACGAAGGAGAGGTTCACGCCGACGCCCACCGTCCACGCCTCCCAGCCCGCCTCCTCGCCGTTCCCGGGGGCGGGCGAGAGGAAGTACAGCAGGGCGGCGAGCCCGCCGGTCATGCCCACGGCGGACAGCCACTCGCGGCGGTGCAGCCGGGTGTGGAAGACCCACGACGCCAGCAGCAGCGTCGCCGGCAGTTCGACGACGAGGATGGGCTGGACGACCGACAGGCTGCCGGTCGCCAGCGCGGCCGCCTGCAGGACGAAGCCCAGGATCACGCAGAGGAAGCCGGCGAACCACACCGGGCGGCGCAGCAGATGGAGGATCAACTGCGGCCGCAGGCTGTCCTCGCCCGGCAGATCGCGGCTGGCGCGCCGCTGCAGCACCGAGGCGGCCGCGTTGGCGCAGGCGGCGAGCACGGCCAGGAAGTAGCTCAGCACGACGTCCTTCCTCGGTCATCCTCCCCGGGAGGACGGATCGGGCGGCCCCGCACTCAGGCGAAGCGCGTGGCCAGCCGCCGGAACAGGGCCGGGGCGAGGCCCTTGAAGCGGGCGGGGAGCTGCAGCCAGCCGGGGACGAAGACCTCGCTCCGCTCGTGCGCCACCGCGTCCCAGACGGCGTCGGCGACCCGCGCCGGGGCGATCGGCCGCGGCCGGGAGCGCTGGTAGGGCGCTCCTCTGCGGGTGAAGAAGGGGGTGTTGACCGCGCCGGGCACCACCACCGAGACCCGCACCCGGCTGCCCGCCAGTTCGTACCGCAGGCTCTCGGCGAAGGCCGCGACGGCCGCCTTGGCCGCCGAGTACACGGCCTCCTCGCGCACGCCCACGGCGCCCGCGATCGACCCCACGAAGAGGAGGTGTCCGCGGTCGCGGCGCACTATGTCGGGGAGCACCCGGCGCGTCAGGTGCATCACGGCGGCCAGGTCCACCGCCAGGACCTCGTCGATGGCGGCCGGCGGCATGGCCATGAAGGGGCCCGCCCAGCCGATGCCGGCCCCGGCGACCAGCACGTCCACGCCGCCCGCCACGTCGAGGGCGCGCTCGACGAGCTGTCCGCAGCCCGCCGGGTCGCTCAGGTCGCAGGGGAGTGCCGTGGCACCGCAGTGGTCGGCGATCCGGTCCAGGCGCTCCTGGTCACGGCCGTTCAGCAGGAGCTGCCAGCCGCCCTCGGCGGCGAACCGGGTGGCGACGGCCGCGCCGATGCCCGACGAGGCGCCGGTGATCAGCGCCACCGGTGCGCCGGTCCGGTGGGCCCGCGGCGCGGGGCCGTGGCGCCCGGGCCGGTCCTCCGGGAGTACAGGACTGTGCGGCAGTGGTCCCGCGGCTTCCACAGGAGACCTCCTCCGGGCTGGGGCTCACCCTCTATGTCCTGATACCAGATCCGGACCAGCATGACACGACTTTCGTGATGATCCGGGCAATTGCCACCTCGGGCGTCACCACCCCGTGTCGTCCGTACCGTGGTCACGCAGCGGGCCCACGATGAGGCCCTGCCGGCGGCAGTGCTGCACCAGTACGGGCAGCGCCTGGAGCGTGGCGTGCCAGGAACCGGGCGCCGACGTGCGGTCGCTGTCGTGCAGCAGGACGGTCGCGCCGCCCTCCAGCCGGCGCTCCACGGTGCGCACGACCGCGGCCGCGTCGGCCCCCGCCACCCAGTCCCGCCCCCACGCGGACCACAGCACGGTGCGCAGCCCGAGGCGGTGCGCCGCGGCCCACCGGCCGCCTGTGAGGATGCCGTAGGGCGGCCGGTACCACCGGGGCCGCACCCCGCAGATGTCGGCGGCCGCCCGGACCGCCCGGCGCAGGTCGCGCAGTTCGCGTACCGGCGCGGGCCACCAGGGCCTGCGGTGGTCCCAGCCGTGCAGCCCCACCTCGTGCCCGCGGGTCACGATGTCCCGCCCCACCTCGGGCGCCTCGGCCAGCGCCGCGCCCAGCAGGAAGAAGGTCGCCCGGACGCCCAGACCGTCCAGCGCGTCGAGGAAGCGCGGCGTGCTCGCGCGGTCCGGGCCGTCGTCGAAGGTCAGGGCGATGTGCCCCGGGTGGCCCTGGCCGTCGAGCCCGGGGAAGAGGGCGCGCCGCACGGGCGGCAGCCAGGTCCCGGCGGGTCCGATGTGCAGCGCGGCCGCCGCTGTCGTGGCCGCGCCCGCCGCCTGCCACGCGGCGAGCCCAGGCGGAGGACGGTCGATGCGCATGACGTCCAGTATGGTCGCGTACGCCACGAAATGCTTGGGAAAGGCACCCGGACCGGGGCGGTGGACACATGGGCGGACGATTCGTCATCCTCAGCGCCGGCATGGGGGCCGGGCACCACGCGGTGGCAGGGGAACTCGCGCACCGGCTGACCGGCCGCGGCCACCAGGTCGCGACCCTGGACGTCCTCGACCTGCTGCCGGCCGGCACCGGCGCCGCCCTGCGCGGCTTCTACGCCACCACCGTCCGGCACGCGCCCGCGCTCTACGACGCGATCTACCGCGCCTACTTCGCCCCCCGGCCACCGTCAGGGACCGGGCGCCCGCAGCCGGGCCCCAACGACACCTCGCCGGTCGTCGCCCCCGCCGCCAAGGAGCTGCGGCGCCGCCTGGCCGGCGCGCCGCCCGACGCGGTGATCGCCACCTTCCACCTCGCCGCGCAGGTCAGCGGCCGGCTGCGGGAAGCCGGTGCGCTGAGCTGCCCGAGTGCCGTCGTGCTCACCGACTTCGCCGTGCACCGCCAGTGGCTGCACCCCGGCAACGACCTGCACCTGTGCCCGACCCGGGAGACCGCGGAGGAGATCGGCCGGCTCGGCGGCCGGGGCGCGCAGGCGGTCGGGCCGGTGGTACCCGCCGCGTTCCGCACCGCGCCGCCCCCCTCCCGTACCGCCGTCTTCGCCCGCCGCTTCGCCGCCGGCGCCCCCGGCCGCACCCCCGTCCTGCTCTCCGCCGGGGCCTGGGGCGTGGCCTCGCACCTGGCGCGCACGGCGGCGCTGCTCCGCGACGGCGGGTACCTGCCGGTGGTGATGTGCGGCCGCAGCCGGTCGCTGCGGCGGCGGATCGGCCGGGTGCCCGGGACCGTGGCGCTCGGCTGGGTGGCGGACGTACCGGCCCTGATGGCCGCGGCGGGCGCGCTGGTGGAGAACGCGGCGGGGCAGACGGCGGCCCAGGCGCTGGCGGCCGGGCTGCCCGTGGTGAGCTACCGGCCGATCCCCGGGCACGGCGCGGCGGGGGCCCGCCGGATGGCCGCCGCCGGGCTGTCGGGCCACGCCCGCGACCCGGCGGATCTGCTGCGCGTACTCGACGGGCTGACCCGCGACGGCCCGGCCAGGGAGGCCCGGATCGCCGCCGGGCGAGCCCTCTTCCGGGCCGATGCCGCCGAGATCATCACCGCTGCGGTACGGCCGGCGGCCACCGCGCCTCCGGTCTGACCCGGGCACGCCCGGTACCGGCGGCCACCGCGCCACCGGCCTGACACGGATACGTGCCGTACCGGCGGACTCAGCCGCTCCGGTGCGCCCGCCGGATCCACGGGTCGCCGAGCGACTCGGCCAGCCAGTCCAGCGCTGTCCGGCCGGTGCGGACCGGGTTGGCCAGCCGGCCCACGCCGTCGATGACGATCTCCACCACATCGCCGTCCGCCAGCGTGAAGTCCAGCTCCGGCACGATGCCCGTACCGGTCGAGAGCACCGCGCCGTCCGGGAACGGCTGGCCGTGGAAGAGATGGCGTACGAGGTCCTGCGGGGTGCGGTGGAAGGCGGCGGTGGAGGTGGTGGCCTCGTAGGCGGGCGCGCCGCCCCGGTGCACGGTCATGGTGATCTTCAGGGCCGACGGGTCGCCGATCTCCCACGCCGGCACGATGCCCGCCGAGAGTGCCGTACTGCCGGCGTAGATCTTGGCCTGCGGCAGGTACAGCGGGTTCTCGCCCTCGATGGAGCGGGAGCTGACGTCGTCGGCGACGAGGTAACCGACGGTCTCGGCGTGCCGGTTCAGGACGAGCGCCAGCTCCGGCTCGGGGACGTTGAGGGGCGAGTCGTCCCGTACGGCGATCGGCTCGCCGTCGGTCACCACGCGCCAGGGCACGGACTTGAAGAACAGCTCGGGCCGCTCGGCGTCGTAGATCCGCTCGTACACCGACTGCTCGGTGCTCTCGGCGATCCGCGCCTCGCGCGAGCGCTCGTACGTCACGCCGGCCGCCCACACCTCCGTCAGCCCGTCGGCCGGCGGCAGCAGCAGGACGTCGGACTCGGCGGCGTCCGGCTCCCGGGCGGCGGTCTCCTCGGTGAGCGCCCGCAGCTCATCGGCGGTGCGGTGCAGCAGGTCGGCGAGGCGCGGCGCGCCGGGGAAGGCGCGGATCGCGCCGGCGTCGTCCGCGAGTCCGGTGCGGACCGCGCCCGTGGTGTCAGCGAAGCGCACGATGCGGGTCATCGGTGATGTCCTCCTTGTCGGGGTGCGGGTGAGCGGCGGGGGTGCGGAGACCGGCCCAGCGGAAGCCGGTGACGACCGCGGCGCCGGCGATGACGATCAGTGCGACGGCGTACAGGCCGGTGGCGCCGGAGCCGGTGGACGTCTCGACGACGCCCATGACGTACGGGCCGAGGAAGCCGCCGAGGTTGCCGAAGCCGGAGATCAGCGCGATCGTGCCGGCCATCTGAACGCCGCTGAGGATCGTCGGCGGCACGGTCCAGAAGACCGGCTGGGCGCCCAGGAAGCCGAACGCGGCGACGCACAGTGCGGCGACCGCGGGGACCGGCGGCAGCAGCGCCCCGCCGACCAGGCCGGCCGCGGTGAGGACCAGGGCGAGGCGGAGCGGGCCGCGCCGGTTTCCGCTGCGGTCCGAGAGCCACGGCAGGATCAGCACGCCGAGCAGCGCGAAGACCCAGGGGAGCGCCGAGACGAAGCCGATGCCGACATCGTCCAGGCCGCCGATCCGGCCGACCAGCGCGGGCAGCCAGAACGTCACCCCGTACACGCCGATCTGGATTGCGAAGTACACGAACATCAGGCGCAGTACACGGCTGTCGCCGACGATCTCGCGGATGCGGCGCGGCGGACGCGCGTCCTCCGCCGGACGGTCCGCCTCGATGCGCGCGGCCAGCAGCGCCTTCTCCTCGGCGGTCAGCCAGCGCGCGTCCTCGGGGCGGTCGGTGAGCAGCCACGGCACGGCGAGCGCCAGGAGGACGGTCGGCGCGCCCTCCAGCAGGAACATCCACTGCCAGCCGTCCAGCCCGGCCAGGCCGTGCAGCCCGATGAGCCAGCCGCCGACCGGGTTGCCGATGATGCTCGAAATGGCCACCGCGGACTGGAACATGCCGGTGGCCTTCCCGCGGTCGGACGCGGGGAACCAGTAGGTGATGTAGAGGATCACGCCGGGGAAGAAGCCGGCCTCGGCGGCGCCGAGCAGGAAGCGCAGCACGTAGAAGCCGGTGGGGCTGGCGGTCAGCGCCATGGCGCAGGACAGCAGGCCCCAGACGAACATCAGCGCGGCGAGCCAGCGGCGGGCGCCCCAGCGGTGCAGCACCAGGTTGGAGGGCACGCCGAGCAGTGCGTATCCGACGAAGAAGACGCCGGCGCCGAAGCCGTACGCGGCCGCGTCGATCCCGGCGTCGGTGGCGAGGTGTGTTTTGACGAGCGCGACGTTCGTCCGGTCCAGGAAGCTCAGGACGAACATCAGGAAGAGAGGTGGTAGCAGGCGTCTGGCCACTTTGCGGCGCACGGTGTCCGTGTTCATCCGACCTCCTGAGGGAGACATCTGACCGCTGGACCGTACGAGCCGTGCGCCTGCCGAGCAATACTCCGTGCACCGGCAATTTTTCTCGGCGAAACATCTGGCCGTCGACACAGACATCTGACATCTTGGTCGCGCTGCGCCACAGTCCCCGCTGTGCCGCAGTCCCGCTGCGCCGCAGCCCTCTCACCCGACGCACCCGTACAGGAGTGAGCGCCGATGACCGCCCGTATCGTCGATGTCGAGACGATCGACATCCGCTTCCCCACCTCGCAGAACCTCGACGGCTCGGACGCCATGAACGAGGCCCCCGACTACTCCGCGGCATACGTCGTCCTCAAGACCGACGCGCCGGACGCCCCCGAGGGCCACGGCTTCACCTTCACCATCGGCCGCGGCAACGACCTCGCCGTCCAGGCGGCCCGCGCCATTGGCGAGCGCGCGCTCGGCATGACCGTCGAGGAGATCACCGGCGACCTCGGCGCCTTCTCCCGCCATCTGCTCGGCGACAGCCAACTGCGCTGGCTGGGCCCGGACAAGGGCGCCATTCACCTCGGCACCGCCGCCGTCGTCAACGCCGCCTGGGACCTGGCCGCCAAGCAGGCCGGCAAGCCGGTCTGGAAGCTGCTCGCCGACATGACGCCCCAGCAGATCGTCGACCTGGTCGACTGGCGTTACCTCAAGGACGCGCTCACCCCCGAGGACGCGCTGACGATGCTTCAGGAGCGCGCGGCCGGCCGGGCCGAGCGCGAGGCGTACGTACGCGAACACGGCTACCCCGCCTACACCACGAGCGCCGGCTGGCTCGGCTACGACGACGACAAGCTCGCGCGGCTCTGCCAGGAGGCCGTCGACGCGGGCTGGGACTCCGTCAAGCTCAAGGTCGGCGCGGACCTTTCGGACGACATCCGGCGCTGCCGCATCGCCCGCTCCATCATCGGCCCGGATCGCCGCCTGATGATCGACGCCAACCAGACTCTTGGCGTTGACGAGGCCGTCGCCTGGGCCAAGGCGCTGGCGGAGTTCGACATCTGGTGGTTCGAGGAGCCCACCAGCCCCGACGACGTCCTCGGCCACGCCGCCATCGCCCGGCAGATCGGCCCCACCCACGTCGCCACCGGCGAACACGCCCACAACGCCGTGATGTTCAAGCAGTTCCTGCAGGCCGACGCGATCGGCATCTGCCAGATCGACGCCTGCCGGCTCGGCGGCGTCAACGAGGCGGTCGCCGCGCTGCTGCTGGCCGCCGCGCACGGCGTACCGGTGTGCCCGCACGCCGGCGGCGTCGGCCTGTGCGAACTCGTACAACACCTCTCGCTCTTCGACTACATCGCGGTCAGCGGCTCCATGGAGAACCGCGTCATCGAGTACGTCGACCACCTCCACGAGCACTTCCACGACCCGGTCCGCATCCGCGGCTCGCGCTACCTGGTCCCCGAAGCCCCCGGCTACAGCGCACAGATCCGGCGCGCGACGCTGGCGGAGTACCGCTACCCGGACGGCCCGGTCTGGAGCGGCCGCGGCCGGGTGGCATCCTGACGTCCATGCCCACCAAGAGAGAACGGCCGGGCCGCGGCGACGGGAACGGCGCCGGCGGCAGCGTCGTCGACGAGGCGATCGGCCGGCTGCGCAAGCGCATCGAGAGCGGCGAGTTCGCGCCCGGCCACCGCCTCCCTCCGGAGGCGGTGCTCGCCGCCGAACTGGAGCTGTCCCGCCCCTCGCTCCGCGAGGCGGTCCGCGCGCTGGCCATGGCCGGGGTACTGGACGTACGGCGCG
This sequence comes from Streptomyces ochraceiscleroticus, assembly GCF_000720485.1. Lineage (GTDB taxonomy): Bacteria > Actinomycetota > Actinomycetes > Streptomycetales > Streptomycetaceae > Streptomyces > Streptomyces ochraceiscleroticus. The sequence continues at coordinate 117,659 of NZ_JOAX01000017.1, read as the reverse complement.
GCGACGGCACCTTCGTCACCGACCTGCGCCCGGACCGGCTGCTCAGCGCCATCGGCAGCTTCCTGGACCTGGCCCAGGACACCGGCCTCGAGGAGATGCTGGAGTGCCGCAAGGTGCTGGAACCCGGCGCCACCGCGCTCGCGGCCACCCGCATCGACGACGCCGCGCTGGACGGCCTGCTGGAGCGCATCGAACGGATGCGGACCCTGCAGGATCCCGAGGAGCTGGTCCGCGAGGACCTCGCCTTCCACGCGGACATCGTCGCCGCGGCCGGCAACCGGACGCTGTCGTCCCTGGTCTCCTCCGTCACCCAGCGGACCGCCAGGGCCCGCATCTGGCGTGCCCTGGTCAAGTCCGACGTGCTCTCCTGGACCCACCAGCAGCACATGGACATCTACGCCGCACTGCGCGCCCGCGACAGCCTGGCGGCCTTCACGGCGGCCGGCCGCCATGTGGGTGACGTGGAGCTGTGGGTACGCGAACGCCTCGATCCGCTCAGGGAGCGGACGGAGCACTGAGGGCTACGGCCCGGGGCGGCGTCCTCACGCGTCCCGCGGCCAGTAGTCCAGATCGCCGCCCCGCCACTCGATGAGCGCGGGATCGGCCAGCGGGATCTCCTCGGCGTCGGACAGCCCGGCCCGGCGCAGGAACTCGGCGACGTCCCCGCGGCCGTGGGCGAGGCCGACGATCTGGCCGTGAATGGTCACCCGCCGCCCACCGGCGGTGGGCGGATACACGATCACCGGCGGATGTGTGGTCATACCCCCAGGCTGTCTCCCCGCCGCCCGCCGCGCATCCCGAAGCCCCGAATCCGCCGGTACCGATACCCTCGGGCGCGCACCGGGACGTACTCCGGAACGTGCTCCGGGCGGCGGGCACGCACGGTCGTCGCTGTCCCCGCCAACGGCTACGATCGGCGCATTCGTGGCTGTCGCCGGGAGGAAGAGCGAGAGATGGGCCTGTTCCGCCGCGGTCCGAAGCGGGATCCGCGCGACACCCCGCGCGATGAGGAGTTCGGATTCTTCTCCGACCGCGAGGGCGGCATCTTCCGCGGCCAGGTGCGGGCGGCCTTCGCCGAGCAGGGCCTGGAGGTCACGGTGTACGCCGGCATGGTCGCCGACTCGGCGGGCCGGCAGTTCGGCCTCGGCAACCTCGCCGCCGTCTGCCACCGCGACCGCCGCGGCGAGCGCGCCTGGCCCGCGCTCGTCAGGGACCACGTCGGCAAGGTCCTCCGTACGATGGACGGCCCCCAGCCGATGGAGACGATGCCCGAGGACGAGATCCGGGCCCGGCTCTACCCCCGCGTCGTCGCCGAGGACTCCCTCCCCGCCTCCGACTCCTTCCGGTACGCGCGCCCGCTCGCCCCCGGCCTGCGCGAGGTCCTGGCGCTCGACCTGCCCGAAGCCGTGCAGATACTCGGCGAGGACTCGCTGCTGGACATCGGGGACGTCGCCGAGCTGCGCATCCGGGCGCTGAACAACCTCCGGGCACTGCCGGTCGAGGGGCACGAGACGGTCCGCCGCGGCGACGGCTCGGCCTTCGAGGTCGTACTCGGCGACTCCTTCTTCACCGCCAGCCGGGTCCTGGTCCTCGACGAACTGGTCGAGCGGCTGACCGGCGCGCCGCTGACGCCCGACGGGGCGCTGGTGGCGCTGCCCTTCCGGCACCAGCTCGCCTTCCACCGCATCCACGACGCCCAGGTCGTACCGGCGCTGCAGGCCATGGCGCAGTTCGCCGCCGCCGGACACGAGGACTCGGCCGGCGCGATCACACCGAACGTCTTCTGGTGGCGCCGGGGCACGATGACCCGGCTGAGCGAGCCGGACGGGGACGGGCTGCGGGTGGTCGTCGACGAGGACTTCCAGACCATGCTGGAACGGCTGGTCCAGGACGAGGCATAGCAGCGGCGAGGCGTGGGAGCCTGGGTCGGTCCGGCTCCCCGGCAGGGCGTCCGAGGGCATTGGTGAGGCCCCGCACACGGGGGATGATGCGGGGCCTCACTCAGTACAACGGCCGGACCCGCCGAGAGGTTCCGTCCTGCCGAAGAATTCCGCGAATAAATCTACGGGTGGCGCTGCGGGTGGCGCGCTGGCCGGGCATCTACGGGCAGAGCTGGACATAATTCTTCTGGGGGCCGCGGAACAGGGCCGAAATTAGGGAGCGACAGTGATCCGTGTTCTTCTCGTCGAGGAAAACGGGCTTCTGCGCGGAGCGCTCGCCGCTCTCCTGACCCGCGAATCGGACATGGAGGTCGTCGCGCAGGGCGGGGGAGACGGCCAGGTCCTCGCGCGGGCGCTCTCCTACCGCCCCGATGTGGTCGTCATCGACGTCGACGCCCGCCAGGACGAGGCGCTCGCCACGGCGGGCGAGCTGTGCGAGCGGCTCCCCGAATGCCGGACGCTGCTGGTGGCTGGGTCGCCGGCGCTGGAGCGGCTCCGCAGCGTACTGGCCCTGCGGCCGCCAGGACTCATCGGGAAGGACGCGCCCTGTGACCGGCTCGTCGAGGGCATCCGCAAGGTCGTCGGGGGACAGCGCTACATCGACCCCGGACTGGCACTGCTGGTGCTCGACGCGGCGGCGGACCCGCTGACGCCGCGGGAGCGGGAAGTCCTGCGGCTCGCCGCCGACGGCGCCCCCGGACGGGAGATCGCCGACCGGCTGTCGCTGTCCGTGGGCACGATCCGCAACCACCTCTCGGCGATCACTCGGAAGATCGGAGCACGGAACCGGATCGACGCGATCCGGATCGCCCGGGAGTCGGGCTGGCTGTGAGACCCGGCTTCCCGGCTGTGGAACCCGGTTTCCCGGCTGTGTGATCCGGCTTCCGGGTTGTGTGATCCGGCTTCCCGGTACCCGCCCCGTCCTCCCAGTGGCCGACGAGGTCCCGGTAGAGGGCGGAGCCCGCCATCAGCTCCGTATGGGTCCCGAGGGCGGCCCGCGCGCCGTCCAGCACCATGATCCGGTCGGCCCGCAGCGCCGAGCTGATCCGGTGCGCGCACACGATCAGCGTGCCCGGGCGGCGGGCGAACGCCTCCTCCGCGCGCGCCTCGGCGGCCGGGTCGAGATGGCAGGTCGCCTCGTCCAGCAGGAACAGTTCCGCCGGCGGGAGGTAGGAGCGGACCAGAGAGACGAGCTGGCGTTCCCCGGCCGACAGCTCCTGCTGGTCCACGGCCGCGTCGTAGCCGCCCAGCCGCTCCACGAGCGGCCGGGCGCCGACCTCGTCCACCGCCGCGTCCACCACCGCCGCCGGGACGCCGGGCGCCAGATAGGTGAGGTTCTCCCACAGCGACCCCGCGAACACATACGCCTCCTGCGGGATCAGCACCCGGTGCCGGGCCGGGCCGTCGTTGAGGCACCCGACCGGTACACCGCCCAGCCGGACGCCGCCCGTATGCGGCGCGAGCACCCCGGCCACCAGCGCGGCGAAGGTCGACTTCCCCGCCCCGCTCGGCCCCACGACGGCCAGATGCTCGTCCGGCCGCAGCACGAGGTCGAGCGCGTCGATCACCGGCTCGGCGGAGCGCGCGTAGCGGAAGGTGACGCCGTGGAGCTCTACGCCGGAGTGGCGCGGGCGGCCGGGCGGGCTGCTGGCTGTGGGCCCACCGGCTTCGGGCTCACCGGCTTCGGGTTCCGTCGGCGGCCCGCCGGCCGTGGGCTCCGTCGGTGGCTCGCCGGCCGCCCCCGTGATCCGGCCGAGCGTGACCAGCAGCCACAGTCCGCTGTCCGCGATCCCCCGGACCAGGCTCTGCAACGCGGGCTGGAGCCCCTGCGACACATACGTCACCGCACCCAGCACCGCGCCCGCCGTCACCCCCCGCTGCACCAGCCACGGCGCCCCGGCCAGGACGAGGACGAGTGGCAGCCAGCCACCGACGGCCAGCGACGCGGTCCGTACGGCCGTCATCCGCGCCAGCGCCCGGGTGGCCCGCGCCGCCGCGTCGATCCGCTGGCCCGCCCGCTCCCGTACGACGTCCTCCCCGCCGCACGCCACCACGTCCCGCAGCCCGCCGGTCACCTCGCTCGCGGTCTCGGCGACGCGCTCGTCGGCCAGCATCACGTCCCGCTGGCGCGCGGCCATCGCCCGCAGCGCCCCGACGAAGAGTCCGAGCCCCGCGAGGAGGGGCGGCAGAACGAACAACAGGAGGGCGGGGTCCAGGGTGGCCAGGCCGAGCAGTGCCCCCACCGAGGAGGCGGCGAAACTCTGCACAAACATCACGACCGCCCCGTACGCCTCCCGGGCGATCTCCACCTGTTCGGTCAGGCGTGCCACGCCGCCGGTGTCGGCGGGCCGGTCAGAGCCGGCCGACCGGCGCAGCGTGCCGGACGTCACCAGGGTGACCAGCTCGTCCCGGAGCGGTTCGACGACCGCAGCGAGCCCCAGCGTCGCGTGGCGCGTCGCCCACGCCCCGGTCCCGACCGCGACCGCCAGCACCCCCAGCCAGGCGAAGCCCGTCCCGGCCCGCCCGGCGAGGAAGCCGTCGTCCACGGCACGGGCGATGACCCACCCGGAGAGGAACGCCGGTACGGCCTGCACCAGCGACCACCCCGCGAGCCGTACGAACTCCTTGCGCCGCCGGCGCAGCGAGGACCGCAGCAGCCCCGCGGCCGGGCCCGTCACGCCGCGCCCCCGGCCGTCACGCCGCACCCTCGGCCGCCGCGGCAGCATCCGCGCCGGGGTCCGCGCCAGGGCCCGCACCGGCCGGATCCGGCTGGAACGCGGCCCGGTACGCCGGCTGCGACCAGAGTTCGCCGTGGGTGCCCTGCCCGCGGACGCCGCCGCCGTCCAGCCAGACGACGCGGTCGGCCCGGGCCGCGGTGGACGCCCGGTGGGTCACGACGAGCCGGGTGCGCCCGGCCAGGGCACCGGTGAGGACCTGGCTGATGTGGTGCTCCGTCACGGTGTCGAGGCTGGCGGCGACATCGTCCAGCACCAGCACCCGCCCGGCCTGCACGAACGCCCGTGCCAGCCCGACCCGCTGCGCTTCACCGCCGGAGATCGGGGCGTCGGCCGGACGGGTGCCGTACCCCTGGGGCAGCCGCCTGATGAAGGTGTCGGCCCGGGCCGCCGCGGCCTGCCGCGCCACCTCCTCGGCGCCGGCCGGCCGCGGACCAAAAGCGATCGCGTCGGCGAACGTCTCGCCGAGCAGCACCGGACGCTCGAAGCCGTACGCCACCGCCTCGCGCAGCACCGACCTGCCGAGCCGGCGCAGCGGCACGCCGTCCAGCAGCACCTCGCCCTCGTCCGGGTCGGTGAGCCGCCCGGCCAGCGCGGCCAGTACGGACTTGCCGGACCCGGACCGGCCCACGACCGCGACCAGGGACCCGCCGGGGACGGTCAGCCGCAGATCCTCCAGTACGGTGCCGCGCGGTCCCCGTACGGTGACGCCCCGGAACTCCAGCGTCCCGGGCCCGTCGGGAAGACGCTCGCCGCCGTACGCCACCGGCGGTTCGGCGAGCACCTCGGCCACCCGGCCCGCCGTCGCCCGGGCCAGCGCGAGCCGGCTCGCCGAGGACACCAGAGAGCTGATGCCGGTGGCCAGTACGACGTACTCGCCGGCCGCGAGGACCTGGCCCGGCGAGATGCGGCCGTGCGCGAGCTGCAGACCGGCGACCGCGAGGACGGCGACCTCCAGCAGGGGGATGACCAGCGCCTCCCGCCCCGAGACCCGCGCGAGGACCTGCCACATCCCGGCCCCGTGCCGGCGCAGCTCCGGCAGTGGGCCGAGGACGCGGCGCACCTCGCGGTCCACAGTGCCGGCCGCGGCGATCGTACGGATCCCGGCCAGGGCGTCGACGAGCCGGGCGGCCACCCGGCCCTGGGCCTCGTAGTAGCGCTCGTTGATGTCGGAGGCGTCGCGGACGAACGTACGCACCAGGGACAGCACGACGGGCAGCCCCACCAGGAAGGTGAGGCACAGCCAGGGGTCGATGAGGGCCAGCGCGACGACCGCGCCCACCGGGGGCACCAGGTCCACCACGGCCCACACCAGGGTCGAGGCCACCTGCCCGGTACGGGCGCAGTTCCCCACCAGCCGGCCGACCAGGTCACCGGCCGTGAAGCGGCGCGTGGCACGGATGCCCAGGTCCAGTACATGCAGCAGGAGGGTGTGGCGGAGCCATGCGGTGGAACGTGCCTCGGCCAGCTTGCCCACGAGGTCGTCCAGCAGGTCGCACACCATCAGGACGACGATCGCCGCGATGCTGAGGGCCAGCCAGGTGACGGTGTGCCCGCCGGTGAGCACGGCGTCGACGGTGCGGCCCATGAGGGCGGGCAGCACCGTGTACACACCGGCCAGCAGCAGTGAGGTGGCCATCATGGCGGGCACCCAGGGCCCGCCCCGCCGCGCTGCCGCCAGCAGCAGCCGGTCCGCGGCGCGTCGGTCCATGGCCTCTCCCAGTACGGATACACGAAGGGGCGGGGACGCCTTGCACGTACGTCCTCGCCCCGACTTGCTTTCAGCAGAGCAGCAGGCTGAGCTGGCTGGTGCCGCCGCAGTACTTGCTGGCGCCACTCCTCCTCGGCCGGCCGCCGTGGTGAGCGGTCTCCATGCCTTGCAGGTCCAGGATCGTCATGTCATTTCACCTCCGCACTTCTTCTCCATGGGGACGGGGACGGAATGGCTTGGGGGCCCGGAGTGCCGGGCGTCGCGCGGCGGGGCGAGGAAGGGCAGCCGCACGGGGGAGTCGTGGAGGGCGGCGCCGAGCGCCAGCAGCACTCCGGCGCTTCCGGTGCCGAGGTCCATGGAGAGCCGCAGCAGCTCCTCGCCGGGGAAGGCGAGCCGGCCTTCGTGGACCACGGCGTACCGGGCCAGCCGGCGTATCTGGTCGGCGACGGCCGGGTCCCGCTCGGCCGCGGTCCCGGCGGGGTGCGCGCGGCTGAGGTGGAGGATCATCCCGGCCAGGCCGTCGAAGAGCCCGGGCTCGACGTAGAACCGTCCCTCGGCGGCGCGGCGGATCATCGCGGCGGCCGCCGTGAATCCCTCGTTCTCCCGGTGCGCCAGGTAGTCGTCCAGGACGAGGCCGATGCCCACGCTGCCGTCCGCGAGGTAGGGCATCGTCCGCCAGCCCTCGTTGACCTCCATGACCCCGTCGTCGCGGACCAGGCACCGGCGCAGGTCCTGCCGCAGGGCCGTCGAGGCGAGATCGAGGAACTCCGGGTCACCCGTGTGCTCGTACCACCGGAGGAACAGCAGCGCCGGGCCGGACGAGCCACGCAGCAGGCCGGCGTACGGCTGTCCGCCGCCGCTCACCTCCGGGACCGCGTCGGCCGGGCCCAGCCGGGCGGCCACGGCGTCCACCGCTTCCCTGGCCGCGTCCTGCAGGGCCGGCTCGCCGGTGACCGACGCGAAGTGGAGGAGATTCAGCCCGATGCCGGACAGCCCGCCCCGGAGGTCGAGGCCGAGCCGGAGCCACTGCTCGCCCGCGCACTGGTCGAGGATCTTCAGCGCCTCGTGCCGGTGCCCGAGGTGGTCCAGGACGTACGCGACGCCGTGCAGCCCGTCGTAGAAACCGAGCAGGGACCCCGGCTCCGGGCGCAGGGCGCGCCGGATCAGCCACTCCTCGTGGGCGGGGTGGCGGCCGGCGCCCGTCACGTCCAGCGCGTACAGGACCCCCGCCGCGCCGTACGCCAGGCCCAGCCCGCCGCCCGGCGAGGCGAACTGCTCGATGTCGCCGGGGAAGAGCCGGTCGTCCCGCAGTGGCGTGGCCGCCGCGAGGATGGCGCCCGCCAGCTCGTCGCGGGCCTGTGCCCAGCCCTCGCGGTCCGGACGCAGCCGCGGGTCGGCTGCCGCTTCGGCTTCTGCTTTCGGGGGCGCTCCGCCGTCGCCGGTGAGAGTGCGCACCGCCGCGTCGAAGAACCCGTCGGGGACGGGGAACGTGCGTGCTGCCTCCCGGGCGAGCTGTCCCGCCTTGCCGGGCGCCAGGGCGAGCAGGCCGGTCAGCGGCAGGAAGAGGAAGAGTTTCAGGCAGGCCAGGGCGTAGTCGTCGACGGCCGGGCCGTGCAGCTCGCGCGGTGCCGTGAACCCCTGGGCGCCGAGGGCCTGCCGCTTCCCCTCCGCGGCGTCCGCCGCCCCTTCGAGGTCGATCAGCACCACACCGCCGTCCGGGCGCACGATGACGTTCGACGGCTGGAGATCACCGATGACCACACCGCGCGCGTGGACCTCGCCGACGGCCCGCGCCACGCGGTCGTACAGGTCGAGGGCCCAGGCGGTGTAATCGGCCGTCTCTGCCTCGTCCGCTCCCGCGAGGGTGAGCGGATACCGGTCGACGAACTCGTCGTTGAGCTCCGTCCCTTCGATGAACTCCTCGACCAGGAAGTGGTGGTCGCCCCGTACGAAGTGATCGTGCAGCGCGGGCACGCAGTCCAGGCCCCGCAGCCGCTCCAGCATCTCCCGCTCGCGCTCCTGACGGGCGACCGCGTCCCGGCCGTCCGGCGTCAGTCCCGCGTGCGGGCGGGCCTCCTTGAGCACCACGCGGTCGCCGGTGCGCAGGTCCTCACCCGCGTAGATACCGCCGCCGTTCGAGAAGTGCAGGGCGCTCTCGAAGCGGTAGGGCAGGTCGGCGAGCGCGGCGCCGCTGCCGCGCGCCGCGAGGTGCGGGGCGAGGAAGCCGGGCAGGTCCACCCAGTCCGGTACCTGGAAGGTCGGCGTGCGGACGTCCGGCACCAGCCGGCCCTCGCCGTCCTCCATCGCGGGCTCGACCTCGCCGTCCGGGGAGACGCAGTACCGCTCGGCGAAGGCGCCGTACCGGACGTACAGCGGGCCCTCGCCCCAGCGCAGATCGCTGAGGATGTACGGCCCGGCCTGCCCCTCGAGGATCCCACCCAGCTCGGTGAGCACCCGCTCCAGCTCCGCCTCGTCCGCCGGGTACACCGTCACGAACTTGCCGCTCGAACCGCGGTGGGCGTACTTGGCGTTGGCGAGCAGCAGCGTGTCTTTGTCCGGCAGGAACTTGAAGGCGAGCCGGCGCGGGAGGCAGTACTCCCAGACAGCGGTGAGGATGTCCGCCGCGTTGTCGAGACACGCCGAGACGTGGATCTTCCAGCCCTGGAGGGGGAGCGTGCCGCCGGCGGGACGGAACACGATCCAGTCGTCCAGCTCGGCGCGGCGCCAGCCGTCGGGGGCCGGCCGTCGCGTCTGCGGGAATGCGGTGCCTCCGCTGTGCGCGCGGGCCGGCGCGTCGTAGAAGTGAGGGTCCATCAGGCAGTAGACCTCGTAGCGCTTGTCCACCGACCCCTCCCGGCGGTCTGTGCCGCGGGTTCTCCCTGCGGCCTCTATCTGCGACGATCGCAGAGTTGCCGGGCGGGGAACAGCGTCGTCCGTCACGTGATCGACGGGAAAAACGCAGGCATCACCCATGACATTTGTACTGGTGAGGCCGTGCATCGCCAGGGTTCAGGCGGTCGGCGGCACCGGCCCGTCCGCGCGCAGCCGCAGGCCGTCGGCGACGATCAGGTCCGAGGTGACCAGCGCCTGCTCGGCGGAGACGTCGGTCATGTACACGAAGGGCGGCACCAGCGGCGGTACGGGCAGCCGGTCCGGGGTGAAGGTCAGGCAGAGCACCCCCTCCACGCAGCCGCGGAACTTCGTCAGGTAGAGCGTGACGTCGCCGCTCAGCTCCAGCGACGAGGCGCCCAGCCCCAGTTCGTCGCTGCCGTCGTGGGTGAGGAGGCGGTAGTCGGTGAGGGAGGCGGCCTTCATCTTCAGCACCATCGCCCGGACCGGGCCGCGTGCGGTGGGCACGTCCTCGACCCCGGCGAGAGTGAAGCCCTTCGGCGCGAAACGGCTGGTCGTGACGGTGGGGACGGCGGCGGGGGCGGGGAAGCCCGGCCCGGCGGCCCGGGCCTCGGTGGCGGGTGTCCCGAGCGCGGCGAGGAGGGCGACGGGCAGGGCCACGGCGAGGGTGGTGGACGGGCCCGTACGGGCGGCCGGGGGAGCGGCGCCGGCCTGTGCCGCCGGGCCCGGCTGCTCGGGAAGCGGCGTCCAGCCGAAGCCCATCGCCGCGCCCGCGATGCCCAGCCCCATGCCGACCAGGAAGCCGCCGAGGTTGGTGGCCGCGAAGGAAATCACGGACAGGATCAGCGCGTTGACGCTCACGTAGTGCCGCGCGGCCGGGGCGCACCACAGGAACAGCCCGGCCACGATCAGCGCCAGCCCGATGCCGAGCGCCGCGAGCCCGCCGAGCCCCAGGCTGACCAGCACGCCGAGCGGGGAGAGCGGGACGAGCAGCAGCTCTGCCCCGCCGAGTACCAGCAGCAGCCCGGCCCAGAACGGCCGGGTCCGCCGCCACCCGCGAAACCGGGCCCGCACCTCAGGCCAGGGCAGCCGAGCCGCCTGCACTGTCAGCCGCGCGCGCAGGGCCGTGAGCCGCCTCGTCAGTGCGGCGGGCAGCCCCGGGCGCCTCAGAAGCATTTCTCGCCGTCCAGGCTGACGCCCAGCTTCAGGCCCTTGAGGCGGAAGTTGCCGCCCGTGGCCGACCAGGCGTGCGACTTCACGCCCGCGACCTCGATGTCACCGGCCTGCAGTCCGAATTTCCCCTTCGGGCCGCGGATGCCCGGTACTTCGTCCAGCGTCGAGGCGTCCCGGCCGATCTGCGCCGTGCCGAAGCGCGCGTCGCCGACCAGGTCCTCCCCGTCGATGACGAGGTTGTCCGCGGTGACGGGGCCCGCCTTCCCGCCCGCGGTGAGTTTGAAGACCACCGGCCCCATCGGCGTGCTGACCTGCGCCGACTGGCAGATGTCGGAGAGTCGCGCCGTGCCGATGCCGAGCAGGGCCACCGGATGGCCGGTGCCGTCGGCGGTGCGGTCGGTGTGTACGTACGAGGCCAGCCCGTCGCTGGTCAACTTGCCCGAAGTCACCTGAAAGTTGGTGCCGGAGACGGCGAACGACGCGGCGAGTACGCCCTGCGCCATCACGGTCGCCAGCGCCCCGACGGCCAGTACCGCCGGCACGGCCAGGGCCGCGCTCTTCCTCCAGGACGTGCGGCCTTCTTCCGGTACGGCCCGCTGATTCCTGCCCACTGCTTCCTCCCGGGGGAGCGCTCGGTCATGGCGGTACGGTCACAGCGCTGACGTGCGGTTACTTGCGGTAACGAAGGTAGCTGTCGAGAGATTAGGGCCCTTGTTGACGGTGCGTCAACAGTGCTGCACGACGAAGGGCGGTGACCATGACGGGCACGACGAAGGGCGGGCGGCCGCAGCCACCCGCCCTCACGTACGACTCGCCCGAGGGGTGTTAGTTGATCGCCTTGATCAGCTCGCCGCTCGCGGTGTCCCCGCTCAGCTCCCAGAAGAACGTGCCGCCCATGCCCTGCTCGTTCTTGAAGTTCATCTTCGTGCCGATGGTCTCCGGAGTGTCGTAACTCCACCACTGGTCACCGCACTTGGCGTACGCGGTGCCGCCGACCTTGCCGGTCGCCGGGCAGCGTCCCTTGAGGTCCTTGTAGTCCTCGATGCCCGCCTCGTACTTGCCCGGCGCCGCGCCGGTCGCCGTGCCGCCCGGCGCGTCCTGCGTGACACCGCTCCAGCCGCGCCCGTAGAAGCCGACGCCCAGCAGCAGCTTGCCGGCCGGGATGCCGAGGCCCTTGAGCTTCTTGGTGGTGTCGGCGGTGTTGAAGCCGGCCTTCGGTATGCCGTTGTACGAGGTCAGCGGGGAGTGCGGGGCCGTCGGCCCCTTCGCGTCCCAGGCGCCGAAGTAGTCGTACGTCATGGGGTTGTACCAGTCGACGTACTGTGCGGCGCCCGCGTAGTCGGCGGCGTCGATCTTGCCGCCGGAGGAGGCGTCCGCGGTGATCGCCGCGGTCACCAGGTTGGAGCTGCCGAACTTCGCGCGCAGCGCCTTCATGACGTTCGTGAAGGCGGTCCGGCCGCTGGTGTCGCAGGTCAGGCCGCAGGCGTTGGGGTACTCCCAGTCGATGTCGATGCCGTCGAAGACGTCCGCCCAGCGCTTGTCCTCGACCAGGTCGTAACAGGACTGCGCGAACGCCGCCGGGTTCTTGGCGGCCTCGGCGAACCCGCCGGACCAGGTCCAGCCGCCGAAGGACCAGATCACCTTGAGGTTCGGGTGCAGCGCCTTGAGCTTGCGCAGCTGGTTGAAGTTGCCGCGCAGCGCGCCGTTGTCCCAGGTGTCGGCCTTGCCGTCGACGCTCTGGTCCGCGGTGTACGCCTTGTCGTAGTCGGCGTACGCGTCGCCGATCGCGCACTTGCCGCCGGTGACGTTGCCGAAGGCGTAGTTGATGTGCGTCAGCTTGTTCGCCGAGCCGGAGGTCTCGATGTTCTTGACGTGGTAATTGCGCTGGTAGACGCCCCAGTTGGTGAAGTATCCGACGACCTTGTTGCCGGCCGCCTTGGTCCCCGCGCCCGAAGCGGGTTGTGTGGCGGCGGCCTTGGCGGTGGCGGGGGCGGAGTCGGCGGGCGCGGCCGCGGCGGTTCCGGTGAGCGCGCCGGCGGCCATCGCGGCCGTGCACAGGGCCGCGGCCACGGCCGCGAATCCATGGTGGAGGCGCTTCTTGTGCGGTCTGAGCATGGTTGCTCCTCGGAGTGGGGGTCCATCGAGGGGGAAGTGCTGTGACCTGCGTCCGCAGTGGCGCCGAACGCGTGGAGCGTCGGGGGAGAAGGTAGAAGGACTAGACCAACTCGGTCAATGGTTTGGACCAATTTGCTGAACTCCCGCACACGATCCGGCGACCACCGGAAGAAGCCGATCAAGGAGTGAAGGACACCGCCGTATTGGGCATACTCCTTGCGCCACCGCCGCAGGTCATCGCCTTCCGCGACCCGGAGAGAGACCATCACGGCAGTGGGACCGGTCGCGCCGCGCCACCCGAGCGGCGCGCGCCGCAGTGCCCTACAGGGAGGAGAGCGCCGCCATGACCGAGTACGGCCCCAGGCCCGTGGACCGCAGGCTGCCCACCGACGAAGCCCGCCAGCTCATGACGCTCGTACGCGATCTGGCGGCCCGCGAGATCGCGCCCACGGCCGCCGCCGAGGAGGAGGTGGGCCGGTTCCCCCGCGAGCTCTTCACCCTGCTCTCGGAGTCGGGCCTGCTCGGCCTGGCCTACGCCGAGGAGTTCGGCGGGGGCGGCCAGCCGTACGAGGTCTACCTCCAGGTCCTCGAAGAGCTGGCCACCGCCCGGCTCACCGTCGGCCTCGGCGTCAGCGTCCACACCCTGGCCTGCCACGCGCTCGCCGCGTACGGCACGAAGGAGCAGCGTGCCGAGCACCTGCCCGCGATGCTCGGCGGCGGGCTGCTCGGCGCGTACTGCCTCTCCGAGCCCGCCGCCGGGTCGGACGCCGCGTCCCTGACCACCCGCGCCACGCGCGACGGTGACACCTGGGTCCTGGACGGCACGAAGGCGTGGACCACCCACGGCGGCATCGCCGACTTCTACACCGTCCTCGCCCGCACCGGGGGAGCGGGCGCGCACGGCATCACGGCCTTCCTGGTGCCCGGCGACGCCGAGGGGCTGAGCGCCGCCGCGCCGGAGCGCAAGATGGGCATGAAGGGCTCGCCCACGGCGCAAGTGCACTTCGACGGGGTGCGGATCGGGGACGCGCGCCGGATCGGCGAGGAGGGCCAGGGCTTCGCCATCGCGCTCGACGCGCTGGACTCCGGCCGGCTCGGCATCGCCGCGTGCGCCGTGGGTGTGGCGCAGGCGGCCCTCGATGAGGCGCTGGGGTACGTCGCGACCCGCCGTCAGTTCGGCCGCCCCCTCGCCGACTACCAGGGGCTGCGCTTCATGCTCGCCGACATGGCCACGCAGGTGACGGCCGGACGGTCGCTCTACCTGACCGCGGCGCGGCTGCGGGACGAGGGCCGCCCCTTCACCAAGGAAGCGGCCATGGCCAAGCTCTTCTGCTCGGACGCGGCGATGCGCATCACGACCGACGCGGTCCAACTGCTCGGAGGGTACGGCTACACCGCGGACTTCCCGGCCGAGCGCTATATGCGCGAGGCCAAGGTCCTGCAGATCGTCGAGGGCACCAACCAGATCCAGCGGATGGTCATCGCCCGGCACCTCGCGGGCCCCGAGTCACGCTGACGGTACGGCCCGCTGACGGCACAGCCCGCAGGCGGCGCAGTACCGCTGACGGAGCGTCAAAGGCCGTATTGCGGGAGGCGGGTGCTCATCGTGCGGCAAGAGGGTGCGAGTGAGTCGGGCGGCTCACTCGCACGGTGATGTCGCGGTTGCCGGTCCGCGGGCGCGTCAGCGGTGCCGGCGCATCAGGGGGACGCGCACCGGACGGGAGCCGGGGCCGCCCACGTGGGAGAACGGCTGGGTGCGCCAGTCCAGGCCCGCCGGGAGCGTCAGGAGCATGCCGCTGTCCTGCTCCTGGGGGGCCAGTACGTCATCGGCGGAGGCCGTCTCGGCCACGCCCCGGCCGGACCCCTGGCAGACCGTCAGGCCGAAGGGGTTCCAGGGCGAGGAGCAGACCGCGTGCTCGGGCAGCGTGTCCTCGTCGGCGAGCAGCGCGATGGGCTGCCCGCAGTCCGGGCAGCTGACGCGGTAGAGCTCGACGGTGTCGAAGGCGTCGAAGTCGTCGTCGCGGAAACTGTCGCCCTCCTGGGCGGCGGTGTTCTCCAGCGTGGATTCCTGCTTAGGGCGTCGCATGATGTCCATCCCCCTCGGGTGGGCTGCGAGTACCGCCATCGTCCTGTGTTGGGCGGCCTCGACCACCACGAGCATTTCCCTGCCTCTCCGCTGCATAATCTCGGCTTCCGGCCGGACACGGAGTGAAGGGTGTGGTCTTCGTCACACAGGGGGGCGCGCGGTGTCCACGATCCGGCGCGAGCTGCGCCGTAGTGCTCCGGCACAGTAGGTTGATCGTGTGGAGGAGCTGGACCGACAAATCGTGGATCTGCTCGTCAAGGACGGGCGGATGAGCTACACCGACCTGGGCAAGGCCACTGGCCTGTCCACCTCGGCGGTGCATCAGCGCGTGCGCAGACTGGAGCAGCGCGGCGTGATCCGCGGCTATGCCGCCATCGTCGACCCCGAGGCGGTGGGGCTGCCCCTGACCGCCTTCATCTCGGTCAAACCCTTCGACCCCAGCGCCCCGGACGACATCGCCGAGCGGCTGGCCGAGGTCCCCGAACTGGAGGCATGCCACAGCGTCGCGGGCGACGAGAACTACATCCTCAAGGTCCGGGTGGCCGCGCCGCTGGACCTGGAGCACCTGCTGACCCGCATCCGTACCCTCGCGGGCGTCTCGACGCGCACCACCGTGGTGCTGTCCACGCCGTACGAGGCCCGGCCGCCCCGCATCTGAAGCGGGGGGCCCGCGGGCCCTCAAGGGGCGGCGGCACCGTACGGGTACGGCCGCGCCACACCCACCCCGCGCGACCGCCGGGCACGCGCAGGGGCGAAACTGTCCGGTATGAGTGAACGCACCCCCGCACCGGCCCCCGACCGCACCGTCCTGCTGCGCCGCGGCGAGGTCCACAGCCCGGCCGACCCCTTCGCCACCGCCATGGTCGTCGAGGGCGGCTCGGTCGCCTGGGTCGGCTCCGAGGGCGCCGCCGACTCCTTCGCCGACGGGGTCGACGAGGTCATCGACCTCGACGGCGCGCTCGTGACCCCCGCGTTCACTGACGCACATGTGCACACCACCGCCACCGGGCTCGCGCTGACCGGCCTGGACCTCAGCGACACCCGCTCCCTCTCCGGCGCCCTGGAGCGCATTCGCTCCTTCGCCGCGGCCCGTCCCGCCGACCGCGTACTGCTCGGCCACGGCTGGGACGCCTCCGCCTGGCCCGAGGGCCGCCCGCCCTCCCGCACCGAGCTGGATGAAGCCACCGGCGGCCGCCCGCTCTACCTCAGCCGCATCGACGTGCACTCCGCCGCCGTCACCACCGCCCTCCAGGACCTCGTCCCCGGCCTGCGGGAACGCGCCGGATTCGACCCCGCCGGGCCGCTCACCGGCGACGCCCACCACGCCGTCCGGCAAGCCGCCTACGACACCGTCACCCCCGCCCAGCGCGCCGACGCACAGGCCGCCGCGCTCGCGCACGCCGCGTCGCTCGGCATCGGCACCGTCCACGAATGCGCCGGCCCGGAGATCTCCGGCGAGGACGACCTGACCGCGCTGCTCGCCCGCGCCGCCGCCGGCGACGGCCCGCGCGTCGTCGGCTACTGGGGCGAGCTCATCACAACCGCAAAGGACGCGGAGCGGATCAGGAAGCTCGGCGCCGTCGGCGCCGCGGGCGACCTGTTCGCCGACGGCTCGCTCGGCTCCCACACCGCCCACCTCTGCACCCCGTACGCCGACGCCGCGCACACGGGCAACGCACTGCTCGACGCCGACACCGTCGCCGCGCACGTCGCCGCCTGCACCGAAGCCGGCCTCCAGGCAGGCTTCCACGCCATCGGCGACGCCGGACTCACCGCCGTCGTCGACGGCGTACGGACGGCAGCCGACCGCGTCGGCCTGGACCGGGTACGCGCCGCCCGGCACCGCATCGAACACTGCGAGATGCTCACCCCGGCCACCATCTCCGGCTTCGCCGAACTCGCCCTGACCGCCTCCGTACAGCCCTCCTTCGACGCCCTGTGGGGCGGCGAGCACGGCATGTACGCCACCCGCCTCGGCGCCGAACGGGCCCGCACCCTCAACCCCTACGCAGCCCTCCTCAAGGCCGGCGTCCCGCTCGCCCTCGGCTCCGACAGCCCCGTCACCCCGCTCGACCCCTGGGGCACCGTCCGCGCCGCCGTCTTCCACCGCACCCCCGGACACGGCATCTCCGCGCGCGCTGCATTCACCGCACACACCCGCGGCGGCTGGCGGGCCGTCGGCCGCGACGACGCGGGCATCCTCGTACCGGGCGCACCCGCCGACTACGCGGTCTGGCACACCGGCGAACTGCTCGTCCAGGCCCCCGACGAGCGCGTCGAGCGCTGGTCCACCGACCCCCGCTCCGGCACCCCCGGCCTGCCCGACCTCACCCCCGGCCAGGAGCTGCCGCGCTGCCTGCGGACGGTCGTCGGCGGCCGGACCGTCTTCCAGCGGCCGAACGAGTGAACCTCCCACGGCGGGTGCCGCCGGGCGACGTGCCCGGCGCGTACTCGCCCTACCTGCGGCAGTTCGGCACTGACCTGGTTGAACGCAAAAACGACGCAGGTAGAACAGATGTTGACAGGAGCCCGTCGGCGGCCGGTAGGTTCGGCCGAGTCCACCACAAGGACGTCCGACCGGCAGACCTCCGCGCAGCCGTCGAACGCAGCTGGGCCATGGGGTGGTGCGCCGCACGGCACACCACAACTGGGAGCCAGGTCCACCCCTGCGGCACGGAAGCGACGGTTCAGGTTTCGGCAGGTCGGCGGGTGCGACCCGGGTGGGGCCCGGACGCTCAGTAGACAACGGCTCTCGGTCGACCCGCAGCCAGCGGGCCCCAGGTCGGCCCGAAGGGCGCCGGGCCCCGATCCGCACCCCGCGGATCTCCGCCCCACCCGCACCCCGCCTCGTCACGAGGCCCTCTCCCCGTAAGCGGCACCGTCCTCGCCTCACAGAGAGCGAGCGCGCGTACCCGTACCGGTCACCGGCGTCCCGCGCGCACGCGCCCCGTTGTACCGTCGGCTCACCACCGCACGACCTGCAGGAAGGCCGCGACTGTGCCATCGGGCTCCGAAACCACCGCCGAAGCCGTGCCAGGCCCCGCCAAGGGCCCTGGCGGGGACGGCCCCGCCGCCGACGGCGGCCCCGTGGCCACCGAGGCGCCCGACGCCGCAGAACGCCGCCCCGGACGCCTGCGGCGCCTCGCCGCCCTCGTGCGCCGCGAAACGCCGCGCACGGTACTCGCGGTCCTCGCCGGACTCACCCTGGGGCTCGCCTTCCCGCCGTACGACCTGTGGCCGCTGTCCATCGTGGCGGTGGCGGGACTCAGCCTGCTCACCCGCGGCCGTACGGCACGTCAGGCGGCCTGGACCGGCCTGGTGTTCGGCTGGCCCTTCTTCTTCCTGCTGCTGAAGTGGCTGCACGTGGTCGGCTGGGACGCCGTGATCGGCCTCGCCTTCGCCGAGGCCGTCTTCGTAGCGCTGCTCGGCGCCGGACTGGCGGTCACCTCGCGCCTGAAGGCATGGCCCCTGTGGGCCGCCTGCCTGTGGGTCGCCCAGGAATGGGCCCGCGACCGCGTGCCCTTCGGGGGCTTCCCCTGGGGCCGGCTCGCCTTCGCCAACACCGGCTCGCCCTACACCCCGTTGGCCGCCCTCGGCGGCGCGCCCCTGGTGACCTTCGCCGTCGCGCTCACCGGCGCGCTGCTCGCCGCACTCGCCGTGACGCTCTGGCAGCTCCGCCGGGCGGACAGCGCGGCCGGTACGCGGCTGCGCCGGGCCCTCCCGGCCCTCGAAGCCTTCGGGCTCGCCGCGGCCGTCACCGTCGCCGGGTACGCCGTGCCGGTACCGACCGAGGCCACCGACCACCTGGACATCGCCGTCGTGCAGGGCAACGTGCAGCAGCCCGGCATGGACTTCCTCGGCCGCCCGATGATGATCACGGAAAATCACGCCCGCGCCACCGAGAAGCTGGCCGCCGACGTGAAGGCCGGCCGCGCCAAGAAGCCCGACCTCGTCATCTGGCCGGAGAACTCCTCCGACCTGGACCCCTTCCAGTACCCGGAGGCGTACGACCGGATCAACAAGGCCGTGCGGGCGATCGGGGTCCCCGTGCTCGTCGGCGCCCTCGTGGACCACCCGACCAAGTCCGGCTACGTCTTCAACGAAGGCATCCTCTGGGACCCGAAGACCGGCCCCGGCGCCTCGTACACCAAGCAGCACCCGGTGCCGTTCGGCGAGTACGTGCCCTTCCGCAAGGAACTCAGCAAGGTCATCACGCGCCTCCAGCGGGTGCCGCGCGACTTCTACCCCGGTGACCACACCGGCGTGATGAACATGGCGGGCGCGAAGCTCGGCGACGTCATCTGCTTCGAGGTGGCGTACGACGAGATCGTGCACGACACCGTGAACGCCGGGGCGCGCGCCCTCATCGTGCAGACCAACAACGCCACCTACGGGCGCACCGGCCAGCCCGAGCAGCAGCTCGCGATGTCCCGGCTGCGCGCCGTCGAGCACGGCCGCGCAGTCGTCACCGCGGCCACCAGCGGCATCAGCGCCGTCGTCGCCCCGAACGGCGAAATCACCCACCGCATCCCCGAATTCACCCAGGGCGTGGTCAGCGCGAGCCTTCCGCTGCGGGAGGAAAAGACCGTCGCCGACCGCGTCGGCGCGTCTCCGGAATGGGTGATCGCTATGGTGGGCCTTCTGTCCTGCGCTGCCGCCTTCGTGCTCGGCCGGCGCGGGCGTACGAAGGACGGGAAGGGACAGCAGTGACAGACGGCGGACAGGGCGGCGAGCGGCGGCAGTACGGACCGCTGGGCGACATCTTGGTGATCATTCCGACGTTCAACGAGGCGGAGAACATCAAGCCGGTCGTCGACCGGGTGCGCGCCGGAGTGCCCGCCGCGCACGTACTGGTCGCCGACGACAACAGCCCGGACGGCACGGGCAAGCTCGCCGACGAACTGGCCGCGGCCGACGACCACGTGCACGTCCTGCACCGCCAGGGCAAGGAGGGCCTGGGCGCCGCCTACCTCGCGGGCTTCCAGTGGGGCATCGAGCACGGCTACGACGTCCTCGTGGAGATGGACGCCGACGGCTCCCACCAGCCCGAGGAACTGCCCCGGCTGCTGACCGCCCTGAAGGGCGCCGACCTCGTGCTCGGCTCGCGCTGGATGCCCGGCGGCCGGGTGGTGAACTGGCCCAAGTACCGCGAGTTCCTCTCCCGCGGCGGCAGCACGTACTCCCGGCTGCTGCTGGACGTGCCGATCCGGGACGTCACCGGCGGCTTCCGGGCCTTCCGCAAGGAGACACTGCAGGGGCTGGGCCTGGAGGAGGTCGCCTCGCAGGGGTACTGCTTCCAGGTCGACCTGGCCCGGCGGGCCGTCGAGGCCGGCTACCACGTCGTCGAGGTACCCATCACGTTCGTCGAACGCGAGCGGGGCGACAGCAAGATGAACCGCGACATCGTCGTGGAGGCCCTGTGGCGCGTGACGGCCTGGGGCGTCGGCTCCCGCCTGGACAAGCTGCGCGGCAAGAAGAGCGGCTGAGGGGCGAGGGGAGCTGCTGAGGTGGGCCTGTGGATAACTCGGGGGCGGGGGGCGGCCGGGGCTAGTTTGGGGGTGTGCGGTGGTGGCGGGGGAGGGGGTCCCACTCACTGGTGGGGGAGAGGGAGGGGCCCTGCCACGGCTGCGGGGCGCAGGGGCCCGTAGCGAACGCCGCCCGACCAGGCACACTTGAACCATGACGTCCGCCACCACGCCCCCGCGTTCCCGTCCGCCCCAGCGCTCCCGCGCCCGCCGTCTGGTGCCGCTCGGCATCGCCGTGTGGGTCGTCCTGGAGGTCTGGCTGCTCACCCTGGTCGGGCAGGCAGCGGGCGGACTGACGGTCTTTCTCCTGCTGGTGGCCGGCGTGGTCATCGGCGGTTACGTCATCAAGCGGGCCGGCCGGCGCGCCTGGCAGAACCTGGCGGGCGCCTTCCAGCAGCCCGGCGCCGATCCCGCGAAGCCGGCCCCGGAGGCCGGCGGCGGCAACATGCTGCCGATGCTCGGCGGGCTGCTCCTGATGTGCCCCGGGCCGGTCTCGGACGCGGCGGGGCTGCTGTGCCTCTTCCCGCCGACCAGGAAAATCCTCCAGCGGCGCGTGGAGCGCCTGCTGGCCCGCCAGGTGCGCCACACCCCGGGCTCCTTCGGCGACGCCTTCCAGCAGGCGCGTATGCACGCTCCGGACGGCAAGGTCGTCCCGGGCGAGGTCGTCCGCGACGACGAGCCGCCCGCCCCGCCCCGGCAGGACCCGCCGCTGCCCCGCTGAGGACGTGGGCTCCGAGAACGCCGCGAGGGCCGGTACCCCTGCCGTAGCAGGGATACCGGCCCTCGACGTGAGGTTCGCCGTCAGGCGGACTTCTTGTTGCTGTCGCGCGGGTGCACAGCGATGTTCATGGTGCCGGAGCGCAGGACGGCCAGCCTCTCGGCCAGCACCTCCTCGAGCTCCTCGCGGGTGCGCCGCTCCATGAGCATGTCCCAGTGCGTACGCGCGGGCTTGCCCTTCTTCTCCTCAGGGCCATCGCCATCCACCAGAAGTGCGGGAGCGCCGCAAACCTTGCACTCCCATTCCGACGGAATCTCGGCCTCTACCGAGAAGGGCATCTCAAAGCGATGTCCCTTCTCGCATGCGTACTCCACCGCCTGGCGCGGGGCCAGGTCGATGCCGCGGTCGGTCTCGTAGCTGGTCACCACAAGTCGCGTGCCGCGAAGAGCTCGCTCACTCATGAATCGTGCCTCCCGGGCTTTGTCGCCCACAGGACAGGTGTCGCTGTCGTCGTCATCCGGTCAACGTCCGGTCGGCGGTGAAGATTCCCGAATTCGGGACCCAGGTCGCCCGTCGTGCCGCCCCTTGTTGTACCCACCAGCGCCCGGTTTGTCACATCTGGCAGCAGATGTCACCCGACGCTGTCCGAAGTTCAGCGCGCAGTAACGGTCCGCCTGGTGAGCCAAAGGCGTACACTACCGGCCCGCGTGCCACTTGCCTAAATCAGGTCGGGGACGCGGTTTCCGGCCGCCACCGCCGCGCGCCGCACGGGCACACGGGCGAGCAGGACAAATCCGATCAAGAAGAACGCCGCCAGCGAGGCGATCGCGTCGCGATAGCTGCCCGTCAGTTGGTAGGCGATCCCGAAGACCAGCGGCCCCAGCCAGCTCACACCCCGGTCGCTGATCTCGTACGCGGCGAAGTATTCGGCCTCTTTTCCGCGCGGGATCAGATGCGAGTACAGCGACCGCGACAGCGCCTGACTGCCGCCCAGCACCAGCCCGATCGCCACGGCCAGGCAGAAGAACCACACGGGCGCGTGCGCGGGCAGGAAGAACCCCGCCACGATCACCGCCGTCCACGCCACCAACGACGCAAGAATCGTCCGTTTGGCGCCGTGCCGCCGGGCCAGCCGGCCCATCAGCACCGCGCCCGCCGCCGCCAGCGCCTGCACCAGCAGCACCGCGACGATCAGCGTCGTCTGGTCCAGGCCCAGCTCCTCCGAGCCGTACACCGACGCCTGGGTGATCACGGTCTGCACCCCGTCGTTGTACACCAGGTACGCGAGCAGGAAGGCCAGCGTCAGCGGGTACCGGCGCAGGTCGCGCAGCGTCTCCCGGAGCTGCCGCAGGCCCCCTCCAGGGGGCGGGGGCGTGGCCGTACGGAGCGGGCGGCGGTCCCGGAGCCGGCGCAGCGGTACGAGGGTGAAGACCGCCCACCACAGGCCCGCCGACGCCAGGCAGATCCGGATGGCGTCCTCCTGCGAGACACCGAAGGAGGCGTGGCCCGCGTACAGGACCAGATTGGCCACCAGGACCAGCGCGCCCGCCGCGTAACCGAACGCCCAGCCCCGTGAGGACACCGCGTCCCGCTCCTCGGGGGCCGCGATCTGCGGCAGGTAGGAGTTGTAGAGCATCATCGACACGACGAAGGACACGTTCGCGACGATCAGCAGCGCACCGCCGAGCAGATAGCGGTCGCCGCCCAGGAAGAGCAGCCCCGTCGTCGCCGCCGCGCCCGTGTACGCGGCCCCGCCCAACAGCGGCTTCTTGCGCCCTGTGCGGTCGGCGACGGCCGCCGCCAGCGGCATCGCCAGCACCGACAGCAGCAGCGAGGCCGACACCGAGTACGCGTAGAACGATCCGGCGCGTACCGGGATGCCCAGCGGGTGGACGAAGCCGTGCGCGTCGGCCGCCGCCTTCGCCACGGACGTCAGATACGGCCCGAGGAACACCGTCAGGACGGTCGTCGAGTAGACGCTGTTGGCCCAGTCGTACCAGTACCAGCCGCGCTGCTCGCGCCGCCGGTCGGCCACGTCGTTCGGCTCGGCCGGTTCGACAGCGATGTCCACACCCACAGGTTCCCCCTTGCGCTCCCCGTCACGGCGGCGGAAGCGGTCGCGGTGCCGGTGCCCGTGGGTCAGGTCAGGTCCAGGCGCCCCGCGCGGTCAGCACATCCCGCAGCGTGTCTATGTGATCGGTCATGATGCCATCTACACCTAGATCCAGGAGATCCGCCATCCGCGCGGCGTCGTTCACGGTCCAGACGTGCACCTGGAACCCGAGCTGCCGGGCCGCGCGCAAGAAGAGCCGGTCCACCACCCGTAGACCCGCGTGCCGCTCCGGTACCTGTACGCACACCGCGCTGCGCCGTACCGCGGCGCCCAGCAACCGGTCCAGCGGCAGGCTCCGCCCGTAGGAGCGCAGCCGCAGCCCCGCCACCCCGCGGGTGCCCAGCGAGGTGGCCAGCCGGCCGCCCGCGAGCTGCTGCGCCCGCCCGGCCCGCGCCTCCGAGAACGAGCCGACGCACACCCTGTCCCACGCGCCCGTACGGCGCAGCAGCGCCAGCAACGGGCGCAGCGCCGCCTCGGCCTTCACGTCCACGTTCCAGCGCGCCTCCGGGAACTCCTCCAGCAGCTCCTCGAAGAGCGGCAGCGGCTCCCGGCCCGCCACCCTGGCCTGCCGCACGGCCCGCCAGGGCAGCGCCCCGATCCGGCCGCTGCTGTCGGTGACCCGGTCCAGGGTGGCGTCGTGGAACGCCACCAGGCGGCCGTCCGACGTGGCGTGCACATCGGTCTCCAGATAGCGGTAGCCACGTTCGACGGCGTGGCGGAAGGCGAGCGCGGTGTTCTCCAGGCCGTCCGCCGCGCCGCCCCGGTGGGCGAAGGCGAGCGGCGCCGGGTGGTCGAGGTACGGGTGGCGGGGGCGCGGGCGCAAGACGGTCACGCGGGCAGTATGGCGCGCGCTCCGCACAGAGAGGCAGCGGGGTCCGGCCCCGGAGGCGCGCGCATGGCCTTCGAGGCGCGCCTCTGCCCTTCGAGCCGCGGCCCTGGTTCCCAAGGCGCAGCCCGAGGCGCGTCCCCCTGAAGGCGCCCCGCCCCCGTAAGCCGCGCGCCTCAGGCCCCGCAGCCCGTGACCGCCTCCGGTGCCGCCTCCGATGCCGTCGCCGGTTGCTCCTGTGGCGCGGACTTCCCCGTGACCACCCGGGACGGCTCGTCCAGTGCCTTGATCGCGAAGAGCCGCAGGAAGAACTGCGCCATCGGCCCGATGGCCAGCGCGTACACGACCGTGCCCACGCCGACCGAGCCGCCGAGCGCGAAGCCCGAGGCCAGTACGGTGATCTCGATGCAGGTACGGACAAGGCGAATGGGGCGGCCGGTGCGCAGATGCAGCCCGGTCATCAGCCCGTCCCGCGGCCCGGGACCGAAGCGCGCGGAGATGTACAGGCCGGTCGCCGCGCCGTTCAGGGCGACCGCGCCGGCCAGTACCGGGATGCGCACCCAGAACGACGAGGACGCGGGCACCAGGGCCATCGTCGCGTCCATCACCAGGCCCAGCACGATCACGTTCGAGACCGTGCCCAGGCCCACGCGCTGCCGCAGCGGGATCCACAGCAGCAGGATCAGCGCGCCGGAGACGATCGTGACCGTGCCGATCGTCAGGCCGGTGTGTTCCGCGATGCCCTGGTTGAGCACGCTCCACGGCTCCAGGCCGAGGTCCGCGCGTACCATCAGCCCCATGCTCACGCCGTACAGCACCAGACCGACGTAGAGCTGGACCAGCCGTCGCGGCAGATGGCGCCCGCGGGGCCGCCCGGCGGCCGCCTCCGGCTCACCCTCCCGGCCGTCCGCCGAACCGCCCTCCGGCCCCTTTCCCGACCCCTCCGCGGGCCCCTTTGCGGACGCCTTTGCAGGTCCCTTTGCAGACAACGGGTTCCCCTCCTGGCAAGATTGGACTGTAGGAGGTCAGCCTGTGGCGGGCTGGCGGCCGGGATCCATGGCCAATCACGGAAAGGTGGACTGGTCGAAATGGCGCAGTGGACTTCAGCGGTGGGTGCGGCCCAACTCGCCCGCCTGGTGCGGTCGCAGGACGACCGCGCCGCCTCGGCGGCGGTCGGCGGCCGCCGTATCCCCGCGTACCGGACCCTCGCCGACGGCGTCCGCCTCCTGGTGCTCGAAGGGCGGGTCCCGGTGGCCGCGCGGCTGCCCGCCGAGCGCGAGCTGGCCGCCGCGCTGTCCGTCAGCAGGACCACCGTCGCCGCCGCCTACGAAGCGCTGCGCGCCGAGGGCTTCCTGGAGTCCCGGCGCGGCTCGGGGAGCTGGACGGCCGTGCCGGCCGGCAATCCGCTGCCCACCCGGGGCCTGGAGCCGCTGCCCCCGGAGGCCGCCGGCTCGATGATCGACCTGGGCTGCGCCGCGTTGCCCGCGCCCGAGCCCTGGCTCACCCGCTCCGTGCAGGGCGTCATGGCGGACCTGCCGCTGTACGCCCATACGCACGGCGACTATCCGGCTGGGCTGCCCGCGCTGCGCCAGGCCCTTGCCGACCGCTACACGGCCCGCGGCATCCCCACCATGCCCGAGCAGATCATGGTGACCACCGGCGCGATGGGCGCGGTGGCCGCGATCTGCCGCCTGATCACCCGCCCCGGGGAGCGGGTGGCCGTCGACTCGCCCTCGTACGCGAACATCCTGCAGCTCATGCGGGACGCCGGGGCCCGGCTCGTCCCCGTGGCGCTCGCGGAGCGGCTGGGCGGCTGGGACATCCCGGCCTGGCGCCAGGTGATGCGGGACGCCGCGCCCCGTATGGCGTACGTCGTCGCCGACTTCCACAATCCCACCGGCTCGCTCGCCACGGAGGAGCAGCGGCGCGGACTGGTCGCGGCGGCCCGCTCGGCCGGCACGGTCCTGGTCGTCGACGAGACGATGGCCGAGCTGTGTCTCGACCCCGGGGTCGAAGTGCCGCCCGCCGTCTGCTCGTTCGATCCCTCGGGCAGCTCGGTGATCACCGTGGGTTCGGCGAGCAAGGCGTTCTGGGCCGGCATGCGCATCGGCTGGGTGCGCGCGGCCCCGGACATCATCCGCAGCCTGGTCGCCGCCCGCGCCTACGCCGACCTCGGCTCGCCGGTCCTCGAACAGCTCGCCATCACGTCGCTGCTGGACGGCGGCGGCTGGGAGGAAGCGGTCGCCATCCGGCGGGAACAGGCGCGCGAGAACAGGGACGCGATCGTCGACGCCGTCCGACGCCACCTGCCCGACTGGGAGTTCAGCGTCCCCAGCGGCGGCCTCACCCTCTGGGCGCGCACGGGTGGCCTGTCCGGCTCGCGCATCGCGGAGGCGGGGGAGCGGCTGGGCGTAAGGGTGCCGTCGGGCCCGCGCTTCGGTGTGGACGGCGCCTTCGAGGGCTTCGTGCGCCTCCCATTCACGGTCAGCGGCGCGGTCGCCGACCAGGCCGCCTCCCGGCTGGCCGGCGCCGCCCACCTCGTCGCCACGGGCCGCTCCCAGGACAGCGACACGCTGCACTCCTTCGTGGCCTGACACCGGTCCCGGAAAGTGCCCTGGCACCGGTGCCGCAGGGTGACCGCACACCGGTTTCGGAAGAAATGATCCGGGCGGCCGCCGGTGGAGCGCGTCACCGGTGGCCGCCCGGAGAAGAGGGCCCGTGAGGGCGGTCGGTCACACCGCCCCGGAGGCGGTGCCGGCGCGGTACCCGAAGTCCGCGTCGTCGGCGGGCGGGGCGGCGGCCGCGGGCACGGAGCCGAGGGCCGTGCGCTCCGGCAGCAGCGCCAGTACCGCCTGCCGGTGGTACTCGCTCGTCGCGTCGTCGAACGGATCGGGCGTGGCGGGCACTTGGAGGCGGAGGACCGGGCCCGAGCCGAGCCGGGCGTAGCCGCGCCCCGGCGGGACCTGGTCGGCGGGCGTGGTCTCCGGGGGCGCGCCCAGGACGGCGCGCACGTCCTCCGGGCCGGAGGGCCCGAGCACGACGCGCGCCCGGGTATGGGCGCGTACCGGCTCGCTCAGCAGCTCCGCGCTCTCGAACTGGTCGGCGACGGCCACGGTGACGCTCGCGGCGCGCCCGTGGCGCAGCGGTACTTGGAGGAGGCGCTGCGGGTCGTCGCGGCCCTCGGCGGCGGCGAGGTGGGTCAGCGCGCTCGGCCGGTCGACGAGGACCCACAGGGGCTGGCGGATGTCGTCGGGGACGGGCAGTCCGGCCTGCCGCGCGCGGTTCGCGGCGATCAGCCGCCGCTCCGTCTCGTGCGCCGCCCACTCCAGCGTGGCCAGCGCGCTGGTCAGCCCGGACTCCACGCCGAGCACGCCGGGCCGCCCCAGCAGGAAGGCGAACTCGCCGGTCCCGCTGCCGTCGATCACCAGCACGTCACCGTGGCAGAGCGCCTGCAGGGCGACGGACCGCAGCAGGGTCGTGGTGCCGCTCCCGGGGCGCCCCAGGGCCAGCAGGTGGGACTCGGTGGAGCGCGGTCCGGTCCGCCAGACCACCGGCGGCACGTCCCGCGACTCGGCCTCCTCGGCCGCGCCCGACACCGGGACGGTGCGCTGGACCGCGCCCGCGTCGGTGAAGCCCAGCACGGTCTCGGTCGGCGTGGTCACGAAGCGCTGGGCCGCGATGTCGGTCGGCAGCGCGGGCAGCACGGTCAATACCAGTTGGTTGCCCTCCTGGTCCCACGCGAAGTGGTACTCCCGGCCGCGCCCCGACTTGGCGAGCAGTACCTGTTCGATGCGGACCCGGGACTGGGGCTCGGCATCGGTGAAGTAGACCGGGTACTTCAGGCGCAGCCGCGCGAGCCGCCCGTCCTCGTCGAACTCGTACTCGGTGAAGGCCGCGGTCCAGTCGCCGTCGTGCACGTACAGCGGGTTCGGGTCGCCCTCGAAGCTCAGGTACGGCACCAGCGCTTCGTACAGGGCGCGCAGCCGGCCGGTCTCGGCCTCGGTCGGCCCGGCGTCGGCGGGCGTCCGCTCCCGGCCCGCCCAAGCGGCCGCCGCCATCACCGAGATGAGGCCGAGCAGCGGTCCGTACGGCACGAGCGCCAGGGACACCAGGCAGACGGCCGTCGTGGCCAGCACCGGGCCGCGGCGCTCCCGCGGCGTCGCCGACCACCGCTGCCGGCCGGCCGCGAGCAGTCGGCGCAGGCCGCGGCCGATGACGAGCAGCGGGTGGAACACGTCGGAGGCGCTGTCGGCCGCGGTCCGCGCGAAGTCGCGGCCGCGGGTGAGGGGAGCGCTGTTGCTCAGGATGCTGGGCAGTGGACGCCGGGGCACGGAAGATCTCCTGGGGATGCGTGACGACTCGGCAGGACTCTCAGAGCGAGAGCCCCTTGAGCAGACCCGCGAGGCTCGCGCCGCCGGCCTTGATGCCCGGGGCGATGGCGGTGCCCGCGAGGTAGAAGCCGAACAGCGCGCAGACGATGGCGTGGGAGACCTTCAGTCCGTCCTTGCGGAAGAACAGGAACATGATGACGCCGAGCAGGACAACGCCGGAGATGGACAGGACCATGGGGGTTCTCTCCTGGGTGGTGGGGACGGTCACCATGAGTTCTTCCAGCCTCACAGCCCGTATCAAGCCCGGCAAAGCCGCAAATGGGTGATTTATCGTTGAAACCCCCCAATCGGGCCCCGTCGTAGCGCAATCTGCCCCGGAGTGTGCCTACAAGCGCCGTAGATGCCGGTCGCGCCCCTTGTGCGGCACTTCGGCGCGCAGGAATGTGGGCGCCATGGCCGTCACCGTGCGACCGCACTGCTCGAAGTGCTGCCCGGTCGTCCCCCCGAGGCCGGTCATCCCCCCGCGCCTGCCCACCTCCGTGTGGGTCGGCTTCGTCCTCGCCGCCGCGGCCCTCATCGGGAGCTGGGCCCTGATGATGTGGCTGTTCAGCAGCCTCTTCAGCTGATGGGCAGACCCGTCGCCGGGATGTCGATGTCCGACCAGGACACGGCCGTCCAACCGCTGGCCGGGGAGCCCTCCAGGACGACGACCGCGGTGTTCGGGAGGGGGTGCGCGATGGCGAAGTCCGCGTCCAGGTTGTTCGCGCGGGCGGCGGACCAGGTACGGATCGCCGCGCCATGGCTCACCACGGCGGCCGCCTCCACACCGGAAGCGGCGATCTCCTCGATCACCGCGTCGTAACGCGCCAGCATCTCCACGCCGTTCTCGCCGCCGGGCATCCGCAGCTCCGGCTTGCCCGCCGGCCAGGAGAACGCCACACGCTGGTACTGGTCGTTCGAGGCCGCGTCGCCGCGCATCTCCAGGTCGCCCGCGGCGATCTCGCGGACGCCGTCGCGGATCACCACGTCCAGTCCGCGGGCCTCGGCGAGCGGCGCCGCGGTGAGCTGCGTGCGCACGAGGGTGGAGGCGTAGAGCGCGTCGATCTTCTCGTCGGCCAGCCGCTCCGGGAGCGCGGCCGCCTGCTGCTCGCCCAGCTCGGTCAGGCCGGGTCCCGGGGCCGTGGTGTCCAGCAGGTGGCCGACGTTGGACGGGGTCTGACCGTGACGGATCAGCAGCAGGCGCATGGGAGAACTCCGGTCGGGGAGCGGACGGCGCCCCGCACGGCGCGTGTCCGTACTGGCGCGCCGCCCGTACGGCACGTACGTATATGGGCTATGCAAGCAATTTCAGGCTACCGGACGGCGGACCGCCGGCGCCGGGCCCGGCCGTGTGCTCACGCGGTGACGCCCGTCGCGCCGTCCGTCTGCTCGCGGAGGATGTCGGCGTGGCCGACGTGCCGGGCAGTCTCCTCGATGACATGCACATAGACCCAGCGCAACGAGATCTCACCGATCTGCGGATGCGGCACGACATGGTCCAGGGGGAACGGGGCGGCCACCGCGCGCGATCGCGCGCACGCCGCGTCGTACGCCGCCAGCAGCCCGTCGAGCGACTCCTCGGGCCCCACCTGCCAGCCGCCGTCGTGCCCGCCCGCCGCGGCTGCGTCGCCCGTGTCCCCCGCGGGCGATTCCGCACCGGTCAGCAGGTCGGGGAACCAGGACCGCTCCACCAGGGTCAGGTGCTTGACCAGCCCCGCGAGGGTGGTCTCCGAAGGGACGAGCCGGCGGCGCGCCGTGTCGTCGGCCAGGCCCCGCACCTTCCCCCGGAGCGTCGAGCGGTGGAAGTCCAGGAACGCCTCCAGGACTTCGCGTTCGCCGCCGGTGCGGACGAGCAGCGGTGCGGGCACGGCGTCGGGGGCGGTCGGTGTGGTCTCGGTCATGGAGCGAGTCTG
The DNA here is from genome assembly GCF_000720485.1 of Streptomyces ochraceiscleroticus. Classification (GTDB taxonomy): domain Bacteria; phylum Actinomycetota; class Actinomycetes; order Streptomycetales; family Streptomycetaceae; genus Streptomyces; species Streptomyces ochraceiscleroticus. The sequence continues at coordinate 87,584 of NZ_JOAX01000017.1, read as the reverse complement.
CCGTACCGCCCGCGCACGGGATTACGCGGGGAGCGAGCACTGCCGCCCGAGCACATCGGGCGGTATAGGAACGAAATACATCCACAGGAACTGGCGCGGGCGCGCGACGGCGCGCGGACGGAACGGGGGCGGGCGGCGTGAGCGGACCCATCGGGGAACAGGTCGACGGCAGCAGACGGACCGGAGGCGGCCGGAGCGGCAGACGGGTGGGCGGCTGGACGCGGCTGCGACCGCTGGCCGGACTGCTGACGGCCGCCGCCGTCTCCCAGGCCGGCACCCGGGTATCCGCGATCGCACTGCCCTGGTTCGTCCTGGTCACCACGGGCAGCGCGGCACAGACCGGCCTGGTCGCGTTCTGCGAAATGGCGCCGTACGTCCTGATCAAGGCGCTGACCGGGCCGCTGGTCGACCGGGCGGGAGCCCGGGTGATCTCCTGGACGGCGGACGTGGTCAGCGCGGCGGTGGTCGCCGCGGTGCCGGCACTGCACGCCCTGGGCCTGCTGGACTTCTGGCTGCTGCTCGTCCTGGTCGCCGTGATCGGCGGCGCCCGCGGCCCCGGTGACCTGGCCAAAGAGGTCATGATCCCGGAGGCCGCCGCACGCTCGGCGATGGCCATCGAACGGGCCACCGGCCTCCTCGGCGTGGTCGAACGGCTCGCCGCCACGGTGGGCCCCGGCCTCGGCGGCGTACTGGTCGCCGTACTCGGGCCGCTGGCCGGCCTGCTCGTCAACGCGGCGACCTTCGCCCTCGGCTCGGTCCTCGTCGGCCTGGCCCTGCCGCGCGGCATGGGCGGCGCGGACGACGGTACGGGGACGGCGTACGGCGGGGACGCGGCCGCCTCCGGAGCCGCGGCCGCCGAGTCCGAAGCGGGCTACTGGCACCGGTTCGCCGAGGGCTTCACCTACCTGCGCGGCCAGCCGCTGCTGCTCATCATCATCTGCACCGTCGGCTTCACCAACTTCCTCGACGCGGCCCGCACCTCCGTGCTGATGCCGATCTGGGCCAGGGAATCCGGCCACGGCCCCTCCGCGATCGGCCTGACGGCGAGCGCGGCGGGCCTCACGGCGGTGGCCGGCAGCCTGGTCGCCGCGGTCGTCGCCCACCGGCTGCGCCGCCGGCCGGTCTTCTTCGCCGGCTTCCTGATCGCCGGCGCGCCCCAGTTCGTGATCCTGGCGGTGGACGTACCGGTATGGGCGGTGGTGGCCGTGTACGCGCTCTCCGGCTTCGGTTCCGGCTTCCTCAACCCGATCCTGGGCGCGGTCATCTGGGAGCGGATACCGCGCCGCCTCCTCGGCCGGGTCGGCGCGCTGGGCGACTCGCTGGCCTGGGCGGGCATCCCGCTCGGCGGCCTGCTCGCCGGCGCTGCGGTGGTCTGGGCGGGCCTGGTCCCCGTCCTCGCGGTGAGCGGCGCGGCGTACTTCCTCGCCACCAACCTGGCGGGGCTGCGCCACGAATGGCGGGAGCTGGACCGGGAGGCGGGGACGGGACCGGCGCCTCCCGAAACCCCGGCCGGGCCACCCGCGCCCTACCCGGACGGTCCATCCGGGCCGCACCCGGCGGACGGTCCGTCCGTGCCCCACCCCGACCGGCTGGAGAAGGCATAGCGCGCGGCACGCCGGGAATGCGGGCACCGGCGCGCTGGGCGGCCTCGGACGCGTACAGCCGTTACGTTCGGGGCACCACGTGAACCCCGCCGAACCGAAGGACCCGGAGGACCGACATGGCGAAGATCCTTTTCGTGCTGACCGGCGCCGACCACTGGACGCTGGCCGACGGCACCCGGCACCCCACCGGCTTCTGGGGCGAAGAGGTGACGGCCCCGTACGAAGCGTTCACCGGGGCCGGCCACGAGGTCGTGGTCGCCACGCCCGGCGGCGTGCTGCCCACCCTGGACCCGGCCAGCCTGGCCCCGGAGGTCAACGGCGGCCAGGAAGGCGCGGACGCGGTCGCCGCCACACTCCAGTCGATGGACCCGCTGCGCCGCCCGGTCAAGCTGGAGCAGGTCGACGTGGCCGGTTACGCGGCCGTCTTCTACCCCGGCGGCCACGGCCCGATGGAGGACCTCGCCACGAACGAGGACTCGGGCCGGCTGCTGACCGACGCGCTGGCCTCGGGCCGGCCGCTGGGCATCGTCTGCCACGGCCCGGCCGCGCTGCTGGCCACCCGCGGCCCCGACGGCACCTCGCCGTTCGCCGGCTACCGCCTCACCGCCTTCAGCAACGCCGAGGAGGCGCAAGCAGGCTTCGCCGACAAGGCGCCGTGGCTGCTCCAGGACCGGCTGGTGGAGCTCGGTACGGACTTCCGCGAGGGCGAGCCGTGGGCGCCGTACGTCCTCACCGACCGCAACCTCTTCACCGGCCAGAACCCGGCCTCCTCCGGCCCGCTCGCCGCGGAAATGATCAAGGCGCTGGGCTGAGAGCCGGGCGCCCTTCCCGTCCCGGCACGGACCGGCGTGGAATGAATGCTTCCGCGCCGACGCTGTGCATGGTCGATCGCACGCACCACCCTGAACGAATCGAGCACCGCATGACCGGCTCACCCGTCACCTCCGCCGAAGCCCCCGCAGCAGCAGCCGGGGCCGCCGAGGCCCCCGCCGACCTCGTCGCCCGGCTGCGTGCCACCTTCCGCGGCGGCCGCACCCGTTCCCTGGACTGGCGCGCGCAGCAGCTCTGGAAGCTCCGTACGCTGCTCACCGAACACCGCGCGGACCTCGCCGCCGCCCTCCACGCGGACCTGGGCAAGAGCGAGGCGGAGGCGTCCGGCGCCGAGGTGGACTTCCCGATCCGGGAGATCGACCACACCCTGGAGCACCTGGAGGAGTGGCTGCGGCCCAGGCCGGTCGCCCTGTCCGCCGAGGGTTTCCCGGCCGGCAGCACGGCGGGCACCCGGTACGATCCGCTCGGCGTCGTCCTGGTCATCGCACCCTGGAACTACCCCGCGCAGCTGCTGCTCGTCCCCCTCGCGGGCGCGCTCGCCGCGGGCAACACCGTCGTCGCCAAGCCCAGCGAGCTGGCCCCGGCCACCTCGGCCCTGCTGGCCCGGCTGCTGCCGGAGTACCTCGACAACGACGCGGTCGCCGTCGTCGAGGGCGGCGTACCGGAGACCACCGCTCTCCTCGCCCAGCGCTTCGACCACATCTTCTACACCGGCAACGGCACGGTCGGCCGGATCGTGATGCGCGCCGCCGCCGAGCACCTCACGCCCGTGACCCTCGAACTGGGCGGCAAGTCACCGGCGTTCGTGGACCGGGACGCGGACGTGACCCGGACGGCGCAGCGGCTGGCCCGCGCCAAGTTCCAGAACGCCGGCCAGACCTGTGTCGCGCCCGACTACGTCCTGACCGACCCGGAGACCTCCAAGGCCCTCCAAATCGCCCTCGCCGAGGCCATCGAGGAGCTGTACGGCCCCGACCCGGCGGCCTCGCCCGCGTACGGCCGGATCGTCAACCACCGCCACTTCGACCGCCTGACCGCCCTGCTCGACTCGGGCCGGACGGTCACCGGCGGCGCCCACGACCGGGCACAGAAGTACATCGCGCCGACCGTACTGGCCGATGTCGGTGCCCGCTCCCCGGTCATGCAGGAGGAGATCTTCGGCCCGGTGCTGCCGATCGTCGAGGTCGCGGACCTGGACGAGGCGATCGCGTTCATCAACGACCGCGACAAGCCGCTGGCCCTCTACGGCTTCACGGAGAACGAGGCCACGCGCCGCAGGCTGGCCACGGAAACCTCCTCGGGCGGCCTCGGCTTCGGTATGCCCATGGCCCACCTCCGCGTCCCCGACCTGCCCTTCGGGGGCGTCGGCGAGAGCGGCATGGGCGCCTACCACGGCCCGCACTCCATCGCCACGTTCAGCCACCGGAAGGCGATGCTGGACGTGCCCCTGACCTGACGCCACGTCACTTGCCGCGCGCCCGCTCCCGTTCCGCGACCTCGCGGAAGCCGTGGGGCGGGCGGCCGGTGAGGCGCTGGACGGCGTCGGTGGTGCGGTCCTCCGCGCCCCGGGCGATGGCGCGGTCCATGCCGGCCAGCAGCGCGGCGAACTCCGGCGGCACCTGCGCCGCGAGGCGATCGCACAGTTGGTCGTAGGTCAGCGCGTTGTGGACGACGGGCCGCCCGCTGACCTCCGTCATGATCGTGGCGATGTCGTCGTAGCTGAGCGCCTCCGGTCCGGTGAGGATCGGATCGGTGTTGGGGGCGCTGTCGTCGGTCAGGGCGCGCACGGCGACGGCGGCGATGTCGTCGGCGTCGACGAAGCCGACCCGCCCGTTCCCGGCGGCGGTCAGCAGGGTGCCGCTCTCCCGGATGCTGACGGCGTGGGCATGCGAGCCGGTGAAGTTCTGCATGAACCACGACGGCCGCAGCACGGCCCACTCGTCGAACAGACCGGGCAGCGCCTGGTGCACGGCCCCCACCGCCGGGCCGCCCTCGGGGATGGCCGAGGAGCTGAGCAGTACCGCGCGGCGTACGCCGGCGGCGCGCGCCTGCCGGAGGAAGGGCAGCATGACGGCCGCCGGGTCGGAGTCGCCCACGGGCGGTACGAGGTAGAGGCGGTCGGCGCCGTCGAGCGCCGCACCGTGCGTGGCCGGGTCGTACCAGTCGAAGCGGACCGGCTCCGCGCCCCGGACCGGGGTGGCACGGCGGCTCGCGGCCTTGACGCGGTGGCCCGCGGCGATGAGCTGCGCGGCGGTACGGCCGCCGGTGGTGCCGGTGGCGCCGGTGACCAGGGTGGTGCCGGGGGCAGCCGTCGGGTGCTCCGTGCTCATCGGGTGTTCCGTGGTCATCGGGTGCTCCCCGCGAAGTCGGCGCCGGGTTCGAGCACGGCGAGTGGGTTCCAGTAGTCGCGGTAGGAGGTGATGCGTCCCTCCCGGACGGTCACGACGGCGATGTACGTCATGTCGAAGGGCCTGCCGGTCTCCACCAGGCGGCCCACGCCGCGCATTTCGACCACGATGGTCTCCGGGTCCTCGGTCCGGTGGATCCGCAGGTCGGGGAAGTCGTGCAGGTCGATGTGGTCGGGGTAGTGGCGCATGTAGTCGGCGACGGCCGCCTTCCCCTCCAGGCGCCGGGGCCACCCCTCGGGCGCGAAGGGGAATTCCATGACGCCGTCCTCGGCCCACAGGCCGGTCCAGGCGGGAATGTCCTTGTCGAGCAGCAGGCGCAGGCTGTGGCGGTACAGCTCGGTCGGTGAGGTGTGTACGGGCATGGGTGTCCTCTCGTCCCTTAGAATGCGGACCCGGGGTCCGCTTCTACAAGATACGGACCCGTGGTCCGCTTTGTAAAGGAGGAGCCGCGTGCCCGAGCGCAGAGCCCGTAAGGACGCAGTCCGCAACCGGGCGGCCGTCTTCGCCGCCGCCGACACCCTGTTCACCGACTGCGAGAGCCCCGACGACGTCACCATGGCCGACATCGCGGCAGCGGCCGGCGTCGGCAAGGGCACGCTCTTCCGTGCCTTCGGCGACCGCGCCGGCCTGATCAGGGCGCTGTACGCGGCGCGGCTCGAACCGGTCGAGGAGGCCGTCGAGGCCGGCCCGCCGCCACTGGGGCCCGGCACCCCGCCGCTGCAGCGGGTGCCGGCCCTGCTCGACGCCCTCCTCTGCTTCAAGCTCGACAACCGCCACCTCGCCCTGGCCCTGGAGGGATCCGGCAGCGGCAGCCCGTACCGGGCAGCGCACTACGAGCGCTGGCACACCCTGCTGCGGACCATGCTGGAGGGGCTGCCAGGGCTGCCCGACAGCGGATTTGCCGCCCATGCGCTGCTCGCCGCCGTCCGCGCCGACCTCGTCGAGCACCTGGCGGGCGAGGAGCGCGTGCCGCGCGAGGTGATGCGGTCACAACTGGCGGACTGCACTGCTGCGTTCATCGGGTCACCGCGTGATCCGGAGTGACGCGCTTCGGGGTTACCGTGACCGGCATGCCCAGTGACGCCAGTGTTCTGCCGGGCGGTGTCGTCATGCGGCCGGCCGCCGCCACCGACGCCGAAGCGCTGCTCGCGGCGTATCTGCACAACCGCGAGCACCTGCGCCCCTGGGACTCGTTGCGGGAGGCGGACTTTTTCACGATCGAGGGCCAACGTGCCCGTCTGATGGGGCAGTTGGCGGAGCGGGAAGCCGGCCGGTTGCTGCTGTGGGTGCTGACGGACGGCCCCCGGATCGTCGGCGTGATCACCTTGTCCGGCATCCGTCACGGCCCGTCCTGCAGCGGGAACCTCGGTTACTGGATCGACGTCGACCACGCCGGGAAGGGGCTGGCGAGCGCGGCCGTCGAGGCGGTCGCCCGGTACGCGGACGAGGAGGCCGGGCTGCACCGCCTCGAAGCGGGCACGTTGCTGCACAACGCCGGCTCGCAGCGCGTCCTGGAGAAGTGCGGCTTCGAGCCCTACGGCGTCGCGCCGCGGTACCTCCACATCAACGGCGAGTGGCAGGACATGCGGCTCTTCCAGCGCATCCTGAACGACCGCCCGCCCGCCGGTGCATGACCGCCCGCGCACCGGTATCTGAGTGCCCGGCGCCCGGGGTCAGCGGCGCAGCCGTACCCGGTAGGAGTACTGCTCGGGCAGGAAGTAGCTGATGGCCAGCTCGACGCGGCGGCCCTCGGAGGTCGTGTAGAGGCGGTCGATGCGCAGCAGCGGGTGGTGCGGCTCGCACGCCAGCTCCTCCGCGACGGCGTCCGGCGCCGGCGCGACCGTGATGGACTGCTCGGCCTCCGTGATCGGCGAGTCCAGCCGGTCGTCCAGCAGGCCGATGATGGTGAACGTGGAGCGCGCGCCGGTCTCGGTGAGCTGGCCGACGCCCGCCAGCGTCTCGCCGACGTCCGGCGGCAGCCACACCGTGGTGTGACAGAACGGGACATCGTCGTGGAACCGGCGGAAGGCGAGGGTGTGCACCATGTCGCTGTCCAGCCGCAGCCGCCCGGCCGCGTCGATGTCCACGCGCCGCCGCAGCGGGCTGGACAACTGCATGGTGGTGTCCAGGGACAGCCCCATCAGGTCGTCCACCGAGCCGAACCTGCGGAGATACCGGCCGTCACGCGGCGCGGCGAACGTACCGCGCCCGGGGACGCGGTACACCAGGCCCTCGGCGACCAGGTCATGGAAGGCGCGGCGCACAGTCTGCCGGCTGACCTGGTACGTCTCGGCCAGCTCGGCCTCGGTCGGCAGCCGCACCCCCTTGGGGTACCGGTCGCCCGCGAGATCCGTGCGCAGGTCGTCCGCAAGCTGCTGGTACGCGGACCGCCCACGGACCGGCTTGTTCGCCGCCATCACATCCTCGTCGCCGTTCGGACAGATCGGTGGTTCAGGTGGTCCGGACAGGCCGGACAGGAAGGAACCGCCAGCTTATCGGCCGCGGAACGGGCGGGTCACCTGCGGGGACGGCCGCTGAGCCCCAGTGGGCCCGGCGCAGGCTCTCACCCGCCGCCCGCGCTCAGGATGCGGCGGGCCCGCTCCAGTACCGGGCGGTCCACCATCTGCCCGTCGACCACGGTGACCGCCTCGCCCGCCGCCAGCACTCGCCGCGCCCAGTCCTGTTCGGCCGCCGAAGGAGTGAACCCTTCGTGTACGGCGTCGAGTTGACGCGGGTGGATGCAGAGCTTGCCGGCGAAGCCCAGTCTTCGCGCGTGCGCGACGTCCGACGGCAGCGGTCCGTCGGCCGAGAGATCGGCGGTGACGCCGTCGAGCGGCGGCGCGAGCCTGGCCGCCGCCGAGGCACAGACCACCCGCGAGCGCGCGTACGCCAGCGCCTGGTGGTCGTCGGGGTCCACGCCGAGCTGCGCCGCCAGGTCGATGTTGCCGAAGGCGGCCCGGACGAGGTTCGGTGCGCGGCACAGCGCGGCGGCGTTCTCCACCCCGGCCGCGGTCTCGATCAGCGCCAGTACCGGGCTGCGGCCGCCCGTACGGCAGGCGATGGACGTAAGGACGGCGGGGTCCTCGGCCTTGGGCAGCATGACGGGCGCGCCGTGCGCCGCCGCCATCGCCAGATCGGCCTCGAACCACTCGGTGCCGTGCGCGTTGATCCGCACCACCGCCCGCGCGCCGCCCGCGAGCCACAGGGCCACGTCGTCCCGCGCGGCGTCCTTCCCGTCCGGCGCGACCGCGTCCTCCAGGTCCACGATCACCCCGTCAGCGCCCGCGGCGGCCGCCTTGGTGAACCGGTCGGCGCGGTGCCCGGGGACGAAGAGCAGGCTGCGCGCCGCGGCGAGCGCCTGCGCGTACGAGGGTGCCTCGGTGCCGGTCATGCGAAGGTCACCTCCGCCGTGGCGTGCTCCGCCGCGCGCGGCCCGGCGACCGAGAGCCGCACGCCCGACGCGGCGCCGTCCTCGTACGGTGTGCCGCAGGACAGCAGGCGCTCGCCGCAGAACGCCGGGGTGCGCAGCCGGTAGGAGAGGGTGCGGACGGTGCGCCCGGGCGCGCGGCGGCGGACCAGCTCCAGCATCTGCAGGACGAGCAGCGGGCCGTGCACGACCAGGCCCGGGTAGCCCTCGACCCCGGTGACGTAGGGCTCGTCGTAGTGGATGCGGTGTGCGTTGGCGGTCAGCGCGCTGACGCGGAAGAGGACGGCCGGGTCGGTGGTCCACGGAAGCTGCCACGGCGCGTCGCTGTGCGGCTCGGCATCGGGGTCGAGGGTGAGCCGGTCCGGTACGGGCGCGTCGCCGCCGCTGCGGTAGACGATGTCCTGCTCCTCGGCGACCCGCATTTCGCCGTCCTGGCGGAACTCGCTGCGTACGGTGACGAACAGCAGCCCGCCGGTACGGCCCCGCTTCGCCTGCACCTTCGCCACCCGGCTGGTCTGCTCGGCGGGGCGGCCCACGGTCAGCGGCGTACGGACCTCCAGGCGGCCGCCCGCGAACATCCGGCGCCGCTCGGGCAGCGGCGGCAGGAAGTGGCCGTCGCGCAGGTGCCCGTCCGGGCCCAGCTCGCTCTGCCGGGCCCAGGTCAGGAAGTGCAGCCAGTGCCACAGCGGCGGCAGCGGCTGCCCGGCGGCGGCCACCGGCTCCGGCAGGTCCAGTACGGCGGAGAGCGCGGCGACCGGGGCCGGGGCGAGGGGGTCGGTGGCGCTGGTGTCGGCCGGGTGCCACGTGCGTGCGGTCTCTTCGAGGATGCTGAAGTCGGCGGGGGCGCCGGACATGGGGACTCCTGTCTGTGCGAGGTGCGGGGCGGGTCAGTGGGCGGCCGTCGGGCTGGGGGAGCCGGGGCGTACCGGATCCTCCTGCGGCGGCCGGCCGTGCAGCTCCTCCAGTGCCCGGCCCCGCGTGTCGATGCCGAAGAACGCGACGGTGAGGGTGGCGATCAGCCAGGCGCCGGCGACGAAGGCGAAGACGCCCACGTAACCGAGCTGCGGCGCGGTGTAAACGGCGGCGATGACCAACGGCGCGACGATGTTGGCGGCCCGGCCGGCGCCGTTGCCGAGGCCGGAGCCCGCGGTGCGCAGCGCGGTGGGGAAGTGCTCGGGGGTGTAGGAGTACAGCACGGCGATGTACGCCTGGCTGAGCGCGGCGACCAGGACGCCGAAGACCATGACGGCCCCGGTGCTGGTGCTGAGCCCGTAACCGAGGCCGACGGCGGCGACGATCAGGCCGAGCGCCACGGCGAGGTGCTTGCGCGAGAAGCGGTCGATGAACGGGGTGGCGAGGAACGCGCCGGGCACCGCGCCGATGGTGGTGATCGCCGACATGGTCATCGACCGGGCGAAGTCCTGGCCGCGGTCGGCCAGCAGGGTCGGCACCCAGGACTGGAAACCATAGAAACCGGTCAGCGCGAAGGCCCAGACGACCATCATGACGACGGAGTTCCGCCGCTGGCCGGGCGCGAAGAGATCGCGGAAGCGGGCCTTGGGCCGGTCCGCGGCGGCCGGCTCGGACGGCTGGTCCTGCTCCTGCCCGCCGCGGAAATCCGGTACGAAGCGCCGCACCGTCTCGGCTGCCTCCGCGGCCCGGCCCCGGGAGAGCAGCCAGCGCGGCGACTCCGGGAGCCGCAGGACGAACGGGAGGAGCAGGAAGCCGAGTGCCCCGGCGACGAAGAGCCAGCGCCAGGCCGCCGGGTGGGAGACGGTGATCCCGCGGGCGGTGAAGGCGACCAGCGGGATGCCGACGAGGCCGACGCCGAGCGTGACGGCCTGGAAGCGGCCGCGGTGGGTGGCCGGGGTGACCTCGGAGAGGTAGGAGATCGCGATGGCGGTCATCGCGCCGAGGCCGAAGCCGGTGAGCGCGCGGGCGGTGGCCATCGGGCCGGGCGTGGAGACCACGGCGTTGAGCAGTGAGGCGGCCGAGAAGACGGCGACGGCGGCGGACATGCCGAGGCGGCGGCCGAGCAGGTCGGCTGCGCGGCCGCCCAGGACGGCGCCCACCGCCATGCCGGCGAAGCTCATGGCGGTCACCAGGGCCACGTCCTGGACGGTGAAACCGTGCACGGCGCGGATCGCGGGGGCCGCGAAGGCGAAGGTGTTCAGATCGGCGAGGTCGAACAGGAACATCGCGCTGACGATCAGGAGCACTCTGCGGTGCGTCCGGCCGATCGGCGCCCCGCTCAGCGCGGCGAGGGCGGGGGATGGGGTCGTCACTGACCTACCTCCAGAGGGGTCCCAGAAACGGGCGGCCATTTAGCGCGGTCATGTACGGCATCGCTACGTACAAAGTGACTCCACGCATGGCGTCGGCATTCTGTGGCCCGGCTCACGGCGGTGTCAAGGGCCTGGCACTCCGGCGTGGGCAGGGGATTTCCGGACCCGCCCGGCACCGTTGACACGGCGATCATTTGGCCGTACAAATCTGCGGCAGAGGAGCCGCCGGCCGGACCGCCGGCGGCCGCCGCATCACGGAGGGGACCGCATGACCGCCGCCCGAGCCCTCGCCCAGTGGGCCCACGACCACCGGGCAGACCCCGACGACCTGGCACTCGCCGGCCGCGCGCTGGCCGACACCGTCGCCGTCGCCCTGGCCGCCCGCGCCCACCCGCTGCAGCCGATCACAGCACCGCTCCCGGACGCCGCCCGCTGGGCGGCCATGGCCCACGTGCTGGACTTCGACGACCTGCACATCGAGAGCACCACCCACATCTCCGTGGTCACCGTCCCGGCCGTGCTCGCCACCGGCGGCGACGCGCGCGCCTACCTCGCGGGCGCCGGCGTCATGGCCCGGCTCGGCGCGATGCTCGGCTGGGACCACTACGCGAGCGGCTGGCACGCCACCTGCACCGCGGGCGCCCCGGCCGCCGCCATCGCGGCCGGCGTCGCCCTCGGCCTCGGCCCCGAGCAGCTCGCCACCGCCATGGCGCTCGCCGTGCCCGCGGCCGGCGGCGTCCAGGAGGCGTTCGGTACACACAGCAAATCCCTGCAGGTGGGCTTCGCCGCGGACGCCGGCGTACGGGCCGCGCGACTCGCACAGGCGGGCGCCACCGCCGACCCGCGCGCCCTGGACGCCTGGCTGACACGCGTCGGCGGCACCCCTGCCACCGAGATCCCCGCGGCCCCGGCCGTCCCCGGCGGCCTCGCGATCAAGATGTACCCCTGCTGCTACGCCATGCAGCGGCCGATCGCCGCGCTCCGCGAGATCCGCGACAAGGCGGACGGCGAACTCACGGGCGTCACTGTCACCACTCCAGCGGGCACCGTCCACCCCCTCCTCCACGACCGGCCCGCCACCGGCCTGGAGGGCAAGTTCTCCATGCCGTACGCCGTCGCCACCGCACTCCTCGACGCCTATCCCGGCTTCGACAGCTTCACCGACGAGGCCGTGAACCGCCCCGAGGCACAGCGGCTCATCGGCCGGGTCACCGTCGACCGGCGGCCCGGCGAAACCACCACCCTCCTCGACGGCGAGGTCGCCCTCCGCCTCGACTTCGCCGACGGCACCGCCCTGCACTCCGCACTGGCCCTGCCACCCGGCTCCCCGCAGCGCCCACCCACCGACGACGAACTGCGCGCCAAGTTCGCCGCCTGCGGCCCCGACGTACCGGACCTGCTCGCGGGCATCACGTGGGAGGGGGCCGCCGAGCTGATGCGGACGGCGTTCCCCGCCACCACCGGCCGTACGGACAAGGAGTCCTGATGCAGGATCAGCAACGCCCCCTCGAAGGCATCACAGTCGTCAGCATCGAGCAGGCCGTGGCCGCCCCCTTCGCCACCCGCCAGCTCGCCGACCTCGGCGCCCGCGTCATCAAGATCGAGCGCCCCGGCGACGGCGACTTCGCCCGCCGCTACGACACCACCGTGCACGGCCACTCCAGCTATTTCGTCTGGCTCAACCGCTCCAAGGAAAGCCTCACCCTGGACCTCAAGGACGAACGCGGCCGCGACATACTGCACCAACTCCTCGCCGACGCCGATGTGTTCGTACAGAACCTCGCACCCGGCGCCGCCGACCGCCTCGGCCTCGGCACCGACGCGCTCACCGCCCGCTACCCGCGGCTGATCCCCTGCACCGTCTCCGGCTACGGCACCAGCGGCCCATGGGCCGACCGCAAAGCGTACGACCTGCTCGTCCAGTGCCAGACCGGACTGGTCTCACTCACCGGCAGCGCCGACGAGGCCGCCCGCGTCGGCGTGTCCGTCGCCGACATCTCCGCAGGGATGTACGCCTACAGCGGCATTCTGACGGCGCTTTTCGCGCGCGCCACGACCGGTGTCGTCCGGCCCGTGGAGGTCTCGCTCTTCGAGGCGCTCGCGGAGTGGATGAGCCAGCCCGCCTACTACACCCGGCACAGCGGCAGCCAGCCGCCGCGCGTCGGCACCCAGCACGCCACCATCGCCCCGTACGGCGCCTACACCGCCGCCGACGGCAAGGACGTGCTCTTCTCCATCCAGAACGAACGCGAATGGGCCGCGCTGTGCCGGGAGTTCCTCGGCCGGCCCGAGCTGACCGACGACCCGCGGTTCGCCACCGGCTCCGACCGCGTCACCCACCGCGACGAGCTCAACGCGATCGTCGCCGAGCGCTTCGCCCGCTCCGACGCCGCGGACATCATGAAGGTCCTGGAGGAGATCGGCGTCGCCAACGCCGGGGTCAACTCCGTCGCCGAATTCCTGGACCACCCCGTCCTCGAAGGCCGCGACCGCTGGCGCGAGGTCGCCGTCCCCGGCGCCACCGTGCAGGCCCTCCTCCCGCCCGCCGACCTCGCCGGACTCACCGCCCGCATGGACCCCGTACCGGCCGTCGGCGAACACACCGACGCCATCCTCACCGCACTCGGCCGCACACCCGACGACCTCGCAGCCCTCCGCGCCGCCGCCGTCATCTGACCGGACCCACCGAAGGAATCCCGCATGAGCACCCTGGACACCCTCCCCGAGGACGAGCGGTTCGTCGTCGAGACCGTGCACGACTTCGTCAACAAGGACGTCAAGCCCGTCGTACAGGAGCTGGAGCACGCCAACACCTACCCCGAAGCGCTCATCGAGAAGATGAAGGCGCTCGGCATCTACGGGCTCGCCATCCCCGAGGAGTACGGCGGCACCAAGGTCTCCACACCCTGCTACGTCCTGGTCACCGAGGAGCTCGCGCGCGGCTGGATGAGCCTGGCCGGCGCGATGGGCGGCCACACCGTCGTCGCCAAGCTGCTGCTGCACTTCGGCACCGAGGAGCAGAAGCAGCGGTACCTGCCGAAGCTGGCCACCGGCGAGATCCGCGCGACCATGGCGCTCACCGAGCCGGGCGGCGGCTCCGACCTCCAGGCCATGCTCACCAACGCCCGTAAGGACGAACAGGGTTACCTCGTCAACGGCTCCAAGACCTGGATCACCAATGCCCGCCGCTCCGGGCTGATCGCCCTGCTCTGCAAGACCGACCCGGACGCCACCCCGGCCCACAAGGGAATCTCGATCCTCCTCGTCGAGCACGGCCCGGGCCTCACCGTCTCCCGCGACCTGCCCAAGCTCGGCTACAAGGGCGTCGAGAGCTGCGAGCTGTCCTTCGACGACTACCGCGCCGCGCCCGACGCCGTGCTCGGCGGCGTCGAGGGTAAGGGCTTCGCCCAGATGATGAAGGGCCTGGAGACCGGCCGCCTCCAGGTGGCAGCGCGTGCGCTGGGCGTCGGGCGGGCCGCCCTGGAGGACTCCCTCGCCTACGCCCAGGAGCGCGAGTCCTTCGGCAAGCCCATCTGGAAGCACCAGTCCGTCGGCAACCACCTCGCCGACATGGCCACCAAGCTGACCGCCGCCCGGCAGCTCACCCTGCACGCCGCGCGCGAGGCGGACGCGGACCGCCGGGTCGACATGGAAGCCGGCATGGCCAAGCTCTTCGCCTCCGAGACGGCGATGGAGATCGCCCTCAACGCCGTCCGCATTCACGGCGGTTACGGCTACTCCACGGAGTACGACGTCGAACGGTACTTCCGTGACGCGCCGCTGATGATCGTCGGCGAAGGCACCAACGAAATCCAACGCAACGTCATCGCCGCACAGCTCGTCAAGCGCGGCGGACTGGACTGATCAGCCCGTCCCGGGCCCGCTCTCCAGCGCTTCCAGCTCGGTGAGAGACTCGGTCAGCCACTGGACCCAGAAACTCTCCTGAGCGATGCCGGCACGCAGCACGAGATGCTGCAGCCGGTCCGCCTCCGCCGTCTTCTCCGGCGGAAAATCGCGCGCCTCGATCTCGTGGTACTCCGCCAACTGCGCCTCATGCAGCGCGAGATGGCGGCGGAACTCCGCCGTCAGGCCGGTCGCGCCGACCACGGCAGCGGCCCGCAGCCGCAGCAGCAGCGGGTCGCGCATGGCCCGGGGGTCCTGCCGCTCCGCCACCCACGCGGTGAGCGCCTCCCGGCCGGCCGGCAGCACCTCGTACTCCCGCTTCTGGCCGCGCGAGGGCTGCGCCTGCGGCAGGGCGTGGATCAGCCCCGACTCCTCCAGCTTGCGCAGGTCCCGGTAGATCTGCTGGTGGGTGGCGGACCAGAAGTACCGGATGGACCGGTCGAACCGCCGCGTCAGCTCCAGCCCCGACGACGGCTTCTCCAGCAGGGCCGTGAGGATCGCGTGCGGGAGGGACATGGCGGTGCCTTCCTGGGTGGCGGTCGTGCGCTGCCGGGCGTGGGTACCGGCGGCCGTACGCGGCCCCCGGTACCCACGATCCTAAGCCGCCCTCAGATGTCCGCCGCCAGTCGCGTGCCCTGCAGAATCGCGCGCTTGGCGTCCAGCTCCGCGGCCACATCGGCGCCGCCGACGACGTGCGCGGTGTGCCCGGCCGCCACCAGCGCGTCGTACAGCTCGCGACGCGGCTCCTGGCCCGCGCACAGCACGATCGTGTCCGCCGCGAGCACGGACTTCTCGCCGCCGACGGTGACGTGCAGCCCCTCGTCGTCGATGCGCTCGTACGTGGCACCCGGCGTCATCGTCACGCCCCGGTGCCGCAGCTCCGTGCGGTGGATCCAGCCCGTCGTCTTGCCCAGCCCCGCGCCGACCTTGCCGGTCTTGCGCTGCAGGAGATGGACCGTGCGCGCCGCGGGCGCCCGCACCGGCGCCTTGAGCCCGCCACGGTCCTCGTACGAGGTGTCCACACCCCACTGCGCGAAGAACGCCGCCGGGTCCAGGCTCGCCTGCTCCCCGCCGTCCGTCAGGAACTCCGCCACGTCGAAGCCGATGCCACCGGCGCCGACGATCGCCACCGTCCGCCCGGCCTCGACCCGGCCGGTCAGCACGTCAAGGTAGCTGACGACGCTGGGGTGGTCGACGCCGGGGATGTCCGGGGTGCGCGGGGTGACACCGGCCGCGATCACAATCTCGTCGTACCCGCCCGCGCCCAGCTCCTCGGCACTCACGGCCGCGCCCAGCCGCACCTCGACCTTCAGCTCCTCCAGCCGCGTACGGAAGTACCGCAGCGTCTCGTTGAACTCCTCCTTGCCCGGGATACGGCGGGCGACGTTGAGCTGGCCGCCTATCTCACCGGCGGCGTCGAACAGCGTCACGCCGTGCCCGCGCTCGGCCGCGGAGACCGCGAACGCCAGGCCCGCCGGGCCCGCGCCGACCACCGCGAGCTCCTTGCGGCGCCGGGTCGGGGAGAGGCTCAGCTCGGTCTCGTGGCAGGCACGCGGGTTGACCAGGCAGGAGGTGAGCTGCCCGGAGAAGATGTGGTCCAGGCACGCCTGGTTGCAGCCGATGCAGGTGTTGATGGCGTCCGCGCGGTTCTCGCGGGCCTTGGCCACGAAGTCGGGGTCGGCGAGGAACGGCCGGGCCATCGACACCATGTCGGCCCGCCCCTCGGCGAGCACCCGCTCGGCCACCTCCGGGGTGTTGATGCGGTTGGTGGTGATCAGCGGGATCTTCACCGCGCCCATGACCTTCTCGGTCACCCAGGAGAACGCGCCACGCGGTACCGAGGTCGCGATGGTCGGGATCCGCGCCTCGTGCCAGCCGATGCCGGTGTTGATGATCGTGGCACCGGCAGCTTCGACCTCCTGGGCGAGCTGTACGACCTCGTCGTACGTCGAGCCGCCGGGCACCAGGTCCAGCATCGACAGCCGGTAGATCAGGATGAAGTCCGGACCGACCCGCTCGCGCGTACGCCGCACGATCTCGACGGGGAAGCGGATGCGGTTCTCGTAACTGCCGCCCCAGCGGTCGGTGCGCTGGTTGGTCGGCGCGGCGATGAACTCGTTGATGAGGTAGCCCTCCGAGCCCATGATCTCCACGCCGTCGTACCCGGCCTGCTGCGCGAGCGCGGCGGCCCGCACGTAGTCCTCGATGGTCTGCTCGACCTCGTCGTCGGTGAGCTCGTGCGGGGTGAAGGGGTTGATGGGCGCCTGGATCGCGCTGGGTGCCACCAGCTTCTCGCTGAAGGCGTATCGCCCGGTGTGCAGGATCTGCATGGCGATCTTCCCGCCCTCGCGGTGCACCGCCTCGGTCACCTGCGCGTGCTCGGCGGCCTCCGCCTCGGTGGTGAGCTTGGCGCCGCCGTCCATCGTGCAGCCCGCCTCGTTGGGGGCGACGCCGCCGGTGACGATGAGGCCGACGCCGCCGCGCGCCCGCTCCGCGTAGAAGGCGGCCATCCGCTCGAAGCCACCGGGCGCCTCCTCCAGGCCGAGGTGCATCGAGCCCATCAGGACCCGGTTGGGCAGGGTGATGAACCCAAGATCCAGCGGGCTCAGCAGGTGGGGATACAGGCTCATCCGAAGTCTCCTCGCGCGCACAGTGCCGACGAGCTTCGTTTGTAGTCCAGCGGAACCGCTTTTGCAACATGTTGCATAAGCGGCGTCGGTCACGTGGGAGAAGGGGCTGTGGGTAAGCGGCGTCGGTCACCCGAGAGGGCCTGTGGATAACTCGGGGAGGGGTGGTGGGAGGGGCTAGCTTCGGGGGTGTGCGGTGGTGGCGGGGGAGGGGGTCCCACTCACTGGTTGGGGAGAGGGAGGGGCCCTGCCCAGAACCAAGGCGGGCCCCTCAGCCCGCCGGCCGAAGCTGGATCTTGCGCCCCACCCCCCGCCGGAACGTCTCCAGCGCCGTACCGAACTCGTCCAGCCCGTACGAGTGCGTGAGCATTGTCGCGGCGTCCAGCGCGCCCTTGCCCATCAGCTCCACGGCCCGCCCGAAGCTGTGCACCACCGCCATCGAGCCGACCACGGTGATCTCATCGTTGTAGATCCGGAACGGCGAGATTTTCGCCATCGCGTCCGACGGTGCCACGCCGAACTGCTGGAACGTGCCGCCGCGCCGCACCCGCGTGAGCGCGTCCTCGATCACCGGCACCACACCCGTGCAGTCGATGACGATCTCCCAGCCCTGCGGCCGGTCCAGCGCGTCCGCGCCGGTGGCCACCGCGTCGGCGCCGAGCTGTTCGGCCACCTTCAGCCGCTCGGTGTTGATGTCCACGACCGACACGGAGGCCGCCCCGGCCCGCCGCGCGAGCTGCAGCATCATCAGGCCCATCGTGCCCGCGCCATAGATCAGGTAGTGCGCGCCCAGGTCCCGCGGCAGTACGTCGAAGGCGTGCACCGCGCAGGACAGCGGCTCGATCAGCGTGCCCTGCGCGAGGTCCACGCTCTCCGGCAGGCGGTAGCAGTTGGCCGCCGGCACCTTCACGTACTGCGCCATCGCGCCGTCCACGGTGTCGCCGATCGCACCCCAGCGCTCGCAGAGATTGCCGCGCCCGATACTGCAGAAGTGACAGGACCCGCAGAACAGCGACGGGTCGACCGCGACCCGGTCGCCCGCGCGCACCCCGCCCACCTCCGCGCCGAGCGCCACGACCTCGCCGGTGAACTCGTGGCCGGGCACGATCGGGTAAGGCGTCGGCGCGAACTCGCCCTGCACGATGTGCAGATCGGTACCGCAGATGCCGACCGCGGCGACCTTGACGACGACCTCGCCGGGGCCCGGCGTCGGATCGGCGACCGTCTCGACGGAGAAGGAGCCGGGGGTCCGGATGACGACGGCACGCATGGCGTACTGCCTTTCTCTCAGGAGTGATTGACGGCCTGTCAGTCAGGACTGACGGACGGTGCGACCACGTGGACCGGTACGCCCAGCCGCTCGATGGCCGCGATCTGCTCCGCCGGCGTCGCGGTGTCGGTGACCACCAGGTCGTACCCGGACGCGTCGCCGTACCCATGGGTGGCGGTCCGCCCGAACTTGGTGTGGTCCACGGCCAGCGCGCTGCGCTCCGCCGCCTCCCGCATGGCCTCCTTCAGGTCGGCCCACTCCTGGACCGGGTGGAAGAGGCGGCCGCGGTCGACGGCGGTGGGGGAGGAGAAGGCGAGGGTGGCGCGGATGCGCGAGAGGTGGCGGAGGGTGTCCGTACCGGCGCACGCCTCGAAGTCGGGCCGGTAGCGGCCGCCGAGCAGGATGACGTCCGTACCGGACGTGCCCGCCGCGCTGACCAGGGAGGCGACGCGCAGGGAGTTGGTGACGACGGTCAGCCCTTCGATGCGGCCGAGCCTGCGGGCGAGCGGGAAGAGTGTCGAGCCGCAGTCCATCAGCACCGTGTCACCCGGACTGACCTCCCGCACCAGCAGCTCGGCGAACGCCTCCTTCGCCTCGGTCTGTTGGTACTCGCGGAAGCGGGTCGCGGTCTCCATGGTGACCTCGGGCAGCGCGACGGCCATGCCGCGGCGCTTCTCCAGCAGCTTCCGGGACTCCAGATTTGCCAGGTCGCGGTGCACCGTCATGGCGCTGACCTGGAGATTTTCGGCGAGTACGGCGATCCGTACGGCGCCTTCTTCGATGACCTGCCGCAGCACCCGGCGGCGGCGCTGCTCGACCTCGGCTTCGGAACCACGACTCTGCATCACGGCTGACCTCCGCGGAACATCACACAGTTTCCGTGATGTTTTTGCAAGAGTGTGTGACCTACGCATTTCCAGGCGGTCTTGCCCCGGGCCCGTTCCGGCCCGACGCTGAACGCAACGTCCGGCGCCGAGGCGCCGGCGAGACGACATCACAACGACGGCAGGAGGGGAACGTGCCACAGCCGGCACCGCAAGGACCGCCGCCCGGCCCCGCCACGGGGAGCCCCGACCCCGAAGTGGCCGAGGTGGTCTACCTGGTAGGGGCGGAACTGAACGCATCCGGCAAGGCCCGGCTGGCCGCCTTCGAGGCCGCCCTCGTCGAGTCGGGCATGGAGAACCTGGACCACGGCGACCTCGACTCGGTCGGCGTGTTCCAGCAGCGCCCCAGCATGGACTGGGGCACCGCCGAGCAGTGCATGAATGTCAACTACGCGGCGCACCGGTTCTTCGAGCGGGCCATCGAGGAGGACGCGGAGGACTCGGACCTCACAGCGGGTCAGCTCGCCCAGCGGGTCCAGGCGTCCGCCCATCCCGAGCGTTACGACGCGCGGGAGGAGGAAGCCCGGCAGCTCATCGAGGCGACCCGCGACGCGCTGGACTGACGGCCACGGGCCTGTGGCTCCGGCACATGCCCGTGCCACGGTCACGGTCCGTGACGGAATTCTTCGGTCGGTTTCGATCGGCGGGCCCTGCCGCGGACCTCACCGCGCCATCATGGGGGCCGTGAGCCGGTGCATCCGGTGAGTTGTCTGAAGGGAGGCGGCCGGGATGCTCGTGAAAGCCCCGACCGACAGGCGCGTACGGATCGAGAGGTGGCCGGTCCCCGCCGGCTCGCCCACCCTGGCGAAGCTGGCCGTGGTGGGCACCCTCGATGATGACAGTGCGTCAGGGCTGTGCGACGCCACCGCGGCGGTCATGGCGGGCGGCAAGCGCCATCTCCGGCTGGACCTCTCCGGCGTCACCTCGTGCGACACCGCCGGTCTCTACACCCTCCTCGGGGTGCAGAGCGCGCTGCGCTCCATGGGCGGCGGCCTGGTGCTGCTCCGCCCCAGCCTCCCCGTCCACGCGGGGCTCAGGGCCGCCCGCCTGCACCTCAGGCTCGTCATCGCGCCGCCCGGCTCCGTGATGTAACGGCCCTGCGCAGCTCTGCGTTGTCTTCCGAAGCCCTGCGCAGCCTGTGCGCAGTCCCGCTCAGCCGACCGCGTCCGCCGGCGGCAGGAGCGGGCCGCACGCCCAGCGCTGGAAGACCAGCCGGGTCTCGACCCTGGCCACTTCGCGCCGGGCGGTGAACTCGTCCAGCACCAGCCGCTGCAGGGCGGCCGCGTCCGGCACGGCGACATGGACGAGGTAGTCCTCGGGCCCGGTGAGGTGGAAGAGGGAGAGCGCCTCGGGCAGCGAGCGGATGCGCTCGACGAAGGGGCCGACCAGCTCGCGGCGGTGCGGCCGTACTTGTACGGACAGCAGTGCCTGCAGCCCGCGGCCCAGTTTGGCGGGGTCCAGGCGCAGTTCGTGTCCCAGGATCACGCCGCTGCGGCGCAGTCGGGTCACCCGGTCCAGACAGGTCGACGGCGCGACGCCGACCGCCGCGGCCAGGTCGCGGTATGTGGTCCGGGCGTCGTTCTGCAGCAGGCGTAATATCTCCAGATCCACCGGATCGAGACGCACAGAGTCGGCCATGTACCGAACGTAACACGGAAGTTGACCATCCGGTCAGGGCCCCCGACCAGCATCGGAGCATGACCCGATCAGCCGCGCGGCCGGACCGCGCCACCACCGCCGTCACCGCCCCCGACGCCCTGCCGCGTGCCCTGGCCACCGAGGCCGTGCACGCGGGCCGCGAGGACCTCGCCGCGCAAGGACTGCACGCGGCCCCGCTGGACCTGTCGACCACGTACCCCTCGGCGGACAGCCGTGGTGAGGCCGCCCGGCTCGACGCGTTCGCCGCCACCGGCGCCGAGTTCGAGGGCCCGCCCGTCTACGGCCGGCTCGGCAACCCCACCGTCGCCCGCTTCGAGACCGCCCTCGCCCGCCTCGAAGGCACCGAGTCCGCGGTCGCCTTCGCCAGCGGCATGGCGGCCCTCACCGCCTGCCTCCTGGTCCGGCACGCCGAAGGGCTGCGGCACGTCGTCGCCGTCCGCCCGCTGTACGGCTGCAGCGACCACCTGCTGTCCGGCGGGCTGCTCGGTACCGAGGTGACCTGGACCGACCCGGCCGGCATCGCCGACGCGCTGCGCGCCGACACCGGCCTGGTCATGGTCGAGAGCCCGGCCAACCCCACGCTCGCCGAGACCGACCTGGCGGCCGTCGCGCACGCCTGCGGCTCCGTGCCGCTGCTGGCCGACAACACCTTCGCCACTCCCGTACTGCAGCGTCCGGCCGAGGCCGGCGCGCGGCTGGTGCTGCACAGCGCAACCAAGTACCTCGGCGGCCACGGCGATGTACTGGGCGGCGTGGTGGCCTGCGACGAGGAGTTCGCGCGGCGGCTGCGGCAGGTGCGTTTCACCACCGGCGGCGTGCTGCACCCGCTCGCCGGCTATCTGCTGCTGCGCGGGCTGGCCACCCTTCCCGTACGGATGCGGGCGGCGTCCGCCACCGCGGCGGAGCTGTCCCGGCGGCTCGCCGGCCATCCCGGCGTGGCCCGGGTGCACTATCCGCAGCTCGGCGGCGCGATGGTGGCGTTCGAGGTGCGCGGGGACCCGCACGACGTGACCGCCGGGGTGCGTCTGATCACCCCGGCGGTCAGTCTCGGCAGCGTCGATACCCTCCTTCAGCACCCGGCCTCGATCAGCCACCGCGTCGTCGATGCCGCCGACCGGACGGCCGGCGGCATCTCCGAACAACTGCTGCGGCTGTCGGTGGGCCTGGAGGACGTCGAGGACCTGTGGCAGGACCTGGACGCGGCGCTCAGCGGCCGGCCGTCTCCCACGCTGCGGGCATCGGTTCCGGCCGGCGGTCGGCGGTACGCGGTTGCGGCCGGCGCCGCAGCCCCGCAGGCCGGGCCGTGATCACCAGCGTGCCTTCCTCGACCTGGTAGTCCAGCGGCAGCCCCAGGCCGCGCATGGCCGCCACCATCCCGGTGTTGGACGCCTGCGTGATCGCGTACACGCTCTCGCAGCCCGTCTCGGCGGCCATCCCGACCAGCCGCTCCAGCAGCTCGGCGCCGATGCCGCGGCGCTGCCACGCGTCCTCCACCAGGAGCGCCACCTCGGTCTCGTCGCCGTCCCACAGCAGGTGGCCGAGGGCCACCAGCCGCCCGGAGGCGGTCTCCACGGCCAGCGTGCGGCCGTGCCGAGGGCTCAGCAGGTGGTCGAGATAGCGCGCGGAGTCCTGCACGGGGCCGTGGTAGCGCAGCGACAGCGTCCGCTCCGAGCAGCGGTCGTGCATCTCGCGCGCTGCCGCCAGGTCGGAGGGGTCGGCGCGGCGCACGGTGATGTGGTTGCCCTCGGGGAGGGTGAGGGTGTCCCGGCGCTCCGGGACCCGCTGGCCGAGCCGGGCGTCCAGCTCCACCAGCGCCCGGACCCGGGCGAACTCGGTCGGAGTGAAGGGGAGTTGCGGCCGCTCGATGGTGATCGAACCCCCGGACGGGTCGCGGAACTTCATGGTGTGGTCCTCAAGTACGCCGTCGTCCGGCACTCGTTCGGCCTGCGGCTCGCCCTTCAGCGTGTGCGCGGGTACCGAGTGGATGGTGCAACGGCCCAGCAACTGCCGCAGCGCCAGGGGCAGTTCCGCGGAGTCCAGGGCCGTTCGGGTGGCCAGGGACAGCATACGGGCCGGCGCGTCGACCAGATCATGGGCATCGGCGCGTTCCAGCCAGGTGTCCCGGCCGCCCGCCGCGGTCACCGCGCCCGCCAGTACGCCCCGCTCCGGGGTGCCCGGCACCCGTAGCAGGAACTCGTCCACCGTGCCGTCCGACAGCGGGTGGGTCTGCAGGCTCAGGATGTCGACCCGGTGCGCGGCCAGCGCCTGGCACAGCGCGGCCAGGCTGCCCGGCTCGTCCCGTACGGTCGTCCGCATGCGCCACAGCGTCGTCTCGGGGAGCTCCGTACCCTCGGCGAGGGCGGGGGCCGACGACGCCGCGGCGCCGGTATCGCCCGGCGGGGGAGCGTGTTCGTGGCGCCGTGCCCACCACACGTGGAAGCCCGCCGTGGCGAGCAGCGCGATAGCCGAGGCGCACAGGAACACCGGGCCCGACGGGCCGTGCGCCACGGCGTTGGCGACGGAGTCGGCCACCGCGACGGCGGTGAAGAGGGCGGCCAGTTCGACGACGTCCCGCCGCCAGTGATGGCGGCGGGCGCTGCGGTTCGGCGTCTTCTCGGACAAGCATTTCTCATTCATGCACTCCAGCATCACCGACCGGTGTTGCATGATCACAAACGCTCTGTGTCCGCCAGGTAAAGGGCGCAATTGCCCCTACCGGCGCCTTCGAACCAAACGCCGCTACTGTCCGACTCGCCCCGGTTGCAGGGTCTGGCTGAACAGCACCTCGCCGCTGTCCTGCCGCAGCCGCACCGTCAGCTCCCCGCTCCCGCCGTCGATGTCGATCTCGCCGAAGTACTGCGGCGTCTCGGCCGGCGAGGTGTTCGCGCGGTCCGGAGCCTTCAGGAACCGCTGCTCGGGACCGAACGTACCGTCCAGCTTCAGCGCCTGGAACCCGCCCGCGTTCAGCGGCCCGGAGACGAACTCCCAGAACGGCTCGAAGTCCTTGAACGCCGCGCGCGACGGATCGTAGTGCTGCGCCGAGGTGTAGTGCACGTCCGTCGTCACCCACACCGTGCCCGTGATCCGCCGGTGCTTGATGTGCCGCAGCAGCTCGGCGAGCTGCAGCTCCCGCCCCAGCGGCTGCCCCGGATCGCCCTGCGCCACTGCCTCGAAGCGGGTCTTGCCGTCCGGCACGACCAGCCCCAGCGGCATGTCGGACGCGATCACCTTCCACACCGCGCGCGACCGCGACAGCTCCCGCTTGAGCCACCGGAGCTGCTCGGCGCCCAGGATGCCCTGCGCGTCCTCCGTCTGCCGCCCGTCGGAGTTGGCGTTCCGGTACGTCCGCATGTCCAGCACGAACACGTCCAGCAGCGGCCCGTGGCGGACGACCCGGTACACCCGCCCCTGCTCGTCCGGGCGCAGCGTGCGGATCGGGAAGTACTCGCTGAACGCCCGCAGCGAGCGCGCGGACAGCACGTCCGCGTCCTTCACCGTGTACCGGTCGTCGTCCAGGATCTGCCCCGGGTACCAGTTGTTGTGCACCTCGTGGTCGTCCCACTGCGTGATCGTGGGCACCTGTGCGTTGAACCGCCGCAGGTTGTCGTCCAGGAGGTTGTACCGGAAGGCGCCGCGGAACTCCGCGAGCGTCTCCGCGACCTTGGACTTCTCCTCGGTCGTGATGTTCCGCCAGACCCGCCCGTCGGGCAGCTTCACGCTGGCCGTGATCGGGCCGTCGGCGTAAATGTTGTCCCCGCTGCACAGGAAGAAGTCGGGGTTCCGGCGGCGCATCTCCTCATAGATCCGGTAACCGCCGCGGTCGGGGTTGATGCCCCACCCCTGCCCCGCGAGGTCCCCCGACCAGTGGAACCGCACCCCCTCGCCGCGCTTCACCGGCGCCGTACGGAACGTCCCGGTCACCGGCTCACCGGTGCGCCGAGGATCGTGGGGATCGACGAGCGTGACCCGGTAGTGGATCTGCTCGCCGGGCGGCAGGCCGCGCAGCGAGGTCAGCCCCGTGAAGTCCGTGTCCGCACCGATCACCGGCCCGTGCCAGGTGCGCGCGTCGCGGAACGACTCGGTCGCCGCGGTCTCCACGATCATCCGCGCGGGCCGGTCCGACCGTACCCACACCAGCCCCGAGCCGGTCGTCACATCACCCACCTGCACGCCCCAGTCGGCGCTCGGCCGGCCGGTGCGCGCCTGGGCGGGGGCCGCGCCGCCGATCGCTGGCAGCGCGAGCGCCGCGGACGCGGCCGCCGCTCCGTGCAGCACCGAACGCCGCCCGAAGGCTCTGCCGCCTCCTGCCGCTCCCTGCGCCATGTGATCCTCCGTTGCTCGATCGCTCTGCGTACGGTCCCGTTCGTACCGGTGCCCGGTGCCCCGAAACCGAACGCACAGTGAACAGCCGGCCGACAACGGCACGGAAGCCCGGAACCGGCCCATGGTCGCAAGTGGACGGGGCGATGGCCAGGAGGTCGGCGCTACGGGTCACACCCCGGTCGGCATCACCGTGTCGAGGATGACCCTGGCGACCAGGGCCGGGTCGTCGTTCATGGGGACGTGGCCGCAGCCGGGGAGGCGGACGAGGCGGGCGCCCGGGATCACGCGCTTGGCCCGTACGCCCTGGCGGGGCAGGAGCAGCCGGTCGCGGGTGCCCCAGCCGATGGTCACGGGAACATCCGGTATGTCGTGGCGGAACAGCACTCCGGGGCCGCGCCCCGCGGCGAGCGTGGCGGCGAAGCCGGGCGCCTCCCGGAGCGCGCGGGTCTCGGCGGCCACGGCGGCCGGTGAACGGCGCCAGGGGCGCGCGTAGATCGAACCGGTCAGCGCCGCGCGGCCGGCCGCCGTGCGGGCCAGCACCTCGACCACCTGCGGCGGCAGGGCCCGCGCCCCGGCCCGCATGCCCGTCAGGACGCTGAAGGCGTACCGGCGTTCGGCCTCCGTCCAGAAGCCGGCCGGCGACAGCGCCGTCACCGACCGCACAGCCCCCGTGAGGCCGAGTGTCAGCGCCAGCAGTCCGCCGAGCGAGTTGCCCACCACGTGCGGCCGCTCGACACCCAGCGCCGCGAAGGTGTCCGTCAGCAGCGGGACCACCGACGCCAGGTCGTACTCCACGCCGTCGGGCAGGGCGGGGGAGGCGCCGAAGCCCGGCAGGTCCAGCGCGATCACGTCGTGCGACGCGGCCAGGACGCTGAACACCGGCTCCCACGCCTGGTAATGGTGGCCGATGCCGTGCAGCAGTACGACCGGCTCGCCGGCGCCCTTGCGCTCGTACGCGACGGTGAACGGCGGCCGGCCGTCGGGAGAGACGAGGAGGGAGGAGGCCGTGGCGGTCGGAGCGGTGCGGGTGGTCGACGCGATCCTGGCGGTCGTCATGGGGGCTCCTTCGAGGGGATCCGAGGGGGGAAGCCGCTGGGGAGGGCCGTACCTGGGGAGCGGCCCAAGAGACACCATGTCAGCAACCGTTACCGATGGGTAGCAGGCGGGCGTGAATTCCCCGGCCACGCCGAACCCGCCGGACCACACGGAACCCGCTGGACAACACGGCGGCGTACCGGTGGGATAAGGGCGTGCTGACCGACACCGCGACCGATGTCTTCGAAGAACACCGCCCGGTCCTCCAGGGCGTGGCCTACCGCATGCTCGGCCGGGTGGCCGACGCCGAGGACGTCGTCCAGGAGGCGTGGCTCCGCTGGTCGGCCGCCGACCACGACACGGTACGGGAGCCGCGCGCCTACCTGGTGCGGGTCACCACCCGGCTCGCGATCGACCGGCTGCGCCAAGTACAGGCCCGGCGCGAGGCGTACGTGGGGCCGTGGCTCCCCGAGCCCGTCGCCACCGACTTCGGCGGCGCCGTCCCCGACACCGCCGACCGTGCCGTCTTCACCGAGTCCGTCACTCTCGCCGTCCTCGTCGTCATGGAGTCCCTCTCGCCGCTGGAGCGCGCCGTCTTCGTACTGCGCGAGGCGTTCGGCTATCCGTACGCGGAGATCGCGTCCGTACTGGAGCGGGGCGAGGCCGCGGTGCGCCAGTTGGCGGGCCGGGCCCGGCGTCACGTGGAGGAGCGCAAGCCGCGCTTCGAGGTGAACCCCGAACGCCAGCGCGACCTGACCGAGCGCTTCCTGGCCGCCGCGGCCGGCGACGACCTCCAGGGGCTGATCGGCCTGCTCGCCGAGGACGTGCGGCTGGTCGGCGACAGCGGCGGCAAGGCCAAGGCGCCGCTGCGCGTCATCGAGACGGCGGACAAGGTCGGGCGGTTCCTGGTCGGCATCTCCAAGGCTCCGGCCGCGGACCTGCGGTTCGGCTTCGCCGAGCTCAACGGAGGGGTCGCGCTCGTGGGGCGGGTCGGCGACCGGGTCGACACGGTGTTCCAGCTCGACGTGGTCGACGGCCGCATCCAGACGATCTACGTCGTCCGCAATCCGGACAAGCTGGCGGCGGTGCCGTCGGCGGCCTGAGGCCGCCCCTCTGCAGGGCCGGCGGCCGGTGTGCCGCCGGCCCTGTCGCGCTCCCGCGCACCCACCGGCCGTCTCCAACCGTGTTGAGTCGGTCACGCTACGGCATCGGATGGCCCATTGGTCTTGACCAAGGGTGAGGCCGCTCATATCGTCGCAGGCATATCTCAACAACCTTTAATAAAGAAGCGCTCAAAACCCCTGGCCGGCGCCGGGGGGCACCCCCGGGCACCGGGACACGGCGAATGCGGAGGACAGGGTGGGGACCACGCAGCTCGACACGGTGCAGGAACCGAAGTATTGGCACCTCAAGACGGTGCTCAGCGACGCGCTCGACTCGGAGTTCGCGGTCGGCGAGATCCTGCCGAACGAGCGGGACCTCGCGGCGCGCTTCGGCGTCGCCCGCGCCACGCTCCGGCAGGCGCTCGAACAGCTCGAGCTCGAAGGCAGGCTGCAGCGCCGCCGCGGCGTGGGCACCACGGTCGCGCCGCCCCGTATGGGCGTGCCCGTGGACCGCTCCGGACACAGCTGGCCCGGCGCGCCCGGCGACGCCTGGCAGCCGGCCGACGCGGCGGCGGTGGACGGCGGGTCGGTCCCGCCGGCCGTCGCCGAGCCGCTGGGGGTGGACGCGGGCGACACCGTGCATGTCGTGCGGCGCACCAGGGTCGACAACGGCCAGCCGGTCGCGGCCGAACTGCTCTACGTACCGGCCGAGTCCGTGCCCGGCCTGGCGACGGCCGCCGCCACCGGCCCGGTGGCCCGCGCCCGCGCCGTCCTGCAGGAACTGCAGCGGCTCGACCTGGACGGCGAGGAGCGCGCCGTGGAACTGGGCTCGGCGCGCGCCGAGGACGCCAAGCAGCTCGACCGGCTCCCCGGCGCGCCGGTACTGGTGGTCACCACGCGCTATGTGACCGGCGGCCGCACCACCGCGGTCTCCGTCTCCACCTACCGCGCCGACACCTGCCGCCTCACCTTCGGGGACCGCGACGACGTGGCGGTACTGACGGGCTGAGACGGTCCTGCAGACGCGCGTGGCGGAACTGGTAGACCGGGCCGTTGCGGCGGAGCACGCCGCGGCGGTGCGCATCCCGGAGGAAGCGCATCAGGCGCCAGGGCAGATCGCCGCGGAGCGCGTACCAGGCGCGAGTCACCAAGAACCAGCTCCAGGTGCCGGCCGGCAGTCCGGTCTGGAACCGGCCGACCAGCCGGCCGGCCGCGCCGATGCTGAGACCGGTGCCGAGTCCGACGGTCAGGCCCGTCATGACGCCCAGCTCCCGTTCGAAGACCAGGGCGACCACGACCCCGGCGACCAGCCCTGAGCCGAGGGTCTCCACCAGGAAGCGGATGGCCATGACGGCGCGGTCGTTGCGCAGCAACGACTCCGGGCTGGCCGAGCTCAGGGCGTCGGCGGGGGTGTTGAGCCACTCCATGACGCCGAAGGAGACCCCCAGCCCGATGCCGGCCACGAGCCCGGCGAGCAGCCCGACGACGCGGCCGCCCGTGAGCTCGGCCAGCAGCCCGGCCCCGACCCCGGCGCCCACTCCCGTGGCGAGCCCGACGGTCAGCCCGGAGCCGAGTCTGCGGCCGAGGCGCCGGCCACGCCCCCGGAGGCGGATATTGACCTGCTGGGGATAGACGGGCGGCCGGACCAGAAGGCCGGCGACGACCGAGGCCGCCGTGCCGGCGGCCAGTCCGGCCGCCAGACCGACCGACAGCCCGGCAGCCAGCCCTCCCACCAGTCCGCTGATCAGTTCCAGTACGAGCGCGGCGACCCGGCGTCCGCAGGGGGAGAGCGCACGGTGCAGCCGCCACCAGGCCAGGTCGCGGGTGTCCTGGCGGTGCAGGTGGGTGGCGAGGAAGGCCAGCCAGCGCAGCGCCTGTTCGGGGGAGTGGCACCGGTCCGTGCCCGCTCGGCCTCCGCCGGTTCCGGGGAGCACCGCGCGGGCGGCGTAGACGGCGGGAACGAACGCGTCCAGGAGGTGCTCCTCGACGGCGTCGCGGTCCGGGAACCGGGTGGCGTCGAGCAGCTCGGCGGGATCGGTCGCCGGTGACATGTAGGCGGTGCGGGCCATGGCCGCCATCAACGGGGCGGACAGCGCCTGGGCCAGGGGTGCCCCGGGCTGTTCCCGCAGGCGGGTGAAGACGGGTGCCCAGCGGGCGTCCTCGGCGACGGTCCCGCCGGTCAGAAAGGAGATGGTCTCCGGCACGTCCACCGGTGCGAGCTCGACCACGGCCGCCGTGGCCAGCAGCTGGCCGCTGCTGGTGACGGCGGTTTCGTACTCGGTGCTGCGGCAGGTGACCACGAAGGGGCGGCCGGCGGCCGCCCGGTCGATCTCCGCCAGCGCCGCCGGGCGCAGCGGAGCGGGCATCTCGTCCAGGCCGTCCAGTACGGGCAGGATGTGCCCATCGGTGGCCAGCCGGGTCGCCGCGTGGGGCCCGAACACGTCCGGGTTGGCGAGCGCGGGGTAGTCCTCGGCGAGTCGGCGGGCGACCCAGGTAAAGAGATGCTCGCCGTGCGGGTCCCACGACGACATCGACAGCAGCACCGGTACCGGCCCGCCGTGTTCGCCGCGGCGCTCCAGCAGACCGAGCGTCAGCACCATGGCCAGTACGGTCTTGCCGGCCCCTGGCCCGCCGAGCACCACCAACTGGCGTCGGGGCAGTGCCAGATAGCGGGGCACCACCTCGTCGAGCCCGCCGAGCAGCCTCAGCCGCAGCGGCCGGCCGCCCACGGTGTCGCCGAGCACCGCGCCGGGCCGGGCGGAGACCGGGCGGGGCGTCGCAGACCAGCGCACGTTCAGCGGCCGTGGCCGGTGGAGCATGCGGATCCCGGCCTCCTCCTCCCACTGCTGCCGCACCGTCGCGGCGAGCTGCGCCAGCGTACGGCGCTCCCGGGCGTCGCCGGCGGCCCCGTCACCGCCGTCCGGCTCCGCCTCCGGCGGGCCGCGGCGCGCCTCGACGAACGCCGCGACCAGTGCCAGCACGAGAGCGACGGGCCAGGACAGCCACAAGTAGGGCACGACCTGTTCCGGAACGGCTCCGGTGGCCAGGTTCGTGGCCACCGGCAGCAGGAACGCGGTCACGAGGACGAGGCCCAGCGTGGCGCGCGAGAAGCGTCGCATCCCACCCCCTCGGACTCGCCCCGGCCTGGCCGGTGGTTCACGCACCGGGCCGGTGCGGCCGGGCGCACCGACGGTCCGAAGGGCTGGAGTCTCGGACGATCCAGCAAGCCTTCGGACGGCGGCAAGCGATCCGGTGGGCGTTACGGTGAGTGGCAGTTGCGGGCGGGATCAGCGCCGGGCCGTCACCGTGCCCTCCACCGCGAAGAGCTGCTCCTCGACGTGGTCGAGGGCGAGGCGCAGGGCGCCGGTCGCCACCGCAGCCTCGCCCAGGACCGACAGGGCGACCTGCGGCGGCCGCAGACAGTAGCGCGCCAGCTCCTCGCGCAACGGATCCAGTACGCCGTCCAGGCCGGCCGCCCAGCCGCCGATCACGACGATCTCCGGGTCCAGGGCGAGGACCAGCGCGGCGACGTCGTGCACCAGCCGCTGGATGAAGCGCCGCATCGCGTCCCGGGCGCGCGCGTCGCCCTCGCGCGCCAGCGTGAACACCCGTGCCACCTGCGCCTCGTCCAGCGGATGCAACGGTTCACCGGTCGTCGACAACAGCGTCTCCGGCGTCGCCCCGCGCCCCAAGAGGTGCAGCGCACCGATCTCGCCGGCCGCCCCGCCGAAGCCGCGGTGCAGCCGCCCGCCGATCAGCGAACCCGCGCCCGGACTCAGTCCGGCCAGGACGAACACCACGTCGTCCGAGCCGGCCGCCGCGCCCTTCCAGTGCTCGGCGACCGCGGCCGCGTTGGCGTCGTTCTCCACCAGGACCGGGCAGCGGAAGGACTTGCGCAGCCGCTCGCCCAGCGGCAGCCCCGTCCAGCCCGGCAGCGCGGTACCCAGCCGTACCGTGCCGTCCGCCTCCACGATTCCGGGGCCCGCGACGCCCACCGCGCGCAGCGAGTCGCGCGCCACGCCCGCCTGCCGCAGCAGGTCGGCGACCGTGTCCCGGGCGCACGCCAACCGCCGGTCGGCCGGGGCCGATTCGTCCACGTCGTGCTGGACCGACCCCAGCACGCGGCCGCTCAGATCGGACAGCAGCGCCGAGACCCGGTGCGCGCCGATCTCGATGCCCAGCAGGTGCCCGGCCTCGGCACGGAAACGGAACCGGCGGGCGGGCCGGCCCTGCCGCCGCGCGCCCTCCTCGGCCGGTGCCTCGACGACCAGTCCGGACTCGATCAGGCCCTCCACGACCCCCTCGACGGTGGGCCGGGACAGCCCGGTGAGCTGTACCAGGTGGGTCAGGGTGGGGGAGTCGGCGGCGCGCAGCGTGTGCAGTACCACCGCGGAGTTGATCCGTCGCAGCAGGGAGGGGTCCCCTCCGGTGAGCCGCCCCAACGTCCGTCTCCCTCGCCTCGCGTGTTTGCGGGATCGTAGCCGGTCGGACGGCCTGCGGCGAGCCCCGAAGTGTGCTGGTCACGGCCTGTGACGGACCGATTGTCAGACCCCGGGTCTTTACTGGTGACATGACGAGGCAACAGTTTTCCCGCCACCTGTCCGCGATCGACGCCGCGATCGGCACCGTGCTCGCGGCGCCCGGTGATGCCGGGCGGATGCTCCGGCTCAGCGTGAGTGAAGAGTTCTGGGACGCCGATCCGGCGGACGAGCGGGCCGCGGCGGAGGAGTTCGAAGCGGAACGGGAGGAGCTGGACGGCGTGCTGTCCTTACGCTGGGGCCCGCCCGAAGTGCTCGACCTGACGCCGCATCTGGAGCGGTCGGCGATGGGGCTGCCGGTGTGGCCGCCGCTGGCCGACCTGTCCGCCCTGACCACGACGGCGCACGTCTGGACGGTGGGGGAGTGCCGGGTGGCGACCGGCGTGGGAAGAGCCGCTGACCTCCAGCCGTACGAGCTGGTCGCGGCGGTGTGGCCGGACGGCGGCGAGGGCCCGCCGCTGCCCCGGCAGGGCGGTCACTCCTCGGCGAACGCCGCCGCGCGGAGCCGGCCGTACTCCTCCGCCAGGGTGGTGGGGTTCCAGTGAGCGTTCAGGCCGCTGGGGTTGGGGAGTACCCAGATGCGGGCGCCGCCGATGGTCCGCTCCTGCGGCCCGATCTTCGCGAGCTTGTCGCCGAATGCCGCGCGGTAGGCGGTGACCCCGGCGACCGCCAGCCACGCGGGCTGCAGCCGGCGCACCTTCTCCTCCAGTTGGCGGCCGCCCTTCGCGAATTCCTCCGGCGTCAGTTCGTCCGCGCGGGCCGTGGCCCGCTGCACGACGTTGGTGATGCCGACGCCGTACCGCAGCAGCTCCTGCTCCTCGTCGGGCCGCAGCCGCCGGGGGGTGAAGCCGGCGGCGTGCAGCGTGGGCCAGAAGCGGTTGCCGGGCCGGGCGAAATGGTGGCCGGTCGCGGCCGACATCAGGCCCGGGTTGATGCCGCAGAAGAGCACCCGGAGGCCGCTCGCCGCCACGTCCGGGACGAGGCGGTCACGAGCGGCTTCCAGCTCTTCGGGGGTGAAGCGCGGCATGGGAGGACCGGCCTCAGAGGATGGAGCCGGGGGTGTAGGCCGCGGCCTCGGGGTGCGCCTTGGCGATCTCCTCGATGCGCGCGACCACGGCCGCCACCTGGTCGGCGGCCGCGCCGGTGAAGGACAGCTTGTCGGCCATCGCCTCGGCGAGCTGGTCGCGGCTCAGCGGGATGCGGCCGTCGGCGGCGAGCTTGTCCAGCAGCTCGTTGCGCTCGGCGCCCTGCTCGCGCATGGCGAGCGCGGTGGCGACGGCGTTCTCCTTGATCGCCTCGTGCGCGACCTCGCGGCCCACACCGGCGCGCACGGCACCCATGAGCACCTTCGTCGTGGCGAGGAAGGGGAGGTAGCGGTCCAGCTCGCGGGCGACCACGGCGGGGAAGGCGCCGAACTCGTCCAGGACGGTCAGGAAGGTCTCCAGCAGGCCGTCCAGCGCGAAGAAGGAGTCCGGCAGCGCGACGCGGCGCACCACGGAGCAGGACACGTCGCCCTCGTTCCACTGGTCGCCGGAGAGCTCGCCGGCCATCGAGGCGTAGCCCCGCAGGATGACCATCAGGCCGTTGACGCGCTCGCAGGAGCGGGTGTTCATCTTGTGCGGCATCGCCGAGGAGCCGACCTGGCCGGGCTTGAAGCCCTCGGTGACCAGCTCGTTGCCGGCCATCAGGCGGATGGTCTTGGCGAGCGAGGAGGGCGCGGCGGCCAGCTGCACCAGAGAGGTGACCACGTCGTAGTCGAGAGAGCGGGGGTAGACCTGGCCGACCGAGGTGAAGTTCTGCGCGAAGCCGAGGTGGCCCGCGATGCGCTGCTCCAGCTCGGCGAGCTTGCCGGCGTCGCCGCCGAGCAGGTCGAGCATGTCCTGCGCGGTGCCGACCGGGCCCTTGATGCCGCGCAGCGGGTAGCGGGAGAGGAGGTCCTCGAGGCGGGCGTGGGCGACGAGCAGCTCGTCGGCGGCGGTGGCGAAGCGCTTGCCGAGGGTGGTGGCCTGGGCCGCGACGTTGTGCGAGCGGCCGGCCATGACCAGCTCGGCGTGCTCGCCGGCCAGCTTGCCGAGCCGGGCGAGGACGGCGACGGTGCGGTCCCGCATCAGTTCGAGGGAGAGGCGGACCTGGAGCTGCTCGACGTTCTCGGTCAGGTCGCGGGAGGTCATGCCCTTGTGGACCTGCTCGTGGCCGGCGAGGGCGTTGAACTCCTCGATCCGGGCCTTCACGTCGTGCCGGGTGACCTTCTCGCGCTCGGCGATGGAGGCCAGGTCGACATTGTCCAGGACTCGCTCGTAGTCGGCGAGGGCCTGCTCAGGCACCTCAACGCCGAGGTCCTTCTGCGCGCGGAGCACGGCGAGCCACAGCTTTCGCTCCAGCTTGACCTTGTACTCGGGGGACCACAGGACGGCCAGCTCGGTGGAGGCGTAGCGGCCGGCCAGGACATTGGGGATGCGGGGCTTTGCAGTCACGTGAGCCGATTCTACTGTTCGTTTGCGCAGGCCGGCGCCACGGTCCGGATTGTGGCTTGCTACAAGCCGCACGGCTCCCGGCCAGAAGCCGCACGACGCCGCGCTACGAGCCGCGCGGCTCCGCCGGCACCGTCTCCACCTCGACGCCCAGCTCGCGCACGACGGCGACCTCGCGCGGCTCCGTACCGCTGTCGGTGATCACCGCCTGGTACAGCGTGGCGTCCCCGTAGCAGTACGTGGCGGTCTTGCCGAATTTGGAGTGGTCGGCGAGCAGCAGGCTGCCCGTGGCGGCGCCCAGCATCGCCTCCTTGACCTCGACGAACTCCGGCAGCGGGTGGAACAGCCGGCCGCCGTGCACCGCCGTCGCCGACATCAGCGCCAGATCCGCGTGGATCCGCGACAGCCCCCGCGTCACCTCACGTCCCGTACAGGAGTTGAAGTCGCCCTGGTACTGCCCGCCGAGCAGCGTCACCTCCGGACCCGATCGCGCCGTCCCGCCGGACGCGCCGGACGCCGAGGTCAGCCGCTGCGCCAGCCCCACCGAATTGGTGACGACGGTGAGTCCGTCGATCTCCGTCAGGAGGCCGGCCAGCGGGTACAGCGTGGTCGAGTCGTCGATGAGCAGCGTGCTGCCGGGCCGGATCCGCCGGGCCGCGGCGGCACACAGCGCGCTCTTCACCTCGCGGTGCGCGCCCTCCCGGAAGCGGGTGGCGGTCTCCATGGTCAGGGCCGGGAAGGCGACCGCGCGCCCGCGCTCCTTGCGCAGCAGATCACGCCCCGCGAGATCGTCGAGATCGCGGTGCATGGTCATCAGGCTGAGGCCGAAGTGCGCGGCGAGGTCGTCGATGCGCATCTCGCCCCGCTCGACGACGTACTTGAGCACGTCCTGCCGGCGGTCCTCGACGGCTGCCTGCGACAGCCGCGCCTTGGCGGGCACCCGGCCCTCCTTCCCTCGTGCGTTCCCTCTCGTGCGGCCCGGAGCGTCGTGCGGCCGGGCGCGCCGTCAGCCGGCCTGCGGGCGCACCACGGCCTTGATCGCGGTCGGATCGGCGGCGCCCGCGGTGAGCGCCACCCCGCTGTCCTCCAGGCCGTACCGGTGCGTGACCAGCCGGGCCAGATCCACCTCGCCGGAAGCGGCCAGGGAGATGGCGGTCGGCCAGGTGTTGGCGTACCGGAACGTACCGGTGACCTCGATCTCGAAGTTTTGCACATGCGCGAGCGGCAGCGGGATGGTGTCCCCGCCCATCCCGACCAGCACCGCACGCCCCGCCCGGCCCAGCGCGCGCAGCCCTTCCTCGGCGGCGGCCGGCGCGCCCGAGCACTCCAGCAGGACGTCCGGCTCGTACCCGGTGTCGGCGAGCCGCGTCCGCCGCGCGTCCACGGTCGCGGTGGCGCCCAGCTCGCGGGCCACGGCCAGCCGCTGCGGCGCGACATCGGTGACCACGACCTCGCTCGCCCCGAAGGCCCGCGCGCTCTGCAGGGCGACCAGCCCGATCGGCCCGGCCCCCGTCACCAGCACCCGCGACCCCGGCGCGACCCGCGCCTTCCGCGAGGCCCAGACGCCCACCGACAGCGGTTCGAGCAGCGCCGCGCCCTCCGTGCTCAGCGACTCGGGCACCGGATGCGCGAAGTCCTCGTCCACGGCGACGTACTCGCACAGCGCCCCGTCCACCGGCGGCGTCGCGTAGAAGGACACGTCCGGGCAGAGGTTGTACCGGCCCTGCCGGCACTGGGCGCAGCGACCGCAGGGCACGCCCGGCTCGATGGAGACCGGCTGCCCCGGCGTGTGCCGCCGGGCGCCGGGCCCGAGCGCGACGACCGTGCCGCCCGGCTCGTGCCCGAGGACCATGGGGGAGCGGACGACGAAGTCGCCGATCCGCCCGTGTTCGTAGTAGTGCACGTCGGAGCCGCACACGCCGACGGCCTCGACGCGGACGAGCACCTGGCCGGGGCCCGGCCGGGGCACCGGGCGCTCCTGGATCTCGAGCTGCTTCGGCGCGACGAGCACGGCGGCCCGCATGGTCTCGGGAAGGTCAGAGGTGCGGTTCATTCTCCGGTCACGGCTCCCATGGTCAGGCCGGTGACCAGCCACCGGCGTACAGCGAGGCCGACGAGCATCATCGGGATCACCACGACGGTCCCGATGGCGGTCAGCTGCCCCCAGTCGATGCCGGTCTGGGTGACCAGCTGGCTGGCGGCGATGGGCAGGGTCTGGGTGTGCGGTCCGCTGAGGACCAGGGCGAAGGCGTAGTCGTTCCAGGAGAACACCAGGCACAGCACGAAGGTGGTCACCAGGCCCGGGCGCGTCAGCGGCAGGATGACGTGCCGGAACGCCTGCCAGTTGCCGCACCCGGCCACCAGCGCGGACTCCTCCAGGGACGGCGGCACCTCCGCGAAGAAGGCGCTGAGCAGCCAGATCGCGAACGGCAGATTGAAGGAGAGGTAGGCCAGGACGAGGCCGGGGAGGGTGTCGATCAGCCCGAGGTAGCGGAAGATCAGGAAGATCGGCAGCACCACGGCCGCGATCGGTGCCATCCGGGTGGAGATGATCCAGAACGACAGGTGGTGCTTGCCGCGCATCCGGCTGCGGGCCAGGCCGTACCCGGCGAGCGCGCCCAGCGCGGTGGCCAGCAGCGCCGACGCGCCCGCCGCGACGACGCTGTTGCGCAGATACGGCCAGAGCGAGTTGCCGCCGCTGAACAGCCGCCGGTAGTTCTCCAGCGTCGGTGCGAACGACAGGCTCGGGGTCGGCGCGGTGACCTCCCCGGTGGCCTTGAGGGACGACAGCAGCATCCAGCCCAGCGGTACGAGCGTCCAGATGAGGGCGACGAGCACGAGGACGCGGACGGTCCAGCGGGCGGTACGGGTGCCGCGCTCGAGAGCGGCGGTGGCGGTGGTCATCGCGGCAGCTCCTTCCGTTCGAGGAGGCGGACGAAGAAGCGGGCGACGACGGTGGTCACGGCGAGCATCAGCAGGCCGGTCACGGCGGCGTACCCGAAGTCGAAGAAGCGGAAGGCCGTTTCGTAGAGCCGTACGGAGGCGACCTTGGTGGCGTCGGCCGGGCCGCCACCGGTGGTGTTCCAGATGATGTCGAAGTACCGCAGCGCGTCCATGGAACGGATCAGCAGCGCCACGAGCAGCACGGGCGTGATCGACGGCAGGACGATGTGCCGGAGCGTGCGGACCATGCCCGCGCCGTCCAGCGCCGCCGCCTCCAGGACGCTCGCCGGTACGGACGTCAGCCCGGCCAGCGCGATGAGCGCGATCAGCGGCGTCCACTCCCAGATGTCCATCAGCGTCACCGCGGCGAACGCGCTGGTCCGGTCGCCCATGATGTCGCCGTGGTACCCGACCTGGCGCAGCAGCCAGGTGTACAGGCCGAAGGTGGAGTCGGTGAGGAAGCGGCCGAGCAGCCCGACGATCACGGGCGCGACGAACATCGGGAGCAGCATCAGGCTCAGCGCCGCGTTGCGGCCGCGCCGCAGCCGCCACAGGCAGACGGCGAGCAGCGTGCCGAGCACCATCTCGCCGCCGACGGTGAGCACGAAATACGCGGCGGTGCGGGCCCAGGCCCAGGCCATGTCCGGGTCGGTGAACAGCCGCCCCCAGTTGTCCAGGCCGACGCCCTCCAGGCCGAGGCCGCCGAGCAGGTGGACGCGGGAGAAGCTCATCGCCACCACGGCCACGAACGGCAGCACGGAGACGGCGGCGAGGACGAGGATGCCGGGGGCCATCATCCGGCCGTGGAAGCCGGGGAACGGGCGGCGGCGCGGCCGCCCGGGACCGGGCGCGGTGGCGGCGGCGTCCGGCGCCTTTGCCCGTACGGAAGACGTGGTCATGCTCAGGCCACCCACCCTCGTGCCGTGATCCGGTCGATGCGCTCGGCGGTGGCGCGCATCGTCGCGCGCGGGGACGCGTCCCCGGCGATCAGCCCGGACAACTGCGTGTAGACGGCGGTGTCGCACTCGCCCCACATCGGGATCTTGGGCCGCAGTCCGATGTTGGCCGGCCGCCAGGTCTCCCGCACGGCCTTCGCGGTCAGCATGTTGGGCAGCTTCGTCGGCCGGTGTTCGGCGCGGAGCACCGCGCGCTCCGCGTACACCGACGTACGGGTCGGGGTGCCGCCGCCGACCTTGCTCGCCAGCCCGGCGAGCTGCGTCTTCGGTGCCGTCGCCCAGTTGGCGAAGAGCCAGGCGGCCTCGCGGCGCCGCTTCGGGGCGACGCCGGATATCGCGATGCCGGTCCCGCCGTACATGCCGGCGGCCCGCGCGGGCCCCTTCGGCAGCCGCGCGTAGCCGACCTTCCCCGGCATGACGGCCTCGTTGGACGCCGCGTACTCATGGAAGTTGGGGCACATCGCGATCCGCCCGGCCCGGAACGCGGCGCCCAGCCCGTCCCAGTCCCAGGTCCGCGACCCGGGGTCGGCGATCTTCAGCAGCCGCTGGTAGAACTCGGCCGCCGCCACGGCCCGTTCGGACCCCAGCCGGCACCGCCCGGGGTCGGTGGCGCCCAGGCTCCCGACCCGCGCGCCGTCGTCGAAGTAGTCCCCGCCGTACGCCCACAGCACGTTCGAGAAGTCGCACATCAGCGAGTCGTGCTGCTTCGCCTGGTGCCCGGTGCCGTACTTCACCTCGTCGGTGTGCTCGTTGAAC
Organism: Streptomyces ochraceiscleroticus; assembly: GCF_000720485.1. Lineage (GTDB taxonomy): Bacteria > Actinomycetota > Actinomycetes > Streptomycetales > Streptomycetaceae > Streptomyces > Streptomyces ochraceiscleroticus. The sequence goes on along the minus strand of NZ_JOAX01000017.1, from coordinate 48,561 downwards.
CAGCGGGCGATCGCGTAGTACTGCTCCCACGTCGTGCCGTCCGACGGCGCCGGGTCGAAGCCGAGGTCGGCGGCCATCCGGTCGTGGTACTTCTCGAAGAGGTCGGCCCGGTACTGCCAGATCATGGTCGCCGAGTCGTACGGCAGCGCCAGCACCTTCTCCTTGTCCTCGAAGCGCCCGGCCGCGTCCAGGTGCGTGGCGACGAAGTCGCCGAATCCGCCGGGCAGCCGGGGCAGGTCCGGGTTCTCCTGGAACTCCCGCAGGTCGGCGAAGGCGGCCGCGTACGGTGCGAGGACCTGGTACGGGTCGGCGTACACCACGTCGTACTGGCCGTTGCCGGAGGCCAGGTCCAGCGCGACCTTCTGGGCGAGCGCGGACAGTTCCAGCGTGACGATGTTGACGTGGATGCCGGTCAGCTTGGTGAAGGGCGCGAGGTTCGCGGCGATCGCGGCGGTGGGCGCGGTGTTCTCGGAGATGAAGTTCAGCGTGGTACCGGCGTACCGGCGCCAGGGTGCGGCGCCCGCGTCGAAGGACGCGCCGGCGGCGCGGCCGCAGGCGGTGAGCAGCCCGGCGGCCCCGACGGCGGCGGCGCCGCGCAGCAGGGAGCGCCGGCCGACCGGCGGCCGGGTGGCGGGGGAGCGGGCAGGCAGGAATGCAGGCATGAGGGTGCGTACCTCGGGGGACGGGGCGTGCGCCAACAGGGACAGGCAGCATTCTTAGCAGAAGAGATCTCCATTGTTAACGCATCTTGCGTGATGAGTTGGCCCGTCATACCGTTCCGGGCATGCGAAAGGGGCCGTGCACATGGCGTGCGCGGCCCCTCGGGTGCTGCGTGTGTTCTCAGTCGTTCCCGGCGTTGTCCCCGGCGTGTTCCCCGTACGGCAGGAGGTCCGGGCGCTTCGGCGGCCGTCCGTCGCCGCTCGACCGGCCCGTCAGCCGGCGGCCTATCCACGGCACCAGATGCGTCCGGGCGAACCGCGCGTCCGCCGCGCGCCGGGCCACCCAGCCCGGCGGCACCGGCGGCGGCAGCGGCGCGTCCCACTCCGCCTCCGGCGGGAGGCCGAGCGCCTGCCAGACGGCCTCGGCGACCCGTTCGTGTCCCTCGGCCGTCAGGTGCAGCCGGTCGTCCGCCCACAGCCGCGGGTCGCCGAGCGACGCCGAGCCGTAGAGGTCCACAACGAGCGCGCCGTGCCGCTGCGCGACCTCGTCGATGTGGTCGAAGAGCGTCTCCATGCGCGGCCGGAACCGCTCCAGTACCGGGCCCTGCCGGCCCGGACTGCGCATCAGTACGAGCTGCTTGCAGCTCGGCGCCAGCCGCGCCGCGGCCTCCTCCAGGAGCGCGCACACCCGCGGCACGTCGCACTTCGGGCGCAGTACGTCGTTCAGGCCGCCCACCAGCGTGATCAGGTCGGCGCCCATGGCCGCGGCCGCGGGCGCCTGGTCCTCGGCGATCTGGCCGATGAGCTTGCCGCGCACGGCGAGGTTGGCGTACCGGAAGCCGGGCGTGCGGGCGGCGAGACGGGCCGCGAGCAGATCCGCCCAGCCGCGGTACGAGCCGTCCGGCAGCGCGTCCGACATCCCCTCGGTGAAGGAATCCCCGACCGCGACAAAACTGGTGTACTGAGCACTCATCTCCATGGCGCGAGTGATCCTATACGCAGTACAGGGCCGCTCGCGCCGCGGCTGTGCGTCAGGCGGCGGGCCGGTGCTGCAGTACCAGCTCCCGCAGCACGTCCTCCATCGTGACCAGCCCGGCCAGCCGCCCGTCGTCGCCGATCACGGCGGCCAGGTGGGTACGCGAACCGCGCATCGCCGTCAGCACGTCGTCCAGCGGCGTTGCAGCCCGCACCCGGGCGATCGGCCGCATCGAGGACACCTGGAACGGCAGGTCCCGCGGCATGGCGTCCAGCGCGTCCTTCACGTGCAGATAGCCCAGGATGCGGCGGGAGGCGTCCACGACGGGGAAGCGGGAGAAGCCGGACCGCGCGGACAGGTCCTCCAGCCCCTCGGGGGTGATGCCCAGCCGGGCGGAGACCACCTTCTCGGCCGGCAGGACCACGTCACGGACCGGGCGGCGGCCCAGCTCCAGCGCGTCCCGCAGCCGCTCGGCGCCCCGGTCGTCCAGCAGGCCCGCGTCGGAGGAGTCCTCCACCATCTTGACGAGCTGGGCGTCGGAGAAGGTCGCCGCGACCTCGTTCTTGACCTCCACCCGCAACAGCTTCAGCAGCCCGTTCGCGAACGAGTTGACCGCGAAGATCACCGGGCGCAGCGCCCGCGCCATCGCCACCAGCGGCGGCCCCAGCAGCAGCGCGGCGCGCACCGGAGCGGCCAGCGCGATGTTCTTCGGCACCATCTCGCCGAAGAGCATGTGCAGATACGTCGCCAGGGCCAGCGCGATCACGAAGGACACCGGGTGGACCAGGGACTCCGGTACCCCGGTGACGTGGAAGAGCGGTTCCAGGAGGTGGGCGATGGCCGGCTCGGCGACCGCGCCCAGCACCAGCGTGCACAGCGTGATGCCGAGCTGGGCCGCCGCCATCAGCGCGGAGACGTGCTGCAGGCCCCAGATGACGCTGCGGGCCCGGCGGTCGCCCTGCTCGGCGTACGGCTCGATCTGGCTGCGGCGCACCGAGATCAGCGCGAACTCGGCGCCCACGAAGAAGGCGTTGACGACCAGCGTGAGCAGGCCGATGAAGAGCTGCAGCGCGGTCATCGGGCGGCCTCCTCGTGGGTACGGGCGGCGTCCTCGTCACCGGCCGCGGGGGCGTGCAGCAGCACGCGCGCCGCACGGTGACCGGACGCGTCCACGACGTCCATCCGCCACCCGGCGACGGTCAGCTCGTCGCCCTGGCCGGGAATGCGGCCCAGCTCCGTGGCGATCAGCCCGGCCAGCGTCTCGTACGGGCCCTCCGGCATCCGCAGCCCGATCCGCTCGAGCTGGTCGGAACGGGCCGCACCGTCCGCGTCGTACAGCGTGCGGCCGTCCTCGTCCTTGCCGGCCGGGGCCAGGTCCGGGGTCTCCAGCGGGTCGTGCTCGTCGACGACCTCGCCGACGACCTCCTCGACGATGTCCTCCAGCGTCGCGACGCCGGCCGTGCCGCCGTACTCGTCGATCACCACGGCCATCGTCCGCTTGCCCGACAGCCGGTCCAGCAGCTCGTTGACCGGCAGCGTCTCCGGTACCAGCAGCGGCTCGCGGAGCATCTCGGCGATGGGGTGCCGGCGCCGCCGCGCGGCCGGTATGGCCAGCACGTCCTTGATGTGCGCCACCCCGACGACGCTGTCCAGGCTGCCGCGGTAGACCGGGAAGCGGGACAGGCCGGTGGCGCGGGTGGCGTTGGCCACGTCCTCGGCGGTGCACTGCACCTCCAGGGCCGTGACCTGCACCCGCGGGGTCATGACGTTCTCCGCCGTGAGGTCGGCGAGGTTCAGCGTACGGACGAACAGCTCGGCCGTGTCCGCCTCCAGCGCGCCCTCCTTCGCGGAGTGCCGGGCCAGCGCCATCAGCTCCTGCGGGCCGCGCGCGGAGGCCAGCTCCTCGGCCGGCTCCAGGCCCATCCGGCGCACCACACGGTTGGCGGTGTTGTTCAGATGGCCGATCAGCGGCTTGAACGTGGCGCTGAAGCCGCGCTGCAGCGTGGCCACCCGCTTGGCGATGGGCAGCGGGCTGGAGATCGCCCAGTTCTTCGGTACCAGCTCGCCGACGACCATCAGGACGACCGTCGAAATGGCCGTACCGAGGATCAGCGCGGCGCTCTCGCCCGCGGACCGCGGCAGCCCCATGGCCTCCAGGGGGCCGGTGAGCAGCGCGGCGATCGAGGATTTGGCGAGCATGCCGATGACCAGGCCGGTCACCGTGATGCCGAGCTGCGCGCCGGAGAGCTGGAAGGTCAGGCCGCGTACGGCCTTCAGAGCGCTGTCCGCGCCTCGCTCGCCGCGCTCGGCGGCGCGCTCGAGGTCGCTGCGCTCGACGGTCGTCAGCGAGAACTCCGCCGCGACGAAGACACCGCAGGCCAGGGTCAGCAGAAACGCCACGGCCAACAGGAGCAGCTCGGTCATCGGGTCACCTCCGTCCCATGATCGAACAGGTCCGGGAGGTTCGCGCTATGTCGACTGCAACTGGGAGGGTCGCCCATGGCTGGACGCTCACACCTTTCCTCGGGAATTGCGCTGCGGACCGTGTATCCGGCAGCGGGGGGACTATCCATAGTAAAGGACCGGCAAAGCAGCGGCCCGGTGACCGGATCGGGTCCCGGGCCGCTGCTTGGCCGGCGAGTGCCTTCAGCTGTCAGCCGGTGGTCAGCCCGAGCGCCGAGGCCAGCTCGCGCCACTGGGCGCGCGGCAGATCGGCGCGCTCACCTCCGTCGAGGGCCTGGAGGGCGACGTGGTCGGCGCCCGCGGCGTAGTAGGCGTCCAGGCGGGCCTTGACGGTCTCCGCATCGCCCAGCGCGAAGAGGGCGTCGAGCAGGCGGTTGCTGCCGCCGTCGGCGAAGTCCTCCTCGGCGAAGCCGAGCCGCAGGAGGTTGTCGGTGTAGTTGGGCAGCCGGAGGTACATGGCGAGGGTCTCGCGGGCCGTGCCGCGCGCCCGCTCCAGATCGGTGTCGAGGACCACCTTCAGCTCCGGCGCGAGCAGCGCCTCGCTGCCGAGCGCGGCGCGGGCCTGGGCGGTGTGCTCCGCGGTGACGAGGTACGGGTGCGCTCCGGCGGCACGGTCGGCGGCGAGCCGCAGCATCCTGGGCCCGAGGGCGGCCAGCACCCGCCGCTCAGCCGGTACCGGCTCCGGTGCCGCGTCCAGCCCGTCCAGGTACGCGACCATCGCGGAGTACGGCTTGGCGTACTGCGGCGCGAGCGCGCTGTGGCTGACGCCGATCCCGAGGACGAACCGTCCCGGCGCCTCCTTCTCCAGCTGGGCGGTCTCCGCGGCCACGGTGGACGCGTCGTGGTCCCAGAGGCTGAGGATTCCGGTGGCCACCGTGATGCGCCGCGTCGCCTGCACGACCTTGCGGGCATCGGCCACCGAGGGGCTGCCGCCCAGCCACACGGTGCCGAACCCGAGCTCGTCGAGCTCCGCCACCGCATCGCTGATCCGGGCGAGCCCCTCGGCATCCTGGGAACGCAGGCCGGGACTCCAGATGCCGATGCGGCCGAGGAGTGCATGACGGGAGCCGGCCTCGCCGGAGGCGGCCGTCGCGGAGTCTGCTGAAGAAGTCATGGAGGCGACAACCTCCCGCAGTCCGCGGTCTATTCCGGCTCCCGCCGCCTCCGCGCCCGGGACAAGAAACTCTGCGCGAAGCGTTGACGCGCCCTCGCTTGTTCCCTAGCTTCCCGTTCGAAGTCGCGGGCATGGTTCGATATCCCGAACATCATGCCGTGCGAATCTCCGAGCAGAGGAGAACCTCGTGAGCCGCCCCCGCCTGAGATCGTCCCTCTTCGCCGTGCACGCCGCCGTCCTGCTCGCCCTGATGCCGTCGAGCGCGTCCGCCTACCCCGGCCCGGGCAAGGTCACCGGCGACGTCGTCGTCCACGACCCGACCATGCTCCGCGCGCAGGACGGCCGGTACCTGCTCTACTCCACTCACGGCTACCTGGAAGCCCGCACCTCCACTGACCGCACCGCCTTCAGCCGCAGCGGCAACGCCTTCTCCTCGCCCCCGAGTTGGTGGTCGCGGTACTCGGCCACGAACGACCCGTGGGCGCCCGACATCTCGTACCAGGGTGGCCGGTACCTCATGTACTACGCCGTCTCGCGCTTCGGCTCGAACACCTCCGCCATCGGGCTCGCCACCTCCTCGACCGGGCTGCCGGGCTCCTGGAGCGACCAGGGCATCGTCCACTCCTCCACCTCGAGCAGCGACTACAACGCCATCGACCCGGACCTGTTCGTCGACAGCGACGGCACGTGGTGGCTGGCCTTCGGGTCCTGGTGGAGCGGGATCAAGATGATCCGCCTCGATCCGGCGACCGGCAAGCAGTACGCGGGCGACACCACCCGCCACTCGCTGGCCGCGCGCCCGACCGGTACGAAGGCGGTCGAGGGCCCGACCGTCGTCAAGCGCAACGGCTACTACTACCTCTTCGCCTCGTACGACACGTGCTGCAACGGCACCGGCTCCACGTACAAGATCAAAGTCGGCCGGGCCACCAAGCCCACCGGCCCGTACTACGACCGCAGCGGCGTGGCCATGACCGACAACGGCGGCACCGTGGTCATGGCCTCACAGGGCTCCGTGATCGGCCCCGGCGGACAGGACGTCATGCCCGACGCCGACGGTGACCTGCTCGTCTACCACTACTACGACGGCAACGACGCCGGCACGCCCAAGCTGGGCGTCAACCTGCTGAACTGGAGTGGCGGCTGGCCGACGGCGTACTGACGGCGCCGGAGCGGTCTCCCTGTCCTGACGCGCGGAAGCGAATGGTTTCATCGCCCGCCTTGCCGCCTCCCCATTGACTCCACCCCGCCTGTCGCCTTAGCTTCCCTGAGTCGCATCTGAAACCTTTCAAGACGGACGGGTACTCCATGAAACGCGTCTGCTTTCTGCTCAAAGTGCGCCGGGAGCGCCTCGATGAATACCGCGAGCGGCATGCCGACGTCTGGCCCGAGATGCTGGCGGCGCTGTCCGCCTCCGGCTGGCACAACTACTCGCTCTTCCTGCGGGAGGACGGCCTGCTCGTCGGCTATCTGGAGACCGAGGACTTCGCCGCGGCCCAGGAGGCCATGGCCGCCACGGACGTCAACGCCCGCTGGCAGGCGGAGATGGCGCCGTTCTTCGAGGCGCTCGACGGCGCGCAGCCGGACGAGGCCATGCGCCCGCTGACCGAAGTGTTCCACCTCGACTGAACCGAAGCGTTGAACCGAAGCGTTCCACCGCGCCTGAACCGAGGACGGGAAACCATGAGACCCCTCGCCGCCGGAGTACTCGCCGTGTCACTGTTCGCTTCCGCGGCGGGGGCCGGCCCCGCGCACGCGGCCGATCAGGGGCCGGCGGTCAGCAAGCTCGATGACACACAACTGGACGCGCGCGCCCTGTACTTCGTCTCCTACGACGGGCTCGTCAACAACAACTCCTTCCAGAAGAACGGCCTGCTCACCCACAAGGGCTACCAATACGCCGCCTGGTACACAGCCGACCGCCACGCCGTCGTCGCCCGCCGCCCGCTGACCGGCACGGCGTGGCAGACCGTGGTCCTGCCGCACCGACTGACCGTCGACGACTCGCACAACGTCATCTCCATGGGCATCTCCCGCGTCGATGGCCGGCTGCACCTCGTCATGGACTCGCACAGCAGCGGTTACTTCTACGTGAAGTCGGCGGCGGGGCTGGTGAGTTCGCCCGCCGGGCGCGCCTGGGACGCGCGCGCCTTCGGTGACGTCCAGACCACGCTCGACGGTGTCGCGCTCACCGACCGGTTCACCTATCCGCAGTTCATCGCGACCCCCGACGGCAGGCTGCAGCTCAGCTATCGCGCCGGCGTCTCCGGCAACGGCCGCAACGCACTGGCGGAGTACGACGGATCCCGCTGGAAGGCGCTGGGGGAGTGGAGCAGCGCCACCGGTACGTACACCACGGCCCACGGCGCCAGTTCCGCCCGCAACATGTACCTGCACGGCATCGACTACAGTGCGGACGGCACCCTCCATGCCTTCTTCACCTGGCGGGAGCAGAACAGCGCGGTCATGTGCGACGGCGGTGGGATCACCAACCACGACACCGGCTATGTCCACAGCACCGACCGCGGCCGGACCTGGCGCGACACCGCGGGCAAGGTCGTCGGCGTGACCGGTGGCGTGGACAAGGTGTCGGTCGAGGACCGCACCGTCGTCGACCCGCTGGGCCCCGACCACTCGCTGATGAACCAGGAGAGCCAGGCCACCGACTCCGCCGGCCGGCCGCACGCGATCATCTCGTACGTCCCCGGCCGCTTCACCCAGTGCACCACCGACTACGTCGACGACCGGGTGCGGTACGGACGGGTCTTCCATGTGTACAAGGGCGCGCGCGGCGAGTGGAAGAAGACCGAGATTCCCGTGCCGCTGGGCTCTTCCCAGCGCACTCACCTGGTCTTCGACGCGCACGACAACGCCTACGCCGTCATGCCGTACGGCCGGATCGTCGCCGCCTCCAAGTCCTCCGGCTGGACCGACTGGAAGACCCTCTACGACGGTGCGGGCCTGAACGCCTTCGGCGAGGTCGTCGTGGACGACACGCGAGTCGCGCAGGACGGCGTCCTGTCGTTCATGTACCAGCGGCGGTCGACCGGCACCACGCCCTCGCCGATCCGCGTGGTCGACTTCCGGCTGCCGCGGTAGCGGGGAGGCCCGTCGCCCGCCTCAGTCCGTCAGGTGGCGGACCCAGCGGCTCCACTGGGGCTCGGGGGCGTACCCGGAGGCGTGCCACGCGTGGTGCGCGGGCTCGTTGCGGTCGAGGACCATCGCGTCCGCGCGACGCCCGCCCAGTGCGGCGAACCGCTCTTCCGCGGCCGCCAGCAGCGCCCGCCCGATGCCCTGCCGGCGATGGCCGGGGTGGACTGCCAGCCGGTACAAATGGCAGCGCCACCCGTCGAACCCGGCGATCACCGTGCCGACCGGCTCGCCGTCCCGCTCGGCCAGCAGCAGCGCCTCCGGATCCCGGGCGATGAGCCGGGCCACGCCGTCGTGGTCGTCGCTGATGCTCGTTCCCTCCGCGGCGTCGCGCCAGAACCGCAGTACGGCGTTGATGTCAGCGGAGCCGGCGGGGCGGATGCGGAGACCACTCAGAAGATCACTCATGGGGTGAGCCAAGCAGATCTCCGGCCTGTACGGCGAACGGTTTCCGCTCAAGGAAAAGCAGGAAGCACCGGCCGGAGCACGGATCACTCACCGTCCCCCCGCAGGCTCTCCACGGAGCGGGACACCTCCGCGACGCGGTCGGCGAGGGCGCTGGGGTCGGGGGGCGGGGTGTCGCGGAGGAGGAGTTCGATCCGGGCGAGCTGCTGGGCGATCTCCGTGAGCCGTTCTCCGCTGCCCGGCTCCGCGGCGGCCGCCGCCAGGCGTTGGTTCTTGCGGTACAGGTCGAGGAAGATGCCGACCTTGGTCCGCAGCATCCAGGGGTCGACGGGCTTGGTCAGGAAGTCCGCGGCGCCGACCGAGTACCCGCGGTAGGCGTAGTCCGCTTCGGGGTTGACGCCGGTCACCAGGATGATGGGCACGTCCTTGGTCTGGTCGAGACGCTTGATGGTGGCGGCGGTCTCGAAGCCGTCCATGCCGGGCATCACGACGTCCAGCAGCACCACCGCGAAATCCTGGCGCAGCATCGCCTTGAGGGCTTCCTCCCCCGAGCGGGCGCGGACCAGCTTCTGGTGGAGGGGGCCGAGTACGGCCTCCAGCGCGACGAGGTTCTCCTCCATGTCGTCGACGAGGAGGATGTTGCACTGGTCGGGTGCGAGGGTGGTCATGGCCTGCCTTTCGGAGCGTCGCCGGCATCGTCCTGCGCCGGACCGTCGCCGTTCTCCGGCGACGCCGTGCCGTTCTGTGGATCGAGCAGCGCGCAGATCACCGACAGCAGGCGGTCGATGTCCACGGGCTTGGGGACGTAGTCGGAGGCGCCGCTCTCGATCGCCTTCTCGCGGTCGCCGGGCATGGCCTTGGCGGTGAGCGCGATGATCGGCAGATCGGCGAGCCGGGGGGTGCTGCGGATGGCGCGGATGGTCTCGTAACCGTCCATCTCGGGCATCATGATGTCCATCAGGATCAGGGAAACGTCGGGGGTGCGCTGCAGCACTTCCAGGCCCTCGCGGCCGTTCTCCGCGTACTTCACGGTGATGCCGACCCGGCCCAGTACATGCGTGAGGGCGAAGACGTTGCGGATGTCGTCGTCCACGACGAGGATCCGGCGCCCGGCCAGCACCCGCCCCGGGCGCCCGCTCAGCCACTCCTTGAGCCGCGTCGTCTGCGGCCAGGCGTCCTCGCGGGCGTCGGGGCCCTGGGCGGCTCCGGTGCCGACCGCATCGCCGGGTGTGCCGGCCGCGTCGTCCGGCCAGTCGAGGGTGGCGGGGACGAGCTGCTCCGGGCTCAGCTCCGCCACCGGGCCGGGGTCCGCCGCCGGCTGCGGGGCCTCCGCCGGGCGCGGGCCGCCCTCCGGCGCCGGGATCTCCACGCCGCCGGGGTGGCGCGCGGGGATGTACAGGGTGAACAGGGAGCCGACGCCGACCTCGCTCTCGGCGGTGATCCGGCCGCCGAGCATCCCGGCGATCTCCCGGCTGATGGACAGGCCGAGGCCGGTGCCGCCGTACTTGCGGTTGGTGGTGCCGTCGGCCTGCTTGAACGCCTCGAAGACCACCGGGAGTTTGTCGGGGGAGATGCCGATGCCGGTGTCCTTGACGCGGAACGCGACGACGGCCTCCGCGTTCCGCAGCGTCTCCTCCGTGAACTCCTCGCCCGGCACCCGTTCGACGCGCAGCTCCACACCGCCGGAGTGGGTGAACTTCACCGCGTTGGACAGCAGGTTGCGCAGCACCTGCTGGAGGCGCTGCTCGTCGGAGTACAGCTCGTGCGGTACGTCGTCGCCGACGGTGATCTCGAAGCCGAGCCCGCGGTCGGCGGCCATGGGCCGGAAGGTCGCGTGCACATAGCCGAGCAGCTTGTCGAGGGACAGCTCCTTCGGGTGGACGTCCATCCGGCCCGCCTCGATCTTCGACAGGTCGAGGATGTCGCTGATGAGCTGGAGCAGATCGGCTCCCGAGCGGTGGATCGTGGCGGCGAACTGCACGTCCTGCTCGGAGAGATGGCCGTCGGGGTTGTCGGCGAGCAGCCGGGAGAGGATCAGCAGCGAGTTGAGCGGAGTGCGCAGCTCGTGCGACATGTTCGCCAGGAACTCCGACTTGTACTGCGAGGCGGTCGCCAGCAGCGCCGCCTTCTCCTCCAGCGCGGCGTTGGAGCGCTGCAGCTCGTCGGAGCGTTCGCGCAGCTCGGCGGTGAGCCGCTGGGACTGCGAAAGCAGCGACTCGGTACGCGAGTTGGCGATGATCGTGTTGAACGAGACGGCGATGGTATTGGCGAACTGGTCGATGAAGGCCAGGTGCACATCGCTGAACCTGCTGAGCGACGCCAGCTCGATCACGCCGAGCAGCTCGTCCTCGAAGAGGATGGGCACGATGACGATGCTGGCCGGAAGCGCCGCGCCGAGCCCGGAGTTGATGGTGATGTAGTCCTCGGGGGCGTCCAGGACGAGGATGCGCTTCTTCTCCTTGGCCGCCTGGGCGATCAGGCCGCGGCCCGGGGTGCCGGAGCCGGGGAGGGGGCTCTCGCCGTCGGCCTGGTCGGTGCCGTACCCGGCGATGAACTGCAGCCCCTCGCCGGGGCGTGCGCCGGACTCGGCCAGGAAGAACGCGCCGAACTGCGCGTTGACCAGCGGCGTCAGCTCGCTGAGGATCAGTCCGGCGACCTCCACCAGGTCGCGGTGGCCCTGCATGAGGGCGGCCATGCGGGTGAGGTTGGACTCCAGCCAGTCCTTGGCGCGGGTGGTCTCGCGGAGGTTGGAGACCATCAGGTTGATGTTGTTCTTCAACTCGGCGACCTCGCCCTTCGCCTCGACCGTGATGGAGCGCGACATGTCGCCCTGGGTGACCGCGCCGGCCACCTCGGCGATGGCGCGTACCTGGGTGGTGAGGTTCGAGGCCAGCTCGTTGACGCCGGTGGTCAGCCGCTTCCAGGTGCCGTAGACGCCCTCGACCCGGGCCTGGCCGCCCAACTGCCCCTCGCTGCCGACCTCGCGGGCCACCCGGGTCACCTCGGAGGCGAACGAGGAGAGTGTGTCGACCATCGTGTTGAGGGTGGTCTTGAGCGCCAGGATCTCGCCGCGCGCGTCCACATCGATCTTCTTCGACAGATCGCCCTGGGCGACGGCGGTGGCGACCTGCGCGATGTTGCGCACCTGTGAAGTCAGGTTGTCCGCCATGAAGTTGACGTTCTCCGTCAGGTCCTCCCACACCCCGGAGACGCCGCGGACCTGCGCCCGGCCGCCGAGCCGGCCCTCGGTGCCGACTTCCCGGGCGACCCGGGTGACCTCGTCGGCGAACGCGCGCAACTGCTCGACCATGGTGTTCACGGTGTCCTTGAGCTGCAGGATCTCGCCCCGCGCATCCACCGTGATCTTCTTCGACAGGTCGCCGTCGGCGACGGCCGTGGTCACCTGGGCGATGTTGCGTACCTGCGAAGTCAGGTTCAGCGCCATGAAGTTGACGTTGTCCGTCAGCTCTTTCCACACCCCGGAGACGCCGCGGACCTGCGCCTGCCCGCCCAGGTTCCCCTCGGTGCCGACCTCGCGGGCCACCCGGGTGACCTCGTCGGCGAATGCGGAGAGCTGGTAGACCATCGTGTTGATCGTCGACTTCAGCTCCAGGATCTCGCCCTTCGCCTCCACCGTGATCGTCTTCCCGAGGTCGCCCTGAGCGACGGCGGTGGCGACCTGCGCGATGTTGCGTACCTGCGACGTGAGGTTGTCCGCCATGGAATTGACGTTCTGCGTCAGGTCCTTCCATACGCCGGAGACGCCGCGGACCTGGGCCCGGCCGCCGAGCCGGCCTTCGGTGCCGACCTCGCGGGCCACCCGCGTGACCTCGTCGGCGAACGCGGAGAGCTGGTCGACCATGGTGTTGATCGTCGACTTCAGCTCCAGGATCTCGCCCCGGGCGTCCACCGTGATCTTCTGGCTCAGGTCACCGGTGGCGACCGCCGTGGTCACCTGGGCGATGTTGCGTACCTGCGAGGTCAGGTTCGACGCCATGAAGTTGACGTTGTCGGTGAGGTTCTTCCATACGCCGGAGACGCCCGCCACATGGGCCCGGCCGCCGAGCTGTCCCTCGGTGCCGACCTCGCGGGCCACCCGCGTGACCTCGTCCGCGAATGCCCGCAACTGGTCGACCATCGTGTTCACGGTGAGCTTCAGCTCCAGCAGCTCACCGGTTGCCTCGACCGTGACCTGCTGGGTCAGATCGCCGCGGGCGACCGCCGTGGTGACCACCGCGATGTCGCGGACCTGCGCGGTCAGCCGCGCGGCCATCGCGTTGACGGCCTCCGTCACATAACGCCAGTCGCCCGACAGCCCCTGTACCTTCGCCCGCCCGCCGAGCCGCCCCTCGGTGCCGACCTCGCGGGCCACCCGGGTCACCTCGCCGGTGAAGAGCGAGAGCTGGTCGACCATGCGGTTCACGCCGCGCCCGAGGCGGGCCAGATCGCCGCGGAGCTGCCGCTTTCCGTCGTGCAGCTCGACCCGCCGGGTCAGATCGCCGTCCGCGACGGCGTCCAGTACGCGCGTGGCGTTCCCGACCGGTACGACCAGCGCTTCGAGGAGCGTATTGGCCGCGTCCACGCTCGTGGTCCAGGCTCCGTGCCCGGGGCTGGCCGCGAGCCGCTCGTCCAGCCGGCCCTCGCGGATCACTTCCTGGCGTACCCGCTGGAGCTCCGAAGCCAGGTGTGCGTTGCGCGTGACGATCTGGTTGAACGCCTCCGCCAGCTCCGCGGCGACGCCCTCGTACGCACCGTCCGCGCGTACGGTGAAATCGCCGTCCCGGACCGCGTTCATCGCCGTGAGCAGCGGTCGCAGCTCGGCCGCGCGCAGCACCTGCTCGTCCCGGGCGAGGCCGGGCCGGCCGGCGGGCTCGGCGGGGTCGGCGGCCCCGGGCGGGGTGTCCGGCGCGGATTCCGAAGCACGTTCCATAGTGGAAGATCCTCAATCGGGCAATAAAACCATATGTACCCCTTTGGTGCGATTTAGGCTACATTCATTGAGCTGAGCACCGGAACCGAGCCGGGAGTCGCCTGTGGGGACCTCCTCCGACCTGCGGGATTCCATGCCGCGGATCCGGCTGCCCGCCAACGCGCTCGCACCCTCCGCGGCCCGCAGGTTCCTGCGCGTCGCCCTCACCGGGCTGGCCGAGCCGACCCTCCCCGGGACACTGGCGATCAGCGGGACGCCGGCGATCAGCGACGGACTCGTCGACGACGCCGTGCTCCTCGTCAGCGAGCTGACCACCGCCGCCACCGCACAGGGCGGATTCGAGGTCGAGGTCGCCTGCCGGCTCGACACCGGGGACGGCTTCGCCGTCTCGTCCGCCCCGGGCGGCATCCCGCACGTGGGCGTGGTGGTCGAAGTGGCGGACCGCTACTCCTCCGGCACCGACCACGAGGAGCAGGACCTCTGGCACCACCTGCGCGGCCACGGCCTGCGACTGCTGCGCGCGCTGGCCGAATCCTGGGGAGTGACCTGCCGGCACACCGAGAAGGCCGTGTGGTTCCGGCTGGACACCCCGATGGAGGCCCTGCCCGGCCCCGAAGATTCCCTCGCGGCGGCGGTCCACGACGCCGTACCGCCCGACCGCCGCGGCCTGGCTGCCGAAGGGCCCGACTCCGCAGGGCAGACCTTCCTCGCCGAGGTCAGCGAGCTGCTCGCCGGGCAGCTCGACGAGGACATGATCGCGGCGCTCACCGGACAGCTCCTGGTCCCCAGGTTCGCCGACTGGTGCGGCGTATGGCTGACCACCACCCATGGCCGGATGCGGCTCTCCCGCGTCTGGCACCGCGACGAGGAGCGCATCCGTACCCTCCGCCAGGCCCTGGAGGAGGACCGCCCGCCGCCCGCCACGCTGAGTACCACCGGCATCGCCTGGCCCTGGCCGGAGGAGACGGACGCCGACGCGCCGGGGGGCTCGGCCCTGATGTTCCCGCTGGTCGCGGCCGGGCGGTGCCACGGCGCGCTGCTCATCGGCCGGGCGGGACTGCCGCGCCTGACCGGCGACGTGGTGCGCCTCGCCCAGGACGTGGCGCGGCGGGTGGCCCAAGGGGTGGTCACGGCCCGTCACTACACGCGGCAGGCGGACATCAGCCACTCGCTCCAGCGCAGGCAGCTCCCCACGTCCCTCGCGGCCATCCCGGGAGTCGACACGGCGCTCGTCTACGAGCCCTGCGGCGAGGGCCAGAGCGTCGGCGGCGACTTCTACGACCTGTTCCCCATGGGCGACCGCCGCTGGTGCTTCCTGCTCGGCGACGTGTGCGGGCACGACCTGGAGGCGATGTCCGTCACCGGCCTGGCCCGCCACCTCGTACGACTCCTCGCACGCGAGGGCCATGGCGTCGAGGCGCTGCTCGGCCGGCTCAACCTCGCCATGGCGGAGGAGGGCGCGGAAGCGGTCGTGGTCGGCGGGGAGCAGGTCGGCTCCCGGTTCCTGAGCCTGCTGTACGGGGAGCTGGAGCCCGACCCGGTCTCCGGCGGCGCGCGTGTCACCGTGGCCAGCGCCGGGCACCCCTTGCCGCTGCGGCTGTCGGCCGACGGCACGGTGAAGACGGCCGCCGAACCGCAGATGCTGCTCGGGATCGACGAGCACGCGGAGTTCCGCGCGAACTCCTTCCACCTCGCGCCGGGCGAAACACTGCTGTGCGTCACCGACGGCGTGACCGAACGCCGCAGAGGCAACCGGCAGTTGGACGACAACGACGGCCTGGCCGAAGTGCTGCGCGGCTGCGTGGGCCTGGGCGCCAGGGCCGTCGCGGAGCGAGTACGCCAGGCGGCCCACGACTTCAGCCCCGACCCCATCGACGACGACCTCGCCGTCCTGGTACTCGAAGCGGTACCGACACTGGGAGGAGGCCGGGCATGATGAGCGGATGGCCAGGTCGACCAGTGGCGAATCGCTGCTCACCAGGGCCGTGCGCATCTTCGACGCCTTCGGCCCGGAGGCCACGGCGCTGACCGTGACCGAGATCGCCCGCCGCGCCCGGCTCCCGCGCGCCACCGCGGGCCGGCTCGTCGAGGAGCTGGTGCGGCACGGGCTGCTGCGCCGCGACGGGCGGCGCCGGATACGCATCGGCGTCCGCTTCTGGGAGCTGGCGCAGCGCGCCTCGCCGACACTGACCCTGCGCGAGGCGGCCATGCCGTTCATGGCCGACCTGCACGCCGTCGTCGGCCACTCCACCCAGCTCGGCGTCCTCGACGGGGCGGAAGTCCTCTTCGTCGAACGGCTCACCGCTCCCGGCGCGGTCGTCAACATCACCAGGATCGCCGGACGGCTCCCGCTGCACGCCTCGTCCACCGGCCTCGTCCTCCTCGCGCACGCCCCGGCGGACTTCCAGGAACGGATACTCGGCGGCCCGCTGCCCGCCTTCACCGACCACACCCTCACCGACGCCAGGACCCTGCGCGCCACGCTCGCCGAGATCCGGCACCGCGGCCACGCGCTGTGCGCCGGACACCTGCACGAGGACGCGGCCGGCGTGGCCGTATCCGTACGCGCCCCCGACGGCCGGGTCGCGGCCGCCCTCGGCTGCGTCGTCCCCAACGACGCCACGGCCCACTCACCGGTCCGCCTGCTGCAGCTCGCCGCCCGCGGCGTGGAACGGACCCTGGCCGGGCGCTGAAAACGCCCATTCAATGGGAACCGCTCTCGTCGGCCCCGCTCTCCGGCGCGCATTCTCTGCGCATCGAAGAGAGGAGCACGATGAGCCCCGCTCACTCCCTGATCAGCCTGCGCGTGGCGGAGAAGACGGCCGCCGCCGACGGAGTCGTGACGCTGACGCTCCGGGACCCCGAAGGCCGCCGACTGCCGGACTGGACCCCCGGCGCCCATATCGACCTCGTCCTGCCCGGCGGCCGCACCCGCCAGTACTCGCTGTGCGGTGACCGCTGGGACCCTTACCAGTACCGCATCGGCGTGCTCCGCGAGCCCGCCGGCCGGGGCGGCTCCGTCTGCGTCCACGACGAGCTCGCGGCCGGCGACACGGTCGCGATCGGCGGCCCGCGCAACAACTTCCCGCTCGTACCGTCCGAGCGCTACCTCTTCGTCGCCGGCGGCATCGGCATCACCCCGCTCCTGCCGATGATCCACCAGGCGCGGCTCACCGGTACGCCCTGGCGGCTCCTCTACGGCGGACGGACCCGCGCCACCATGGCGTTCACCGGCGAACTGGCCGCACACGGCGACGCGGTCACCCTCGTACCGCAGGACACGCACGGCCCGCTCGACCTGCCCGCCGCGCTGCCCCGCCCGGACGGGCGCACCAAGGTCTACTGCTGCGGGCCGCCCGGACTGCTCGACGCCGTGGAACGGCTGTGCACAGGCTGGCCGACCGGCCTGCTGCGCACCGAACGCTTCGTTCCCAGGGAGCAGGCGCCCGTACGCGACGCGCCCTTCGAAGTGCGGCTGCGGCGCTCGGACCTGACCGTCACCGTCACACCGGACCGCACCGTCCTCGACGCCGTACGGGCCGCCGGCGTCACCGTGCTCTCCTCCTGCGGCCGTGGCACCTGCGGCACCTGTGAGACCACCGTCCTGGCCGGCGTGCCCGACCACCGGGACGCGATCCTCGACGACGACGAACGGGCGCGCGGAGACGCCATGTTCCCGTGTGTCTCGCGCGCCTGCTCCGACCGCCTCGACCTGGACCTGTGAGGGAGAAGGACTCATGACCGTCACGCATCCACTGCCGCGCACCGACGCCGACCCCTTCGGCCGGGACGTCCTCGCGGACCCCACCGCCTTCCACGCCTGGCTGCGGGACGCCGGGCCGCTCGTCCACCTCACCCGGTACGACGTCTACGCGATGGGCCGCTACGAGGGAGTGCACGCCGCCCTCACCGACTGGCAGGGATTCCAGTCGGCGGCCGGCGTGGGGCTCAGCAACTTCCGGTACGAGCCGCCGTGGCGCCCGCCGAGCCTGCTCCTCGAAGCGGACCCGCCCCACCACGACGCGCCCCGCGCCGTCCTGAGCCGCGTGCTCGGCCCCCGCGCGCTGCGCCGGCTGCGCGACGCCTGGCACGCAGATGCCCGGCGGCTCGTCGACGAGGTGCTGGCGGGCGCCGCGGGCACCCACGAGCTGGACGCGGTACCCGCGCTCGCCCAAGCCTTCCCGCTGCGGGTGTTCCCCGACGCGGTGGGCCTGCCGCAGGCCGGACGCGCGCACCTGCTGCCGTACGGCGACCACCTCTTCAACTCCTTCGGCCCGGACAACGACCTGGTCCGCGCGGGCGCCGGCGCCATCGGCGGGCACGCCGCGTGGGTCGACGGGCAGTGCCGGCGCGAGGCGCTGGACGACGCCGGCTTCGGCGCCGCGATCTGGGCCGCGGCGGACCGCGGCGACATCACGCACGACCAGGCGCCGCGCATCGTCCGCTCGCTCCTCTCGGCGGGCGTCGACACGACCGTGCACGCGCTCGCCGCCGTACTGCACGCCCTTGCCACCCACCCCGCGGCATGGAAACGGCTGCGCGCCGAGCCGGGCACCGCGCGGCTCGCGTTCGAGGAGGCGGTCCGCTGGGAGTCGCCCGTACAGACCTTCTTCCGTACGGCCACGGCGGACCTCGGCATCGGCGGCGCCGTCATCCCGGACGGCAAGAAGATCCTGATGTTCCTCGGCGCCGCGAACCGGGACCCGCGGCGCTGGACGGACCCCGACCGCTTCGACCCGTCCCGCGACCCCTCGGGTCACGTCGGATTCGGCATGGGACTCCACCAGTGCGTCGGCCAGCACGTCGCCCGCCTGGAGGCCGAGGCCCTGCTCACCGCGCTCGCCGAACGCGTCACCCGGATCGAGCCGGCGGGCGTGCCGCGGCGGCATCTCAACAACACGCTGCGGGCGTGGGAGTCGATGCCGCTGCGGCTCGTGCTGCGGTGACCCGCACACGGGCTCAGCTTCCCCGCAGCTCCTCGATGACCGGGGCGAAGGTCTCCAGGGCCGCGTCGAGCACCGTGATGTAGGAGAAGCCGTACCGCTCCCGCCGCTCGCGGAGCTGGTCGGCGATCTGCCGGACCGTGCCGAACAGCAGCGTCGGCGCGTCCAGCAACTGCTCCTCGTCCAGGCCGATGTCGTGGGCGGCGAACTCGCGGGCCGCCGCCCTGCGGTCCTTGGTGATCACCACGCGCTGTACGAGGATGTTGCGTTCGGCCGGCTCCGCGCGGCCCGCCGCCGCCTTCGCGTACCGGGCGACCGTCGCGTCGAGCTGCTCCGCCGAGGCCAGCTCCAGGACACCCTCCGGCTTCCCGGGCGCCTGCCGGCCGCCCTGGAACGCCGCGATCTGCGCGTGCCGCGCCGTCAGCCGCATCATCCGCGGGCCGTTCCCGCCGATCAGCAGCGGCGGCCGGGGCGTCTGCGCGGGGTGCGGGACATGCTCCGGATCGCCCAGCAGCCGGTCCAGCTCCTCGATCGTGCGGCTGAGGTGATCGACCCGCTCGCCCGGCGTGCCCCAGGGCAGCCCCGCCGACTCGTGCTCGGCACGTACGTACCCGGTGCCCAGGCCCAGTTCGAGGCGGCCGCCCGTGAGCGCGTCGGTGGTGGCCACTTCGCGGGCCAGCAGCGCCGGGTTCCAGAAGCCGGTGTTCAGCACGAAGGTGCCCACCCGCGGACGCTCGGTGGCCTCGGCCGCGGCGATCAGCGCCGGGAACGGGGCGGGCATCCCCAGGTGGTCCGGTACCAGCAGCACGTCGTAACCGGCCGCTTCCGCCTTGCGGCACTGGGCGCGCCACTTGGCGCCCGAGGCGATCGCGAGCGTATTGACACCGAAACGGAACGGCCGGGTCATCGAGCCTCCTGAGATCAGTGAACTGTCCTGTCCGTACGTACGGCGCCGCACGGCGCGCGGCAGGGTGCCAGGCGCGCCCGCCGTCACGGTGCCAGATAGGGGAGCGCTATCGGGGGCATTGCCAATTCCCGGATGGTGCCCCGACGTTCGCTGAGACAGCCTGGCGGCAGTTGTCAGCGACTGGCCGGCGAATGTCCAGCGAAGGTCCGGCGAAGGGACGAGCATGGCTAACGTACCGGGGCGGGAGCCCACCGCGGCACACCACCTGCTGAACTTCATCGACGGCCGGTGGAGCCCGGCCGAATCGGGGCAGACCCGCACGAACACCAACCCGGCCGATCTGAGCGATCACCTCGGCGAGTTCGCCGAGTCCGGCGGCGTCGACGTGGACCGCGCAGTGGACGCCGCGGCCGCGGCCCTGCCCGCCTGGCGCGCCATGGGTCCCATCCGGCGCGCCGCGATCCTCGCCGAGGCGGGCCGCCTCCTGACCGGTCGCGCCGAGGAATTCGCCCGCGCCATCACCCGCGAACAGGGCAAGCTCCTCCGCGAGGCCCGCGGTGAGGTGGCCCGCTCCCGTGCCGTACTGGACTTCACCGCGGGCCAGGCGCGGCTGCTCGGCGGGGTCACCGCGCCCGCCGAGGAGGACCGTACGTTCGCGTACACCTTCCGGCGCCCCATCGGCGTCGTCGGCCTGGTCTCGCCGTGGAACTTCCCGCTCGCCATCCCCATGTGGAAGGTCGCCCCGGCGCTGCTCTCCGGCTGCACGGCCGTCTTCAAGCCCTCGCCGCTCACCCCGCTCACCGCGGTCCTGCTCACCGAGGTCTTCCACGAGGCCGGCCTGCCCGACGGCGTACTCAACCTCGTCCAGGGCGATGTCGCGGCGGGCGAGGCGCTGGTCGCGAACCCGTCCGTCGCCGGCATCAGCTTCACCGGCTCGCTGCCCGTCGGCACCGCCATCCACACGGGCGGCGCCCACCGGCTGCTCCGTACCCAGCTCGAGCTCGGCGGCAAGAACGCGGTGATCGTGCTGGAGGACGCGGATCTGGACGGGGCGGTCGAGGCGGTGGTGCACGGCGCGTTCGGGCAGGCCGGGCAGCGGTGCAGTGCCACCAGCCGGGCCGTCGTCGACGTCCGCGTGCGGGACGCCTTCCTCGACCGGCTGGTGGCCCGGGTGGCGGGGATGAAGGTCGGCCCGGGTGACGACCCCGCCTCGCAGATCTGCCCCGTGGTGAACACCGCGCGGCTGGACGCGGCGCTGGCGGCCGTCGCCGGGGCGCAGCGCGACGGCGGCAAGGTGCTGTGCGGCGGCGGCCGGGCGACCGGGGAGGACCTGCCGGACGGCTGCTACGTCCAGCCCACCGTCATCCGCGATGTGCCCTGGGACAGCGAGCTGGCCCAGGAGGAGGTCTTCGGGCCGGTGCTCGCCGTCGTCGACGCGGACGGGTTCGACGACGCCATGCGGATCTCGAACTCGGTCAAATACGGCATGTCCGGCACGATCTTCACCGCCTCGCAGTCCCGCGCCTTCGAGGCCATCGACCGCTTCGAGGCCGGAATGCTGCACGTCAACCGCCCTGGCGTGGGCGCGTACGCCCACCTCCCGCACGTCGGCGCCAAGGCGTCCCAGTACGGCCCGCCGGAGTGCTCACCGCAGGTCTGGGACTTCTACACGGAGTGGCACTCGGCCTGCATCAGCTACTAGGCGGCTGCGGGGTGAGAGTGCGCACGGGGACCGATGAGGTGATCAAATGAGGAGGGGGTTATCATGTGAGCACCGCCTAGCTCGAAAGATGAACTTGTGACTGCTGTCAATGACGACTCGTTCACCAACTGGAAGAACCGCGAGGAGATCGCGGAGTCGATGATCCCGATCATCGGGAAGCTGCACCGGGAGCGGGACGTCACCGTCCTGCTCCACAGCCGCTCCTTGGTGAACAAGTCGGTGGTCAGCATCCTCAAGACGCATCGGTTCGCCCGGCAGATCGCCGGTGTGGAGCTCTCGGTCACCGAGACCCTGCCGTTCCTGCAGGCCCTCACCACGCTCGACCTCGGTCCCTCGCAGATCGACATCGGCAGGCTCGCCGAGACGTACAACGCCGACGACCGCGGCCTCTCGGTGGCGGAGTTCACCGCCGAGGCCGTCGCCGGCGCCACCGGTGCCAACAAGATCGAGCGCCGCGAGGGACGCGACGTCGTCCTGTACGGCTTCGGCCGCATCGGCCGCCTCGTCGCCCGCCTGCTCATCGAGAAGGCCGGCTCCGGCAACGGCCTGCGGCTGCGCGCCATCGTCGTCCGCGGCGGCGGCGAGCGGGCCGCCGAAGACATTGTGAAGCGCGCCTCGCTGCTGCGCCGCGACTCGATCCACGGCCAGTTCCAGGGCACGATCACCGTTGACGAGGCGAACAACACGATCATCGCCAACGGCAACGAGATCAAGGTGATCTACGCCAACGACCCGTCCGAGGTCGACTACACGGCGTACGGCATCAAGGACGCCATCCTCATCGACAACACCGGTAAGTGGCGCGACCGCGCGGGCCTGTCCAAGCACCTGCGCCCCGGTGTCGAGAAGGTCGTCCTGACCGCCCCGGGCAAGGGCGACGTCCCGAACATCGTCCACGGCGTCAACCACGACACCGTCAAGCCGGACGAGCAGATCCTGTCCTGCGCCTCCTGCACCACCAACGCGATCGTCCCGCCGCTGAAGGCGATGGAGGACGAGTACGGCGTCGTGCGCGGCCACGTGGAGACCGTCCACTCGTTCACCAACGACCAGAACCTGCTGGACAACTACCACAAGTCCGAGCGCCGCGGCCGCTCCGCGCCGCTCAACATGGTCATCACCGAGACCGGCGCCGCCTCCGCCGTCGCCAAGGCGCTGCCCGACCTCAAGGCGAAGATCACCGGCAGCTCGATCCGCGTCCCGGTCCCGGACGTCTCGATCGCGATCCTCAACCTCCAGCTCGCCCGCGAGACCACTCGCGAGGAGGTCCTCGACCACCTCCGCGAGGTGTCGCTGACCTCGCCGCTGCGCCGCCAGATCGACTTCACCAGCGCCCCCGACGCGGTCTCCAACGACTTCATCGGCTCGCGCCACGCCTCGATCGTCGACGCCGGCGCCACCAAGGTCGAGGGCGACAACGCGATTCTCTACCTCTGGTACGACAACGAGTTCGGCTACTCCTGCCAGGTCATCCGCGTCGTCCAGCACGTCTCCGGGGTGGAGTACCCGACCTACCCGGCCCCGGCGGCCTGATCGCCCAAGGACGCAACACGCGCACGGAGCGGGCCCGGCGGAGATTTCCGCCGGGCCCGCCCGCGTACTCCTCAGCGCGCCGCGATGTTCTCCTCCGCGAGCCCGAACGACAGCGTCATCCCGGCCCCGCCGACGCCGTTGACCACGGTCACGCCCGGCTCCGGGTCGGCCACCAGCTCCGTGCGGCCGTCGCGCAGGGACGGGTAGAAGCCGGACCAGCGTTCGGTGATCCCGGTGTCCGGTAGCCGGGCGAAGCCCGCCAGGTACTCCATGATCGCCGCGTTGATCTCCTCGCTCTCGAACGGGTCGTGGGTCGTGGCGTACGCATGGCTGTCGCCGATCGTCAGCCGCCCGTCCGCCGTCTGCGACAGCAGTACGTGAATGCCGTTGTCCCGGTGGAACGGCAGCTCGGCCCGCATCCGCGCGTCCAGCGCCGCCCGCGCCGCCAGGTCCTCGAACGCCGCGTAGTGCAGCAGCGTCAGCCCGCCGCACAGCATCGGCCCCAGTTGCCACCCGCCGGGCTGCACGCCTGTGCGCAGCATCTGCAGCTTGCAGCGGACCAGCCCGCTCGCCGCGAACACCTCCGGGTACAGCGTCTCGAAGTCATTGCCGCTGCAGACGAAGACCCGGTCAGCGCGCCAGTCGCCGGCCGTGGTCGAGACCGTCGGCATACCGATGCCGCGCACGGTCGTCCCGAAGCGCACGTCCACGCCGTACTCCTCGGCCAGATGCGCCGCGACCGCCGGGATCGCGTGCCGCGGATCGACGTTCAGCTCCGTCGGGCTCCACATCGCGGCCAGCAGCCCGTCCGGGCGCGCGGCGTGACTGCGCGCCACCGCCTCCTTCGCGGACAGCATTTCCGTACCGCGCTCTCTTGCGGCGGGCGTGGTGGCGACGAACTCCTCCAGTACCGCTGCCTCGTCGGGACGGTGCGCCAGATGCAACGAGCCGGTCGGGGCTGCCCACAGCCCGGTCTTCGCCGCCACCTCCAGCCAGATCTCACGGCTGCGCAGGGCACGCTCGTACACCGCGCCGCGCTGCTGGCCCACCGCCCAGATCATGCCGAAATTACGGATGGACGCGCCCACGGAGTGGTCGTCGCGCTCGAAGACGACGACGCGGTCGCCGCGCTTGGCGGCCGCGAGCGCGTGCGCCAGTCCGACGATGCCGCCGCCGACGACGGCGGTGTCACAACGATGAGTCGCCATGAATGATCCCCTCTTGAGTGGTGGTGCACCGTGGATGGATCCGTGCCGAAGGCGCCTGACTTACGCAGCCGTTGCGGGAACGCGGTTCCACTGCGGGAGCATCAGCAGACCCGCGAGGAGCGCCGCGGCCGCGAAACCGTAGAACAGCGCGGTACCGGAGAGGAAGCCGGGCAGCAGACCGCCGAGAATCGCGCCCACCGAGCCGCAGCCGTTGACCAGCCCCGCGGCCGTGCCCGCGCCGCCGGCACTGCCGAAGTCCACCGCCGCGACACAAC
Organism: Streptomyces ochraceiscleroticus; assembly: GCF_000720485.1. Lineage (GTDB taxonomy): Bacteria > Actinomycetota > Actinomycetes > Streptomycetales > Streptomycetaceae > Streptomyces > Streptomyces ochraceiscleroticus. The sequence goes on along the minus strand of NZ_JOAX01000017.1, from coordinate 24,275 downwards.
TGATCATCGCGTCCGCCGCGTACACGGCCAGCCCGATCACCGCCAGCACCGCGATCATCACCGCCGCGCTGCCGGTCGCCGTCAGCGGCATGAACAGCGCCAGCGCCACCGTCAGCAGGGTCAGCGCCAGCACGCACGGCGGCACCCGGCGGGACCGGAAGACGGTGTCGGAGACCCAGCCGATCAGGATCGGCGCGAGCACGCCCGCGACACCGAACGCCACCGGGATGAGCGTGGCGCCCACGTTGCCGACCTCCGGCAGCCGCCGGCTGACGATCACCGGGCCCCACAGCAGGATCGCGTACCGGGCCGGCTTGAGCAGGAAATACGCGGCGCCCAGCGTCAGCACCATGCGGTCGCGCAGCGCCTCCTTGTAGAGGGCGAGCGCGGGCTGCCGGGGCGGGGCCGCCTTTCCGGCAGCCGCGCGCTCCTCCTCCGTACGGTTCGGATCGGGCAGCCCCACGTCCTGCGGCGTGTTCCGCTGGAAGACCAGGAACAGCACCAGCACGACGGCGAGTGTCGCCGCGCCCGCGAGGAACGCCGCGTGCCAGCTCTCGAAGACCTCGTACGCCCACCAGCCCAGGAACGGCGGCGCGGCGAGGCCACCGAACGCGTAGTTGCTGCTCCAGATGCCCAGTACCCGGCCCCGCTCGCGCACCGTGAAGAAGCTGCCCATGTTCTTGCACAGCGGCGCCCAGCCCGTCGACTGCGCCAGCCCCTGGAGCACCATCGCCCCGCCGAACACCAGCACGGCGCTGCTGAGCCCCATCGCGCACGCGGCGAGGACCGCGCCGGCCATGCCGCCGGCGACCACCACCCGCGGTCCGAAGCGGTCGGCCCACATGCCCCACAGGAACTGGCCGGCCGCGTACGCCGCGAGGTACACGGCGTCCAGCACGCCGAGCACCTGCTCGGTCAGCACCCCGTTCACCAGGGGGTCGTCCAGGATGCCGAGCTTGGCGACCGAGAACGCCTGCCGGACGAAGTAGAAGCCCGCGTACGCGAGCCAGGTGACCGCGAAGATCTGCCGGCGCCAGCGGGTCATCCCCTTCAGCGCCTCCCGCGTGGAGAGCGCGGGGCCGGGTCTTGGTGATGGTACGGACTGCGGTGCGAGGTCGGCCATGGCGGAGTCCTGTCCCTCGGCCTGGATTCGGGCATGACGGGGCCCCGGCGCGCGCCTCGGCGGCACGCCGGGGCCGGGTGGTGCGTCCGTATGAGTAGTGCTGTCCGGAGGAGGGGGTCGGTGTGACGGTGCGTCAGTCGGTGAGCGGCACCCCCGCCGCCACCGACGTGCCCACCCAGTAACCGTCGAAGTTACGCAGCCGGTGGCCCTGGGGGACCGGTCCGACCTGCGCGTTCACCAGGAACGGCACGCGCTGCTCGGTCAGCCCGCCGTGCGAGCGCAGCGGCTCCTTGAACCCGGAGATGTCGTGCCGGGCGGGCGTGGTGCCCAGTACGGTGTTGCGTTCGGCGATGACGACCAGCTCGCCGATCCGGTCGCCCGGCAGCTCGAAGCGGACACGGGCCCGCTCCCGGCCCATCACCTCGGACACGCCCTCGACGCCTGCGAGTGCGGCGCGGAGTGCGTCCGTGTCCGCGCCCGGCGGGAGGTGCACCGTCGCGTACGAGCCGAGCGCGCCGTGGTGCACCGTGTACGGGTCGGTGATGGGCAGCACGACACGCGCCGCGCCTGCTCCGAGCCGGGCGTCCAACTCATCCTGCAGAAACACCACTTGAGCGTCACCGTCGCCATCGCTCTTGGCGTTCATCCCATGGTCGGCGGTGACGACCAGCACGGCGCCCAGCGCGTCGATCCGCGCGAAGTAGCCGTCCAGCATGGCGTAGAAGTCGTTCGCGACGGGGGAGCCGGGCGCGTGCTTGTGCTGGATGTAGTCCGTCAGCGACAGATACGTCAGCTCCGGGCGGTCCCGCTCCAGCACGTCCACGCCCGCCGCCATCACCAGCTCGCTCAGCTCGGCGCTGTAGACCGGCGGCAGCTCCATGCCGACCCGCTCCAGCACCTTCTCGATGCCGTTGTCCTGCTGCGTGACCCGGTCGGCCTTCTCGGCGGAGAAGCAGATGCCGTCCTTCAGGCCCTTCCCCAGCAGCCGGCGCAGCTTGTCCTTGGCGGTGATCACCGCGACCTTGGCGCCGGCCTGCGAGAACTCCGCGAACAGCGTCGGCGCCCGCAGCAGCTCGGGGTCGTTCATCATGACCTCGGCGTCGGCGGCCGGGTCGTAGAAGTAGTTCCCGCAGATCCCGTGCACCGACGGCGGCACCCCGGTCGCGATCGACAGATTGTTGGGATTGGTGAAGGACGGCATCGTGCAGTCCGCGCGCAGATCGCTGCCGTCCCGCAGCATCCGCTCCAGGAACGGCATCCGGCCGTCGGCGATGGCCCGCTCGTGATAGGCGTCCTCGCTGCCGTCGATGCACACCACGACGACGGGCCGGGCGGGCCAGGCGTAGCCCCGTCCATTCACGGTCAGCCGCTCGGTCCGCGGCCCGGACTGCCGCTCGGCACCAGCTTCCTTCATGTGCGGTTCCACCCCTGAGGTCGAAGTCGGCGGCCGGTCGCGCCGCCCTGCCCCACCAGGGAACACCGCCCGGGCCCCCGGCAGAACCACCGGAATCCCTATACCGCTCATAGCCCGACGCGGCGGCCCCCGGCGACCGGCCGAGGGTCGCCGGGGGCCGCCGCTCCCGTGTCAGTCCCGCGCGCGCCGCCCCCACAGCCCCGCCGCGCCGATGGCGAGCAGGAGGATGACCGTGCCCAGGGTGAAGGTCTCGAAGGTGGCGCGGGAGACGCCCCAGGTGTCGGCGAAGTCGTACCGCAGACCGACGAGGTGCTCCAGCGTGCCGGGGAACAGCGCCACCCAGGAACCCAGCACGATCCACGCGTACACGAGCGACGCGCACACCACGAAGCCGCGGGTGCCGAACGGCACCTCGTACGGGCGGGGTACCTCCGCACGCCGCAGGCGCAGCCGGATCAGCGCCGGCACTATCGCGAGGTACGACAGCAGCAGCGTGGTGATCGCGACCGTCAGGACGACACCGAAGACCGCGGCGGCGTCCCCGGACGCCAGGTGCATCGCGGCGACCATGAAGAGCGTCGCGGTGATCCCGGAGAGCAGGTTCATCCGTACCGGGGTGCCGAGACGGGCGTGGAACGCGCCGAGGCCGCGGCTGAAGAACCCGCCGTCGGCCGCCGTCATCGCCTGCATCCGGTCGCTGACGATCATCCACGCGCTGCCCTGGGTGAGCAGCGCGAAGACGAACAGCACGGCGGCCGTGGTCAGCAGCGGCCCGCTCCAGCCCCCGTACACCGCGAAGACCAGCCGCGCCGCGTCCATGAACCCGCCGATGCCGGTCACCTGCCCGGCCGGTGCCGCCGAGAGGATCGCCAGCACGGGGAGGAGGTAACAGCACGTGGCGATCAGCCCGGAGATGCCGATCGAGACCGGGACGTCCCGCTGCGGATCGTGCATCTCGTCGCCCGCCGCGTTCGGCGCCTCGAAGCCGACGTACGCGAAGAGCAGCACGGGCACCAGGCCCAGGAAGCCGACCGCGGTGGGAGCGAAGGAGGCGTGGTCCAGGCCGTGGAAGCCGTGCTCGACGCCGTACGCCACGGCCGTGCCGGAGAAGACGGCGAGCGCCAGCACCTTCGCCGCCGCGCCCGCCGTTGTGATCCACTTGCCGCGGCGCAGCGACACGATCGCGGTGAGGATCGCCGCCCAGATGAACAGCAGCTTGAAGGTGTAGTCCGCCACCGTCCCGGAGCCGAGCGGGGAGACGAAGCCGTCCCAGGACTCCGCCGCGATGAACACCAGCGAACCGCCGAGCCACACCGGATTGGTGACCCAGTAGAACAGCGTGGTGAGCGCCGCGGTGGTACGCCCGAAGGCCAGCTTCACCCAGACGTACGGGCCGCCCTCCTGCGGGAACGCCGCGCCCGTCTCGGCGAAGACCAGCGCGTACGGCAGCAGGAAGCCCGCCGCGATCACGGCGATCCAGGTGACGGCCTCGCCCCCGCCGCTGGCGATCTGCCCCAGCACGTCGAAGGAGATGACGGCCGCCACACCCATCGCCATGATGTCGAACCGGCGCAGGCTGCGGTGCAGGTGGGGGACGGTCTCAGGAGGTGGGGGCGGTGGTGCGGGTGCGGATCTGGTGGGTGGTACGGACACGGCAGTGCGCCCTTCCAGTCGTGGCCGGTTGCATCGTGGCCGGTTGCATCGTGGCCGGTTACGGAGGAGTGGCTCAGTCCCGGATCTCTCCGGCGGGCGTGGTGCGTTCCAGCACCGACCGCATCGCGGTCACCGTCTCCTTCACCTCCGCCTCCGTCATGACCAGCGGCGGGGACAGCACGATGCTGTGCGCGGAGTCCCGTACGATCACGCCCGTCTCGCGCCGGATCACATCGTGCGGCATCCGCTCGGGCCGCACCGGCAGCGGCGCGCGCGTCTCCTTGTCCGCGACCAGCTCGACAGCCAGCATCATGCCCACCGACCGCACCTCGCCGACCACCGGCAAGTCGCCGAGCTGCGCCTGGAGTTCGCCGTGCAGCACACCGCCGGTCTCCACCGCGCGGGCCAGCAGCCCCTCCCGCTCGATGATGTCGAGATTGGCCAGCGCCACCGCCGCGGCGACCGGGTGACCGTTGTACGTGTAGCCCATCGGGAAGCCGTGCTCGCGCAGCAGCTGCTCGGCCACATGGTCCCCGACCAGCAGGGCGCCCAGCGGCGTGTACCCGGAGGTGATGCCCTTGGCGGTGACGATGATGTCGGGCGTGACCCCGAAGTGCTGGGCCGCGAACCACTCGCCGACCCGCCCATACGCCGTCACGACCTCGTCGAAGATGAGCAGGATGCCGTGCCGGTCCAGCACCTCCCGCACCCGCGGCCAGTAGTCCGCCGGAGGTACGAGCATCCCGCCCACGCCCATGATCGGCTCACCGATCATCGCGGCGATGTTGCCGGGCCCGATCTCCGCGATCCGCTGCTCCAGCTCCCGGATCAGGAAGTCGCACGGGTCCTCGCCGCCGTACAGCTCGGTGCGGTACGGCCACGGCGGCGTCAGGTGGCTGACGTGCGGCATCATCGGCGCGAAGCCCTCGTGGTACAGCGGGAAGCCGGTCGCCGAGCCGCCGCCGTAGCCGATGCCGTGGTACGCCTTGTCCCGCGCGAGGATCCAGGTCCGCGAGGACTCGCCGCGCCGGTGGTGGTAGTAGCGCGCCATCTTGATCGCGGCCTCGTTGCCCTCCGAACCACCGGAGGTGAAGTACACGTGGCCCAGCCCTTCGGGCGCGAGCGAGGTCAGCCGGGTGGCCAGCTCGATCGCCCGGTCGTTGGAGAACTCCCAGAAGCTGGTGAAGTACTCCAGTTTCTGCATCTGCTCGGCGGCCGCCCGCGCCACCTCCTCGCGGCCGTGCCCGATCTGCGCGAGCCAGAGCCCGCCGGTGGCGTCCAGGTACGAGCGCCCCTCGGCATCGGTGAGCCGGCAGCCCGAGCCCTCGGTCATCACGACCCGCTCCTCGACGGAGGAGGGGAGGTACGGGTGGATGATCCGGGCGCGGTCGGCGGCGGCGAGTTCGGTGTGATGCATGGTGTCTCCTTCAGACTGCGGTGGTCATCGTCAGTGCGGTCAGCGCGAGGGTCTGCGCGGTCGCAACCAGGTCGCTGACCTCGATGTACTCGTCGACGGTGTGCAGGGTCGGCGAACCGTCGGGGCGGGTGGCGGTGGGGCCCAGGCAGACGGCCGGGGTGTTCCCGAAGCGGGTGAGGGTGGCGGCATCGGTCCAGGACGGCTCGCCGACGACGCGCGGGGCGCGGCCCAGTCCGGTGGCGGCCGCACGGAGCGCTCCGGCCAGCGCGTGGTCCGCCGGTACCTCCGCGGGCGCCAGCTCGGTCTCCCAGGCGAAGTCCGGCGGATGCGCCGCCAGCCAGCCGCCGTCCGCGACGGCCTTACGCACCGTGTCCTCGATCTCCGTACGCACCCGGCTCGCCCAGCCGCCCCCGTCCGCCTGCACCGGCAGATACGTGACGTCCAGGCAGACCTCGCAGGAGGCGGGGTAGGTCACCCACCACTCGCCGCCCTTGATCATCGTGGGCACGATGGACGGCGGCGGGAGGAGCGGGTGGCGGTGCGCGGGGTCGGCCGCCCAGCGTTCACGCAGCTCCCGCAGCGCGTCGAGGACCGGGAGCGTCTTCTCGATGGCGTTCACCGCGCCGCCCGACCGCCAGTCGCCGGGCGGGAACTCGGCGTGCCCCGGCCGCCCCGCGACCGTGACCGTGCCGCCGAGGATGCCGCGCTGGGCGGTGACCACGTTCAGGTCGGTGGGCTCGGGCACGACGGCGGCGTCGGCGCGTACCCCGTACCCGACCGAGGCGAGCGTGCCCGCGCCGTTCCACTCCTCGTCGGTCGCCGTGTTGATCAGCAGATCGCCGGGCAGCCGGATGCCGAGCGCGGCCAGCGCCTCCGCCGCGACCACCGCGGCCGCGATGCCGCCCTTCATGTCGCACGTGCCGCGCCCGTACAGCCGCCCGTCCCGCACCTCGGCCCGGAACGGGTCGGAGGCCCAGTCCGCGCGCGGCTCGGCGGAGACGATATCGATGTGCCCGTTGAAGAGCAGGCTGCGGCCGCCTCCCGTACCGGGGAAGCGCGCCACGAGCTGCGGCCGCCCGTCGAAGCCCAGCCCCGGCGGGGTCTGCGGCGACTCCGGCAGGTCCCCGGGCTTCGGCGTCCACACGTCCACCGTCGCGCCCGCGGCCCGCAGCCGCCCGGCCAGGAACTCCTGCAGATCCGCCTCGTCCCGCGCCGGCTCGCCGGCCGACCCCCGTACGGTCGTATCGAAGCCGACGAGGGCGGTGGTGAGCGCGACCAGGTCGTCGGCCCGCCGCGCGATCTCTTCCTGAACGTCCTGACGTGGCGTCATGCGTACTGGATCCATGTCGTCTTCAGCCCCGTGTACTTCGCGAAGGAGTGCAGCGAGAGGTCCCGGCCGAAGCCGGACTGCTTGAAGCCGCCGAACGGCGTCACCGGGTCGAGCGCGTCCACCGTGTTCACCGACACCGTCCCGGCGTGCAGCGCGTCACTCACGCGGTGCGCCCGTGTGATGTCCCGGGTCCACACCGAGGCGGCCAGCCCGTACGGCGAGTCATTGGCGAGGCGCACGGCCGCCGCTTCGTCCGCGAACGGCAGCACGGCCAGCACCGGGCCGAACAGCTCCTCGCGGGCCAGCGGCGCGTCGGGGATCAGGCCGGTCATCATGGTCGGGTCGAGGTATGCGCCGGGCCGGTCGGGCCGGGTGCCACCGCAGGCCACCGTCGCGCCCGCGGCACGCGCGGTCCGCACCGCGCCCAGCACGCGGTTGGCCTGCGCCTCGTCGACCAGGGGGCCGAGCACGGTCGCCGGGTCGAGCGGGTCGCCGGGCCGCCACTGCCGTACATGCGCGACGACCCGGGCGGTGAACTCCTCCGCGATGCAACTCTCCACCAGCAGACGGGTGTTGGCGGAGCAGACCTGCCCGGAGTTGTACAGGAAGCCCCAGGCGGCCTTCTCCGCGGCGGCCTCCAGGTCGGCGTCGGCGAAGACCAGGTTGGGGCTCTTGCCGCCGCACTCGGGCCAGACCTGCTTGAGGTTCGACTCGGCGGCGTAGGAGAGGAAGAGCTTGCCGACGGCCGTGGAGCCGGTGAAGGCGAGCACGTCCACATCCGGGTGGCGGCCCAGCGCCTGCCCCGCCTCCTCGCCGAAGCCCGGGACGACGTTCAGTACACCGTCCGGGATGCCGGCCTCTGTGGCGAGCCGGGCGAGCCGCAGCGCGGACAGCGGTGACTGCTCGGCGGGCTTGAGCACGACGCTGTTGCCGGCGGCGAGTGCGGGCGCGAGCTTCCAACTCGCCATGTCCAGCGGGAAGTTCCACGGCACCACCGCGCCCACCACGCCCAGCGGGGCGCGCCGCACGACCGCGAGACTGCCCGGCGCGGTCGGCGCCACTTCGCCGTACAGCTTGTCGACGGCCTCCGCGTGCCACGCGAAGCACCCGGCCGCGCCCGGCACGTCCACGGTCAGCGTCTCGGTGATGGGCTTGCCCATGTCGAGGGTGTCCAGCAGGGCCAGTGTTTCCGCATCCGAGGTGATCAGCTCGGCCAGCCTCAGCAGCCGGCGCTTGCGCTCGGCGGGGGCCAGCCGCGACCAGCGGCCGTCCTCGAAGGCGGTACGCGCCGCGCGCACGGCCGAGTCCACGTCCGCCGCCTCACAGCGGGCGACCTCGGTGGTGGTCTTGCCGGTGGCGGGATCGACGTCGGAGAAGGTCCGTCCGTCGGCGGCATGGACGTACGCGCCGTCGATGAATGCCCGTGTCTCCGGCCGGAGGTGGGAGGCACGCTGCTGCCAGTCGTCGTACGTGGGGGTGCTCATGGCGGCTCCAGGTCAGTGGATGCAGGTCAGTGGGTGTCGGCGTACGGGGGAGGGGCGGCGGCTGCGCCGGACGCGGCCCGCGCGGCGGCCCGCCGTACCCGCCGCCGCGCCGCGTACAGGTACACCGGCGTGGTGAAGAGCAGCCCGGCGAGCCAGCCGAGGTCGGTGTCGCCGAGGGCGTGGGCGAGCGGCCCGGTGTAGAGCGTCTGGGCCATGAACGGCACCTCGATCAGGATGCCGAGCAGGTAGACGCCCAGGGCCGTGGCGTTCCAGCGGCCGTAGATCCCGCCGTCCCGCGCGAAGAAGGACGGCACGTCGTACGTGCCGTGCCGCACGAGGTAGAAGTCGACGAGGTTGATGGCGGTCCAGGGGATCAGGACGTACTGCAGGAGGTAGATCAGGTTCAGATAGCTCGCCATGAAGGCGTCGGCGAAGGCCGCGGCCAGCACGAAGGACAGCGCGCCGAGGGCGAGTGAGAGCAGCGCGCGGACGGCCGGGCCCGGCAGCCAGCGGTGCGCGAAGGTCTGCACGGCGGTGACCACGCACAGCGTCGCGCCGTAGAGGTTCATGGAGTTGGTGAGCATGGTGACGGCGGCGAAGGACCACAGTGTGATCTGCGCGAGCGGGCTGCCGAGCAGTTGCGACTGCGCGGCCACGGGGTCGTCGCCGCCCACCGCGAGGCCGACGGCGACGCCGACCAGCATCGGCAGGACGCTGCCGAGCACGCTGCCCCAGTACGTGCACCACAGCGTGGAGCGGACCTGGGCGCGGTCGGCGGGCATGTAGCGGGAGTAGTCCGAGACATAGGGCGCGTACGCGATCTGCCAGAGCACGCCCACCGAGACCATGCCGAGGAAGCCGCCGAGCGAGAAGCCGCCGCGGGTCAGGAACCCGGCCGGCAGCCCACCGAAGGCGATCCAGGCGGCGCCGATGAGCTGGACCGTGCCGAAGAGCCAGGTGGTCAGCCGGCCGATGCCGTGCATCAGGCGGTAGCCGACGACGGTGACGACGAGGCTGACGGCCGTACCGAGCGCGATCCCGGCATCGACGGGGACGGCCGGCAGTGCCTGCTCCAGCGACTGCGCGCCGAGCACCAGGTTGGAGGCGAAGAACCCCTGGTACATCACGACCACGACGAGGACCACGGCGAGCGCGCCGGTGCTGCCGAACTGGCCGCGGCTCTGGATCATCTGCGGCACGCCGAGCTGCGGCCCCTGCGCCGAGTGCAGCGCCATCAGGAAGCCGCCGCCGAGATGGCCGACGAGCAGCGCGAGCACGCTCCACGCGAAGGACAGTCCGAAGACGGTGGGCGCGAGGGCGCCGGTGACCATCGTGAGCGGGCCGAGGTTGGAGGAGAACCAGATGGTGAACAGGTCACGCGTGCGGCCGTGCCGCTCGTCGTCGGGGATGACGTCGATGGTGTGCCGCTCCACGGTGGCGTTCGCTTCGCGTGCCACGCCGCCTCCTTGCGAGGGGGAGGGATTCTTTGAACTGAGATTCAAACTATGGCGCGTTACGCTGTCAATGGACTGCGCAGAGAATGATGTTTTCGTTGAACTGAGAAACGGGGAATCAACGCCGTGGCAAGGACCAAGAATCAAGGCGCGCGGCGCGAGGCGCTCATCGAGGCCGCGGGCCGGGCGATCGCCGAGCGCGGCCTGGCGGGCCTGCGCATCAAGGACATCGCGGCCGAGGCGGAGGTCTCCGCGGGCTCGGTGCTCTACTACTACCCGGAGCTGGGCGACCTGGTCTTCGAGGTGCACCAGGCCGCCGTGGAACGCTATCTCGCGCACCGGCACGCCGGCACGGACACCATCGCCGACCCCGTGGCGCGCCTGCGCGTGGCGGCCGGGAGCGGCCTGCCGCGCGACAGTGACGACGGGGTGCACAAGCTGCTGTATGAACTGCATGGCCTCGCCGACCGCAGCCGGCCGCACGCCACCTTGATGGCATCGCTGTACGCGCGCGAGGTCGCGCTCTACACGACCGTGCTCGAACTGGGCGTCGCGGCGGGGGATTTCACCCTCGCCGCGACGCCGGCCGACGTGGCACGCGACCTGGTCGCGCTGGAGGACGGGTACGGCCTGCACATCTTCAGCCGCAACCCCGCGGTGGACCACGCCGCGGCGCGCGACGCGGTCCTCCGTTACGCCCGTACGGTCACGGGGTGCGGGCGGCTGTGAGCCGCTCGCGCTGCCGGGGGTCCGACGCCAGCGACACCGCCGTCAGCGCCAGGGCCGTCGCGCCGTCCAGCACGGCGCGGTCGGCCTCCGGCGTGACGCAGTGCGCCGCGAACTCCTTCTGGTGATTGACCGCGGGCAGCGACCCGATGCCGATGTACGGATGGATCGCGGGCAGCACCCGCGAGACGTTGCCCATGTCGGTCGAGGCCCGGTTCATCCGCGCCTCGGGCGCGCCCGGCGACGTGAACTTCCGCCCAACCGCCTCCGCACGGGCCCGGTACAGCCCGAGCATCTCGTTGTCCGTACGGAACTCCGCGTACGGCGGGCTCTCGTGCGCCACCGACAGCTCGCAGTCGGCCGCCAGCGCCCCCGCCTCGAAACACCGCTCGACGCGCGGCCGCACGGCCTCCAGCTCCTCCAGCGAACCGGCCCGCACATACCACCGCCCGCTCGTCCGCTCGGGGATCGCGTTCGGCGCCTCGCCGCCGCGCGTCAGCATCCCGTGCACCCTGACGGAGTGGGGGAGTTGCTGACGGAGCAGGCCGATCGCCACCTGCGCGACGGTGAACGCGTCCGCGGCGTTGCGGCCCTGCTCCGGATAGGCCGCGGCGTGCGCGGCCTTGCCCTCGTAGTCGATCCGCAGATGCGCCACCGCGTACGGCTCCGCCTCCGCGACGTCCACCGGGCCCGGGTGCACCATCATCGCCGCGTGCACCCCGGCGAAGGCACCCCGCTCCAGCATCAGGATCTTCCCACCGCCGCCCTCCTCGGCCGGCGTGCCCAGCACCGTCACGGTCAGCCCGAGATCGTCGGCGACCCGGGCCAGCCCGGCCGCGGCCCCCACCGCCGAGGCCGCGATGATGTTGTGCCCGCAGGCGTGGCCGAGCCCCGGCAGCGCGTCGTACTCCGCGCAGAGCGCGAGGTGCAGCGGCCCGGAGCCGATCGTCGCGGAGAAGGCGGTGGGCAGGTCACAGATCCCGGGAGTGGCCCGATAGCCCAGGTCGGAGAGGGCGTCCGCTGTCCAGCCGGCGGCCCGCTCCTCCTCCCAGGCGACTTCAGGGTGGGCGTGGATGCGGTGGCTGAGGGCGAGCAGGTCATCCGAGGAACCGGCGACGGCGTCCCGTACAGCCGTATCGGTACCGTTCACTCGGGATCACCCGGTACGCCGTACCCGGGAGCCGCCGCAGGATCCAACGCGCGGCGTACGTAGTCCGCCGCCTGCGGCTCCCACCGCTTCCACAATGTCGCCAACTCCTCGATCGGATCGCCGTCCGTCCAGTCCACCCGCAGATCGGTCACCGGCCACGGCACCTGCCCGCTGACCAGCAGTCCCGCCGAGTGCACCGGACCGGCCTCGCCGCCCGCCGCGGCCCCTGCTGACAGTGCGTCAACCAGACGCTGGGCCAGTGGAGCCGCCGGATCGGCGGCGAAGGCGGCCAGCATCGCGGCCGGCACGCCTGGATCGGCGAGCAGATTGCCCGCCGCGACCGCGTCCGCGCCGACGGCCTGCGCGTGCACCCCGAGCGTGCGGTCACCGGAGTAAGCGGCGGGCTCGCCGGAAACCCCGACGGCCGTCAACTGCCGCCAGTCCACGTGCCGTACGGCCTGGGTGAGGCGCGCCACCGCGGTCTCCGCGTCGGCCCCGTCCGCCAGCGCGTCCAACAGCTCGGGGCCCAGCCGGGGGTCCGTCACGTTCTGAGAGCAGGCGGCGCCGACCCCGGCCCGTACATACGCACAACGCGCGGCCACTGCAGGCGAGGACGAGGACACCACGACGCCGAATTCCCCGGTACGGGGACAACGTGCGGCCAGCGAGAACGTCATCGGCTCGCCTCCGCCCTGAGCGCCGCGGCCTCGGCCCGCCGCTCCTGCGGGATCACCGCCGTCGCGTCGATCTCCACCAGCCACTCGGGCCGGGCCAGCGCCGAGACCACCAGCCCCGTCGAGACATAGTGCACGCCCTTCAGCCAGCGGCCCATGACACGGTAGACCGGCTCGCGGAACCGGATGTCCGTCAGATAGACGGTGATCTTCACGATCTCGTCGAGCCGGCTGCCGCACTCCCGCAGCAGCATGTCGATGTTGGCCATCGCCCGCTCGGCCTGCGCGGCGACATCGCCCACCCCGACGTTCTCGCGGGTGTCCAGGTCCTGCCCGATCTGGCCGCGCAGATAGACCGTGCCCTCGGCGACCACCGCCTGCGCCAGATCGTTGGAGAGGTCCTGCTCGGGATAGGTGTCCGCCGTGTTGAAACAGCGGATGCGGTCGTGCGTGGTCACTTGGCCTTCCTTCCCAGCGTGCCGAGTACGTTGTCCGACAGTCCGGCCGCGTCCTTCACCAGGTCCAGCGGGCCGTCCCAGTCGAAGTTCCGGTACACCGCGCCGAGGTGCGCGAACGGCGGTGACTGCGCGAAGAGCTGGAAGGTGAGCCGGTGCCCCGCGTAGTCGGAGTTCAGCAGGTCACGGGCGTACGCGAGGAGCTTGCGGCGGTCCTCGGCGACCCAGTGCTCATTGACCGAGTAGAACTTCTCCAGCCAGGGAGCGGTGTCCGGATGGTCGAAGGACGCCTTGTCGGGCGTGATGCAGATCTGCCCGCCGCACAGCTCCCGCGCGATGTGCATCATCTCGTGCAACTGCGAACAGGCCAGCACACGCCCGGTGTAGAGCAGCGACTGATGGGGCATCAGCAGCCCTCCCGGGCTCGGCTCCGCCATCGCCACCGCCGCCGTGAGGTGCGCGTTGATGCCCTCCCGGTAACACGCGAGCGTCGCCAGCTTCTCCTGCACGGCCTGCTGCTTCTCCAGCCCGGTCTGTTTCACGTTCCACAGCGCCGCGCCGATCATCAGGTCCGCGAGCCGCAGATTGCGCTGGGTGAAGGCGTACGCGCTGTAGCGGTGCAGGGTCGCGCGGATGAAGGTGGCCGCCTTGGTGTCCCGGTAGAACAGCACGTTCTCCCAGGGGATCTCGACGTCGTCGAAGACGACGAGGGTGTCCACCTCGTCGAAGCGGTTGGCGAGCGGGTAGTCCTCGGCGGGCGCGCGGCCCGCGAAGCCGGTGCGGCAGATGTACTTCAGGCCTGGCGAGCCCATGTCGAGCATGAACCCCAGGGCGTAGTCCGAGAGTTCGGAGTCACCCCAGTTGGCGATCGTCGGCTTGGTGAACGCCTGGTTGGAGTAGGCCGCCGCGGTCTCGTACTTCGCGCCGCGCACCACGATCCCGCGGTCCGTCTCCTTCACGACATGCAGCAGCATGTCCGGGTCCTGGTCCTGCGGGCGCTTGGAACGGTCGCCCTTGGGATCGGTGTTGGCCGACACATGGAACGGGTCGCCGAAGCACGCCTTGTCGATGTGGTGCTTGACGTTGTCGCTGTAGGCCGGGTTGATCGCGTCCAGTACGTCCTGGCCGTCGATCAGCGACCACACCTCACCGATCGTCTCGTCACCGACGCGGGTGACGACCCCGCCAACGTCCGTCAGCACGGCGTCCGTTGCCGCCCGCTTGGCGTCCCAGTCCTCCCGCGTCCGCGGCGGCTTCTGCTGGATCGCATTGACCTCACCGGTGTCCGGGTCGGTGTACGTCATGACCTCGCGGGTGTCCGGCTCGTGGGCCATGTCGTAGATACGGGACCGGATGTCGACCAGCGGCTTGAAGGCGGGGTGTGCGGTGACGTCGGCGACCTTCTCGCCGTTGATCCACACCTCCCGGCCGTCGCGGATCGACTCCCGGTACTGCTCCCCGGTACGGATCATGCGGGTGCTCCTCGGTGTGAGTGGCAGCGTTGATGGAACGAGGCGGGTCAGAGGGGGCGGGGCGCGCCGTACGCACGGGCGTGGTGGACCAGCGGCCGCGCGTCGGTGACGGACGAGGCGAGCACCTCGCCCACCAGAATGCGGTGCGTACCGTGCTCGTGGCCGGTGGCCAGGCGGCAGTCGAAGACCGCCGCGGCGCCGGCCAGGGTGGGCGCGCCGGTGCTCAACGGCAGCCAGCGCGCGCAGCCGAAGTCGTACGGCTCGTACGGGGATTCGCCGCCGGCGGGCCGGCCCGCGAACACGTCCGAGACATGGGCCTGGTCCACGGCGAGGACATTCACGGAGAAGACGCCGTTGCGCACGGCGGCGTCCGCGAGCGGGCTGCGCCGGTTGACACACACCAGCAGCGACGGCGGATCGGCGGACACCGAGCTCATCGCGCTGACCGTCTGCGCGAAGCGGCCGGCCGCTCCATCGGTGGCGACCACGGTGACGCCGGTGGCGGCATTCCCCATCGCCGCGACGAAGTCCGCGCGCAGCGTCCGCGGATCCACGGCGTCGTCCAGAGTGAGGGTCATCATCAGCCTCCCGAGGCGTGCGGGCTCTGCTGAGACATGACTATGGGCGCGCCGCTCTGCATCCGTAAAGCAGAGCTTTTCGACCTACTGCATCGGTTTTACAGATACAGGGCTTCGGGGCAGGTCACGTCCCCAGCGCCGCCCGGCACACGGCCGCGAACGCCTGGGCGCGGCCCGTCGGACGGATGCCCGCGAGCCGCGCCAGCACCACCGGCAGGGCGGGCAGCGGATCCGTCAGCCGCAGCGCCACCGCCCGCCCGCCGTCGTACGTCGCGTCGTGCACCGGCCGCTGGTTGAGGATCGCGAAGCCGTGGCCCGCCGCCACCATCGCGCGCACCGTCTCGTAACTCGTACTGCGGTGCCGCACCCTCGGCTCCACCCCCGCCTTCAGGAACAGCGAGCGGAAGTAGTCCCGGCTCAGCGGCAGATCCAGCAGGATCATCGGCTCCGCCGCCAGCTCCGCCAGCCGCACCGAACCGGCCCCCGCCAGCGGATGGTCCGGCGGCACCAGCGCGTACGGCGGCGCCACCGCCAGCACCTCCCGCTCGATGTCCGGGTCCAGCCCCAGGTCGTACAGGAGCGCCAGCTCGCACGTCCCGCTGCGCAGGTCCTCCTGCACCGCCCGGATGTCGCCCTCGGTGACCTGCACCCGCACCGCGGGATGCGCCTGCCCGAACTCCCGCAGCAGCCGCGGCAGACAGAACGGCGCCAGCGTCTGGAAACAGCCCACCGCCAGCTCACCCACCAGCTCCGTACCGAGGCTGCGCGCCGCCTCCGTCAGATCCTCGGCATGCGTGAGGAAGCCGCGCAGCTCGTGCAGGAAGCGCTCGCCGGCCCGGGTCAGCGACAGGCCCTTCGCATGCCGCCGGATCAGCAACTGCACCCCGAGCTCCCGCTCCAGATGCGTCACCGCGGTCGAGATCGCCGACTGCGAGACATTGATCCGCTGGGCCGCCGCGGTCATGCTGCCGAGCTCCGCCGCGGCCAGGAAGTACCGCAGCTGTACGAGGGTGAAGTTCGCGTCCTTGGGCATGGGGCAGCTCCTGTGCGTGGTGATGACGGGATCCTGCCATCTCCACTGCATCGGTTCATCAGATGGAGGAGCACGGATTTCTCTGATTGACCGGATCAACGGGGCTCCCCGAGACTCCCTGCCATCCCACGTGAGGCGAGGAGACGCCCGTGCCCGAACCCTCGGAAGCGCTCGAAAAGCACACCATCGACCACGTCCCCGAAACCGAACGGCACGGCAGGGTCCGCGACCTCTTCACCATGTGGTTCGGGACCAACATCGCGCCGTTGCCGCTGGTCACCGGCGCGATGGGCGTCCAGGTCTTCCACCAGTCCTTCGTCTCCGCGGTCCTCGCCATCGTCGTCGGCCAGCTCGTCGGCGGCATCTTCATGGCGCTGCACTCTGCGCAGGGGCCGCAGCTCGGCGTGCCGCAGATGATCCAGAGCCGGGCGCAGTTCGGCTCCGTGGGCGCACTGCTCATCGTGGTCGTCGCCGCCGCGATGTACGTGGGGTTCTTCGCCTCCAACATCGTCCTGGCGGGCAAGTCGCTGCACGGCCTCGCGCCCGCCGTCCCGGTCGACGCGGGCATCCTGCTGGGCGCGGCCGGCTCGGCGGCGATCTGCCTGATCGGCTACCGCCTGATCCACCACCTCAACAAGATCGCCACCGTCGTCCTCGGCCTCGGCGTCCTCGCCGGCCTCGCGACGGTCGTCGCCCGCGGCCTGCCCGACGACTTCCTCACCCGCGGCTCCTTCACCTTCGCCGGCTGGCTCGCCACCGTCTCGCTCAGCGCCCTGTGGCAGCTGGCGTTCGCCCCGTACGTCTCGGACTACTCGCGCTACCTGCCGCGCACGGTCCGCACCGCGAGCACCTTCTGGGCCACCTACTGGGGCTCCTGCCTCGGCTCCGCGCTGCCCTTCCTCGCCGGTACGGTCGTCGCGCTGGTCAGCCCCGACCCGGACGCGGTCGCCGGATTCCACGACGCGGCCGGCGCGTTCGGCCCGGTACTGCTGCTGCTCTTCCTCTTCAGCGTGATCAACCACAACGCGCTCAACCTCTACGGCGCGGTGCTCTCGATGATCACCATCGGGCAGACCTTCCGGGCCCGCTGGCAGCCGCGCGTGGCCGCTCGCGGCGCGGTCTCGGCGCTGGTCCTGGCCGCGGCCCTGATCATCGCCCTCGGCCTCTCCAGCGACTTCGTCACCCACTTCGTCAATCTCGTCCTCGTCCTGCTGGTCGTCCTCGTGCCCTGGACCGCGATCAACCTCATCGACTTCTATCTGCTGCACCGCGGCCGCTACGACTTCGATGCCCTCTTCGCCCCGGACGGCGGCCGCTACGGGCGCTTCAACCCGGTCGCGCTCGGCTCGTACGCCCTCGGCATCGTCGTACAGATCCCCTTCCTCGCCACCGACCTCTACACCGGACCGCTCGCCGCACGCCTCGGCGGCGCCGATCTGTCCTGGCTGGTCGGGCTCATCGTCACCGCACCGCTGTACTACCTGTGGGCCCGCGCGCGGCACGGTGCGGGGGAGGGGGCCGTGGAGGTGGGCGGTACGGACGACGTGGTCGTGGCCCTGTCCGGCGGGCAGCCGGAGAGTTAGGCTGCCGCCCGCCCGGAAGCCGATCTCCGCAAGCCCCTGGGGGTGCCATGGAACTCAACCTCCACCGGCTGTGGATCTTCATGCAGGTCGTCGAGCACCAGGGCTTCTCCGCCGCCGCGCAGAAGCTCTACATGAGCCAGCCCTCGGTCTCCAACCAGGTGCGCAAGCTCGAACAGTCGCTGCGCGTCACGCTCGTGGACCGCTCCGGGACCCGCGCCCGGCCGACCGCCGAGGGCGAGGTGCTCGCCGAGTACGGCAAGCGCGTCTTCCTGCTCGCCGAGGAGGCGGTCGCGGCCGTGCAGCAGGTCAGCGGGCTGGCCACCGGCCGGCTGCTGGTCGGCGGCTCGACGACCGTCGGCACGTACCTGCTGCCCGCGCTGCTGGCCCGGTACCGGGAGCGGCACCCCGCCATCGAGTGCGACATCTTCGTGGGCAACGGCGAGGCGGTGCAGGAGCAGTTGCTGGGCGGCGGCATCGGGATCGCGGTGGTGGCCGGCAGCCCGCACGGCGACCGGCTCGTCGTGGAAACCGTGCTGGACGAGCGGCTCGTACTGGTCGCGGCCCCCGGCCACCGGCTCGCGGGCGCCGCCGAGGTGACGCCCGCCGAGCTGGCCGGCGCGCGGTTCCTGCTCCGCGAGCCCGGCTCGCAGACCCGCAGCCTGCAGGAACAGGTGCTGGCCGACTGGGCGCTGGAGGATGTGCCGCGCGCGGACATCTGGGGCCCGGAGGCGGTGAAGCAGTGCGTGGCCGCCGGGCTGGGCCTCGCGCTGATCTCCGAGCACGCGGTGGGGGAGGACGTACGGGCCGGCCGGCTGGCCGTACTGCCGGTCGTGCCCGCGCCGGAGCCCCGGCCGGTCAGCCTGGTACACCGCAGGGACCGCCTGCTCTCCCCGGCGGAACGTGCCTTCCTCACCCTTCTGCGTGAACTGCGTCACTGGCCAGGGGAGTTGCCCGGCCCGGAAACCCACGGTACGGACGAGTAACGGCCGCTCGGAGACAGTGTCGTACGCCACTCACCACCCTTATCCGGCCGTCACCCCGTGCCTTCCGCCTTCCGTGGGCGTTTGCGCCCGCACGGCCTGTGATCAGCCCAAGTGCCGTACGGGAGGCGGTTCGGGAGGGTTCCGCAGCGGCTGAGCTCCGGCCGAGGTCAGCAGGCCGGTGACCGGCTCGTAGCGGCGCGTGATCGGGGTGGCACGCGCTGCCATCACAGGGGCGCGCGCCCGCGTACAAGTGCATCCATGCACCCGGCCGTGCGGATGCAATATTGCACTTTTCGCTGGCCGGACGGAGCGCAGCTGCTGCTCGGGCGGCATGTGACACCCAGTGCCACCCAAGTGCCCTGCACTTGGCAGTCCACCCCGCATGAGCAAACGCATATGGTCACGCAACGCGCGTATACCCAAGGGTCGGCAATGTGACCGGATCGGAGTGTGCGCAGAAGCGAACGAGCCGCCAGAGTTACCGGACCAATCACGGCAGGACCGAAGTCCGCCCCTGGGGAGGGGGCGCACCGAGTGGTCCCGCCACGACAGATGGGGTGGGCCAAGAAATGTGGGCTGTGATGGTGCGGTGAGGGCGCTGCAGGTGAGGCAGGGCGACCTGGTACTCCTTCAGGGCCGTTGGCGGCAAGTCCAGTCCGTTAGAGCGGATGTGCGGGCGGTGGGAGCGCCGGCCGTCGTGCTGGTCTTCCAGCGCGGTTCGGTGGCACGGGTCCGTGCCACCGACGCACTGGCAGTACAGCGCGGCAGCAAGCACCTGCGGTCACAGGTGCCGTGCGCGAGCATACGAAGCGTCCCGGCGCGGAGCACCGGCGTGGCCGGCGAGCGCCGCTGACCGATCCGCGGACGCGGCCGGCGTCCGGAGACGGCGTACTGCTCAACCCGCCGTCTCCGGACGCCGCGCCGTGCCCAGCACCATCGGTGAGGTCGGCAGGGTGATGCCGCGCGGCGGCACCCGCAGCCGCCGGTGCGACTCCACGGCGAACCCGGCGGTGCGCAGCGCGGCCACCGTGTCCCGGCCCGTGTGACAGCCGCCGTTCAGCAGCGGCCACACCGTACGGTCCGCCGCCCGCTGCACCGCGCGCAGCCCGCGCCCCTCGGCCCGTACATGCTCCAGGAACCGCAGCTCGGCGCCCGGCCGCAGCACCCGCCGCAACTCCGCCAGCGCCCGCTCCACGTCCCGTACTGAGCAGAGCACCAGCGCCACCACCCCGGCGTCGAACGCCTCGCTCTTCACCGGCAGCGCCTCGGCGACCCCCGGCACCACATCCACGGGCACCTCGGACCGCACCGCTTCCGTACGCGCCGCCTGCCGCAGCGTCGCCTCCGGCTCGATCGCCACCACCTCCGAGACCGCCCCCGGATAGTGCGCGAAGTTCAGCCCACCGCCCGCGCCGATCTCGATGACCCGCCCCGACAGTCCCGCCAGCAGCTCGCGCCGGAGCGGCCGCACACCGGCGTGCTCGTCGGCGAGCGGCCCGAGCCGCGCGTAAGCGCGGGCGAAGAGGGGATGGTGCACGGCGGTCCGGTGTCCTCTGTTGCGCAGCGACATGTCTCGCCCTTCCCGTACGGCACGACGGCGACTCCCGCTCCGATTGTGCCGCCGGGGCGCCGGTCCGTCGCCGGTACCGGCGGTAGCCGTACGTGAGAGCGATGGGCCGCGTGCATCCGGGAGTGATCGGTACCGCGTGTACCTGACAGCGATCGGCGGGTTCTAGAATGGCGAGTCGGCTCGGTCGCGTCGGGTGTCGGGCTGCTTCAGGTGGCGGCCCGCTTCGTGATTCCTGGCAGGGCCCCTCCCTCTCCCCACGAGGAGACCGTCCTCCGGGAGACCGGTGACGAGGTCCCTCCCCCACCTCCGCCACACACCTCCCGAAGCTACCGCCCCCCACTGACAATCCGACGTACGCCCAGCACCACCCGTACGCACGACAGAGCAGGACGCATGCCCAACCACCCCGCGCCAGCGGTCGAGGACGCCCACCCAGGCGTACCGGAGGCCACCACCGACGCCTACGCCCGCAAGGCGGTACTCGCCTCCGCCGTCGGCTACGGCCTGGAGGGCTTCGACCTCCTCATCCTCAGCTTCGCGCTCTCCGCGATCACCGCGGGGCTGGACCTGAGCTCCGCCCAGGCCGGCTCGCTCACCACCATCACCCTCATCGGCTGCGTCGCCGGCGGGCTCCTCTTCGGCGTACTCTCCGACCGCCTCGGCCGCATCCGCGTCCTGACCTGGTCGATCATTCTCTTCGCCGTCTTCACCGGCGTCACGGCGATCGCCCAGGACTTCCCCCAGCTCGCCGCCTCCCGCTTCCTCGCCGGCATGGGCATCGGCGGCGAATTCGGCATCGGCATGGCGCTGGCCGCCGAGGCGTTCCCGAGCCGCAAGCGCGCCCGCGGCACCTCCTACGTCGGCCTCGGCTGGCAGACCGGCGTCCTCGCCGCCGCCCTGCTCTCCGCGCCGGTCATCAACGCCTGGGGCTGGCGCGCGCTCTTCGCCCTCGGCGTGCTGCCCGCGGTCGCGGCTTTCCTCTTCCGCCGCACCATGCACGAGCCCGCCGCGTTCACTGCCGCGAAGACCGCCGAGCGCCCGGCCACCGCGCCGCTGCGCTCCCTGGTCGCCACCCCCGCCGCGCGCCGCGCCACCCTCGGCGTCCTCGTCCTGACCTCGGTACAGAACTTCGGCTACTACGGCATCATGACCTGGCTGCCGAGCTACCTCTCCCAGCAGTTCGGCTACAGCCTCACCAAGTCCGGCGCCTGGACCGCCGTCACCGTCCTCGGCATGGCCTGCGGCATCCTCGCCTTCGGCCATCTCGCCGACCGCATCGGCCGCCGCCCCACCTTCTGGATCTTCCAGGCCGGCTCGGTCGTCACGGTCCTCGCGTACGCCACGCTCTCCACGCCCACCGCGCTCCTCATCGGCGGCGCGGTCATGGGGGCGTTCGTGAACGGCATGACCGGCGGCTACGGCGCGCTCATCGCCGAGCTGTACCCGACGCACGCGCGCGCCACCGCGCAGAACGTCCTCTTCAACGTCGGCCGCGGCATCGGCGGCCTCGCCCCGCTCGTCGTCGCCCTCGTCGCCGGCGCGTACGGCTTCCAGAAGGCGATCGCCCTGCTGGCCGTCATCTACGTCCTGGACATGGCCGCGATGCTGCTGATCCCGGAACGGAAGGGCGCGGCGCTCGACTGATCCCCGCGTAGGCGAAGGGGGCACCGGCTCACAGCCGGTGCCCCCTTCGTCGTACCGCTAGTTCTGCCAGGTGCCGCCGAGCCGCGGCGCCAGCCAGGACGACGCCTGCGCCCGGAAACGGGTCGGCGGCAATGCCCCGGACCCGGCCGGTACGAGTCCCAGCAGCGGTGCCCCCGCCGACTCCGGCAGATCCTCAATGTTGCAGCGCGACGCCAGATCCGGCTCCGCGGGCCAGCTTCCGATGACGACGCCGGGCGTCTCGATCCCCGCCGTACGCAGCGCCAGCGCCGTGAGCGCCGTGGCGTTGAGCGTGCCGAGTCCCGCCTGCGCCACCATCAGCATCGGCGCGCCGAGCGCCTTCGCCGCGTCGGCCAGCGTCGCGCCGGTCTCGTCGAAGCGGACCAGCAGCCCGCCCGCGCCCTCCACCAGCACCACGTCGTGCTCGGTGGCCAGCTTGCCCGCCGCCTCGGCGATCTCGTACGGGCGTACCGGCGGCAGCCCGGCCCGCCGCGCCGCGGTCGCGGGCGCCAGCGGCTCGGGGTACCGGGCGAGTTCGGCGGTGGTGACGCCGGAGCCCGCGAGCCGCGCGACCTCCGCCACATCGCCCGGCTCGCCCGCCGCCACGCCGGTCTGCGCGGGCTTGAGCACCGCGACCGACCGGCCGTCGGCAAGCTCGGCGGCGGCGATCGCGGCGGTGGTGACCGTCTTGCCGATCTCCGTGCCCGTGCCCGTGATGAACAGCACCGACATATCTACGCGTTCCTCCTCAGCCCTCGCGCGCGGCGGCGCACACCGCGGCGCAGATACGGGCGATGTCCTCGTCGCCGGTGATGTACGGCGGCATCGTGTAGATCAGATCGCGGAACGGCCGCAGCCACACGCCCTCCCCGACGGCGGCCCGCGTCGCGGCCGTCATGTCGATCGGGCGGTCGAGCTGGACGACGCCGATGGCTCCCAGTACCCGTACGTCCCGAACGCCCGGAATCGTGCGGGCCTGTGCCAGTCCGTCCCGCAGGCCGGTCTCGATCCGCTTGATTTCCTGCCGCCAGTCCTGCGCGAGCAGGACGTCCAGCGAGGCGCCTGCGACCGCGGCGGCCAGTGGGTTGGCCATGAACGTCGGCCCGTGCGCGAGCACCGGCACCTCGCCCCGGGAGATCCCGTCCGCCACCCGCGGCGTGCACAGCGTGGCCGCCATGGTCAGATAGCCGCCGGTCAGCGCCTTGCCGACGCACATCACGTCCGGTACGACACCCGCGTGCCCGGCCGCGAACAGCTCGCCGGTCCGGCCGAAACCCGTCGCGATCTCGTCGAGGACGAGCAGCACGTCGTGCGCGTCGCACGCCTCCCGCAGCACCCGCAGATAGCCGGGGGAGTGGAAGCGCATGCCGCCCGCGCCCTGCACGACCGGCTCCACGATGACCGCGGCCAGCTCGTCGGCGTGCCGGGCGATCATCTCCCGCAGGTGGTCGGCGTACGCCTCGTCCACCGGCGCGTCGAATCCGCCCGGCGGTGCGTCGGCGAACACCTGCCGGGTCAGCACCCCGGACCACAGTTCGTGCATGCCGCCGTCCGGGTCGCACACCGACATCGGCTGCCAGGTGTCACCGTGGTAACCGCCGCGCCAGGTCAGCAGCCGCTGCTTGGCCGGGCGGCCGAGCGACCGCCAGTACTGCAGGCACATCTTGGCCGCGACCTCGACGGAGACGGACCCGGAGTCGCACAGGAAGACGTGCTCCAGGTCGCCCGGCGAGATGTCGGCGAGCCGCTGGGCGAGCCGGACGGCGGGCTCGTGGGTGAGCCCGCCGAACATCACATGGCTCATCCGGTCCAACTGGCCGCGTGCGGCCTCGTTCAGTACCGGGTGGTTGTAGCCGTGGATCGCCGACCACCAGGACGACATGCCGTCGACCAGCTCGGTGTGGCCCTGGACCGGCTCGGCGGTCCGCAGCCGGACCCCGGCCGCGGACTCGATCACCAGCGGGTCGTCCTTGCCGGGCATCGGGCCGTACGGGTGCCACACATGCTGCCGGTCCAGTGCCAGCAGGTCGTGCACGTCCATCGGCTCAGGCATTGGGCGGCAGGTCGGTACCGGCGCCGCGGCGGCGCACCGCGACCAGGTCCGTACGGGCACCGTCGGCGTCCGGCGCGTCGGCCACCGCACCGGCGGCGACCGGCTCGGGCTGGGCTGCGACGGGTTCGGCGGCGGCCGGCTCGGCCCCGGCGTCACCGCACGGCGCGCAGCCGCCGCCCGCCAGGTCGTCCTTGCCGGCCTGGCCCTCACTGGTGAGGTAGTCGCCGAGGAAGATGGAGTTGGCCAGGTGCAGCGCGAGGGGCTGCAGGGTGCGCAGGTGCACCTCGCGGCCGCCGGCGAGGCGTACCTCGACGTCGGGGCAGACGAAGCGGACCATGGCGAGGATGCGCAGGGCGCGCTGGGGGGTGAGGTTCCACTCCTTGGCCAGCGGGGTGCCCTCGAAGGGGATCAGGAAGTTGACCGGTACGGAGTCGGGGTCCAGCTCGCGCAGCGAGAAGACC